>NZ_FWXY01000024.1 GCF_900176365.1 Desulfocicer vacuolatum DSM 3385 | reverse complement strand
TTTTTCTTGTTTTTTTCAATTATGCTACAAAGGTATCCTTTTAAGAATATCGAAGCTGTCCGCGATCGAACTTTAATGAACACGCTTGTTTTAGGACTAGGGAATTGAACAGAGGGGACCGCAGGTTAACTCCCCCCTGTTCAATTTCCCGGGTAAATGCTTATATTAGTAATTTTATCCGGGATAACAGTGGAGTGTTTATGAAAAAAAGGAGACCATTTTGGATATACTGGATCTGCACAGGTCCGGCTTGACCCAGCGGGCCATAGCCCGACGTCTGGGCATAAGCCGTAACACCGTCAAAAAGTACCTTGAATCCCCGGAAGGCTGTTTGAAAAATCCAAAATGATATCATCGTACGAGTATTCTTGATCCTTATCTCAACACCATCAAAGCCTGGCTTGAGGAAGACGAGTATTACACCGCCACCTGGATTTATGACCGCCTTGTCAATCAGGGATATAGCGGCAGTTATGAAACTGTGAAACGAAAGGTCGGTAAACTCAAAAAACAAAAACAAAAAATTGCGTACATGCGATTTGAAACCGAACCCGGCCATCAGGCCCAGGTGGATTTCGGAGAATTTCAGGTTGAGTTTCCCGACGGTAGTGTAAAAAAGCTGTACCTATTTTCAATGATTTTGGGATATTCCCGGAAGATCTATACCGAATTGATCGAAAAATGCGACATGCCAAGCTTTCTTGACTGCCATATACATGCCTTTGAATATTTTGCCGGTGTACCGGATCAAATACTCTATGATCGCATGAAGAATGTGTATATCGCCAAGTTGGCCGGCAAGGACAAATTTAACTCAACCCTGGTAGGCTTTGCCATCCATTACGGATTTTCTCCTAAGGTGGCCCCTGCTTATGCCGCTTGGGTTAAGGGGAAGGTTGAACGGCCTTATACCTTCATTCGAGAAGGGTTCTGGCGGGGATACGGCTTTGTAAACCTGGTGAGGGCCAACAAGGACCTTTGGTCTTGGGTTATAAAAAAAGATGAACGGATACATGGCACCACCCATGAGAAAGTCAGCATCCGGTTTAAACGGGAGCAGCCACATTTAAATGTACTGCCTCCCCAGCCGTTTGACACCTCATATCGTATTTATCGGCAGGTCTATAAAGACTGCACTGTTCATTTTAAAGGGAACCGTTATGTCGTACCCCACACCCTGGTGGGAGAACAAGTCATACTTCGCCTGAAAGGTGGTCAGCTACGCATTTTCCAAAACAGTTGGCTGGTAGTCACCTATGACATCCCATCAACAAAAGGGAATTTGATCCAGAAGAAGGGATTCTACGAGGATCTGAAAAAAGACATGGAAATGAATCGGCGTAAATATCACCATGGTAAAAAGAGTAAGGGCCGGGCGAAACAGACAATCAGCCCCCAGAAACCCAAATATGACATGGATGTTGAGGTTCGTCCCATATCGGCCTATGAAGAGATAATGCAGGAGGTGCCTGTATGAGTGATACCCTTGTAATGGATCGCATTGAATCCAATCTTAACCGGCTCAAGCTTTCCCGGATCTATGAAATTTTAGGCAGCCTTGCCAAAACAGCCGAGGAACAGGGAAAAAGCTATCTGTCCTTTCTGGATGAACTGCTTGAAGAGGAAGTGGCGGCAAAGGAGCAGCGCCGGATCGAAACCGCATTGAAGATATCTGGGCTGCCGTATATCAAAAGCATTGATGACTTTGATTTCTCCTTCCAACCCGGCCTGGATAAACAAAAAATCATGGGACTTTTTGACCTGAGCTTTATCCGTGAAAAAGGCAATGTAATTTTTCTTGGTCCCCCCGGTGTTGGGAAGACACACCTTGGGGTATCTCTTGCGTTGAAGGCATGCCAATCCGGCATGAGTATTTATTTTACCAACATGGAAGATCTGATTATCAAGCTACGAAAGGATCACGAAGCCGGGAAACCGGGTAAAGGCCGTGGATACTACAAATCATCCTTGGTGGTTGTTGATGAAGTAGGTTACACGCCCATCACCAGGGAAGAATGCAATTTATTCTTTCGTTTTATTGCCAATCGTTACGAGAAGAGTAGTACCATTGTTACCTCAAATAAGGCATTCGGAGACTGGACGGAGCTGTTCCATGACCCGATCATAGTGACGGCCATCCTTGACCGATTGCTTCACCACAGCGCCGTCATTAATATTAAAGGTAACAGTTACAGACTTAAAGGTAAAAAGCCATGAATATGGACAGTGTCAAGGAAAGGGAAAAAATTATCTCGAAAATGGCCCTGTTTTTTTGTAAAGCGTGGCACAATTATCTAAAGTTCCAGAATACCAGTCTTCTCCAACTACCATCTTGCCGGAAGGCGGTATGCATATGGTAGAAAAACGTGGAGGATACAGGGGAAAACCAAAGCCTAAACTACCAGCACACCTAAAACGAGTTCATGTCAATGCCCGAATACAAAAATGGATGCTTGATGAACTCAAAAGACGAGGTGAAGTTGGAATAGTGCTGGAATATATGTTGATTGAAGCTGGGTTCAAATATTATCCCCCCTCAACAGAAAAAAACAAAGGAGATTTTTAAAATGAATCGGTGTGGCTCATTTTTGATGACCGTAAATGGCTCAATTTTTCGTGACCATTGACATTTTATTATAGTCAAGTTTTTTTTAAATTAGTTTGGTTCTTTTTATTATGTGCCTTGCCCAGAACGGACTCGCACAGGTGAAAAATTTTTCACAAGGCCATGATGCCGTTATCTATTGTGTAATTTCTGACTTGACAAAATGGCAATTTATTGTAAACTTATCAGTAATCGTGCCCAAACCTCTGATATTGGCTTTGTTCGATATTACGTTTGGGCCTTCTTGTTTTTAGGGCCTTTTTCAATTGAAAGAACATATGTTATCTCCTCCGAAGCCCCACCAAAATTATTCACAGTTGGTTGCTCTACTTGAAAGTAGAGGCCTGATCATACCAGACAGAGAACGTGCTGAAAGAAAATTATCTCAAATTGGATACTATCGCTTAAGTGGATTTTGGTTTCCATGCAGAGAAGTTAAAAAAGACGTTTCGGGTGTTGGTATACTCCATCCTGGAACAAAGCAACCAATTCGGAAGGATAGTTTTCAACCTGGTACAGATTTCAATAAAATAGTTCAATTATACCTGTTTGATAAAAGACTTCGTCTGTTAATGTTGGATGCCATTGAACGAGTCGAAATTCATATAAGGTCTGTGATTGCCCATGAGGTCGGATATCATGATCCCCTCGCATACATGAATGATTCATTCATAAATCCCAGAAAATTAAAAACATGGACTGATAAGAAAACAAAAAAAGAAAGAAACCTTTGGAAGGAATGGCACGCTAAACAACAAATTGCAATTAATAGAAGCAAAGAAGATTGTATTAAATGGCATAAAATAAAAAAGAAGGCTATCCCCTTTTGGGTCGCTGTGGAAAGCTGGGACTTTGGTACTCTCTCAAAGTATTATTCAATGCTCAAAGGCAAATATCAAGGGCGGATATGCTCTCGCCTTGGGATAAATAATAAAATGATTTTGGAAAACTGGCTCCATGAAATAAACATTCTTCGCAATAGATGTGCACATCACACAAGAATTTGGAACCAGTCATCAAATAACCCTTTACCGGTCTTAAATCTTCCATATTTTGAAAAACTATCCCTTGAAAAACGCGCCCTTGAAAGAGTGTACGGAATGATCTGTATTTTATGGTTTTTGGTAAAAAAAATTGGCCCCAGCTCCACTTGGCTACATTCGGCTTCACAACTAATCAATTCCAAACCTTCAATTGATTGTTGTCCATACACAGCTATGGGGTTTCCTGACAATACGGGGTTTCCCGATATTGATAATTTCAGCTGACGCAACGCATCACAAATTGTGACCATTTAGTGACCGGTACAGAAAAAAACAGGGAAAAACAGAAATGAATAAAAAGGCTGGAAAGTACCGCAAACAAAGGATCACGAGCAGTAGCAAGAGAGTATAAATACCATAAAAACATGGGCTTATCAGATTCACACGGTAGAAGTCACTGGTTCAATCCCAGTATCGCCCACCATTGAATATTAAAGGGGACAGGCCAAAGTGGTTTGTCCCCTTTTTGTTTTTTTTATTAGAAAATAAAATTTCCGAGCATCCTCAGCAGAGCCCCCCCGAGGGGCAATAGAAATCGGCCAATTGAGCTGTCTACAGTTCCGGGCCGGGACCATTGCCCCTCGGTTAACATGCTCTGCTCGTGACGATTATAAGCAGAGACCGGTGATCATTTCAAAAAAGCTTGCAGGCAAGGGTATATCTCTTTACCAGAACAGCAGCAAAGGCAAGCAACTTCCTGGCTTCAGGGCTGCCCACAAGGGCTGCAGAACGTTTTGCAAATTCAAACATCTGCATAAAATTTTCTTCTTTAAAGGCCTCCATGGCCTGATCCCTGTAAATCAAGGCATCTGACTCCATCTTTAATAAAGTGGAAAGATCTGTCTTGCACCTGCGACATGTTGTCTGATGGGTCACAGCAGCCCTGCACACCGGACATTTTTCCATGATATTTCCTTTTACTTCTCAAAAATATTACTCAAGATAAAAAAGGATATCTTCAAGGGCTTCTGCCGACTCCCGGGCGGCATCCAGATTTCCCTCTTTAAGGTTATTATTGATATCTTCAATCAAATTAATAATTTCCTCACTATCCTCCGATGCAGCATCTTCCAGGAGTTCCCGGGCATTGGCGATCAAAGCTTGAAATTCACCGCCTTCAGGTTCCGATTCTGCACCATCGTCCCTGTGTGAATCACCCTCATCATGGGAGACGTCTATTATTGCGTCGGATGCCCACACATCATCAATTTTACTTTTTGACATGGAGACACCGTCATGGGAAATCTGAGAAAAGGCATTTTCAATAACACCGGTAATTCTCTTGCCCGTATTTTTCTCAATGGCTGTGACTTTAAGGATACCGTTCAGATCCAGTTCATATTTAACAACCACCGGGCTGTTGGGGGGCTGTCTGGGGCTTAAATCAAGATTATAAGTACCGATGAGTACATTATCCAGGGTATTGGAATTTTCCCCCTGGTAAACTTCAACCTTAGCCATTACCTGGTCTGGGATCACGGTCCAGAACACCTCGCTTTTAATGGCGGGAAGCTTAGAATTTCTACGAATCAGCGGTACAAAAACATTTTCAGAAACCATTCCGTCAAGCTCCCCTAAGGCCGCAGTGCCAAAGGTGTATGGGGTGACATCAAGTAGCACGCTGGAAGAATCCAATCCCATTTCCCGACCGGCCTGTATGGCAGCTCCCATGGCAACACACAGATCAGGATCAATTTCCTGGTTGGGCAGAATGCCAAAGGTTTCTTCCAGCATTACTGAAAGCTTTGGAATCCTTGTGGAACCTCCCACAAGGATGATCTTTTCCAGGGCCGAAGGTAAGATATCGGCATCTTTTAATGCTTTGTTCACACTCTCCATGGTCTTTTGAAGATATCCATCAATGGCATCTTCAAATTCCATACGGGACAATTCATAGGAAAGGTGCACATCTTTTTTTCCGGATTTGGCGATGTGATCCTCTTCAATGGCAGCATAGGGGGCGCTGGAAAGTTCAATTTTTGCTTTTTCAGCGGCACGCTTAAGCCTTGCCCTGGCAATTAAATCCTCTGTCAAATCAACGTCACACTCCTGTTTAAGATGTGCCAGAAGTTTTTTTTCAATCTCATGGTCAAAATCATCCCCTCCCAGATGATTATCTCCAGTGGATGAAAGCACCTCCACCACCCCGTCTTCAATTCTCACAATGGAGACATCAAAGGTTCCCCCCCCAAGGTCATACACCATTATGGTCCGGGCCATGGCATCGGAGGATTCATAGGCAAGTGCTGCTGCCGTGGGTTCATTGAGTATGCGGACAACGGTGAGCCCTGCAATCTCACCGGCTTCCCTTGTTGCCTGTCGCTGAATATCCGTGAAATAGGCAGGGGTGGTGATGACGGCTTTTGAAACAGTTTTTCCTGTTACTCTCTGGGCTCTCTCCTTGAGTTCCTTTAAAATAAAAGCAGAAATCTCCTGGGGAGTATAGTGGTTTTCTCCCAGAAGAACCTGTTCATTGGAGCCCATAAGGCGTTTGATGGAAAGCACTGTTTTTTCAGGATACAATGTTGCCTGATTTCTGGCTGCAATGCCCACAATAACGGTTCCTGATTCCGTAAGGCCCACACAGGACGGCACAATTCCGTTGTCCTTTTCCTTGAGAATTTCGGTTTTACCGTCCACAATAAATCCCACTTCAGAATTTGTTGTCCCAAGGTCTATTCCTATAATAGGTTCCATCTATAATATCCTTATATTTTCTTTTATATGAAATACTCCGCAAATCAGGGATGTATTTCAATCTTCATTATGGCCAGACCGAGTTCAGAATAAGGTCTGCCCATGGCAGTTATATGAAAAAGCGGGTGCTGGGTACCGGGTATTAGGTTCTGGGTGCTCACAGCAACTACTTTTTCATTGTTCGTTGTGGTCGGTGTTCACAGCCATGTATTTTTATCTTTGTTGTGGGCAGAACCGGGTCAGAATAAGGGAGTCAGACCTTATTGATTTACCATTTACAAAACTCAGACTGCCATATTTTATAGGTGGCATATTGGATAAACGGTAAATTGAAAACTGCTGACTTCCTAAGGTCTAAAGGCAGCCTCCAAGTTTACCCCGGCAGAGCCACCCCCGACGGGCAATAGGAACAGGCCAATTGAGCTGTCTACAGTTCCGGGCCGGGACCATTGCCCGTCGGGGGGGGCGGCATGATACCATATTTTAATATTCGCTGTGTCCGCCAGAACATGTGGGTCATAATCGTCGGGCATACGCCCTCAATCTGCTACAATAACCTGGGCATATCTTAAAATCTCATCTCCCTGCCGAAATCCTCCGGATACGGTTTCCACAACAGTTCCTTTACTCATACCATTTACCGCCTTTTTCTCCAGGGCCTTCATGGTCATGGGATCAAAGGCAACCCCATCGGTTTCCAGGGGATAAATATCCAACAGAGCAAGGGAAGCATCAAATTTTCTGATGGCCATTTCATAGCCCTTGGGGATATTGGCCAGCTCCCTTGGGACCCTCCGGAAAAAACCTTTTGCACCGGCAGCTGCCACACAGGTCTTTTTGCCACGAACCAGACTGTCCCGCACATCCAGAAAAGAGATGGCCGTTCTTTTTTCAGTTTCTTTTCGAATACCTTCTTCCAGGGTGGCAATTTGTTTTGTCTTGTCATTAAACCGGCCCATGATCTCCTGATACTCATCGGTCATGGCTTGAATCCGGGTCATGGCTTTTAACGTCCGGTGCTGCTCTCTGTTTTGCATCTTTATTTCTTGCTTCAAAGTCGTGAATTCAGAAAGCAAGGTGTATAAATCACAGGTATCCGGTGTGACCGACAAAGAAGGGGGTGTTTCAGACGGCATATCCGAAAGCCAGGATTTAAAATCCTCAAGGGCCCGGGTTTTCCATAATTCTGCATCAACGCCTTCTTCCTTGGCTACCTGCTCACCGGTGGATGGCAGGGATGTCCGGGATTCTTTTTTAAAAAAACCGGAAAGGTTTTGCTTCATTTTTATAAAAGGAGCCGTTATTGTTTGAAGCAGGCTGCGGCTCTCAGTTGCTGTGCAAAGGGTATTTTTATCTGGTGATTTCATATGTTATCCATGATTTTTTGACATCCTTCATACAAATTGAAAAATAGTTTAGATCTTTTGATCAGTGTTTACCTCAGCAGAGCCCCCCCAAGGGGCAATAGAAACCGGCCAATCGAGCCGTCTACGGTTCCGGGCCGCCCATTGCCCCTCGGGGGCATCATTTCATCTTTAAAGACATGCCGGACATGAAACAATCCAATTAATTTATGGCGTTTAAAAGTTCCTGAAGCCCGGGATTCCGTCGTTTCACCTTAATATATGCGGCAAGGCTTTTAAGGGTCTCCGATGTCTCCATATTTTTCAAAGCGGAAAACAATTCCGTTTCTGCCCGGGATCTTTGATCTTTAATGGATTCATAGGCCGTTGTTATTTCTTTAAATGTTTCAGGTGTTTTTTCCGGACTGTACGCTTTTACAAGCTGTAAATATTTTTTTCTGATTTCCTGATCCGTAGCATCCAGGGACAGACCAAGAACAAGATAAGATTTCAGCATATTTTTTCCTGATGTTAAAATATTTTTCTTTTTTTATATGAAATACTCCGCAAATCAGGGGTGTATTTCAAGCTTTGTTGTGGGCGGAACGGGATCAGAACACGGTCCGTCCGTGGCGGTTATATGAAGAGGCAGCCTCCAGGGCAACCTCAGCAGAGCCGCCCCCCCGATGGGGTCAGTGTGCCGACGGGGGCAGGCTTTTGTTATTGATGTTATCGACCAAGGCCTTTGCCAACGAAAAAAGCCTCGATAATGTCAATAACGAAAGCCTGACCCCACCACGAAATGCGAACACCGAAAGTTGAGTAAAATAATTAATCCAGAAATATAATTTTAGCTTCCCTTGAAAACTGTTCCTTAGCCTCTTTTAAAAAGAAAGTTTTAAGCAAGAGAAGAGGGATATCGAACATGCCCGCTTCTTCAAGAACCGGTCTAAAATTTTTAAGTAGAAATTTGGGAAGCCCCCGAATTTCGTTCTCATCAAGAAATCCCTCTATCCCGGTCCGGATCTCTTCAAACATATTATTAAAAGCGTCAGGATCTCTTTTTTTAAGACTTTTTGCCATGTCCAGCATGGCAGACCTTACCATGGGATCATCCGGCTCCGGCATACCACCGCCCAAAAGATCAAAAGGATTAAAATCATCATCCATAAAATCATCATCATCATCATCATCATCAAGCCAGGGTCCAGAAAACATATCATCCAAAAAGCCGAAATTAAGGGTCTGAAGAGCATGTTTGTAGGGCCCGTGGGTATATCTGGAAAGTCTGTTGCCTGCCTCATGAATCTTTTTTCTTGTCTCAGCGTCGACATCATCCAAAAGATCAATAAAAGCGTCAATATCCCAATCATCCTCCACAAGACCGTCCAGCACAAGGGAGTAAAATAAAATCAAACCATCCTCAAAGCGCCCCTCCTGAGTTCGCATATAAAACGCTTCTTGAAAAAATTCAAAATTATCAGGGATAAGAATTTGATCGGTAAGCTTAATCAAATCATTATCATCCAGATATTTCAATATGTGATCCATGGATTCAAAAAAAAGGCTATCCACACGCAAGCTTTTAAAAACATATTTCCACTCCCGGGGAAAGGGCTTCAGGATCTGAATTATCTCCATTGAGGACAATGTGGAGATATGTTTAAGTTCTTTTTCAAGAAGAGATTGCACTTTACGCAGTATCTTTGCCCTGCCCTGCTTGGGTTTATTTTCAGCATCCATTCTCAGCATGGAGATAATTTTAAGGCGCTCCACACTTGAGAGTTCATCCAGGTGCATGCGAATGATTTTTTCGGGAATTTCAGGCTTTTCACAAATTTTATAGAACAATTCTTTTTCCCGCAAAAGGATAACATTATTACCGGTATCAAGTTTTTGAGCCTTTTCAAAATCTTTCCAGACAAGGTGAAAATTACTTTTATTAACGCCTTTATCTGCGGATATAATGAGTGATATGAGATGCTGATCCTGCACCCGGCTGTCATAGGGGGCAATCTCCATGGCTTTTTTAAGAATGTTTTCAGCCTTTCTAAAAGCATTCTTGGAATGATATAAAGAAGCCAGTTCAATGCAGGGATAAGGATCTTCCGGATACACCTCACACATGGAAAGAAGCAATTGTTCTTTAAGATTTTTTAATTTCCTTGAATGGCTCTTCAGGTTGGCCGATAATTCATAAAGAGGTCGGTTTTTGGGATCACATTTAATACCGTGAGCAACAAACTGCATGAACCTCAAATCAAAATCATCATTGGAAGAGATACCAAATCTTTTTGTCACTTTCTCAGAAGCCTCATTCAAAACAGCCGATTCTGATCCCCCCTGAATATAATCACAAAGAGAAAAAATAATAAGGGATTCCGTCAATGCAAGAAGATGGGCATCAACGCCGGACTTTTTTAAACAATCAAGATATTTCACAGTATTTAAAAGAGCGTTTTCGGGAAATACGATCCCTCGCTTTGCACTTATCAGATCAGCTTTTTCAGGCAATAATGACTTCTCAAGTGCAATGAACTTTCTTTCATCGGAAATATTTTGCTGCCACAGGGTTTCCAGGATATATTGCCGGGCATACTCTGGATTATCCGGCAAAACAGCGGTTGAAAAATCCCGGATCAACTGTTTTGTTTTCTTATCAAACTTCTTTTTCTCAAGCTGCTTGATAATTTCATCCGCCGTTTCCCAGACAGTTAACGGCCCCTCCCACAAACAGCCGACAAGGCTTTGATCTCCCTGGATCATACGCTTTTCCTCAACACATTGAACCGTTGTTTCAAGGGTGTCTGCAATCTTTCGAAAAACAGACTGCCCGGGAATAAAAGAAATGGCCTTTATCATTTTCTTGTCATCCCCGGCGGCAAATAAAGCCATTGCCCGGCAAAACATGCGAATATGGGCAAATGGAGATGTCCGTGGCAAGGTCTTCATAGACTGCGCCGCCTTTTCCCAATGCCCTTTATCCATAAGAGGAACAGACGATTTGACAATGGATGCATCCCGGGAGAGCCCCCCGGCATCATCTGTTTTTTCCAGAAAATGCCATGCATTGTTGAGTAGAATTGCATCGGCAATCATGGCAGACACAATACGATCATCTCCTTGGCACTTAAGGTATTTCACAACATATTCAAAAATTTCCCGGATATCACTCATTTCCAAAAATGCAATCATACCAGTCCGATTCATGAGCTCCGGGGCGGGTAAATAAGTCAAAGATTGTTTTTCAAGGGCCTTTGCCTCAACAAGCATATTTTTTTCGGTGAGTTCCTTTACCCTCTCCAGATACGCCATAAATAGGTTGTTATGAACAACTTTCAACTGCTCCGATGATTTTGATGCTTTAATTGCTATTTTATAGACCTTAATGGCATCCCTCGGCTTGCCGGAGGCAAGAAAGTTGTCCGCTTTTTCCATCAAATCTTCAAAAGGCAAGCCCATGAATTTTTGTTTCATTTTTTTTATGAGATTACCACGTTTTCTCTTTTTTGCCATTTATACCACCCTGGGATATTTTTTTCTTTATTCATGAGTTCGAAGTTCTCATTCAGTGCATTCAGTTTCAAAAAAACAGACTATGTGTATCACAAATTAAAAGACTTATGGCTGATGAATTTTTTTGGGGATCATAAGCTGGCCACCATACGGGAGACAAAAACTTGCTCGCCGCAAGTCACCGTAATAATCAAATTTAATTTTCATCATTAAAATCCTTCATAAAATAGCCGACCTTAGGGAGTCAGCAATTTTTAATTTACCGTTTATTCGGGGTCTCATTCACGAAAAATAACAACCATCGAGTATTAAATGGTAAATTAAAAATTGCTGACTCCCTTATGACCAAGCCCGCAATTCCTTAAGGCCCTTTAAGATCAACCCGGCATATTCAATTTCAATTATTTTTCATATGTGCTAAAAATGGTGAGCTGGTAAAAAGCCTGCGTCCCGGTTTTAAATAAAACCTGAACAAATATTTATCTGCTCTTGATTTAATATTAAAGGAATTTATTAATATTGTGGAAACGCCACAAGTTGTTGAAATAAAAAACATGAGTTTTGCCTACCAGGCCAGGAATGTGTTGAAGGATGTCAACCTCACCGTTCCCCAAGGGGATTTTGCCACCATTGTGGGCCCCAACGGCGGGGGCAAGACCACCCTGTTAAAATTGCTCCTGGGGCTATTACCCCCCAGTTCCGGTACCATCAAAATTTTTGGCACTTCCCCGGCAAAAAGCCGGGTTAAAATAGGTTACATGCCCCAATACTCCCATCTGGATATGCAGTTCCCCGTCACTGTCATGGATGTGGCCCTCATGGGAAGACTGGCCAGATGCAAATGGGGACGTTACAGCTCCCGGGACAGGGATGCCGCAGCAACGGCCCTGGAAGAGGTGAAGATGGACACCTTTAAGGAAACCCATTTCAATGCCCTGTCCGGTGGTCAAAAGCAACGGGTACTGATTGCCCGGGCCCTTTGCAGCGAACCTGAACTGCTGCTGCTGGATGAACCCACCTCCAACATTGACCAGGAATCAGAAAAAGATCTGTTCAACATTTTGCAACGTCTGAACCACAGAATGACCATACTTCTGGTATCCCATGACCTTGGATTCACCTCCCAGGTGGTGAAAAGTGTTATCTGCGTCAATCGCCAGGTGGTGATCCATCCCACCACCACCATTGACGGCACCATGATAAAAGACATTTACGGAGGAGATCTTAAAATGATACGCCATGACCACCGCTGCTGTGAAATGGGGCACATGCATGACTGATCTTATCCAGATATTGACCCAGCCTGATTTTCAATTTTTAAGAAATGCCCTGATTGTGGGAATCCTGGCCAGCATTTCCTTTGGCATCATCGGCACCTATGTGGTGACCAAACGCATCAGCTACCTTGCCGGAGCCATCTCTCACTGCGCCTTTGGGGGCATTGGGGCGGCCCTGTACCTGAACAGAACCTTTGGCCTTACCTGGCTCACCCCCATGATGGGAGCTGTGGCATCGGCCCTGGCTGCTGCCATTATCACGGGGCTGGTCTCTTTGTATGCAAAGGAAAGGGAAGATACCGTCATTGGTGCCATCTGGTCCGTGGGCATGGCCGCAGGACTGATATTTATTGATCTTACCCCGGGATATTTTGAAATTTCAAGCTTTCTTTTTGGAGATATCCTGCTTATTTCCAGCCGGGACATCGTCCTGGTGCTGATTCTGGACGCTTTCATCGTTACCGCCACCCTCCTTTTTTACAACCGGCTTCTTGCGGTGTGTTTTGATGATGAATTTGCCACATTAAGGGGTATCCATGCCCACGTATACTACATATTTCTTTTATGTCTCATTGCACTCACCATTGTATTGCTGGTGAGAATTGTGGGCATTGTCATGGTCATTGCTCTCCTGACGCTACCGGCTGCAGTGGCCGGTAAATTCACCACCCGCATGTGGAAAATGATGCTGCTGTCCATCTTCTTTTGCATGTCATTTAACACCACAGGGCTTGCCCTGGGTTTTTTCCGGGGACTCTCATCCGGCCCTTCAATTATTATCATTGCAGGCCTTAGTTATCTCATTGTTATTTCCATTCAAAAAGTCAAACCAATGATAAAAAAAAGGGCGTCTTTCATACAACTTCAAAAATAGTTTACACTTTTTGGTCAGGTTGTCCCAAGAAATGGGGATCTCTTTTTAAAAAATGTAAACTGGAAAATGAAGCATAGCCAAAAAAGAACAAAAAAGGAGCAGACCATGGCATTTCAATGCATTGCCGGACTGATAATATTTGTTGCCGTCTCCTGGGCCGTGAGTGAAAACCCAAGGGCGGTAAAATTAAAAACCGTATTCACCGGGCTTTTTATTCAATTCCTGCTGGCAGTGCTACTGCTGAAGCTGCCTTTTTTCCGACAAATTTTCATTGTTCTGAACAGTGCCGTGCTTGGCCTGGTTGAAGCATGTAAAGCCGGAACATCCATGGTGTTTGGCTACCTTGGCGGGGGAACGCTGCCCTTTTCAGAATCCTTCCCCGGAGCATCCTATATCCTGGCATTCCAGGCCCTGCCCCTTTTAATTCTCATGAGCGCCATTTCATCCCTTCTTTTTTACTGGAAAATTCTGCCCGCCCTGGTGAAAAGTTTTTCCTGGGTCTTAAAAAAAACCTTTGGGCTGGGGGGGGCTGAAGGGGTGGGAGTATCTGCCAATATTTTTGTGGGCATGGTGGAGTCGCCCCTTTTTATCCGCCCCTATTTTCCCGATCTCACCAGAAGTGAGCTTTTCTCTCTCATGACCACGGGCATGGCCACCATTGCCGGAACCGTCATGGTGCTTTATGCCACCTTGCTCAAAGACACCATCCCCGATGTGCTGGGCCATATTCTGGTGGCCTCCATCATCAGCGCCCCTGCGGCCATCACCGTTGCCAAAACAATGATTCCGGAAACCCGCCCCGTCACTTCAGGGGATGCCACCCCCCCGGAAACCGCCACAAGTTCCATGGATGCCGTCACCCAGGGTACCATGCAGGGGGTGGAGCTTTTTATCAACATTGTTGCCATGCTGGTGGTGCTGGTGGCCCTTGTGTACATTGTGGACCTGCTCCTGGGACTTCTTCCCCATTTCCAGGGGGAAAGCTTTACCCTGAAACGCCTTCTGGGATGGATCATGTCTCCGGTGGCCTGGCTCATGGGAATCCCATGGCACGAGGCCCACACCGCAGGTTCATTGATGGGGACCAAAACCATTTTAAATGAGTTCCTGGCTTACATGGATCTTGGCAATCTTCCCAAGGACGCATTGGGCCAAAACAGCCGTCTGATCCTCACCTATGCCATGTGTGGATTTGCCAATCCCGGCAGTCTTGGCATCATGATCGGCGGCATGGGCACCATGGCACCGGACCGCAGAAGCGAGATTGCATCCCTGGGATTGCGTGCCGTCCTTGCCGGTACCATTGCCACCTGCATGACCGGCGCTGTTGTGGGATTGATAACTGCTGTGGGGTAATCATGACCCACAACCAACAAAAAAATCTATTAATTTTTTACCGGACCTTATACCTGAACCCATAAACCTGAAGGAGATAAAATATGGGATGTACCATTGACAAGGAAATCATTGAGAAAACCATTGCCTTCCACGGCCACACCTGCCCGGGTCTGGCCATTGGTATTCGACTTTCCGAACTTGCCATTCAACGCCTCCAGATAGATAAAGCCCAAAAGCCGGTGTGCGTGGCTGAAACAGACATGTGCGCCCTGGATGCTATCCAGTTCCTCACCGGGTGCAGCTATGGCAAGGGCAACCTGGTGCACAAAGATTATGGAAAATCAGGATTTACCTTTTTTGACAGAGAAGCAGAAAAGGGCTTCCGTGCCCTTTTTCTGGATAACTTCCGAAGCAATGACCCCGGCCGGGAAATCCTTGGAAAACTCATGGGTAAAGTGACCGCAGGCACGGCCACCCCGGAAGAAGAGGAACAGTGTCAAACACTTCGAAAAGAGGCCATCACACGCATCATGAATGCCGATCTGGATGAGTTATTCAGCGTTAAAGAGGTATCCACACCACCGGTACGACCGGCACGGATCCTGGAAAGTATCCAATGTGAAACCTGTGGAGAAATGACCATGGAATCGAGGATACGACGGTATGGTGGACAATATCTTTGCATTCCCTGTTTCATGGCAATGGAGCAGAAAATATAGAGTACCCGGACCTGGGTTTTCAAACAAAAAAGGGGATGTCAACGATAACGTTGACATCCCCTTTTTTGATCTTTTTAATGGCGGGAGCGACCGGACTCGAACCGGCGACCTCCTGCGTGACAGGCAGGCGTTCTAACCAAACTGAACTACGCCCCCGCATTAAGTGATCGTTTTGGAGGTGGTGGGCGAAACAGGGCTCGAACCTGTGACTTCAACCTTGTAAGGGTTGCACTCTACCAACTGAGTTATTCGCCCCCTCAAAAACGAGACAATATATATATTTAATCGCTCCGGGTGTCAAGCAAAAAAAAGCATCTCTTTTATTTTTTTTCCACCAGGGCCAAAGAAAGGACCTCATCCATCTCTTCCACCAGGACAATGTCCAGCTGTTTTCTGATGGAAGGGGGAAGTTCAGAGATATCCTTTTCATTTTCATGGGAAATAATCACCCGCTTGATACCACTGGCATGGGCCGCCAGAAGCTTCTCTTTAAGGCCCCCCACGGGCAAAACACGTCCCCTAAGGGTAATTTCTCCGGTCATGGCGGTCTTTCTGTCCACAGCCATCCCGGACAGCACGGAAACCACAGCTGTGCAAATGGCAATACCGGCCGACGGCCCATCCTTGGGAATGGCCCCTTCAGGCACATGGATATGGATATCCAGGGTTTTATAAAAATCCTCCGGAATATCCAGAGAAAGGCTCCGGGATCTGACATAACTCACCGCAGCCGATGCAGACTCCTGCATCACCTCGCCCAGTTTTCCCGTGACCTTTACATTGCCTTTACCCGGCATGGTAACAGTTTCAATGGTTAAAAGCTGCCCCCCGGCCTGGGTCCAGGCAAGCCCGGTGACAATGCCGATGCCGTCTTTTTTCTCAAGCACCCCATTGCGGAAACGCGGTTGCCCCAGATGTTTGGCAACGGTTCTGGCAGAAATGTTTTTCAGTTTATCATCACCGGTCTGGACAATGTGCCTGGCAATCTTTCTCAGCACCGATGAAATTTCCCGCTCAAGGTTTCTCACCCCGGCTTCCCGGGTGTACTCCTTGATGATGCTCAACACGGCATTGTGGGAAAAATTCACCCGTTCTGCATCCAGGCCGTTGAGTTTCAACTGCTTGGGTATGAGAAAACCATGGGCAATTTTTTCCTTTTCATACTCGGTGTATCCGGAGATACGAATCACTTCCATGCGATCCTGCAACGGAGCGGGAATATCATGGAGGGTGTTGGCCGTTGTGATAAAAAGAATATCGGACAGATCATAATCCACATCCAGGTAATGATCATTAAATGTGGGATTTTGTTCCGGGTCCAGTACTTCCAGGAGCGCAGAGGAGGGATCTCCCCTGAAATCCGTACTCATCTTATCCACCTCATCCAGACAAAACACCGGATTGCTGTAACCGGTTTTTTTCAATGTCTGAATAATTTTCCCCGGCATGGCACCGATATAGGTACGTCGGTGTCCCCTTATTTCGGCCTCGTCCCGGACTCCGCCCAAAGAAATTCTGGCAAAAGAGCGTCCCATGGCCCGGGCCACAGAACGGGCCAAGGAGGTTTTCCCCACCCCCGGCGGCCCCACCAGACAAAGAATGGGTCCCCGGATTTTCTTAACCAACATCTGGACGGCCAGAAATTCAAGAATCCGTTCCTTGGGTTTTTCAAGTCCGTAATGGTCCTGATTGAGAATCTCTTCCGCCTGGACAAGATCCGTCTTTACCCGGCTTTTTCGATACCACGGCAGGGAAGTTATCCATTCAATATAGTTTCTCACCACTGTGGCTTCCGAAGACATGGGAGACATGAGCTTGAGTTTTTCAAACTCCCTGCGCACCACAGACGCCGCCTCTTTGGGCAGGCGTTTTTTCTTGATATCCCGCTCAAGATCTTGATATTCCTGGGGGGCAGCCCCTTCATCCCCCATCTCTTTCTGGATGGCCCGCATCTGCTCATTGAGGTAATGCTTTTTCTGGAGAGCCTCCATCTGCTCTTTGACCCTGCCCTTGATTTTCTCGGACATGGTCACCACTTCACTTTCCTCTTCAATCATCTTTAACAGCAGAACAAAGCGTTCTTCAAGTTTTGGGGTATCCAGAAGCATTTGCTTATCCGCCACCTTCAGCGGAATATGGGCCGCCATGGTATCCACCAGGGCACCGGGATCTTTACTCACCTCGGAAAGGGTTTTTAAAAAACTTTTGCCAATGGTACCTGATATTTTGGCATAGTTCTCAAAGGCTTCCATTAAGGTGCGCACCGATGCCTTGGTCAAAGAGGGGTCCATGGGAATATCGGTCACAGGTAAAAACTGGGCCGTGACATATCCGTCCATTTCCCGCAGCCGGGAAATTTTCCCCCGGCACTGTCCCTCCACAAGCACTTTTACGGTTCCATCGGGAAGACGCAAAAGCTGATTGATCTTTGCCTGGGTTCCCACCGGATAAATATCATTCATCTTGGGTTTCAGGGTTTCAGCATCCTGCTGGGTGACCAGAAAAATCATCTTGTCATTGGCCATGGCTTCAGACAGCGCCTTGATGGAGGGCTCTCTTCCCACAAAAACCGGGGAGATCATGTGGGGAAAGAGAACCAGATCCCGTAAAGGCACCATGGGCAACTCGCTGGGATCGGCCTCGGAACCGTCGGGATTAAACAATTTGGTGATATTGATCATTCGTATTTTAATTCCCTGTGGTTATGCTTTTTTCTGGGTCTGTTCAAACAAGAGGATGGGTTTTTCATGCTGCAACACCACCTCTTCCCCCACAATACACTCCTTTACGTTTTTAACAGAGGGCAATTCATACATAATGTCCATCATGGTCTCTTCCATAATGGCCCGAAGCCCCCTGGCACCGGCCTTTCGTCCCACAGCTTCCTTTGCCATGGCCACCAGGGCCTCGTCGGTGAACTGAAGGTCAACCCCGTCAAGCTCCAGCATACGCTTGTACTGTTTTACCAGGGCATTTTTGGGTTCCTGGAGGATCTTGATCAATGAAGACTCATTGAGTTCTCCAAGGGAGGTGACAATGGGAAGTCTTCCAAGAAATTCAGGAATTAAACCGAATTTAATGAGATCTTCAGGTTTGAGCTGCTCCAGCAGTTCCCCCACGGGTCGTTCTTTTTTGTGGGTTAATTCAGAACCGAATCCCATGGATTTTGTGCTGATTCTTCTTTGTACCACCTTTTCAAGCCCTGTGAAGGTTCCCCCGCAAATGAATAAAATATTGGAGGTATCCACCTTTACAAAATCCTGCTGGGGATGCTTGCGCCCTCCCTTGGGAGGAATGCTTGCCGTGGTGCCTTCAATGATCTTTAAAAGGGCCTGCTGCACCCCTTCACCGGAAACATCCCGGGTGATGGAGGGATTATCACCCCGCTGGGAAATTTTATCCACCTCATCAATGTAGATAATGCCCCGCTGGGCCTTTTCAATATCATAGTCGGCATTCTGGACCAGGGAGAGAACAATATTTTCCACATCCTCCCCCACATACCCTGCTTCGGTGAGGGCTGTGGCATCGGCAAGGGCAAAGGGCACGTCCAGAAAACGGGCCAGGGTCTGGGCCAAAAGAGTTTTCCCGCACCCTGTGGGTCCAATGAGCAGAATATTGCTTTTTTGAATCTCCACATCATCCCGTTTATCCTCGGCATCAAGGCGCTTGTAATGGTTGTAAACCGCCACAGACAACACTTTTTTGGCCCGGTCCTGCTCAATCACATAGGTATCCAGCAGCTCCTTGATCTCCCGGGGCGGCAACCGCTTTGTAGCGGTTTTCTTTTCCGGGGCCTCCACTTCACTGCCGTCATCTTCAATGATCTCTTCGCACAACTCCACGCACTCATCACAGATATAAACACCTGGACCTGCAATGAGCTTTTTCACTTCTTTTTGATGTTTCCCACAGAAGGAACAATGCAGTTTATCACTGCCATCTTCTTTTTTGGCCATATTACTTCTCCTTTGGCGCGCCTTCCTTTTCCACATCCGATCTGTTCTGCACCACATGGTCCACAAGGCCATAGGCCTTTGCTTCCTCACCGGACATGAAAAAATCGCGATCCGTGTCCACTGCAACTTTTTCAAGGGACTGGCCGGTATGTCTGGCCAGGATTTCGTTGAGAGAATCTTTCATCCGAAGGATCTCGTTGGCCTGGATCTGAATATCCGACGCCTGCCCCTGGGCACCTCCCAGGGGCTGATGGATCATAATCCTTGAATTGGGAAGAGAATAGCGTTTGCCGTCAGCCCCGGCAGCAAGGAGGAGTGCCCCCATGCTGGCAGCCTGACCAATACACACCGTCACCACGTCGGGCTTGATATACTGCATGGTATCATATATGGCCATACCGGCAGTGACAACGCCCCCGGGGGAATTGACATAAAAATTGATATCTTTTTCAGGATCTTCCGACTCCAGAAACAGAAGCTGTGCCACAATAAGATTGGCAATCTCATCATTGATGGCAGAGCCAAGAAAAATAATCCGGTCTTTCAGAAGTCTTGAGTAGATATCATAGGCACGCTCTCCCCTGTTACTCTGCTCAACTACCATTGGAACTAAAGGCACTTTTCTCTCCTTGTATCTTTACTGATTGGCATCATGGAAACATCCATCACAAATATTATGCCGTGGTGTCATCTGCCGGGGTTTCGGTTACGGCTTCTGTATCTTCACCTGCGGCATCTTCACCCACTGCTTCCTGGGCTGCAGCCGCAGCTTCCACTGCTTTGGCAGCTTCTGCATCCTGGGCAGCCTGGGCTTCCTCGGGGGTTATTTCTGTGATGTTTCCACTTTCTATAATAATATCAGCTGCCTTTTTTTCAAGCAGGTTATGTTTGAAATATTGCAGTTGATCTTTTTGCATGTTAAAGAAATTTTTCACAGCATCTGCGGTGGCTTTCATACCCACAGCCATCTCTTCAAAGCCTTTTTCCAGCTCTTCTTCTGTGAGCTCCAGGCTCTCCTGCTCAATGATTTTAGCAAGCAGCAGATGTCTTTTGGCCTGTTTTTCCGCAACGTGCCGATACTGGGTTCTGAGGAAATCCTCACCAAGGCCGACATCTTCCAGGTTAACATTGTTCTGGGTATAGGCATCCTTGGCTTCTTTTACAATGCCCTCAAGCTCTGCATCCACAAGCACATCAGGTACTTCAAATTCATTTTTTTCCAAAAGGGCGGAAAACACCTGTTCGCTGAGTTCATGTTTAATGCGCTGAGCATAGCCCTGCTCCAGGTTATCCCGGATAACCGCCTTAACAGCTTCGAGATTTTCAAATTCCCCAAGCTTTTCAGCCAGGGTATCATCCTCCGGAGGTAAGACTTCTTCCTGGATTTCCTTTAACTCAACTTTATATGTAATGGTGTGGCCGGCAAGCTCTTTATCTGTAGCATCTTCACCATAGGCAATCTCAATTTCAAGTTTCTGACCGGGAAGGGCACCGGTGAGTTTTGCGGAAAACTCTTCATGCATCACAGTGCCGCCAATGGCCATGACATAATTTTCCACCAGGGGAGTTTTGTCAAAGGGCTGTCCATCCACAAACCCCTGGTAATCAATGAGCACAAAATCATCCTTGGCAACCGGTCGCTCTTCGGTGACGGTTTCCTTGGTGGCCAGACTTTTTCTAACCATCTGAATCTGACTGTCTATTTCATCTTCAGATACCTCATACATGGTTTTCTTAAGATCCAGGCCCTTGAAATCCACGTCCTCGATCTCAGGTCGCACTTCCACCTCGGCATCAAAGGCATATGCCTGTCCGGGCACCAGTTCCGGGGGCTCTATGCGGGGGGCACCTGCCAGATCAAGCTTATGCTCTTCCACCACATCCACAAAGGCATTTTGAATCAAACGGGGGGTGATATCAGCATGAACATCTTTGCTGAATCTTGCTTCCAGAACCTTGCGGGGCGCTTTTCCCTTTCTAAACCCTTTAATGTCCACCGTTTTTTTCAATTCTTTGTAGGCATCATTGAGTTCTTTGGAGACCTGTTTTTCTGAAATCTCAATGTGAATCACTTTTTTGACAGTGCTTTTATCTTCTATACTTACCTGCATTTGTTTCCTTTCTGCGACCCTAAATCATTAAATTACAGATATGATTCTGCACATCTGCAAAACGCTATGAATAAATTTCTATTGTTTTTTCAGTACATTTCCATGGGCTCAACTGCCCGGCAAAAGCAAAATGCAAAGAATCTTCATACGCCAAATAAAATGTAATAAGTTAATCTTTAAATGGGTTGGTGTCAAGATAATTGCACCAAGGTTTTTTTTCGGGAAAGGCAATTTTAAACTTGCATTAATCCAAAGACAATGATAGTTTGTCGTCTTGTGTTTGGCGGGGCGTAGCGCAGCCTGGTAGCGCGCTTGCTTTGGGAGCAAGATGTCGGAGGTTCGAATCCTCTCGCCCCGACCAAAAAAGCACTTGCAAATAACTTTTATTTGCAAGTGCTTTTTTTTTGCCTTCCATTGAAAATCCAATATTTTTCATTCCCGGCTTGCAGCTTGCTCAACCGCGCCGGGGTTAAAAATCTTCCAAAAGACGTCGAAGCCTGAAATGGGTCTCAAATACCTCGGTGTAGGCGGTGACCAGATTAAACCGTGCCCGGGAAATACCGAAAATCGCATCCAGAACGTCGGTGGAAGTGCCGATGCCCTGGCCAAAGGCAAGATCCGTAATCCTTAAATTTTCTTTTGCTTCAACGGTTCCGGCCTTTGCCACAATCAAATTATCAAAGGCCACATCCATATCAAGCAGAACATTTTCAAGCTCTGTTTTCAAGGTCTCTTCAAGCTCCCGGATATCAAACCGAATCTTCTGCTGCTCAAGCCTTGCCTGACGGGTAACGGCATATTTTTGCATGCCGTCAAAAAGATTCATGGAGATCACCGCCTGGCAACGCACCTCATCATCGGAATTTTCAAAATTCTCAGGAAAAAAACCGTCCCGGGTGTGGGAGCTGTAACCAAGGGAAAGATCGGCCCGGGGATAAAGGGATGCCCTGGATGCAGAAACGTTCATTTCAGCTGCAGCAAAGGCCATCCTCAAGGCATTAAGATCGCTCCTGCTTGATAAAAGACGTTTTTGACATTCCGTAACAGATCCTTTTTCCGGCAAATGGTTGAAAATGGCAAAATCGAGTTCACCTGCGTCAACGGATCTGCCAATTTCAAAGGCCAGGCGATTGATTCCCGCCGCCACAGCCGCTTCCACCCGCCGCCGGGTCTGAAGGGCATTGTCCATCTCCACCTTGACCTTTAAAAAATCGGTCTTTTTCAACACCCCCACCTTGACCTTTAGATCAATCTGGCGCAACCGGTCATCATAGAGCTTCACTGCAGCCTCGGCCACTTTAAGATTCTCCATGGAGCGATAAATGCCAAGAAAATCCATGGCCACATTGAGACGAATATCCTGCCGGATCAAATCGAGCTTGAATTGACCGGCCCGGGTAAGATTCTGCACCGACTTAAGGGTATAATAATCTTTAAAACCGGCAAAAAGATTCCATGAGATTGTCCCGGTAAAAGTGTCATTCTCACTGTCCTCACCGGCGGCGGTGTCATGATTTAATTTATTCAGGGTGTATCCAAGGTCCAAAGATGGATAAAAAGCCCCCCGGGTTTTTACTTCCCGGGCCATAAGAATATCCAGATCTGCCTGGTAACGTTTAACCAGGTCACGGTTCTCACAGGCATCTTTTTGCAAAATATCAAGGGTTTCAAGGGCAAAAGCCGATCCCGACGGAATCAAAATCACCAGTGCACAAAACAGTATAAAAATATATTTTTTCATGGTTTTTAATCCCACTCTTTCCTCCAGACCTCTATTATTGAGCATGGTTCACATCCACATTTTTCTCCAGCCCGATGAAAAACGCCAGAAGCGCCGGAATCACAAACAGCGTAAACACCGTTGACAGGGCCAAGCCCCCAAGGATCACGCTGCCGATGCCCCGGTACAGCTCACTGCCCGATCCCGTGGCAACCACCAGGGGCATAAGGGCAAAAATACTGGTACAGGCACTCATGAAAATGGGCCGGATACGGGTTCGCACCGACTCAGAAATGGCAGTCATCCCCGGCATATTGGCATACCGGACATTGTTTAAAGACTGATGGACAATGAGGATGGCGTTGTTCACCACTGTTCCCACAAGAATGATGAAGCCCAGCATGGTCAATACATCCAAAGGCTGTGGCGCAATGAACAGGTTCACCAGGCGAAGCCCCATGAGCCCCCCCGCCGCAGCCAGGGGCACACTGAACATGATAATCAACGGATAAAGAAAATTTTCAAACAGCGCTGCCATGAGAAGGTAGGTGATCATCAAAGCCAGCAAAAGGTTCCACTTCAAGGCATCAAAGGTCTCTTCAAGCTTGTCTGCATTGCCCCCGAGATCCAGGCTGACATTTTTCACCTTACCCGATGCCAGCAGATTATCACAAAGCCCCTTGATGGTTTCAATGGCCGTCTGCAAGGGAATGTCAAGGGGCGGGGTGATCTCCAGACGAATGTTTCTTTTTTTCTCCAGCCGATCAATCTGTGTCATACCCGAATCATAGGAAATGCTTGCCACATCCCCCACCCGTACCTGCCTTCCAATGTTACTGACAATGGGGGCATTGAGAATATCCTCCGGGGTTTTAAAACGATCTTTTGCCCCCCGGACCACAAGATCAATGCGATCTTTGCCCTCCGGGCCAAACTCATCCACCTTTCTGCCGTTCATGAGTACGTCCACATAAATACCCAGTTCCCGTTCAGTGAGACCATTGGCTGCAAGTTTCATTTTATCTGCCACCACCCGACCTTCGGGGTAGGAGATTTCAAGGGAAGGCACCGGACGGATCTGGGAACCGGGGATGGTTTGAGACACCGCCCCGAACAAGGTCCGCCCCGCGCCGACAATGGCGTTCATGTCTTCACCGGAAATGTTTAAATCCACGGTGCGCCCTTTACCGATACCACTTTCAAAAATCCCCGGCTGTATACTGATGCCGAACATGCCGGGCAAAGAGTTGATCAAGGCCGTCAAAGTGGGAATGAACCGACTGGCCTGGGTCTCATATTCATCTGTGGCGGACAGACCGAACCCCGACAGAAAATCCGATGAAAAATAGAACATGTTTCGGATCAAGGGCAGATCATGATCTCCGGGAATCCGGTATTTATCGGTCTGATCAAAAAGATACTCCCCTACTTCCCTTCGTTTTTCTGCGGAATATCCCGGGGGCGGCACCAGAATATTCATGACAAAATTACGGTTGCCCTGGGGCAGATATTCAGCCTTGGGCATGAGACTCCAGGCCGCAGCAATGGACAGCGAGGTAAAAACAAGGATGCACACAATGCGGGTGAAAACATTTTTCTGGAAAAGATTGGACACCGCCATGATCATACCCACAAAAAAAGCCCCCACATATGCCCCCGGTCCTTTTTTAACCGCATCGGCCTTGACCGGCGGCCTGTTTTTGTAAATAAAATGCATAAATGAAGGAATCACAGTAACTGATACCAGAAGGCTCAAGGCAATGGAGGCGGTGATGGCAATGGCAATATCCTTAAAAAGCTGCCCTGCCTCCTGACGAATAAAAATAACAGGCAAAAACACTGCCACAGTGGTGAGGGTGGACGCCACCACCGCACCAAACACTTCGCTTGCCCCCTGGTAAACGGCGTCAAATATTTTTTTTCCCATCTGGCGGTGGCGGTCAATGTTTTCCAATACCACAATGGCATTGTCCACCAGCATGCCCACGGCAAAGGAGATACCGGCAAGGCTCACCACATTTAAATTTCTGTCCAAAAGCCACAAAAAGATAAAGGTACCAACGGCGGAAATGGGAATGGCAAGGCTGATGGTGAGGGTGGAACGCAGGCTACCCAGAAATATCAGCAGCACCACAACGGCAAGGATGGCACCAATGAGAACATTTTGTTTCATGTTGTCAATGGAGGTCAGGATATAAGGGGCTTCATCATGGGCCCAGTTGATATATAGACCCCTGGGGGCCAACACTTCTTTATTCAGCCGATCCACCTCGGCCTTTACCCGCTCCACAATGTCAATGACATTGCCGCCCTTTTGCTTTTTAACCCCCACAACAATGCCCTCTCTGCCGTTTTCCATAACAGAGACAAACTGGGGTTCATAGCCAATGGCGGTGGTGGCCACATCACGCAGAAACACCCGGTTGATACCATCATCGTAAATCACCACATCCAGGGGGTCCAGGGCCGTTTGAAATTTAGCCACGGTTCTGATGCGATAATTTTTCCTGTCAATGCCCAGAACGCCTGCAGAGATATCCTGATTGGCTGCCACCAGACGGGAGATAACCTGATTGATGGTGATGCCCCGGCGGGTCATTTTTTCAGGATCAATGACAATTTCCAGCTGATCCTCGGTGCCACCGAAAACCAAAAGAGAAGAAACCCCCTCTATCCGTTCCAGGTATTGACGGATCTCATTTTCAAAAAAAGTTTTGTACTTCAAAATTTCCGTGTCCGGGCCTTCCTTGGTCTTTAACAGCATCCAGATGATGGGTTGGGAAGATCCTCCGGAGCTGGACAGCACCGGCTGCAGCACATTATCAGGATATTCAGACACTTCATTGAGCTTGTTGGAAACCCGGAAAAGGGCTGTATCAATGTCGGTTTCAAGATCAAAGGTAAGGGTAATGGTGGCGTAATCATTATAAGATGAACTTTCCATTTTCTGGAGGTTCTGAAGGCTTTTAAGCTTATCTTCCTGGCGTTCCACCACCTCACTTTCCATCTCTGTGGGGCTGGCTCCGGCCCACACCGTTCTTACCTCGATTTCAGGTAAATCCGTATCCGGGGCCAGCTGAATGGGCAGCCGGGTAAGACCGATGAGTCCGAACAACACAATTAATATCACCATGACCGCCATGGTAACTGGCCTGCCAATGGCCGTTTTAATGACATTCATATGGAATTATCCTTAAGCAGCATTCTTGCTTTCAATGATTTTTGTAAATATTCGGTTTGGCAATGTAAATGTTTGGGCAGTGCCCCATATTCACCTGTTTGGGACTGCGTAGCATACTATTGCTATGTGAGCAGGCCAAAACAGGTGAATATGGGGTGCTGACCGAATATTCACTGATTTTTACCTTTCCGGTGCCTTGACAACTTCAACCCCCTGGCCCGGGCGCAAGCGCTCATTGCCGTCCACCACCAGGGCCATGCCTTTGGTAATTTTGCCGGGGCCCACGGCCACATTTTCCCCCACATAGGAAAGGATGGTCACAGGAATGGGAACGGATTTACCCTTATCCACAGTATACACCATATCCTGACCATTGAAATTTATCAGGGCATCCCTGGGAATCAAAAGCATATTCTTTTTTTCCCCCACGGGCATGGACACTGTGGCAGACATATTCAACACCGGATGCGCCAGTTCCGGCAGCTTCACCTTTACAAAAACGCTCCGGGTCTGGGGGTCGGCCACGGGAATAATGCCGTCAATGGTACCGATATCGTTCATACCCAGGGCATCAATGGCCACCGGCACTTTTTCGCCCTTGCGGGCAAAGGTAAGAAGCTTTTCAGAAACCGGCACCTTGACAAAAAGATCATTTATGGAGCCCACAACGCACAGACGCCCCCCTGGAGAGACCCAGTCCCCGGTGTCTGCTTTTTTTTCAATGACTACCCCGTCAAAAGGGGCTCTGATAAGGCTTTTACGCTTTTTAAGGCGGGCCAGGGCAAGCTGTTTTTCAAGTATGACGGCCTGGCGCACAAGATCCTCCCGGGACAGCACAATGTCATCGTACTCTGCCTCACTCACCGCTTTTTGATTAAACAACGTTTCATAGCGTTTCAAGCTCTTTTCCGCCCTGCCCAGACGCACCTTTATCTGGGCCATACCCGCCTGCACCGATGCAATCTCGTTGTCAACAAAATCGGTGTTCAGGCCAAACATCACCTGCCCTTTTTTCACCCGATCCCCTTCCCGGACATGGGCCGCATTGACAAGCCCGCTGACCTCTGTGGAGAGATGACTCACACGATCAAAAAAAAGAGTTCCCACCACCCGGGTGGTTTCTGCAACATTTTTTTCAATCACCGGAGCGGTCACCACCCGGGTCAAGAGGGCACCCTCCCCTGCAGCCATGAGATATCCGGGCCATACCATTCCCAGGGCCAGACACAAAACCGGCCACATCTTTTCAAATTTATTTTTCATACAATCTCCACTTGGGTTATCTGTTTCCGGACCCACCGCCATATCATCTACCCAATAACTGCCACGGGCAGAGCTCAGGGAGTCAGATTTTATTGACTCAACTTTCGGGCTTCATTCCAAAGCCGGCATTTTTAAATGTACCGATGGGCTCAGTGTGCCAGCGGGGTCAGGCTTTTGTTATTCCGGAACTGTAGACAGCTCAACTGTCCGGTTCCCATTGCCCATCGGGGGGCGGCTCTGCCTTAGGTAAAATTGGGGGCTGCCTTTTCATACAAAAAAAATTCAGACAGCCTCCACAGTGAACCGACGATTTAAGCGCATGGTGCTGAAAAGGCCAAAAACATAATGGCACACATTAATCACCTTAAGCTCCCTGGCCGCCCTTGCCAATTTATTATGGATGGAAATAATAACACCAATGCCAATGGAATCCACCATTTCCACGCCTTTAAGATCAATGACAAGATCACCGGAATTGGCTTCAATGGTTAAAAGCAGTTCCTGCTTAAAATCCTCTGCCACGGAAGCGACGATATCCATATTAGGTCTTACAATGGTTCGATTTCCTTCTACAATGATTTCACTCATTCCTGCCTCCTGAATACAGGTGAGCAGGCCCAAACAGATGAAGATGGGCTGCTGACCGAATATTCACTTTTGTTTCAAACACTTTTTTAAAAATCAGGGTCCGCATCCGGCCACAGCAATGCTGCCGCATTTTTACCACTGACCATGGCCCGCTCTTCCAAAGACATCCCTGATACATCAAAATCCTTATAATATCTTGCCGGTTTCAATAAGGGGAAATCCGTGCCAAACAAAACCTTGTCAATAACCCCAATTTCCGCTGCAGCCCGATAAATTCCGGTATCATACAAAAAAGGAGAGGCTGCTGTGTCATACCATATATTTTTCAATATTTTTTTGGCATCTTTTTTTAACAGGTGATAGAACAGCACCCCTCCTCCCCAGTGGGCCAACACAATTTTATTATCAGGGAAACGCCGGGCCAGCGCATAAATCTGTTCAATTGTCACCGGTGTTTTACCGGGATATTTGTGTCCCACAGGCTCATTGGTGTGAATCATCACCGGCAGATTTCCAGCCGCAAGGCACACCGCCATAACAGGCTCAAGCCGGTCAAGGGCGTGTTCATCAATGCCGGAAAGATAAAAGGCAAGCTCCCCCACCCCGGAAAGTCCCCCTTTTATGCAACGGTCCGCCTCACCGGCAGCACCATCCCAGGACATATCAAAACAGGCAAAACCTTTTAAGCGATCCGGGTAGCGTCCCACCGCCTCCAGAATATAATCGTTGTTCAACCTGGCCGTATCGGCATTGATCCACGGGAAGCCAAAAACCGCCGCAAAATCGACCCCTTGTTCATCCATGGTCTCCACCAGGGCATCCACCCCCACCAGCTGGGATTTAGGGGTGTCATACAGCAACTCAAAGGCGGGTTCATTGTCAAAAAATTCTTCCCGGGCGTTACGGATGGCTCCAGGAAAAATATGGGTATGGAAATCAATAATCATAATAAAGACATCTCCATTTTTTTTATATGAAACACTCCGCAAACCGTGGGGGGTATTTCAAGCGTTGTTGTGGGCAGGGCCGGATCAGAATACGGTTTGCCCGTGGCAGTTATTAGAATTTCTGGAAAGTTTAGTTAAGCATTGAAAATTCAATTGACTTTACATATAATGACCCTCTTTTATAAACAAGGAGATTTTTATTGAGTTCTATTCCATACTATCCTGTTCATCTCAAGGTCAAGGGAAAAACCTGCCTGGTGGTGGGGGGAGGAAAGGTCGGCATGCGAAAGGCCCGGACCCTTGCAAAAAGCGGTGCCCTGGTTAAAATGGTCAGTCCCCGGCTCATGGACACAATCCCCCGGGAAACGGCGGATAGGATCTCATGGATATCAGAACCGTACACCCCGGAACATATTGTGGGAACCACCCTTGTGTTTGCCGCCACGGATCAGCGGCAACTGAACCGGCAAATTGCCGCAGATGCCAGAAGCAAAGGCATTTTGTGTAATATTGCCGATGACCCTGATGCCTCGGATTTTATTTTGCCTGCCATTGTTCACAGGGGGGACCTGATCCTCACGGTGTCAACATCGGGGAACAGCCCTGCCTTTGCAAAAAAACTGCGGCAGGATCTGGAGGCCCGGTTTGGTGAAGAATACGCAGATTTTCTGCTCCTCATGGGAAAAATTCGTTCCCGATTACTGGCACAGGGACATGCCCCGGACAGACACAAAGCCATATTTTCCACCCTGATAAATGAAGATCTCCTTGGCATGATCATGGAAAATCAAACTGACAAAATCAACCACCTGCTCCTATCCATCCTTGGCAGTGGCTATACCTATGAAAACCTGATGCCCGGAGATCCCACATGACACTGGACACCATACCCACCGGACTGTTTTTTATTGCAACGGCATTGTACACGGCCAGCACCGTGGGCTATGCCCTTTATCTTTTCATGCAAAAAGAAAAAATGCAACATACGGCCCTTTCCCTTATTCTTGCCGGATTCATCTTCCATGCCATGGGTACTCTCATGGTGAGTGTGCAAATGGGGACACTGCCCATACACAATCTTAAAGAAACACTGTCCATTGCGGCCCTGGCACTGTCAGGCATGTTTCTGGTACTTAAGACGAAATTCAACTTGAAAATACTGGGTATCTTTGCAGCCCCCCTGGTTGCCTTGATGATGATGGCCATGGTGGCCCTGCCCGGGGCACCGGTTCCTGCGGGTTCTTTTTTAAAAGGGTTCTGGCTGGTCTCCCATATTATATTGATTTTCTCCGGAGAGGCGGCCCTGGCCCTGGCATGTGGTGCCGGTATCCTTTATATTTTACAGGAAAATGCCATCAAGGCAAAAAAAAGAGGGTTCTTTTTTACCCGGCTTCCCTCGCTGGATCTCCTGGACAGCACAAGTTACACCTGCGTGATCACGGGATTTGCCATGCTCACAGCAGGTCTTATCACAGGCCTTGTGTATGCAAAGGCCGTGTGGGGAAGCTTCTGGACCTGGGACCCCAAGGAAATCTGGTCAGCCGTAACCTGGCTTGTCTATGCCGCCCTTTTACACGGTCGGCTCACCTCGGGCTGGCAGGGTAGACGATCGGCCATCATGACCATTATCGGTTTTGCCGTTCTTGTGTTTACCTTTCTGGGCGTCAATTTTCTCATCGGTGGTCACCACCGGGGATTTACCATGTGAGTTTAAAAAATGATCAGAGAATCACGGCCCTGCCTTGCCGGATATTAATCCAAAAGGTCCGGCAACAGGGGAATCACTGCTCATTGAAGTATTTCAGGCGGAGTTTTTATAAAAAATGAAGATAGATACATCCCATGGGTTGTCCTGTGAACCATATACTGCCCCCCATGACAATCCATGTATAAATAGAGGCACAATGCCACAAATAACACTCATTGGGATCAATCATAAAACTGCCCCCGTGGCATTGAGAGAAGTTCTCTCCTTCACCGGAGATGAGGCAGATGTTGCCCTGCGTGACCTTTTTCAGCAACCTGAAATCAGGGAGCTGGTGCTTTTTTCCACCTGTAACAGAATGGAAATTCTGTTTATTCCGGCCCGGGGAGACGGTCAGGATTGTGTTAAAACATTTATATCCCGGTTTAAATCCGTTCCTGTGGAAAAATTTGAAAGCGCCCTTTATATCCACACAGGTGACAAAGCCATCCGCCATCTTTTCCGGGTGGCCTGCAGCCTGGATTCCATGATGGTGGGGGAACCCCAGATCCTGGGTCAGGTGAAAAAATCCTATCGCAACAGTGTGGCAGCCAACACCTCAGGTGTTATCCTGAACCGTGTGATGCACAAAGCCTTTAACATTGCAAAAAAAGTAAGAAGAGAAACAGGCATCGGGGACAATGCCGTATCCATCAGCTATGCTGCCACGGAACTTGCCGGAAAGATATTCAGTGACATCAGCACCCGAAGCGTAATGCTGCTGGGGGCCGGTGAAATGGCAGAGCTTGCCGTGGAACACCTTATTTCAAGCGGTGTTAAAGAAATTGTGGTGGCCAACAGAACCTTTTGCAATGCCATTACCCTGGCGGAAAAATTCCATGGCAAGGCTGTAAAATTTGAAGAAATGGAACATTTTTTAAAAGAAGTGGACATCATCATCAGCTCCACCGGGGCCACGGAATTTATCCTCACGGCTCCCCAGCTTAAACGCATCATGCGTTCCAGAAAAAACCGCCCCTTGTTTTTCATTGACATTGCCGTGCCAAGGGATCTGGACCCGGACATCAACCGGATAAACAACTGCTTTCTCTATGACATTGATGATTTACAGGATATTGTCAATGACAACATTGAAGAACGGAACAAAGAAGCTGTCAAAGGCGAACGGCTGGTGGATGAGGCCGTGATCAAATTCATAAACTGGATGGAAAGCCTGGAGATGGTCCCCACCATTGTGGCCATTCGAAAAAAAATTGATGCCATTGCCCAGGCAGAAATCAAAAAAACCATGCATTCCATGCCCCATCTCTCCCCCCGGGACCACGAAGCCATCCAGCGCATGACCCGTTCCATTGCCGATAAAATCATGCATGACCCCATTCGGTTTTTAAAAAACATGGGGAACCACAGAGATGACGCCCGGTACCTCAACGCGGCCCGACACTTGTTTAACCTTGATCACACAGAAGAGCTTTAAGCCCCTTTCAGAGTAGACATACGGAAGGCCTGACTTCAATTTTAAACTTTACTTTATCATGGATAAAGATTACAATACTAAATTCAACTTTCGGGATTCATTCATTAAAGATGGAGATTGGCTCCGGCAACTGACGCGGCGGCATTGCATCCTTGGTTCACCGGAATCAAACCCGAAAATTTGAATCTGTTATTTTTAATCTGATCAGAAGCAACCCAAAGTCGAAGGATAGAACCATGGAAGAAAAAGAGATACAGTTTTTTAAAGAACTTTTGACAGAAAGACTCAATGATCTGCTTTCCCATGCTGATACCACTGTAACCGGAATGACACTTCCCAAGGACAATTTTGCAGATCCCACGGACCGGGCCTCCCACGAATCAGAACGCAATTTTGAGCTCAGAATCAGAGACCGGGAACATAAGCTCATCAAAAAAGTTAAAAAAGCATTGATTCGCATTGAAAATAACACCTTTGGTATCTGTGAAACCTGTGGAGATGATATTTCCCCGGCACGACTGAAGGCCCGCCCGGTGACCACCCAGTGCATTGAATGCAAAACCAGGGAAGAAATGATGGAAAAAGCCCTTGGTATTTAAGGACAGCATACCCGTGATCGACCTTCATATTCACTCCAGTGCCTCGGATGGCACCTGCAGCCCGGAAGAAATTGTGGATCAGGCCCGGGAGCTGGGACTTAAGGCCATTGCCATTGCCGATCACGATACCATAGACGGGGTGTGCCGGGTCATGGACACCGGCATTCCCCAGTCCCTTGAATTCATGACCGGCATCGAGATCAGTGCAAGCCCCCTTGACCGCATGAACGGAGGAGGCAGTTTTCATATTCTGGGCTATGGGTTCAGTATTTATGATAATTTCCTGCACAAAACCCTGGAAACCCTGCAGCAGGCCCGGGAAAACCGAAACCCCCGGATCATAGAAAAACTTCAACAGACAGGCATCGATATTTCCCTTGGGGATGTTGAAAAAATCTGTGGCAACGGCCAGATGGGACGTCCCCACATTGCCCTTGCTCTGATGGAAAAAAACGTGGTGGCCACCTTTGATGAAGCATTTGACCGTTACCTTGCCACCGGTCGACCGGCCCATGTGGATAAGGCAAGACTCTCCTGCCAAGACGCCATACAGCTTATCAAAAGGGCCGGAGGCGTTGCTGTTCTGGCCCATCCGGGACTTATTTCCCCCCCAGACACCTACCCCATGGGAGAGCTCATTGATGATCTTGTGGCCATGGGACTTGACGGCATTGAAGCCCACCACACGGATCATTCGGAAGAACAGACCCGGTATTTTGAAAAAATGGCCCAAAACAGAGGCCTGCTGGTCACCGGAGGATCTGATTTCCATGGCGATATGAAACCTGAAGTGCAGATGGGCAGGGGCACTGGAAATCTTCATATCCCATGCCATCTGTTTGAAAACCTTTCCAATGCCGTGGCTGATCTTCACAAATCCCCGGCGGCCCTGGAAATCCTTGAAGAAAACCTGGGTCACACCTTCACTGACAAAGAACTTCTGGCCACGGCCCTGCGCCACAGCTCCTATGTGAACGAATCCCAGGACGTAACCCTTTGTGACAACCAGCGCCTGGAATTCATGGGAGATGCGGTGCTGGGTCTTGTTATTGGTGAATTTCTCATGGAGCAGGCCCCGGAAATGAAGGAAGGGGATCTGTCCAAGATGCGGGCAGGTCTGGTCAGCGAACCCGGCCTTGCAACCATGGCCAGGAAAATTGATCTGGGACGATTTATTTCCCTTGGCAAAGGCGAGTGGCTCTCCGGCGGTGCAGAAAAAAACTCCATCCTTGCCGACACCTTTGAAGCGGTGATGGCGGCCATCTATCTCGACCTTGGATTTATCCAAACCGCCCATCTGATCAAAGACCTTTTCCAGGACGAGGTGGCCCATATTTCCAGCAGTGCCACTGTGGTGGATGACCATAAAAGCCTTTTACAGGAATACGTCCAGGAAATGGGTGAAACAGCGCCTCGCTATGCGGTTTGTGGAGAACAGGGACCGGACCATGCCAAAACATTTGAGGTCAAATTAAAGGTGTGCGACATCCAGGCCACAGGCATGGGAAAAAGCAAAAAAGCAGCAGAGCAGGATGCTGCCCAAAAGGCTTTGAAGCACCTGAAAAAAAGAAAAATCCTCACATCGGATAATCCCCCGACCCAATCCAACGGGCAAGACAGTGCACAAAATTGCGACAACAATGTGTGCCGGGAATAATCCATGCGCTCTGAAAAACCCCTGGTCATCCCCATTTTCATCCCCCATTCCGGTTGCCCACACCAATGTGCCTTTTGCAATCAATCCATCATCACCAGCCAAAGCCATCCCCTGCCCGATGCCGACTTCATTGAAAAAGAGGTGAATCGTTTCCTGGAATTTAAGGGGAAACGACGTCAGGTGCAACTGGCTTTCTTTGGCGGCAATTTTCTGGGGCTTCCCCAAGAAAAAATTGTGGATCTTCTGGAATGTGCAAAGCAATTGGTAAATGAAGGAAAAATTGACGATGTTAGATGCTCCACCCGGCCGGATACCATCTCTGAATCAATTCTTGGGGCCATTAAAAACTATGATTTAACCACTGTGGAGCTGGGGGTTCAATCCATGGACAACCGGGTTTTAGCACAGGCCCGCCGGGGTCACACCCGGGAAGATACCAAGAATGCTGCCGGTATTCTCAAGGCATATGGTATTCACACCGGCATGCAGATGATGGTGGGGCTCCCCGGTGATACCTTTCGCACGGCCCTTGAAACGGCTGAGGCCATCTGCCGTTTAAAACCGGATTTCATGCGCATATACCCTTTAATTGTACTTGAGGGAAGTGTGATGACCCGGTGGTATCGCCAGGGCCGGTATATCCCCATGGAATTATCTGAAAGCGTCACCCTGGTGAAAGAGCTGTACAAAATATTCAACCAACACAAAATCCCGGTGATACGCATGGGTCTCCAGGCCTCGGATCTTCTCCAGGACCCCCAATCCATGGTGGCAGGACCCTGGCATCCGGCCTTTGGACATCTGGTTTTTTCGGAATTATTTCTTGACAGAACATTGGATGAAATTGAGAAAAAATACCCCATGACCGTGCCGGAACAGCTCATCTTGACCGTACATCCGGCATCCCACTCCCGGCTCCGGGGGGATAAAAATCATAATATGAAAATATTGCAATCAAAATATCCCCGGAGTAATTTCACCGTAAAAACAGATTCCCGGCTGGGCCGGGAAACAATTATAATTTCATAATTTTGGTTTGTATACGACACTTCACCGCCGATGACGAATCCCAAGCCCCTTTAAAAAATTGCGCAAAAACTGATCCTGGCAGGGCCGGAAATTCTTGTGCCCCTCTTTGCGGAACAGTGCTGTTAATTCGCCCTTAGAAACAGAGACACCGGCCAGTTGAAATATTTCCATGAGATCTTCCTGCCTCAATTCCAGGGCAATCTTCATTTTTTTCAATATAATATTGTTATTCAATGGCTGGGATGATTTAAACGATGTCTGTGCCCCATCCTCTCTTGCCCCACGGTTATAGGTAATCAGCCCATCCAGAAACAGACCCATGGCATCATCACCGCAAACCCTGAATCCCGGTTCATCGTCTTTTTTAAGCAGGGCCTTTACGCCGGCAAGATCCACATTACACTTTCCCATGGAAAAAATTTTCACCATGGTGGCATCTTTAATATCCAGGGCATAACGAAACCTGCGCAGTACATCATTGTTATCCATCACACCATCTCCCAATTTTCTTCAACCCCATGGCAGGCCACAAAGGTACCGTCCCCAAGGGACAAAAGTTTTGGAACCTCTTGAACACAACGTTCCCGGGCATAAACACAACGGCCATGGAACACGCAACCCGTGGGAAGATTCACCGGGGTGGGCACCTCTCCCTTTAATTTAATATGCTTGGCCTTTTTTTCCCCCACCCGGGGAATGGCACTGATCAATGCCCGGGTATAGGGGTGCCGGGCCGTGGCAAACAAGGCATCAGCCTTTGCCACCTCACACAGGGTGCCAAGGTACATCACAGCCACACGACTGCTGATGTGCTGCACCACAGAAAGATCATGGGTGATAAAAAGATAGGTCAGCCCCCGATCCCTTCCCGCTTCCATGAGAAGATTTAAGATCTGGGCCTGGATGGAGACATCCAATGCAGACACCGGCTCATCGGCCACAATAAAATCAGGATCAAGGATCAATGCCCTTGCAATACTGATGCGCTGGCGCTGTCCCCCGGAAAACTCATGGGGATACCGACCCTTCCAGGCAGGATTCACCCCCACATCTTCCATCACCGAGGCAATTTTATCCTCAACCGCTGTGGCATTAATACCCGGATTATGAAACCGCAGGGGTTCTGCCAGGGTCTGCCACACCGTTTTCCGGGGATTTAGTGAGGCGTAGGGGTCCTGGAAAATCATTTGCAATTTTTTGCGAAAGGGCAGCATTTTTTCATGGGTCAGATGGTCAATGCGTTCCCCCTTGTAAAGCACCTCTCCGGAATTGGGAGGGTAAAGGCCCATGACCACCCGGGCCAGGGTGGATTTACCGCAACCGCTTTCCCCCACCACGCTCAGGGTTTCACCTTTTTTAATTTCAAGACTGACGTCATTCACCGCTTTTACAGTGGTTTTTTTTCTGACAATTTTTCCGTTTTGAAAGCTGAGCTGATCCAGCACCCCTCCGGAAATATCAAAATGTTTAACAATATTTTTTATACTGAGAATTGAAGTATTAGTATCCATAATATCCTTGCTAAAATCAATGGCGCGTGATCATTGTCCAACCATATGACATGCGGCCATAATCCCCTGTTTTGTGGACAGCAGTTTGGGTTCTTTTTCCAGGCACACCGGCTCTTTAACGGGACACCGGGGATTAAAGGCGCACCCCGGTGGAATATCTGTCAAATTGGGCATCATGCCGGGAATCTGGTAAAGATCCTCCCCGGGCTTTATCATACCGGGCAACGATTTAATAAGGCCCTTGGTATAGGGATGGGCCGGATTTGTCACCACCTGATCCGTGGCACCGGCTTCTATGATTTTACCGGCATACATCACTGCCATTTTTTCCGTCACCTGGGATACCACCCCAAGATCATGGGTAATGAGAATCAGCCCCATTTCATCTGTGTCACAAAGTTCCTGGAGTAAATCCATGATCTCCGCCTGGATGGTGACATCAAGGGCCGTGGTGGGTTCATCGGCAATAATAAGCGCGGGATCAGTGAGCAATGACATGGCAATGATAATTCGCTGACGCATGCCCCCGGAAAACTCGTGGGGGTACTGGGAAAGACGTTTTTCCGGCGAAGGAATATAAACTTTCTTCAACTTTTCAAGGACAATTTTTTCCGCATCATGACGGGAAATGTTTCTATGGGCCTTAAGGGTTTCCACCATCTGGGTACCAATGGTAAAGACAGGATTAAGGGTCATCATGGGGTCCTGGAAAATCATGCTGATGCGGTTTCCCCGGATCTTTCGCATTTTTTCATCGGAAAAGGAACTGATCTCCTCTCCGTTGAACAATATTCTGCCCCCGGAAATAAATCCGGGCTTGGAGATAAGATTAATAATGGCAAACCCGGTGACAGATTTACCGGCCCCGCTTTCCCCCACAATGCCCATTTTTTCCCCGGGGTCCAGGGTGAAGCTGGCCCCGTTAATGGCGGTGAGATCCCCGCCCCTCAGAGCAAATTTAACTTCCAGATCCTCTACTTCCAAAAGATGAGACATAAGACACTATCCTTTATACAATTTCGGGTTAAGGACATCCCTCATCCAGTCCCCCAGAAGATTGATCACCAGCACAAATAAAATAAGAAAAATACCGGGGAATATGGTGATCCACCAGATGCCGGAAAAAATATATTCAAATCCCGATTTAATCAAAGACCCCAACGAAGGCATGGTAACCGGCATACCCAACCCCAGAAAGGACAAGGCCGCCTCACTCATGACAGCATTGGCCACCTGTATGGTGGAAATCACCATCACCGATGTCAGGGTATTGGGAAGCACATGGCGCACCATGATCACCGGCCGGGAAAGACCGATCACCCTTGCTGCCTCCACATATTCCTTATTTTTCTCCCCCATGACCGAAGCCCTGATGGTCCTTGCATACACCGGCCATTCAGAAAGCCCGATGATGACAACAAGAAGGGGCACGGCAAGTTTTTCATAACTGCCAATGCCAAATAGAATCTGAAATACTGCACTGATGAAAATGGCCACCATGAGATAGGGAAAGGAAAACTGAATATCTGCCATGCGCATGAGTACGGCATCCACCTTTCCCCCCACATACCCTGCGGTGAGTCCCACCATGATACCGATCATGGCTTGGAGAAACACCGCTCCAAGACCAATCATCACCGAAATACGCAATCCGTAAAACATGGTGGACAACAGATCTCGACCCATATTGTCTGTGCCCAGAAGAAACTGTGTTGATCCCTCTTCATACCAGGCCGGAGGAATTTCGGAATTCATGATATCAATGTTGGCTGAATCATAGGGATTATAAGGGGAGATAATGGGGGCACCGATGCTCAACAAAAGAAAGAGCACCAGGATGATAAAGCTGACCATAGCCACCTTATCCCGCTTGAAACTGTAAAAAAAATAAGATTCTTTAAATCGCTTAAGAGATGCTTTCATATGTTTTTGTGGCAAGGAAACCCCTACCCCTTTAGGGTAGGGGAGGAATTGCCATCTCCTGTATAATAGTTGTAGTTCTTGCTGTCAGTCTTTGACAATCCTTTTTGACATTAACTGAAGCAGTTAGCGTGTTATTAAAAATATCCATTAAGGCAAAATAACCTGAACTTCTTTTACCTTTAATGAACCCAACTGCCTTACTTGTTCTAATCAAATCAAATTTCCTTAATCCAAATAATTTTCCGGTTGGAATTTTTTTTTCGGATCTCTTACCTTTTGTTAGCTGATAATCACCTGAAGGTATATGTTTTTTATGAAATATTTTATCCAATAATTTAACATCCGCTTGTCCACAGATCGCCACAGCATCAAGATAATGAGTTTTGTCTAATTTAAGAATTTGCTCTCTAAAATATTTAGTCTCATATCCAAAAGTTTCCTTAAAATCCCAATAATTTTTTAATTGAGATTTAACTATTCCAAGTTCAGCTGCATGTTTTGTTCTGGATTTTCCGGTCTTTAATTTAAATTTTCCAGCATGAAGATTTTTATGACAATTTTCACACAAAGTAATTAAATTATCAGGCGTATTTGTTCCTCCTTTTGATCTAAAAACAATATGATGAACATTGAGTTTCTTAGAATGCTCGACTTTCTGCCTTGACTGACATTTATAATTATCCCTACTCAGGATATAAGCCTTAATATTGTAGAAGCCTTTTTGATTTCCATCTTGATAACTTTTCCCATTCACGTTTGGATTGTTGATTTTGTGAATATCGAAACTGGCGGTTTCTACAATCCATTCAGTAACTGGCAGGAGAGACTCTACAAAAACTTTTTCTCTTAAATGAGATTCTACTTTTGATTTAATGCTTGGAGCCAACCGCCCCTTTTTCTTCATGGAAGCCCGATTAGCCCAACGAGCAGGTCTGTATCTTGTTTTTCTTCCCCTTCTCGTTCTCCTGTAATTCTTCCGAACTTGCATTTTTTTTGAAACATCTTGCCTGATCTGGATTTCAGATTGATAAACAACTTGATTGTTAGCAATAGCAGCACATCCAATAACTTTAGAGCCAGTATCCATACCTACAATCACCGGCTGTTTATATCCACTTGAACCAAATATTAATTTGATTGTAAATGGCATTCGGTTTATTACCTTGGCCTTGCCTTCTTTTAATAATCTTTTAGCTTTTGAAGGCTTGCAGGGCATTAGTGGCTCTTTTTTTTGATTAAGTACAAAAACTAATATAAAGTTTTTCCTCTTCAGGTTATGCGTATTTCCAATCTATTACCAATTGGAAAATCCGACTTCCCCTCGACAAAGATAAATAGGCTTCAAAGCTTATATCACTGGGTCTTCCCTCAACCTTTTTTAAATACAAGCGACATTCGATGCTGATCTGGGGCGGCAATCATTTGTGTCATAACCTATCTATCGTAGGTAGAATTTCTTCTACCTGAGTCTGGTAAACTCAAACTTTCTCAAAATCCGAAGATTTCTTAAAAGCTACCACTCTAAAACATTACGGCTTTTTAAAAAGCCGCTATCCCTTTAGGGTAGGGGTAGTTTACTTTCTGCCTGCTATTCTCACTGTGGGATTAATAAAACCATACAGAATGTCCACCAGGGTATTTACCAGCACAAACACCGATCCCACCACAATGAGATAGGCAATGAGAAGGGAAATATCCGATCGTTCCACTGCTTCCAGGAACATATATCCCATGCCCTGCCATTGAAAAACGGTTTCCGTCAGAATGGTAAAGGCAAACATGATACCGATCTGTACCCCAAACACCGTGACAACAGGAAGCAGGGTATTTTTAAAGGCATGGACCAGCCAGATACGCATGGGACTCAACCCCTTGGCCCAGGCATATTTGATATATTCAGTTTCCAACACCTCCATCATTTCCGAACGAATGAGCCGGATGAACAAAGGCAGCATAATGGACGCCAGGGAGATACAGGGCAAAATCAAATGCTCCAGACCGTCCAGGGTTAAAAAACCGGTCTGCCACCAGCCGTTACCAAACAGATCCACGGTTTCTCCCCTGCCATAGGAAGGAAGCCAGTGCAGATTCACTCCAAATACATAGATAAGCATGATGGCAGTGAGAAACACCGGCATGGAAACCCCCAGGGTACTGAACCCCATGACAAAACGGGAAAAAGCGCTCTGGGGCTTTAAAGCCGTGTATACCCCCAGGGGCATGGAAACCAATATGATAATCAGGGCTGCGCCAAACACCAGTTCCAGGGTGGCCGGTGCCTTGCCCACAATCACATCAAGGGCCGGTTTTTTATAAAAAAAGGATTGGCCCAGGTCTCCTTTGGTCACATTTTTAAGAAACCGTAAATATTGCGCAGCAAATGGGTCATTGAGTCCCAATTGATCCCGGATCTGGGCCCGCTCTTCCGGTGTTACCCGCTCGCCCACAAGATCCCGCACCGGATCTCCAATTTTATTTTTAATGGCAAATCCCACCATGCTGATCACAAGCATGACAAAAATGGCCTGGGTAATTCTTCTGATAATAAATGCAAACATAGAGACTCTTCTTCATGTTTGGAGACCACACCACAGGAGAGTCACAGCATTGGATTCCCCCATGGAGCGGTCATGGATTCAGGTGAAAGTTCTGCTTTGTTCCAGGCAGACCCGACTGAAAAAAACCAGGCCTGCCCATGACAATTATTCTACGACAATATCACCAAAGTAAGGAAAATTCATGGAGTTGATAACCGGTGCAATGCCAAGCTCTTTTTTACCGGCATAGGAGTGATTCTGCCAATGAAAAGGAATAAAGGCAGCTTCATCATAAAGGATCTGTTCAATCTCTTTGAGCATGTCAGCCCGTTTTGCCAGGTCCACTTCGGCCTGGGCTGCCAGGGTCAGCTCATCCACTCTTTTATTGCAGTAGTTGCCGCTGTTATACTGGCCGTACCCCGTGGCTTTATCCGGGCACATCATCAAAAATTCGCTGAAATTACCGGAATCCTCTGTATCAGAATGCCATCCAATCAACTGAATATCGGCAACCTGGGCATCAAACTCGTCCCAATACTGGGCCTTGGGCATGGTCTTTAAATTTACTTTAATGTTAATTTTTGCCAGCATCTGGGTGGCGGCTTCTGCAATTTTTTCATCATTAACATAGCGATTATTGGGGGATATCATGGTGCACTCAAAGCCTTTTTCAAGTCCTGCTTCCTTCATGAGAGCCTTGGCTTTTTTAAGGTCATACCGGGGGGTCAATTCAGGTTTGTAGCCGGCATATCCTTCAGGTCCCTGCTGGGCTGCCACAGTGGCAGTGCCTTTCATGATTTTTTTAACAATACCGGCATTGTTAATGGCATAGGCCATGGCCAGGCGTACCCTTGCATCTTTAAACTCAGGACGTCTTTTCTGATTGAGCTGCAGGGTAATAATACGACCGCCGTTACAAGTAACCAGCTTTACGTTGGGATCGGAATCAATGCGTTTAAAATCCTGGGGGGGCACCGGAGTGATGAAATCCACATCACCGGACAAAAGGGCGGCCACCCGGGTGGCATCTTCTTTAATGGGGGTGAGGATCATTTTATCCACATTACCCGGGGATTTTGTATCCCAATAATCCTTAAAGCGCTCAAACACCACTTTTACGCCATGTTCCCGGGAGGTAACCACATAAGGTCCGGTACCCGAAGCATTGTTCAGGGCAAAGGAGGGGCCGATTTTTACAATGGCATCCTTGGGTTGGCCGTTCTCATCATTGCCGGAGTAGAATTCACTGTCCATGGCAAAGAAATAAGTGGCCATATTCAAAAGAAGCGCATAGGGTTTTGCCGTAACAATATCCACTGTATAGTCATCAACAATGGCAACACCCACAAACGGTTCAATGAGACCTTTGTAATCCACACTGTTTCTCATGCGGTCAAAGGTCCATTTAACATCCTTGGCAGTAAAGGTATTGCCGCTGTGAAACTTTACGCCTTTGCGCAGATAAAAACGCATGCGATACTCATTAATGCGCTCCCATTTTGTGGCCAGACGGGGCTCAAAAGTCATCTCCTGGGTCCAACGGACCAGGGGATCAAAGCACCAGTGGGAAAGTTGAAGCATACCGCCTGACAGCTGCACATGGATATCCAGGGAAACCGGATCGGCATCCAGACCCACGGTCATTGTTTTGGCACTTGCAGAAAATCCCACGGACAATACCATGAAAAGCCCCAGGGTCAGCATCATAATTTTCTTCATTACATTCTCCTCCTTGTAATAAAACAATTCATATAACTGCCACGGGCAGACCGTATTCCGATCCGGTTCCGCCCACAACAAATCTTGAGATATCCCTCAGATTTACGGAGTATCTCATATAAAAACGCCACGGGCAAAACTTGTATTTCACCTTGGTTTGCCCAGGACAACGCTCAAGAATTTCCCTTGATTTGAGTTTTTTTACAAAAAAAGTATTGCATCCCATGAAATTAATAACTCAACTTTCGGTGTTCGCATTTCGTGGTGGGGTCAGGCTTTCGTTATTGACATTATCGAGGCTTTTTTCGTTGGCAAAGGCCTTGGTCGATAACATCAATAACAAAAGCCTGACCCCGTCGGTACATTTAAAAATGCCAGCTTTGAAATGAAGCCCGAAAGTTAAGTTAATAAGATCAAAGCAATCTAAGGAGCACAAAAAGGTGCCACCTGGGCCTTTTTAATCTCAATACGTTCCCAGACCTTCCCCGTCACATAGGGTTCGCTATTGAGCCATTCTGCCTCCATGGCCTCTCTGGAATCAAAATCACACACAATCATGGAACCCATCATTTTACCTGCCTCATCCAAAATAGCGGCGGCATAAAGCCAGCGGCCTTTTTTATGCATATCCCCTGCCATGGCAAGGTGTGCTTCCCTGGCAGCCATTCTCCTGTCCAGAGCCTTATCATCCGTTCCATCATATCCTGTTACAATAAATTGCATTCTTTCTCCTTATTTTTATCCATTCACCACTCGTCAACATCTTTACTATTTAACTCAACTTTCGGTGTTCGCATTTCGTGGTGGGGTCAGGCTTTCGTTATTGACATTATCGAGGCTTTTTTCGTTGGCAAAGGCCTTGGTCGATAACATCAATAACAAAAGCCTGACCCCATCGGTACATTTAAAAATGCCGGCTTTGAAATGAAGCCCGAAAGTTGAGTATTTAAAATAGAGTGGTGTTATCCATGCAAACTCAAAAAAACAGTTAAAATCGTATACCTTTAATGGTCTATTTGGCAAACCGTTTTTACAAAAACAGGGACAAATTTATTTTGCGGGAAAATAAATTATCTTATAAACGGCAGCCCACGGGTACCCTAACCAATATATTCAATCAATTCTTTTTTATCCAGATTTTTTTAATTCTTCGGTATTCATCCATTTTCATCATAATTTCCTTTAAATTTGAATATTTCATTGAAATGATTATTTTTCAACCCTTAAGAAAATCACAATTTATTGATTTGCCTTTTATAAATTTCAAAAAATTACTTTTTAAAAACACTGCTTTGTCTAAGAGCTAAATTAAAACCTGTAAGCTCCCTTACAACGCTTTTATTCCGGTTTAATATTTAAACAACCCATAAAAACTTATGATTCTTGAGTTAATTCGGTAACAGGCCTATATATTCCTGGACAGCAGCAAGTTGTTTTTCTGAAAAGACTTTAATGCCGTTTTTCCTTAACAACGCCGCAGTAACCCCTTGACCGGGAATTCGTTTCCCACTGAATGAACCGTCATAAATAGAAGATGAGCCACATGAAGGACTTTTTTCCTTGAGTATGGCAATACGGATGGAAAACCGCTTTGCCAATTCAAGGGCAATCTCGGCTCCCCGGATAAATGCAGCCGTCACATCTTCACCGTTTTTATTTAAAATACCGGCTTTTCCATTGAGTACATCCTCACCACCCCCCTCCACAATTTCCGCCGGAGGCCTTGGAACAAAAAGCCCCCCTTCCACCTCCGGGCACACCACCACCAGACGGCTTTCCCGCTGCCATTTTATAACAATCTCACTTTCAATAGATTGATTTTTATTATCATAACGCACATTCATTCCCAAAAGGCACCCACTGATTAATATTTTTTCCATACACTTTTTTTCCATAAATTTAAATTTTTCATTGACTATGCTGTCAACGCATGCAATGAATAAGCATTCATTTTAAATATTCATAAACAAAAGACAACAAAAAATCTTCATACATAAACTTAAAAACAACAAACTGCACCAATTTTTTACCATAATAATAAATGGTCAAGTTTTTTTAACAAAGACCAGACACTGAATGATCCATCCAAAGAAACCCGGGGGATCATAGCAGAATAAAAAATGAAGAGCAATTCACTTATTATCTAAATTTTCAACGGTTGTAACGGCACAAAAACCACCTGCTGTCACAACTATTTTCAGGAGAGGACACCCCATGGCACAATTTATTTCTGATCGAAGGGACATTGATTTTTTACTTCATGAACTGCTGGATGCTGCATCCCTTGCTAAAAAAAGCGAAGATTTTGCTGAATTCAACAAAAAAACCATTGATCTCATTGTATCCGAGGCAAGAAATCTGGCCATCAAAGAAATTTTGCCCACCCAGCAGGAAGGAGACCAGGAAGGGTGCACTCTCAAGGACGGTGTGGTGAGCACACCAAAATCCTTTAAGCGCCTCTATGATCTTTTTAATGAAGGCGAATGGCTGGCCATGACCGAAGACCCGGAATGGGGCGGACAGGGCATGCCAAGAACCATTGCTTCTGCAGCCATGGAATATTTCAACGGTGCCAACTATCCTTTTATGATGTACCCCGGTCTCACCCACGGGGCCGGCAAGCTGGTGGAAGAGTTTGGAACCGATGAGCAAAAGAAAATCTTCCTCAAAAACATGTATTCCGGTAAATGGGCCGGTACCATGCTTCTCACTGAACCCGGTGCCGGTTCCGATGTGGGTGCATTGACCACCTCGGCTAAAAGAAATGATGACGGTACATACAGCATCACCGGTGAAAAGATATTCATTTCCGGTGGAGAGCACAATCTTACAGAAAACATCATCCATCCTGTGTTGGCCCGCATTGAAGGCGCCCCCGAGGGCACCAAGGGCATCTCTTTATTCCTGGTGCCGAAATACAGGGTCAACGAAGACGGCACTCCGGGTGAATTTAATGATGTCATCTGCACCGGCATTGAGCACAAACTTGGCATCCACGGCAACAGCACCTGCTCTCTGGCCCTTGGCAGCAACGGCAATTGCGTGGGAACCCTTCTGGGGGAAGAAAACAAGGGCATGAAGGCCATGTTTGTCATGATGAACGAGGCAAGGCTCCTGGTTGGCTACCAGGGATTTGCCTGTGCCACCTCTGCCTACATGTATGCCGTGAACTATGCAAGGGAACGGGTCCAGGGAAAAAATCTCCTGGAAATGATGAATCCCGAGGCCAAATCCGTGGCCATCATCAACCACCCTGATGTTCGGCGTCAGTTGATGAAAATGAAGGTATTAGTGGAGGGCATGCGAAGCATTCTCTACTATGTAAATTACTGTGCAGATCTTGCCGCCATTGGTGAAACCCAGGAGGAGCGGGCCAAATACCAGGGCATGGTGGAGATCCTCACCCCCATTGCCAAAGGCTATGTCACGGACCGGGCCTTTGAAGTGTGCAGCCAGGGCATGCAGGTATATGGCGGATATGGCTTTATTGAAGAATACCCCATGGCACAATTGCTGAGAGACTGCCGCATCACCCTTATTTATGAGGGTACCAACGGCATCCAGGCCATGGATCTTCTGGGCCGGAAACTTGGTATGAACAAAGGCAAACCTGTGATGGATCTTTTTGGAGAGATGCAAAAAGCCGTGGCAGGGGCCAAAGAGATTGAAGCCTTGAAAGAACAGGCAGAAAAAGTTGAGCTGGCCATGAACAGCATGGCTGAAGTGGCCATGCACATGGGACAGACAGCTATGTCCGCCAAGGTATTAAATGCCTTTGCCAATGCCCATCCCTTTCAGGATGCCGTGGGCGACGTGGTGGTGGCCTGGATGCTTCTGTGGAGAGCGTCTGTGGCAGCCCGGAAACTTGAAAAAGCCAAAAAGAAAGACAAACCCTTTTATGACGGTGTGGTTAAATCCCTGCAATTTTTTGTGGACACCCAGCTGCCCATCACCATGGGTAATCTCAAAGCCTTGAAAACCACAAGTTCTGTTGCCGTGGATATGGATGATGCCTCCTTTGGAGGTTAAAACTGACATCTCCCATTTTAGATAAATTTTAAAACATAAAAATCCCCTGATCAGTTAAGTTCGATCAGGGGATTTTCAAGTTTTAAGGTCTGCCCATGGCAGTTTACATGAAAAGGCAGCATCCAAGTTTACTTCAGCAGAGCCGCCCCCCCGATGGGCAATAGGAACCGGACAATTGAGCTGTCTACAGTTCCGGGCCGGGCCGGGCGGCGGTATAATACCATTTGGCTCCGCGTCTACGATCCCATATTTGTTGTGGGCGGAACCGAATCAGAATACGGTCCGCCCGTGGCGGTTATATAAAAACCGAATTCAAACCTTAAACAAAGACAAAGGCGAAGGACAGATTCCATCCATGACAGCCAGATCCCCGGCCGTGCAATAGCCTTTGGAAACCCAGCCCTGCTCATAGCCTTTCTGGGTAATAACTTGGAGATGGGTGTGGTAAAACCAGTTGCCGTTTTCATGGAAATCTCCAATCACAGCAAAGGTATCCCCTGCCCCAAAGGCATCCCCCACCCGGGGTAATTGTTTCCGGTTTAAATGCCCATACAGGGAATAAAAGGTTTCAAAATCATCACTGTCATGGCGCAACAGCACATTACCACCATAATTTCCCGGCCCTTCTTCGTAATCACTGTGTACCACCGTGGCATCCAGGGGGGCATGTAACTCGGCGTCCAGATTCACAATAATATCCAGGCCCAGGTGGTAATACCGCTGTTCCCTGCGCATCTGGGGATAGGTCAGCAAAGGTTCCCGGTTTTCCAGATAGGAGGCCACCCCCCAGGTGTATTGTCCATCCATCATGCCATCAAGCCATGCCTGGAAAGCCTTTTGATCATAAAGATCCACCTTGTCATACACCGGAGACCCTGCACCCAGATCCAGCACCAGGGGGTCCCCTGTCAACCCTTCAAAAATCGGACAAATCTTTACCTGATCACAATAATCAATATAGGGATATCTCATCATTCAGCCTCCAAATCAGGAAATGGGAAAATCATTGGTTTTAACAAATCCCGGCAGTTCCATAACAGGGTGTCCATCCAGATCCTGATCCACACCTTTGGGAAAGCAGAACCTTGGGTCCATGGATCGATAATAGTCTGTATCATAACAGGTGAGTTTGATCTTTAGCGCATCCCCCTGCCGGATAAATTGAGAAGTTAATCCATAATCCACCTCACCCAGGGGCGTTGCAATGATGTATCTGGGAATCTCCCGGCCCGACCCTTCCCGTCTCACCATGGTGGCAATGTCAATGACATCATAGGAATCCACGGGATGTTTTATATTCCATTGCCCCTGGACAGGCAGTCCCGCCACATAAAGATGATGAAACTCAATGCCCGATCGTCGAAGGACATAGGCCAGATCATGGATGGCGGTATCTGTGTCATTTACACCGCCCAGCAAGGGCACATTGGCGTAAACGGTGATGCCCTTGTTGTTAAGCCGCCTTGCCACGGCGGCATGGATGGGCTGAACCTCCTGATCCTGTACAAACCAGGTTTCAATTTCAAGTCGCAAGGGATTAACCACAGACAATCGGTTCAGATCCCCCAGGGTATTGACCACCCCCAGGGTGTAAATTTCTGGACTTGTTGCAAAGGCCATGGATCGCAGTCGCACGGCATTGACGTGGGAAATATCCTGCAATTGTCGAACAAATTTGGAAATAACATAAAGACTGTCCATTGCATCTTCCCTGGCCGTGACCACCACATCGGTTATCCGGCTATCTTCTGCGATGTAGGCTAACGCCTCTTTTTCCACCCCATCTGCATCCACAAGAACCCTTGTTTCATGGAGGCGGGAAAGGCCTTTAATATTTGTTTCCACCATGGAAACGTCTGTTTGACAGGTGGCAATTAATTCCTCCTTAAGGGCAGACACATCCGCATCCATTGCCAACGCATTTTTCGGGGCAACCTTAACAGGGCGTTCCCCAAGGAGGAGACTGTCATCCCCGATTTTTGCCATGTACTGGATATCAATGGTGCCCTCGGCATTGGTGCGGATATTGGTCAATTTTTCCGTCAAGGGAGCAAATACCTTAAAATATGCCGGGGTATACGGCGTTCTGATCCACACAAAATTTTCATTGTCCGCCACCCGCTCCACGGCCCAGCCACTGGTGTGCCAGTCCATCTTACCAATGGGGGTGGCCGTGCAGATCCGTGGCATCACCCGGTCTGACAAATGGGCTCTAAGGTGTTTTGCCATGTAGATACCGTCGGACAGGGATTTCCAATAAATGGAATTCCCATGGATGGGACTGCAGGGAATATAAATATAGTGCAGCTCAGCCCCGGCCCCCCGGAGAAGATGAAACAATTTCACCAGCTCAGGTCCTGTGTCATTGCAGTCACTTAAAAACGGGGTCTGGATATACACGGCAATACCATTTTTTACCAGATCAGAAATAATATCAAGGGCTTCAGGAGAAACTTCATCGGGATGAATAAAATGGGTGGCAAGCTCCATGCGTTTGCCGTTCTGCTGGAGTTCCAGACTCTTTTGCTTGAGATATTTAAGATAGGCCTTTTCATTTTCCAGAAACAGGTCTGGATAATAGGCCACCGACCGGGTGGCAAGGCGCAGGGTCTGGACATGATCCACGGCCATGAGTCCGTCAATGGTGGCGGCCATGTTGGCCCGGTTCAAAAAAGGGTCTCCCCCGGTGACCACAATCTCCTTGATGGAGGGAGAATCTGCCACATGCTTTACTGCTGCTTTTACATCTTCCACCGTGGGATTGTTTTCATTCCTGGACTCTTTATGTTTTCTGAAGCAAAACCGACAATAGACAGGGCAGCTCATATTAAGCAAAAAAATCACCCGGTTCTGGTACATCTGCTCCAGCAATCCTTCATGGAACTGACCAATCCAGGTATTGACATGGCCCACAGAACCCAGTTCTTCCACAAAGGGCATGTATTGATATGCCACATCCCGGGAGACCATCATCTGCCGAATGGTATGTCGGGAAAGGCGCACTGGATATTTATCCATGACCTTCTGGAGATCCCCCCGCCGGTCATCCGGGATATCCAGATTGGTGGTCACTTCCAGGCGCTGGGGATTTTTAATGGAAAGATACCCATGTCCCGGTATCACCCGTTCCAGCAATGCCACCAGCAGCATATGGGGAATTGTTATTTCATTTACGACCAGATGCTGTGCCCGGGCACTGCCAATGGCCCCAAACACCGCAGAAAAAAAACCCATGGCATCCGCTTCATACCCCGTGGCCCCCAAAAGTGCGGCCAGCTTGGTTTTTCCATTTCCCTGCCCTGTAACGGCAATAAATTCACGGCCACAGAACTGCGCATTTCCGTAAAATTCCAAAAATTTCACCGCACCATCCACCAAGGTGGACAATGGCACATCTGCCTCTTTTTTTGAATGCTCAAAGCGGATTGTCAGCCGCCCATCCAGATTTTCTTTCATTTTCTTATCTCTTCAGCTTTGTATAAATAATACACTGTATTTCCGGGAAACCCGAGCCCCATGATCCTGCCCAAACGCGTTTCCTCATTATCAGGCGGAATCCGTATCACTAAGTATTCCCTGGAAACATCCATGTCAATGACCTGTTGCCAAGTGTAATTCTCTTGTTTTAAACAGGCATAAACCCTGTGATCCATCTTAAACAAGGACAATCCCTGTGAGTTTCCATTGTTTTCAATGACAATATAGCTCCAAGAGGGATCCAGATGTTGCTTGACCCACAGAAAACTCTTTTTCAAGGGAATGAAATTTGAAAGTTCTGCCACGCTGTTTTCACCTTTGCCTTCGCCAAAACGCAATTTTCCTGTTAAAACGTGATGACTCCATTTTTTATGGCCGGTTTCGCAAAAAAGAAGTCATCAAGTAAAAAGGGTTGATCACAACACCGAATATATGGGAAGAATCAGCTCATGATTGCAGCAATCGACAATGAAATGGGTCCACTTTCACATACACATCGTCCCCCCGACGATAGGGAGAACGTTTCACAAAATTAATGACATGCAGCACCTGTTTTCCGGGGAGTTCCACAAAATAACTCACCTCGCCCCCCATGTAACTGCGGTCCACAATGGTGCCGTGAAAAAAATTCATATCTTCTTCCGGGGAGTGTTCGTCCTGGTACCCCAGTTTCATTTTCTGGGCACGGATCACGATTTCCGCCTTATCCCCTTTTTCAAAATTCCCCACCGGGCTCACCAGGCAACTGCTCTTATCATCCAGGCGGACTTTGAGAACATCGTTGTGTTTTTCTTCAACCACAGCACTTAAAAAATTGGAATGTCCCAAAAAATCAGCCACAAAATGGTTGGCAGAATTATTGTAAACCTCTTCGGGGGTGCCCTCCTGCTGGACAAGCCCGTCCTTCATCACCACCACCTTGTCTGACATGGAAAGAGCTTCTCTTTGATCATGGGTGACAAAAATGGTGGTCACCCCCAGTTCAGCCTGGAGATTATCAATTTCCCGGCGCATGTCTTCCCTTAAATTTTCATCCAGGGCAGACAAAGGCTCGTCCATCAACAGCACATCGGGCTCAATGACAATGGCCCGGGCCAGGGCAATGCGCTGCTGCTGCCCCCCGGAAAGCTGGGAGGGATTTCGGTTTCCCACCCCGGGAAGGCGCACCGTTTCCAGGGCTTTTTCAACCTTGTCCTTTATTTCAGATTTAGGAACAGCCCGATATTTTAACCCAAAGGCCACGTTGTCAAAAATACTTTTATGGGGAAACAGGGCATAATTCTGAAAAATCATGCCCAGATTCCGTTTATGGATGGGGGTATCATTAATGCGCTTTCCCTTGATGAAAATATCCCCACCGGTGGGTGTCTCAAGGCCTGCCAGCATGCGCAGCAAGGTGGTTTTCCCGCACCCCGAAGGCCCCAATAGCGTGACCAATGCACCTTCCGGAATTTCCAGATCCATTTTTTTCACGGCCACCACCTTGCCATACCGTTTTTCAATTCCCTGAAACCTGACAAAAGCCGGATTTTTTTCTTGTGTCAAACCATTTTCTCCCACTGTTTTAAAATACCCCTTGAGCCCTTAGCTCAAGGGGTGTTGACCTTTACGCAATCAGCCAGCCATGATCCGGTCCCACTTTTCGGCCCAGTCCAATTGATGGGCATTCCAATAGGCAGGATCGGCAAACAAGTATCCATCCAACTTTCCTGTGGGATCAAAGGCAGGAAGTTTCTTCACATCTTCGGGCATATCAATCTTGGTGGGATCCAGGCTGGTGGGATAATTCTGACCCTGGGCAACGGCAATGGATGCAGCCGGTTCCAGCATGAAGTTGAGCAGTTGCTGGGCCACATCAAGGTTTGTGCCCTTAAGCACATACATGTACTCCATCCAGGAATAGGTGCCGTCCGGGGCCAGGTACCCGATGGGATGGCCCTGTTTCTGCAATGCTGCCACCCGACCGGACCATGCCACTGTGGCATAGATATCGCCGTTGGCCAAAAGACTCATGAGTTCCGATCCCGATGCCCAATATTTCTTGATCAACCCCCGCTGTTCCTTTAAGGCATTCCACACGGCCTTCTCATCCGTGATGTTATTGGGGCTCTGACCGGTGTGCAGGGCCGCATACCACATGTTTGTCCTGAAATCACCGCCCCAGGAGCCTATCTTTCCTTTCAAGTCTTTGTCATACAACAGGGAGGCCCCCAGCTTTTCGGCTTTTTCTTTGGATATTTTATCCGTGTTGTAGGCAATACCGGTCTGGCCCAGATCGTAGGGCACGGCGGAGAGAGTCCCCTTGGAAATTTTACGCAGGGTTTCTGTCATTTTTGTCATAACATTTTTCAAATTGGGAATTTTGGCCTCATCCAGGGCCACCCCAAACCCAAGGTCGGTGTACCGGGCATAATCATACACAGCACTTAAATGGGCAATGTTAAACTCTCCCCCCGGTGGAATGGATGCTTTCACCTGGGTTAAAAAGGCATCCATGCCGGTGAAGGCTGCATCAATCACCTTGATGCCCGTGGACTTGGTAAAGGGATCAAAGGCAAATTTTCTCAATGCTTCAGAGGTGGTGCCGCCCCAGGAGTGACAGGTAATGGATTTGTCTGCGGCAAAGGCCCGGCTCACCAGTCCGGAAGGTCCGGCCATGATGCCAAGGGATGCACCGGCAATACCGACGAACTTAACAAAATCCCTGCGGGAGATATTGCCATTCTTGTAATTTTCATACACTTCGTCCAATCGTTTTTCCAAATTTTTTCCCATTCTTTTCTCCTTAATTGTTTCAGGTTAAAAACCAGGTACATCCGTTGGCAACTCAATTTTTTTTTATATGAAATGCCCCGCAAACCCGGGGAATATTTCTACCTTTGTTGTGGGCGGAACGAGGTCAGAATACGGTCCGCCCGTGGCGGTTATTTTTACTTACTTCCCCGGGCAAAGCGCCGGGTCACGTAGCCTGCCGCAAGGGGAATGGAAACGGTAAGAACAATCATCACCGCTCCCAGGGCATTGATTTCCGGACTGATGGAATTTCTCAACATACCAAATATCTTTACAGGCACCGTCTGATTCTGGGCCGTTGCCCAGAAAAGGGTTGCCGTTACATCATCAAAGGAGATGGTAAAAGAAAACAGCATGCCTGCAAAAATGGCCGGGGCCAGCAAAGGAAAGGTGATCTCCTTAAAGGTTTGAAAGGGACTGGCCCCCAGGGACAGGGCCGCTTCCTCATATTCTTTTTTTATCCCCACAAGCCTTGCCTGGACAATGAGCAGCACATAGGGCAAGGTAAGCACCACATGGCCAATGAGCAGCAAGGCAAAACTTTTGGGCTGTTGCAGCCACCGGATAAACAAAAGCAGGGCCACCCCCAACACCACCTCGGGAATCATGATGGGGGCAATGAGCAGGGTATTTAAAAAGTCTTTGCCCTTGAAATCATATCGAATGAACGCCATGGCCGCAGGAACCCCAATGGCCGTTGAAAACACCGCTGTAAATCCCCCCAGCACCAGGGAATTTTTAAAGGCATCCAGAATAGTGGCATTGCGGGAAAGCTTCACAAACCATTTAAAACTAAAGCCTTCCATGGGAAAGGTGCCAAACTGCTGGGGATTAAACGCCAGGATCACCACGGCCACAATGGGAGTGAACATCCACACATAAATCAGCAGGGTGTAAAGTTTTATCAATGACCATCCGGAAATGAATTTTTTCATATTAGATCCTTACGTTTTTTTTACACAATTGCCATGCCCGGGCCGGGCCTACCCACAACAAAGCCTGAAACACACCCCTGATTTGAGGCGTATTTCATATAAACGAGCATCTCCTGGCGAACACAACAAATATAGGGTCGTAGACGCGGAGCTAAATGGTATTATACCGCCGCCCCCCGACGGGCAATGGGCCCGGACCGGAACTGTAGACAGCTCAATTGTCCGGTTCCTATTGCCCGTCGGGGGGCGGCTCTGCTGAGGTTGCCCGGGGGTTTTATGGTTAATAAAAACCGTCATGAATTACTCATGGATTTAAAAATCTGATTGATACCCAGGTACCGGTTGTAGGTGTAAACAATGAGAATCAGCAATAAGAGCAAAATGGTGCTGATGGCAGATCCAAAGGGCCAGTCCAGGGTGCCGATAACCCGCTTGAAAATCAAATTGGCAATCATGCCGTTGCCCGGTCCCCCAAGAATCATGGGGGGCAGATAGGTACCGCAGGTGAGGACAAACACCAGAAGACACCCGGCACTCACACCGGGCAGGCTCAGGGGAAGCGTCACCTCTCGAAATGCCTGCCATTCGGTGCACCCCAGACTTTTGGCAGCCTCCACAAGACTTTTATCAATGCCGTCCAGGCTCACATAGATGTTCATTATCATAAAGGGCAACAGATACTGTAAAAGTCCCATGATAACGGCCCCCTCATTGTACAGCATGGCAAGGGGACTTTTAATGATACCCATATTCATCAAGAGATGATTGATTAAACCGGAATCCCCCAGTATGTTGATCCAGCTCAGGGTCCGGATGATGAAGCTGATCCAGAACGGCAGCATGACCAGCACCATGAGGTAGGGCTTGAACCGTGATTCGGTCTTATAAAAAAAATAGGCTGGAATATACCCCATGATCAGACAGAAAAAAACAGTTTCCAGGGCCACCCTCAGGGTTTTCAAAAGAATGGAGGGATAAAAGAAATCTGCGAAAAACTTGGCGTAATTTCCCATCTGAAAGGCAGGGATATCCTGCCCGCTGGGGGCCCTTAGCCAGAAACTGTAAACAATGACAAAACAGACCGGAACCACCAGAAGTAAAAAAACAGCTGCCAGTGAAGGAGATAACAATAACCACGGTTTCCATGTTTTTTCTTTCATGAAGGATGTCCTGTATTTTCTATTTTAATCCCAAAGACCATCGTAAATATTTGGCCGTCACCATGGAGGGGTAAAGAAAGAACAATTGTTATGAATCTTAAAAACTCAACTTTCGGGCTTCATTTCAAAGCCGGCATTTTTAAATGTACCGATGGGGTCAGTGTGCCGACGGGGTCAGGCTTTTGTTATTGATGTTATCGACCAGGGCCTTTGCCAACGAAAAAAGCCTCGATAATGTCAATAACGAAAGCCTGACCCCACCACGAAATGCGAACACCGAAAGTTGAGTTAAAAATTAATTAACATTACAATTAACATGCCGCCACCGACGATTTATTGTAAACTACTGAATTAAAAGTAATTTTAACAACCAAATTTCTAACACAAAAAATAAAAATCGGCATTTAATTCATTAATGAATCATCCCTAAAAGCTCAACATCCTGATTTTAAAGACAATACAAAAAAGATTTAATTATGAATCTAAGCATATTCTCCAAAACATATTATTGAAAGGGGTTTTGAAGACTTTGATCTAAATGTGAATCAAGAAATTAAAATACCTCTATTTTTCTATTCCGGCGATCCTGTTTCCAATGTGGTACCCGGAATAAGATCCACAAATTCACCGGCATGGTGAAAGTGACGATCAAGCTGTGTCACGATGACGACAAGTGTTATTTCTTTAACCTGCCCATACTGTGTTTTTTCAGTTTCCTGACAACGGTGGGCTGACTGATGCCAAGAAATTCGGCAATCTCCCGGGTGGTACGACATTGCTGAACCGCCTGCCGGAGCATATCATGCTCCACAGCCATGAGTTTTCCCGGAAGATCCGTGGGATTTTTGGTGGATTTAACCGGCGAAATGCAGCGCCCGGCAGGTGCAGTGGCATGGATAATATAATCGTCAAGAGACCTTCCATCGCACATGACAACGGCCTGCTTGACGATATTAATCAGTTCCCGAACATTACCGGGAAATTCATATGCTTTCAGGGCATCAAAGGCTTTATACCCCATATGTGTCCGGCGACGGTATCTTTTGTTATACTTTTTAAGACAAAGATTTACCAGCTCCAGGATATCCTCGGGCCGCTCCCGCAAAGGAGGAATGGAAAGGGGGAAGGTGTTCAGACGGTGCAACAGATCCAGACGGAACTGTTTTGTGGCAACCCTTTGGTTCAAATCCCGGTTGGTGGCGGCAATGATGGTACAATCGATCTTTTTTCCCGTGGTACCGCCAATGGGCATTATTTCGTGATCGTCCAGACACTTTAATAATTTCGCCTGGACCCGGGGGGGCATCTCTCCAATTTCATCCAGAAACAATGTGCCTCCGGATGCCAGGGTAAAAAGGCCGGGTTTACCCGTTTCCTTTGCTCCGGTGAACGCCCCCTTTGTATAACCGAACAGCTCTGCCTCCAAAAGATTTTCCGGCAGGGCTGCACAATTTATCTGCATAAAGGTTTTTTTTCGCCGGGAGCTGTGGGCGTGGATGAATTTGGCCAGCAACCCTTTACCTGTGCCGGATTCTCCTTGGATAAGAATATGGGAGGCATCAATGCCGGCAAGTTTAAGGGCCAGATGCAGGGTCTGCTTCATGGGATTGCTTTCAGCCACAATATTGTTCTCTTTCAATTCCAGCAGACTTAATTCCGTGAGTTCATTTCGTATTTTCTCGGATTCCTGCCGGGTGCGGTCAAGCTCCTGACGCATGTTTTCAATAAGAGAAATATCCCGTTCATTCACCACCACAAAGGCAATGTCATGATTGGTGTCAAACACCGGAGTCCCCGTGACCAGAAGCGTATACCCCGATTTAGGGGTGACCTGGACCACACTGACCTGACGACTGGTTTCCAGCACCTCCTGGGTGGCAGATCTGTCCAGCTGTCCTTCTTTAACAAGACTGGCCACCTTCTTTCCCAACACCTCGGAGGCTTTAATTCCATTGAGTCGTTCAGCACTGCGGTTCATTTTAAGTATTCTGCCCTGGGCATCACAAATCATCAAACCATCGGCTGACTGATCAAAAATAGCCCTTAGATACCCAACATCAAGATCGTTGTCATCCATGGACCACCCGGCCGTTGAAAAGGGTCATGACCACCTTGGTATCAAGGATGTCTTCCGGAGGTATTTTAAATATATTTCGATCGGTTACCACCATATCCGCCAGTTTTCCAGGGGTTATGGAACCCAGAGATTCCCCACAGCCGGATGCCCGGGCCGGGGTCAAAGAATATCCCTTCACCGCCTCAGCCACCGTGAGAGCCTGTTCCATGTACCATCCCTTCCCTGGGATTTTATCTGCACGTTTCCGGTTCACCGCCGCATAAATCCCGGCAAAGGGGTTGGGGTCTGCCACCGGGGCGTCGGAACTGAGCATCATGGGCACACCACTGTCCAGGATATTTTTAAGATTGTAGGCATATCTTGCCCGTTCTCCCACGCATTGGTCAATCATGGAGATATCAATGCTTAAATTGGCCGGTTGACAGGAAACGGCCAGATTCTTTAATGTGGCCAAACGATGAAGATCCTGCGGCAGGATCATCTGGACATGCTCCACCCGGTGGGGAATTGTGCACCGGCTGAGCCCCCGGGCTTCAATCCGGGCATACATATCAATAATTTCATGGCAGGCCCGATCTCCCACAGCATGGACCATGCAAGAAAGTCCGGCCCCATCGGCCAGCCCCACCGCAGCTTCAATCTCCTCCACCGGGGTCAGGGCCATGCCATAGGCGGCATCTATATATTTTTCCGTGACCCATGCGGTGCGGGCCCCCATGCCCCCATCTGCAAAAAATTTCAAGTGCCCGATTTTCAACAGATCATCACCAAACCCGGTGTGAAAGCCCAGAGCAGCGGCCTGTTGTGTCATTTCACCGGGCAAAGAGACATGACACCGAAGGGCAAGTTTCCCCCGGGCATGAAGGGTCTGCCACGCCTGAAGTGCTGTGGCGCCTTCTTCTCCTCCCATGAGACGAATATCATGTATTCCGGTCAATCCCAGGGCATGGGCCTGGGACATTCGTTTTTCCATATTGCAAAGCAGCTCAGCTTCCGGCAGCTCCGGCAGGGCGTCCCTTATCAGGTTCGGGGCCAATTCTTTGAGTACCCCCGTGGGCCTTTTCGATGCATCCCTTACAATAACGCCATCCCGGGGCTCCGGGGAGTGCCTGTCAATTCCGGCAAGTTTCAGGGCCATGGAGTTGGCCACGGCCAGGTGAAGATCGCACCGCCAGATGCACACCGGATGGCAGGGGGCCACCCGATCAAGATCTTCTCTGTCAGGCATTTTGTTTTCCGGCCAATCGGATTCATTAAATCCCTGGCCCAATATCCAACGACCCGGCGGCAGAACAGACGCTTTTCCCTGTATGGCATTTTCCATATCTTTAAAACTGAAAACTGATGAAAAATCAATGCTGTCGCAATTTAATGCCCATTCATAAAAATGAAAATGGGTATCTGTAAATCCAGGCAGCAGCAATTGCTGCTCCAGATTAATTTTCCGGGTCCCGGGACCGGCCAGGGCAAGCACCTCTTTGTCCCCACCCACTGCTTGAATATATTTACCGCATATGGCAACGGCGCTGGCGTGGGGCACCTCTTCATCCAGGGTACAAACACTTGCATTAAACACAATCAGATCAGGAAATGCTGGCATCAAATAATAAATCCTTGTTTAAACGGGTCTGTTTTATCCATGACAAAATGGTGGATGCCGGTGACCCATGCCCGGCCTTTGATCCGGGTGACCATGGCCTCCAGGTCTCCAATGCAGGTTTTATCCACAAGGGAAGCCTCAAACGTGGTTCCCAGAGGACTTGCATTGATATACGGCTGGTGCATGCCGATTTTACCATAATGGTGAAGCAGGGTCAGTTTGGCTGCCGTGCCGGTACCGCAGGGAGATTGATCCATATGGCTTTCACCATAAATCACCATGCCCCTGCCCCCGGTGGCCGGGGTTTCATTGGTAGATTCATAAAACTCAGTAACATCCACGGTGGTGACATCCCATCGAACAGGATGCACCACCTTAAGCTGCTCATTGGCAGCATCAATGATTTTCATGCCAAGGTCCACCAGCACATTTTTATTTTCAAGTACCGGCGAAAGGTTCAGCTGTTCCGTGTCCACCATGGCAAAAAAACCTCCGGTGCACACCAGATCAATGCAAAGTTTTCCAAATCCCTCCACTGTGATCTCCTTTGCAGTATCGTACACAAAAGAAGGGACCATATCCATGGCCACGGAGACCACCTCTTGCTCCTGGCATGTTACCTCCACGGTCATGAGCCCCGACGGTGTGTCCACCCCGATAACGTTGTTGCCCTCTTTTAATTTAAGATAACCGAATTGGGCAAGGGTTACCACAGCGCCAATGGTGGCATGTCCGCACAGGTAAGGATATCTTTTTGCATCCATATATAAGAGGCCAAAGGCAGCCTCCGGTGTCACATTATCGGTGACCATGGCGGCCAGAATTTCACCCCCCCGGGGGGCTCTTGTCAAAAAACATCGCACATCATCGTGATGGGTTTTAAAGTAGTTGAGCTTTTCTGTCATGGTGATACCGGGGATATTTCCCAGCCCGTCCACAATCAAACGGGTGCCCTCCCCTTCGGTGTGGGAATCAATGGTGGTGATGACATCACCGAAACGATTATCTGGAATTTTACCTGGAATCTTAATTGATGAAATCATGCATACCCCTTAAAAGCAAATCAGATATCCTTGGTTGACTTATGCCGGATGAACTTACTTTTTCCGACCCATTGATGTAATCATCAATCCCCCATGTGAAGCATCAAACTATTGACAAATCCCCCCTCTTACTTACACCCGCCCAATGGCGGCATGAAGCTCAAGCCCCCCATGGAACAAAGGCATCCAACGATGGGAAAAAGAAAACGATTCCGCCAGCTGCCGGTCCGGCATGATAATGACAACCGTCCACCCCTTGAAATCAGATTCCAGTTTTTCACCGATTTGTTTATATAATGCTTTTATGGTTGCAGGGCTTCCAATGCGTTTACCATAGGGGGGATTTAATACAGCCACTCCGGGACCGGAAGAAAGAACATCAGGCCTCAAAGCAAAAAAATCACTTGGAAACACCTGGATGGTGGATGACAGATCAAATTCCTCCACCGTCTTTTCCAGGGCCTCCACGCATTGCAAATCAAGATCAGATGCAAACACAGTGGGTTCGCTTAAAAGTTTTATCTGTTTTGTGGCCTCATTTTTTAAATAGTGCCACTGCTTTTCACTGAAGCAGGGCCATTGCTCAAAGCTAAAAAAGCGAAACAATCCTGGGGCCATGTTTCGGGTGATCATGGCAGCCTCCAGGGAAAAGGAGCCTGATCCACACATACCGTCAATGAGACGTTTTCCCGGGGTATATTCAGCCGCAGAAAGAAGGGCAAAGGCCAGGGTTTCTCTCAGGGGGGCTGCCCCCACATATTTTTTAAGCCCCCGCTTGTAAAGGCCGTCACCACTGCTGTCCAAAGAAATCTCAAACCGATCATCCTCCCCCCGGATTAAAATCCGTTGGCTGGCACTTTGAATTCCCCGGGCAACAGAGCTGTTTCTTTCATGGGGTAATTGATCAAAATAATCCAGGATCTGTTTTTCCACCCTCTGGGAAATGGCATCACTGTGGTATAATCGGCAATGGCGGGTGACCGCATCGCAGGAAAAGGCAATACCTTTTTTTAAGTATAACTCCCATTCGATCTCCTGAAGCCGTTTTTCCAGGGTTCTGAAATTTTCCGCCTTAAACCCGGCAATGCGCATGGTGATCCGGGAAGGGCTTCGAAGGTAAAGGTTGGCTTTATAGCAGTCTTGAACAGTGCCGGAAAACTCCACTCCGCCGGGAATCATGTTTACATTTTTCAAATCGGGCATCTGCTGAATAAGTTCCCGGTGGCACAGACGTTTTAACCCCGGTGCACAGGCTGCAAAAAATATATGATCCCGTGCGGTGATTCTTCTTTTGATTCTTTTTTCCAAAGCTATTTTTTTCATCTTCTTCATATACCCCGCTCAGTATAGCATGTAAAGATCATTATTATACATCCACACCCACTTGCTTGTGGGTTACCCGGATTAAAAGGGATATGATGAGCTGTGTCATGGGAAAACCCACCGCTATCTGATTTTATGGCTGGATTTTAAGCTGTTATCTGTTTTACCGGCCCGGCTTTTCATGACAAAGCAGATGATATTCCCTATGAAAAATGAAAACAATTCCTTTATGCATGACCGGTCTGACAAGGAAGCGGATATTTGACAGGCGTATCAGATTAAGGTACAAAACCCAATGTGTAAAAGTAGATAAATATTAATGAACAGGAGGATCACATGGCAGGCGTAAATAAAGTAATCATAGTGGGAAATCTGGGGCGTGATCCCGAAATCCGATATTCCCAGCAGGGAACGGCCGTTGTAAAACTGGCAGTTGCCACCAGTGATGTGTGGACCGATAAAAACACTGGACAGCGCCAGGAAAAAACCGAATGGCACCGGGTCACCGTTTTCGGGAAAATGGGTGAAAATTGCGAGCGATACCTGTCCAAGGGACGTCAGGTCTACGTGGAGGGAAAACTCCAGACATCCACATATGAAAAAGAAGGCCAAACCCACTACAGTACTGATATTATTGCCAATAACGTTCAATTCCTCGGCGGTGGCGGGGGAGCTGCTGGTGGCGGAGGATACCAAGGTGGACAAGGCGGCGGTGGTGGCTATCAACCCCAGGGTGGCGGCGGCTATCAACCCCAGGGCGGTGGCGGATACCAAAACGGCGGCCAGGGTGGAGGTGGGTATCAACCTCCGCACCCCCCCCAGGGCGGCGGAGCTTCCCCTGACAGTGGATATCAGGGCGGAGCAGGTCCCGGGACCAGCCCGGCTGATCCGGGTATGACGGGTGGTGGTCAAGGTGATGATGACATTCCGTTCTGAAAATGACCTAATATAAATATGTAAACAAAATGGCGTAATTTATTAAAATTACGCCATTTTTAGATTTACACTCTCACAATTATAGTTTATACTATTTTGTAGTGAACAGTACTCATATGGAGTGTAAACTATGCCCAGTCCTTTTTATATCAAATGGCTCAGGTTTGATGATGGAGAAAGATTTCCCATCCTTATAAAAAAAGCAGATGGAAAGCCTCTATTTTTACCAACTGTATACACCATCGCCATCCAAAGATCTTCAGGCAAGTCCTCGGCAACATTGGCAGCCAATCTCCGGGCGATCATGCATCTCTACACCTGGGCATATGCAAACACCATTAACATTGATGTGCGTTTTTCAGATCAAGATTTGCTCGGCATCGTGGAAATTGAGAGTTTGGTTTCTGTAGCTGGTCTTACCTATGGCCAACTCTGCAAAGATATTGAAAACTTCCCGGAATTGTCTAAACCCGGCGTTACAAACGGTATCTATCCCATTGAAAAATATCGAAAATCCGTTCATACCCAGATCTGTACCGTTGATAACAAAACAAAACTGATCCGCCTTTTATATATCCGGGACTACCTGGATTGGCTTGCTCAACAGCAGATGCCTAAGATCTCACCACAATCAAAAGCACACTCTTTGTTTAAAACCTCCCGTTTGCAGATGAGAGAAGCCATCCAGGCCAGATTGCCGGCGAGCAAGGGGCGCAATTTAAAAGGTAGTCGGGAAGGACTTGACCCTGACATCCAGAAGCGACTTATGGATGTCATCCGCCCCGATTCTCCTGAAAACCCCTGGCGGTATCCCGAAGTGCGGGTCAGAAATCGCCTTTTTATTTTAATGATGCTTGTTCTGGGAGCCAGAAAAGGGGAGTTGCTCCTGACCCGCATCAAAGATATTAATTTTCAATCCAATGAACTGCTGATCAGGAGAGTTCCTGACGACCTGGACGATCCACGATCTTATGAACCCAACGCCAAGACCCGTGACCGAATCCTTCCCTTTGAGGATGACCTTGCAGCACTGATTGAGGATTATATCTTAAATGTACGAAATAAAACGCCTGGTGCTGGCAGACATGAGTTCCTGTTTACTGCAACAGGTACTGGGCAACCCCTGTCATTGGCTGGTATTACAAAAGTGTTCAGAACCCTGCGAAATAAAATATCCGATTTGCCGGACAACCTTACTAGCCATGTTTTAAGACATACATGGAATGATAGATTTTCAGAAATAATGGAACAAAATAATGTTTCCGAGGCTGAAGAGAAGAAGCTACGCTCCTATTTAATGGGTTGGTCTGAATTTTCCGGTATGGCCGCGACATACACGAAAAGATATGTCAGGAAAAAAGCGAATGAAGCGTCCTTGGAACTACAGAAAAAATTAATGAAAAAGGAGTAAAGTCATGAATCCTTTAAAATCTGCTGTACCAGTGAACGAGTTGTTGTCACTACCAGAATTGGCAATAAGCAGGAGTGGTTTCCAATTTTACCCCCAGGATGACAAATGGGTGATTGCCGACCTCAGTCACAATATCTGCCTGGATTTTAATAAGTTTGGCAGATATTGTGACTCAAACTTAGTTCAAGCCTTTAAAAAAGTAATTCTCTTTTATATTGAACAAAAATCAGCCAGTTTTTCTGACAACATTTTTTTCTATTTCTGGAAATTTGTTGAGGGGGTTTACTCTGACAAATTATTGTCCACGATCAGCAGTACCCATATCATAAACTACAAAGACAAGCTTTCTGCTAAAAAAGAATATTATCTTACAGTTTTGGCGGGATTCTTTAAAAAATGGCATGCCCTCGGTTATCCGGGAATTCAACCGGAAGTACCGGCCCTGCTCAACCAGTTACGACTCAGGGGAAACTTTAAGGGGGAAGCGGTTCTGACCATGGACCCGGAAAAAGGACCCTTTACAGAAATTGAATTGCATGGAATCTATGGGGCGCTGCACGATGCCTATTCCCAGGACAAAATTCAAACCCACCAGTATGTCTTGACCCTTTTATACATGGCACTGGGACCAAGAAATATCCAGCTTGCTGCCTTAAAAATAAAGGATCTTACAGTCCTTAAAGCAAAGGACGGCTCTTCCAGCTACCTGCTCAAGGTGCCAAGGGCCAAGCAAAGGGGACAAAATATTCGGGAGGAATTGAAATCCCGTGCCCTGGACCATGACCTTGGTCGACTTTTAGAAATTCATATTGAAAATATAAAAAAATATCATCGGGAGAATTTAACCGACAAAATTGATGCTGAAGAGCTTCCAATCTTTCCAAACTGGTTGAGTTCAAACCCGGTGGGATTCAGTCATCATTGCAATGGAACATATCTGTACAATGAGATAGTCAGGATATTTCAAAAACTGAAGGTGACTTCAGAAAGAACCGGAAAAAAAATCAAAGTCTCACCCACCCGTTTTCGCAGAACCATTGGCACCCGTGCTGCCATGGAGGGCCATGGCGAACTTATTATTGCTGATCTTCTGGATCATAGTGATATTCAGAATGTGGGTGTCTATGTTGAGGCAACGCCGGAAATCATAGAACGAATTGATAAGGCCATTGCATTGCAGTTGGCACCCATGGCCCAGGCATTTATGGGCATTATTATTGAAGATGAGTCAAAGGCAAAACGGGGTGATGACCCTGCCAGCAGAATTAGAAACCCCAATATAGCATCACCCAAAGGCGGAGGTGTCGGCACCTGTGGAAAGTATGGTTTCTGCGGGGCCTATGCCCCCATTGCCTGTTACACCTGCCGGAAATTTCAGGCCTGGCTTGACGGTCCCCATGAAATAGTGCTTGAAGAGCTCATTTCAAAACGTGAAAGGACTCTGGAGCAGACCGGTGATGAAAGAATTGCCTTTGTTAACGACAGAACCATTCTTGCAGTGGCAGACGTGGTCCAAAAATGCAAGGAGATCAAACTGAAGGGGGCAGGTCATGTCTGATATCATTCAATTTATTCCAAGAAATGAGTGTGATGCCGCCCATAACCTCAAAGGCTTTATTGACCTGTGCCGTAATGAACTGACCATCTTTGGGGAAGATCTGGACTGGGATGCTGGTGTTTGGGATGTGACACCCTGGGTATTTATTTCAGGTCGTAAGGGGCGGGTGGCTTTAACATGGAGCAACCATGACACCTCAAAACAGAAAACGGGCGCACTCCTTTCTCTACCGTTTTTGAATTTTGCCAAATCCTATATGCGGTATCAGCATGGCATGAAACCCACCAAGATCGTTGGCTTTAGGCTATCGGCCCTGCGTGCTTTAGAACGAGCCCTATTGGAGCTTCACGGAGATTCAAAGGTTGAACGATCAGACGCTGAAGTCTTCAATCGTTCAGCCCAGCTTATTCGGGATAAATTTAAAGCCTCCACCTCCTACCGAATCGGCTCTCAGCTTGGGATGATCTCACACTTTCTGGTTGAAAATAAGCTGGTGGCCCACGCTTTTATATGGAAAAACCCCCTGAAGCGCTCCCAAGATAAAAACCGGGTGGGAAAGAAGGCAGACGAGGACCGATTGAACAAATTACCATCTGAAGCCGGTCTTTCTGCCCTGCCCCATGTTTATAATTTAGCCACAGAGGCACCTGATATCATTAGCACCTCAATCGTCGCTGTTCTCTGCGGCGCATCGGATCGCATCAATGAGGTATTCCAACTCCCGGTGGATTGTGAGGTCCATGAGAAACAACCAGATGGTAGTGAAGCCTATGGACTCAGATGGTGGCCCTCCAAGGGAGCCGCCCCCATGGTCAAATGGATTATCGGAACCATGGTGGACGTAGTAAAGGATGCCGTCTCAAAACTTCGAAAAGAGACAGAAGAAGCCCGCAGGATGGCCAGATGGTATGAAGAAAATGCCAACAGGGTTTATCTGCCTGAAGACTGCCTACATTTAAAAGGTGAAAAATTAATCACTGGAAAGGATGTCAGTAAAATCATTGGGCTGGCCCAGCCGGACGAGGGTATTCGATGGGCACGGAATGTTGGAGTAAAAGAAATAAAATCTGGACATCACATCTATTTTAATTTCCATGAATTTGAAAAGGCCATCATTAAAATGCTCCCAAAGCATTTTCCTTTTTTAAATCCAGAAACAAGCCTTAATTACAGCGGGGCTCTACTTGTGGTTCCCAGGAATGTTTTCCACCCCAGAAGAGTTGCATACCGTTGCATGTTTGAAACCGTTACCACTGACACCATAAACAATCAGCTGGGTGCAGGCCAAAAACATGGTAAAGCATCTGTCTTCAGTCGTCTTGGATTTACTGAGCCTGACGGCAGCCCCATCGTTATCACCTCTCACCAATTCAGGCACTGGCTAAACACCCTGGCCCAAAGGGGCGGCCTCAGTCAACTTGATATTGCCAAATGGTCCGGGCGAAAGGATATTCGCCAGAACGAGGTTTATGACCATGTTACGCCCCATGAGTTCTCTCTAACCCCCTATATAATGTGGAAACTTTTTGCTCGTAATCGGGTAATAAAAAATGCCTGAAAGGAGCATAAAAATGAGCAGAGAAAAATTGAGAAGTTACAGTACAGAATTCAAGGCC
>NZ_FWXY01000010.1 GCF_900176365.1 Desulfocicer vacuolatum DSM 3385 | reverse complement strand
TGTGTAAGCACAGTAATGTGTTCAGCTAACCGATACTAATAGGTCGTGAGGCTTAGCCACTTCTTAAACCATAAAGAAGTTTAAACGTTTTAATGCGAATATATTGACAAACAAGATAATATATAATAATTACTGCAACGAATTAACAAATAGATATTATAGTTTAATTCGGTGGCGCTGGCAAGGTGGGTACACCCGTCCCCATCCCGAACACGGAAGTTAAGCACCTTAGCGCCGATGGTACTGCACGGGCAGCTGTGTGGGAGAGTAGGACGCTGCCGAATTAATTTTTTATAAAGGCCCTGACCATTATTTAATAATGGTCAGGGCCTTTTTTTTTGTCTTGCATTTCATCATTGTCAAGCTTAAAATCGTCAGAATTATTGTTAGTGAACACCTTTATTTTAAGATTAACCAACAAGGATTTTCTAAATGCAATATATTCGACGGTTGTTCCTTAAGTTGCTTTTCGTAACCATAGTTCTTCTGCTGTCATGGGCACCTTGTTCCGGATCCCTGGGACCTAAATATATGTTTCTATTTATAGGTGACGGCATGGGGATAAACCAGCGGACGCTTGCGGCCCAATTTGCCGATCATCCCCTTTGCATGGATAAATTTCCCAGCCACGGAATAACCACCACGTCGGCGGCAAATCGTTTTATCACAGATTCTGCGGCGGCCGCCACGGCCCTTGCCTGCGGAGAAAAAACAAATGTGGGCGTCCTTGGACTGGACCATGGGTTGAAGCCCCTTAAATCCATTGCTGAGATGGCCCGGGACCGGGGAATGAAAGTGGGAGTTATCACCACAGTTTCCCTGGATAATGCAACTCCGGCGGGATTTTATGCCCATGTGGCCTCCAGAAAACAGTATTATGATATTGCCCTGGCCCTGACAAAAAGTAATTTTGATTATTTTGCCGGTGGGGGACTTGTGGATGTTGAAAACAAAAGGAGTCATAAAGCTGACAGCAGTGGTGGAGGGGGAAATAAGATAGATGACACCGGAATTCAGACGTCTGTCAATGCCCTGGATCTTGCCCGAAAGAATGGTTACACCATCGTTACCACCCGGGGGGAGTTCTTGTCCTTTGCTCCCGGAGACGGCAAATTGATTGTCATGCCCGGTGGGGCTGGAAAGGGAAAGGCCCTTCCCTATGAACTGGATCGTCAGGAAACGGACATTTCCCTTGCCCGTTTGACCCAAAAAGGTATTGAATTATTACAGGGAGAATCTGGTTTTTTCATGATGGTGGAGGGGGGGAAAATTGATTGGGCCTGCCATGCCAATGATGCAGCCACAGCCGTTGCAGATATTATTGCCTTTGATGATGCCATTGGACAGGCCCTTGAATTTTACGAAAAACATCCTGAAGAGACTTTGATTGTGGTCACGGCAGATCATGAGTGCGGTGGAATGAGCCTGGGAGTTGTTGACACGGGATATGAAACGAACTTCAAACTTCTTGAATACCAGAAAATGTCATTTCAAGGGTTTAGAAATGAAATGGTCAATCGGGTAAGTTCAAAGGTAATCCCCCCCTCTTTTGAAGATATACTCCCCTTGATCACATCCAGTTTTGGCCTGGGTCCAGGGGGGGAAGCAAACATTAATTTATCGTCCATGGAGATGGATAAGCTGAAAGCCGCCTATGGAGAAAGTGTCAGCCACATCCGTAAAAAAGTGACTCATTTTTCCCATAAAAAGAAAAAAGTTTCCAAAAGAAAGGCCAGACAAAAATGTCCTGAGGGCAATAACAAAGCATCCAAACCATCTATCTTTTATGGCAGGGAAGATCCCCTTACGGTGACACTCACCCGGATGTTGAACCACAGGGCAGGCATTGGCTGGACCACATTCAGCCACACCGGTATTCCCGTGCTAACCTCAGCCATTGGCCCGGGTCATGGAGCTTTTTCAGGCATGTATGATAATAGCGACATTGGAAAAAAGCTCATGGTACTCATGGGAAAGAAGTAAAAAATGAGGTTTGGTAACAGCATTGGGCGATTTGGGGTAGGCCCAGGCTTGCCTTATTGACACTTTTTCCCAATATGGTCTGTCATTGGCCCATCAATTGTGACGGGTGGCCAATGTTATGATCTGGGTTCCAGACAGATCATAAAATCCTCCATCTGATAAATGCACAGCCCATCGGCCAGAAGTATGCCGTCTGCCGTGACGGTCATTTTTTCTTTGCTTTCATTTTTAATGTGCACCTGAAGTTCAATGTGTTTACCCGCCGGGGTGATCTGACCCCGGTATATCCATTGGTGGGTGTGGGGGGGCATGCTTACCTGGTATTTTTCGGGATCAATATTCCAGGTTTTAAAGGCAAAATACTGCATCACCTGTAAAAAGGATTCCACCCCCAATGAGCCGGGACACACCGGGTCCTGGTAAAAATGGGCCTTGAAAAACCACTCCTTTGGGTCCACCATTTTTTGGGCCCTGATATATCCTTTTTTATATTTTCCCCCTTGGGGAAGAAAAATATCCACGGAATCAATCATTCTTAACGCTTTTGCCGGCATTACACCGGGTCCATCCTGGGTGGTATCTTCGGGTGTTAACGGAGCTGTGTCTTTAAAGCATTCCAAGGATGCAGAATTTTGTTCTTCATCGGTTAATTTAAGGGCCAAAGAAGCGTTTTTGATGCCGGTTTGATTGGAAAGGGATGCCCTGGTGAAAAAACCAAAGTTGGTGTGTCCCCGGTAGAGCATTTTTCCCTTGTTCAGCACCTCAAGATCAAAATTCTGGATAATCAGTCCCCCTGCCTTGGATACACCGGTGAGACGGCTTCGCATGGTCAAGCTTCCCATGGTGCGGTGCACCGGAGAGATCAGTTTAACCTCTCCCCCCAGATTCCTGAAATAGAGCCTGTCATCACTGTGCAGGGCAGAACCGGCATAGGCCGCAAGCCACCCGCAGGGTTGAAGGGCAATTTCAAGGAGAATACAAAAGGGAAGGGTGTCTGATCTTGCTGCCTTAAAATACCACCCATGGTCGGGCATATCAAATTCTGCCTCAATCCATCCCCCCGGTTCCATGGTCCAGGCGGGATGATCGGCTGTCATTACCCGGTCCATGAAAAAATAGGGGGGACCGGGGAGCCGGGCAATTTCCCTGTCTTTATCAAAGACCCGGTAGGGTTTGCCAAAGGCCTTGGAAGGCTTACCCACGGCAAAGGCCAGTATCTTTTCCCGGGAAAACAACGGGGCTTCCTGGGGAACGGACATCTTTTGTTCCATTTTTTTTGCACTGACCGATGTTTGCAGGGCATTAGCCTGGGAGGCCGCGCTTTTATTTTGGTGCCCGGGACTTTTTCCATCCACTGTTCTTTCGGGAGAAGATGACGCAGAGGAGGATTTTTTCTGCTTGAATTTATCCCCCAGTGTGGGGTCCATCACCCCTTCAAATCCCGTGATACCGGCAAGCACCTTGCCCTGGTCATCAACAAAGGTGAAATATCCTTTGATGCTGTGGGATGTTTGTTCATTCACCGTTAATATAATGGTGACATCACCGTCATGATCGGTCATACCCCGGTAGATTCTCACATTGGCGATGTAGGTGGGAAGACACACCATGCCAAGGGTTTCATGGCACCAGATGATGGCTGCCTGGAACGCAGCATCCATGATCAGGGGGTCCAGTATCCATTTTTTACGATGGGGGGAAGCCATCCATGCCCCGGGGACCGGAGCATGTTTTGCCACCACTTCAATGCCCATGGCAGAACATCCCACAATGGCTTTGATGCCATGAAGATCCCGGCCGTGGAAGAGAATGTCATTATATACCTTGTCCACGGACAGCTCACTTGGGGGCAGGCTTATCTGCCGGGATCGATCCAGAACCGGTGGTGGGGGCAGATGGGTGTCCAGCAAGACATTTCCATTGACGTGCATGGTGTTTGGGGAAATAATTTCACCTTGCACTGTAAAACCCCTATCTCCGGGGTGACATTTTCCCACCTGAATATCAACGCTCTTTTCCTTTTGTCCCGGTTTTATCCCTTTGAGCACCCGGACCCCATCCATTCCCGTGCAGACAAGTCCGGGGTTGGCATGGGTTACCCCGTGGGCCAGCCATTCCATCATCAGGGCAAAGGGAACCACCGGCTCCCCTGCAATGGTGTGGGAGGCCAGCACCGGACAGGATTCAAGGCCTGTCATCTGGGTCATGACTATTGATTTACAAGCGGTTGAAGAACTCTTTTTTTTCCCTACCGGAAAAGCGTCTTGCTTTTGAAGGCAGGATTGATTGTCTTTATTTCCGGGACCGGGGGGTGATGTCTGGGAGATCAATCCTCCCACAACCACCTCAACAGGCCCGGGATGTTCCGAGATCATCTCCTGCACCAGCATCTCAGCCCCGATTTTAAGGTCAATCAGGGGAATTCCCCTTTTATCAAATTCTTTTTTAAGGGAGGGTGTTACCATGCCGCCTTCCCAGGGACCCCAGTTCATGGAGACAATTTTACAGTCGGTGTGATTTCGGGCAAGGCTTTGGGCCGTTTTATTTAATACCTCGTTGGCCATGGCATAGTCCACCTGGCCGGTGTTCCCTGCCCGGGCTGCCACGGAGGAAAAGAGAACTAAAAATTTAAGCTGTTCCGGGGGACAGGCTGCCAGGAGATTTGAAAGGCCTTTGACCTTGGTCCCAAATACCTGTTCAAATTGTTCAGGGGTTTTATCCTGGATAAAGCGATCTGCCACCACACCGGCACCGTGGATAATTCCGGTGATGGCTCCGTGTTCTGTTTTTATCTCCCGGACAAGGTTTTTTATCTCTTTTGTATCTCGTATGTCCACGGAAATATAGTGAACCCGGGCTCCGGCAGCTTCCATCTGGGCGATATTTTTATTCATCTCCCGGTTGGCGGATAATTGACGAAAGGCCTTTTCCAACATTGTCGGGGTGGGCCGCTGATTTTTAAAATGGTGGGTGAGCATGGCTTTTTTTATCTCCCCTTCATTTAAAAGGGGTTGCAGCCACTGGGGTTCCGGGGTGGGGGGGGCAGATCGACCGGCAAGGATGATGGTGGGTGAGAAACAGGTGGCAAGTTCAAGGGCACACTGGGCTGTTACTCCCCTGGCGCCGCCGGTGATGAGAAAAATATCCTTTTCAGTGATCTTTGCATCTCCGGGGATTGCAGGTGTTTCAATACTCCGGGGTACCACCACGCCTTGGGTATTGATCCCCACTTCAACGGCACCATGGGCTGCCATGAGTCCCACAATGGTGTGGGCCTGGGAGATGGCAAACCCGGGATCTTCCGGTAGATCAAAGGCTGTGCACTGAACCTTGTCCCATTCCAGGTCTGCTGTTTTAACAAGGCCTGCAAGCCCCCCGCACAGGGGTCGTTTGAGAGGGGTTGAGCCAAACCCCAGGGAGCCGTCCATAAAGGAGAGTGTGGCAAAAAAGGCCCTATTATCAGCCGCTGCCCGGCAAAGCATGGCTCCGCTTTTTTGGGCCAGAAGAAAGGATTTTTTTAGAAAATCGGCACAATCCATTTCTGTTTTGCCGGGGATCACCACAAGACCTGCCATATCACTGATATCTTTTTGATCCAGCAGGTCATCCATGGGCACACATTCTGCGTGCACTGATTTTTTTTCCAGGGCATTTTTTAACTCAAGGGCAATGCCCCGGTCATCCCGGGTCAAATATATTTTTTGATCCTTTTTAAGGGAAATTTCCCCCTTGACAGCGGTGGCAATTTCATCCCGGGGCAGATATTCAAGGGATATGATCTGTCTTAAGGCTTTTTTTTTTAGTTCCGTTTCCCCGGGGGAATCGGATGATGAGTTTGACTTATTTTTGGATTCTCCTGTGGGGGAGGGAGGCGGCTCCGGGGCCCCTGGTGTTTCAGGTGCCTGTGCCATGCCATTGCTTTTCTCCGGGGCAGCCGGTGATAATGTGCCGGCAATCTGTTCCAGGGTTTTCAGCTCTGACATTTCATCCGGTGAGATGGTTGCCATTTCCGGCAGGGATTCCTCAAGTCTCGAGAGAATTTCCACCCGTTTGATGGAATCAATGCCAAGGTCTGATTCAAGATCCATGGTGGGTTCCAGCATCTCCACGGGAAATCCGGTGAGCTCACTGATGGTTTTTGTTACCACCTCCATGACGGGCAGGGCCGTGCTGTTTTCCAAAGAGGGTGTTTCCGGTGCGCCGCCGTTGAGGGGTGCCATGGGCTGGGAGGCCGGAGTGTGGTCATCTTCAGGGGCAATGGCATCCATCACATCTTTCAATGTTTTCAAGGTTCCCATGTTGTCCGGAGCGAGATTGCCTGCCTGGGGAAGGACTTTTTCCAGTTCAGACATGATTTCCACCCGTTTGATGGAGTCAATGCCAAGGTCCGATTCCATGTCCATGTCCATTTCCAGCATCTCCTCGGGGAACCCGGTGAGACGGCTGACACAGGCCATTATCATGGCAGGAATATTTTGTTGATCCTCCCCGGAGGTGTGTGCTTTTTCCCGGGGCATTGTTTCCCCTGCCGGGGCCGGGGTTGAACTTTGCTCGGGCATTTGTGATGTCCGGGAAGGGGCAGGCGCTGTATGAACTGCCTTTTCAGGAGTATATGGGGGATTTGTCCGGGCTTGCCCCTGGACACCATGGCCGTTATTTCCAGTTTCATAATCTTCGGCTGAGGGGATATATGTATTTGTCATCGGCGGGGTATCCCATTGTTGGGGGATGGCAGCAGGTTGCGGGGCGGTATGCTCCAGCATGGACGGCTGTTCCGGGACTTTTGGGGGGATGGGCATTGCGGGCTGCCGGGAATAATGCCGGGGTGATCCTGCTGTTACTGTTGTCACAGTGTCGGCAAACATCCGTGTCTGCTGCATCATATTTTGAAGTGCCTGGCTGGCGGCTGTCTGGGTTTCCAGAAATTTTTCATGGGCCCGGGCCGTGCCTGCCTGGAGTTCCTGCATGGATTCAAGTCCTTTATGGACCAGCTGCATGGCATGGTAGGCCATGGATGCATGGGCATGGGACGGCATGGGTGCCGGTGACGTCTGGGATTCAGATGCGGGAAAATGATTCCCATGGTCTGGGGATTGCATATCAGCTCCTTTGACCCCCGTCCCGGTGAATGATTGGGGACGGCAAGGTGTTGTTATTTCCTCGTCCGGGCATTGATTGCCGGGGACGGGGGAACATTTTTCCTCCTGGGCCGGGGAATTGGGTGTTGTTAATGAAGGTGTCTGGAAAGTGTCCACCCGTGGGGATATTTCATTTCCGGGGGAGGACAGGGAACGCTCCCCCGTATCCATGGCGGGAATTGCCGGCGATTTTTTTGCCGCAGAGTGGCTTTCCATGGGGGGGGATGGGGGCATATCTTTGACAAGAGCAGGTTGCACATTGGCACCGGAGATGGGAATTCTCATCATCTTTTTTTCCGGTCTTGATCCCTTTTCTTCCCATTTATCAAGTTGAACAGGATAGCCTGCCGCGGCCAGGGAACAAAGTACCTTGGCAAGGTCTGCAATGCCCTGTTTTTTTCCGCAGGAGCTATCCAGGGCAAGGCAGGTGTGGGGTTGATCTTTGAGAATGCTGTGGGTAAGTCCGGAAAGAACGGTTTTGGGTCCCACTTCAACAAAGGTGGTGATGCCGTTTTTCACCATGGTCTGGATATTTTCCACAAAACGCACAGGGTTCAGAAGCTGTTTTCCCAGTATATCCCGGGCTTTTTCAGGTTCTTTGGGGTATGTATCACCGGTGGTGTTGGAGAACACCGGGATTGATCCCGGGGTGAAATCAATTGAGGCCAGAAATTTTTCAAAGGGCCGGGCCGCATGCTCCACCAGATGGCTGTGGAATGCCGCTGCCACGGGAAGTTCCACGCATCGCATCTTTTTTGCCTTGCACGCCTTGGATGCCCGTTTGATCTCATCTGAGCTGCCTGATAATACCCCCTGGTCCGGGCTGTTTCTATTGGCCAGAATGAGATTGAGCTTTTCATCAAGAATAAGGCTTTCGATTTTATCCAGTGGGGCTTTCACCGCCAGCATGCTGCCGCAATCTTCATTGTCTTTGGTATCCTTTGCCATATATTTTCCCCGGGCCACGGACAGGCTCAGAAAGTCTTCCGGGGTGAGCCGTTTTGAAGCGCAGAGGGCGGAGAGTTCTCCAAAGCTGTGACCGCACCCGGCATCCGGTGTAATGCCAAAGTGTTCAAGCACCCTTGACATGGCAAGGCTCACCGCACCAATGGCGGGTTGTGCAATGTCTGTGCTGCGCAGCATTTCTTCCGAGGCTCTCCTGTCCCGGACGTGGGACGGTGGGGCAAAAACAAAATCACTGAGACGGTGTTGAGATTTATGTTTCTGGGCAAAACGTGTGTCTGTGGCCTTTATCGCATCCATGGCCCGGGGAAACAAAGCGCAAAGATCCCGGCCCATGCCCACATACTGACTTCCCTGGCCCGGGAATAGAAATCCAAGCTTTTTTTCCTGCCAGGGATGACATCCAAAGAAAATGTCCCCTTTTTCCCAGTCGGTTGTATAATTTTCTGTTAAGAGTTCCATGGCCTGTTGGATTTTTTTCCGGGGATCATGGTTTTCTTTTAAAATCATCACAAGGCGAAGGGGGGCCTGGCAGGAGAATTGCTTGCGCATCCGGGCCGTTTCCCATGCCATGATCTGGGAGCGTTCCACAACATCCCAGGTATCATAATTGGTGAGGGTTTCCAGAAATTTTGTCATGTCTTTCTGGAGGGCTGCCACGTCATTGCCGCAAAAAGTGGCCGGTTGGATGGAACCGTCCCATGAAATATGTTCCTTTTTTGGGGCGTACTCTTCCAGCACTGCATGGAAATTACTGCCGCCAAACCCAAAGGCACTGACCCCGCATCGCCGGGGGTGACCGTTCAAGGGAATCCACGGTTTGGATTGGTCATTGAGGTAAAAACCAGAGGCATTGAGATCTAAATCAGGATCAGGTTCCCCGGCCTTGAGGGTGGGGGGAATTACTTTGTGGTGAAGACTTAACACCGCCTTGATCATACCTGCCACTCCGGCGGCGGCCTTGGTGTGGCCGATCATGGATTTAACGGTGCCAAGGGCACAATGGGGACGGGTGTCTGTGGTACCCATGAGTTGTTTCAGGGCCGTGAGTTCAATTTTATCTCCCACCCGGGTGCCGGTGCCGTGGGCCTCAATAAGCTCCATTGTGTCAGGGGGGATGCCTGCTTCTTTATAAGCCGTCCTTAGCGCCCGCAATTGTCCCGGGGCATGGGGGGCATAAATGCCGCCGGTTTTACCGTCACTGGAGGTTCCAATGGATTTTAACACGGCATAGATGCGGTCTTTGTCCCGTTCTGCATCTTCCAGTCGCTTTAGCACCAGCATGCCCACCCCTTCACCCAGCACCGTGCCGTCGGCATCCTTGGAAAATGGCCTGGCATCGCTGGTGTGGGAGAGTACACCTGTTTTGGAAAAACACATGTGCATGAAAATGTCGTTAAGGGTATCCACGCCCCCGGTGAGGGAGATATCGCACTTCCCGGATTGAAGTTCCATACAGGCGGTGTGGATGGCCCCCATGGAGCTTGCGCAGGCCGCATCCACAACGGTATTGGTGCCCCCCAAGTCAAGGCGGTTGGCAATGCGGCCTGCCACCACATTGCCAAGAAGGCCGGGAAAGGAATTTTCCTGCCATTGTGCATGGCCCCTGGAAATGCGTTCCATGATTTCCCGGGATTTTTCCGGCGGAACACCGGAGTCCTTTAACGCCTTTTTCCATATGGGATGACTTAAACGGGCCCCCAGAGGAATCACCAGTTCCTGGGTGCCGGTGACTCCCAGAATGACATTGACGCGTTGGCGATCAAAATCGGTGCCTTTACCAAGGCCGGCGTCCTGCAAGGCCATTTCCGCCACCATGAGTCCCAAAAGCTGGGAGGTGTCCGTGGCTTCAAGATTGTTGGGGGGCATGCCGTACCGTGCCGGATCAAAGGAAATTCTGGGGATGAAGCCCCCCCGGCTGCAATAGGTGTGATCCGGGGTGGACGGATCTTCATTGAAATAGTCTTCAAGTTTCCAGTGGGTCTCTTCCGGGATCGGGGTGATGGCATCTTCGCCGTTAAACAGGAGTCGCCAGTATTGTTTCAGCCCCCCGGCCCCCGGGAAAATACAGCCCATACCAATGATGGCCACCGCAGTGTTCTTTTGCAAAATTCCTCCCCATGATACTTTATTATGTGAAACTCCATCCAAAGGTTTGGAATCATGAGAGTTTCATTCTTCGTTGTGGCTGGAGGTTACAGCCATGTATGTTTATTAACAATAAAACTTCCGGGCAACCTCAGCAGAGCCCCCCCCGAGGGGTAATAGGAACCGGCCAATCGAGCTGTCTACAGTTCCGGGCCGGGACCATTACCCCTCGGGGGGGCGGCATAATATCATTTTCAATATTTGTTGTGTCTGTTTTTAGGACAGGCCAATTATATGAAAAACTAAATGTTTTTTGCATGAATGCCGGTAGATTTAACATTTTTTTTACATTGTGCTGGAAAATTGCAGCAGTGTGGCCCTGTCCATGGGGATGAAGCCGGAGGCATCCACGGGAATGTCACCGGTCTGGGTTTTCAGCCAGGCGGCCCGGGTGCATACACAGGCCCCAAAGAGAAGATTAAGCGCAAGATCCACCACATGACGTTGCTCAGGATTTTCCAAAAAACTGCCCTTGACCCATTGATTAAAGGCACCCATGGCAGGACCGCACCAGATTTGATAATCCATTTTTCTGTCCGGGTCCCCTGTGATGGACCAGCGGGAGGATTGGCCAAGATAGGAGCGAAATACCAGGGCCATTTTGTGTTGGGGATCTTTTTCTGCCCGGTGCACTTCACTGATATTGCGCTGCATGAAAAATTGCCGGGTACTTTCCCAGGTGGCATCAAAGCTTGCTCTGAGCATCTTTTCTTCCACCTCCCTTTGCAGGGCCGGGGGAACGGCATCAAAGGAGGGATAGGTTTTATAAATGGTGTACAATTTTTCTGCTCTCACAGAAAACATGGTGCCCCGTTTAAGCACCTGGACCCGGGCACCGATTTCAAACATGTCCGCTGCCGGTGCCATGGCAACATCTGCCTGCTGGGCCTGGGCCAGCAATGCTTTTACGCCATTGGATGTACCAGATTCCGTGCACGATTGATTGATGGAACCGGTGAGGATATAGGCGGCCCCCATCTGGAATGCCGCAGCTGCAGATTCCGGTGTGGAAATTCCCCCTGCAAATCCCACACAAAGGGGTGCCTGGTATTGGAATTTTCGGTTAAACTCATCTTTCAATGAAATCATGGTGGGAAACAGAGAAATGGCCGGTCGATTGTCCGTGTGGCCACCGGAGTCTGCCTCTGCGGTGAGATCCTGGGCCATGGGTATCTGCCGGGACAGGGCCGCTTCTTCATCAGTGATAAGCCCCTGCTCCAGAAGGGCCTGGACCATTTTTTCCGGGGGAGGAGAAAAAAACTGCCGGGCCACTTCAATGCGGGACACCTTGGCAATGATTTGATTGGGGGTCTTGATACGGCCCGACGGTTCCCGATGAATCCCTTTGACCCTGTAATAGACCAGGGGGAGAGTGATACGCATGAAGGCTGCGGCACTGATGCAGCGGACCCCGTATTGTAAATAAAGATTGACGGTGGCCATTTCCATGTCCGGGTCCCCGTGGGAGTGGATGAGATTACAGCCAAAGGGCAGCGTTCCTAAAGCGTTGTTCAACTGCTGTACGGCCTCTTCTATCTGGGGGATGGATAGACCCCCGGCACCCAGAAAACCCATCATGCCGTTGTGGGCCATGGATTTAACCATTTCAACCGAGGTAATACCGTTGGCCATGGCTCCGGCAATGTAGGGATATTTAAGTCCATGGCGCTGTTTAAAGGTCCGGTCCCCCAGCTGTTCCATGGAAAGGGCCGGGGCCCATGCCTTTATGGGAAATCCATTGGCGGGATTTTGCTGAAATTTATTTAAGGTAACGGCGGGATCTCCCATAATGGCGCATCCCCCCCGGGCATAACCGGGTTCACCTTGGATGTCAAGAATATATATGGATTCATTAAGGCTCATTAAGGCCTGTTTGATACCGTGGTTGCCTTTGGCAGGGGCTTGGGTTTCCGGTGTCCACCATCCCCGGATGGAAGGGCCTTCATGTTTCATGGGTTGTCTGTTCCTTTAAGTGTGTCTTGGCTTTGGGAGCCGGTCAGGATAAAAGCAGATAAAATACCATGGTTGGGGGGGTTAATCAATTGTTATCGAGTTGCTCGTTACGCCGGCGCTCGATAATGAGACATGAGTAATGTGCCAGACATCTCCTTGTAAATAATGTCTTTTTGCCCGTGCCATTCTAAAAATTTTCAGAAATTTTAAGCCGTTCTTAAACCATCAATTTTGGGGGTAAAAATGGCCGTTTGAGACGTAAAAACGGCCAAAAAAATAAGTTTAATATTTTGATATCAATGCGTTACGGTGGTCCGACCCCATCAGAAAATCAGTTACCCCCGGGGGTGGCATTTTTTATGCATTTCAGTGAGGTAGGTACTGGATACATGGGTGTAGATTTGGGTGGTGGAGATGTCCGAGTGACCCAGCATGGTCTGCACAGATCTTAGGTCAGCGCCCCCTTCTAAAAGATGGGTGGCAAAGGCATGGCGGAAGGTATGGGGGTACACGTTGGTGGGAATGCCGGCAAGGCGGGCATATTTTTTTATGATTTTCCAGAACCCCTGGCGGGTCATGGGCTTTCCTGCCCTTGCCACAAAAAGGTAGCGGCTGGTATCATTTTTTAAAAGCAAGGGACGTCCCCGCTCCAGCCATTCCAGGGCTCTTTCCCGGGCATGGGAACCAATGGGAACCACCCGTTCCCGGGACCCTTTTCCAAATACTTTTACAAAACAGGCATTAAAATTAATGTCCTGCACCTTCATATTAATGAGTTCTGTCACCCGGAGGCCTGCACCATAGAGAATTTCCAGCATGGCTGCATTGCGAAGTTCCCGGGGTTTTGAACGGTCCGGCAGATCAAGAAGTGTTTTTATCTGGTCAAAACCCAGAACATGGGGCAGCTGCCTGCCGGTTTTGGGGAGGTTCATCTGGTCTGTGGGGTTGACGGTGATGCTGTTTTCCCGGATGAGAAATTTAAAAAGCCCCCTTACGGAAATGAGGTGGCGGGCCCGGGAGGGGGCGGACAATCCTGTTTTTTTCAAATCCACGATCCAGGCCAAAAGCACGGTGGTGTCAATATCCTGGATCTTGATGATGCTGTTTTTTGCCAGGAAATCGGCAAATCCGGACAGGTCAGCCCCATAGGATTCCAAGGTGTTGTCAGCCAGCCCCCGTTCCAGATCCAGGTGTTTGATATAGGTGTCTATGGTGGTGTCTATATTCATGGTGGTGATCCATTGCATTGCATGTTCAATACAGATAGCTTTTTACGGGTGCATCACTTGTTTCTTGTCAGAATAGAACATAAAGTCCTGTGGGGCATGGAGCAGAGTCATTATGAAGGCTTTTTTTCTTTAAGGGACAGGGAGATTCGTTTCCGGGGAACATCCACTTCCAGTACGGTGACCTTCACCTTCTGGTGCACACTGACAATGTCAGCCGGGTTTTTTACAAACCGATCTGCCATCTGGGATACATGGATAAGACCGTCCTGGTGCACCCCAATGTCCACAAAGGCCCCGAATGCCGTGACATTGGTGATGATGCCCGGGATTTTCATACCCGGTACAAGGTCCTTGATCTCATGGATATCCTCTGAAAAGGCAAATGGAACAAATTGTTCTCTGGGGTCCCGGCCCGGTCGCACCAGCTCCTTTGCAATGTCTTTAAGGGTGGGCATGCCCATGTCCGTGGTCACATATTTTCTTAAATTCATGGATGCCACCAAGGCGTTGTTGCCCACAAGTTCCTGCACGGTTACCCCCAGATCCCGGGCCATTTTTTCCACAATTTTATAGCTTTCCGGATGAATGCCACTGGCATCCAGGGGATTTTTGCCCCGGGGGATGCGCAGAAAACCGGCGCATTGTTCAAAGGCCCGGGGCCCCAGACGGGGAACCTTTAACAATTGCTTTCGGGTTTTAAAGGGGCCGTTTTCTTTGCGGTACCTTACAATGTTAGCCGCAATGGTTTTGTTTAATCCGGCCACCCGGCCCAGAAGTTCTTTGCTTGCGGTGTTTACATCCACCCCCACCTGATTCACCGTGTTGATCACCACATCGTCCAGGCATTGGTTTAATTGTTTTTGATCCACATCGTGCTGATACTGTCCCACGCCAATGGATCGGGGATCAAGCTTCACCAGCTCCGCCAGGGGGTCCATGAGTCTCCTGCCAATTGACACGGCCCCCCGCACGGTGAGATCATGGTCTGGAAATTCCTCCCTTGCAATGGGGGATGCCGAGTAGATGGAGGCCCCGCTTTCATCCACCAGAACCACAGGGATGTTCCGGGGAAGATCAAGGGTGGAAACAAAGGCTTCGGTCTCCCGGCCAGCGGTGCCGTTGCCAATGGCTATGGCTTCAACTTTATGGGTTTTAATCCATTTTTTTATGATCTCTCCGGCCTTTGTTGCCCCGGATCCCAGTGGAAAAATCACCGTGTGGTCAATGAGATTGCCCTGGGGGTCCAGGCTCACCATTTTACACCCGGTCCTGAACCCTGGGTCAATGGCCAGCACCGCTTTCTGACCCAGGGGGGAAGAGAGCAAAAGATGCTTAAAGTTGTCTGCAAATACCTTGATGGCAATTTCATCGGCCCGTTGTTTCAATGCTTTTAAGGTTTCATTTTCCATGGCCTTTCCCAACAGGCGTTTGTAACTGTCCTCCATGGCAAGCTGCATCTGCCCTGAAGAGTCAACTCCGGGCATGAAAAAATGTTTTTTTATGATTAAAAGGGCTTTTTCTTCCCGGGGAAGGGCATGGAGGGTGAGGATGCCTTCTTTTTCCCCCCGGAGCATGGCCAGAATGCGGTGGGACGGCGCTTTTACCCCGGGTTCGGACCATTCAAAGTAATCCTTATATTTGATGCCCTGGGCCTCTTTATCCTTTTTAACAGTGGTGGTGAGTGTGGCATCTGTGAGGAAAAGACGGCGCATCTCTCTTCTTACATCAACGGCTTCATTGATGGTTTCTGCCACAATGTCCCGGGCCCCGGCCAGGGCCTCTTCCAGAGAGTTGACGCCTTTTTCCGGGTCCACATACGTCCTGGCCTGGACAAGCGGGTCCCCTTTCCGGTGGGACAGGAGAAATTGGGCCAAAGGCATGAGTCCCTTTTCTCTTGCCATGAGAGCACGGGTTCTTTTCTTGGGGCGGTATTGCTGGTAAATGTCTTCCAGTTGTGTGGATGTGGCAGAATTTTTTATGGCCTCTTTTAATTCCGGTGTGATCAATTGCCGGGTTTCAAGGGAGGTAAGAATGGTCTGCTTTCTATCTTCCAAGGCTTTCAATCGGGCCAATGCATCTCTGATGGCGGTGATGGCCACCTCATCAAGGGACCCGGTCTGTTCCTTTCTATATCTGGCGATGAACGGAATGGTTCCGCCCTGTTCCATGAGCGCTGCCACGGCAGCCACCTGATCTTTTTTAAAACCGGTTTCCTGGCTGACACTTATAAACATAATGTCGCAGTTCCTTTTTTTTATATGAAATACTCCGCAAATCAGGGGTGTATTTCTAACTTTGTTGTGGGCGGAGCGAGGTCAGAATGCGGTCCGCCCGTGGCGGTTATATTAGAAAATAAAATTTCCGGGCAACCTCAGCAGAGCCGCCCCCCCGACGGGCAATAGGAACCGGACAATTGAGCTGTCTACAGTTCCGGTCCGGGCCCATTGCCCGTCGGGGGGGCGGCGGTATAATACCATTTGGCTCCGCGTCTACGACCCTATATTTGTTGTGTCCCACAGGATATGCCCGTTTTATATGAAACTCCGTCCAAAGCAGCGTAATAATTAGGGTTTCATTTTTCGTTGTGGCAGGTCAAATCCCAATATGGTCTGCCCATGGCGTTAATTTAATATTGCGGCCAGAAATCGTCCGGTGTGGGAGGCGGTTTCCTGGGCCACCTCTTCCGGGGTGCCACAGGCCACAATGGTGCCCCCGCCATCACCCCCCTCCGGCCCCAGATCAATGACATGATCTGCATATTTAATGACATCCAGATTATGCTCAATGACCACAACGGTGTTGCCATAGTCCACAAGCTTACTTAATACCGACAAGAGGCGGTTGATATCATCGGTGTGAAGCCCTGTGGTGGGTTCATCCAGAATATAAATGGTGCGGCCGGTGTTTTTTTTGCTCAATTCCCTGGCAAGTTTAATGCGCTGGGCCTCTCCGCCGGACAGGGTGGTGGCGGCCTGGCCGATTTTAATATATCCCAGACCCACATCCACAAGGGTCTGGAGCTTTGTTTTAATGGCAGCGATTTTATCAAAAAATTTAAGGGATTGATTAACGGTCATGTCCATGACCTGGGCAATGTTTTTGCCCCGGTATTTGATTTCAAGGGTTTCTCTGTTGTAGCGCTGCCCCTTGCAAACATCACAGGAAACATAAACATCTGGAAGAAAATGCATTTCAATTTTGATAATCCCGTCCCCGGTGCACGCCTCACACCGTCCCCCCTTGACATTAAAGCTGAATCGACCGGGCTTGTAGCCCATGGCCCTGGCATCTGGAGTTTTTGCAAAAAGTTCCCGGATATGGGTGAAAATACCGGTGTAGGTTCCGGGATTGCTCCGGGGGGTTCTGCCAATGGGGGACTGGTCAATGTGGATCACTTTATCCAGATGGTTAAGCCCCTCAACCCCTGTGTGAATCCCCGCCGGCAGCCGGGAGTTGTAAAGCCGATTGGACAGTAGTCGAAACAGAGTGGTGAGAACCAGGGTGGATTTTCCGGAACCCGATACTCCGGTGACACAGGTGAGACACCCCAATGGAAAATTCACATCAATATCCTTGAGGTTATTGGTGGCTGCGCCTTTGATCACCAGGGAATGACCACTTCCCCGGCGCCTTTTTTTCGGAATTTTAACGGCTTTTGCTCCAGATAGATAGGCCCCTGTCAGAGATTCTGGGTCAGCCAGCAGCTGCTCCGGGGTGCCGGAAAAAACCACATGTCCCCCATTAATTCCTGCCCCCGGCCCCATGTCGATGATGTGGTCTGAGGTGAGCATGGTCTCCTCATCATGCTCCACCACAAGCACGCTGTTACCGATGTCTCTCAGATTTAAAAGGGTGTCCAGAAGGCGTTGGTTGTCCCGCTGGTGAAGGCCGATGCTGGGTTCATCCAGCACATAAAGAACCCCGGTGAGTTTGGAACCGATCTGGGTGGCCAGGCGGATGCGCTGGCTTTCCCCGCCGGACAGGGTTGTGGCGGCTCTGTCCAGGGTGAGATAGTTAAGGCCCACGTTTTTTAAAAATTCCAGCCGTTGACAGATTTCCCGGGTGATATGTTGGGCAATTATCTGATCCTTTCCCGGAAGGGATACCTCTTTGATAAAGGCCATTGCTTTTTCCACGGACAGGGCCGTAATATCACTGATGGCCATGTCAGCCACCTTCACGGCACTGGATGCGTTGTTAAGCCGACTGCCCTTGCATTTGGGGCAGGTGGTAAAGTTCATGTAGGCCTTGATCTCTTCCCTGGCACTGTGGGAGTCGGTTTCATGGTATCGGCGTTTGAGATTGGGAATGATGCCTTCAAATTTTTTTTTGTAAATAATCCGGCGTCCCTCTTTTTCAAAGTAAAATGGGATTTCAGTGCGTCCAGAGCCCTGGAGCAGTGCTTTTTTAAATTTTGCGGATAATTTTGAAAAAGAGGTGTAAATATCTTCCCCGTAAAAGCCGGTAAGGGCATCCAGAAATTCGGCAAACTGCACCGAGTCTCTGCCGGTCCAGGGGGCCACGGCCCCCTCCCGCAGGGACAGTTCTTTGTTGGGGACAATGAGATCCGGGTCAAACTGTGTGACGGCCCCCAGCCCATCGCATTTGGCGCAGGCGCCCTGGGGGGAATTAAAGGAAAAACTTGCCGGGGTGAACTCTCCATAGCTGATGCCGCAGGTGATGCAGGAGGCATTTTCACTGAAAAGGGTTTCCATATTTTGGGACAGATCCTGCACTTTCACCACCCCGTTTCCCCATGTCAGTGCCAGCTCCATGGAATCGGTCAGTCGTTTTTCCATGCCCGGTTTTATCACAAGGCGATCCACCACCACATCCATATCATGGGTGATGTTTTTTTTAAGGGGCGGCAGATCATCTGTGGCATAGATCTCTCCGTCAATCCTGATCCTTGCAAAGCCCTCTTTTTTTAATTTTTCAAGGAGTTTTCCATGGGTGCCCTTTTGATTGGATATCACGGGGGCAAGAAGTATAATTTTGCTTCCTTGGGGTGTGGTAAGCACCTTGTCAACAATCTGATCAATGCTCATGGAAGATATGGGGCTGCCGCATTGATGACAATGGGGCTTTCCCACCCGGGCATAGAGAAGTCGCAGATAGTCATATATTTCCGTGACCGTTCCCACGGTGGATCGGGGGTTGTGACCGGCACTTTTCTGCTCTATGGAAATGGCAGGGGAAAGTCCTTCAATGAAATCCACATCAGGCTTTTCCATTTGCCCCAGAAATTGTCTGGCATAGGTGGACAAAGATTCCACATACCGTCGCTGTCCTTCGGCGTAGAGGGTGTCAAAGGCCAGGGTGGATTTCCCGGACCCTGAAAGTCCTGTGATGGTGACAAGTTTGTTTTTGGGGATTGTCAGGTTAATGTTTTTAAGATTATGTTCCCTTGCACCTTTAATAATAATGTTTTTAGAGTTCATGGTTGATGGGGTCCAGATTGAAAGAGCCGGGTTGGGTTATGGGTTTGGAAACCAGGTCTGTAACATCATGTTCCGCAGCGGTTTTTGGCCTGCAGTGCTGCCATTTTGATGGCCTGGATCAGGCTTTCATGGCCAGCAATACCCTGCCAGGCAATGTCATAGGCGGTGCCATGGTCCACGGAAGTTCTGATGATGGGAAGTCCCAGGGTGGTGTTGACACCGTCATGGAAGTGAATCATTTTAAAGGGAATCAGGCCCTGGTCATGGTACATGCACACCACACCATGATATTTTCCCTGGGCTGCATGGAAAAACAGGGTGTCCGGGGGATGGGGGCCACTGACATTGATACCCTCTTTTCGGGCCAGATCCATGGCCGGGGTGATCAGATCCCTTTCTTCCGGGCCAAACAGCGAATCTTCCCCGGCATGGGGATTGAGACCGGCCACGGCCACGGCAGGGTGGGCAATGCCGAATCTTTGTTTTAAAGAGTGTGCTGTGATACGGATGGTTTTAAGGATATTTTCCACACTCAAAAGGTCGCTCACCCGGGACAAAGGCACATGGATGGTGACCAGAACCACCTTTAATGTTTCTCCGGCCAGCATCATGGCATAGTTGGTGGTCTTTGTGGCATGGGCAATGAGTTCCGTGTGTCCATGGAAACGTGAGCCGGCAAGTTTCATGGCGGTTTTGGTGATGGGACAGGTCACCATGGCATGGATGGTGTTTTTTTGGGCCATTTCAACAGCGGTGTCGATGTAGTCTATCATGGCCTTCCCTGTTGTTGCTGTGGGGCGGCCCGGTGCCAGGGTTTCCACCGGAAGTTGAGACAGGGCAATCAGGTTTATGATGCCCGGTGAGGGCATGGCCTGCTGTGGTGTTTTAATTAAATTGAGTTTCAGGGGACTTTGGGTGAACTCAATGGCTTTTGTCATCATCTCATTATCCCCCAGAACCACAGGAGTACAGATCTTTGACAGATCTGAGTGTTCCAGAGCCCCCACAATGATTTCAGGTCCAATGCCCACGGGATCTCCCATGGTGATGCCGATGACAGGCTTTTCTTTATTCATAAGAAGTTAATTTCCTTAACATATTTAAGGGGTTGTTTAACTTTGGTTGGTTTTGGACTTGGCGGGTGTTAAAGTAACCCATGAAAATTGAATTATGGCATTAAACATACTACTGGACTGTGAAAGTGTAAATAAAAAATATAGTTACATGGGTTACTTGTGCTTTTGAAAAAAATCAAACCTGTGAAACCCCTGCAATGACAGCCTGGTTAATTGTTTTGCCCTGTCTTGTAGGAAAAGAAAGGAAATAACCGATATTCACAGATTTAAGGAGTATTTGAAAATTATAAGGGTGGGCGTGCCGGGTGAATATGGGGGAAATCTCATGAAATAATAACCCCTTATAGTATCCCCTGTATTTTGGGTTTATTGAATGTTTCACGCTTTTATTCTTTTTTAAAACAATGTGTTAGCCTATGTGTGGGTAAATAAGCGGCAAATTCATTGAATAAAGAACCATTCACTTTGACTGCGGATCTGCAATGGCATAATAGAGGATGATCATATCAAAAAGAATGGAATGGTGTTCTAACCAGTCAGAAATATTCTCATTGGTCAAATTCAATCCTTGAAATTTCTCCATTCATTAACCTTAAAATATTTAATCATAACATTGCCGGGACGGTCATTGGAGTTCTATGGAGTCTTTTTGGAAAAAAGTTAAATTGAAAATGAAGGATTTTTTGCCGGACCACAGCTACCGGATGTGGTTGGGACCCATTGAATTTGTTGCTGCCCAGGAAAATATTATCACCTTGTCATGCCCCAATACCTTTTCCAGGCGGCGTATCAAGGAGCATTACCTTGCAGGTCTTGAAAAAGAATTTCAGGGTCTGGGAATAGAGGATGCGGTGATACATCTTCAGGTCCACGATTCAAAAACATCACGCCAAAGTGTGGAAAAGGGGAGAAAAACAAAAAAATCCACTCCCCAGCCATTGGATCTGCCTTCAATTCCCGCTGCCCGACCCCGCCTTCCCCGCCAGTTGTCCCTGCCTGGATTGGGAAACCCCTTTGACACGGGGCGGTTGTTGAAAAAATCCTATACCTTTGATAAATTTGTGGTGGGCTCAAACAGTGATTTTGCCTATTCTGCCTCCCTCTCCCTTGCCCAGGGGGGTGCCAACGGCAATGGTGCCCTTTATCTTGTGTCTGATACCGGGCTTGGTAAAAGCCATTTGTCCCAGGCTGTGGGACATCATGCCATCAACCGGGGGGTGACAGATAAGGTGTTTTACGTGACAGCCGAAGATTTCACCAATGAGATGGTATCTGCGTTGAAAAATAACCGCATCAACAGTTTTAAGGAAAAATACAGAACCCGGTGTGATGTGCTGATCCTTGAAGATGTCCATTTTCTGTCCGGGAAAAGTGCCACCCAGAATGAGCTTGCCATGACATTGGACTATCTTCTGGACGCGGAAAAAAAACTTATTTTCAGCGGGTGTTATCTCCCCGGAGACATTCCCAAAATGAACGAGCAGCTGAAATCCCGTCTGAGCCTTGGGCTGGTTACCAGAATTGAAACCCCTGATTTTAAAACCCGGGTGAAAATTTTGAGAAAAAAGGCCGGTATGGGCAATACCCCCATGCCGGGTGAGGTTCTTGACTACCTTGCCCAGGAGCTGTGTGACAATGTACGGCAGTTGGAAAGCGGGCTGTCCGGTGTAACGGCCAAGGCATCTCTTTTGGGTGAAAAAATTGATATAGATCTTGCAAGGAGCGTTCTTTCCAATATTTCAAGAAGTAAAAAACAGATTACTGTTGATACTATAAAAAGCTTGGTTTGCAAGGAGTTCAGTGTTGCAGAGGCCGATCTTGTTTCTGCCTCCAGAAAACGAAAATATGTTCAACCAAGGCAAATTGCCATTTATCTGGCCCGCAAATACACAGATCAGCCCCTTAAAAAAATTGGCAGAAGCTTTAACCGTTACCATGCAACGGCCATTTACTCCATTAATGCCGTGGAAAAAGCCATGAAAAAGCAGGGTAGTTATGTGGAGCAGATGAATTATCTGTACAAGAAAATTGAAACTGCCAAAGCTTAGCTATTGCCGTAAAATAAGCGAAATGACTCCCCTGACTCTACAGCGACATTTTTAAATTAAAATTTATTCAAAATTTCAAGTGTTGACTTTTTACACTTTCATTTTTTTGTGAGGTAAAATATGAGAATGGGGAATGCGCACCTATCCGTGTTGGAAAAAATTGTGGGTGCCCGGGCAATGGAACAAGGGGCAGAAGAACGGTATTGCCACTCCTATGATGCCACAGGCCGATCTTATCTGCCGGATGTTGTGGTGTTTCCCTCCACCACCTCACAGGTATCCCGGATATTCAAGTTTGCCTGTGAACAAAAAATTTCTGTAATTCCCCGGGGAAACGGGTCGGGTATGACCGGTGGAAGCCTCCCCCTTGAGGGAGGCATCGTGCTTTCCATGGGGCGCATGAATGCCATACATGACATTGATGAAGAAAATTTTACAGCCAGTGTGGAGCCCGGTGTCATCACAGGGGATTTCCACAGGGCTGTGGAAAAAAAAGGACTTTTTTATCCCCCTGATCCGGCAAGTTCCTCTTTTTGTACCCTGGGAGGGAATATCGCAGAGTGTGCCGGTGGCCCCCGGGCCGTGAAATACGGGGTGACCCGGAATTATGTTCTGGGGCTTGAGGCGGTGCTGCCCACGGGGGAAATCATCCACACCGGTGTTCAGACTGCCAAGGGGGTGGCAGGGTATGACCTGACACGATTGATCGTGGGCTCCGAAGGAACCCTTGCCGTGGTGACTCGGATGACATTACGTTTGATTCCTCTTCCTGAGAAGATCGAAACTCTTTCTGCTTGTTTTTCTGATATTCACCAGGCCGCCAGCACAGTGTCTGCCATTATTCGTACGGGGATTGTACCGCGATGTGTGGAATTTCTGGATCGCTCTTCCCTGGAACTTGTGAAAGATAGCTTGGGGGCCTCAGCACTTGCACCGGGAACCTGTGCCCTGCTCATCCTTGAAGTGGACGGTAAAAAAGAGATGGTGGCCACGGAAACCCGGCAATTGAAATCCCTGTGTCTCTCCATGGGAGCCATCAAAGTGACGACAGCCCGGAATTCCGGGGAGGCTGCCACCATCTGGAAGGCGAGAAAGGCGTTGTCTCCACTTTTATATCAACTGGCCCCCCATAAGATAAATGAAGACATTGTGGTTCCCATCAGTGCCATTCCCGACATGGTGGGGTTTATTGAGCAGCTTCAGAGGCAGTGGGGACTTACCATTGTCAGTTTCGGACATGCCGGGGACGGCAATATCCATTGTAATATCATGTATGATAAGAGAGATGAGGATCAATGCCGCAGGGCCCAAAAGGCGGTGGATGCCCTTTTTGAGCATACCTTGAAACTGGGGGGAACCATCACAGGGGAGCATGGGGTGGGGATCACCAAGAAGAAGTATCTTACAAAGGAAATAGGTCCGGTGGAGATCGGATTAATGCGACAGATAAAGCATCTTTTTGATCCTCACAATATCCTCAATCCCGGAAAAATTTTTTAAACGGAAAGTAGATACCCGGGTTGATAATGTAATATTTGGCCGGTGTTCCGCATTTGATTATTGGGAGAGTGTGGGGCATATTAATGTTAGATTATCAGTAAGCAATCCCAAAAGGGTGGATCGGAGTGTCCACCCGATATTTACACCGGGAATGCACGGATAGCATCGGTTTCTGCCCGTGGGCTGTGGTGTGAAGGTTCACCTGTATATGTAACCGTAAGGGGTGCTTTGTTATTGCATCCGTGCAGGAAAATGATTCATCGTCAAGAGTTCCTCAAAGAGATCAACACCGGTGTTATGGGCGTGCTCCACAGCACATTGAATGGAGGCTGAGCAATAACAGGTGCACACCTTATCTGTTTTGCTGAATTCTCCAAAACAATCCAGGGTGTCCAGTGAGTCATCCGGTGTCATGTCATTGACAATACCATCCACAATACGTTTAAATTTCATATAGCTTTCCTGTTATTCCCGGGAATCATATCCGTGGGGTCCTGGACCATCCGGGCCGCATCCTATATTCCGGTTTGTTTGTTTTTTATGCGATCAAATCATATACCATGGATTCAAGACGGCTTACAAGGGGTTTTAAGGTTTCCCGACGGGTGGCGGAAACCAGAATGCCCTGATTGAGCAGCCATGGATTATCAAACTGGTTGATCTCAATGCGATCCTGTTTGTTAAATACAAAAATTACAGGCAGATGTTCCAGTGAGAGTTTTTTTAAAATTTTTTCCACAGATTGAATCTGTTGATTATATCTCGGATTGCTCACATCCACCACATGGAGCAGAATATCTGCCTGTTCAAGCTCTTCCAGGGTGGCCTGGAAGGCATCCATAAGTTCATCCGGGAGATCCTGGATAAATCCCACAGTATCCGTGATGATCACCTCAACGTCCCGGGGAAACCGCAGCCGTCGACTGGAGGGGTCCAGGGTGGCAAACAGCTTGTTTGCCGCCGTGATATTGCTCTGGGTCAGGCTGTTCAGTAAGGTGGATTTGCCGGCGTTGGTATACCCCACAATGGAGATGACAGGCACCCCTTTACGGTTGCGCCGGGCCCGCTGCTGGGAGCGCTGTTTTCTTATTTTAGAAAGATCCTTGTTGAGCTTTGCGATGCGCTCTCTCACCCGTCTTCGATTCAGTTCAAGTTTTGTTTCTCCGGGACCTCTGCCGCCGATACCCCCTGTGAGTCTGGACATGGCAGTGTTTTTGGTGATGAGCCGGGGCAGAAGATATTGCATCTGGGCCAGTTCCACCTGGAGTTTTCCTTCCCGACTCCTGGCATGTTTGGCAAAGATGTCCAGGATGATCTGGGTGCGGTCCAGCACCTTCATTTCCACAAAATCGGTGATGGATCGAATTTGAGCCGCCCCGAGCTCCCGGTCAAAAACCAGCATGGTGGCATGCTTTTGTATGGCCTGTATGGTGAGATCTGCAAGTTTACCCTTGCCCACCACAAATTTGGGGTCTACTTTTCGTCGTCTCTGGATGGCGGTGTCAATGACCTGAACACCGCTGGAGCGGCAAAGCTCTTTCAGTTCTGCCAGGGAGGCTTTGGCCTCCTTTGGTGCGCCGGTGGTGACATGGATTAAGAGGGCTTTTTCTTTGCCTTTGTCTGCAGAATAAAGGGCATTGAGGCGGCTGAGCTCTGACTCCAGTGCCTTGATCATTTCAATGCAGTCCATGTCAAGTTCATGGGAGAAAATCGGGGCCATCACCTCATAGGGCAGCCCCTCTTCCCGGGGAAGAATGTGACCCCTGTAAATTTTTCCAGGCTCTCCCCGATCTGTGACGGTGACGGCGGCCATGAAATCCAGGCGCAGCAGTGCAAGATCGGTGAGGTCATCCCGGGAAAGGGGTTCATCTTTCAGATGGGTATGGATGCAGCGCAACCCTTTGAGCTGTCCGGGCAGTGCCCGGTAATCCGTGGTGTCCGGGATTACAATGCGGTGGGCATCACCGGCAATGACGTATATGGTTTTTCCGGCCCGGTCAATGAGCAGCCCCACCTGTCGCCCAATGTCATGGGAAATGGCCACCAGCTCCCGGGTCTGTTCCTCAGATATGAGATACTCGGGGTCTGTGCGGTAAAGGTATAGATTCTCCAGCTGTTTTATCTGGGTGGATTTGAGTCCTGCTGTGTTTCCGATGATTTTTTTCATGTTTTTCTATGAAATACTCCGCAAATCTATGAAGAGTTTTTAACTTTGTTGTGGGTAGAACCGGATCAAAACAAGATCTGGCCATGGCAGTTATTCAAAACTTTCATAGGAACCGGTGGCCAGTTCTTCAAAGCGGGTGTAAGCACCGATAAAGGCCATGTGGGCTGTACCAATGGCACCGTTCCTGTTTTTTGATATGATGATTTCCGCCTTACCTTTGTTGGGATTGCTCTCTTCTTTGTTGTAAACTTCATCCCTGTAAATAAAGGCAATGATGTCGGCATCCTGTTCCAGGGCACCTGATTCACGAAGGTCGGACATGAGGGGCCGTTTTTCTGCCCGTTGCTCCAGCATTCGGTTCAGCTGGGACAGGGCGATTACCGGAATTTCCAGCTCCTTGGCCAGGGCCTTGAGTCCCCGGGAAATTTCTGCAATTTCAAGGTCCCGGCGGTCGGAATGAAAGGGGGCTTTCATCAATTGAAGATAGTCAATGATAATAAGTCCCAGGCCTTTATCCATTTTGAGTCGGCGGGTTTTGGCCCGGATCTCCATGGCTGTTATGTTGGGAGTATCGTCAATGAAGATGGGAACTTCGTTTAAAATTCCTGCTGCATCCGTGGCATTTTGCCAGTCTTCCTGGCTGATGAAACCTGTTTTCAGGCGGTTGGAATCAATGCGGGCCTCTGAAGTCAGCAGTCGCATGGACAGCTGTTCCCGGGACATTTCCAATGAAAAAACCGCCACCGGCACTTGTTCTTCCACGGCCACGTTGCGGGCCAGGTTCAGGGCAAAGGCTGTTTTTCCCATACTGGGACGGGCGGCCAGAATGATAAGATCTGATTTCTGCAGGCCCGAGGTTAATTGGTCCAGCCGGGGATACCCGGTGCTCAGTCCGGAAAGGCCGCCACTGGAGCCCTGGCGTTCTTCCAGCATATCAATGTTGAGATTGATAAGATCTCCAAGGCTGCTGAAGCTTTTGCTGGATTTGGCTTCTGAGATGTTGAAAATGGCATTTTCTGCAAAATCAATGATATCTTCCACATCCCCCTTATCCTTCATGCATCGCTCCACAATGGCAGTGGCATTTTTGATCAAGGTGCGAAGGGAGGCTTTTCCCTGGATGATCCTGGCATAATGAAGGGCATTAATTGCCATGGGGGCTGCATCGGCAATGGCGGCAAGAAATGTGGCGCCTCCAATTTCTTCCAGCTCATCCTTTTCCTTGAGTCGTGTGGCCACGGTGACGAGATCTGCCGGTTCATCTCTGTTGAACAGCTCAATGATGGCGTGGAAGATCTTTTCATGGGCTTTTTTATAAAAATCTTCGGGCTTGAGGATGTCCACCACATCCAGAAGGGTGTCATTGTCGATGAGCACTGCACTGAGAAGGGATTCCTCTGCTTCAAGATCATGGGGCGGGGTTTTGTTAAGCAGGGGATCAATGTTTTTTTGTTTGGGATTTACCATGTTGTTGGGATCTTTTGGGGGGTTAGAAGGTGGTTAAACAAGGCTCCGGTAAATCCTGTGGACCGTATTATAGATCTGGCTGACCCATGGCTGTCATGGGTGGACCTTGTTTTTGATCTCGGCCCACCCACAGCAACCTGATGAAAACCCCTCCCATGGGAGGGGTGATGTTTTAGTCCGTCTTTTCTTCAGGTTCAACCGTTACGGTTATTTCCGGTTCAACATCTTTATAAAGTCTCACAGGGACTTTGTATTCACCGGCTTCCTTGATGGGTTCTGCAAGGAGAATGGAGCGACGTTCGATGAAAACTTCCTGGGCGTCCAGGGCAGCTTTGATATCATGGGAGGTAACAGATCCGTAAAGTCGCACCTCTTCAAATACCTTGGCTTTGATGGTGCACTTAATGTCTTTGACCTTTTCTGCCATTTCCTGGGCCAGTTTCTTTTCCTTGGCAATTTGAAGATCAAATTTGGCCCGGGCCTGTTCAATCACCTTTCGGTTCTGGGGGGTGGCAGCAATGGCTTTTCCCTGGGGAAAGAGATAATTTCTTGCATATCCCGGGGCAACTGTGCATTCTGTGCCCACAATGCCCAGCGTGTCTATTGTTTCTTTAAGTATTACTCGCATTTCAACCTCCGATAAAGGTTCAGTCTGTTGTCAGACCGTGTTGTTTTTTATGGTGGACAAAAAACTGTTCCGGAATGGATGTCACCGGAAATTTGTTTGCTTTTGTCCTCTTTTGCACCGTTTGTGCCGCGCTATTTTACGGTTTCGTCTGCAGCTTTATTTTTTCTGAAGTTAATCCACGTGTCAAAAAAACCCAGTCCCACCACCACCAGCAGGAATATTTGCTGCAGGGCGATGATGCTGTATAGAAAAATTTTTAATCCCTTGGGAAAATTTTTTTTTTCAAAAAAGAAAGAGACAATGGCAATCCCCTGGAAAAAGTACACCGGCATGAGTGAAATCAAAACATTTAAACTGATGATTTTAAATGTTTTCATGGGCAAAACAAGCCCAATGCCAAAGGCAATAACCAGCCACACCAGATGTTCCGGTGCCTTCCACCGGTTCAGTTGGGCAAGCGCTTTAAGGTGTATCCCTTTTTTTATGAGGATCTTCTTAATAAAAAGAATGTTGCTCCAGATAACCACCAGCAGCATTGAAATAAACAATGAGGGAAGGACCCGCACCAGAACATACTGAATGGTATCCATGGACTGGGCAATCACGGCCACATTTTCCCGGGGAATTCCCATATTGCTGTATAGTTCCATGGTCAGGTCAAGGTTCGCCCCGACATAGGCAGACACAATGGGAAGAATGGCCTTTCCACTGAAGGTGGTGTGGGCCAGAACAATGAAAAAGCACAAACCAAGGGTTGTCACAGTTGTGTGAAGTCCTGTGGCCACAATGGAAAAATTTCTTTCCATGCATTCGCCTATCATGAACCCGGTGAGCAGCAGTCCCCCGTAAAACAGCGTGTCAATGGACAGATCCCCCGATGCAGTTGCAATGATTCCAAGAACCGCAGTGGCAATGATGGCCCCCATGGTTCTTCCCAGTTTCAGGCGGTAAAAAAGCACCGGCATTGGAAGCATCATGGCCATTAGAAATCCCAGTAACGGCACATAAAGGGTGATGGAAACAATCACCAGGCATATAGATATACCGGTAAGAATATCCTTTAGTATGGCAGCTCTGGCATTTTGGGGATGGGGTTTCTTATCCATTGTATTTGCTTTGGTATCGTTGCTTTGTCAGGTTAACTGAGCTTGCCGACATAGGGCAGGAACGCGATGGTTCTGGCCTGTTTGATGGCAATGGACAATTTTCTCTGATGTTTGGCACAGGTGCCTGTGATACGTCGGGGGATGATTTTACCCCGCTCGGTGATAAACGGTCTTAATGCCTTGGCGTCTTTATAATTGATCTCAAGGGTGCTGTCTGCGCAGAATCTGCACACTTTACGACGCTGGAAAAATCTTTTTTTTGTGTTTTTTTTCTGGAATGCCATGATTAGTTTTCCTCCTGTGCAGCTTCAGCGGTTTCGGTCTCCGGGGTGTCAGCTTCTGCCGGGGTATCAGCCTCTGCTGTCTCGGTGTTTTCTGCGGCATCCTCTGCGGCTTCGGGGGCCTCTTCTTTTACTTCTTCCGGCTCTGCAGCAGCTGCAATTTCCGCTTCCAGGGTATCGGCAGTCACATCTTTTTCCAGAAGGACAGTCATGAATTTCATCATTTTGTCGTCCAGGCGGAAGTTACGTTCAAGCTCTGTGACAAGTTCTCCGGTGCCACCATAGGTCATGCAGACATAATGGCCCCGGGCTTTTTTCTTTATGGGATAGGCAAGTTTTCTGTTTCCCCAGTCATCAAAATCAATGAGGATGCCTTTTTCCTGCACCAGCAGGTTCTTGTATTTGTCAAATAAATTCTTTCTGGCATCTTCCTGAAGATCAGGATCTGCAATAAAGATGGTTTCATACCTTCTCATGTACGCTCTCCTTGCGGATTACAGCCCCGTTTTGTCGGAGCAAGGATAAATAATGGGAAACCGGACAACCCGGTTTCTTGGGTTTTGTTTCCATAATGGCGGTGGATCGCCATTTATTAAAAATAAAATCATAACAATTTGTGTGTTTCATGGATTTTATAATTAAATACAAACAATAATCATACCACTCAATTGTTTGGGGGTCAATATTATTTTTGTTTTGATAGGGATTTTAACGCTTCCAGCTCTTCCCACCTTGCATACAGCGATTCCACTGTTTCCTGGGCTTTTTGCAGTTGGGTATAAATCGTGGCAAGGGTTTCTGGATCATTCATCGCTTCTGGTGTTTCCGCCTCTTTTTGAATGCGTTCCATCTCGGATTCAGCCATGAGTATGTTTTCTTCCATATTGTCCAGCTCATACTGATGCTTATATGAAAATCCAGAAGATTTACGCTGGCCTTTGGCGGTGCTTCGGGATTTGTCTGATTGTTTTTTTGGGGTATTTTTTGTGCTTTTCTGCTGCGCTTTGAGGCATTGTTGATAATCGGCAAAGAGCCGGGCCTTTCCTTTGCCGTCAAAAAAAAGGATGTTGTCCGTGACCCGGTCCAGCAGGAAACGGTCGTGGGATACAATGACCACAGCTCCGGGAAAATCCAGAAGACTTTCTTCAAGAACTTCCAGAGAAGGAATGTCAAGGTCGTTGGTGGGCTCATCCAAAAGAAGGATATCAGCGGGCTGGGCCATGAGATTGGCAATGAGTATCCGGGCCTTTTCGCCGCCGGAAAGTCGCTTGATGGGCAGGGTGAGTTGATCCGGGGTGAAGAGAAACCGTTTGGCCCAGGAGACAATGTGGATGCTTCTGTTCTGAAAAACCACAGCATCCCCTGCCGGTGACAATGCATCTTTTAACGTTGTTTCCGGGTCCAGTCTGGAACGGGTCTGATCAAATACGGCCACCTTAAGGTTGTCCACCCGTTTAAGGACCCCTGTGTCCGGGGATAATTTGTTTTCCAGGATATTCATGAATGTGGTTTTACCACTGCCGTTTTTTCCCATGAGGCCCAGCCGGGTTCCCGGGGTTAATTTCAGGGTGATGTCCTGGAACAGGCACCGTCCCTCCATGGATTTTCCGATTCCTTTACAGGTGAGCAGTTGACGGGTTTTACGCCGGGTGCTGTCAAAATCAATGTCCACCCGCTGGGTGCGGTTATTCATTCGTTTGACCATGGCAAGTTGAGCCCTTAAGACTTCTGCCTGATCAATGCGGTATTTTGCCTTGGTGGATCGTGCTTTGGCTCCCCGGCTGAGCCATTCGCTCTCCCGCCTCATTTTGTTGGAAAGCACTTCTTCCTGCCGGGCCTGGGCTTCCAGAAATTTTTCCCGGTGATCCCGGAAATGAAGATATCCCCCTGATGCGGCAAGAAGACCTTCTGGATAACATCGACCCAGTTCCATGATTTCAGAGCATACATTTTCCAGAAAACAGCGGTCATGGCTCACCACCACAAAGGCGAACCTGGGATTTTTAAGGATACCTTCCAGCCAGAGAATGGTATCAATATCAAGGTGGTTGGTGGGCTCATCCAGCAGCAGCAGGTCTGGTTCCAATGTCAGAGCCCTTATGATGGCAAGGCGTTTTTTCCATCCCCCGGAAAGGTGTGCACACAGCTGGGTTTCATCTGTGAATCCCCCCATGCCTATGGCCCGTTTCACCCGGCGATATCGTTCCGGATCATCCATGGGTTCCCGGGAAAGACCTTCCATCAGGGTTTGTTCAATGGTTTTTGCGCCATCCAGGATATCCTCCTGGGGAAGGTACACCATTCGTGTGAGGGGTTTTATATATTTATCCCCCTGATCCGGGGTGTCCTCCCCTGCCATGAGCTTGAGCAGGGTGGATTTACCACTGCCGTTGCCACCGATGAGGCCTTGTCTCTGGCCTGCTTTGATATTCATGGAAAGGTCTTCAAATATGGGGGTGTCTCCATAGGTTTTATGGAGTGATCGATAGCTGAAAAGAAGTGTCATGGGCGCCTGGGTTTGTTTATGAATTGTTTGGGTGTACCATTGGCATGGTGTTTTGTTTAAAAAGTTTCCATGTGCGGGAAATTCAGTGGTCCGGTTGTTTGTATCGTTTTATCATTCGGGCCACAAACCCTGCAAAAAGGGCAAGGCTGATGAGAATGATAAAGGAAGCTGAAAAAAAGGTCATGATAAAGTGAAAAGGATCTTTTAATCCATAGGTGGCAACAAGAAGATCAATGCCAAATACTGTAAAAAATAAAGATATAAGGCAGAGAATACCCTGGAGGGGCCACCAAAAACAAGGTCTGTTCATCATAATATTATTTGTCCCCGGGGTTGTTGAAAAGTGCTGACAAGCATATTATAGATCCATGATTCTGTAAAGTGGGTTTGAATGATGAATATGGAGCTGAAATGAGAATTCTTTTCATTGAAGATGATGATAAAATAGTTGATTTTGTTAGCAAGGGGCTGGGGGCTGCAGGATACGTGGCAGATCATGCCGTGGACGGACTTGATGGATTGCTCATGGCAAAATCCGGTGATTATGATCTTCTCCTGGTGGATGTGATGTTGCCGGGCCTGGATGGCATTTCTCTGGTTGGTAAATTAAGGTCCATGCAGGTCAATACCCCGGTGATTATTTTAAGTGCCAGGGACAAGGTGGATGACCGGGTCCGGGGGCTGGAGGCCGGGGCTGATGATTATTTAACAAAGCCCTTTGCTTTTACGGAGTTGCTGGCGCGCATCCAGGCCCTTTTGCGCCGGGCCGGGGGAACCACGGAAACCACTGTATTAAACTGTGAGGACCTTTCCCTTAATTTGATCTCCAGGGAGGTGAAAAGGGGGGGTGTCGTTGTTGATCTCCAACCCCTGGAGTTTTCATTGCTGGAATATCTTTTGCGTAATCAGGGGCGGGTGGTGTCAAAGACCATGATCATTGAGCATGTGTGGAATTATAATTTTGACCCCATGACCAATGTGGTGGAGGCAAGGGTGTGCAGGCTCAGGGATAAGGTGGATAAGGGGTATGATGTGAAACTTATCCATACGGTCCGTGGGGTGGGGTATGTGCTGCGGCCTTGATTGTTACAGGTGGGCTGCTTTGCTTCCCGATATGGGGAAAATATCAAAGACAGGTAATTAAGAATGCGGTTTCCAAGATTGTTTCATACTCTGGCCTTTCGACTGACCCTCTGGTATGCCGGGATTTTTGTTGTCTCTTCCTGTGTGTCATTTATGTTATTTTATCTGTTGGTTTCCAGGACCATTGTGAATCACATGGACGGGGAGCTTGAAGGCATTGCTGCACGGTTTTCAACGGTGCTTTCGGTCCAGGGGTTACCCGGCATTAAGCGGCTTGCGGCCCTGGAGGCCAGGGCAGCCGGTGAAAAAAAGGTTTTTTTTCGCCTGCTTTACCCCGATGGTGAGGTGTTTGCATCCTCTTATATGGCCTATTGGGAGCGTATACCCATTTCCCAAAAGACCCTTGGGGAACTTCTGAACAGAAAAAAAAATATGTATGACACCGTTACTGTGGGGGATGGCGCTTATTCTGTCAGGGTGTTGTACCATCTGGTGGGGTCCGGTGTGGTGCTCCAGACAGGTCTTGCCATGGAAGCATATTCCGGTTTCTTCAATGCCTTTGGTCGTGTTTTTGTTGCAGCCATGGCCCTGGTGGTATTGCTTGCTGTTGTGCCCGGGTGGTTCATGGCCCGGAAGGCATTGGGGGGCGTGGCAGCCGTTACCCGTACGGCGGCTGTGATTTCCGGGGACAGTCTCTCCCGGCGGGTTCCGGTCACCGGTCATCAGGATGAGCTGGATCAGCTGGCCACCACCTTTAACGGCATGTTGGATCGCATCGAGACCCTTGTTACGAGTATACGGGAAATGGGGGACAATATTGCCCATGATCTAAAAGGGCCGGTGACCCGGATTCGGGGGCTTGCAGAGGTGACATTGGTGAATGGCAAGGGCATTGATGAATACCAGGCCATGGCAGGTTCCACCATTGAGGAGGCAGATCGCCTGTTGTCCATGATCAATACAATGCTGGTGATTTCCAGAACGGACAGTGGGCAGGGAGAATTTTCCATGGAATCGCTGGATCTTTCCCAGCTTGTGGAAGAGGCGTGTCAGCTTTTTTATCCCCTGGCCGAAGATGGGAATGTGGTTTTGAAAAACATGGTGCAGGGACCGTTCCGGGTGCAGGTGGACCGGGGAATGATGCAGCGCTGTCTGTCTAATATAATGGATAACGCCATAAAGTATACAAACGCCGGGGGCTCTGTGGCGGTGACGGCGGCCCCTGGGGTTGACGGCATGGTTGCGTTGTCTGTGGAGGACAGTGGCGTTGGCATTGAAACTGAAAATATGGACCGGGTGTTTGAGCGTTTTTTCCGGGCAGATGCCTCCCGGAGCTGCCGGGGTACCGGTCTTGGTTTGAGTCTGGCCCGCTCCCTTGCCCGGGGACATGGGGGAGATGTGACTGTGAAAAGTGTGCCGGGCAGGGGCAGTGTGTTCACCATTTATTTGCCGTTACATGAAGAAAACATTACCAAATGGTAATGTTCAGGTCATTTAATCATCATCTTTGTGTATTATAGTAAAGCTATGGAAAAAAGATTCATCTAAAAATGCCGGCTTTGAAATGAAGCCCGAAAGTTGAGTTACTATGAAATAAGGAGGGTGTTATGAAAAATGTAAATAAAAAAATCATGGCCATTGCATTGGTGTTTTCTCTGCTGGTGCCGGTGGTGTCATTTGCAAAGGTAAAAATGGTGCCCGCAGGATTCAGTGATCTGGCTGAGCATGCCAGGCCTGCAGTGGTGAATATTCGTACGGTTAAAACCATCCAGGGGGGAGGACGGGTCTTTAACCATTTTTTTGGTCAGCCCTTTGATGACAGGGATTTTTTCCGTCAGTTTACCAATCCCTTTAGTCGGCGGGGGCCTTCCCGGGATTACAAGGAAAACAGTCTGGGTTCCGGTTTTATCATTGATCGAAAAGGTTATATTGTCACCAATTATCACGTCATAGACGGTGCCGATGAGATCCTTGTGAAAATGTACAATGACAAGGAGTATGAAGCCACTGTGGTGGGAGGAGACCCTAAAACCGATTTGGCCCTGATCAAAATAGATGCCAAGGGACTTGTGCCCTTGAAGCTTGGCAGTTCCGATGATCTCAAGGTGGGGACCTGGGTGGTGGCCATTGGCAGTCCCTTTGGGCTGGAGCAGACCGTCACCGCAGGTATTGTCAGTGCCAAAGGGCGCATACTGGGCTCTGGACCCTATGATGATTTTATCCAGACAGATGCTTCCATCAATCCGGGAAACAGTGGCGGCCCCCTGCTGAACCTTGAGGGGGAAGTTGTGGGGATTAACACGGCTATTATAAAGTCCGGCCAGGGCATTGGCTTTGCTATTCCATCGGACCTTGCCCGGGGGATTGTAAAGCAGTTGCGGGATTCAGGATCGGTGACCCGGGGCTGGCTGGGGGTGGCCATCCAGGATGTGACACCTGAACTTGCAGAATATTACGGCATTAAACCCACCGGAGGTGCCCTGGTGGCCCAGGTCTATGAAAATAACCCTGCCCATGAGGGTGGAATTGAGCCTGGTGATATCATTGTAAAGGTCAATGATGTGAAAATTAAGTCCAGCAGAGACCTTTCCGGTGCCATTGCAGGCTTTGGAGTGGGAGAAAAAGTGACGGTTGTTTATCTGCGGGAGGGCCAGAAACGGAAAACCACAGTGACTCTCGCCAGGAGAAGTGATGATGACAGGCAGCTTATTCATTCCGGCAATGGGTTTGATGACCTGGGAATGAAATTTGCCGCTGTGGGTGACGATGCAGCACGGCCCTATGGATATAATTCCAGTGCCCGGGGGATTGTGGTGGTGGATATTGAGCCCGGCAGCAAGGCGGATCAGTCCGGTATCCGGGAGGGCGATCTGTTAAAAGAGGTCAATCACCGCCCTGTTAAAAACCGGAAACAGTATTTTAAAGTAATGGAGAGTATTGCCAAAGGAGAACAGTTTCAGCTGCTATTCCGCAGGGGCAATGTCAGTTTCATTGCTGTGAGGCTGGTCCGTTGATAATCTGAAACGGGCGGATTCCATGGGGGATCAGCACTTTTTTTAAACCTTTTTATCAAAAAAACTTAGAATCTAATGGCTTCAGTGATGGAAAAGGCAAATCAAAAAAGGCTGATTCCCTTGTTCAGTACGTCTGCGGCGCACTGAATGCCGAGTTGAGGTTAAGGTTGTCACGCGCCGCAGTGCACTGAACAACGAGGTGGAGCAGACAAACCATAAGGCTCTCTCCTCAAATCGGCATTGTCTTTATCATTTTTCCGACAGTTAGAAGTGTGTCCGTCAGGAAATGGTTCCGGGCGTGTTGTTATTGATCTTCATCCGGTGCGGCCCAGAGGATATGATCCCGGTTAATGAAAAGGGTTTTGTGAAATATGGCCTCATCCGTGGCTTTACGTTTAACGGAAACGGAAAACAGAACAAGGAACCGATCTGGATTTTCTGTGACAATGTCACTGACCCTTTCATAACCGGGCATTCGATTGAGATTGACCTGGCCTTTTACATGGGTTCCGTCGGTGAGTTTTAATCGAACCATCCGACTGTTTATTTCTTTATTGATTGTTGGGGTATGATCCATGTTTGTTTTTTCCTTTGTCTTGTGTGTAATGGATGTCTTTCGGATCATTTTGATGGTACCGGGGAGAGATTCCTGATTAATTGTGCATGGCCATGCGTTCGGCAGCCTGCATCAAAAAAGCAGACCGGGAAAGCCCATGGTCTTTGGCAGCCTTGTCAATCATGATTAATTTATACTCCGGCATGGTGATATTAACACGAATGGTTTTTTTAGAAAGAAAAGTGTTGATCATAAACTGGGCCACCATACGTGAGATAACATTTTATTAAACGCAAGATATTGTAATTAAAAACGTTATTTTTTACCACTAAAATTTTATCACAAAATGGCCGACGTTATGATCAAGCCCGAAACTCCACTCAGTCCTGTAGAGAGTTTCATGTTTTGTTGTGGGTAGATCCGGGTAAAAATACCAGGGCTGACCGTGGCCGTTATTGCGGATAATGGAAAATAACCCATAGGAAATCAAATGCCGGAGAAATCATCTCCCGTCAATGCACAATCAATGAAGGACGCAGTATGATAAAAATCCGCTCCCATGATCTTACACTGGCGCTACAGAAGCTTGTTAAGACCGGCTTCCTGGAGTCCAGCGGCCACGGGAGGGGGACTGTTTACTATATTCCAGGAGTAGAACTGCCAACCCCGGATGAAGTATTTGCCGGTGAGGCCACACTTGAAAAACTGAAACCATTGGACCTGAGCTCCGATGGTTTGACAGAGAGCTCCGAAGGCTTGGAGTATGACGGTTTGGATTTTCCCATTATTCATACATTAGATGGATTAAAAACAAAATTAAGAGAAAGGCTTGAAAATATTGCAGAACCGGCAAAAGCCTCTCGTAAAATTAATAAACAGGAAATGGCAGACTTGATTTGCAGCCTTTGTAATGGGCGTTTCCTTGGACTTAAGGTGCTTGCTGTTTTACTTGACAGATCTGAAAGCTATTTACGTCAAGGCCATCTTAACCCTTTGGTTGAACAAGGGCGATTACGAAGAGCTTTTCCAACAACACCCAATGACCCAAGGCAAGCATATACATCATAAAAAAACATGGCGTGGACAGGCCCTCGTATGATTTAAATACTGCATGTAAGAGAGGCGGAAAATGGGGGAAGGGTGTAAAAAGATGTAGGGGGAGTTTTAGAAAAAAGGAAATTTGGGGAGGGTCAAAATAATTTTGACCCCACCAAACGAAAAAAGGGCCGACACCATAAATGGTGTCAACCCTTGAATCGCTTGTGAATGGCGGAGAAAGAGAGATTCGAACTCTCGATGGAGTTTTATCCCCATACTCGCTTAGCAGGCGAGCGCCTTCAGCCACTCGGCCATTTCTCCGTATTTCAAATACATCAATTAAGATGTTTTTTTCTGATGGCGGAGGAGGTAGGATTCGAACCCACGAAGCTTTGACACTTAACGGTTTTCAAGACCGCCGCCTTCAGCCGCTCGGCCACTCCTCCCAACAGATCTGAAGGTGTATATCATGTTGATTTGGGGAGGTCAACACCCAAATTGTTTTTTTTTATTTCACAGGTACCTGGGGGAAAAGCACATTGAATGGTTGACAGCGGATGAAGTTCCGCTATATTAGAAGGTTTGTTGCAAGGGACTATTTGCTGATTTTGTGCAGGTCTATTCATAACCATGATAATTCAGACAGCAATTCTAATGATGGCTTTTAACCAACGCCTTTAATTGATGTGCAATATATTGGCATCACGTTGATGAAAACGACTTTGGCCGGTTTGAAATGCACGGTGCTTTACAATTAGAAATGTTGTTGTTTACAAGGGTGGGAGCATGCCCGGGGAGATAAAATGAAACAGAAATTCACCTTCATCATTGATGAAAAAAAAGAAATTATTACCATTCAGGAGGCCGATGAGGCAGATCCTGGTGCGTTTTTAACGGTCCATGAAGAGCAGTACCCCTATAATGATTTGAAAAAAGCGTTGGAAGAAGGGGCAGAACCTTTTATTGAAATGTTGCGGCGGAAGAATCTTTTTCCTCCCCAGGATCTCAGCGTCAAACTTTTTGAAAGTCTGGGGATTTTTTTCAAAGAGGGTGGGGGAGAGAAGTTTGTGGTGGATTATGAAGATGTGGAAGCCTTTCCCCAGGAGAATGAAGAGCCCGAAGAGGTGGATGATGCGGATGTGGATGAGCTTGAAACATTGCTCCAGGATGAAACAGAAGATTTGACAGAAGACGACATAAAAGAAATTGATGGGGATGATGACACCCCCAGATTTCAACCAGACAATAACTCCGAGCATGAGAATTGATCAATCCATGGAAAAAAAATTAAAAGATATTCTGTTGGGTGCAGCCCGGAGGGCCTTTGAGAACGGGCTCTTAAAGTCAGATGTTCTTTCTGACATGGAAATTGAGGTGCCAAGGCATGATAACCATGGTGATTTTTCCTCCAATGTTGCCATGGTCTCGGCATCGGTGCAAAAGATGGCCCCCCGAAAAATTGCCGAAGCTTTGATAGCGCATCTGGAAGATCCCCATGGAATCATTGAAAAATGTGAAATTGCCGGTCCCGGTTTTATTAATTTCTTTTTAACACCCGCATCCTGGCATCCTGTGGTTCAAATGGTGCATGAAAAAGACCATGGGTTTGGTGCCCTTGAAATGGGGCAGGGTAAAAAAGTTCAGGTGGAGTTTGTAAGTGCCAACCCCACAGGTCCCCTTCATGTGGGGCATGGCCGTGGTGCTGCTGTGGGGGATGCAGTGGGTAATATTCTTGCCTTTGCCGGATATGATGTGCAAAAAGAGTATTACATCAATGATTCCGGCAGGCAGATCAGAACCCTTGGCCGCTCTGTGTGGCTTCGTTTATGTGAGGCCCTGGGCCGGGAAATTGATTTTCCGGATGATTGTTATCAGGGAGAATATATCCGGGAGATTGCAGGGGAAATTCTGGATCACATGGGCAAAGACCTTGGAGATAAGGAAGAAGCCCAGGGGGTTGATATCTGCGCCAGATATGCAGCAGACAAAATCCTTAAAGGCATCCAGGATGATCTGGCAGATTTCGGGGTCACCTTTGATCAATGGTTCAGTGAGCAGAGTCTCTATGATTCCGGGCGGGTTCAGGCTGTCATTGAGATGTTCCGGGAAAAAGATGTCATCTATGAAAAAGATGGTGCCATGTGGTTTAAGACCGAAGCCTTTGGTGATGAAAAGGATCGGGTGGTGGTGCGCCAGAATGGCCTTACCACCTACTTTGCATCGGACATTGCCTATCATATGGAAAAATTTGACAGGGGCTTTGACCGGGTCATTGATGTGTGGGGGGCAGATCACCATGGATATATTAACCGTATCAATGCTTCCATTGACGCTTCCGGCAGATCCAGTGATCAATTTGATGTGATTTTAATTCAGTTGGTGAACCTATTAAGGGGCGGTGCTCCCGTGGCCATGTCCACCCGGGCCGGGGAATTTGTCACTTTAAAGGATATTGTGGATGAGGTGGGCCGTGATGCGGCACGCTTTCTTTTTTTAAGCCGCAGCTTTGATTCCGGTCTTGATTTTGATTTGGAGCTTGCCAAGCAGCAGACCAGTGAAAATCCCGTGTATTACGTGCAGTATGTCCATGCCCGCATTGCCGGTATCATGATCAAGGCGTTGGAGCAAGGCGTTCTTGACACCAACGATGTGGCGTGGCAGGACATTGATCTTTCCTGTCTCACCCAGGTGGAAGAGATTAAATTGATTAAAGCCCTGGCTGCATTTCCCGGGGCCGTGGGAAAAAGCGCGTCCACCTTACATCCCCATGTGATTTTTACCTATCTCATGACCCTGGCATCCACCTTTCATGGCTATTATAATCGCCATAAGGTTATCACTGATGACAAAAATATCACCCTTGCCAGGCTCTGTCTGGTGGGAGCTGTTAAAAAGGTAATCCGCAATGCTTTGACCCTTTTGGGCGTGTCTGCACCGGAAAGGATGTAAAGGAGATGTTTCTCCGGGGTGCCATGGTGGCATTGGGCCTTTTCTGCCTGTGTGCCACCATGTTCGTCATTGGTGTGATGGTGGGACGGGGAACAGCCCCTGTTGATTTTGATACTCGGTCATTCCAGGCAAAATTGGCAAAACTGGCAGGTAACAAAAATCATGAAAGCTCCCAGAATAAGCCGGAACTTGACTTTTATAAAGAGTTGAAAAAGCCAATGCCCACGGCGTTTTCTTTACCGGAGAATCTTCTGGAGGAAGAGATTGTGGCCTCCCACAGGGATGCCCCAGTCACCGGAGAAGAAAAAGTTGTTGATATTCCCCCTCCCACGCCCATAAAAAAAGGGCTGAAAAAAATGACCCGCAGGGATGTATCTCCAGCCCATCCCCCCCTCCATGGGGAGGGGACAAACCAGGGAAATGAACCTGAATACCGGGATGCCCGGGAAAAAGCACCGGAGGTGACCACAGCGTCCCGGTCCGGCTGGAAATACACCATTCAAATATCCTCTTTTCGACAGTTGGCAGATGCCATTGGACGCATGGAGGCCCTCAAAGTGAAGGGGCTTGAACCCCATCGTGCCCTGGCCCTGGTGGATGGAAAAATGTGGCATCGGGTACGGGTGGGAAAATTCTTTGATACACTTTCTGCAGAAAAAGCCTTAAGAAAGTTGGAAACCCAGGGTATCTATGGAATAATTATAGAAAACCATTAAATATTCGGTCAGCATCCAATCTTCACCTGTTTTGGCCTGCTTACATAGCAATCGCATGCTACGCAGTCCCAAACAGGCAAATATGGGGCACTGCTCAAACATTTACATTTCCAAGCTGAATATTTACAAAAATCAATAAAAAACCATAATAATAAAATGGAGGCGGCAATTCCTCCCCTGGGAGAAACTTTCGGGGGCTTTCTTGCCGATTTTTTTATGAAAATCACTAAAAAAGATATTGAGTACATTGCCCATCTTTCACGTCTGGAGGTGGATGATTCCCTTGTGGATAAATTTGCCGATCAGGTCAGTCGGATATTGCAATACATTGATAAACTCAAGGATGTGGATGTGTCCGGGGTTGAACTCATGGCAGGAGCGGCCCTTTCTACCAATGTTTTTCGGGAAGATATACCGCACACTCCGCCGGGGCCGGAAATTACCCTGGCCAATGCTCCGGAAAGAGAAGATGACTTTTATATGGTTCCCAAGGCTGTGGGATAGAGGAGAACAAGAATGCAATTCCATGAACTGACCCTGTTTGATGCCAGAAAATTACTGGATGCAAAGGATATTTCCTCTGTTGATCTTGTTACGGCATTGTTAGAACGCATTGAATCCTGTGACGGGGAGATTCAGGCTTATATCACAGTGGATGAAAAGGGCGCGCTTGCTTCGGCCCGGAAGGCAGATGAGCGTCTGGCCAATGGAGATTCCACACCGCTTTTGGGAATTCCCGTGGCACTTAAAGATCTTTTGTGCACCAAAGGCCTTGCCACCACCTGTGCCTCCAGAATGCTTGAGGGCTTTGTGCCCCAATATGATGCCACAGTGGTGGAGAAATTAAAGGAGAGCGGAGCCGTTATCTTGGGAAAGACCAATCTGGATGAATTTGCCATGGGCTCGTCCACGGAAAATTCCGGTTTTCATATCACGCGTAATCCCTGGAGTCTTGATCATGTTCCAGGTGGCTCCAGCGGGGGCTCTGCAGCCGCTGTGGCGGCCCGGTTGTGCACGGCATCTTTGGGAACAGATACAGGTGGTTCCATTCGACAACCTGCCTCCCATTGCGGTGTGGTGGGGATTAAGCCCACCTATGGCAGGGTTTCCCGTTTTGGGCTTGTTTCCTATGCCTCCTCCCTGGATCAGATTGGTCCCATTACCCGGGACGTTCGGGATACGGCCATCATGCTAAATGCATTGTGCGGTCATGATCCCCGGGACACAACCTCAGCCAATGTGGCGGTCCCTGATTTTACTGCGGCCCTGGATGAATATGAAACCCAGGGGCTTAAAGGTATGGTTGCAGGAATTCCCAAAGAATTTCTCTCTGTGAAGGGGCTTGACTCTGATGTGGAAAAAGCGTTTTACCACTCTGTAAAACAACTGGAATCCCTTGGGGTGGAGGTAAAGGAAATTTCTTTGCCCCACACCGATTATGCGGTGGCTGCCTACTATGTTATTGCCCCTTCCGAAGCCAGTTCCAATCTTGCCCGGTTTGACGGGGTGCGGTATGGTTACCGGGATACCGAGGCCGCCGATCTCATTGGAATGTACAAAAAGACCAAATCCAAAGGCTTTGGGGATGAGGTGCAACGACGGATCATCACCGGCACCTATGCCCTTTCTGCGGGGTATTATGACGCCTATTACGGCCAGGCCACCAAGGTGCGTTCCTTGATCAGTCAGGATTTTTCCCGGGCCTTTGAAGGGTGTGATATCATTATTTCTCCGGTGGCACCCACCCCGGCTTTTAAAATAGGAGAAAACGTGGATGATCCCTTAACCATGTATTTGACGGATATTTTTACCCTGTCCACCAATATGGCAGGGCTTCCCGGTATTTCCATTCCCTGTGGTCACGGCAAAACCGGGCTTCCCATTGGGTTTCAGATGATGGCCAACCGGTTTGATGAGATGGCTCTGGTGCGGGCAGCCTATGGCCTGGAACAGACATTGGCTCTGGAAAATTGTTTTCCTGAAATGTAAATATGTATAACGGGCATGTCCTGTGGGACACAACAAATATAGGGTCGTAGACGCGGAGCCAAATGGTATTATATATACCGCCGCCCCCAACGGGCAATGGGCCCGGGCCCGGACCGGAACTGTAGACAGCTCAATTGTCCGGTTCCTATTGCCCGTTGGGGGCGGCTCTGCTGAGGTTGCCCGTAATACATCGGCAAGGCTAAGATTTGGATCTATACAAATTGAGATAAATTCTCAGTTTGTACAGCAATTCTAATTATGACTTTTAACCAATTCTTTTGGCGTGTAACTAACTGAAATCAGGCTGATCAAAATTATCATATGTTTGGTTTTAAACCTCGATGGTTCCAAAATTAGAATTGCTGCAGTTTGTATAGATCCAAAGAGACTAATGCAACGTCAAATCTTAATTTTAGGATAACTGTTTCTGAACAGGCCGGAGCCACACTGGTCTGGAAGATGTATCATCCTAAATCTTAGCCTTGACTATGCAGTAGGTTGTATTTTTTAATAAAAAAACAGGAGAAAGGCAATGGGAACACTACAAGTCCAGGGGGAGAAGCTTCGAAAAGCAGTGCAGTGGGTATCTGATGAAAAAAAGAAAAATCCAGGGATCTCTGACATATCGCTGGTGGATCAGGCCGCTGTTCAATTTGATTTAACCCCTGAGGATTCTGAGTTTCTTGCCCGGTTTATTAAATCCTCCCGGGAGGAGTGAGCCCATGGGTGACATTAGAGTCCTTCCAGAATTGATCACCAATCAGATTGCCGCAGGTGAGGTGGTGGAGCGGCCCGTATCCGTGGTTAAGGAGCTCATGGAAAATGCTCTGGATGCCCATGCCACCCATATTGTGGTGGAGGTGGAACGGGGGGGGCGGGATTTGATACGGGTGTCAGATAACGGGGATGGGATGTCCCGGGACAATGCCTTGTTATCCATTGAGCGATATGCCACCAGCAAAATTGCCACCACAGAGGATCTATTTTCCATTGCCACATTGGGATTCCGTGGGGAAGCGCTGCCCTCCATTGCATCGGTGTCCAAGATGACCATCACCACCCGGGAACAAGCTGCTGATTATGGCACTCGGCTTTTTTTAAGTGGCGGCAAGCTCATGGAGGTGTCTGAAATCGGTGCCCCTCCAGGAACGGTGGTGGAAATTAAACATCTCTATTTTAATACCCCTGTGCGCCGGAAGTTTTTAAAAACCGTAAATACTGAAATGGGTCACATTGCCGATGCCTTTTCCGCCATTGCCATGGGGGCCCGGGGGGTGGGATTTTCCTTGATTCACAATGGGAGATCCGTCAAGGAGATTGACTGTGATGATCCTCTGATTTCCCGGGTGAGCACAGTACTGGCCAATGATCCGGATCTCCGGCTTCATCCTGTGCGTTTTCGGGATAAAAATATTGAGATCCGTGGATATGTTTCCCATCCCGTCCATACCCGATCCAGTTCCCAGCGTATTCAAATTTTTGTTAACGGTCGCATGGTGACGGATCGGGGGATTGTCTCCGCTTTGGTGCAGGCCTACCGGGGCAGACTCATGAAGGGACGGTTTCCCCTAGCGGCACTTTTTTTTACCATCCCCTTTGACGGGGTGGATGTTAATGTCCATCCTGCCAAGCTTCAGGTTCGTTTTGTTAATGAAAAAGCTGTTTATCATGCCGTTCGAGAGTCTGTTATCCATGCTTTGGTGAGTGCTGAGAAAAGTGCTGTTGCCTCCAGAAAGTGTGACAGAGATGTTAAGTCTCCTGTGGCCGAAGACGCACTGCCGGGTGGGGGGGCTGAAAAAAAAATGGATTCAGCATCTTCACAGGAATTACCCCCTTGTCATGATGATATCGAGGTGGTGGAGGAATCCGGGTCTGGATCAGTAGAAAAAAAAATCGGCACTGAATTCCCCCATCCATCCCTTTTTCAATGGGGTTCCGACTCCAAGGGGGGGGCATGTGATAATTTGAATACCCCAGAAAGCTTTTCCCATTCTGAATCGTCTCTTCAAAAAGAGGGTGATGGTGATGAGAACAAAGATGTTAATTGGGACAGTAAAGAAAATGAGGGTGTCTCAAGCGACAGGGTATCTGATGGAGGCGTCAGAACCCATGCTTTTATCGATGATTCCAGTGAATTGTTAAGTGTGCCCCATGAGTTCAACACTCTTCGTGAAGAGTGTCGCATTGTTGGCCAAGTCATGGCAACCTATATAATTGTTGAAAAAGATGATGGTGTGGAGCTCATTGATCAGCATGCAGCCCATGAGCGTATTACGTATGAGCGGCTTAAAAAGAGATCTCAGTCCTTTAAGCCCCCTTCCCAGCAGATGATGGTTCCCCATGTGCTGGATTTTAATTTTTCACAAAGTGTTGTTTTTAAAAAAATGATTCCAGGTCTTTGTGAATTGGGTTTTGAAATTGAGCCCTTTGGCGAGAAGGCCTATGCTGTGAAATCTGTACCCGCCATCATTGATTCAATTGATGTAACGGGGTTACTCCATGATATGGTGGATAATCTTATGGATTCAGGGCTTGCGGATGACGAAGGGGAGCTTGAAAAAAAGGTCTGGTTGGATGCCTGTCTCATTTTGATGGCATGTCACCATTCGGTGCGGGCCAATCAGGCTTTGAGTTTCAAGGAGATGGAGCATCTTGTACGGGATCTTGATCTGTGTGAAAATGCCTTTTACTGTCCCCATGGCAGACCCATTCGTGTTTTGTGGTCTTCTAAGGATTTTCAACAAATGTTTAAACGAATTGTTTGAATTCTGTGTAGCAACGCAACGAAATTAACGTATTATTGCATGCGGTATTTTTGTCAGCGTTTTGTCTAATGAATTCTGGTTTTATAAAGCGACAAATCAATATGATCTAAAACTCCTTACATGCAAAATGGGGAGGAACGAATAAATCGTCCTCCCCATTTCTATATTTCTAAAACTTGCTTAGATTTTGCACAAAATCTATATTAGAAATTAACCTGCAGTCTGGCAACGAGGGTGTCGTAGTTATCATCCAGGTTGTCATAATCTGAGTAGAGATAGGTAATAGCAAGTTCTGTGTTGGTGGCGATCATGTAAGAAGCCCATACATTGAAAGCTGTGATGTCATCTGTGGCAGTATTGTCATCTTCTTCAGGAGTAAAATAACCAACTTTTGCACCAAGAGACAATGCATCCATTACATTGAATTTACCAAAAAGGGTAATTCCCTGAACACCTGCGTTGGCACCAGTGGGATCAAAGGCATCAGCGTTGGCAAAGGCAGAGATATCTGCATCAAAGGGAGTGTTGGAAGCCATGGGAACAAAGGACCACCAGTTACACAGGCCGGTCAGCTGTTGCTCGTCAGCATCATCAGTACCCAATGCATAGAGAAGTTCTCCACCCATGCTGAAGGCATCACTCAGGTTGGCGGCAGCTTTCAGATAAAACTGAGTACCCACATAATCAACGGCACCGTCAGCGGTGTCACCGGCAGCAAAAGCAAGCTCTCCAGTCAAGTCAACCATTCCCAGTGAAGCACTTCCGTTGAAACCAAACATGGTGGCAGAATCATCGACTGCACTGTTGTCATCACGTGTGATGGCAAATAAATTAGTGGAAAAAGCATCTGTGTCATAGCTGAAATTCACTGCATAAACATCGCTGTCATCAAAGGCACCATCATCGTTGGTGCTACCGTTTTCAGTCTCTTTGATGTAGATAAGGGAAGTTTTTACAGGCATTTTCAAGGTGAGTTTAACTGCCGTAGCGTTGGCATCCAGTACCTGCAGGATACCCAGGCCAAGATATTGCTGTCCAGCTCTCAGTGACCACATTTCTTTGTCAATGTTTAAATAACCACGATCAATGTCAAGGGTGTTTTCTTTGGTTGCCCGGGGACGTGTGATTAAACCATTATATGCAACACCCCACTGACCTTCACCATAGTCTGCTCTAAGAACGGCATAAACATCATCTGCAACATTGATTTTAGTTTTGATTCTAAAGCGTTGATCCCACCAGCTGGCATCAGAGCCGTCTGTGTAATTGTCGCTCCAGGCGCGAACACGCATGGAACCGGAAAGGGATACTCTGTCATCGGCATAAGCCGGGGCAATAAACATTGCCATGCATACCACAGCAAAAAGTGCAATAGCCAGTTTTTTCATCTTCGTTTTCCTCCTACAAAAAACTAAGGTGATTTCGCTTTTAAGCGAATAAATAATAGCCTGATCCATATAAAATATTTATATCATTCATGGAACCAAGCGCGAAGCAAGCGCGAAGGATGATCATAAATAATCACCCTGATTTAAATTAAACTGCCTGATACCGATATCAGCCTTTGGGAAGAATGTCAAGCTGTAAAAAAGTGAAGTTTGATATGTTATCGCTGGCAAGGGTAATATGCTGTGTACTTTAATCCTAATTGTCTTGGGAAACAATCAGATCGTAGGCCACAAGCCTGCTTTTTGATTTTGATATTACGGTATCACCTTCTTCTGTCACAGTGGCAACCACCAATTCATCAATGCCGTCGTTGTCGAAGTCCGCCACCAAAAAATCGGAAATCCGTCCCGGCAGAGGAGATGTTTTCCAGTTTGAAATCATATCAGTTCCTTTCCAGGAGTAGCTTTCTAATACCCCCCAGTCATAGGCCTTTGAGTTGCTTAATATCCCCATTGTTTTGTCATGATTAGTGGCAGAAAGTATTTCAATATTGCCGTCTCCATTCATATCATGGATGCGTATACGCAGTGGAAAAAATTGAATGTCCTGGTCATCGTCTGCATGTGCTTTGGGTAAAAAAAACATTGACATGGTGCCTCCGGAGGCCTCTCTATTTCGCCAGAGCAGTGTTCCGCTTTCGGTGAAAAGGCTCAGATGTTCTATGGTATCGAAGGCTGCCGTGGAAAAATGTTTGTTTTGATTATCTTTTTTGATGGCAACACCAAGGACATTGGCAGTTTTTCCTCTTAAAATAATGTTATGGGGGACATAATTGCCATTGTGATATTGCATTTCATAGACAGGCGCTGTCAAAATATCAGCCTTTTTTTTCCGTTGTTCCTGACCTAATAAAAGCGGTTTCCCTGATGTTTCTTTTGAAATTCGGTAATACCAGGGAATGCCGGTTTTAACGGCAGGGTATGACTTGCCGTTGAACTCGAGTATGTAAGAGTTTGCCCGGTTACGATCAGAGTTCAGGCTGGAGATGAAAATCTCCGGCGTTCCGTTGTTGTTGATGTCACCAATGTCTATTCCCAGTGGATGGGAAAATTTTGCTGTGGGAATTTGTGTGGTTTTCACCATACGGTTGTTCAGCATTTGATAGATGATAATGGTTTTATTTGTTAGAATAACCGTTTCCACAATGCCATCGTTGTTCACATCACCCACATCCATTCCTATGGCCAGAAGGGGAAGGGGTGGGGTCTTCCAGAATCCGGTACTTGAGTCAGGGGAGCCCGTTGTTTTGAAATTGGGGTTAAGTGTGGATTTGTTGTTAGAGGATGCCGCAGTTTTGAAAATAGGGTTTGGGGCTGTACTTTTGTTTATGGAGTTGGATGAACGGGGGGGGCTGGGCAGTGTCTGGGGTGTGCCAGAAAAATTGTAGTCCAATTGTCGCTGGAATACCTGTTCATTCACAGTGGTGGCAAACCGATTGATCTCTGGAATCACCCCGCCCAATGAATTGCTCTGGCCAAAAAAAGTAATGGGATCTATTTGGCCGGTGATATCCCTTAAAGTGGCATCAATGCTGGCGCTTTGCCCAATAACCGTTATGCTTCCAGAAATGATATAATCTGCTTTGAGCTTTCCTCCGGCCAGTAATGCCAGGCTTTCGCCCTTAAATTTTCCCAGCCCTTTTATCGTATCGTTAACGGCAGCTTTATCCACGACAACAACTTTATCTTTCCATGATAGCCGGGAATTCAACATGTCCTGAATGCCGGTTTTAAGAAATTCAAGGTCGTTTTCGGCATTGATTTCAAAGGGGATGATTACCACCTGTGCGGGGGGGGCGGCAAAGGCTGTGTTAATAAAGATCGACACGGAAAAAATAAATATGAATATCAGAGAAATAATGAATGTCTGTTGTTTTGTTTTCAAGGGCTTACTCCTAAGCGGAATTTAGGTGAGAATCCAATTTGTTCTTAAATCTTACATGCAGTATTTGAAAGATTTTATAAAATTTAAAGACTTTGAATTTATACACATTATTTAAATTTTCTGCAAGGATTAATCAATGCTTTAAATAGCTGGTTCCACTATATTTGAGGGGGGATGGGGGAAATTATGTCCAAAGTGTTTGCTGTGTTTTCGCAGCTCTCCTTGAAGGTGATGCCGTGATTTTTAGTTTTGACTAATAATCGGTAATAATTATAAAAATACGAAAGTTCTTTATGTAAAAATTTTTGATTTTATAAGAAAATAACAATGTTTAGTTGTTGAAAACGCTTGACAAATGTTGGGCAGGTGTTTATGAAACACTATGGTGAAAAAATATCGTTTGTCATCAAAGCTGGGTTGTGAATCTCTAATCCCATGATTTTTAATCAATTTTTAATTACAAAAAATATGTAAATATTGAACATTGTTGATGTTTGGATGTGAAATGTTTGGGGAAATATAAATGGTGATTATTTTTGTCATGGTCACCAATATGCATGCCTGTTATCCCCAATCAACACAAACTATGCCCCATTCGCCAGAGAATTTATTTTAAGAAGAGAACCATTGCTTTAAGGTCAGTCTCCAAAGATAGAAAAATTATTTTAACACACAATTGAGGCGTTAATAATGATGGCTTGTTCGTAAACATTTAAAGACGAAAGGAGGAAAAATTTAACCAAAAGGTGTTGATGATGTTTTTTTGTATTTGAAAGACAAACATGAATTTTCGTTTCCAATAGGAGGGAAATGTCAATGAAAAACCTTGGGAAATTTATTTCGCTGCTGACGGTACTTTTGCTTGTAAGCGCCATGCCTTGTTTTGCCGCACAAAATCAGTCAGATCTTGACAAACAGCTGAAACTTGCCGATGACATCACAAAGGAAACCATTGTGGGACCGGGAAGTGTTCAGGTGACAACAGGCAAAGATATTCTAATGAGTTTTGGTGCCACAGCCAGAATTATACCCACATCTGAAAGTGATTGGGATTTTGGTGTGGCAGACAGTGATGCTGTTAAGTCCGGCGGCCTCATGTATGGTGCTCTTGTAGGAGATTTTTTTAGGAGTCATGGTAACGAAAGCGGGACTGTGCAAGACAGTTATATCCGCACCGAAGCAAAGATGTATTTTAATGCCATGCCCAAGGACAGGGCCTGGAGTTTTTACGCGGCCCTGGAATTTGACCGACCCATTGATACTGCATCTGTTGACTCAAGAGGTGGAAAATCAAATGATTCCAGTAATTTTGGTCTTGAGAGGCTGCATTTAACCTATGCTCTTCCCATGAACATGCGCCTCCATGCCGGATGGGATATCTGGCACATGGACGCTTTTGAAGGCGCTGCCATGGTCTATGGGGATGATAATCCCGGCTTCTGGATCACAGGAGAAAATGATACCGTCAGTTATAATGTGGGTTACTTTAAACTCATGGAAAATGATTTCCAAAATTCCCCTGTTGATATGCAGGACGGTGCCAATAACGATCGGGACCTTTATGCAGGTTATGTTGCATGGCAGATGAATGATGCGCATAAGTTTCAATTTTTGGCTGCCTATGACAGGATTAGAGATGTTGTTGCAAATGATCTGGCCGGTGCCATGGGATCTCCCTTTGGTGTTGTTGGGGATGCCCCTGACACAGATTCTTACCATGCGGGTGCATATTGGGTTGGAAAATTTGGTGCTCTGGAAATTTTTACGGAAGCTGTTTATCAATTTGGTTCAGCAGATAATACCGGCCTTGGTAGCACGGTTGGACCTGATCGTGCAACTGTCCTGGAAGAGGATTATGATATAAATGCCTATGCTTTGGCCGGTGATATCTCTTATGAATTTAAAGGAAAGTTGACTGACTATCCCCTGAAACCCCATCTGGGTTTTATGTATACATCCGGTGACGATGATCCTTATGATGATAAATTGGAAGGTTATAACGGCGTTGACAATGCCCAGAGATTTTCCAGCAGATGGGGTGGTGAAAACACCATTATCGGTGATACCAACTTGATGCTGGGTACAGCTCTTTACGGTTATATTCCTGAATTTTATGGTAATGGAACCCCTGTTACCACGGGCGGACTTCAGAATTTTGCGGGTAATGGCAATGGACGGGGCGATAATCCCGGTTTGACCCTCATCAGCGCAGGCATTACAGTGGCCCCCAAAAGATTCCTTATTTTTAAAACTAATATCAATAATTTCTGGTGGAATGAAGATATTTATGTAACCAATATGGTTGATCCTGTTGATGCAACCGTAAATGGCGCTCACAAAGTAGACGCCGGATACGTGGGAACAGAATGGGACAATGAATTGACCCTTGCCACCAGCAAACACTCCTTTATTAAAGCCCAGGCGGCTTTTTTCTTTCCCGGGGAAGTCATTGAGGATTTGACCGAGGCCTTGACAGGAGAATCTTCTGATGAAATGGCCATGCGATTGGCCGCTGAATTTATTATAAATTTTTAATAATTCCAATGGACTGAATAAGCGTTTTTTTAATTTTTTCTTTGTATACCGGAGCTTTTATAACATAACTTCCGCGGGTAGACGCCATTCAAACCCCGGTCTGTCCACAGCAAAATATGAAAAGTTGTCCGGTTTATAAGGCTTATTCTTTAAAAAATAGGGCCTGGTTCTTTTGGAATCAGGCCTTAATTTTTTGAAGAGCTTCAACCTGAATATGTTAAGCGAACAGGATTTTGCCTTGACATGTAATGGGGCGGGTGTCAGATATGTCGTGGTGTCGGTAAAATTTTCAGCAACAACTATAATTACCAGAAGGAGGCGGCAATTTTTCCCCTGGGTTGAACATTTGGGGCGTTCTTTGTCGATTTTTTATGAAATTCAATTCAATTTTTGCCTGTTTTGTTTTTTTGTTTTTTTTCTGCTGGGGCTGCGCTTCAAGTCCGGATATTGTTACCTCAGATAAGAAAAATTCCACCGGCTATTCAAATGCCCAGATCAGAGAAGTAACCATTGATCAACCCAATTTACTGTCAGGGGATTTTTTTCGGCAAAGAACACAGACTAAGGTCATTGCTGATGTAGATTCCAGTGCCGTTTCCAAGGTTGACAACGATATTCCATCAAATCAGGAGATGCTTGAAAAAAAGGTCAATGACCTGCAGAGCGAAGTGGCATTGTTAAAGGCTGATTCTCCAAAACCGGTTCCAATATTACCTGAAAAAAAATTGCAGAGCAATAATCAGCCCCCGGAAAAGAGCCTTTTAAAGCTGAAAACAGGCTTGCTCATTGACAGAGGCCGGGTCCGGGCAGACACGGTTACAAAGATATCCCGGGCAGCACACAAATTTGTGGAGTCCGGTGAAATTGTTCTTGTGGGTAATGATGAGATATATGAGATTCTTGCCCAGAACAATGCGCTTGAAAGTAAAGATTTGTACCGGACATCAGGAATTTTAACGGTTTACCCCGGTATCCGCATGCTTGTTCTGGTGGAGAAATTCACATTGCCAGATGTGTTTCCGGGTGAGGCAAGTGCCGTGGTTTCCATGGTTGACGCCGGATTGTTTTACAGGTACAGGCCGGTGAAATTTGAAATGCCTGTAAAAACAGATGCGGACGCGTCCAGGTTTGTGGAGAGTATTGTGTCTGCAACTTTTACCCGGGCCATTGAGTCAAGTCAGACTACACAGTGGTTCTGTCGGGTGTTTTCCAGCGAAGAGGACCTTATCTATATCAATGCCGGTGAAAAAACGGGGTTGGAAAAGGAGATGCTGTTAAAGGTAAGTTCTCCCGGTAAACAGATTAAATCCCCTGGAGGCACTCCGGCAGGATGGATTCCGGGAAAGCTGAAAGGCGTTTTAAGGGTGGAGCGCTTTTTTGGAAAGGATTTTGCGGCCTGTTCCATTGTTGAAGGGGAAAAACCCACCGTATATGATTATTTAATTCAATGACATACAAATCAGCCGCGTTCCCGGATATTTGCGGGAAAACGACCACAGCTGCATATCCGGTGTTTTGAATATCCCGTATCCCGGCCAAATGATGCTTGCAATTTTTAGCTTAATGTGAAAATCCCGGCCCTCTGGGTCAGGATTTTTACGTGTAATATAATTTTGTCATTTCAGCCGGGACACAGGTGGTTGAAATTGTCCTGCCCCCCCCCTTTACCAGAATTTCCAGAAGGGTTTTTTGATCTCTTCTTCTTCCTCTTCAAGGTCATCCATTTCCAGATCAATATCCCGGGAAGTATCTGCTTCCACTGCGGAAAAAGTTTCATCAGGATATGCGGGCGGTTTCTCTTTTTTCCAGAATTGCCAGAACGGTTTTTCTGTGGGAGGAGCATCTTCCATGGCCTGGGGAATTAATTTTTCCGGGTTGGCCCGGGTTAGATCTTCCTTTGCTGAGGTCTGCGCTTTGCCATCAATCAGCGTGGTTGTTCTGTTAAAAACAGATTTATTTATTTGGGCAGCAATGGTGCTGATTTTGCCAATGATTTCGTCCGGGGTGGTGGCCTGGTCAAAAAAAGTCTGCATGGGTGTTTCGGATCTGTCTGTGTGTACGGCTGTATCCAGGCTGAAGGTGCCTGCAAATTCTGTTATGCTTCCGGAAACAATATAATTGGCGTCTGTGTGTTCAAAAATCGATGTAACCAGAGGGGGGCCTGATAGCCCGGGTGTTTGTTTGATTTTATCCAAAATGGTTTTTTCCGGAATGACCACGACTTTTTCTTTCCAGGCAAGCCGGGAGGATAGCATATGGGAGATTCCCTCCCTTAAGTAGGACAGGTCTTGCTCTGAATTAATGCCAAAGGGAATGATCGCCACCTGTTGCACCTGGGCCCTGGCCGAAAAAATTGGACAGCACATGAAAGCAATGAGAAAAAAGACGGTCAGGGGAACGGATTTTAAAAACCGAAATAAAATCAAAAGAAACTCCTGTTATAGAACATTATTTTAAATTTGGGCGTAAATATTGGCCGGTGCCCCATCTTTTGCTTGAATTTTAGCAAATCTCCTGCCATTGATGTGCCGGGCAGTTTCAAACCTTGGGTTATGGGGCAGTGGCTATATTTTTATATTGCCAACGCGAATATTCGCATTGGGGTTGGTCATAAGCCGGGGCACGGCCATTATCGGTGAAATAAAATTTTGCCAAGCGTAAAATGTTGTAATTATATATGATTAGTACTTGGTGTTCCAATTTTATCACACAGTGGCCGACGTTATGACCAAGCCCTTCCATTTAAATGTCATAGATTTTGTTTTAAAAGGCTTGTGACCACTTTGGGATCTGCCTTGCCTTTGGTTTGTTTCATGATCTGTCCCATGAAAAAGCTGAACAGTTTTGTTTTTCCGTTTTTATAGGCATCATGCTCTTTGGGGTTGGCTTCAATGACTGACATCACAATGCTGTCAAGTTCTGACTGGTCTGACACCTGCTCCAGCCCTTTTTCTTTCATGATGGCAAGGGGGGCTTTGTCTGAAATTATCATCTCTTCAAATACGGTTTTGGCGGTTCCGGCATTGAGTTTACCTGCTTCCACGAGTAAAAGCAGCTCTGAAAGCTCCGTGGCCGATACAGGGATGGTTTCAATGGCAAGTCCTTGGCTTTTTACAAGTCCCAGCACCGGTCCCATGATCCAGTTGGCTGCCTGTTTTTTGTCTTTTAAATTTGCGGCGGCCTCCTCGTAGTAGTCCGCCAGCTGGCGGGAGCCTGTCAAAATCCCTGCATCATATTCCGATAAGCTGTAATCTGCGATAAAGCGTTGCTTTCTGGCATCGGGCAATTCCGGCATCTCTTTTTTTACGGCATCAATCCATGTTTCATCCACGATGAGGGGGACCAGGTCGGGATCGGGAAAATAACGGTAATCATGGGCATCTTCCTTACCCCTCATGGATCGGGTGACATTTTTATTGGGATCCCATAAACGGGTCTCCTGAATTACCTTTTTGCCCTCTTCAAGAATATAGGTCTGTCGTTGAATTTCATGGCGGATGGCTTTTTCAACGTGCTTAAAGGAGTTGAGGTTTTTCAATTCCGTGCGGGTGCCAAATTCTTCCTGGCCCACCGGGCGCAGTGAAATGTTGGCATCACATCGAAAACTTCCCTCCTCCATATTACCGTCACAGATATCTATGTATTTAAGGATGGCATGGAGTTTCCTTAGGTAGGCCCCTGCTTCTTCTGCGGATCGCATGTCAGGCTCGCTGACAATTTCCACCAGGGGAACTCCGGTGCGATTCAGGTCCACCATGCTTTTGCCCCGTCCGGGGTCATGGATGAGCTTTCCGGCATCCTCTTCCATGTGAATGCGGGTGATGCCGATGCGTTTGGGATCAGCTCCTTCGGGCTCCACCACAAGATGACCGTGTTCTGCTATGGGAAAGGCATATTGAGAAATCTGGTAACCCTTGGGAAGATCTGGATAAAAATAATTTTTTCGGTCAAAACGACTTTCCCTTGCAATGGTACAGTCCGTGGCCAGGGCGCTCTTGATGGCAAATGTGACTGCCTGACGGTTTAGCACAGGCAACACCCCGGGCATGCCGGTGCACACCGGGCAGGTGTTGGCATTGGGTGGGGCACCAAAGGTGGTGGGACAGTTGCAGAAAATTTTAGTTTTGGTTTTCAGCTGGGCGTGAACTTCAAGTCCTATTACAGGTTCAAAGAGCATTATTAAATTATCCTGTTATCTTGTGTATTGAAGGCTTTATATCTATGACTTTTTGGGTCATTGTTGTGGTAAACGGGTTGGGCATGACGATAAATTTTAAAAAACGCATGAAAAAATCAAATCATGCCAAGCCTTTCTTATAGCGCTGATGATTTGATTTATCAATACTAATTTTTTGTGTTATAGTTAGCGGATTTTTGGACCGACGTTGATTTGTCGGGAGTTCCTTGTAGCTGCCATGGGTAGACCGCATTCTGATCCGACTTTGCCCACAACAAAGCATGATACGCTGTCCGTTTTGGCGTGGGATTTCTTTTATATGAAAAGGCAGCCTCTGAGACAAGCTAAGGCAGAGCCGCCCCCCCGATGGGTAATAGGAACCGGACAATTGAGCTGTCTACAGTTCCGGTCCGGGCCCATTGCCCGTCGGGGGGGCGGCGGTATAATACCATTTGGCTCCGCGTCTACGGCCCTATATTTGTTGTGTCCGCCGGGAAATGCCCGTTATATGAAATTTTCCCCAAATCGGAGGCGTAATTCAAGCTTTGTTGTGGGCAGAACCGGATCAGAATACGGTCTGCCTGTGGCAGTTATAAAAAACAGGATAAACGAGGCAGGTTAAGTGAAGTTTTTTTTGTGTGTGATGGGGATGGTAATGATCATTGAGGGCTTGCCCTATTTTGCCTATCCTGAAAAAATGAAAGAAATGATGATGATTATAACAACGCTTCCCCATGACAGTTTGAGGCGTTTTGGTGGAATATTAATGATTTTGGGGCTGGGGGTGGTTTACCTTGGTAAATGTGTGCTTTAATGTATTTGATTTCTGATTATACCTATCATCTTCCCCAGGAGCAGATTGCCCAGCAGCCCATGGATCATCGGGGGGCTTCAAAATTGCTGCATCTGAATCGAAGCACCGGTGAAATGTCCCATTATTCCTTTGATCATCTGTTGTCTATTTTAAGGCCGGATGATCTTTTGGTGATCAATGACACCCGGGTTATTCCGGCCCGCCTGAAAGGTGTTAAAGAGACCGGAGGAAAGGTGGAGGTGCTCATAATAGATTACAATGCCGGAATGGATTGTCTGGAAGAAAATGGATACTTTCAGTGTGAGTGCATGATCCGGGCATCCAAAAGCCCCCGCAGGGGAACCCGGCTTTTTCTGGGTGCCGGTATTACGGCCCGGGTTGAAGGGGCGGATGCCGGTCTTTTTATGGTGCGTTTTTTTTGTGATACTGATTTCAGAACGGCCCTGGATGCTGCAGGGGAGATCCCCCTTCCTCCTTATATATTGCGCAATGACACCACGGACCATGATCGGGACAGAAAAAATTATCAAACGGTTTATGCGGCCCGGGAAGGGGCTGTGGCTGCTCCCACCGCCGGACTTCATTTCACCCGGGAACTCATGGAAGGCCTGGAAAAAAAAGGCGTTGAGTTTGCAAAAATTACCCTGCACGTGGGGCATGGCACTTTTGCCCCGGTGAGGGTGGAGGATATCCGGGATCACCAGATCCATTCGGAATTTTTTTCCATCACCCGGGAAACGGCCCGGCGTATTAACCGGGCAAAGGATGAGAACCGTCGTATCATTGCCGTGGGTACCACCAGTGTCCGTACCCTGGAATTTTCTGCCAAAGAGACAGGACAGGTAACCCCGGGAAGTGGCATGTGTGACCTTTATATTTATCCGGGATATCAGTTCCGGGTGGTGGATGCCATGGTGACCAATTTCCATTTACCGGAATCCACATTGCTCATGCTGGTATCTGCCTTTGCCGGAAGGGAAACCATTTTAAAGGCCTATCGGGAAGCAGTGGAACAAAAATATCGATTTTTCAGTTATGGCGATGCCATGCTGCTGGAGTGATTAAAAATGCTGACGTTTGAAATAGAAAAAAAAAGCACCGACTCCCGGGCACGCACCGGCAGTATCATCACCGCTCATGGTGAAATCCCCACCCCGATTTTTATGCCCGTGGGCACATTGGGCTCGGTGAAAGCCGTTTCCGTGGAGGAGTTGAAACAGTGTGAGGCCAGGATTATTCTGGGGAACACCTACCATTTATACCTTCGTCCCGGCTGTGAGGTGATGACCCACATGGGTGGGCTTCATAAATTCATGAACTGGGATCGCCCCATCCTCACGGACAGCGGCGGATTTCAATTCTTTTCCCTGGCAAAATTGGCAAAATTTTCCCGGGAAGGGGTGAATTTTCAGTCCCACATTGACGGGTCCCGCCATCTGTTTACCCCGGAAAAGGCCGTGGACATTCAAATGGTGTTAGGGTCTGATATCATGATGTCCCTTGACTGGTGCATTCCATATCCGGCCAATGAAAAAGAGACCATGGCAGCCCTGGAAAAAACCACATTGTGGGCCCGGCGGGGCAGGGACCACTGGCTGGAAAAAGGGGGGGTAAATAATCTGTTCGGCATTGTCCAGGGCGGAATGTACGCCCACCTCCGGGCATTGTCTGCCCAACAGCTCATTGAGCTTGATTTTCCCGGATATGCCGTGGGGGGCTTGAGCGTAGGGGAACCCACAGACCTGATGTATGAGATGGCTGATCACACCGTGCCGTTGCTGCCCCATGATAAACCCCGGTATGTCATGGGGGTGGGAACCCCGGAAAATCTTGTGGAGATGGTGGGCATGGGAGTGGATATGTTTGATTGTGTCATGCCCTCCAGAAATGCCAGAAACGGTCAGCTTTTCACGGGTCGGGGTACCATAAACATTTCCAATGCCAGATTTCGCATGGATGAAAATCCCATTGACGACGCCTGCAACTGTTATGTGTGTCAAAATTATTCCCGGGCCTACCTGCGTCATCTTTATAAAACCAGGGAGTTATTGTCTTATAGGCTTAACACCATTCATAATCTTCACTACTATTTAAATTTAATGGAAAGGATTCGTCAATCCATCAAGGCGGATCAGTTTTCGGCGTTTAAAAAAGAGTTTTTCTCACAATTAAACCATAAGGAGCTCAACAGATAAAATGATTGCGTCCAAAATTGAACAGGCCATGACAACATCTTCATGGATTCGTAAAATGTTTGAAGAGGGAACCCGGCTCAAGGCCATACACGGGGAAGACAATGTGTTTGATTTCAGTCTGGGAAATCCAAACCTGCGTCCCCCAAAAGCTTTTCATGATGCCCTTGAAACCGCCGTTGCCCAGGGAAAGGAACAGGGACATGGATATATGTCCAACGTCGGGTTCCCCCATGTTCGTGAAGCCATCGCCAAAACATTGAAAGTACAGCAGGCAAAGGATGTCACTCCTGAAGACATTGTGCTCTCCTGCGGGGCTGCCGGTGGGCTGAATATTGTGTTAAAAGCCCTTCTCAACCCCGGTGAAACCGTTCTGGTGCCGGCCCCTTTTTTCCCGGATTATCATTTTTACGCCCTCAACCATGGCGGCACCCTTGAAACGGTTGCCACCCGAGAGGATTTCACCCTGGATATGGATGCCTTTGATGCGGCCATCACCGAAAAAACCAGGGTGGTGATCATCAACTCCCCCAACAATCCCACGGGTCAGATCTATTCCCGGGAAAGCCTGGATGCATTGGGTGTTCTTTTGGAAAAAAAGAGCCGCCAATATGGCCGGGAGATCTATCTGGTGTCTGATGAGCCCTATCGTAAGATTGTTTTCAATGACACAGAAGTCCCCCCGGTGTTTGCAAGTTATGCCAACACCATTGTGGTCAGCTCCCACTCCAAAGATCTTTCCCTTGCCGGTGAACGCATCGGGTGCGTGGTGATCAATCCTGATCTTACCCATAAAAAGGATATGCGCAATGCCCTGGCCCTGGCCAATAGGGTCTTGGGATTTGTCAATGCCCCGGCCCTGATGCAGCGGGTGTTGCCCTTTTTGCAGGATGCCAGTGTGGACATTGATGCCTATCGACGCAAACGAGATATTTTTTGTGACGGCCTCACCGATGCCGGATATAATTTCACTGTTCCCCCGGGGGCATTTTACATTTTTCCCTCCTCTCCTGTGCCCGATGATGTGGCCTTTGTAAAGGCGTTGCAGGATGAGTTGATCCTTGCCGTTCCCGGAAGGGGCTTTGGTGGACCCGGGCATTTCAGGCTGGCTTTTTGTGTGGCCGATGAGGTGATTGAAAATTCACTTCCCGCCTTTAAACGGGTGATGGAAAAATTTTAAGGAGGATCTCCTTTGCATGAAATGGGAATTGCCCAGCAGATGATCTCCATTGCCCTGGAGGCCATCCCCAAAGATTTGCCGGATCCCAGGGTGGAACAAATGAATTTGCGGGTGGGGCGACTGGCAGCAGTGGTGGAGGACAGTTTGCGATTCTGCTTTGAGATTATATCAAAGGATACCTGTCTTGAAGGGGCAAAGCTTGTCATTGAAACGGTGCCGGTGAAGGCACGATGTCGCCGATGTCACCATGAATGGGAGGTTGAAGATGTGGTGTTTACCTGTCCTTCATGTGAAAGAGGTGAGATTGAAGTGCTTTCCGGCAGGGAGCTTGAAGTGGCATCCCTGGAGCTTGCCGATTAAATTTTTGACTCGTTGGTCACAGGTTTTCCAGTTTGTCATCATATTATGTGTTTCTTTTTATGTGTTTCTTTGAAATTGAACAGATCGCACATGGTATGAAAAATGAGAACTTCGGACCCATGGGTTCTTTAAGGAGCGTTGTTATATGGAAATTAATATTCAAAAACGGGTGCTGGAAGCCAACGAGAGTATGGCAGATAAAAACAGACGTCTGTTCAGGGAAAAAGGGGTGTTTGTCCTGAATATGATGAGCTCTCCGGGTTCTGGAAAAACCGAAACACTTTGTAAAACATTGCAACGTCTCATGCCGGAAGTGGCCACAGGCGTCATTGTGGGGGATATTTGCACCCGCAATGATGCTGATCGCCTGGAAGCCACAGGGGCAGCCGTTGTTCAAATTAACACCGATGAATTTGGCGGGGATTGTCATCTGGCAGCCCATCTCATTGAAAAATCGGCCCTGACCATGGATCTTGAGGCTTTGGACCTTCTTATTGTTGAAAATATCGGGAATCTGGTATGTCCTGCAGAGTTTGACATTGGTGAAAATGCCAAGGCTGTTGTGCTCAGTGTCACCGAGGGGGAGGATAAACCTTTAAAATATCCCCTGATGTTCCAGGTGGCAGACATTGCCATTTTAAATAAAATTGACCTCTTGCCCTATCTTGATTTTAATGCCGCAGAGGCGGTGGATAACATGAAAAAAGTTCATCCGGGGCTGCCGGTGTTTGAGCTGTCCGCCAAAACCCAAGAGGGGATGGAACCCTGGGTGGCATGGCTTAGGGATTCTGTGGCAAAAAAAGGATAAGGATCGCAGATGAAATAACTTGAGTAGAAATAGCGCAGAATTTTGGTTCATCTACAAGGCGCATTAAAGGTAAGCCTATTTGGCCTTTGATGGGCCAAAAGGCAAGCTATTTCGCTCAAGTTATAAGATTTGCGGTCCTAAGTATTAATGATTCACCTGGGTATTGATACGTTCAGAAAGGAAAATTTATAAAAGCGACTGATAAGGACCCCCTCGCTTATTTGCCAACAATTTAAGTTTCTCAAGTTTAAATAATGTTTAGGAGGGCTTTTATGATGCGGAAAAAAGCACAGTTTGCAGGTTCGTGGTATCCGTCTGGTGCCAGAGAATGTCAGCGGGAAATTGAAGCGTTTGTTCAGTGTGAAACGGTTCCCGAAGGAGATTTTCAGTGTGGTATTGTGCCCCATGCCGGGTGGTTTTTTTCCGGCGGCATTGCCTGTCGGGTGATGGCTACCCTGGCCAAAAGCAACCGGCCGGACCTGGTGCTTGTTTTTGGTATGCACATGCACGGGCATGACTCCCCCCGCATTCTGGCCCGGGGGGGATGGGAAACGCCCCTGGGGTCCCTTGACGTCCATGAGTCCTATGTCCGGGAATTGTCAAAGAAAGTGGCATTTGAACAGGATACCCCCCACACCTTTCCCGGGGATAACACCATTGAGGTGCAGCTGCCTTTGATTAAATATTTTTTTCCCAATGCCACCATGGTACCTGTGGGTGTGCCGCCTTCACCTGTTGCCCAACAACTGGGCAGAGCTGCTGTGGCAGTTGCCGCAGACATGGGTCTTGATACGGTGGTGCTGGGCTCCACAGATTTAACCCATTATGGTGAAAACTTTGGGTTTACCCCGGTGGGTACCGGTCCTGAATCCCTGGAATGGATGGAAAAGGAAAATGATGCCAAGGCCCTTGATGCCATTTTGTCCATGGACGGGGACAAGATCCTTTACCAGGGAGAGAAACACCGGAACATGTGCTGTGCCGGTGCTGTGGCCGCAACAGTGGCTGCGGCCACGGCCATGGGCGCAGTCAAGCCAATGAGGCTGGACTACGCCACAAGTTATGACAAAAGTCCCGGCACCGATTTTGTGGGGTACACAGGCGTGTTATTCGGGCAATGATTCAACGTAATCCATGGCTTTTTTGATCCGGTGGATGGTTTTGTTTTTTCCCAGGGCCAGGATCATTTCAAAAATTCCCGGGCTGACCGTGGTGCCGGTGAGTGCCACCCTCAGGGGCTGGGCAATTTTTCCAAATTTAAGCTCTGCCTCTTCCATGACCTTTTTTAATGCATCCTCAAGGTTTTCCTGGGTGAATTCATCCAGGGCTTCCATGTATCCGGCCGTGAGTTCCAGTGTGGGAAGGGTGGCTTTTTTCAGGAATTTTTTTGCGGCTTTTTCTTCCAGTTCCACCTCTTCCTTAAAGTAAAATACTGCACTTTGAGCCATTTCCACCAATGTTTTGCTCCGGGGCTGGAGGGTCTCAATGGCCAGTTCCAGGGCCGGGCCTTGTGCCACTGCGATTCCCTGTTTTTCAAGAAAAGGAATTAACATTACAGCCAGTTCTTTTGGTGTTGCAGCCTGGATGTGTTTGGCATTAAGGGCTGTGAGCTTATCCATGTCAAACATGGATGGTGATTTGCCAATGTGGTCCAGGGAAAATTTTTCAATGAGATCTTTTCTGGTGAAAAATTCCTGATCCCCGAATGACCATCCCAATCGAACCAGATAGTTGAGCATGGCATCGGGCAGGTACCCCATGTCCCGGTATTCACTGACGGACATGGCGCCATGTCGTTTGCTCAGACGGGCCTTGTCTGATCCCAGCACCATGGGCACATGGGCAAAAAGGGGAAGCTCTGCGCCCAATGCCTTGTACAGCAGGATCTGTTTGGGGGTGTTCACCAGGTGGTCATCCCCCCGGATGATGGTGTTAATGCCCATGGTCAGGTCGTCCACCACCACGGCCAGATTGTACATGGGGCTGCCGTCACTTCTCTGGATGATAAAATCATCAAGTTCACTGTTGGGAAAGGAGGTGTTTCCCTTTACAACGTCCTCCACAACGGTGGAACCTGTTCTGGGGGCCTTGATCCGCACCACCATGCCGGGTCCGGGGGTAAGATTTTTGTCTCGACATTTTCCATTGTACATGGGTTTTTTTCCGGCAGCCCTTGCCTCTTCTCGCATGGCGTCCACCTCTTCGGAGGTGCAGTTGCAATAATAGGCATGGCCTGAATCCACAAGTTTCTGGATGTATTCCTTATAAATGTCATATCGCCGGGTCTGAAAAAAAGGACCTTCATCCCAGTCAATGCCCAGCCATTCAAGGGATTCAAAAATGGCATCCACAGATTCCTTGGTGGAACGGGCCTGGTCGGTGTCTTCTATTCTCAAGACAAATTTACCGCCGGTTTTCCGTGTGTAAAGCCAGTTAAAAAGGGCTGTGCGTGCCCCGCCGATATGCAGATATCCCGTGGGGCTGGGGGGAAATCGTGTGATGATTGTGTCCATTGTATCTCCATTTTCAATATTTGTTGTGTCCGTCAGGACATGGGTATTAACGATGTTGTTGCGCCCATGGGTACGCGGCATTTTTCTAACACAACAGGGGGCTTTGGGCAAGCCGGAATAAAGTCAAATGATTATTTGCTTGACAATTTGATGGATTTGATTTAAATAATTTTGTTTACTGTGATAATGGTATAATATATAAATTTTTAGACAAATTAGATAGTTAGGAGAGTATGAAATGGCGGTACCCAAACAAAAATCATCCAAGAGTCGAGGCCGAAAAAGACGTACCCATCAGAAAGCAGCTGTTCCCACAATTTCTGTGTGCCCCGAATGTCAAGAGGCTAAGCTTCCCCATGCCGCCTGTCCCGAGTGTGGCGCATACAAGGGAAACAATGTGAAGGCCGTTGAATCTGAAGAATAATTTCAGGGTTGTGTTGTTGCTGTTTTTTCGCCACCCAGGAAAAAGAAGAGGTTGCTGAACCCCATGAGTGTTGCAATAAAAGTAAAGAAGATAATCGCAGAAAAACTTTCCGGCATTGACCTTGAAGATGTGGTTTCTGACGCATCTCTTGTGGATGATCTTGGCGCCGACTCCCTGGCTCTGGTTGAGTTGATCATGTCCATGGAAGAGGCCTTTGACATGGAAATTGATGATGATGATGCTGAAAAAATGGTGACAGTACAAGATATTGTGGCCTATGTTGAGGGAAAATCATGACCTGCGCAACTACGGCTTCCCCGCAAAAGGGTGAAAAAAAAGATGTTATCATTATCGGCAGTGATCATGCTGCCTTTGAGCTCAAAGAAAAGTTAAAAACGTTTCTTAAGGAGCGTGGTCTGGAAGTTGAAGATGCCGGTACCTATGATGAAACATCCATGAACTATGCGGATATTGGGAAAAAAGTGGCAGGGGCCATATCGGATAACACCTATGCCCGGGGTATTTTACTGTGTGGAACCGGACTTGGCATGTCCATGGTGGCCAATCGCTTTTCCAACGTCAGAGCTGCCCTGTGCAGTGATATTTTTTCTGTGCGCATGAGCCGCTGCCATAATGATTCCAACATCCTTGTGATGGGGGGACGTCTGGTGGGGGATGTCCTTGCCTGTGAGCTGGTCCGGGAATGGCTTGAAACCCCCTTTGAAGGGGGGCGACATCTGGACCGAATCATGAGTTTTTGATAACTGTCACGGGCATACCTTGGCATGCTTCATTTTTCAGTTTACACTTTTCAGAAAAATATACCCATTTCCCGGGAAAAATTAATCAAAAAGTGTAAACTACTTTTGAAAATGTATGCAAGATGCCCATACCTCATGCTGTTTTCCCTGATGCTTCGGCGGTGACTGTGATCCAGGGAGAAAATACACAATGGCCTTTAATGAGGCCATTAAACTTTTGATGAAAAATTGTGAAAAAATGGAGAGTTAATAATGTCCTGCATTGAAGCGGTTGATTCCGATGTGGCCGGGATAATAGCCGATGAACTGTTGCGTCAAGAGCAGGGGCTGGAGCTCATTGCTTCGGAAAATACTGCAAGCCGTGCTGTTATGGAAGCCCAGGGATCTGTTCTGACCAATAAGTATGCCGAAGGCTATCCGGCCAAAAGATATTACGGCGGTTGTGTAAATGTTGACAGGGCTGAGTCCCTTGCCATTGATAGAGCCAAATCCCTTTTCAGTGCAGAGCATGCCAATGTACAGCCCCACTCCGGTTCCGGGGCCAACATGGCAGCCTATTTTGCACTTCTAAATCCCGGTGATACAGTGCTGGCCATGGACCTTTCCCATGGCGGACACCTGACCCACGGCAGCCCGGTGAGCTTTTCCGGCCGCCTGTTTAATTTTGTTCATTATGGGCTCTCTGCCACCACCCAGCGCATTGATCTCAATGAAGTGGCAGCCCTTGCGGCAAAGCACAAACCCCGCCTGATTGTGGCAGGTGCCAGTGCCTATCCGCGGATTCTTGATTTTAAAGGGTTTGCACAGATTGCAGCGGATAACAATGCACTGTTCATGGTGGATATGGCCCACATTGCAGGTCTTGTGGCCGCCGGACTGCATCCATCCCCTGTACCCTTTGCCGATGTGGTGACCTCCACCACCCACAAAACCCTGAGGGGGCCACGGGGGGGAATGATTCTTTCCCGGGAAGCCCTGGGCGCTAAAATTAACAGTCAGATTTTCCCCGGTATCCAGGGAGGACCTTTGATGCACATCATTGCCGCCAAGGCTGTTGCATTGAAAGAGGCCCTTGATCCCGCATTTAAGGTGTATCAGCAAAAGGTTGTGGAAAATGCCGCAGTGCTGTCCGAGACATTGATGGCCAATGATGTTCAATTGGTGTCCGGTGGAACCGATAACCATCTCATGCTGGTGGATCTCACCAATAAAGATATATCCGGTAAAGATGCGGAATATAAGCTGGGTCTTGCCGGTATCACTGTGAATAAAAATGCCATTCCCAATGATCCCAGAGGCCCCATGATCACAAGCGGTGTGCGCATGGGAACCCCTTTACTCACCTCCCGGGGCATGGGAAAAGAAGAGATGAAAACCGTGGCCCGTTGTATCTGCGATGTGCTTGACGGACATGTGGACCCCGGAAGCATTAAACCCAGGGTCCTGGAATTGTGTCAACAGTTCCCTTTGTATGAAAACCGGTGAACATGGATGATATCATAACTGCCCGGCCCTCCTGGCATACCTATTTCATGGGTATTGCTGAGCTTGTTTCCACCCGTGCCACCTGTGTCCGGCGTCGGGTGGGGGCAGTACTGGTAAAGGATAAACGCATTTTATGCAGTGGGTATAACGGTGCCCCCACCGGCATTGCCCACTGTGATCAGACCGGGTGTCTCCGGGCAAAGCTCAATGTTCCCTCCGGGGAAAAACATGAGCTGTGCCGGGGGGTTCACGCTGAACAAAATGCCATTATTCAAGCCGCTTGCCATGGAATTTCTGTCCAGGGTGCTACACTTTACTGTACCCATCAGCCCTGCTCAATCTGTTCAAAAATGATTATCAATGCCGGAATTGTCATGGTGTATTACCGTCACGGGTACAATGATGCCATGTCCCTTGAAATGTTCAACCAGGCCGGGATTGAGCTGGTGCAACTTTCAACAAATTAAATGTGTGCTGTTTTTCTAAACTGTATGCACTATGTGAGGTCTTGAAATGAAGTGTCCCTATTGTGGAAAATTGAACAGCAGGGTCATTGATTCCCGGTTGAGTCGAACAGAACTTGAGATTCGCAGACGGCGGGAGTGCCAGTCATGTCTCCGCCGTTTCACCACCTATGAAAAAGTGGAAGATGTCCCGGTGATGATTATTAAAAAAGATGGACGCCGGGAAAATTTTGTGCGGGGGAAAATCTTGGCCGGCATTCAAAAGGCCTGCGAAAAAAGGACCATTTCCATTGATCAAATGGAGGGAGTGGTTGACGACATAGAACGGGACCTGCGGGATAATAACGAAAAAGAAGTGGCATCCCGGGAACTGGGGGAAAAGATCATGAAACGTCTCCATGCCATGGATGATGTGGCCTATGTCAGGTTTGCTTCGGTGTACCGGGAATTCAAGGATGTGGATGACTTTATCAATGAATTAAAACGTCTGACTCCCGGTAAGGACAAAACGGACAACTGAATTGAAAAATAAAGAAGCCTACATGAGCCGGGCCATTGCCCTGGCTGAAAAGGGGCGGGGATTTACCTCCCCAAACCCCATGGTGGGAGCTGTGGTGGTCAAAGATGGCCGCATCGTGGGAGAAGGATGGCACAAAGGTCCCGGCCTTGCCCATGCAGAGGTCAACGCCATTGATGATGCCGGAAAAGAGGCCGAGGGGGCCGATATTTATGTGACCCTGGAACCCTGCAACCATTTTGGCAGAACCCCTCCGTGTACCCGGAAAATCCTTGATGCCGGTATTTGTCGTGTCTTTGTGTCTGTCGTGGATCCCAATCCCTTTGTAAAGGGTGGGGGAATTGAATTTTTAAGGGAAAAAGGTATTACTGTTGAAACCGGCGTGTGCCAACAGGCCGGAGAAACCCTGATTGAGGATTTTATCTGGTTTGTGAAGAATCAGAAACGCCCCTTTGTGATACTTAAATGCGCCTCAACCCTGGATGGCCGCATTGCCACCCGTACCGGTGACTCCCGCTGGATCACCAATGAAAAATCCAGGGCACATGTTCATCTGCTGCGCCATCGGGTGGATGCCATTCTCATCGGTTCCGGCACCTTGCATGCTGATAATCCTTCCCTGACCTCCCGGGTGGATGGCATGGAAACCCGGGATCCTCGTCGAGTTGTTCTGGATTCTCACCTGTCCATTGATCCCGATGCCCTTGTTATCACAGGTCCTTCCAATGCAGATACCATTGTAATGACTGCTTTGGATGCCCCTTCCCATAAAAAAAAGATACTTGAAACCAGGGGGGTCACTGTGGTGGCTGTTCCCCGGTGCCCTGTTTCCGGGGGCCTGGATCTTGCTGCTGTCATGGGGATTCTTGGGAAGATGAATATCATGAGTGTTCTTATTGAGGGCGGCGGTACTGTGGTGGGTTCGGCCCTGGCAGCAGGGGTTGTGAATAAAGTGATGTTTTTTCTGGCACCCAAAATATTGGGGGGGGATGACGGTGTTTCCGTGTGCCGGGGAAAAGGACCTTCTTTGATGAAAGATTCTTTTTCCCTGAAGCGGGTTGACATGGTGCCCTTTGATGATGACATTCTCATCCAGGGTTATCTTAACTAAGATTGGGTTTTGTTTTGACCGGTGCTGCGGGCATACCTTATTTTGATCAGGTGCTGCCCACAACAAAGTTTGAAATACAGCCCTTATTTGAGGCGTATTTCATAAAAAATATTGATACCGGTCATTTGGCCGGGGATTTGACACAACCGGAGAGAAAAATGTTTACAGGCATTATTGAAACGGTGGGAACCATTTCAGGGATAAAAACCCATGGTCAGGGAAAGGTGTTGACCATTGACGCAGACATGGACCTTTCCCAGTGTAAAATCGGAGATTCCATTGCCGTGAACGGTGCCTGCCTCACTGCGGTTACCCTTCAGAAAAACAGTTTTTCCGTGGATATGGCACCGGAGACCGTTGCCAGGACCACCTTTCAAAAAAAAGTGCCGGGCAGCCGGGTGAATCTTGAAAGAGCCCTGCGGCTTTCTGATCGCCTTGACGGACACCTTGTGTCGGGTCACATTGACGGCACAGGGACCATTCTATCCATTCAAAAGTTGAGCAATGCCGTTATCCTCACCATCGGGGTTTCTGAGAAACTTGCGGGTGAGATGATAGAAAAGGGCTCTGTGGCCATTGAAGGCATCAGTTTGACAATTAATAAAGTGATGGACAATGCCTTTGAGTTGAGTATTATTCCCCATACGGCAAAGATCACAACCATTGGGTATATGAAGGTGGGGGATATGGTCAATATTGAAACTGACATGCTTGGAAAATATGTAAAACGGTTTCTTCAAGCAGGTGCCGTTTCCGGGACAAAGCCCGCCGGGGGGGGGCTGAGCATGGATGTGCTGGCAAAAAACGGGTTTTTATGATTGCCATGGCGCTCCTTTGTTGCCCCTTGGTTTGCCCACAACAAAGCTTGAAATACGCCTATGATTTGTGGAGTATTTCATATAACTGCCATGGGCAGATCATATTGGGATTTGACCTGCCCACAACGAAAAATGAAACTCCAACCATTACAGGTCGTTGGACGGATTTTCATATAAAAAAAATATATGACAGTGCACATTGTCATAACGAAGATTGAAGTGCCGGTTATGTCCACAATGGATGGCATACACACGCTTCATCTACAAGTTAAAAGGAGTGAAAATATTCGCAAATGCCTCTTATTACAATTGAACAGGCCATTGAAGACATAAAGGCCGGCCGCATGGTGATCCTGGTGGATGATGAAGACCGTGAAAATGAAGGTGATCTGACCATGGCTGCCGAAGCTGTGACCCCGGAGGCCATTAATTTCATGGCCACCCATGGTCGTGGCCTGATTTGCCTTTCACTGGCCGGTGACATCGCAGATCGACTGGGATTGCCCATGATGGTGGAGGACAATACCTCTCCCTATGAAACCGGATTTACGGTTTCCATTGAGGCCAAGACGGGGGTCACCACCGGTATCTCTGCTGCTGACAGGGCCACCACGGTACAGGTGGCCGTTGCAGACGGTGCCACGGCAAGTGACCTTGTCCGTCCGGGTCATATTTTCCCCCTCAGGGCCCGGGACGGTGGCGTGATGGTCCGTGTGGGTCAGACCGAAGGCTCGGTGGATCTTGCCACCCTTGCCGGATGTAAACCTGCCGGGGTCATTTGTGAAATCATGGATGATGACGGCACCATGGCACGCATGCCCTCCCTTGAAAAATTCAGTGAAAAACATAATATCGGCATTTGCACTGTGGCGGATTTGGTCAATTACCGGTTGAAAACCGAGTCTTTTGTGAGAAAGGCTGCGGAAACACTTATTCCCACAGAATTTGGTGGAGAATTCCGCATCATTGCCTATGAAAATGATCTGGATAATCTCACCCACATTGCCATGGTTAAAGGTGAAATTGATCCTGAAAAAGCCATTCTGGTCAGGGTGCATTCAGAGTGTATGACCGGAGATATCTTTGGCTCCATGCGATGCGATTGCGGAGATCAGCTGCACAAGGCCATGGGAATCATGGAAAAAGAGGGCAGCGGGGTGATTCTCTATCTGCGCCAGGAAGGACGGGGTATTGGCCTTGTGAATAAACTTAAGGCCTATGAACTCCAGCGTCAGGGATGTGACACTGTGGAGGCAAATCTCAAGCTTGGTTTTGATGCTGACATGCGTGACTACGGTATCGGTGCACAGATGCTTGCGGATCTCGGTGTTCGAAAAATGCGCCTGATGACCAACAATCCCACTAAAATGGTGGGGCTTGAAGGCTATGGACTGAGCGTGGAAGAGCAGGTACCCATTGAAGTGGGGCCCAATGAGTTCAATAAGGATTATCTGAGCTGCAAGCAATTAAAAATGGGGCACTTGCTAAAAATGTGCACCCCTGATCTTGATGAATAAAACATGTTCCGGCATCCTTTACTTCCCGGTCTGAGGTGTTGAAAAACACCTTGTGGTTGCCGGGAAACATTTCCGCTTATAACGTTTGGGGGGATGATATTTAAAGGATGCCCATTTTATAGGTATAAATTCGGTTGGGGACAAAATATCCCCTTCAAATAGATATGAGGATGGACAATGCCACATGTAATTGAAGCCGGACTGGTGGCCGGTGGTAAAAAATTTGGAATTATTGCAGCACGATTTAATGATTTTATCACCGAAAGACTGGTAAACGGTGCGGTGGATGCCCTGAAGCGAAGTGGTGCGGCAGATGAAGATATCACCCTTGTCAAAGTGCCCGGTGCTTTTGAAATTCCATTGATTGCAAAAAAAATGGCAGATATGGGTAAATTTGATGCCATCATCTGTCTGGGGGCCGTCATCCGGGGGGCAACCTCCCATTATGACTATGTGTGTGCAGAAGTGTCCAAAGGGGTTGCCACGGTGAGCCTGGACGCCAATGTGCCGGTGATTTTTGGTGTGCTCACCACAGACACCATAGAGCAGGCTGTGGAGCGTGCCGGGACCAAAGCCGGTAATAAAGGTTTTGACTGTGCGGTTGCTGCCATTGAAATGGCAAATCTTATGTCTGATATGGGTGGGACTGAATAAACATGGGAGAGCGAAGGCAGGCGAGGATTCTCGCCCTTCAGGCCCTTTATTATGCTGATGTGGATAAGGGGGACCCAAAAGAAATACTGGATCTGTTTTGTGAACATCTGGCAGGTTCCGTCACAGAATCGGTGAACCCCCTTTTTTTTCAGCTGGTAACAGGTGTTTGTGAATCACGGGAGACCATTGATACGCTGCTGGATAAGTATGCCACCAACTGGCGGGTGAACCGCATGTCTGTGGTGGATCGAAATGTGCTTCGCATGGCCATTTTTGAGTTTTTGAACTGCCGGGATATTCCTGCCACGGTTTCCATTAACGAGGCGGTTGATATTGGAAAAAGATTTGGTACCCGGGCCACCGGGCCTTTTGTCAACGGTGTTCTGGACCGCATCCGTCTGGCTGAGCAAATTGAATCTCCCCCCTGTTCTTAAGGTATGATTCAAAAGGGGCGACAGGCATGTGCAGCCCCTGTATTAACATCAAGATCTGTGGACTTTTTAACTGGAGGACTCTTTTGTGATTATTGAAAAACGTGAAGTGGGCCCCATCATGGCCAATTGCTATATACTGGGGTGTGAAGATACACGGGAAGCTGTGGTTATTGATCCGGGTGACCAGGCGGATCTTATTTTGACCACCCTTGCATCTCTCAATCTTAAAGTTAAATATTTGTTAAATACCCATGGACATTTTGACCATGTGGGGGCAAATAAAAAAATGAAGGATGCCACCAATGCGTTGCTCATGATCCATGAAGCAGACGAACCCATGCTGGCAGATCTTAATAAAGCCGCCTCTTCCTTTGGCCTTGCTGCGGAAAATTCCCCCAAAGCCGATGCCTATCTCAAGGAAGGAGATGAAATCACCTTTGGCAATATCACCCTGACAGTGGTCCACACCCCCGGCCACTCCCTGGGGGGGGTTTGTTTTTATACCAAAGGCCATCTTTTTGTGGGGGATACCTTATTTGCCGGTTCCATTGGCAGAACAGATCTGCCCGGTGGTGATTATCAGCAGTTAATTGATAATATCCGCCAGAAATTATTCCCCTTTTCCGATGATACCATGGTCCATCCCGGCCACGGGCCGGAAACCTCCATTGGCAGAGAAAAACAGAGCAATCCATTTCTCCGTTGAACAGGAGGCCGTTGATACAAGCGTGATGGCATCGTTAAATGAATTACTAAAGCGACTTCCTCAGATTTCCTCCCTTGAACGGGATACCCTTTCCCTTGCGGTGTCACTGGAATCCTTTGCCACTCCCCTGGCAGCCCGGCCGGGGACAGTGGTGCTGCTCAGCGGCGGTACCATGGATTGTGCAAGATACCATATCCTGGCAGCAGAACCGTGGTTGACCCTGATGTGTCATGGAACTCAGGTTGAAGTGACGGTTTCCAAAGAATCCTTTTCCTTTTCCATGGATCCCTTTGAAGCCCTTTCCACCCTTGTTTCCTTTTTTAAGATCTCCTCTCCCCGGGAGGTTTTTTCACCGGTGATGTCCGGGCTTTTTGGGTATCTTTCCTATGATCTTAAAGATCGCATTGAAGACCTCCCACGCACCTGCTCCCCCCGGAATCTTCCCGATCTTTTTCTGGTGCTTCCCTCGGTGGTGGTGGTCCATGATAAATTAAACGCCACAACGGAACTTTTTTCTCCTGTTTTATCCCCGGGTGCAGATTTCAGCCACATTTCGTCTTTTATTGAGGTGCATCGAAAAGAGATATTGGCTGCTGCCCATGATAACGGTGGGCAGAAGTGCAATAAAATGTCAAATGATAATGGCGCCACCCTTTTCCGGGGAACCGGTGAGCTTAGGGAAGACTATTCCATTGATTCCTGTGGATTCACCTCTAACTTTACCCGGAAATCTTATATGGCGGCGGTGGATCGTATTTTGTCCTATATCCGGGCCGGGGATATTTACCAGGTAAACCTGTCCCAAAGATATGAAACCGGATTTCAAGGAAATGCCTATACCTTGTTTCGAGATCTTTACCACCGGAATCCTGCCCCTTTTTTTGCCTTTATCAACGCCGGTGACCATCAAATTGTATCCACCTCCCCGGAGCGATTTATTCGCCGGGCCGGGCACCGGCTGGAAACACGACCCATCAAAGGAACCCTTCCCCGGGGAAAAAACCCGGAGGAAGATCAGGCCCTGGCAAGGGAACTTACCGGCAGTACCAAGGACGATGCTGAATTGTCCATGATCGTGGATCTCATGAGAAATGACCTTGGCAGGGTGGCCAGGGGCGGAAGCGTTGAAGTCATGGCCCACAAGCGCCTGGAACCCTATGATAATGTATTTCATCTGGTTTCTGATGTCACTGCCGTGCTGGACAATCATATGGATGCCGTGGATGTCATCCGGGCCACCTTCCCCGGCGGCTCCATCACCGGGTGTCCCAAGATTCGTGCCATGGAGATCATTGATGAGCTGGAATCGGTGCAGCGCCATGTGTACACGGGTTCTCTGGGTTATATCAGTTTTCATGACACCATGGATCTTTCCATTGCCATTCGTACAGCCACCGTTGCCAATGGCAGAATCAACTATTCTGTGGGGGGGGGGATTGTTTTTGATTCCGATCCGGAAAAGGAATATGAAGAGACCTTGCACAAGGGTAAAACCCTCATGGACATTCTCATGTCAAAGGGTTGTTCTACTACCCCTGAAGCCCCTTTGTCTGCCTGGGTGAATGGGGAAATAATACCCCAGGACCTGGCAAAGCTTGATGCCCTTTCCCCGGGGGCACAGTATGGTGCCGGACTTTTTGAAACCCTTCGGGTCAACCGGGGTGAACCCTGTTTTTTATCTGAACATATTCACCGCTTCAACACAAGCTGGCAAGCCCTTTTTCACACATCCCCCCCGGATATCTCCTGGAAGACCATCATAGACAATCTGGTGGATCTCAACGGATTGGGAGGGACAGTGGCCGCCGTTAAAATCATGGCGGCCCTGGGCCGGGGGCCCTTGGGGGCCGCATCGGGAAGAAGGGATTTTTTGGCGGTTTTTGTGCGGCCCTATGTTCATCGTCTGGAAGCATCTCAACAGCCCGGCCTTCGTCTGATTTCTTACCCCTTTGGACGTCAAACTCCCCTGGCAGATCATAAAACTCTGAATTATTTATTTTATGACCGGGCCGGGGAATACGCAAGAAAACATCACGGGGATGAAGCTTTGATTTTAAACACTGACGGGTCTGTGTCTGAAACCAACACCTGTGCCCTTTTTGCCCTGGAGGGCAATACCCTTTATTTGCCAACTTCTCCCCATGTGCTTCCCGGGGTGACAGTGCAGAAGGCTGTGTCGTTTATGGAAAAACAGGGGGTTGATGTGAAGATTAAAAAACTGGATGTGCATGGGCTTTGTGCCATGGAACATGTGTGTGCAGCCAATGCCCTCATGGGCATTGTACCGGTGATTTCCATTGACGCCCATACCTTTGTGCCTGCCACAGATCATTGTCGTCGTCTGAATTATTGGCTGGATGATGCCTGATGGTATTTTAAACAACTCAACTTTCGGTGTTCGCATTTCGTGGTGGGGTCAGGCTTTCGTTATTGACATTATCGAGGCTTTTTTCGTTGGCAAAGGCCTTGGTCGATAACATCAATAACAAAAGCCTGACCCCGTCGGCAAACTGACCCCATCGGTACATTTAAAAATGCCGGCTTTGAAATGAAGCCCGAAAGTTGAGTTAAACAATTAACCATGATGAACCCGTAAAATTGACCCCATGGATTTTTGAAATCGCCATGTGATATGCTGGAAGCATTTGTGGGGTAAATATTTTACGAGATCATTCAATTATGGGAGAAAAAACGTGAAAAATATAAAAAATATTTTTTTTGCTGCCCTTGTGATAATGGCTTTTTCAACCCCTGCCACTTCCCTTGAAGCCAAAGATGGGAATGCCGTACCTGTGGCCGAAGTTTCTGCGCCGGAATTTCAATTTGAATCGGTTCCCGAAGGAAGTGAGGTGACCCACCGTTATGTTATTCATAACAAGGGAAACGCTCCCCTGGAGGTACTCAGGGTCAAAACCGGTTGAGGGTGCACAGCTGTCTCCTATGACAGAACAATTCCCCCGGGTGGGGAAGGTAAAGTGACCTTAGCAGTTTCCACCTCTGGATATGGCGGTAAGACATTAAGCAAGATAATTCAGGTGTATACCAATGATCCTGACCATAAAATCATTTCTTTAAAGGTCTCAGGGGCTGTGGAAAAAATGGTAAACATACAGCCCAAAGTGGTTCGTCTCACCGGAAAAGTCGGCGGGGAAATAACCTCAACAGTAAAGGTTTTGGCCATGGAGAAATACCCCTTTACCATAAAAAATATTTCCGTTAAAAATAAGAAAACAGTGGCTGTGGAGCTACAGCCATCTGAAGAAAATGCATTTGCCTGGAATATCAAGGTCACCAATAAGCAGACCCGGCCGGGCAGATATTTTGATATGATCACCCTTGTCACGGACAGCACCATTCAACCGGAGATAAGGATTAATGTGTTTGGAAATATTCTGGAATGAATTTAAATATGGAATCCATAAAAGCAGTGGTATTTGATTGTGACGGGGTCATGTTTGACACCTCGGGTGCCAATGAGATGTATTATAATATGGTTCTTTCCCATTTTGGTAAACCGGAATTGACCCGGGAGCAGTTTGTCAAAGTGCACATGTTCACTGTGCAGGAGGCCCTTGAATATCTTTTCCCGGAGCTGGAATCCCTGACACCGGTGTATGACTTCATGGGTACCATGGGGTATGATCAATTCATTCCTCACATGGCCCGGGAAAAAGGCTTGAAAAAACTGCTTGCCGCCCTTAAAGAAAAGGGATTGATAAGAGCTGTTGCCACCAACAGAACCAATACCATGCAGGCTGTTCTCAATGCCCATGAACTGGAGGACGCCTTTGACATGGTGGTCACCGCCGCTGATGTTGAACATCCCAAACCGTCGCCGGAACAACTGCATGCCATCATGAAAAGGTATTCCCTTGTCCCCGGACAAATGCTTTTTGTGGGGGATTCTTCATATGATCAAATGGCCGCCGGTACGGCCGGTGTACCCTTTATCGCCTTTAAAAACAAAGCCCTTGAAGCTGATTTCCATGTCACCTCCATGGCACGTATTGGTGAGATAGTCGGGATAAAACAATAATTATTCTTGACAAAAAGTCCAATCATTATTAATTCATGGTAGTTATTTTGCCAACGGATTGTAATTTGCACAAAAGGCCGGGGTCGAAAAACTGCCCACAGCATCATTGATGGAATTTGTATAAATGTTTGGTACAAACATTTATTTTGGTTAATATTATATTAAGGAGAGTTAGTAGTTATGTCTAAATTAGTTGCCCCCCATGGTGGAAAAGGACTTGTTTGCTGTAAACTCGAAGGCGCTGAACTTGAAGCAGAACTCAAAAAAGCCGCAGACCTTAAGAAAATTGAGATCAGCTCCCAGGTAAAGGGTGATTTGATCATGCTGGGTATCGGTGGTTTCAGCCCCCTTAACGGGTTTATGACACAAGCCGACTGGAAAGGCGTTTGCGCCGACTTCCTCCTTGCCGATGGGACCTTCTGGCCTGTTCCCGTGATGCTGGATGCTGCAAAAGATGATGCCGATGCCATTAACCTTGGTGATGAGATTACCCTGGAAAGAGACGGTGAAATCTATGCCACCATGAAGGTCACTGAAAAATTTGAGATGACCGAAGATGACAAAAAATGGGAATGTGAAAAAGTTTATAAGGGACATGGCGAAGAATCTGCTGATGACGTGTTCTGGAAAATTGCCATGGAAGATCATCCCGGTGTTCAGATGGTTATGGCCAGAAAAGAGTTCTGCCTGGCAGGTCCTGTTAAAGTTCTTTCCGAAGGCGAGTTCCCCGAGAAATTCAAGGGTGTTTACCTGACCCCCAAAGAAACCCGTGCCATCTTTGACGAAAGAGGCTGGGCCAATGTTGCTTCCATGCAGCTTCGTAACCCCATGCATCGTTCCCATGAGCATCTTTGCAAGATCGCCCTTGATGTATGTGACGGCGTTCTGATTCATTCTCTCATCGGTAACCTCAAACCCGGCGACATTCCGGCAGAGGTTCGTATTGAGTGCATTGACACCCTGATCAAAGGTTACTTTGTTCCCGAGCATGTGGTCAACGGCGGATATCCCCTTGATATGCGTTATGCCGGTCCCCGTGAAGGTCTTCTCCATGCCACATTCCGTCAAAACTACGGTGTCAACAAAATGATCATCGGTCGTGACCATGCCGGCGTTGGTGATTTCTATACACTGTTCGAAGCCCAGGAAATTTTTGACACCATCCCGACCCCTGAAGAAGAAGGTAAAGCCCTTCTGTGCGAAGCCTTGAAAATTGACTGGACATTCTATTGCCACAAATGTGATGGTATGGCTTCCATGAGAACCTGCCCCCACGGCAAAGATGACAGAGTTATCCTTTCCGGTACAAAACTGCGTCACGCACTTTCCAACAACGAGGAAGTTGTGGATCACTTTGGCCGTGAAGAAGTTCTTGTTATCCTGCGTAAATACTATGCAAGCCTCACAGAAAAAGTTGAAGTTAAGCTCCAGAGCCATGCAGAAGGTTCAAAGATGTAGGACCGACTTGTTTGAAATCTGAGTGCTAAAATATGAAGAGGGGTTTTCCTGCAAAATGGAAACCCCTCTTTTTTGTTCTGCCCACAATAAAGCTTGAAATACATCCCGCATTTTCGGAATATTTCATATAAATGGGCATTTCCTGTGGGACACAACAAAGATAGGGTCGTAGACGCGGAGCCAAATGGTATTATAGCGCCGCCCCCCCGACGGGCAATGGGCCCGGACCGGAACTGTAGACAGCTCAATTGTCCGGTTCCTATTGCCCGTCGGAGGGGCGGCTCTGCTGAGGTTGCCCTGGAGGCTGCCTTTTCATATAAAAAATATAGTTATTTAAAATAATTACTGGAAAAGAAAATGGTAAGACCCATAATAAGCAGAAAAGTAGGTTTTAATCCGGAAGTCAGCTATTTTAAACCCAGGGGGATTCCCATGCTGGATCTTGAGGAGATTGTCCTCACTGTGGATGAGCGGGAGGCCATTCGCCTGGCGGATCTCCAGGGCCTTTCCCACGAAGAGGGCGGAGAACTCATGGGGGTTTCCAGAGCCACGTTTGGCAGGATTCTTAGAAATGCCCGCCGCATCATTGCCGATGCCATTATTTCTGGAAAGGCCATTAATATCCAGGGCGGTACCTATGAAATGGTGGAGAGCCCCAGATTGTTCAACTGCGAGGATTGCAGCCATGAGTGGGAAGAGGCCCCGGGAACCGGACGTCCTGAAAAATGTCCGTCCTGCGGTTCCGGGGATATTGTTCGTCTAAAAAATGCCTGATGTTTTGGCATCCTTCATATGATCCGCAACCGGTTGACACTTTTTGAAAAGTTTATCCCTGAAAACAGGTTCATTGCTCTTGAAAGCGTAACGCGGCAATGAACCATGCTGATTTTGGAATTTTTCACAGGGTTTCCGGCGTAAATGCCACCACCTGGTCAATGGTGTCCACATTGGCAAAGAGCATGACAAGGCGGTCAACGCCCAATGCAATGCCGGCGGTATCCGGGAGATGTTCAAGATCTTTAAGAAAGTTGCAGGGCATGGGCGTTAATTTTTTTCCTGCGTTTTTTTTCAAAGCAAGTTCATTGCTGAATCGCAGTTGCTGCTCCTGGGGATCGGTGAGTTCAGAAAACCCATTGGCCAGCTCCATGCCCGCAATGTAAAGTTCAAAGCGTTCTGCAATGCCCGAATCATTGGGTTTGAGCCGGGCCAGTGCCCCCATGGCCGCAGGATAGTCAAAGAGAAAGGCAGGACGGTTTTTTCCCAGTTCGGGTTCGATGTCAAAGGCCATCACTTCATCAAAGATCCCCTTGGCCATGGCCCTTTCCATGGAGATATCTGCGTGGGTTTCAAAGGCCCGGGCCACGGTGATGTATTCCCAGGGCCTGTCCAGAAAAATGGTTTTATCTCCATATATGAGTTGTTTTGTTCCCCCGGTCTCAAGACCCACATATCGGATCAGTTCTGCGGTTTGTGCCATGAGTTCTTTATAGGTAAACCCCTTGGTGTACCATTCCAGAAGGGTCATCTCTGTGAGATGCCGATCCCCCCGCTCTTCTTTTCTAAAGCATTTGCAGATTTGAAATATTTTTTCATATCCCATGGCTGCCATGCGTTTCATGCAGATTTCCGGAGAGGATTGAAGATACCACTCTTCAGATTCAAATCCGTCAATGTGGGCTTCTGGAATGGGCGCAGGTATCCTTAAAGGGGTTTCCACCTCAAGGTATCCGTTTTTAATAAAAAATGCCCGGATGGCCTGTATTATCCGGGCACGCATTCTTAGACAGAAATGTTTCTGTTTTTGCATTTTATCTACTCTATTACCTCAGGATTTTATAACATACCTGTCCTGGGGTTTGTCTTGGAGAATTACCTTGTCATATTTTTTTTTCGGGGCAGCGTCATACATTTCATATCCCTTTTCCCGGCAACTGTGACAGGCATATTGGGGAATATGAACGGCCAGCACCCGGGAGCCCGGCATGGCGGTGGATTCAATTTGAAATGTTCCGCCGCATTCCCGGCATATTCGAATTTTTTCTTGCTGACGTTCAAGGATATTGTCGGTGTCGTAGTAAATTTCCCGGTGGCGTTCCTGAATATCCCCTGGAGACCCGGCAGATTCGCGCAGGTGATGGCGATTGTTCCAGTGGGCATTGATGATTTCCACGGTTTTTTCTATTTTTTCTGTGACATGGGGGGCCTGTTGCAGTTTTTCAGGATTGTAATTGGGCTCCACAACCCGGGAATAGTCAAGGCCTGCCAAGGCCATAATGATGCCAAGATTGACGTAGGGCAGGGCACCTTCAATGGCATATCCCCCTTCTAAAACCGCAATGTCCGGTTTTAAAAGGCGGGTGAGATCGGCATAGCCCTGGGCACAGAATTTCATATTGGTCAGGGGATCTGTGTAATGGTTGTCCTGTCCTGCAGAGTTAACGATAATATCAGGTTTAAACGCCTCAATGGCCGGAAGAATTGTATTTTCAAGGACATAAAGATAGCCTTGTGTGGCGGTTCCCGGGGGCAGGGGGATGTTTAAATTGGAACCAAGGGCATTGGGACCCCCCAGTTCCCCTGTGAACCCTGAACCGGGATACAGGGTTCTGCCGTCCTGGTGAATGGAGATAAACAATGTGTCGGGATCATGCCAGTAAATGTCATTGGTACCGTCTCCGTGGTGGCAGTCCGTGTCAATGATGGCCACCCGTTTTACATCGTAGTGCCGCCGAATATACTCCACCATGATGGCTTCCATGTTTATGTGGCAAAATCCCCTTCCCCCATGGCTGATGCGCATGGCGTGGTGTCCCGGAGGACGCACCAGGGCAAATCCCCGTTTGACCCTTTTTTCCATGACAGCCTGGGCAATGGCCACAGCCCCCCCCGCACTGATAAGATGGGATTCAGTGGTGATGCTTTCCTCATCGGGGAGGCAGAAGTGGACCCGCTGAATGTCCTGATTGTTGATCAGATCCGGCTTCAGCTCCAATATGCCTTCAATGTCAAAAATTCCCTCTTCGGTGACTTGGTCCTGGGTGTACAACAGTCTCTCTTCCCGTTCCGGGTGGGTTGGATCAATGGCCCAGTCAAAGGCCGGAAAAAAGACCAGACCGGTTTTATGTGCTGCCTTGAGCATTATATCCCCTTTTCTATATCCGGGTTGATGGTGCAGTGGTGACAAACGGCCTCGTAGGCTTTGATCAGTCCGGGTTTTACCTGCATCTTGACTTTAAATATTTTGCCCCGGGGCGAAAAATTTCGTACAATATTAAATTGTTGATATTCAATGATTTCCACGGCCATGTCTTCGGTGTCGGCCCCTGATTTCAGGGCCTTTTTCAATAAAAGTTCATGGGTGGTTTCCACGGCATCTTCTTCGGTGAATTTATGGGAAATGGGGGCGGTGAAATCCTCTTCCGGGGCCATGGCTTTTTTCTGTTCCGTATCGGCAAGCAGGGTAATCTCACAGGTGGTTCTGGCCAGGGCTGCTCCTATGGCGTTGGCAACGGCACTTGCCGGTACCACTTCGGTGGAGATACCGGACAGGGTTTCAATCTCCTGGGCAAAATAGGATGCCGGGCCGCCGAGCAGTAAAATTTTCTGGGGTTCAATGGCATATCCGGCCAGAAATTCATGCACGGTATAGACAGGTTTACTGTTGATGCGATGCACCAGATCCCGGGCTTGATCCAGAATCATGGTGCAGGTCTGTTTGAAAATTGCCCGGGCTGCTGCTTCCGGGGTATTACCCAGGGCCTGGGCAATGTTCTCCATTCCCTTTTGGGCCAGCTGTTGATCTCCGGAATTCATTTTCTTCAGAAATACAAGGGCATCGGTGGGGGTGGGGGCAGGGCCGCCAAAGGCCATGGCAGGCCCCAGTCTTTCGGGGCCGATTTTAAGGGTGTTGCCATCCACCCGGACATGGCTGTCACCGCCAATGCCCCGGGAATGGGTTTTTAGAGATCGGATCAGGCTTTTATATTTCCCACGCCGGATGCCAAGGGGCTCCAGCAGGGGAACCTTATCCACCAGAATGGCAATATCCGTGGTGGTTCCCCCGATGTCAAGCACCATGGCATCCATATCCCCCGGCGCATAGGCAATGGAGCCCATGACACTTGCGGCGGGACCGGAAAGAATGGTCTGTCCCGGAAATGACATGGAAGATTCAAGGTTCATGGTACCCCCGTCGGCCTTGAGAATCTGTATGGGAATTTGAAGTCCTTTCTGTTCCAGTGAGTTTTTAACGGCATGGAAAAAATCCCGGTGCATTTCGTAAACCGCTGCATTGAGATGAACCGTGGCGATTCGTCTGGGAAAATTAAGGTTGCCGGACACATGGTGCCCCAGAAAAATGGTGTCAAACTGATCTTTGAGTAGATCCCGGATTTCAAGTTCATGGGCTGGATTACGCACGGAAAATTTACCAATGACCCCAAGGGTGGTGATATCTTTTTCCTTCATGCTCTTTGCAATGGCAAGGATCTGCTTATGATTCAGGGGTTCTCTTTCTCTGCCCCGGTGATCAATGGAGCCTTCCACGGCATGGTAATTTTCATCGGTGCGATACCACTCAGGATCAATGCCGGGACCCGAAGAAACAATGGTGCCAACGGTGTTTAATTCTTTTTGAACAATGGCATTGGTGGTGAGAGTGGTGCTGATAACCACTCTTTTAATTTTGCCAATGGGAATATCTTCAAGTAGGTGGTTGAATCCGGTGAGCACGGTTTCAAAGAGATTTGACGTATCCGTGGGTACCTTTATCTGTCGTTCAAGTCCCTGTTTACTTAAAAGAACTGCATCTGTATGCGTTCCGCCAACATCAAGTCCAATGATCATTATCCATTCCCGGAGTTCCTGGACACACCATTTCATGGTTCTGCCGGTACCATGGAAATATCATGATTAACTGTTCCCGGCATTTAAGTGCTTGATACAGTATTCAGCGTTTGTTTTAATTGTCACGCCATGGAAGGGTGTATGGCATCCGCTTGTGATGTGCTGCAGGAACCTCTTTAGTTTAAAACGATTCAAAGAAATAAAGACGATTTAGGGTAATAATATACCTGGCTGCTTGTTTTTTTATTCATCTTCCGGGCTGGAGGTTTTCATACATGGAAAACCATTGTGCCGCAAAAATGCATTTTGAATACGGATATCTTTCATTTTAGCTTTACAATTTTCAGACAGAGATACCCAATTCCCCGGGAAAACTTGACTGAAAAATGGAAACTACCTTTGAAGTTGCATGAAAGATGCCTGAATACAAATAAAAATCCGCGCATCTTGATATCTTATTATCCATTAATAGCTTGGGTTGAAGATACTCAGAAAAAACCTGGGTTGTCAATCTAATTTTTGATGGGTGTCAAGGTGTTTTGTCTTGATATCTGCGATGAATTGAGATAAGTATCATGAACAATGTTTATCAGCTGAAACGTTAAAAATAACGTCAACATGAAATCCAAGGAGATGATATGGCCATTGCAAACTGGAAAAAAGAAGGAACCGTTGCCGTTGTTACCCTGTCCAATGGTGCAAATTTGCAAAATCTTGATTTTTCCACAAGGCTCAATGAAATTTTTGATGAAGTACTGGCGGACGACGGGGTGTACGCATTGGTTTTAACCTCCGATGACGTGAAGAATTTTTCCCAGGGGGTTGATATTGAATGGCTGGGCCAACGACTTCAAGAAAATGATTTTGACGCCATGAAAGCCTTTATGTATACCACCAATCGTGTTTTTAAGCGGTTGCTTCAAATGCCCATTCCCACCATTGCCGCCATCAACGGCCATGCCTTTGGTAATGGGGCCATGCTGGCTTGTGCCTGTGATTTTCGATTCATGAAAAGAGATCGGGGATTTTTTTGTTTTCCTGAGGTGGATATCAGCATTCCCTTTTTGCCCGGGATGATTGCCTTTGTTAGAAAAGCCATACCGGAATATAAATTCAATGAATTAAAACTCACCGGTAAAAGGGTGGGGGCCGATGAGATGGAAGTGCACCATATTATTGAAAAGGCAAGTGCCAATGTGGAAGAGCTCATGAGCGATGCCCTGGGCTTTGCAGCCACATTTCATAAAAAAAGGGGTATTTTCGGTGAACACAAAAAACGCATGCACAAAGCTATTATAGAAGTGATGGAAAAAGAGGACGCAGTTTTCATTGAAACATTGGATTTATTCATAAAAGAATAGTCTGTCTAAATATTTGTATTTGTTTTTGATATGAAAAAGTCGGTACTGGATGCTGGGTATTAGGTTCTGGATGCTCACAGCAACTACTTTTTCATTATTCGTTGTGGCTGGTGCTTACAGCCATGTTGGTTTTTTATATAAAACTCCATCCAAAGAGCTGTAATAATTAGAGTTTCATTTTTCGTTGTGGGCAGGTCAAATCCCAATATGATCTGCCCATGGCAGTTATATACAATGCAGCCTCCAAGGCAACCTGAGGCAGAGCCGCCCCCCCGATGGGTAATAGGAACCGGACAATTGAGCTGTCTACAGTTCCGGTCCGGGACCATTGCCCATCGGGGGGGCGGCGGTATAATACCATTGTCTATATTCGTTGTGTCCGACAGGAGATGCCCGTTATATCAAATGCCTCGCAGATCTGGGGTGTATTTCAAGCTTTGTTGTGGGCAGAGCAGGCTCAGAATACACTCTGCCCGTGGCAGTTATAAAAAAGTCCCTGACCGCCGGTCTGGGTCAGCCGTCAAGGAGCACACAAATCCAATATCTTTTTACAGCAGGAAACCGGAAAGTCGCCCATGGTCAAAAAAGTGTTCGGTTTAGACACTCAGCGCATCAAACTTCAATGTGGCAAAATAATCTTCCACCGTCTCTTTTCTTCGAATGAGTGCCACTGTGCCGTCGGTGCGCAACAGTAATTCCTGGGGTCGGAGTTGCCCGTTGTAGTTGAATCCCATGGCATGGCCGTGGGCACCGGTGTCATGGATGATGAGAATATCCCCTTCCCGGGTCACCGGAAGCGCCCGCTGGACGGCAAATTTATCATTATTTTCACATAAAGGTCCCACCACATCCACCACTTCGGTGTCCATGGTTTCGTCTTTACCATGGATATGGATGTGGTGATAAGCGTCATACATACCCGGCCGCATGAGGGCTGCCATGGAAGCATCCACACCCACATATTTTCGATAGATGTCTTTGTGGTTAATCACTTTGGTCACCAGGGCACCATGGGGGCCTGTCATGTATCTTCCACTCTCCATGAACAAGCGGGGAATCCAGCCGTTTTTCTTTTTAAACAACTCCATGAGTTCAAAAATTTCCTCTCCCATGGCTTTTACATCTATTTTGTTCTGTTCCGGGCGATAGGGAATGCCAAGTCCACCCCCGATATTAATGAATTCAAACTCTATATTGAGTTTAAGTGATATCTCTTCCACCACGCCAAGGAGCATGCGTGTGGTTTCCACAATGTATTCAAAATTAAGTTCGTTGGAAGCCAGCATGGTATGCATGCCAAAGCGTGTGGCACCCCTGTCCATGGCTTTTTGATAAGCAGATTCAATCTGTTCGTGGGTTACACCGTACTTTGCTTCAACGGGATTGCCAATGATCTTATTGCCCTTTCTCCGGGGGCCGGGATTATAGCGAAAACAGATCAGTTCCGGCATCTCCGGTACCTTATCTATAAGAGAGATATCATCAAGATTCAGAATACATCCTCCATTTTCCGCTGCCGTTAAAAATTGTTCCGGGCTGGTATTATTGGAGGTGAACATCAGATCGTCACCCCGGCTGTTAATCTGCCGGGCCAGCATCAGTTCCGGGGATGAACTGCAGTCAAAACCAAACCCCATATCCTTCATAAGGGTCATGACGGTGGGATTGGGCAACGCTTTTACGGCAAAATATTCCCGAAATCCCTCCATGCGTGCAAAGGCCTGCTTAACCTGTTCTCCAGTTTCTTTAATGCCTGCTTCATCATAGATGTGAAAAGGGGTGCCAAACTGTTGGATGGTTTTATCTATTACCGCTGAAAGTCGTTGTTCAAATGCCTGGGACATGGGCATGGTAAGTCTCCTTAAATTTAGGGGGTGGTGTGATATGTTTCCGGCAAAGGAATTTTTGCCGTTTCTTTAAATGTGGAAAGAACAATAGAACTTTTTGTCCGGGCCACGGAGGGCATGGGATTTATTCGGGTGGTCAAAAGTGTTTCCAGGGCCGAAGTATCGGCAACTCTGACCTTGAGCATCAGGCCGTCTTCTCCGGCAATGTAATGGACTTCCTGGATGGATGCCATGTCGGCAAGGGCCATGGCTGTCTCTTTTATCCGGGCATTCCGGGTGAGGGTGACATGGAGAAAGGCAATGAGTGACCCCTCGAATTGATCGGGGTTGAGACGCACTTCATATCCATCAATGACTCCCTGGGCCTCCAGTTTTTTTATACGTTCCAGGACCGCCGATGGGGCCATGCCTATTTCTCTGGCCACCTCAACGTTGGGAATCCTTGCCTTGGTCTGGAGAATTTTGAGAATTTTAAAATCAATGTGATCCATGGTGTTTTTTTCCAATAGCGGTCATGTTCTGACACTCCTTTAAACTTTGTTGTGGGCGGCAGTGGATGCCCGGTATAAAGCAATTGTCTTACTTTTTTTGAAAATATTCTTTTAGTGGCTCTTTGTCAAGAATAATATTCTTATTTTTAGTCTATTTTTAGATTAAAATTCATTTTTTATTTTAAAATACAGAATTATATTCTGTTATAAAGTGGCGATATCAAAAATTCGGTATGTTCAACCCCCGTGGTGCAGGCAATGTCGTTTCCTGAATTAAAGCGTGTGCCTTGGTCACAATATGGCCCGTTAACTGTGAGGCGTACCAATATTGTAACTCAACTTTCGGGCTTCATTTCAAAGCCGGCATTTTTAAATGTACCGATGGGCTCAGTGTGCCGACGGGGTCAGGCTTTTGTTATTGATGTTATCGACCAAGGCCTTTGCCAACGAAAAAAGCCTCGATAATGTCAATAACGAAAGCCTGACCCCACCACGAATTTTGGAGGGGTAAAATCTGTGTGAAATCCAAATAAAAAGTGCTGCAAAGGGGTGTTCTTTTACATTGATTAAAGATCAACAGTTTAGTATGTTTAAATTCACCAATGGAAATTAAGACATCCCTGTCTGTTCAATCCTTGATACTTTCTCAACACATCGCTTCATCTTGGGAAGTCCCCTTTAAAAAAAGAGTTAATTATTTGGGGATGATGTTAAGGATGTTGATAATAACTATCATGGAAATTTCCAGAGGGCCATGGATGCATCTGCTCCAGGCATGGACTTGATATGAAAATAAACAGGATTTCTTGCGCATGATGGATGACGGCACCCAGACCACCATTCTGGTGGTGGACGACGAGGAAGGTATCCTTGAAATAACCGAAGAGTATTTTGTACGCAAAGGATATGAGGTTTTCACAGCCAGAAATGGCAAAGAAGCCATGGCCATTATTGATACCGGCATCCACATAGGATGTTGTTTTACAGATATTAACATGCCCGTCATGGATGGCCTTGAACTGGCAGAGCGTATTCGCAAAAAAGATGCATCTTTGCCGGTGGTGGTTATGACGGGTTTTCCGTCATTGGAAAATTCCATTGAAACCCTTAAAAACGGTGTGGTGGACTATTTAATCAAACCTGTGAATCTGGAGCAGATGGAGCTGGCCCTGCGGCGGATACTGCGGGAGCGTGGATTGTTTGTGGAAAACCTGCTTCTCCGGGAAGAGGTTAAGCGGCAGGAACGCATCAAGGCGCTGAACGAGGAACTTGTGGCCAAGGTGGAAGAGGTCAATCTCCTGAATAAAATCATGGATGATTTTTCTTCATTTAATTCCAGTCACGATATTTTCAATCATGTGGTGGCCTTAAGCCTTGAGGTCAGCAAGGCCGATGAGGTTTCTTTTTATATATATTCTGAGAGTGGAAATATTCTGTTTCCCATGGCCTGTTCCAATATCGAGCAAAGGCTTGGGGAAAATATGGAGGGTCCTTTTAAAGATCTGCTTTTAACCACCATGGTCGAGGACGATCCCCTTCTGGTTTCCACCACCGAACACCCGGGCCTTTTTTACGGTGCCCGTTCCTTTATGGCATCTCCGTTGAAAATCCGTGACAAGGTGTTTGGTATTGTCACTGCTTCCATTTCACATGGTGATGCACATTTTACGGAAAAAGATATTTTTCTACTCAATTTTATTTCCCATAAAGCGGCTTCGGCCATTGAAAACACAGCTCTTTACGAAAATATTTATGATAATCTTTTTGCCACCCTTTATGCCTTTGTGGCGGCTTTGGAGGCCCGGGACCCCTATACCCAGCAACATTCAAAACGGGTGGCAGAGGTTTCTGTGATGATTGGAAGGGAGCTTGGCTGCACAGATGAAGAACTGGATGTCCTTCAATTTGCCGGTCACCTCCATGATATCGGTAAAATAGGCATCCGGGATGATATTCTTCTTAAACCCAGCCGTCTCAATGATGAAGAGTATGAAAAAATAAAAGAGCATCCCGTTATCGGTGCTGATATTGTGGGGCAACTGGGACTGTGGACCAAAGAACAGGATATTATCCGCCATCACCATGAGCATTATAATGGAAATGGCTACCCCATGGGGGCACGGGAGAATGAAATTCCACGCCTTGCAAGAATTTTGTCCGTTGCAGATGCCTTTGATGCCATGGCTTCGGATCGGGCTTACAGAAGAAAAATGAGTAAAGCTAAGGTCATTGGCATCATTCGTGAGGAGTCTGGAAAGCAGTTTGATCCAGAAGCAGTGGCGGCCTTTTTAAAAATCAGTGACAGGGCCTGGGAGGGCTGTCCCGGCGGCTGATGCGCTTTTTATTTCTTTTTTTAAAAAAGCGCTTGACACTTATCTGCATCGGTGGTAAACCCTATTTGTTTTTAAGCGATCGGGGCGTAGCGCAGTCTGGTAGCGCACTTGTCTGGGGGACAAGTGGTCGCTGGTTCAAATCCAGCCGTTCCGACCAACTGATATCAAAGGGGTTATGGTTTCTTACCATAACCCCTTTTTTTTATGCTCAAATACGCTTCTGTTTTGCAGAGTATTTCATATAAACCGCCACGGGCAGACCTTATTCTGATTCGGTTCTGCCCACAACACAACTTGAAATACGCCCCCGGTTTGCGGAGTATTTCATATAAAAATTTGGTGAAGGTATTAATAAAGGAGAGTGTTATGACAGATTTTACACACCTGGATCAAGATGGCCGGGTAAGAATGGTGGATGTGGCGGATAAAAATATCAGCAAACGGGTGGCCGTGGCCAGGGGGTGCGTCACCATGACCGGAGATACACTTGCCCGTATAATGGATGCCACTGTTAAAAAAGGGAATGTACTGGAAGCGGCCCGCATTGCAGGGGTTATGGCTGCCAAGAAAACGGCAGATCTCATTCCCATGTGTCATCCCCTGAATCTTACCCACGTCAGTGTGGATTTTTTTTCTGATTCGGATAATAATACCCTGGAAATTGAAGCCAGTGCCTCCCTGGCCGGACAGACCGGTGTGGAGATGGAGGCGTTGACCGCAGTGTCTGTGGCTGCCTTGACCATTTATGACATGTGCAAATCCTATGATAAGGCCATGATTATCTCTGATATTCATTTAAAAAGCAAAACAGGCGGTAAAAGCGGAAAATTTTTGGCCCGGAGATATCAGAAATAGGCTGCCCGATTTTTTCAAATTTTTAAACAGGCTTTCAAGGGTGTTTATTTTTTATGATAAAACAAGTTTTTAAAAAGTGGATGACGTTGTTTGTGGCGGGCACGCTTTTCTTCCCGGTATGGGGCTGCCTTTTTTCTTCAAAATCTCCGGAAACCTTGCCTGGTAAACCCTTTGTAAAACTGTCTGAAAAACAATACCCTCTATTTAAAGACACCCTTGCCAACCCGTCACTTGCCCGGGCACTGGAGCAGAGTATTCATTATTATGGAAAAATTCCCGGGGATCGGATGTTTAAACTGGGGGAATACTCTTACTCTGCATCCCACATGAAGCGCTCGTTGGTTTTTTTTCTTGGCTTTATCCAGACACAGCCTTCACTGGATGAACTGACGGTTTTTATTAAGAAATATTTTGATCTGTTTCAGTCCCGGGGTCGGAATGAAAAAGCAGAGGTGCTTTTCACTGGATATTATGAACCCTCATTACAGGGAAGCCTGACCCGTGATGAAAAAAAATATCCGATTCCCCTTTATAGTTTTCCCCGGGATCTGGTACGCATTGATCTGCCCCGGTTTTCATCCAGATATAAGGGTGAACCCACGCTTTCGGCCAGGATCACCAAAAATAATAAGGTGGTGCCCTATTTTACAAGGGCCGAAATAAACGGACGCAAAGATTTTTATCTCCAGGCCCATCCCATTGCCTGGGTGTCCAGCCTGACAGATCGGTTCTTCCTGGAGATTCAGGGCTCGGGGAGGGTGGAGTTGGAAAACGGTGGACTGCTGCGGGTCCATTATGACGGCAAAAACGGTCATCCTTATAGATCCATTGGGAAGTATCTCATTGACCAAGGGGAAATTCCCCGGGAAAAAATGTCCATGCAGGCCATTCGGGCATGGCTCAAAGCCAACCCCCATCGCCGGAAAGAGGTGTTTCATCATAACCCCAGTTTTGTTTTTTTCCGCACGGAAAAAGGCGGGCCTTTTGGTAGTATCGGTGTGCCCCTGACCCCCCTTCGGTCCATTGCAACGGACAGGTCTGTTTTTCCCCGGGGGGCACTTTGTTTTGTGGAGACATCCATGCCCTCCATCAATTCCCCGCAAAGTTCCACAGATCAATGGGGGCGTGTGTCCGGATTTGTGTTAAATCAGGACACCGGCGGTGCCATCAAAGGGCCGGGTCGGGTGGATTTTTTCTGTGGCCATGGGCCCTGGGCCGAGTTCACCGCCGGGCACTTGAGTCATTTGGGATCTATTTATGTTCTTGTATTGAAAAAATAGGGCATGGAGCCAAACCCGGCGGTGTTATAAAATCTTCTTCATTATATAAATCTCCTTTTTCCTTCACTTAACTTGACATGGATCTGTTTTTTATTTACAACTTTGACAAAATATTTTCCAACCATTCCCTCTCCGGGTAAGGTTCTGGAATTCAACATGAGTCATCTCTAATTTATGCACTTGTAGTCTTTTTTTAAAAAAGACAGCTGGAATAACCTGTACATTTCATGGTGTGCTGTGTCTGAAAAACAGTGCTGCACGATTTTTAGACGGGAAATTATTTCGTTCGTATTATCAATGCAATGGATAGCACCAGGCTATTTTTTCTTTTTTTATATGAAAAGGCAGCCTCCAAGGCAAGCTAAGGCAGAGCCGCCCCCCGACGGGCAACAGGAACCGGACAATTGAGCTGTCTACAGTTCCGGTCCGGGACCATTGTCCGTCGGGGGGCGGCGGAATAATACCATTTGGCTCCGCGTCTACGACCCAATATTCGTTGTGTCCGACAGGACATGTGGGTGTTATATGAAATACTCCGTGAGTCAGGGGTGTATTTCAAGCTTTGTTGTGGGTAGAACCGAATCAAAACAAGGTCTGCCCGCGGCAGTTGTATTCAACTTTGTTTTGCCCACAACAAAGCTTGAAAAACCGATGGGTTGCACAGTTTTTTTTGACAAAAGAACAGTCTAAGAACATCCTTGAATCAGAATCAGGAAGGTGAGTCGTGTTTTGTTGTTGACAGATTCAATGGAATTGTAGTTCACTATGCTTTCCGGTTCACGGAAGTAAAATAAGACAGGATGGAAAATTAACATCTATCAAAAGAAAGGGTGATATTATGGGAGTTGTAGCTGACAAAATCAAGGATCTTAAGGAACGGGAAAAAAAGATCCTTGGCATGGGGGGCGAAAAAGCCCTTGCCAAAAGACGGGAACAGGGCAAACTCAATGCCAGGGAACGGCTTGACTTGCTGTTTGATCAGGGAACGTTCCGCGAAATTGATATGTTCGTTACCCACAGATGCACTAATTTTGGTATGGAAACAAAAGAAATCCCCGCAGACGGTGTGGTCACAGGCCATGGTCTTGTGGAGGGACGGACAGTGTTTGCCTATTCCCAGGATTTCACCTCCCGGGCAGGTTCCATGGGGGAAATGCAGGCCAAGAAAATTTGTAAAATAATGGATCTGGCCATGAAGGCCGGTGCCCCGGTGGTGGGCATCAACGATTCCGGCGGCGCCCGCATCCAGGAAGGCGTGGATTCCCTTTCTGGGTATGGTGAAATCTTTTTTCGCAACGCATCGGCATCCGGTGTGGTGCCCCAGATTTCTGCCATCATGGGACCCACAGCCGGAGGCGCTGTGTACTCACCTGCCATGACCGACTGGATTTTCATGGTCAAGGACACCAGTTATATGTTCATCACAGGCCCCCAGGTGATAAAATCTGTCACCGGCGAAGAAATTACCTTTGAGGACCTTGGCGGTGCCATGGCCCACAATGAAAAAAGCGGTGTGGCACAGTTTGCCTGTGATTCCGATGCCCATGCCCTGGAAGAGATCAGACAGCTTTTGTCTTATCTGCCTTCCAACAACATGGAAGATCCGCCGCTGAAGCCCACAGCGGATGATCCCCGGCGTCAGGACCCCGAGCTGGATGTGCTCATACCGGATAATCCCAACCAGGCCTATGATATTAAAGCTGTTATCAGCTCCATTGTGGATGATGGCGATTTTTTTGAACCCCATGCCCATTTTGCAAAAAATATTGTGACCTGTTTTGCCAGGCTCAATGGCCGTCCCATTGGTATTATTGCCAACCAGCCCCTTTTCATGGCCGGATGTCTGGATATCAATGCCTCGGACAAGGCCACCCGTTTTATTCGATTTTGCGATGCCTTTAATATCCCCATGCTCACCATTGCCGATGTACCGGGATATCTTCCGGGCAGTGACCAGGAGTGGGGCGGCATCATCCGCCATGGTGCAAAACTGCTGTGGTGTTACTCAGAAGCCACCGTACCCAAGATGCTGCTGATTACCCGTAAGGATTATGGCGGATCTTACCTTGCCATGTGCTCCAAACATCTCGGGGCAGACATGGCTTTTGCATGGCCCAGTGCCCAGATTGCCGTCATGGGGGCCGAAGGGGCTGCCAATATCATCCATGCCAGGGAGATCAAAGGGTCTGAAGATCCCGTTGCCAAGCGCAAGGAAAAAATTGCAGAGTATGAAGAACTTTTTTCCAATCCCTATTGTGCGGCCAGCCGTGGATTTGTGGATGCCGTGATTCAGCCTGCCCAGACCCGCATGCGCCTCATTGATGCCCTGGAAGCCCTGGGCAGCAAGCGTGAGATGCGACCGGCCAAAAAACATGGTAACATTCCAGTGTAAACAATTGAAAAACCCGGAGGCAAGCCCATATGATGGAGAATAAAAAACTCGCTGCAGCCACGGCAGCAGTGTTTACCTATATAAAAACCCAGGAGGAGGCGGCTTTCTACGCCGCCGGTCCGGCTCCGGAGGAAGAAGCGGTGGCTGCCCCTGCCGCCGGCCCCCAGGTCCAGTTCAATGCCTGGGGAGCTGCAGGACGAAATGATCAGATGCAAGGGCGTTTTTTGATGCAGGCACGGGCCTTTAAATAACTGCCACGGGCAGACCTTTTATTGCACCCCGGTTTGCCCACAACAAAGTTTGAAATACCTCCCCTGATCTGCGGAGTATTTCATATGAACAGCCGCAGGACAGGCCCGGTGTCACCCCGGTTTGTCACTTTATGGGGCAACATGGATATTGCCCTTGGCGTTCTTAAATATTGTTCCAGAAAATCGCTGGGTATAGACTGTAAAAAAACTGACCATATTTTTAAATTAAAAGGGTGTCAGATAAAAATAATTTAGGAGATCGTAAATGAGTGAACACGGCAAAATCAACATGTGCGAATTGAATTGTGAAAAAGAGAGACCTGCTGCTAAGAATCCTCTTAAGATTGAGGACCTGTCACTTCGTGACGGTCACCAGTCCCTTTTTGCCACAAGGGGAAGAACCGAAGATATGATCCCCGTGGCCGAACGCATGGATGAAATCGGATTCTGGGCCACAGAAGTATGGGGGGGTGCCACCTTTGATACCATGCACCGATTCTTAAACGAAGACCCCTGGGAACGCCTTCGTACCCTGAAACGTTATTTTAAGAAAACCCCCCTTTCCATGCTGCTCCGGGGTCAAAATCTGGTGGGATACCGAAATTATGCCGATGATGTGGCAGAACTTTTTGTTAAAAGGGCTGCAGAAAACGGCATGGATGTATTTCGTACCTTTGATGCATTGAATGATTACCGTAATTTTGAGTGTGTGGCGCCGGTGATTAAATCCTGTGGAAAACATTTCCAGGGATGTATCTGCTACTCCCTCACAGAGCCCCGCATGGGCGGTACGGTGTATACACTGGATTATTACATCAAAAAGGCCAAAGAGCTGGAAGCCATGGGCGCTGACAGTATCTGTATCAAAGACATGGCAGGGCTCATGGCTCCCTATGATGCCTATGAATTGATCAAAGCCTTAAAAGAAAATGTTAAACCTTTGATTCATCTGCACAGCCATTTTACATCGGGTATGGCTGCCATGACCCATCTTAAGGCTGTGGAAGCTGGGGTTGACATTCTGGATACCTGTTTGACTCCCTATGCCTACAGAACATCCCATCCGGCTCTGGAACCCCTGGTCATGTCCCTCATCGGTACAGACAGAGACACCGGATTTGACATTGAAACCCTGGCCTCCATCAACGAAACCCTGGAAAAAGAGATTTTGCCCAAATACAAACATCTGCTGGATGACAGCAAGGTGTCGGTGATTGATATCAATGTTCTGCTCCATCAGACCCCCGGCGGCATGCTCTCCAACCTTGTGAATCAGTTAAAAGAGATGGACGCCCTGGACAGAATAGGGGATGTGTACAAAGAGCTGCCCAAGGTGCGTAAAGAGCTGGGTCAGATTCCTCTGGTCACTCCCACCAGTCAGATTGTGGGAACCCAGACCGTTAACAACGTTCTTTTTGATACCAAAGAAGAGCGCTACAAAATGATCACGGCCCAGGTAAAAGATCTTTGCTACGGGCTTTATGGAAAAACCGCTGTGCCCATTGATCCCGAACTTCAGAAAAAAGCACTTAAGGGCTATGAGCGTGGTGAGGAAGCCATCTCCTGCAAACCTGCTGAAGTACTTAAGCCGGAATTGGAAGCTGCCAAGGAAGTCATTGGTGAACTGGCTGTGGATGATGATGATCTTCTTCTCTACACCTTGTTTCCTGTGACGGGTAAGAAATTTCTCCAGATTAAATACGGCAAAGAAGCAGTGCCGGAGTCCATGAAAGCCATCACCATGGAAGAAGTGGCCCGTCGGGATGAGATCCTTCGCAAGGCAAAGGCAGGGGAGCTGGTGGAGAAACCCTCTGGAGACGCTCCTGAAAAAACCGATGCCCTTCGTACCTTTAATGTGTTTGTGGAAGGTGAATACTTTGAGGTGGGCGTGGATGAAGTGGGTGGCGCACCGGTGATTGCCTATGCCCAGCCTGCTCCGGCCCCCGAGGCGGCCGCTGCAGCGCCTGCGGCTCCGGTTCCGGCGGCCCCGGCTCCGGGCGTTGTTCCACCACCTCCGGCTCCGGCAGCAGCTCCGACCCCGGCAGCCCCGGCCCCGGCGGCAGCAGCTCCGGCCCCGGCCGCACCCAGTAAACCTGCACCCGCCGCAGCCCCGGCCCCGGCTGCCGCAGCCGACGGTTCCGGCGTTCCCGTAAAAGCCCCCATGCCGGGCATGGTCATTAAGTATGAAAAGAACGTGGGGGATGTTGTGAAAAAAGGGGATATTGTTGTTATCCTGGAAGCCATGAAAATGGAGAATGCACTGCCCTCTCCGGCAGACGGTGAGATCACTGCCATTAATTTTGGATCAGGTGATTCTGTGGCCAAGGACGCTGTTCTGGCCCTTATCGGTTAAATTTTATTTTGAAAGCCCGGGAGGTTTTTGACGTCCGGAGCCTGGGCCAAAATTAAAATTACCGCACATATATGTTAGGTCAATCTGGGGGGAACCATCATGATTAAAGATGGCTCCCCCCTTTTTGTTGCTTTTCTGTTCCGGCTGTTTTAAAAGAACATATTTGATTTCAGCTGTAAATATTCGGCTGCTCCCCCATTTTCATTCATTGGGGGCTGCTTGCCTGACAATTAATATGCCGGGCAGTACCGGATAAGCAGATACGGGGGACCGGCCAGACATTAATATCATTCGAATATTTACTTTCAGCTGGACAAGGGCTGATTTTTCAAAACCAACGCCGTCCAAGTCAATCAATCCCGGGGTAAAAACCGGTGGACTTGCCGGGTTTTCATAAAGGGAACTGCCATGGAATATTTCTATTCAGTAAAAACACCAAGATCCCGGGAGATAAAAATTAAACGTTCCACCTTTATCTGCGCCCTTTGCCGGGTGGACTCCATGGAAGAAGCCAAAACCTTTATCTCCTCTGTGGCATCGGAACATAAAACCGCCACCCATAACTGCTGGGCCTATATTGTGGGGGATAAAGGGGAGACCTTTCACTGCTCTGACAATGGCGAGCCTGCCGGAACTGCCGGAAAACCCATGCTCAATGTGCTGCAAAGTCATCACATGACCCGGATTGTGGCTGTGGTCACCCGGTATTTCGGTGGGGTTAAACTTGGTATCAGAGGGCTCATTGAAGCCTATGGCGAGGCTGTGGAATCTGCCATTGCCCTGGAAAAGCTCATGAAGCTTGTGAAGATAAACAGCTATCGGGTTACATTGCCCTATGCCTTTAATGATACCTTGCTGTATCAATTAAATAATCTGGGAGTGGTTATTGCTGAAACGGATTATACGGAGCAAGTGACCCATGGGGTGGCAGTGGAGGCCCATGATGCCCCGGTGCTGGAAAAAATGTTGACAGAATATCAGGATGGGGGAAAATTAACCTTTGAAGGTCCCCTGGACCCGGAGGCTCAGGAGTGTTAAATCAAGGAGAAAAAATGGATAAAACAGCAGCATATATTGAAAACTGGCTTGCCACCCAGTGCGAGTCAGCAAGTCTTGAAGGTTTTGTGGTGGGGGTGTCCGGGGGCATTGACTCTGCAGTGACCTCCACCCTTTGCGCACGTACCGGCAAAAAGGTAATTGTGTTGAACATGCCCATTCACCAGGCACCTGAACAAGTGACCCTTTCCACCGGGCACATTAAATGGCTGGAAGAAACATATGATAATGTCACCGGAATCACCGTGGATCTTACCCCTTCCTTCCAGGCCCTGGGCAGCACTTTTCCCCGGGATATCCAGGACGGGTTGACCATGGCCAATACCCGGTCCCGCCTGCGCATGCTCACCTTGTATGCCTTTGCTTCCCACCACCGCATGATGGTGGCAGGTACCGGAAACAAGGTGGAAGATTTCGGGGTGGGTTTTTATACAAAATATGGCGACGGCGGGGTGGATTTGTCTCCCCTTGCCGACCTGTTTAAAACCCAGGTGTATGCCCTGGGACGTTTTTTGGGGGTGGATGACGGTATTTTATCGGCAGCACCCACTGATGGATTGTGGGAAGATGATCGCACGGACGAATCCCAGATAGGCGCCACCTATCCCGAGCTGGAATGGGCCATGTCTTTTGAAGAAAATGCCGGAAATGAGCTGGAGATAACTTCCCGCCAAAAAGAGGTATTGGAAATTTACAGGGACTTTCATCGGGCCAATGAACATAAGATGATTCCCATACCCGTGTGCACCATACCCCGGGAGTTATAAATGTCAAAAAAACTATCAATGGAACCAAAAGTATAACCACTTATGGATACTTATGACGCTTGGAAAAATTTTGAAAACATAGAAGACAAAGATACCACCGCAATTCTGGGGCAGTGCTGGAGAGTTTTTGATGCCATAGATGACTATGTCACCATCCTTGACCTTGATAAACGGATTATTTCTGCTAACCATTCTTTGCTTGAGGGGTTCCAGGTTGAACTGAGTCGCATTGCCAACTGTAAGTGTTATGAAGCGTTGTGGGACAGGGATGAAAATTGTGCCATTTGTCCAGTGGAGAAGGTGCTGCACGATCTTAAAACCCATACCATAGAGGTGGAAAACCGGCGAATGGGAAAAACATTTGTAATTTCTGCCTCTCCCATATTTGATGATAATAACGATATTGTGGGTATGGTCCATGTGACCAAGGATATTACGGATCGTAAAAAATCTGAAAATGCCTTAATTCAAGTCCGGGCACAACTTGAGGCCCGTGTGGCCGAAAGAACCCGGGAACTGACCATCTTAAATGAACGCCTGTACGCTGAGATTGCCGAGCGAAAAAAAGCAGAAACCGGTTTAATCAGACGCAGTGCCGAACTTGATCTGAAATCCAAGACACTTGAGGAAGCAAATATCGCTTTACGGGTTATCCTAAGGGCACGGGAAGATGACAAAAACGAGCTTGAAGATAAAGTTCTGGCCAATATGAAAAAGCTGGTTCTCCCCTATCTGGAACAACTGAGTATGAGTCACCTGGACGAATCACAACGCGCCTGTGTGTCTGCTTTACAGGCCAATCTGGAGGACCTTGTTTCTCCCTTTTCCCAACGTCTTTCATCCCCGTTACTTAATTTGACACCCCGGGAAATCCAGGTGGCCAACCTCATTAAAGAGGGGCGTGGCAATAAAGAAATTGCCCGGTTTTTTAATATCGCTTTGCGCACGGTGGAATTTCATCGGGAAAACATCAGGAAAAAGATCGGTCTGGTGAACAAAAAGGTCAATTTAAGGTCGCAACTGTTGTTATTTTAAAAAATTGGCATGCTTCATTTCCCAGTTTACACTTCTCAAAAAGAACTACTACAGTGTCAAATTTTGATTTTAGGATTGTCCGTTTTCAAATATGCCATGGTTGTAATTGGCTGGGTATGTTCAATCCTAAATTTTAGTCTTGACTATGTACTACTCATTTCCCGGGGAAATCTGATGAAAAAGTGTAAACTACTTTTAAAATTATGTTGAAAATGTCAAAAAATTACGACTAATTGCCTCAACTACCGGTTTTTTGCCGGTAGTTTCCCGGTATATATTTGGTGTTGTGTTTTGTTCACAGGGGGGTATGATGAACAAAAATCAACTTTTACAGGCGATGTCCTGGCTTGAGAGAGCCATTGACGACATCGCATATGTTTAACACAAGAAAGGAAAAGCGAACAATGAACGAGATTGATGAGATTATTGGAGAAGCTGATGATGCATTGTTGAGAAAAAGGGTTGTGGATTCCTTTCGGCGGACCATGGTTCATTATGGACAATGGTTTGCCCAGGTGGAGCACCAGCTGGGCATGGAAAAAGCCATGGATGTTGAGGCTGATGTGTGGGGTGCCAGTTTCCAGAACCAGTTAAAGCGATTGTCCAAGATTTTTGGTTTTGAAATCAAAGACGGAATGCCTGCCCATCTGCATACACTTTCCCGGGAGGAGTTGATTGATCTGCTTAAAAATCTCGGGGTTAACTGGCTGGCCAACGATGGCATCTGGTTCCAGGCAGTGGAAAAAAAATATGGCATGAATGATGCCAAACGCTGTAATGACTCCTGCTGGACCCGCTACTCTCCCTTTGAGGCAGAGCGGATCAAGCAGTTGCTTGAATTGCCGGAACAAGGCGGTATCCCTGCTTTGAAAAAAGCATTGGCCTTTAGAATGTATGCTTTGATAAACAAGCAGTCCATTGAAGATGTGAATGAAAACTGCATTATTTTTCGCATGAATGAGTGCCGGGTTCAGGTGGCAAGAAAGCGAAAGGGACTTGCAGATTATCCCTGCAAATCTGTGGGACTGGTGGAATATCCCTATTTTGCCAGCACCATTGATTCGCGCATTGTCACCGAATGTGTGGGCTGTCCCCCGGATGAACATCCCGAAGAGTGGTTCTGTGCCTGGAAGTTCACGGTTGTTGATTAGAATGCCTGTTGAATAAAAAGGAGGAGACCTTTCCATGTCAAACAATATTCTTAAATTTGCCATGAATCGCAATACCAGTGTTGAAAAAATCAATGGCGGCAACCTGCGTTCCGTGTGCCGGTTGCGTGACACCTTCACCGATGCCGAAGTGGTGATTGAGGTGAAAATGCCGGATATGGAGATTTGTGCCATATCCGGTTATTTTCGACATGCTGGCTGGGGTGAGATTGAAGATCTTGACCGGCGCCTGCAGGCCGTGATGGGGGTGCGGGTGGCTGCGGGTATGCTGAAAATCATCAAAGGACTCATGGGAGAAGAGGAAAAAATTCAACAGATTGTTTACATGGTGGAAGAGTGTTGCCACGGGGTGATCCTGACCTTGACCCGGAAGGTGCTTTTAAAGGCTCCGGATGATGAGGCAGGTAAGGTCTCCTTTTATTCAAATATGGTCAAAAAAAGTATCCGTCTTTATGACCGGTGTGCAGCGTTTGCCAAGGGAACTCCATTGGTTGCTGAACTTGAAGCAGAAAAGGCCAAAGGAGGGGCGTGATGTTTGATTTTATGCGTAATAAAGTGGTTGATGTGGCGCGTCTGGACCGGGAAACCCTTGAGGTGCATGGTATTCTGGATGATTCCATTTATAGTCTGGAGCTTTGTTTCAAGGTTAATATCAGCGATTTGATCTGCTCCGGGGTTAAGGGACGATGGCTACGCTGGACAACACCGGAATGTCCCCGGGCCATAGATTTTCTCCATGAGGCTGAAGGATTTTGCCTCAAGGCCGGGATTGATAATAAGATTCATAAAACCATTGGTCGTAAATCCTGTCGACATTTTGCCAACCTTTTTATTGAGTGTGGACATGCCGTGCGGGAAACGGTGAAGTTACTCAATTGGGAGGCGGCTCAAAAAGAGAATCCGGAAATTACCTTTAAACAATTCATGCGCAATGATGAAACAGCATCCATGGCTGAGTCATCCCCCGGCATGGACAATGAAAAAAAAGAGTTATCTTCTCCTTCCGGCACAAATAAGCCTTCCCCTAAAAAAACTGAACACAAAAGAAATGCCGGGTCCTTGGGGAACCCTTCTGCAAAAAAAGGTAAGTTTGTTATTGATATGCATGTGCATACCTCCCCGGCATCGCCCTGCGCATCTGATTCTGTGGACGCCATGATCCAAGAGGCCAGACGTATTGGGTTGCAAGGGATCTGTCTTACGGATCATAATTATGTGTGGTCAGCAGAAGCGGTGCAGGCGTTGAGTGAAAAACATGATTTTCTGGTGTTGCGGGCCAATGAGATTATCACGGAACAGGGCGATATACTGACCTTTGGTTTTTATGAGAATCTCCAGGGCATTACCAGACTTGCAGACCTTAAGAAAAAGGTGGCTGATGTGGGGGGCTTTATTGTGGCGGCCCATCCCTTTCGCGGATTTTTAACCTTTGGGGCCGATGATGTGGGTTTGACACCGGACAGTGCCATGGCCCGGGAACTGTTTAAATGGGTTGACGGGGTGGAAACCTTGAACGGCAAGGTGACAGAGACAGAAAATAACATGGCCCGGGATGTGGCCAACGGACTTGGGCTACCGTCAACAGGGGGCAGTGATGCCCACGATATCTCAACTGTGGGGGTATATGCAACGGCCTTTGATGAGGTCATTGACAGTGAAGCGTCTTTGCTGGCCGCATTGAAACAGGGCAAGTACCATCCGGTGGTTTTTCGTTAGGCCATGGGATCTCTTCCATGGCTTATGGGGGATAGCAAAATACCTTATAATATTAAAGATTTAACACCTCATTTCATCAATAATGCCAATGGCGAAATTGTTATATCTCAGGCATCCATTATATGAGCCAATATATGAGTCAAAAAATAGTTTACACTTTTTTGAAAATTTCTCCTCAAAATGGGGACATTGTTTTGGAAAGTGTAAACCATAAATGAAGCATGCCATATCTCATAAGATTTCAAACAAAGCACCGCATCATTTCGTCTTACCGGTGGTCAAGGAGGCTTTAAGTATGCAAACTAAGGATAAAAAAAATTGGGAAAAAATAATCAGACGGTTTGAACTGCTGTTGCGTTTAAAATCATTTCCCGTGGCCTTTAAAATGCTGGAGAAAAAGGAAAGCCTTGAAACAATTCCCTTTCTTCGACGTCCCCAAAGCAAAATGACCATGTGCCAGATGATTAATCTGGTGCGTAATTTTGATTGGAGTGTGGGGGCGGATCTGGAGGATTTTCTCTTCTCTTCCTGTTCTTCCATTCTGGGGTTAAGGGAAGTTCCCGAAACCCATAAGAACGGTACATTCAGAAACATTGTGTGGGTGGCAACCAAGGCTGACGGTCAAAAATTTGAAGCAGCCATTCCCCGTTTACCCCTGGGAAAATATCAGGCCCTGGCCATGGCACCCCTGGTTTACAATCCTTTTACACCGGATATTGTGTTGATTTATGCCAATCCGGCCCAGATCATGATGATGATCAATGCATTGCAATTTTGTGATTACGAAGTGATGCAGTTTTTCTGTGTGGGGGAGTCTTCCTGTTCCGATGCCATTGTTCGCTGCTATGAGAGTGGAAAACCGTCGGTGGGCATTCCATGCTATGGAGAGCGTCGTTATGGCCATGCCCAGGATGATGAAATGGTGATGGCGGTGCCTGCCGGTTTGATGGAAAAAACCCTTTCCGGATTGGAGGCCCTTTATCGACGGGGGGTACGTTACCCCATCAGTTTTGCCGGAGCAGAATGTGATGTTACCCAGGTGTTTCCCCCCACCTATCTGGGCCTTGATGATATGATGAAAAAAGTTAAAGGAGATGGGCAACATTTTCTGTTGGGGGTCACCGGCGGCATTGCCAGCGGTAAAAGTACGGTGTCTGAAATGCTGGAAAACTTAGGCTCCCCATTGATTGATTTTGATCTCATTGCCCGGCAGGTGGTGGAACCGGGCACCCCGGGACTGGCAAAAATTGTGGATTACTTTGGTCGCCAGGTGCTGGATGAAGAGGGGGCTCTGGATCGAAAGAAGATGTCAGATATTGTTTTTGGTGACATGGAAAAACGAAAAAAACTTGAAGGTTTTACCCATCCCCCCATATATGAGGCCTTTTTTGAGCAGGTGGCACAGATTATTGAAAAAGATCCCAAGGCCGTTATCCAGGTGGCCGTGCCTTTGCTCATTGAACTGAACCTGCAGTATCTGTTTGATAAATTGTTGGTGATTCATGTACCATCCCAGGTGCAGATAGAACGCCTGGCCATCCGGGACGGCATAACTGAAGAAGAGGCTGCCAATATTCTCAAAGCCCAGCTGCCCATAGATGAGAAATTGCAGTTTGCCGATTTTGTGGTGGATAATACCAAAGATCTGGCACACACTGAAAAACAGATTGAAACGGTCTGGGCACAGCTTCACAAGGCTTAGAATATAATTGCTGTGAAGGCAAAACTGTATTATAATAAAACAGTTAGTAAAAATTAGGTTTGATTCCAACATTGAGCCTGTAACCTGGAATCGGTGTTGGAATCAAGCCGGAAAAATTAATACCCTATCTAAAAAAATAACAAACGGAATAAAAATGAAAAAAGCATTGCCCTTGCATTTTGAGGAAAAAAACCGAGACGGCCCTTCATAAATTTATTCAATGCGGGCCATATCTCCGAAGAGAAAGGAGGTCTCCATGACCATTATCTTTAACCTTAAAAAAATCATGGTGACGGCCGGTATCATGGCTTTAATATCCCTTTTGTCCATTGGCGCCGTTCTGGCAGCTGACTCACTATCCCTCACCCTCCAGCCTGATTCTGACGCTTCATTTGAAGCGTATTCCAACCAGTTTCAAAGTAAAATGCCCCTGGCAGATGAAGGCGCTTATACGCCTTTGGAATTTTTATGGTCCAAGGTGATTGACGAAAATCGTTTTTTACACTGGAACAACGGCGCTCTTTTTGAAGAGGGAGCCTATTTCCGGCCAGGTGTTCTGGAGCATGAACTTTACAAGGGAAAATTTAAGGAAATCCGTTATATAAGGGAAAAAATGGCGGAAAAATATACTTTTAAAATGACAGAAAAAGTGCTCATGGAAACCAGGATTGCCAAAAAAATTGATAGACTTGCCAAGCAAATATCACGGCATTTGAGAATGCGATATATAAAACCGGGCAGGGACGAAAAAGCCCTGTTTTACCTGCCCGGCCAGGATCTGGAGTCCCAGCCTGATGAACAGAAAAAATTGTATGAAATTATTTTTTCTGCCCACCTTTATGACCACCTGCCCGGCACCACAGTCGCTTGTTCCATGGCGGTTAATTCAAGCTATTACGGCATCAGCACCAACATGGAATTTATCCCCGGTGATGGAGAGTTCGGCATGGAGGTGACAAGTCATTTACTCAATGCTTACCTGGGTGGCAGAACCAGTCTTGAGCTTGTAACCGGTGAGGGCAAAGTGTCCAGTATGGTTAAAATTTCATTTGGATTTTAGTAAATATTCGGGTTGGTTCTGTAAATGTTTGGCCGGTGCCCCATATTTGCTTAGTTGGGACTGCGTAGCATACTATTGCTATGTGAGCAGGCCCAAATGGGTGAAGATGGGGTGCTGGCCGAATATTTACGGATTTTAGTGCCTTTGTTGTGGGCAGAACCGGATCAAAATAATGTCTGCCCGTGGCAGTGATGGGGGATATATGCGGACCAAGACTTTTTATATTTCTATATTCAGTGTTTTTTTTCTCTTCTCATGTGCTCATGTGCCCCTGGATAGCCATTATAACGGGCCTTATAATATCCCTGACTCCATTAAAGCCCAATATGCCTATGCGCCTTACCGGGGCAGCTGTGATGAAGTTCTTCTTCATGAAAATCAAGATTATTCCATTAAACAGATTAAACTTACTTCAACAAAAAACATCATTCCGTCGGCCGGTCACATTACCATGGATTATTATGCAATCAAGGGGCCGGGGAAAAAACCGTTGGTCATGGTGCTTCCGATTCTGGGCGGATCAAATAACGTGGCTGAACTCTTTGCCGGATGGTTTGCGAAAAACGGCATGGCTGCGCTCATTGTCCATCGTCATAAAGCCTACAAAAAAATCAAGGAGGTTGATTCCATGGATACTGTATTGCGTCAGATTGTTTTTGATCACATGCAGGTATTGGATTGGATTGAAACAAGAAAAGAACTGGATCTATCCAATATCGGTGTGTTTGGCGTGAGTATGGGGGGGATCAAGGCGGCCCTTGTCAGCTCCCTTGACAGACGTATTAAAGCATCTGTTTTTGTGCTTGCAGGGGGGGATATCCCCTATATATTAAGACATTCAACAGACAAAGGTGTCCAAAAAAAAAGAGAGCGGTATTTACAAAAAAATAGGTTGTCCGAGGAACAATTTTACATTGGGTTAAAAAAAAACATTACCTGTGATCCCCTGCATTATGCCCATTATATTAATGCAGAAAACAGTTTAATGGTACTTGCTGTTTTTGACAGGGTAGTTCCTTTTTCCAAGGGGCTGCAGCTAAGGGAAAAAATGGGAAAACCGGAAACCATTTATCTTCTGGGTGGGCACTACTCTTCCATTATTTATGTGCCATACATTCAATACAAAGCCTTATCTTTTTTTAGAAGAAAATTTATAATTTCCCAGGCCGGGCCTTGAGGTCAAAATAAAACCATTTTTGATTACAGGCTTTTCCTTTTTCATCTTTTTTATCGGTGGTGGTTGCATAGGTTACCCAGCTCTCCAGGGTGGACGGCTTGAAGATGACATTTTGAATATTTCCTTTGAGTGATACCTGTTTTGACATTTCCATGAGAACCTGGGGAGAAATGGTGCCGTAATCGGCTTTTAACGCGCTGTACAACTTTTTTGATTTTGCGCCGGCATAGACAACATCGTCCAGGGCAGGAAAGACATCTTCATCCCTTTCATCGGAAAGGGGCATGTTTTCTTTAAATGTGAGAACCCGGCCACGGTCGGTGATGAACAACAATGCATTGATCTCTTTTTCTGTTCGTTTGGCATCGCTGATTAAATAGACATAGGAGCATGTCCGCCGGGCATTTTTAATCATATCCACGGCCTGGTCCAGAGTATTTGCCTCCCGCATCATTTTACGGAAAAGAAACACAAAGGGAATACCTTCAAGGCTTTCACCGGGTGGGTTTCCATATCCCATCTCTCCAAAGGCCATCTGTTGATCATTCATTCCTGTGACGCAGCCGATGAATCCGGCAAAGCCATAGGTGACGGATCTGTTTCCCACATCAGGTTCATGCACAAGAAGTACCGGCCATTTTTGGACCCCCATTTTTCGATTCCAGTCCAGCACCCTCATTTGATACATCTCTCCATCTTTGGTTGCCTTGCCAAAGGCCGCAATATTGCTACAGGTGGTGGGTTTGAATTTTTTAAAAAATTGTTTTTTGTATTTGTATTCTGATACGGCAGGAATGGTGTGAAACCAGTGGATCAATTTCAGAGGCAAATCCGCACCATGGGCAAGTCCCCGCATTTCTTCCTTTTCTTTTCTGGGGATATAGGGTGCCATGAGATCATACACTTCGTCCATCATTTCAAATGAAGAATAATGGGCCGCAAGGCCCATCACCCGTTTAATGCATTGCTGTATTTGTGATTTCAACAATCGTCCATGCTGAAATCCCATTTCGTAAGGGGTCCCTTTAAGATATAGAATTCTAAGATTGTTCACCAAAGGATCATTGCTTTCGATTAAAGATGCTTTGGAAAGAATGCTTTCTTCCATCCGGGTATTATTAATAATCATGGAGCGTTGATATAACGACAAATTATTTTCCGGGAGTCTGGCACAGCCGGATACAAATACAAAAAGCAAGGCCCATGGAATTATGATGGCAGATGTTTTTGTCATGGCAGATATCTCCTTTTATGTGGAAACAGGGGTGTCTATTGTGTAATAACGCCCTTTTTTGAGTGCTTTCAGCGTGTTGAGTTTGCGGGGTTGATATGTTGAAAATATTATATCATATAAAGTTGTTATGATAAATTTAATTTTGATTTCAACCCATTGGTCTTATGCGAATTCAAGTCTGAACCCAATAGCTCGCCATGCATTTTAAAAAAATTGATTATGCTCAAATAAAATATTGACAAACTCATATAAAAAATCCATACTCGCTCAAAATTTTGTTTGCTGGGGGAGCTTTAAAAAGCTGAGAAGGTTAAAACCTGACCCTTGGAACCTGACACGGTTAATACCGGCGTAGGGAAGCTATGGACGCTCTCAGAAATAACTTCACGTTCTATCCCAAGAGAAATCCACTCCATTCACATCGCCATTTACTGACCTGACAAGGTCAGATCCGTCAAGGTTCTTTTTGTTAACCAACAAGGAGAATTGTATGGAAATTCAATTAAACGGGAAGCTGATCACCACATCTGCTCCCAATGTCATGGCTCTGGTTAAAGCCCGGGGCCTTGATCCAGGCTCTGTAATTATCGAATACAATAAAAATGTAATTAAACAAGATGTCTGGGATAAAACCCCTGTCCGTCCGGGGGATATCCTTGAATTGTTAAGTTTTGTGGGAGGTGGATGAATGGAAATGACCGGAAAAAATAATGAAACAATGAAAATGGATGATGCGTTTTGTCTGGGGGGCCAAACCTTTAACAGCCGACTGCTCACAGGCACCGGCAAATTTGCTTCCAGAGAGATCATTGCCCCCATGCTGGAGGGCTGTGGCTCAGAAATGATCACCGTGGCCCTTCGCCGGGTGGATGGCGATGCCGGGGCAAAAAATATTTTGTCCTACATTCCCAAAGGGGTGACATTGTTGCCCAATACATCCGGAGCCAGAACCGCTGAAGAGGCTGTGCGCATCGCCCGCATCGCAAGGGCTGCCGGGTGTGGCGATTTCATCAAGATTGAAGTGATCACCGAGATGAAATACCTGATGCCTGACAATTATGAAACCCTTAACGCCACGAAAACTCTGGCGGCAGAAGGGTTCAAGGTGTTGCCCTATATCATGCCGGATCTCACCCTGGCCCATCGACTCCAGGATGCCGGGGCTGCTGCCGTGATGCCACTGGGTTCCCCCATTGGGTCCAACCGGGGCATAAAGATGGAAGAGATGATTCGCATCATTATTGAATCCATGGATATTCCCGTGATTGTGGATGCCGGTATCGGCAGACCTTCCCAGGCGGCCCAAGCCATGGAAATGGGTGCAGATGCGGTGCTTGTGAACACAGCCATTGCCACAAGTGCTGATCCTGTGATGGCAGCCCGGGCCTTTGCCATGGGTGTGGCTGCGGGGCGCATGGCCTTTTGTGCGGATATGGCAGCACAGACAAACCAGGCCCAGGCCTCTTCACCTCTGACCGGCTTTTTAAGGGAGACAGCATGATGTTTCTGGATCAGGTTGATGAGCTTATTGCCTTTGATGTTAACGGCTTTCTGGAAAAAGTTACACCGGAGCAGGTGAAACGATCTCTTAATAAACCGCTGCTCAATCGGTTTGATTTTCTAAATTTGATATCCCCGGCAGCAGAGTCCTTTTTAGAAGAGATGGCCACCCGGGCCAGAAGAGAGACCATCCAATATTTTGGACGCACCGTGGGGCTTTATGCCCCCATCTACATTTCTGATTATTGTTCCAACGGGTGTGTGTATTGCGGATTTAATGCAAGCAATCGTTTTAAGCGCACCAAGCTTTCCCTGGAGGAGATTGAACAGGAGTGCCGGATACTTGCCGCCACCGGCATTCGTCACACCATGATGCTCACCGGTGAGGCCCCTTTAAAAACACCCCTGGATTATCTTGAGTCGGCGGTGAAGATAATGAAAAAGCATTTTGCCTCCATTTCATTGGAAATTTTTCCCATGGATCAGGCAGACTATGAAGTGCTGAACCGTGCCGGTGCCGATGCATTGACGGTGTACCAGGAGACCTACAATAGAAAAGTGTACCGGGAAGTTCATCCTTCCGGCAAAAAGGCCGATTATGCCTATCGCCTTGGAACACCGGAACGGGGTGCCAGGGCCGGATTCCGATCGGTGAACATCGGCACTTTGTTTGGTCTGGGGGAGCTTTGTCAGGAGGTGTTTATCACAGCCTGCCATGCCAGATATCTGGAGAAAAAATATCCCCATGTGGAGGTGGGGCTCTCCATGCCCCGCATGAGAACCGCCACCGGTGCCATCTCCCCCCGGAATATTTTGTCAGATTTTCAATTTGTGCAGTTCATGACGGCCCTTCGCATCTATCTGCCCCGCATCGGCATGAGTATTTCCACCCGGGAGGGTGCTGATTTCAGGGATAAATTGCTGCATCTGGGAGTGACCCGGCTTTCTGCGGGTTCTAAAACCGATGTGGGAGGCTATGCCGCAGCACCCAAGGATGAAAGTGCCCAGTTTGACATTGCAGATGAGCGCAATGTGGAACAGGTGGTGGCCATGATTGAAAGTAATGGATATCAGCCTGTGTTCAAGGATTGGGATCGGATATGACCTTCCGGGAAAATGGTAAGTTCAAGGTCGGTATTGCCGGTGTCGGGGGGATTGGGTCCAGCGTGGCCCATGTGCTGGTTCGCTCCGGGATAACGCATTTAACCCTGGTTGATTTTGACCGGGTGGAGGCTTCCAACCTTAATCGGCAGTTTTATTTTCATGATCAGATCGGCATGGATAAAGCGCAAATGCTGGCCCGGAACCTTAAGCGAATAAACCCCGGTTTAAGCGTTGATATGGCTTGTGAACAACTGGATGCCCATAATATCAAACCCCGATTCCATGGTTGTGACATCATTGTGGAGGGGGTGGACGATAAAAAAACAAAAAAACAGGTGGTGGAGGCCTTTGCCGGAACATCCACTCCTGTGATTTGTGCATCGGGCATTGCAGGGGAAGATTTGACCGGCATTGGGATAAAATCCATGGGTAACATCACCATTGTGGGCGATTTTATCACCGATGAAGAGGACAATCTGCTTTTTCCTCCCAAGGTTCACATGGTGGCATGCCTTATGGCCGGTGAAATTCTTAAACGGTCCAACAAGGCTCATGTGTAAAATTTAAATCATAAGTTCCCGGATCTTACGCTGAACCCACCTGCCGGTTATGGCAGGTGGGTTATGTTTCGGCCCTGTTCACAGGGGGGATGGGAACTTATGATTCATGAGCAGGGAAATATAAATATGAAAAGCAATGAAACGGTTTCTTTCCATAGGCCCTGGGCATTGCCCAATGGTATTTATGGGATATTGGCGGAAAAATTTTCCCGGGGAAGGGATAATGTCACTGTGGCTCAACTCATGATAGAGGGGGGCATTGATCTCATCCAATACCGGGAAAAGCGTCATGAAAAAAGCATGCAGGAGATGTATGCGGAATGCCTGGCCATACGAAAAATCACCCGGGAGGCGGGCATTCCTTTTATAGTCAATGATTTTGTGGACCTGGCATTGATGGTAAAAGCCGATGGTATCCATGTGGGACAGGATGATCTGCCGGTGACAGCGTTGCGGGAACTGGTGGGAAAAGAGATGATCATCGGCTGTTCCACCCACTCCCCGGAGCAGGCGGCAAAGGCCGTTGAAGACGGGGCCGATTACATTGGTGTGGGGCCTGTTTTTGCCACCCAGACCAAGGAAAATGTGTGTGATGCCGTGGGGTTTTCCTATCTGAACCACGTGGCCGCCCGGCATACAATTTCCTTTGTGGCCATTGGCGGTATTAAAAAGGATAATCTTGCAGATGTTCTGGCCCAGGGTGCCCGGTGCGTCTGCCTTGTCACGGAAATTGTGGGCGCAGAGGATATTCCGGAAACCATCCGGGAAATAAAAACAATATATAAAAACTCAGTTTAAGGAATAAAAAAAATATGAAAACATATACCACACAGATGGATGCAGCAAAAAAAGGGATTATTACTCCCCAGATGAAAGATGTGCTTGAAATGGAGACCATTTCCGAAAAAGAACTTCTTAAAGGAATGGCCGCAGGTTCAATTGCCTTGCCTGCCAATATTCATCATAAAAATCTTAAGGGCATTGCCATTGGCAAGGGCCTTACCACCAAGGTAAATGTCAATCTTGGGGTGTCCAAGGACTGCTGTGATTTTGATCTGGAACTTGGAAAGGCAGACATGGCTGTGGATATGAAGGCCCATTCTGTGATGGATCTGTCTGTGTCCGGGGATACCCGGGCCTTTCGTCAAAAGCTTGTGGAAAAGATGCCGGTGATGATCGGTACGGTACCCATTTATGACACCCTCACCCGCACAGGTAAAAAAGGGTATGATATTACCCTTGAAGAGTGGTTTGAAACCGTTGAAATCCATGCCGCCGACGGCATTGACTTTATCACCATTCATGCCGGCTTAACCCAGAAAGTGGTAAAAAGTATCCACACCAATCCCCGGCTGACCGGGGTGGTGAGCCGGGGTGGGGCCATTCTCATGGAATGGATGATTAAAAATAACAAAGAAAATCCTTTTTATGAGCATTTTGACAGGCTTTTGGATATTTGTGAAGCCAATGATATCTGCATCAGCATTGGGGACGGTCTGCGCCCCGGTTGCTTAAAAGATGCCACAGATGCCCCCCAGATTGAGGAGTTGATAACCCTGGGAGAGCTGACAAAAAGAGCCTGGGCAAGAAATGTGCAGGTGATGATTGAAGGGCCGGGACATGTGCCCTTGAACGAGATTGAAATGAACATGAAGCTACAGAAAAAGCTTTGTCACAATGCGCCTTTTTATGTGCTGGGGCCCCTTGTCACAGACATTGCCCCGGGATATGATCACATAACTTCTGCCATTGGAGGGGCTTTGGCAGCCATGCACGGGGCGGATTTCCTTTGTTATGTCACCCCGGCAGAGCACCTTCGCCTGCCTGAGCTTTCCGATGTAAAAGAAGGGATCATGGCATCGCGCATTGCAGCCCATGCCGCTGATATTGCCAATGGTATCCCCGGTGCCATGGACCCTGATATTAAAATGGGCAAGGCTCGGTTTGAGCTGGATTGGGAAGGACAGTTTGAAGTTGCCATGGACCCGGAAAAAGCCCGGGAATACAGAGCTTCTTCCCAGCCGGAAGAAGAAACTGTCTGCACCATGTGCGGGGAGTTCTGTGCGGTTAAACGAACCCGGGATGTTCTTATTTCGTAAAAATTGGCATGTCCTGACGGATACAATGAATATTGAAAATGGTATGATGCCGCCCCCCCGACGGGCAATGGGTCCGGCCTGGAAACGTAGATGGCTCAATTGGCCGCTTCCTATTGCCCCTCGGGGGGGGCTCTGCCTTAGGTAGCCTTGGAGGCTACCTTGTATATAACCGCCACGGGTGGACCGTATTATGATCCCGCTCCGTCCACAACAAAGCTTGAAATATACCCCTGTTTTACGGAGTATTTCATATAAACTGCCACGGGTATATTTTATTCTGATCTCGTTCTGCTTACAACGAAGTACGAAACAGTGTTAGGTTGTGTTGACATTTCAGCGTAGCCATATCAAAAATAGTCTTATTTACGCTTTTTTATAAAAATGGTGGAGCTCTTTTTGTCTTTGAAATTTGTCGCTCTCTGCATTTTCTATGGATGAGAACCAGGCAATTTGATATTGATCAAATATCTGTACCAGGGGCCAGCTGGGCCTGAAAACAATCCTTAGCTTGAAAATGTACCGCAAAATATGTAAAAGGTACCAAAGGATTGTTGACATGCTTAATTTTATAAAATGGGTTTTTACTTTTTTTTGTCCAGTCAGTCTCCAGGGACAGATGCGGATACTGGTTTCCATGGTGGTGATTGGCCAGTTGTTTATAAGTGGAGCGATTTTTGCGACTTTTATTGGCAATACATCCAAGGCTCAGATTAATAAGCGTGCCCTGGATATCGGCCACACCGTGGCCAGTGTTCCCCTTATACACCGGATACTTGAAAGCGGAGATGATCCCCAGGGCAGTATCCAGCAATTTACAGAAACAGTGCGAAGGCAGACAGGGGCTGAGTTTGTGGTGGTTGCCGATCGACACAGCAGGCGGTTTTCCCATCCCAATCCTGAAAAAATAGGTCAATATTTTGTGGGGGGAGATGAAAATCTGGCCCTGACCAAGGGACAGGCATATGTATCTGAAGCCATAGGTACTTTGGGTCCTTCCCTGCGGAGTATTGTTCCTGTTTTCAACAGTCAGGGAAGCGTGATCGGTTTTGTGGCCGTTGGATATCTGCAAAGGGAAATAATGCAGACCGTACAGGGATACCAGCGCGAACCGGCAACACTTATTTTCATGCTGTTTGTGGTGGTTTTATTGGGTGCCACCGGGATTTCCGGTTATGTTAAACGGCAGACATTGGGCCTGGAACCCAGACAGATCGCCTCCTTGTATCTGGAACGACAGGCAATCCTTGAATCCATCCAAACCGGAATCGTTGCAGTGGATGGCTCGGGAAATATCAGTCTGATCAATCAGGTGGCATTGAAGTATTTCGGGTTTGAGTCAGACAAAGACCTCATTGGAAAGAGTAGCACCGCTGTTTTTGCCCATAGCGATTTTAGTATGCTTTTGAATTCAGATGCCAAAGAGTCTTTTCGCGAGATACACGTGGACGGCCAGGAATTTTTGTTTACCAGCGTCCCCATCGCATATTCAGGTAACGAAACTGGTGTGGTTGCAAGTTTTCGACCCATAGAGGATTTGTACCGCCTTCAAAAGGAGTTGCGGCAGACTCGGCAATTCAGCGAAATGTTGCGGGTGCAGGCCCACGAATATTCTAACAAATTGCATACCCTGGCAGGTTTGCTACAGATGGAGGCCTATAAGGAGGCCCTGGATCTTGTGACCCGGGAATCTTCCGGGCTCCAGAGTCTTATCCAGTTTCTTTCCCGGGCCGTACCGAATCCAACCCTGGCAGCCATTATAATGGGAAAATACAATAGAGCCCTGGAAATGAAGGTGGAATTTTTGCTTAATCCGGACAGTACCATGGGACAAATTCCAGGAGATTATGATTTTAACAGCCTTGTGACCATCCTTGGGAATTTAATTGACAACGCCCTTGAAGCCGCATTGTGCTGCCAGAAACAGCGCTCCCCCTGCATTCAGCTTTTCATGACCGATATTGGACATGATCTGATTTTTGAAATTGAAGATTCCGGTCCGGGTGTCCCCCTGGAAATTCAAGATAAAATTTTCAGCAAAGCGTATTCAAGCAAAACATCGAATTCTGCTCAACCGGATATCCATGGGGTCGGTCTTTACCTGGTGCATCGCCATGTGGAATATTTAAATGGAGATTTAATCTTGTCAACCGGTGATCTGGGAGGGGCTTTATTTACTCTGATCCTGCCCAAAAAAAACGTTAAAAAGGCATAAGATGAAAGCCATACGTGTATTGATTATTGAAGACGATGCAAGGATCGCAGATATGCATCGGTTTTTTGTTGAGAAGGTACAGGGATTTGAGGTGGTGGGCATCGCCTTAAACCTGGGAGAAGCCCTTGAAATGGTAACGCTTCTGGATCCTGATCTGCTGTTACTTGATCTCTATCTGCCCGATGGGCACGGCATGGACATCCTGCATCAATTGCGAGGGCAGGGCAAGGCGGTTGATGTGATTTTGATCACTGCGGCCAGGAATGTGGATACCGTGCAGCAGGCATTGCGGGCCGGTGCCTTTGATTATCTGGTTAAACCGGTGATTTTTTCTCGTTTTGAAAGAGCAATGAACAGTTTTATTGCCTACCATAGTCAATTACGGCAGGGCCAGACATTGGCACAGCGGGATATTGATCAACTACGCCATCCCCATCAGTTATCGTCTGGCTCCGATGAGGTTCCCAAGGGAATTGATGTGCTGACATTGGGCAAAGTCAGGCAGGTGTTTACTGAAAATTTGGCATCAGGATTCAGTGCGGAAGAGGTGGGAGAAGAAATCGGGGCCAGCCGTTCCACGGCCCGGCGATATTTGGAATATATGATTACAACAGGTGAACTAAAGGCGGATCTGGTTTATGGAAGTGTTGGTCGACCCGAGCGTCGTTATTTTTTACAACAAGGATAAGTGGATGGGGTCAGGCAAAGGGCCGGACCCCGTATTTCAAAGCTGAAATTTCAAAATTATTAGATGAGAACCTGTGCCAGGGGGTACCCCACGGCACATGCGATGATGACCCCGATGAGACCGGGCACCATAAAACTATGGTTAAAATAGTATTTTCCTATTTTTGTTGTTCCTGTAACATCAAAGGTGCAAGTGGCGATATCTGAAGGGTAGTTGGGGATAAAAAAGTACCCATAACAAGAAGGCATGATACCTATCACCAGGGCCGGGGAAAGCCCCATGCCCATGGCCACGGGCAGCATCATCCGGCAGGTGGCAGCCTGGCTGTTGACCACCACGGAAACGGTGAACATGGCCAGGGCAAAACTCCAGGGATAATTTTGAACCATGTCAATGATACCGGCCTTGAAACTTGGCAGGGCAAATTTAAAATAAGTGTCGCTCATCCAGGCAATGCCGAAGATGGCAATGGCGGCAACCATACCGGATTTAAAAACCACACCGTCCGGAACCCGGGACGCTTTGGTTTTGGTTACCAGCAGAATCAACCCGCCAAAGGCAAGCATCATCATTTGGATGATAACTGACATCTTGATGGCCTTGGGGCTGTCGCCAATGGTTCGGATTTCTGGGACCATGGCGATGATGACAATAGAGATCAATGCCATGGCAAACAAAATTACGGCCTGACGTGCCGATGCAGGCAGAGCTTCATCCAGGGTTGTGCTTGTTGTTTCCTCAATTCGTTTTCTCCATGTGGGGTCCTTCATTCGTCTTTGATATTCTGGATCATCCGCAAGTTCAACCCCGCGGCGCATGCTGTACAAGGACATGGCAATAACCCCTGCCAGGGTGGCTGGAACTGTCACCCCGAGAATGGATAAAAGGGTGAGTTCTGAACTGACATTGGTCAATTGGGAAAGGTAGTAGACAACAGCCGCTGAAATGGGGCTTGCCGTGATGCCCAACTGAGAGGCAACAGACGCCGCTGCCATGGGGCGTTCCGGACGGATATCATTTTTAAGGGCCACATCGGCAATGATGGGCATCACCGAATAAACAGCATGGCCGGTGCCAAGCATAAAGGTCATGATATAGGTGACCAGAGGGCCTAATAAAGAAACCATTCTGGGGTTGGAGCGGAGCAATTTTTCCGCAAGTTGCAGCATGTATTTCAAACCACCTGCCGCTTCAAGGATGGACGCACAGGTCACCACTGCCATGATGATCAGCATGACCGTGATGGGGGGAGAAGTGGGAGGCATCTGGAAAACAAAAACTTCAACCACAAGACCGATGCCGGAAACAACACCAAGGCCGATTCCTCCGTAACGACTTCCAAGATAAAGTATCAATAGCAGAAACAAAAATTGAATATAAAGCATGATGGTTTTCCTTTCCTTGTCGATAATGTGTTTTGTCCGCAAACCCTTATTTGCAGCTCTTGAATCGTACTATAATTTGTTGATGGGATAAGGTAAATCTTGTGGAATTAAAGGTTTTTTTATTTTTTTTGGGTATTGTGTTCATAATGTTCATGTGATGTCTGTCAGCATGAAATCGGTTTGTATATGTCATCATTATACGAGTAATAATTGTTCAGCTATGGTAAAGTTTATATATTTTTTTGGTTTTGAGGAAAAAGTTTGTCAGACATACCATGGCATATCCTAATTTTGATTTAGTGCTGTCCACAAAAAAATGAAAATAATGGTTCTCATTGTTTGTAAATATAAAAAGGTTGCTTGATATGATTAAAAACAGATTTCATTATTACCGTCTGGCAAATGATATTCTTTTGGGAACCTTGATCGCAAATATTCTTGGAGACCAGATTACCCGTATTTTTTTTTCAAACCGCGACACCGGATTCTCCCAGGATTTTATTACCCTTATCTGGTTTGTTGATATGTTTTATTTAATAATTGCCTGTATTATTGCTATTGTTGTTATTGTGTCTTATGAGTCTCCCGTGCGAAATTGCTTAAAAAGTTTTTATAAGGGTAGACGATGTGATCCTGAAATGATGAAAAAAGCACAAAGGCGACTGCTCAACGAGCCTTATCTGATAATTGTTCTCAATATTTTAATATGGACTGTGGGTACCTTTGTTTTCTGGCTCATCGGGAGTGAAGCATCCCATATCGGGGTCGCATGCGGCATGGTAACCGTTATACTGGCTTTTTTTTGGGTAGAGCATGTGTCCCAAAAAAAATTAATTCCCATTTTTTTTCCGGATGGAGGCCTTGCAAAGGTAAAAGGCGCCAAAACCTTGGGCCTGGGGGTTCGTATCGGAGCCTGGCTTTTGGCGGTGTCGATTATTCCGCTGTCATACATTTATATTACTACACGTTGGTTCAGAGAGCAGGAACAAGCAGGCAAGACAAATCCGGGAGAATTGCTGGAGCATTTTCAATTTACCCTGATCATGGAAAGCTCCTTATTTATTCTGCTGGCTGTGGGGCTTTCAATACTGGTTGTGAAAAATTTTAGAGCACCTCTTCAGGAAATTATTCAGACAATGACCCGTATTAAAAAAGGAGATTTCACGGCCAGGGCAAAAGTTCTCACTAATGATGAGATTGGGTTTGTCGGAGAAACCCTCAATGCCATGGCAGAGGGGCTTGGTGAACGAGAGCTTATAAAAGATACATTCGGAAAATACATTGACAGGCGGGTGAGAGATGAAATTCTTAACGGGAATATCCCTCTGGATGGAGAGATAAAAGAGGCCACCATTCTTTTTGCGGATTTAAGAGATTTTACTCCCATGGCAGCCACCACACCGCCTAAAACACTTATTCGGATTCTCAATGGGTATCTTGATGAGATGTCTGGATGCATTCAGGCTCATCAAGGATTGATTCTCCAGTTTATCGGGGATGAGATCGAGGCCGTTTTTGGTGCTCCGGTTTATGAATCAGATCATGTAGCTTCCGCTCTCAGGGCTGCCATTGATATGCAGTCCTGCTTAGAAAAATTGAACCGCCGACACAGGAAAATGGGATTTCCCGTCCTGAAGCACGGCATTGGTATACATACGGGCACAGTCCTGGCAGCCAACATTGGAAGTCGGGACAGAATGGCCTATTCCTTGGTGGGAGAAACGGTAAATATGGCATCAAGAATCCAGGGGTTAAACAAAAAATTCCAAACAGATATCCTGGTCAGCCATGATGTGGCACAGTCCGTAAAGGGTGAATTTTTTTTGAAACCCATGAAAGAAACTCAAGTAAAGGGAATTCAAATGCCAGTGACTGTCTATACTCTTGTTTTATAATTGAATATTGGATGACAGCTTAAATACTCAACTTTCGGTGTTCGCATTTCGTGGTGGGGTCAGGCTTTCGTTATTGACATTATCGAGGCTTTTTTCGTTGGCAAAGGCCTTGGTCGATAACATCAATAACAAAAGCCTGACCCCGTCGGCACACTGAGCCCATCGGTACATTTAAAAATGCCGGCTTTGAAATGAAGCCCGAAAGTTGAGTTAAATAGTTGTTCGAATATTGCTTTGATAAATAGGGCAAAATGGATATTTCATATAACCGCCACGGGCGGACCGTATTCTGATCCCGCTCCGCCCACAACGAAATTTGAAATACACCCCTGATTTTCGGAGTATTTCATATAACTGCCACGGGCAGACCGTATTCTGATTCGGTTCTGCCCACAACAAACTTTGTCTATTCGTTTGCTGCCAAAATCAATTTTTTTCTTGTTTTGCAGGTGGGTTTTTCAACCCGTTCCCTTTCAACAGTGGGAATAAAAGGTTCTGGCGGGGGAAGTTCAGGAAGTCCCATGACCTGCCGGGCTCTGTTTAAGGCTGAATCAATGTTGCCGAAAATATTATCTTCACCAATGGTGTAATAAAGCCCGGACTGTTCCAGGGTGATCAGGGGCTGGGCATGGATGCCGGAAAGCAGGATCAATGTGCCTTGTTTCTGGGTTTTTTCCACCAGTTCTTCCAGGGCGTGCAGGGCTGTGGCATCAATAAATAGAATGTGACGGCATCTTAAAATCAGTACTTTGGGGGTTTTGCCCACAATTTGAAGGGTATCTTTAAAGCGGTTGGCAGCCCCGAAAAAGAATGGTCCCTGGATTTCAAAAACTTCCACCGATTCCGGTACATCCCGGTCCTTAAGGGCATGCCGGTCATTTTTGAAATCCTGGGTGTTTCTGCGGATAACAGTGGCCTGGGACATGCGGTTCATGAATAAAATGGCGCTTAATACCACACCTGCTTCAATGGCAATGGTAAGGTCCACAAATACGGTGAGAAAAAAAGTGGCCAGCATGACAAGCAGATCATTTTTAGGGCTTTTAAACAGTTTGACAAAATAGCGCCATTCACTCATGTGGTATGCCACCACCATGAGGATGGCCGCCAGGGTGGCCATGGGAATCAGGGTGGCCCATTTGCCGAAACAGAGCATGATTAACAGCAGGGTGGCGGCATGAACAATGCCTGCCACAGGGGTTTTCCCTCCGCTTTTAATATTGGTTGCTGTACGGGCAATGGCTCCGGTGGCAGGAATACCGCCAAACATGGGCACCACGATGTTGGCAATACCCTGGGCCACAAGTTCCATGTTGGAGTCGTGGTGATCTCCTGTGATACCGTCTGCCACAACTGCGCATAAAAGAGATTCAATGGCGGCCAGCAGGGCAATGGTAAGGGCAGGCGAACTTAATTTGTGGATCATTTCAAAGCTGACATGGGGAAGGGCAGGGGTGGGCAAGGCGGTGGGAATGGCGCCAAACCGGCTGCCAATGGTATCAACGGAAAGCCCGAACAGGGAGACGGCAACGGTGGTGGCCAGAATGGCAATCACCGATCCTGGGACTTTTTTGGTCACTTTGGGCCAAAATGTCATGATTAAAATGCTGCTCACCCCAATCACAGCTGTCTGGATATCCAGGGTGGAAAAATGATGGGCATAGGCAAGGCATTTATCCAGAAAACCTGCTGATCCTTTGGGGATGCTCAGGCCCAGGAAATCCTGCACCTGGGTGGTGAAAATGATGAGGGCAATACCGCTGGTAAATCCAATGGTCATGGGATATGGAATAAAACGTATGGCCTGTCCCATGCGTGTAAGTCCCATAAGTACCAGCAACACGCCTGCCATGATGGTGGCCACGGCCAGTCCTGAATATCCAAATTCCTGTACAATACCAAAAACAACTATGATAAATGCTCCGGTGGGACCACCGATCTGAATCTTGCTGCCACTGAAAACTGATATGAGAAAACCCGCCACCACTGCCGTGTAGATGCCCTGTTCCGGGCTGACCCCGGATGCAATGGCAAAGGCTATGGCCAGGGGAAGGGCCACAATGCCGACAATGATGCCGGAAATAATGTCATTTATCAATGTGTTCTGGCAAAAAGGCTCTTTAAACACGCATAAAGACGCCGGGGTCATTTTGAAACCCATAACAGACTCCTTAAAAAAAAACGTATTTAGTTGGATATCGAGTGATGTCGTGGAAAGGTCGAACAAAGAGCGGCACAAACCTGCGATCAGGGGATAGAAACTAAACAACTGTTAATGAATAATTTACGATTGTTGATTCAGTTACAACAGCCGTAGAAAGCCTGCATATCTAACATAGACCCCATAAAAGTCAAGTGGAAAAAGACAAAAAATATCACCTTTCATTTCTATTTTACACTTTCACAGGGGGAATCCCCATTTTTCGGTGATCATTTTTAAAAAGTATAAAACATTTTTGGGGGCATATGAGGTATAATATTTTTTTAGCCATAATTACTTTTCTTGAAGCCAGTTAAAGATGGGTGCAGGCTGTAAAGTATTAATTCCAATGTTGTTATATATGTAATTGAATGTCGGGGTTGACAAATTGTTTGAATATATATTATTCATTGTTTGTTTTATATGTTGAAGTTTTTTTATTCTCAATTTGACATTGTGGCAAAGTGTGACACATGAATTTTAAGGAGATCCGCCATCCAACTTGTAGTCAACTCCCCAGGTACCTTGATCAAACAGAAGAACGAAATTTTTTTGTTCCAAAACAAGGATAATAAGCTTGAGTTATCTCCTTTAAAACTGGAATCCATCGTGATTTCCAATCAAGCCATGATTTCCACACCCGCCATTTCGCTGGCCTTAGAACATAATATTGACATAATCTTCCTTGATAAATATGGATTCCCCATGGGAAGAGTCTGGTTTGCTAAAATGGGTTCCACTGCCATGATCCGCCGGAAACAACTGGAGGCTGTAGGAGACGAAACAGGTCTATCATTAGTAATCGGAATGATCAGACAAAAATTGAACAACCAGATCGCCTTTCTTAAAAAACTCAAATACGCCAGGCCGGATAAAAAAGAAAAATTTGAAGCTCCTATCCACACCATTGAAGGATCCCTTGAATCTCTGGACGAAGACTGGACTGATATTGAAGAATCCCGCTCCATGATCATGGGACTTGAAGGGGCGGCCGGTCGGGCTTATTTTTCCTGTATAGCAAAATTAATGCCGGAAAAATACATATTCAAAGGACGCTCCAGGCAGCCAGCTCTGAATCCTTTCAATGCAGTGCTCAATTATTGCTACGGAGTACTCTATTCCCGGGTGGAAAAGGCCTGTATCCTTGCAGGCCTTGATCCCTTTGTCGGGTTCATGCATACGGATAATTATAATAAAAAATCCATGGTTTTCGACTTGATTGAGCCATTCCGGATTTTCGCCGATCAAGTGGCAGTCTATTTTTTTACGGGGAAAAAGGCAAAGGATGAATACTTTGATATTCAGGAACGCTCCTGCACCCTGAATATCAAAGGTAAACCCCAGGTGATCGAAGCCCTTAACAAACATTTGGAAGAAAAAGTCCGGTACGCAAGAAGAAATGTCAAAAGAAAACATCTGATCAGCCACGAGGCCCATCGCCTTGCCAATATCCTTCTTGAAGATTCAGGCATGGCCCGGCCCGACTGGCTCAAAATAAAGGAGTTTTAACATGAGTTCCATCCTGGCCTGGATCATGTATGACATTGTCGAAGACAAAGCCCGGAACAAAATTGCCAAAGTGTGCAAAAAATACGGCCTCACCCGGGTTCAATACAGCATCTTCCTCGGTCGCCTGGACACCAATCGTTTCGATGAACTGGCAGAACTCTGCCTGGACCTTATGGATGAGGACACGGACAGCGTCTATCTATTTCCCTTCTGCCAGGATGACTTTCGCCGCATCCAGGTTTTAGGACAGGGGTTTGATAAAAAATTAGTGAATGATGAAATTTTGTCTAAGTTCTTTTAAATCGGTTTAGCGGCCCTTATTATTATGGATATAAAACCAATATGCATGACAACATTTGTTTCAACCTTAACATACTGGATAGCCTTTAATATGAGAGTATTTCATGAAAATGCAAGTTTTTTTATCGAGGCTTGACCACTAATATATAAAATATCACTTTAGTTGTAATGTAAATTGGAAATAATAACTGAAGGGGTGAAAAAGATGAAATCATTTATCCATCCTGACAGCTCAATCGTGCCAGACAAAAACAATGCGATCACGGCAACAGATGATTTGGCCGATGACCTCCACTTCCATTCTAATGTAGAAAAGCAGAATTTTTAAAAATGAAAAAAGCGACCTTATATTTCAATAACATCCGCCTCAACCCGTCTCAAATTCATAAACTGAGAGGTTATGTCGGCAATGTTTTTTCAGAGTACGATCTGATCCACAACCATGATCTTGATACCGGCAAGTATATTTACCGGTATCCATTGATCCAATTCAAAATTATTGACAAAACTCCCTGCATTATTGCGTTGACTGAAAAAGCGGTACAGGTGTTTACAAAAATTTTTTTGACCCTCGACGAAATTGATATTGGAGGACGAATAATCCCGATCAACGAAAAGGATATTAAAATTGAAAATGTGGATTTCGGATTTTCTAAGGAGACTTTTGTGTATGAATTTATTACACCTTGGATTGCATTGAACCAACGCAATTATGGAAAATTTAAGGACATGAAAACAATTGAAGATAAAAGAGCCCTGTTAAAACGGATACTGACAGGAAATATTCTATCCATGGCCAAGTACCTGGGCTGTCATCTGGAACAGGACCAAAGGATTCAATCCACTCTGAATTTCAGGCAGGCAAAAGCCACCTTAAAGGGAAAATCCATGGTTGGGTTTGAGGGGATGTTCAAAACCAATTTTTTACTTCCTGATCACACTGGTATCGGAAAGTCAGTATCAAGGGGCTACGGTTGCATTAAAAAATGTATATGAATTTTATTTAAGGGGATCACACCATGAGCCTGGCATATAAACTTTGGAGAATCGGAAATGTCCTAACCCAAGACGATATCAAAGGGGTCATCAGAAGTAACCCGGATACAATATTAAAGCCCGGAGATGAGCCTGAATATTTCAATCTTAATTTTACGATTTCCACTGACAATAATATCAGCCTGGATCTTCGGCGTTCTTCCGTTTCAAAAGAAAGCATGTTTTTCACCAAAAAACTGGGGGGAGCCGGTGGAGGTATTTATTATCTATACCCGAATTTGGTGCTAAAATTAACAGACAAACAAACCCTTGCTTCCAAATTATCTTTATTAACCAACACATTGAAAAGCAGTATCCTTAAATTTTCCCGGGAAGAGAATCAATCCCTGGCCCTGATTATTGTGGAGTTTTTTGAAATGAACAAAGAACATCCCGTTTTGGAAATGCTTAATGAGATAAAAGGCGGGATATTCTGGTTTTGGATATCAATAAACGGCAAGACTCTGCCAGACCTTATGCCGGAAGTTTGGAACAATTGGTTTGAATTGCCGGTTACCCAGTTGAAAGAAGCCGCTCCTGGATATGATAGTTTCTCGGGGAAAGAGACCATTGTGGGATTCAGGCCGGAATTTAAGATTTTTTCCTATGACCAATACCATGGCTCTCTGAACCATCGGGTCCGGGACAATTTCCCACTATCATTTGAAAGCGCCGGAAAAATTAAATTGGCTTGGATCTATATTCTGGAAAAATTGGTCTTTTATTATAAGGGCTTGGAGTACATACTTCTTCCCAATTTGATCATGGATGATGATGAAAGTCTCAGGCAAATTATATCCCGGTTGGTCAAGGCCAATGCCATGACAAAAGGAAAACCCAAAAAATTACAGGCATTGAGAACGGAAGAAAAGAACCTTTTAAAAAATTTGGAGCAACTTCGGCGACCTCCAAAGGGAAAAAAGAAACCTGTTGCCGGATTGAATGAACAAATTCAAGAGCTTGAAAAGAACTGTGAAGAGATGGCCCAGACCATTGAGAAGATGGACACAGGGTATATTACGGAATTCAAGATCCAGGCAGATTACTTGGCTGAATTGAAAAATGCCGTTACCCTGGATTTTATTTTTACGGTTATCAACCGAACCAATCTCTCTTTTGAAGTAAAAGGTTCCATTGAGGACGTCATGCCCAGCCGACTGTCCCTGGTGGTGAACGCAATGCGAGAACAAAAAATTAATGAAAATATCGAACTCAAAGCCAAGATAAAAAACAAGACCTATCTCCAGGATTATTTTAACCGTGATGAGTTGTATTTTGTCCTGAGCAAAACCCAGAAGCACAACGGAAACCGAATTTTGCAGGAGCGTCTTCACTTGGCCCGTCTACTTCTCACCGATGCAGAAATTTCCATGGAAAATCTGATGAAGCGGTTTGAATTCAACCGGGAATATGATTATGCCCATAAAAAAAGAATTAACAATGGTGTCAGAGACTGGATTAATTACTCCAGTACCTATACACAGCAGGAACAGAGCATCCTGTCTTTTTTTCAACAATTAAACAAAATCAAGGAGTAAAAAAAGCACATGCCCGAGGAAAAAAGCTCATTCAAAGACTATTTCCTGAGGCGGAAAGATGCCGACAAAACAGGATATTATGCAACCCCGGCCATACGGAAAGCCTATTATATAGGTGCCTATTCCAAGGCAGTGATCAATTCATCCTTTTATTCCAGGGTAAGCCGGGAAAACACCACCTTCAAAAATTGGCTGTCAAACCAGATTATCAATTATCGTAATCTTGAGCGAATTTTCGAAATCGCATTTCGGTACGAACAAAAATTAAAACTGAACATCCGGAATCAGTCCGAAGTTCGAAAATTGGCCCATGAAACACCGGTTGACAAGGCGGCCGGCATGTCCAGTGCAAAAATATCCTTTGCCTTTGTTGCAGGATTTGATGATTACGGTAAATACTCAAAAGAAGAACAAAAAAAATCAGTGGAAAAGGAGACAAAAGAATGAATAATTGCGCCAGACAAAGTGAACTGCTTTTTCTCTGGGATGCCAGGATGTGTAATCCTAACGGCGATATGGGCAGTGACAATGCTCCCAGATTTGATGATGTGGATGAAAAAGCCATTGTCAGCGATGTCCGTATAAAGCGCACCGTCCGGGACGATCTTCAATACCGGAAAAAGGAGTTGATTTATATAAACAACGAAGAAATTATTTCAGGTGGTCTCCAGGCAGAAGAACGGTTTGACCAGATCAAGGATAAAAGCAATCTGGAAGACGGGCGGGATGTTTTTTTGACCTGCATAGATAACCGCCTGTTTGGTGGGGTAGCCCCCAAAAGTAATATTCAACTGGTGGGACCGGTTCAGTTTGCCTGGACCAAATCCCTGAACAAAACAGAGACTGTTTTGAAACCGGGAACCGGGGCATTTGCAACGAAAGGAAAGGACGGTCAGGAAAAAAACAGCAAAACCTTCAGAGCGGATAATTACATCCCTTATGGCCTGTTTGCCATGTATGGAACGGTTAATCGACTCCAGGCCCTTAAAGCATCCACCACAGAAGAAGATATCCAGAAGATGTTGGATTCACTCTGGTTCGGAACCAAACTTCTTAATACCCGGAGCAAGCAGGGACAGAAACCCAGAATGATGATACGCATCATTTATAAGGAAGAATCCTCTTACTTTATAGGTCTTCTGGATGAGTTAGTGGCCTTGGGCAATGAAGATTCTCAAATGATCCGTCGGATATCTGATGCTGAATTGGACTTTTCCGGCCTGGCCAGCGCCATTACCAAAGCAGATTTGTTTATCGAGTCCGTGGACATTGTTCTTGATGATTCCTTGTCATCTTATCAGGAAGCATTGTCAGAAATTCCCAAAGTGAACATCGTGGACGAAGTTGTTTTTTCCAGTCAGGGAATTCAAAAGGGATAAACTGGAGGGTCTATGTTTTGTTTAAAAATATGGAGCCGGTTTGGGGCCTTCAGAGATCCTTTAACCATCACCCAGAACTTAAGTTTTCCCATTCCGCCAAAGACAACTGTTGGTGGGATGTTGGCTGCTGTTCTCGGGATTGATTATTCAGATTATTTTAATGATCCCGAATATTTTAATTTTTCCTATTCTCTGATTATGACCCGGCCCATCCGAAAAAAAAGTTTTGCCCAGAACTATGTGGCCGATTATACAAAAGGATCTGAAATTAAATTTAACGCCATTGCCGATTACGGGAAAAAACAGAATAAATATAAGGCTCTTGTTGAAAAGCAGACCTTTTTAGAGGAGAAAAAAGAACCAACCAAGGCAGAAGAAAGGTTTCTTTCTACTGCCGGGGATAAAATTCAAACGGCAAAAACAGTTGTGGATAAATCCATGGACAAATGCGCACAGATCATGGGAAAGGGGTTCCGATCACCGAAACCTATTTTCAGGGAGTTACTCATGGATCCTGAATACCTGATTTTTATCAAAGATTTCAAATATGAAAAGCAAATTATTTCAAAATTGAAAAACCATGAAACTTCCTTCTCATTTTATATGGGCAATTCTGAATTCCCTGCAAATTATGGTTTTATTCATCATACCTGTAAAAAAATAAAATCTGACACCCGACATTCTTTTACTGCCAAGGGAACAGATATTCAGTTTGAAGCAGACAAAAAATACACCACGGTTTTCATGGCCACCCGAAGTTGTGGACAAAGGGAATATAGAAATTATCAGCATATTGTTATCTGTGACAACCCGATTTTGATGAAAAAAGAAACACCTGTGTATTGTATGGACTGCCGGGAAGGACAATTCCATTGTGAATTTATTTGAAATCAATTCAGATTATTACTCACATCCAGATTATCCACTGGAGAATCACCTGGGACATTCAGCAGCTTCCTTTGAAGATATTCTCCACAAGGAAGCTGCTTGGTTTCATGATCTCGGTAAATTGACCCGGGAATTTCAAAGCTATATCCAGAGTGAAGGAAAGAAATCTTTCACCACCCATGCACTTGAGAGTGCTCTTATCTTTTTGGAAAATAAAAAATTTGAGTTGACCCCTGAAATATTCGCGGCTTTTTATGCCATAATAAAACACCACGGAAACCTGGAAGATACTGAAATCTATTTTTACAATAAATTCCAGGATGTAGATGATTTGGAAGATATGTATCCGAATTTGGATAAGCGACTTGAAACAATATGCCAACGATTGGGTGGTCTGCAACAGCCGGATATAGAGGCAATCTGTGACTTGTTTGGTCAAGGGGACTTCCTGAGTGAAAATGGACTGACTGGTATTCAGACTTATTTTCTGATAAAGGAAGTTTTTTCCCGATTGATTTTTTCAGATAAGTACGAGGCTATTTTTAAAAGATCTTATACTGAGAGTACTGTTCATCATTGGAAAAAATATGAAAACAATCTTGTGACTCTGATCGCATCCAAAAACAATGAAATGGCAGATCTGAGGAACCGGGCAAGACAGGAAATCCTTGATAAATACCAAGCAAATAAAAATAAACAAATTTTTATTATAGAGGCCCCTACGGGTATTGGAAAAACATTTTCAGCCCTTCATTTGGCTCTGATTATCTGTCAAAGTAAAGGTAAAAAAAAGTTAATTACAGCTCTGCCCATGACGTCCATAATTGATCAGACCTATGAAGAATACTCAGCTGTTACCGGTGAATCAGAACTTCTCAAGTTTCATCATTTGACCCGGTCAAAGGTGTATGGATTTTTACATGAAAAAGAGAGACAAAATGAGACAAAATACTTCTCCCGTCAGGAAAATGATTTTTTGGCTATGTCATGGTCTTCAGACAACATCATTGTTACGACGTTTAATCAGTTGTTCAACCTTTTTTATTCTAATAAAAATAGAGATTTGATCAAATTCTGGACCATCAGGGATTCGGTAGTTATTGTAGATGAAGTCCAGGCAGTTCCCAGAATCCTGATCCGGGATGTTGCTGAAACCATGACGTTTATAGCAACGAATTTTAATGTCGATTTCATTTTAATGTCTGCAACCTTGCCCGAAATCAGCCGGTTTTTTCCCAAAAAACTGATTGCACAGTTGCTTGATAATAGATATTTTTCCTTGGATTTTAATAATAGGTATTCCATTCGGGTAAACCCGGATATTAATCAGTACGAGGGTCTGATTTCAGAAGTTAAATCATGTTATCAGAAAAACAGCTCACTTTTATGCGTGGTAAATTCAAAAAAATTATCCCTCAATGTGTTTTCTGATTTGAAAGATGATTTTGAAATCAAAAAAGAAACAGGAGAATTGTTCTTTTTAAACACCAATTTTATACCAAAGCATAGGGTCGATATCATCCGAAATGTCAAAAAAAGATTGGAAGATGGTCTAAAAACATTATTGGTTTCAACCCAGGTGGTTGAAGCAGGTGTTGATCTGGATTTTGATTATGGAATACGGGAATTTGCCCCTCTTTATTCCATGATTCAAACCGCCGGTAGGATTAACCGGGAAAATAGGGAGGGAATGAATAAAACAGCGCAGTTACTGGTAACCGATACAATAGGTTTCTGCCCGTATCATGCCAAAGATCTTTTAAAAAATGAAGTTCTGGCTCTTTTCCATACCGAAATTCAGGAAAATAATTTATTGTCTGTTTTGAAAGAGTACTTTCATATTGCTTTTGACAGGACATCAAAAGATTATTTGCTGAAGCCCGAAATGGATAAATTAAATTTTGAGACAGTTTATGCTAAGTTCTCTGATCATTTTATGAAAGAAATCCCGTTAATTACCCAAGTATTCATTGAAGCTGAAAAAGGCATATATAATTCATTTTTTAATAGGATAGATGATATTTATGATAAACTTCAGGATAAAAATCTTTCTTTAAATAAAAAAATGGGATATAAAAGCCAGCTGAAAGATGAAATAAAAAAAATTTCTCAATACACCATTAACGTTTCTGAAAAAGAAACAGAAGATTTGCAGTCTTTTCACATTTTGGTTCCAATTAAAGTCTGTCCCCATCAAATGGTCCAAGACGAATCAAAGTATTCCCTATCCCGGGGATGGCTGGGCGAAGAAACCCTTTTAATAAATTTTTAAGCTATGCTAACCATAACCCCTTCACAATTAATAGAACATACTTTTTGTCCAAGATTCATTTATTTTATGGAAACCTTGTCGATTCCCCAAAAAGAAGGAAATCGTTTCAAAGTTTTAAAAGGTAGAGAAGTTCATAAGCAAAAAACGCTGATTAATAAATCATATTTACGTAAAAAACTTGAAGTTGTTGAAAAACAGTCCAATGTATATCTATCATCAGCTAAATATCAACTCCGGGGAGTCATTGACGAGGTGCTCACATTTTCAGACAATACCATGGCCCCACTTGATTTTAAATATGCAGAATACAAAAAGATAAATTATAAAACCCATAAAATACAAGCATTATGCTACTGTCTTCTCATTGAGGATAATTTTCAGAAAAAGGCAAATAAAGCTTTTATCGTTTATACTCGGTCAAAAAATAAATTGATAGATTTGAATTTCAACGATAAAGATAGAAAGAATCTTGATAAACAGATCAAAGAAGTTATTAATATTATAATCACGGGATATTATCCCAAAAAAACATCGTCAAAGAAAAGATGTGTGGACTGTTGCTATAGAAATATTTGCGAAAATTAAAAAAAAATGAGATCTTCTATAAACACAATACAATATCTTTACTTTACTGCTTATGAAATTAAGGTAAAATATATGAGCTTATCAGATCTAAACGTAATATTGTTCTTTGAAAATTTGTTTAACATGCTATTCTCAAAAAGAATAATCTCAAAATGGACCGTCAGACCTTGATCCACGACAACAAGGATTGAAACAGCAAACCGCGTCAAGAACAATCAAATAACAAGCAAACCGTCAGACCTTGATCCACGACAACAAGGATTGAAACTGGATGTAGTGAATGCGGCCAATGAGGCAAAGTCCAACCCGTCAGACCTTGATCCACGACAACAAGGATTGAAACTTTTTAGCAGAGTAAAACCGGGCTTTCATTGATTTTCCGTCAGACCTTGATCCACGACAACAAGGATTGAAACTCCAAGCTGGATCAGATCAATCAAGATGTAAACGCCGTCAGACCTTGATCCACGACAACAAGGATTGAAACAAAGTTTCAGCAACGGCTCAAGATGTTCCCTGCACCCCGTCAGACCTTGATCCACGACAACAAGGATTGAAACACGATCTGGTGCATTTTGAGATCAAGCAATAAAGGACCGTCAGACCTTGATCCACGACAACAAGGATTGAAACATTCTTTGGTTGTGAATTGGGCGTGTTGTGGTGGCTCACCGTCAGACCTTGATCCACGACAACAAGGATTGAAACTCATTAAGGAGAGGTCGCAATGTCAACAGAAGTAAACCGTCAGACCTTGATCCACGACAACAAGGATTGAAACGTGAAAGTTGATGCTGATGAGAACTCGAAACCAGAACCGTCAGACCTTGATCCACGACAACAAGGATTGAAACATGCGGATATACCGGGAAGACACGACTGCCCAGCGCCGTCAGACCTTGATCCACGACAACAAGGATTGAAACAAGTTACAAGATCGGTACCTAATTTTTTGATCCTCTCCGTCAGACCTTGATCCACGACAACAAGGATTGAAACTGCGTGGGCCTCCGTGTTTGTGAGCGTAACCATTACGCCGTCAGACCTTGATCCACGACAACAAGGATTGAAACTCCAAATTTTCCATGCGTTTGATCACCTCGCGCAGCCGCCGTCAGACCTTGATCCACGACAACAAGGATTGAAACTCCATTGATCCATCCGCCATCGCGCTCTTCATCTCTCCCGTCAGACCTTGATCCACGACAACAAGGATTGAAACTTTTTTAGGGGGGAGTAATTCTGGGGTCAGGTACAACGCCGTCAGACCTTGATCCACGACAACAAGGATTGAAACAAGCCTGGTCAGGAAGTGAAGTTTGCCGAGCCCAAGCCGTCAGACCTTGATCCACGACAACAAGGATTGAAACTTTCTTTGGATCCGTGTCCATTGCGGTATCCCCTTACCGTCAGACCTTGATCCACGACAACAAGGATTGAAACCCGTTACGAGCTCGTTTTTAAGGCCGTGGTTTGTCCGTCAGACCTTGATCCACGACAACAAGGATTGAAACATGTTTAACACCACATATCCTGTTCACGGCCTTGAACCGTCAGACCTTGATCCACGACAACAAGGATTGAAACATTTTTTGGAATTGGACCCAAGCAAATCAAATATAGCCGTCAGACCTTGATCCACGACAACAAGGATTGAAACTCTCAAGATTGAGCGTTGACCTGATGTGGTCATTCCCCGTCAGACCTTGATCCACGACAACAAGGATTGAAACCGGACTGCAAGGAAGCAATAATTTTAGGAGCCGTTTCCGTCAGACCTTGATCCACGACAACAAGGATTGAAACTTGCTCGGGGTTCAAATGCCATGATTGCTAAAGAGCCCCGTCAGACCTTGATCCACGACAACAAGGATTGAAACATCACATACCGATCAATCAGCCACACTTCAACCTCCGTCAGACCTTGATCCACGACAACAAGGATTGAAACATCCCAGATGCTATATTGCCTGCCGTTACATCACCCCGTCAGACCTTGATCCACGACAACAAGGATTGAAACCCCACTGCCCAATTCCCGCAAGCCTGGGGATGGGGCCGTCAGACCTTGATCCACGACAACAAGGATTGAAACCACCACCCTCGCGTCTTGACCGCCCTGCACAGCCCCGCCGTCAGACCTTGATCCACGACAACAAGGATTGAAACTTGATATCTATTTCCTTGACGAGTGCCTGTTTAATTCTCCGTCAGACCTTGATCCACGACAACAAGGATTGAAACTGTTCTATGTATCGATAGCCACGTTTTGTGAGTTCGTCCGTCAGACCTTGATCCACGACAACAAGGATTGAAACATTTTATTTTTCCGACACAAGGGAGGTCGCAATCCCGTCAGACCTTGATCCACGACAACAAGGATTGAAACTCTTGTCGAAAGCCTCCCTTGATCTGATTAAGCCACCGTCAGACCTTGATCCACGACAACAAGGATTGAAACTTTTAGAAAAGACCGGAATAGGTGGTGTGTCTCGTGCCGTCAGACCTTGATCCACGACAACAAGGATTGAAACCGGATTTACTACTGTGCCCATTGCGGTGGAGGAGCCCCCGTCAGACCTTGATCCACGACAACAAGGATTGAAACTTTGGTAAAGACCAACAAAGAGGGGCCGTCAGCTACCGCCGTCAGACCTTGATCCACGACAACAAGGATTGAAACTACTGCCAGAACCAAGGTCATCTGACGATCCGGTAACCCGTCAGACCTTGATCCACGACAACAAGGATTGAAACCTCTTACCCCCATGTTATCGGTCATGCCTCGTCACCGTCAGACCTTGATCCACGACAACAAGGATTGAAACCTCTGGCAGTGGCTACATTCATACCATGCTGCCTTTTCCGTCAGACCTTGATCCACGACAACAAGGATTGAAACTCACCACCAGTAACTTGGTATGGCCCGCCGGGGCAACCGTCAGACCTTGATCCACGACAACAAGGATTGAAACATTGATCATTTGGCTCAACAGCCTGGTGATTTTATGTCCGTCAGACCTTGATCCACGACAACAAGGATTGAAACTTTTTAGATTAATTTCCCGGCAAACACCGGGGCTGGGCCGTCAGACCTTGATCCACGACAACAAGGATTGAAACTACAGTTCTTTTTTTTGTGCAACCCTCATTATAAAGCCGTCAGACCTTGATCCACGACAACAAGGATTGAAACTAAATGAACAAGGAATGGCTCTGTCTGATTTACAAGCCGTCAGACCTTGATCCACGACAACAAGGATTGAAACAAAACAATCCGGAACTTAAAGAAGAAGTCCAGGAATCCGTCAGACCTTGATCCACGACAACAAGGATTGAAACCAGCAGTCTTGGTGTCCGTAACCCCGGCAACCGCCGCCTCCGTCAGACCTTGATCCACGACAACAAGGATTGAAACATAGAAATCCCGGTACTCTCAGAAATGACCGCCGCCCCGTCAGACCTTGATCCACGACAACAAGGATTGAAACTGAAAGGTCCACCGCTGTCGGGGTCCCTGGTCATCTTCCGTCAGACCTTGATCCACGACAACAAGGATTGAAACATACCCCATGGCTCATAGACGAAAGCCTGTTCGAGCTGCCGTCAGACCTTGATCCACGACAACAAGGATTGAAACTTCAGTCGGAGGGCGTATCCCCGGGAATGCTAAACCGTCAGACCTTGATCCACGACAACAAGGATTGAAACACTTTAACCATGGATTTGGCAGGGAGAGGCCCACCCCGTCAGACCTTGATCCACGACAACAAGGATTGAAACTAAAGAATCTCCTTTTTTGGCTATGTTTTTTTCCCAACCGTCAGACCTTGATCCACGACAACAAGGATTGAAACATACAAAAGGAGCCTACCATGACAACAAATCACCCCCCGTCAGACCTTGATCCACGACAACAAGGATTGAAACAGAAAAACGTTGTTTCTTGAGCTTCTGTTCTGGTGCCGTCAGACCTTGATCCACGACAACAAGGATTGAAACGCAAATAATTTTCCAACTTTCCCAAGCCCTACCAGCCGTCAGACCTTGATCCACGACAACAAGGATTGAAACTACATTGCAGCACAAATAGGCGAGGGTGTTGTATCTACCGTCAGACCTTGATCCACGACAACAAGGATTGAAACCCATAGGCCGCAGCAGATCATCAATTTTCAGAGGCACCGTCAGACCTTGATCCACGACAACAAGGATTGAAACACGGGGCTGCCCCGCCAAGGGGGTATGTATCCTTGACCGTCAGACCTTGATCCACGACAACAAGGATTGAAACAGTTCCTCTTGCCCCGCCAGGCAAAGCCAGGCGTAACCGTCAGACCTTGATCCACGACAACAAGGATTGAAACATGGAACAGGGCGTGTGTATGCCGGGGCCGTGGACCCCGTCAGACCTTGATCCACGACAACAAGGATTGAAACGCGGAATCCATTATCGAGGCAGAGGTTCTGTAATGACCGTCAGACCTTGATCCACGACAACAAGGATTGAAACCCGATTCACCTGGCCGCCCAGCTCGGTGATCATGTCTTCCGTCAGACCTTGATCCACGACAACAAGGATTGAAACCCCTTAACACCGGCTTCCGCAAGCGTCTTTTCTTTTTCCGTCAGACCTTGATCCACGACAACAAGGATTGAAACTCCTCCAGGGGGACCTGGATGCCAGTGGCGGTGAACCGTCAGACCTTGATCCACGACAACAAGGATTGAAACAATTCACCTCTTCGTTTTCTTTTGGTATTTCAATAGAACCGTCAGACCTTGATCCACGACAACAAGGATTGAAACTCCAGAAGCGCAAACGCAAACTGACGCTCGCAGAATCCGTCAGACCTTGATCCACGACAACAAGGATTGAAACAAGATGCAAAAGAAACTCTATCTGTAATTGTCCAAGCCGTCAGACCTTGATCCACGACAACAAGGATTGAAACTTTAGCTGGTTGAAAGGCACACCCATATCAAACATCCGTCAGACCTTGATCCACGACAACAAGGATTGAAACAAAATTGATGCTCTTGGGCTTAGAACTCTTTCAATCCGTCAGACCTTGATCCACGACAACAAGGATTGAAACTGATCTGTTAGTAGGGGATGGTTCAGAAAGCGGAGTCCGTCAGACCTTGATCCACGACAACAAGGATTGAAACCTCTGATACCACCACTGATGACACAGTGATTGGGTGTCCGTCAGACCTTGATCCACGACAACAAGGATTGAAACAAAAAATAAGTGGAGGTCATCAAATGCCCACATACAAAACCGTCAGACCTTGATCCACGACAACAAGGATTGAAACTGCCAGGAGCTGGGGGCGTATGTAATGGGGCTGAGAGCCGTCAGACCTTGATCCACGACAACAAGGATTGAAACCACAAAAGTGCCCACCATTTCAGCCACGGAAGATACGGGCCGTCAGACCTTGATCCACGACAACAAGGATTGAAACTCCAATTTCTCAAGCACGACTGCCAACCCGTTGTCTGCCGTCAGACCTTGATCCACGACAACAAGGATTGAAACATCCCGGCCTTTTCGAATAGTGAAGCACACGGAGGCCGTCAGACCTTGATCCACGACAACAAGGATTGAAACTGACAACTTAGGTGACTGGGAATCCTTGGGGAGTTTCCGTCAGACCTTGATCCACGACAACAAGGATTGAAACAGGCTGGCTGGGGCAAGCTTGCAGACGGGACAAGGTCCGTCAGACCTTGATCCACGACAACAAGGATTGAAACTAAAATCAGGGTTGCAAACTCTGCATGGGATGGTTCGGCCGTCAGACCTTGATCCACGACAACAAGGATTGAAACAAACTTGATATATTCGTCCATGATGTTCAACATCCCGTCAGACCTTGATCCACGACAACAAGGATTGAAACTGGCCTCATCATGTATGATAATGGCATGAAAATAACCGTCAGACCTTGATCCACGACAACAAGGATTGAAACGATGAGGGTGAGAACAATCAATCAATCACATTAACCCGTCAGACCTTGATCCACGACAACAAGGATTGAAACTTCAATGCCCAAAACTTCCCTTCACCGGCCCATCCCCGTCAGACCTTGATCCACGACAACAAGGATTGAAACTAACGCAGCAGACGTATCAGGCGATCTGAACATAACCGTCAGACCTTGATCCACGACAACAAGGATTGAAACATTTTTTCCCGGATCACAGCAAGGCACATATTGATTCCGTCAGACCTTGATCCACGACAACAAGGATTGAAACTGCTTGTATTTATTGCTTTTCCCGGTAAGTTTTCCATCCGTCAGACCTTGATCCACGACAACAAGGATTGAAACTCTGTCGGGTCAAGATTTTCCGGTTCCGAATCAGATACCGTCAGACCTTGATCCACGACAACAAGGATTGAAACAAGAACGGAATGAAGGTTTCCGGGAAATCATTAAATCCCGTCAGACCTTGATCCACGACAACAAGGATTGAAACACAGGGTATTTGAATAATGCCCTATTTTTCCATATTCCCCGTCAGACCTTGATCCACGACAACAAGGATTGAAACTACAGATGAGATTACAGCCAGGCCCAACGGCACAATCCGTCAGACCTTGATCCACGACAACAAGGATTGAAACCTCGATGCGCTCTAAAACTTGCACCTATGGTATTTTCCGTCAGACCTTGATCCACGACAACAAGGATTGAAACCATAGATAGACCATGTCGCTGGTTCGTCTTGTGTTCCGTCAGACCTTGATCCACGACAACAAGGATTGAAACATGTTTCGGCAGGCACAAGCCAGCTTAAATGAGGATCCCGTCAGACCTTGATCCACGACAACAAGGATTGAAACTTTTTCAAGAACACCTGCCCACCGCTGCAAACATCCAACCGTCAGACCTTGATCCACGACAACAAGGATTGAAACTCACATGGGGAATCCGAAATAACGCATTCGGTTTTGGCCGTCAGACCTTGATCCACGACAACAAGGATTGAAACACGGCTATGACTGGGAGCAGACAGGTACAGATACTCCGTCAGACCTTGATCCACGACAACAAGGATTGAAACCCTTGGAATGCGGCCGCAACAGCCGGGGGCGGTGATCCGTCAGACCTTGATCCACGACAACAAGGATTGAAACTTAAGAAATCAGACATTGTTATTTCGTTATTTGCGTGCCGTCAGACCTTGATCCACGACAACAAGGATTGAAACTTGAGTGGGCCGTTGTTCAGGGAATGAATGCTGTTCCGTCAGACCTTGATCCACGACAACAAGGATTGAAACAATGACGACGGCTTGATCCTGAAATCAGATATCACACCGTCAGACCTTGATCCACGACAACAAGGATTGAAACTCCATGCCGTCTTTCATGGTGTCCAACTGTTTTTCTATCCGTCAGACCTTGATCCACGACAACAAGGATTGAAACATTACGCTCAGAGTGGTGGCCCTGGCCTGGGTATCACCCGTCAGACCTTGATCCACGACAACAAGGATTGAAACTTTGCCAACTTAAGGCTTTTGTGTTTGCTGATGACCCGTCAGACCTTGATCCACGACAACAAGGATTGAAACCCTGATACATTAAAAACCTCCAAAAGCAGATTGAAGCCCGTCAGACCTTGATCCACGACAACAAGGATTGAAACCATTGACTGCGAGTGCATGGCTTCCATTGTGGCTCCCCGTCAGACCTTGATCCACGACAACAAGGATTGAAACCCGGATTAATGCCATCAAACTGGTGGAGGTATAAGTGGCCGTCAGACCTTGATCCACGACAACAAGGATTGAAACAACAACGGCATCACCACACGCAAAAAACTGCTGGCCCGTCAGACCTTGATCCACGACAACAAGGATTGAAACCACGACAGAGGGCGGCTGTGTCTATGCATCCGGGTCCGCCGTCAGACCTTGATCCACCACAATAAGGATTAAAACGAGCGGTTGCTAATAATTGTTTGAGGTGTTAAATTCCGTCAAACCTTGATCCATAACAACAAGGATTGAAACATGAGCTGGTTAAGACGCATTCTCATTTTTTCGACCAATGAATGCTGCCAAGAAATTTGGCTCTCCGATAATTTCCGGGATTGTAATTTGAGTACTGTTCACGGATAATACTTTGCTTATATTTTGCAACTCAATTATAAACGGAGGGCTTATGGGGATTGAGTTGGATTTAGAACTTCCAGATGTTGAAATTTTGAGTGTTTCTCGTGACAATAACGGGGATTATGTCATTGAACTCCGCAGCACAAAAAAAAGTGGAGTTTGCCGAAAATGCGGAAAAAAAATTCGCCACTTCAGAGGATATGATCAATGGATTATGATCCGACATTTACCGATTCTTGGAAGAGAAGTGTATCTAAAAATTCGGCCACGCCGTTATCAATGCTTAGATTGTGACAATGAGCCAACAACAACGGAAAGGTTTCCATGGCGTGCTCCTGGAAAATCCTATACAAAAACATATCAAGACCATGTATTGCAATTTTTGATAAACAGTAACATCAAAGATGTCTGTTTGAAGGAAAGATTAGGAGAAAAGCATATAGAATCAAAAAAGAGCTGGGCTGTGGATGATTACAAACAGCTTAAAGGGTTATTATGGGCTTTTAGGGACTCAGCAGTTTTCAATTTACCGTTTATCCAATATGCCATTCATAAGATATGGTGGTCTGAGTTTTGAAAATGGTAAATCAATAAGATCTGACTCCCTTAGAAAGAACCCTGACAAACTAACGGAAACAGAAAAAGGCATTTTCAAAATAGCATTTGGGTATAGTCCGGATTTGAAAGAAGCCTATCAACTCAAAAATGCCATGACTGACATTTTTGAAAAGTCCTATACAAAACAGGAGGCCATCGCAGCCTTTAAGGAATTGGAAGAGAAGGTAATGCAAAACGATTTGAATTGTTATGATACCTTTTTGAAAACTCTAAATTCATTCCAGGCCCAGATTGAAAATTATTTTAACAACCGTTGCAACAGTGGTTTTGTGAAGGGTTTTAACAATAAAATCGAAGTTGTCAAACGGAGATACTATGGAATTTTCAACATTAAGCACCTGAGGCAACGGATTTTATTAGATACTTTAGGGGCGGAGCTCATAGTCACAAAACAATGATATTGTCAACCACGGAAAAGCTCGGAGAGCCAGAAATTTATATTAATTATATTTGTCCCCATCCCAAGCTGAAATTAAAAAGGAGAACTAAATGACACTTAAAAAAGAACCACTCTCACAGTTCATAAACTTGTATGGCTATGATTGCCAGGCCATTAAGAACATCGTTTCCGGTAACAAATACACAGCAGTTATTCTAACAAACGGCCACATCGGAGTTTGCGCTAATTTTGGCAACGATGTTACAGCGGTTATTCCAGATTTAAAAATTGCTTCTCCGGACCTTTCACAAATTTCTCATCGTATCATTTATACAGCTTATCTCAATGCCTGCCATAATTACCATGGGTTTGAGTCCAAGGAAGATGATATCTGGGATATATTGGACTTTAGCAAAGAAAAGAATATTGTCATGGTAGGGTTGTTCAAGCCCATTGTAAAGAAATTTGAAAAAGCCAAAATACCTCTTACAATTTTTGATATGATCAAAACAGATCATCGGCTGACGGACATGGAAGATCAGAAGAATACTTTACAACAAGCAGATGTGGTGATCCTCACCTCCACTTCTGTATTTTCTGATACCTTCCTTGACATAGTTAATGCCACCCCGGAAGGATGCCGTATCTATATGCTGGGGCCCTCATCCATTATGTTGCCGGAAATGCTACAGTATAAAAATATCAAAATGATTTTTGGTGCCACCTTTGAAAAAAATGACTCCCGGGTGCTGGATGTCATTGAAAACAACGGTGGAACCAAACAATTCTTAAAATTTGGCGGTAAAAATTGTTTAAGCCCTGAAATGATCCGTTCGTAATTTTTTTATTGGAAAACAAAACTTCCGGGCAACCTCAGCAGAGCCCCCTCGAGGGGTAACAAGAACCGGCCAATCAACCTGTGATTCCCTTATGCTTTGTTTGAAAAAGTGTTCTATTTCGGAGTGTTGAGTTCGCACGATCTGTTTTCCTTTCTTGTTGTCTGATAAATCATCTGGTTTCGTTCCGGAATGCTTCAAGCCGTCTTTTTGTATCGGGATGGCTTGACAGATAATTCAACCATTTTTTATTCGACGTATTGGCTATCTTTGCCATTTTCTGATCTATCCGTTCCATGAGTCGGACGAAGTGCTCGGTGGGGATGCTCTTTTGCCGGAGCCGTTGCAAGGCATAGTCATCTGCTTCACGCTCAAAACCTCTGGAGTATGCCATTTGAGTCAGAAACACCGGCAATCCCAGAAAAAATTCCGATGAGCCTACAATATCACCGATCATGGCAAGAATCGCAAAGCCCATCACCTTCATTCCATTTACACATCCATTCTTTTTTTAAGCTGTGACTCAGTGAGTATTTTTATACCTATTTTGGTTTTAAATGTAAGTCAAATCCTTTTAAAAAAAATAAACATAAAAATATTGCATAATTAAAAACAAAAATTACTTTGTCAAGGAATAAAATAGGTGGTTTGTGTCTGAAATAGCAGAACGTCTTATAATGGTCGGACCAATAGAATATTGATACATTGTTGGCAGGGCAGCATTAAATAACTCGAACCTTCCAATTGATTTTATAGGGAATTTATTTGGTTGAACGATCAGAAGAACCGAATTTTTAAATTCCTTTTATTACTGAAGAACATCGAAGTAATGACCGACCGGGTTGAGGTGTTGCATACGTATTTAGGCGAAAAGAAACAATTCCCTTAAACGCGTGGCTGCATAAAGGCCCATGATCCGGTGTCCTTCCTTTGCTGCATGGACGCCGTCGTCCAGAAATAAATCGTTTTTTACTGTATTTTCATCATCTAAAAATGGACGGTTAAAATCCAATATCGGTATCTCCCATTGCACGGCTGCGGCTTTCAAGGCTTCTACCAGTTTGTGTATCTGGGTGGACAGATGTTCATATCCTTTGGCCGGCGGTTCCCAATCCTGTTTTTCAACCTTTTCAATACAGATGGGCAAGGGAAGTCCTATTACCGGGGCAATTTCATGGTACTTGGCCTGGGAAACCATGGCTGACAGGTTGGCCTGAATCAAATTTATTTCCAGATCCCACCATAAATCATTGGTGCCGCCCATGAGAATCACCAGGGACGGTTGCTGCTGAATCACCTCATGGGAAAATCGGCTTAACATCCCTGCTGTGGTGTCTCCACCGATTCCATGATTTAACACTGGAACCCTGAAATTTCGTTCCAGAAATGAGGTCCAAGTATACATTTTTTCAAGATCTGCCCCTTGGGTGAGGCTGTCGCCATGACATATTATTTTCATGAATTTCTCCAATGCTGTTGAGTTTTTTTATATGAAAGGGTAGATAAATATGACAATCTTTCATGTTTTGTTATGGGCACAACGAGATCAGAACACGGCTCGCCTGTGGCGGTTATTAGAAAACAGAACTTCCGGCCAACCTCAGCAGAGCCCCCCCCCAGGGGCAATAGGAACCGGCCAATTGAGCTGTCATTGCTTAATTTGACAGGAGATCTATGAAACCTTGCAGAGAATGTCAACACACTATTTCAGACCAGGCCCTAATGTGTCCCCAGTGTGGGGCGCCTTATCCTTCTCATGATAAATGGGACGGCTGGGGGTTTGAGTATAAATCAAGGGCAACTCTGCTGGGTTTGCCTCTGCTTCACATCTCATTTAAGTTCAGACCCAATAAAATGCCTGTACCGGCAAAGGGGATTTTTGCCATTGGCCAATTTGCCTGCGGTGTTTTTACCCTGTCTCAATTTGGCATCGGTATTTTCAGCATCAGTCAGTTTACCTTGGCCGTCTTCGCACTGGCACAATTTGCAATTGCCTATTCTTTTATCGCCCAGATGGGTATATATATCAATCAAGGCCGGGGACAACTTGTAAAAAGTCTTTCGGAAATGATTGCCATGCTGCCCTTTTGATGCATTAATTTAAATGGGTATCACCTTATGAAGATGTAAAGCAGGAATGAAGAATACCCGTCATTGCAGCAATAAGTTTTCAGGAGAATAAATGAGTTTTTGTTTTGTAGAAACTAACGATGACTATCAAAAAGCCGATGGAAAGGGAATAATATTGGGGCAAAAAGCCATCCATCATCCTGCCGTAAGGCAATTGACAGAAAACAACGCATATTCTCTAATCTGGCATTTTATTGAAACTCTGGAGGATAAAAAAGGAAATAATTTTTGTGAGTCTCGGGGTATAATTTACTATGGCATGGATGTTTTATTTTTCATTGTATCTGTTGAAGATAATTTTATAAAAGAAAACATTTATGATTCATTAATTTCCGAATATTGGGATGATTGTTTACGCGTCGGTATTGTGATCGGAAAGGATAATTTTTTTGGTGTTAAAGATTATCAGCGGTTGGTCCATGCAACCGATCTATATGTGTTTTTAGACGATGATGAATCCTTGCTTCGTAATCTCACCGCAATGGTATCAATAACCATGATGCCTGCCTTGCATGGAGTAATAAATCTCAAATTTGATGAAATGCGGTGTTTTTTACGCAAAAAAGGGCGTGGACATTTGGGGGTTATAACCATTCCCATGGAGCCAACTCTCTCCAAATCAGAAATCATAAATAGCGCGGAAAAACAGATTCAAAAACAATTACCAGGAGAAATCATTGAATACTCAGGAACTGTTTTAGTATGTTTTTATGACAATAATATTCCGTATATGTTTAACCATTGCACATCACTTTTAGAGGTTTTGCCTGTTAAAGAGGACGTTGGTATTATCTGGAATTTATTGCCGTTGCCATTGATGGGAACAGAAAAAGAAATAACAATGGTTGTATTGATTTGCGGGTAGTTTATTGTCATTTTTGGGGGGCGCTCTTAAATGGTACTCCGGTTTTGCCTTTGATTTACATCCCATTCGAATTCTGATTCAATAAAATTTTTAAAAGCATTGACCCGGACAGCCTCCAGTGTTTGAATATCCACCATGCATGGATATCCATGCTTCATACATGAACCCAAAACCACCATATTGGAGAATACAATGTCCGATTCCATACCCGAAATACTGGAAAAACAGCTTAAACATCACCTTGGCAAAGCCGTCCCGGCAAACGTGGCCCATGACATTCACTCAGCGTTGCAACTATCTGAAGTACTGGAAGCCAAAGGATTTTCCTTTCGGCTGAAAGACCTTTGTCCCAAAAGCCTGAACGAGACCCAGTGGTCTGCCGTTTTTATCAAGGATGGTCAGGAATTCTCAGCCAACAATGCCGAATCTGCTGTGGCCATCTGCACGGCAGCTGTCGGGGCATTGTCCGGCAAGTAGACCCAAAGATGTCAGGTGCCGTGAAATAGAAAAGGCCTGATCGCAACATGGGGCAATCCTGGGTGGAGTCAGATCTGTTTTGCTTTCGATTTTGGTCTATATATTTACCCGGGAGTATGCCCTGAATTTTCACCAAGTTAATGGAACTGTGCCTGTTACCTCCATGGATGAATTAGGGCCGCTAATTGAGGCATATAATGGCATGGTGATATCCAGATAAATGATAAAACACGTGCCCTGAAAGATGCCAATTTTGTTGATTATAACGGATTAGGGGGAGGCAGAGCGGAGAGAGCAGTAAAATTCTTTAATACCTTGCTCAACGTTTAAGGTGAGTACAGACGGGATCATTGGGTTGTTATTTCCATTTATTTAGCCTTTTCCGGCATTCGGCTTTTGGTAACCGTGCATTTCGGTTAATCAAATCTGTCAATTTGTCATGTGCATGATGCGGTGTAATAATATTATGTTCCAAGAGTTGATCAAAAATCCATAGGATTCCGTGAACAGGAATTTTATCCTTTGATGCATATTTTCGCAAAGGGGCGTCTCCGGTTAAAAGCCGTCCGGATAAAATTTTAGCCTGAAACAGACATGAACAGTCTGGTACCGAAAGGGCTTTATATTTTGACTCAAGAGATTGAATTTGCATCAATTCTTCAAAGGTAAATGTTTTTTTATGCAGCGTGCCATCATCAATATATACAACCAGCTTCGCAACATTGGCCTCATGAATTTCGGCCAAAACCAGGTCCGTGACGTGAAACTCGCATGGCAGCTTAAAGAAAAGGTCTATCAGGTCAATTTTCAAAAGGTCGATAAAAATATTGGCATCATTTACCAAGACAATCATACGATAAATTTTACCTCTTGATCCAATTGAGAAACAGATTTATTTAAAAAGCCTGCAGCTTTACTGAAACTGATAATTTCTTCGGCAGTCCCATGGTACACTATTTGCTTGAAACGATTGGCCACCTCCCTGCCTCGGTATTCCCCGGGCTCGTCCTTGTGCCATCCTTTTTTTCTGGCATAGATACAGAAAGACTTATAGGTGGTGGCCGAGATGATGGAAAGGCTCCTGGCCCTGGCCATGATGGCCTGGATTGAAATTCCGAAAACCCCTTTTAATTTTTTTAGTTCCCACAGGGTGATCTTGGATCGCTTTTGCCCCAGTTCCTTGCGCATGACCGCCTCGGGCAGCAGCAGGGCACCGGCAAAGGAGTGGCAGAGTTTTTCTACATTCTGACCCTCAGCTTGAGAAAAATTCAGAAGCAGATGTCCCAGCTCATGGGCCACTGTGAACCGTTTTCGAACCAAGTTGCTGTTTTTATAAACCGCTACCACCGGAAGATCAATTTCCGATACAAAACCGGACAGACCGTCAAAATGCTCAAAATCACAGACTTCAAACACCTTGAACCCTTTGTTTTCAAGAAGTTCAATCAGATGGGGAATCGGCCCTTGCCCCAATTTCCATTTTTCACGTATCTCCTGTGCCGCCGCTTCAATGTCGGCTTGAGTTTTTATTAGAGGTTGGCTTACAGGATTCACATAAGGGGTCCGGATATTGAGAATCTCTTCTACTTCCAAATATTTCTGGAGGAAATCCAGCGTTTTGTATTTGATCTGCTCTTCTGCCTTTTTGGTCAATTTGGATCTTTTTCTGAACTCCAGACCGGCAATGGCTATTTGTGATGGTTTAAAAAAGTAATCCACTTTGACGTCCAGGGTCTTAGCCAGGGCTATAAGAACCTCACTGCCGGGATTTATCTGCCCTTTCTCATATTTGCTGATGGCCTGCTTGCTTACCACAGCCCCGGATTTTTCTGCCAAGGCCGCCATACTCAAACCTGCCATTTTTCTTGCAGAGTATAGTCGTCTGCCGAATTCATTGATCATGATTATCACCTCCTGGTTGACAAAATATCAAGTTTTATGCCATTTTGTCAACTAAGTGTTTGAGCCTCGAAAAAAATGCACACCAAGCGTTTTAAATCATCTTGGCAAAGCTGGCCCGGTAAACGTGGCCTACGACATTCTTTTGATCTTGGAGCAGACAAACCATAAGACTCACTCCTCAATTCGGCATTAGGCCTCATAATAAATATTTTAACTTGAAAATTGTGCATCCTGAATATATACTTAAGACATGGATAAGATATACATTGAAATATTGAAACAATGTAATGGTTTTGATTGGGATGATGGCAATATAAATAAAAATTGGCTGAAACATAAAGTTAGCCCTGCAGAATGCGAGCAGATATTTTTTAACAGACCGCTTGTAATCCAAGATGACATAAAACATTCAGAGGAAGAAAAAATATTTTATGCACTTGGAAGAACAGACTCAAAAAGAACCCTGTTCATCGCCTTTACTGTTAGAAACAACCGTGTTCGCGTCATTTCAGCGCGAGACATGAGTCGAAAAGAAAGAGAGGTGTATGCTAATGAGTAAAAAAATACCAAAATTTAAGAACGAAGATGAAGAAAGAGAGTTTTGGGCAACGCATGATTCTACAGACTACGTTAACTGGGATAAAGCTGAAAAAATAATATTCTCCAATCTCAAGCCTTCAGTAAAAAAAATATCTCTTCGACTTCCGGAAACTATGATTGAGGAACTCAAACTTTTAGCAAACAAGAGAGATGTTCCATATCAATCGCTTTTAAAAATCTTTCTTGCTGAGCGCATAGAAAAAGAGCTTGGTGCACACTAACCGCATCAGTGGGGTCAGGCTTTGCTTATTGTGGTTATTAGAGGATAACTGGACTGAGTAAGTTCAGATACACCTACCGGGGTTGGTGCTAACGTCGCCCACCAACCTCTAAGCAACTGATTTTTACAATTTCCCGGTCGTGCCGGATAATCCATTTTATCCAGTAAAAATTTAAATACGTCACTTGGTTCAACCTCAAAAAATCTTCCGGCAGCCGTTGTTCCCTCCCGTCTTTTAACGCAATAATTTATTTTTAGTATCAAAGCGAGCTTAAAATGCCCCGCTCTCAAGTCCAAAAGGAAATTAAAATGAAAAAATCAATATTTTGGATAATCGCTTTGTCTCTGTTCTGCTGTTATCACAGCGCATTTGCTGACCAAAACACTGAAACCGATTTAATTGTAAATGTCTGCGATGATGAAGCACTGTGGCCGCCTTATCTTTTCCTGGTTGAAAAAAATGGAGAAAAAATACCCCAGGGAGCCTTTATTGATGTGCTGGATGCACTATCCAGGGAAACCGGATTTACATTCAAGTTGACCCTGTGCCCCTGGAAACGCTGCCTACAGGAAGTAAAAGATTACGGCAAAAACGGAAAATTTGAAATATTCAATGGATCATGGAACGAAAGCCGTGCAAAAGACTATTGGATGACATCTCCCATATATTTTACAACAGCCAGTTACTGGTACTCCAAAAAACAGTTTCCTGACGGACCGAATATCAAAAAGGCCGATGATCTTAAAAAATATAAAGTTCTGGGGGTTCACGGCTATAGTTACAGCGACTACCACTATTGTGATAAAGATGAATTCATAGGCATTGGCGGTATTGATAAAAGCGCCAGGGATTTAAAAACAGCCTTTGAAATGCTCAGAGCAGGCCGGGGGGATATTTTATTGGTCAATGCGGCGGTGCCCATTGGATATAAATATACCGGCGAGGATATTCTTTTTGAGGAAGTCACATTTCAACGGCTTCCCGGTGCTAAAAGTGGGGGATTCCCGATTTATATATCAAAGGAATCTCCAAGAGCCCTTGAGCTTCTAAGCAAAATCAATCAGGCAGTCATTAACCTGGTTGAGAGAGGGGTGATTGAAAAAATCATGAAAAAATATCTTCCCTGTGGAAGAGATTGTTGATTTCATGTTGAAGAATGTAAAAAATATACAGACAAAATTTCTGTTGGCCGTCCTGCCCTCTGTGTTTATCATCGCTTTTGTTTTTATGGTGCTAACCACCGTTTTTTCTTTTCAGGAAAAAAAGCAACAAAGAATAAAGGCCGTAGAAGATTATGCCGCAGCCCAGTCCTTTGCCATTGGAGATATGCTGTGGAGCATGCGTTATGAAGAGCTTGAAATCTATTTAAAGGGAATGATTAAACATCCCTTTCTTTCCGGCATTTCAGTCAATGTCTCCGGCTCAGACCGATCATTTCAACTTGGTTTATCAAGGGACAATGCTTTTCCTGATGATCTCTGTTTGCTGGAAATGCCCATTCTTCACTACTTAGATCCCGATAAGACAAGGCTTGGCACCCTGATTGTCTGTACGGAGGAAGCCAGTATTCTAAAGGCAATGATTCCATCCATTCTTAGGGATTGTGCATTGATTTTGTTGCTTATCATGGCGGTGATTGCCGGTGTTGTTTTTGCGTACAGACAAACCGTTGGGATGCCGTTGAAAAATCTTTTGTGGTATATCCGGAATTTTCAGGGGGACCGGGCCAATGGAACTGTACCTGTTTCCTCCATGGATGAATTAGGTCAGGTAATTGAGGCATATAACGGCATGGTGATCCAGGTAAATGATAAAACCCGTGCCCTGGAAGATGCCAATTTTGAGTTGAAAACCATTAATGAGAACCTGGAAGATCTGGTACAACAACGTACCCATGCATTACAAAAAAGTGAGAACAAATATCGGAGTATTTTTGAAAATGCCATGGAAGGTATTTTCCAAGTGGATGAGCAGGGTCAATTTATGGATGCCAATCCTGCTTTGGTAAAGTTAATGGGCTGTTTTTCCATTGATGATCTGTTATGCACAGTCAAGGGCATCACCCGGCATATGTTTGTTACCCCCCGGGTCTTTGATGACTTTTATGCATTATTAAAGAAAAAGGGCAGGGTCAACGGGTTTGAGGCGCAGATTTACCGAAAAGGCGGGGATATCTTCTGGGCAATGTTATCTGCCCATAGCGTGCATGACCGGGTAGGGCGGCATCCTGTTTTTGAAGGTTCCCTTGTGGATATTTCAGAACGCAAGGCAAACGAAGCCGCCCATAAAAAGCGAGAAGCCGCTGAAATGGCCAACCAGGCCAAAAGTGAGTTCCTGGCCAATATGAGCCATGAGATTCGAACGCCCATGAACGCCATTATGGGCATGTCTGACCTGGCCCTGCGAACATCCCTGTCCACCAGGCAAAGGGATTACATTTCCAAAATAAAATCTTCAAGCCGGGCCCTGCTCATAGTTATTAACGACATCCTGGACTTTTCCAAGATCGAAGCCGGGCATATGGAAATGGAGTCCATTGAATTTAATCTGGAGGATACATTTAACGAATTATCCCATCTTATCCTTTGGGAAGCCCGGAAAAAAAGATTGGATGTCATTTTTGACATTGCTGAAGATGTCCCCCGGGGACTTGTGGGAGATCCTTTGCGGTTGAGACAGATTTTGATCAATCTCACCGGGAATGCAGTTAAATTCACTGAAAAGGGTCAGATCATTGTTCAGGTGCGATGCCGGGGAGATATGAAAAAAATTTCAGGTGTGCTACCGGAACACAGGGACTTGTATGGGAAAACAACGCTGCAGTTCAACATCATAGACACCGGCATCGGCTTGAATCCTGAACAGACCCAGGCGCTTTTTCACTCCTTTACCCAGGCAGACATGTCCACCACCCGAAAATACGGGGGCACAGGACTGGGCCTGAGCATCAGCAAAAAACTTGTGGAAATGATGGATGGTGAAATTTCGGTGACCAGTCAATTGGGCCGGGGAAGCACTTTCAGCTTTACGGCATGCTTTGGGCGGCATGAACATGTCCAAAAAGAGCTTTCAGTTCCCCGGAATACGAAGGAGATGAAGGGCCTTACAGTGGAGGGTCTGGACATGATTCGGGGGGCTCATATTCTTCTTGTGGAAGATAATGAAATCAACCGGCAGATCGCTGTGGAACTGCTGGAACATGAACAATTTTTTGTAACCCCGGTTGAGAATGGAAAATTAGCCCTTGAAACCATAATAAACAGGGGTGAATCTCATCAATTCGATGCCGTACTTATGGACGTCCAAATGATGGAAATGGACGGTTATACCGCCACCGGGGAAATCCGAAAATTGTCTCCACTTGTCCGTCAAGTTCCCATTATCGCCATGACGGCCCATGCCATGAAAAAACACCGGGAGCGCTGCCTGGCCAAAGGCATGGACGATTTTATCTCCAAACCCATTGATCCCCGGGTGCTGTTTTCAACCCTTGTGAAGTGGATTGTTCCCCAAAAACGACAACTGCCACAATCACCTTTGAGAGTTAAAAAAACAGCAGAATCGGATTTTTTAACTGAGCCTGTTCCGGGCATTGATATTAAAGGTGGGCTCAGTCGATTCAGGGATAACCCGGATGGATATTGGCGTATGCTGATGAAGTTTTATCATAATCGGAGCGATATCAATGGAAAGATGGAATCTGCCTTTGCTGCTTCGGATATGGATAGGTTACGAAGCGAAGCCCATTCCATGGCGGGGGTGGCCGGAAATCTGGGCTTAAACGGCCTGTCTGATGCGGCAAGTGAATTAGAAAAGGCTGCCCTGGCCGGTGCCGTTGACCCCGACAAATGGTTGGATTATCAGCGTCAGTTCAAAGAAATTGTCTTGGGCCTTACCCCTTTGGCAAACCAATGGAGAACGGTTTGTGCATCCACGGGTGAAAACAGGCAGGAAGGCACGATTAAAATGAAAAACGTCCAGGCCATTTTAATTGACGTCAAAAAGGAGGTCGGAACCGATTACGCCAGGGCCATGGAGAAAATCAAGAGTCTTTTAAGTCTTCTTTCAGGCACCCCGTTCCAGGCGGACATGGAAAGAATATGCCAAATGATGGATGATTTTGAAGATGACAACGCGTTAAATTATATAACAAAATTAATTCTTAAATTAAAAACCCAAGAGTCCTGAGTTCTCATAATTGACCTGACCAAATGACAGGAGAACTTATTACCGACGGGTTGAAAAAGGAAATCAACTGATGGAAACAGACCCCATAAAACCAACCTTGCTTATTGTGGACGATGTCCCGGCAAATTTGCATACACTCATGGAAACTCTGGGCGACAATTACCGCTTTATTCCTGCCAAGGACGGCGAACAGGCCCTTAAAAAGCTACAGGGAGATATACTGCCGGATTTGATTTTGCTTGATATCATGATGCCCGGTATGGACGGATATGAGGTTTGTGAAAGAGTTAAAGCCAATGAAAAAACAAAAAATATTCCCGTTATTTTTGTAACAGCGATCAGTGAAATAGAGGATGCTGCAAAGGGATTTCAAGCAGGTGCTGTGGATTTTATACAAAAACCACTGAATCCGCCAATGGTAAAGGCCAGGGTGGATCTGCACATCAAATTGCATCATACCATGGCGGATCTGAAAAAAGCGTTGTCCAAGGTCAAGACATTGAGTGGCTTTTTGCCGATTTGCTCACATTGTAAAAAAATTCGTGATGACAAGGGATATTGGAATCAGATCGAAGCGTATATTCATAATCATTCCGATGCAGAATTCAGTCATGGGATTTGCCCGGAATGTGCTCAAAAATATTATCCTGATTTCGATTTTTCTGACTGATAGCTTGGGGTACACTAAGGTAACCAAAAAACGAGCATTAAGAAAAAAATTGCACACCAAGCGTTTCACCGGACGCGCATGATCTGTAACCTTACCTTTTCAAGGGCACACCCCCCACAGCCGCATTCAAATCAACCAGGGCAATGCGATAAAGAATCCGGCTGGCAGCCGCAGCCCCCGATGCCCGCACAAGATCGGTCTGGGCCTCATTGAGACGGGTGAGGGTGGCCACACCGGCCCGGTAGGCTTTTTCCACATGTTTTCTGACCTTTTCGGTGAGGGTCCTTGTCTGTTCCTGGTTTTTCCATGTATTGTAAGCGGTATCAGCCACGTCCAGGGCCTGCTGTATTTCCGCATCCACGGTAAGGAGGATTTCCCGCCGTTTTTCTTCAAGCCCCCTGAGATCAGCGGCCAGAGCTTCCACCTTTCCCTGGCGTCTTCCCCCGGTGTAAAGATCCCATTTTAAATTCACCCCGGCATAGGTGTTATGCTCCTCTTCATCCACCAACACCTTGTCCTGCTGGTATAGGTAATTTAAACCGGACACAAAATAGACCTTGGGAAAATAACTCCCCTTTTCCGCCCGGAGTTTTTCTTTTAACGCCATGATTCCTGCATCCACGGCCTTTAAATCCGGCCGGGAAACCATGGCCTGTTCCAATGCTTTTTCATAGGTTTGTGTATGTTTCTCAATGACCTGGGCCTTTGTTTCAGGAAACATCTTTGCTGTTATAAGCCTTTTTTGGGGTAGGGCCATCAGGCGGGCAAGGGCCGTGCAGGTGAGTTTAAAATCCCTTTGGGCCGCCAGATAATCACTCCGGGCCTGGAGGGCCCTCACCGAAAAGTTCATCACTTCGGCCTCCGGGGCCGTTCCCACCCGCCATTTTATCCGGGCATCCTTTTCCAGGACTTCATTGAATTGCTGATTTTGCCGGGCAATGGTCATTTTTTCCAGGGCCAGCCGGGCCTGGTAAAAGGTGGCGGATACTGCCTTTATCAGAAGCCTTTGAACCTCATGAAGCCCTTGTTTTGATTGTTCAATGGCATGGCGGGAGGCCAGAATATTGGCCTCCCGGGAAAATCCGTCAAACAGCAGCCATACCATTTGAATACCGGCAGAATATTCATTAAAGGCTTCATCCACCCGTACGGTCTGCATCCAGTCCGGTTGATCTGTGGCCTGGATGGCAATGGCTCCGGCACTGCCGGTGATGGTGGGTTTCCATGCGGAGTTTGCCTGACGAAGCACAGCCTTTGCCCTTTTAATGCGCTCCTTTGCCTGTGCCATGCCGGGATTGTTTTTCAGGGTGATTTCGCAGGCCCGCTCCAGGGTCAATTTTCCCTGGGGAAGCTGTAAAGGGTCTGCGGATGGGGTGCCCCCGGCCTGGGCCAAGGCTGCCTGGAAAATAAAAATTATCGTAATCAGTATATTATATTTCATAAAAAATTCGGCAAAGAACCCTTGGGTTTTTCAGCCCATGGAAAGAATTACCGCCTCCATTTTGTATTGTAGCTTTTTTTTTATATGAAAAGATAGCCTCCAAGGTTACCTCAGCAGAGCCCCCGGGGAGGGGTAATGGAAGAGAACAATTGGGCTGTCTAACAGTTCCGGGTCGCTTCCATTACCCCTCCCCGGGGGCGGCATACAGCCATTTTCTATCTTCGTTGTGGCCGGTGCTTACTGCCATGTGGGTTTTATTAGAAAATAGAACCTCCAAGGCAACCCCAGCAGAGCCGCCCCCCCGATGGGTAATAGGAACCGGACAATTGAGCTGTCTACAGTTCCGGTCCGGGCCCATTGCCCATCGGGGGGGCGGCGGTATAATACCATTTGGCTCCACGTCTACGACCCTACATCCGGTGTGTCCCACAGGCCATACCCGTATAGCCATCCAACCAATGCGGCATCACTCCTGGGTTGTTTTAAGCATTTCGGTCAGGTTTCCATTTAATATTATAGGCAATGCTGTAAAACACCGGCACAATAATCAAGGTCAATATGGTGGAGATCAAAAGCCCGCCCATGATGGTCACAGCCATGGCAGAAAACATGGGATCATAGACCAGGGGAGCCATGCCCAGAATGGTGGTGCCCGATGCCATGAACACCGGCCGCATGCGACTCATGGCAGCATCAAGAATGGCCGCAAAAGGTGCCATGCCCGATCGCAGGCAGATTTCAATCTGTTCCACCAGCACAATGGCATTTTTAATGAGCATGCCAGAAAGCCCAAGAAATCCCAGGATGGCCATGAAGCCAAAGGGAAGGCCCACCAGAATAAGGCCTGCGACAATGCCGATGATGGAAAGGGGAACCGTGAGAAAGATGATCAACGGCCGACGGATGGAGTTAAAAAGCCCCACCACGGTGATGAACATGCCAAGAATGCACAGGGGAAATATTTTTTTCAAGGGCTCCCTGCCGTCATTGGATTCCTTGAATTCACCTTTCCAGGTCATGGTATATCCCGCAGGCAGCTCAATGGCGGCCATGCGTTCTTTCATGGCGCTGCGTAAAGGCTCTGCATTGCCTTGAACAGGATTGCACTTTACAGTGACGGCCCGCTGCTGATCTTGACGTTTAATCAGGGGCCATTCCCACTCCTGCCGTACATCTGTGATGGCCTGGCCAATGGGCACAAAGGATTGACCAAGGGAAGACCATACCTGGACATTTTTAAGGTTGTCCACGGAGTTTCGTTCCTGCCGGGGGGGGCGGGTGATGATGGGAATCAGTTCATCCTTTTCCCGGTAAACCCCGGTGATGACACCCCCAAAATTCCATTGCAGGGCCTGGGAAAGATCACTGCGGGAGACCCCGATGCGCCGGGCCTGGGACTCGGAAAATTCCGGACGAATTACCCGTACCTGCTGGCGCCAGTCCGTTCTGATATCCCGGGTGTTGGGGGTGTCATGCATGATCTCCATGGCCTGGGCTGCCATGTGTTGGAGAACCGCAATGTCCGGTCCCCGGAACTGGGCCTCCACAAGATAGGTAATGGGAGGTCCGGAGATCACTTTCAGGCAGTGGGGTTCGGCATCGGGAAAATTGGCATTTAAATAGGTTTCTGTCTTTTGGATTAAATCATCAATGAGAAGGCAGTCGTCCACCTCCACCACCAGTTGCCCATAGCTTGAATTGGGCACCTGATAATCATAGGAGAGAATAAAGCGCATGGCCCCTTCCCCCACAAATGATGTTATATTTTTAACGCCTGGCATCCGGGAAACGGTGGCCTCAATTTTTTTCATGTCTTGGGAGGTGTGCTGGATATGGGTGCCCTGGGGTTTCCAATAATTGATAAAGAAATATTTCTGGGTGGACGGAGAAAAAAAGGCCTGGGGAATGCGGGAAAATCCCATCATGGCACCTGCCAGGATTATAAGTGTGATGAACACTGTCACAAACCTGAAGCGGATGGTGGTCCTGAGCAGGGTGCGGTATATACGAAAAATGGGGCCGTCATGGGGCTTTTTGTGGTCAAACTCTCCGGGCACCTTTAAAAACCAGATGCAAAGCAGTGGCGTAACCGTGACGGCCACAATCCAGCTGATGGAAAGGGACAGGGCCATGACATCAAACAGTGAGCGACAAAATTCCCCCACGTTGCCCGGAGAAAACCCAATGGCCGTAAAGGCAAGAATTGCCACAAGGGTGGCGCCCAAAAGGGGCCAGGCATTGTCATGGACCACATCAATGGCAGCGGCCCGTCTGCGGCTTCCCCCCTGGACCCGCACCAGGATGCCGTCGGCCACCACAATGGCATTGTCCACCAGCATACCCAACGCCAGAATCAGGGCACCCAGAGAAATTTTTTGAAGATCAATGCCCATGACGAACATGCCGATCAAGGTGGCAAGGATGGTTAAAATCAGAGTGATGCCGATGAGAAACCCGCTTTGCCATCCCATGAACAACATTAAAAGGCCAATGACAATGGCCACGGCTTCGGCCAGGTTCGTTAAAAAGGCATTCACCGATGCCGTAACCACCCGGCTCTGGTAATAGATAATATCCAGGGACATGCCGGGGGGCTGCTTGCTTTTTAATTGATTAAGTTTTTCAGCAACCGAGTCCCCCATGGTGATCACGTTACCCCGGGCCACGGTGGATATGCCAAGACCAATGGCAGGTTTGCCGTTGAAACGCATCAGGTTCCGGGGCGGGTCCATGTAGTCCCGGTAAATAGTGGCAATGTCCCCCAGGCGGATCAAGCCGGTGGGGCCCCCCACCAGAAGATCTGCAATGGCAGATTCATCTTTGAACTCACCCGTGGGGGTGATGCGCATGTATTCGGTGTCCACATCCACATGGCCGCTTTGCTGCACCACATTTTGAAGATGAAGGGTTCTGTAAATCAGATCCCGGGAAATGCCAAGTTCTGCCATTCTGGCCCGTTCAAATTCAATGTAAACAGCCTCCTTTTGAATGCCCCAGAAATCAATCTTAGCCACATCTTTACATAACAGCAGCTCTTTTTTCAGAAACTGGGCATAATCCCGGAGCTGGGCCTGGGAACAGCCGTCTCCGCTGATGGCAAAAAATGCGCCGTATACGTCCCCAAAGTCATCCCGGACAATGGAGGGGCCGGCCCCCGGGGGAAGGGCACTTTGCACATCATTGATTTTTCTGCGAAGTTCATCCCAGATCTGGGGCAGTTCCGGGGCTGTGTAGGTGTCTTTCATGTCCACATACACAAAGGACAATCCTTCCTTTGAGGTGCTGTAGATCTCTTTGACCTGGCCCATGGCCTTGATGGCCTCTTCAATGGTCTGGGTGACCTCTTCTTCCACCTCAAGGGGGCTTGCCCCGGGGTAGGGGGTGATGATTAATGCTGTTTTAATGGTAAACGTGGGGTCTTCCAGGCGTCCCAGTTTTTCAAAGGAGATGAGTCCCATACCTGCAACCATGATGGTCAGCACCACCATGAGGGTCTGTTTTCGCAGGGCAAATGCGGCAAAGTTCATTGAATGCGCTCCTGTGAACTTGTCCGGGCGGTGCCGGTGTTGGCAAGGGTGGGGGAAAGTTTCATTGTATCGGTGATGAAATCCATCCCGTCGGTGACAATGAGATCACCGGGCATCAATCCTGATTTAACCACCACCCGTGAGCTGCCGTAAAGGGCTCCCAGCATCACAGGGGTTTTAGCGGCCATGGCGGTTTTGGGGTCAAATCTCCACACATGGGCGGTGCCTGTGCTGTCATTGACAACGGCCTTGGAGGGAATGGTGAGGGTTTGATTTTGATCCTTGCTTCCCGGCCATTGAATTTCTGCGGTCATGCCGGGGAAAATCTGAATCCCCCGGGGCCGGGGCAGGGTAAAGGTGGTGCCATAGCTGCGGGTGGCTCTGTCCGCTGTGGTATTCCATTCCTTTAAAGTTACGGAAAACTGTTGTTGACCCAGGGAGGGAAATCTCACCCAGGCCTTTTTGCCCGATTCCAGGGGATGGTTGATGATTTCGTTTTCCGGCACATTGATGTTGATTTCCAGGTTTGAAATATCATGGAGCCCCACCATCACCCGGCCCGGTGCCACCATTTCAAAATTTTCAATGTGGGTCTGGGTAATGATGCCGTTGTAAGGGGCCTTTAAGGTGGTGTATTCCAGGTGATGCCGGGCAATGTTCAATTGAGCCCGGATGGCTTTTACCCCGGATGCTGCCGTGTCTTTGCCCGTTGTCACACGGTCAAAATCCGCCTGGGGAATCACCTTTTCATCAAAGAGCTGTTTCATGCGACGAAAATCCTGGCGGGCATTATCCAGACGGGCCAGGGCACCGCCCAGCTGTGCATTCAGTACACCGATTTTATCCTTAAAATCCCGGGGGTCAATCTGCATGAGGATCTCCCCCTTTTTTACCCGGTCCCCGGCTTTGACATTAACTTTTATCAAAGGCCCCCCCACCCGAAAAGCCAGGCGGGTTTCTTTACACGCCTTTACGGTTCCGGGATATTGTTTGCTGTTTTCCATCTGGATCATGGTGAGTTTTTCCAGGATAACGCTATGGGATATCTGTGGTACCGAGTTCGGTGTTACCTGGGAAATGCCTGTGGGCTCCCCGGATGCATTTTTTTTAATTTTCTGGGTAAAGGCCACCCCCGAGGCAAGCATGACAATTGCCAGGGTGCTCAGAATAAATATTGTTTTTTTCATGAGATTTTCCTTGATGGGGTTCTTATCCTGGTCATGTCCTGGGGGACACAACAAATATTGAAAATGGTATTATGGCCCCCACGGTTCTGCCAAGGGCAGTCACGGGACCCATCATGCCATTGCATTATCGAGCTTGGTCATAATTGGGGCACCCGTAATCATTGGCAGGCCGACCCCACTTCCGTTATTGTCCATCCGGGGGCAATCCCAGAAGCAGCTGGTTCTGACGTACGATTTTATCCTCAAGTTTTTGAAGATAATGGTCTGCATAGATTTTTTTACCCATGAATTTTAAAATATTTTCTGCATTTTCAGCGTGGTAGATGATGGGGGACATGGTGAGAACTGTCTGCACAAAAGCGTCGTCTTTGTCCATGGTGGGATCAATGGATAAAAACAATTTTTCCAGGGCTGCCAGTTCCGGCTTGATCACCTCATCCCGCATGATTTTCAAGAGATTTTCCTCGGCCCGGAGGACTTGATAAATAACTTTGTTATGCCACCAGGGTCTTTGGGAGTTAAAAATTTCTTTGATCTTGGAATGGATGATGCGGCGCAGCATCCTTGACTGCCCCTCCGGGGAGTCCAAGTCCTTTTCATGGGCCTTGATAATACCGGCCAGGGGATTGTTTCGAACCGGCTGGGTGGCGCTTTTGATCATGGCCTGGAACAAGTTGTCCTTTGATTTGAAATGGTAATGGATGCTGCCGATGTTCTGTTCTGCTTTATCAGCAACGGCTCTGGTGGAAACATTGCTGAACCCCAGCTGTGCCACCAGTTCTCCTGCTGCATTGATTAAGAGTTCTCTGGTCTGTTTACTGCTCGCGTAGGTACCCATATTGCTCCTTGGCCGGTGAATGTGATTCATTATCACTATGAAATCTATACGATTGATTAAATTTAGTCAAGCGAATAATTTTGAGTTGCAAGAATTGACTTTGTCAGAGAAATGATCGATAACACAAAACAAACAGAGCAGGGCTGCCTAAGGCGCTGCGGAAGAATCATAATTTATGTGGAGTTGGGAGATAATATAATGGCTATGAAAGATGAATTTCGAAAAATTATAACAACCCTGGCAGATCGGTTTTCCGTTCCGCCCATTGACAAAATGTTTTTTCCTCCCCTGTACCGGGGCGGGCAACCCAGAAACGCCGAGTTCATGGCCATGGGGCTTGGGCAGGGGGCAGCAGGTATCAGCTTTGTGTTGATTGGGGATGCAACGGGGGCTGATTTATATAATAAACTGCATCCGGACCAATTCATCGGTAAAGACCCTGTTGCCTTTGCCCTGGAGTTTGGCTCTGATGATCCGGTTAAAGAGATGATCAGCCTGGCTGCCATCAATGCCATTTCTCATTTTGCCATGGTGAAGATGGGGGTTGAAGTGGACAGCACCAGTGATTCTCTGGGGCTTTTGAATCTTTGTGCCGGGGATCGCATCGGTATGGTGGGGCTTTTCATGCCGCTCATGGGGGCCATTAAAAAAACAGGGGCCGATCTTGTGATTCTGGAAAAAAAACCGGAATTAAAGGAAAAATTCCCCCGTTTGAACATCACTCTGGACCCCAGAGAGTTGAAAACATGCAATAAAGTACTCTGCACAAGTACCACCATATTAAACAATTCTTTGGATAATATCATGACACATTGTGATCCCGGGGCATTTGTCTCCATTGTGGGACCCACGGCAGGCTATTTTCCTGATCCTGTGTTTGCCCGGGGGGTGGATGTGGTGGGGGGACGTGTGGTAAAAGACAGTGAGCTGTTTTTTCAGCTGCTGGAGCAGGGTAAAAAATGGGGGGATGCCACTGAAAAGGTTTGTTTTCAGAAAAGCACATACAGGTCTGTTGTGTGATCTTTTTGTCAGGGACAGGTTTTTAACGATTAAGCGTTATGAGCTTTATTTATTCCAAACGGTGTTTTTTCATTTTAGTGAACAGGGTCTTTCTGTGGATGCCAAGGCAGGCAGCGGTTTTGGATTTCAGCCATCTGTTATCTTCCAGGGCCTTGGTGATGATGCGTTTTTCCACTGTGGCCAGAATTTCATTTAAATTTTTATCCCCCGGTCCGGCTTCCATGTCCTGGGGATGTAAACTCTCATCCCCATGGGGTTCCGGCTCTGCAAAGGTATCAAGAAATTCACATTCATTTAAAGTCACATACCGATCCAGGGTATTTTGCAGTTCTCTGACATTGCCCGGCCAGTTGTGGTTGATAAAGGCATCCATGACATGTTTGTCCATGGGGGGGATCAGATTTTTATCATATTTTGATAGAAAATGGCGAATCAACAGGGGCAGATCTTCTTTCCGTTCCCTTAATGGAGGCAGCTTAATGGGGATGATATTAATTCTGTAAAAAAAATCCTCTCTCATAAGGCCTTCTTTTACCAGGTTCTTAAGATTTTTGTTGGTGGCCGCCACAATGCGAAGGTCCGGTTTTTTCAACTCATTGCCCCCCACCGGGGTAAATCCGCCGCCTTCAATACTTCTTAACAGTTTAACCTGTATGTTAAGGCCAATGTCCCCGATTTCATCCAGAAACAAAGTGCCTTTGTCTGCTGTGTCCAGAAATCCGTTTTTATCCTTGTCTGCGCCTGTGAATGCACCTTTGCGGTATCCGAAAAACTCACTTTCTATGATATTTTCACTGATGGCACCGCAATTGACTGGAACAAATTTATGCTTGGAACGGGAACTTAATTTATGTATGGCGCTGGCAACCAGCTCTTTTCCTGTGCCTGATTCACCGGTAATAATCACATGGGCATCGCTGGCAGCAGCCCTTAAAATAAGGTCATATACGCTTTGCATGGGGGCACTTTTTCCGATGATTTCCCCAAAACGGTACCGGTCTTTCATCACAGAACGAAGTATTTTATTTTCACTTCGATAGTAATTGGCATGTTCTGCTATTTTTTCTTCCTGCTGTTTTCGCTCGGTGATGTCCATCATGATGGTCTGGACCCCGGAAACTTTGTCAAACCGGCTGTAACTCGGGGATTGAATTACAGAGTACCATCTCCCGTCCCGGGGGCTTTTATCTTCTCTTTTGGATACCTCCCCCATGAAGACATCCTTTAATTGACACCAGGGGCAGGGAAATTTCAGGCCATGGACCACGCGATAGCATTTTTCACCAATGGCATCATATCCCACCCGGGCCGTTAAAGTGGTGTTCATGAATGTGATTTTATAATCCCAGGAAAGGGTAAAAATAAAACCTTCAAAGGCACTGACAATACTTTTGAGCTGGGATTCGCTTTCACTTAAGCGTTTTTCAGCCACCTTTCGCTGGGTGATGTCCATGAAAGAGGCAATACTGCGGGTGGTTCCGGGAATCATGCCCACCTTCATGTAGATATTTTTAATATCTCCATCTTTGTTAAAGATGCGGCATTCATATTCAGTGGGGATGTCTGGGCTTCCCTTGCGGCGGCCATAGTGGTAATACTGCATTTTTTTATTGTCTTCGGGGATGACAAATTCTGACCAGCGCATGGCATTTTCAATTTCGCTTTTTTCATACCCGGTCAGGGCCGCAAACTGGGCATTGGCAAAAAGGATGAGCATGTCATTGTCAATGATGATGGTGCCTGTGCCCGTATTTTCAAAGACACTTCGATACATCTCTTTTTCTTGACGAAGGACTTCTGTCCGGGCTTTTACAAATGCTTCCAGGTCATGCTCAGGGGCGGTGTTATGTTTCAAATCTTTATTCATAATTAACATAATTAACACGTCATTTTATAAAATCAAGAGTTAAGGTTGATGCCCCTGTAAAAAGTCAGTCTGTAAAATTTTATCCACAATATGTTGCTCTGTTTTTTTGTGTGTGGGTCTATATATTGCGGATGGGAAATGAGGGTCGAATTTGTAGGGGGCCTGGATTTGCATTATTGGGATTATTGTTGTTTGCCAGGATTTCCATGAGTTTGGGATCACAATACCAATAATGCAAATCTGCCCCCATTTATTTATAACTGCCACAGGCAGACCTTATTTTGACCTTGGCCTGCCCATAGCCGATGTTGAAAATTTATCCGGTTTTATTTTCCCCCAAAGGCCGCGTCTTCCATTTCTGCGGCAACGGCGTCACCCCTGCGGATGGCATCAAGACGTCCCCGGGTGATGGGCAAAATAGTGTTGATAAAAAATCGGGCCGTTTGAATCTGACCCTGATAAAAGGCGGTGTCTTTTTTCTTTTTACCGATTTTAGGTGCTGCCACACCTGCCCGCCACAGCAGCATCCATGCCATGACAAGATCGCCTGTTACTTCCATGAAAGGATGGGAAAAAGCAAAGGCATCAAGTACTTTACCCGACTGGGGCATGTGGGCAAGATGCTGGGCAAGTTCTGTGTATTCTGCAAAAAAGCTTTCCAGGCTGTCGGCCATGGGGGCCACTTCATCCACTGTTTTGGATACAGAGATCACCCGTTGAACCTGTTCCAGAAAATATTTAAACGGTTCTCCGTTGTACATGGTCAGTTTACGGCCCATGAGATCCATGGACTGAATGCCGTTGGTGCCTTCATAGAGCATGAAAATTCTGGAATCCCTTAACAGCTGGGCCACGGGGAATTCTTCTATGAATCCATAACCGCCATAAATCTGGATGCCGTGGTTACATACCTCAAAGGCTTTATCTGTCACATATCCTTTGATAATGGGCGTTAACACCTCAAGCAATGTGGAGAGCTGTTTCTTTTCTGCATCATCCGATGAAATGGCAATGCGGTCATGGCATAATCCACCATAATAAATAAGGCTTCTGATACCTTCCACCCAGGATTTCATCATGAGCAATTGTCTTTTCACATCAGGATGATTAATGATGGAGATGGCCTTGGAACCCACAGGATCTGTGAGCCCCTTGCTTTGTACCCTTTCCCTGGCATAATTCACGGCATAGAGATAGGATGCCGAGGCATTGGCAAATCCCTGGAGACCCACCATCTGACGGGCTTCGTTCATCATCAGAAACATGGCTGCCATGCCCTTGTTTTTTTCTCCAAGCAAGGTGGCGGTGCACTGACCTTTTCCCCCCAGTTCCAGGGAGCAGGTGGAGGAGCCGTGGAGTCCCATTTTTTCTTCAATACCGGTGCACACCACATTGTTGAATTCCCCAGGGGTGCCGTCTTCATTTACCAGAAACTTGGGAGCCAGGAACAGAGATATTCCTTTAATGCCTTCAGGCGCATCTTCCAGCCTTGCAAGCACAGGATGGATAATATTTTCCGTTAGGTTGTGCTCGCCGCCGGAAATAAATATTTTATTACCTTCAAGGGAGTAGGTGCCGTCGCCGTTGTCCTTTGCAATGGTGGATACAGCCGCCAGGTCAGATCCGGCATCGGGCTCTGTGAGCAGCATGGTACCTGCCCATTTTCCGGAAAGCATGTTTTTAAGATAGGTCTCTTTTTGTGCGTCAGTACCAAATGTTTCTACCAGCTTGGCTGCACCGTGGGTCAACAGATTGTACAGCATAAAAGAGTTACAGGCACCGTAAAAATATTCGTTGGCTGCCATGCCCACACTTTTGGGCATGCCCTGTCCACCCCATTGGGGATCATCGGTCATGGCAAGCCATTCGCCTTCGTTGTAAGCTTCCATGGCTTTGTGAAAACCTTCGGGAACTTTTACTTCGCCATTGTTAAATTCACATCCTTCGTCGCTGGGTTTCTGCAGGGGGAGCATCTCTTTCACCGCCAGATTCCTGGCTTCAGACACGATGAGATCAATGGTTTTTTTACCAAATTCGCTGAATTTTTCCGCTTTTGTTAAATTTTCAACTTCCAGTTGTTCGTGGAGTACAAAATCAATGTCTCTTCTGTCTGCGATTAGTTGCGCCATATTACTTGCTCCTTCCTCATAAAACGTTGGAATATTAGTATGTTAGTTTAATGTTTTTTTTTATATCTCAACTTTCGGGCTTCATTTCAAAGCTGGCATTTTTAAATGTACCGATGGGGTCAGTGTGCCGACGGGGTCAGGCTTTTGTTATTGATGTTATCGACCAAGGCCTTTGCCAACGAAAAAAGCCTCGATAATGTCAATAACGAAAGCCTGACCCCACCACGAAATGCGAACACCGAAAGTTGAGTTTTATATGAAATACTCCGAAAATCAGAGGCGTATTTCAATATTCGTTGTGTCTGTCAGATTGGGCAAAGCCGGATCAGAATTAAGATTTACATCAAAACAGGATCTGTCTGTGGCAATTATGCTGCTGCGTTGATACAGTCCTTGCGATTGCGGTTGACCCAGATTTTCATATCCTGGGCTTCCCGGATCAGTTCATCCCTGAAATCGGGATGGGCAATGCTGATGAGGGCTTCGGCTCTTTCCCAGGTGGATTTACCCTTGAGGTTGACCTTGCCGTATTCTGTAACCACATACTGGGTTATGGTCCTTGGCAATGTAACTATGCTGCCGGGATCAAAAATAGGCCTGATGCGGGATTTGACCACACCATCTTTACCGGTTACTGTGGAAGAGAGACAAATAAAGGATTTTCCTCCCTTGGAGTGATAGGCCCCATAGGCAAAATCAAATTGTCCTCCGGTACCGGTGATGTGACGGAAACCTGAAGATTCTGAAGAAACCTGGCCATAAAGATCTACTTCAATGGCATTGTTAATGGACACCACATTGTCATTGGCTGAAATATTGGCCAGATTGTTGGTGTATCCCACGGAATAGCTGGCACATTTGGGGTTATTGTCTATAAAATCATAAAGGTCCTGGCTTCCCAGGGCAAAGGTGTATACCATGCGTCCCGGGTCCAGTGTTTTCTTTAAATTGGTGATCCTGCCCGTTTTGAACATTTGCAGATAGGAATCTGCCAGCATTTCTGTGTGTACCCCCAGATCTTTGAGATCAGATTGGGAAATTAAATTTCCCACGGCATTGGGCAATCCACCAATACCGAGTTGGATGCAGGCACCATCGCGGATTTCTGACACAATATAATTTGCAATTTTTTCGTCAATTTCAGTGATGGGGGGGGCACCGAGGGTTAAAATAGGTTTATTGTCTGACTCCACGACGTAATCCACTTCGGAGATATGAATGGATTCTCCAGTGCCGCCCAGGCACTGGGGCAGAGTGTTATTTGTTTCAATAATAATGGTCTTTGCATTTTCAAGGATAGCCCTTTGGAATGAATTTCCCACACCAAAATTAAAGTTACCAAAGGCATCCATGGGGGTGGTGCGCATCATGCAGACATCGGTGCGGAGGGTTCCTTCCTCTTCATAATGGGACGGCCCTTCGTTGTATACAAAGGGAATGTAATAGCCATTTCCATTGTCATGGTTAATACGATCTCCACTGCTGAAATGCCAGTTGTTATAGATGAAACTCCCCTGGCCCTTGTCCGCCGTGGCGACTTTGGCTTTTCCCGGAAATGTCACGGATCTTACTTTAACATCCTGGAGTTCATCCACCCGTTTTGCCAATGCGGCATCCAATAGATCCGGATTGGTAGCAAATGCACCATAATCAACCCAATCGCCGGATTTAACCACCTGAACTGCATTTTCAGCATTTGTTAGTTTGCTCTGATATTCCCTGGAAATTTTTGATGAAAAATTCATTACGATAAGTTCTCCTATTGCGATGGCGTTATTTTATTCTGCTGATTCCGGTGGATCGCCGTTGGGTTCATCACACTTTGCGAATCAATCTCTTGTTTCTAATTTTGCATAGCAAGCATAATAAGGATGCTTTGTTTTTATGGTCAGACGGGTGTCTCTTTCTCTTACTGTCTATTGCAATGGGAATGCCATGAAATAAAAAAAAATCATAAGGTATTTTATTTTCAGTCTTTTTTTTGATATAATAATTTTATTGTATGAATTTTGTTCAGAAAGAATGAAAACATGGAATGTGGTCAAATCGCCACCCTTGAAAAGGTGTGTGATAGCAAGTTGTTGATAATATTGGCTTTATAGCTCTATGTGGTGATTGTGCCACGTTTTGTGCTGAAACAGCCACGAAATTGAAATTTATATTCCGAGCCTGGGCATGCCCTTGTTAATTTTTAAATCAATTTGTTTTAAAATAAAAAAAAATCTATAATTTAAATTGATTAGATTGAATTTGGATTCAGCATCTGTCTGTTTGATCATATTTTAAGATCTGCCTTATCCGTTAGAATAAAAAAAAATGATCATTGATCATACAGTTCCTTTGGCCGATGCCAAAATATCAATGGGCCATGATCTGAATTTTCAGATTATGGCCCATTTTGTTTTACCTGGGTTGTTCCGGCATGTTTGTGCTGAATCAATCATTGCACAATTAAACTCAGATTCAGGATGATGCATCATCCTGAATCTGAGCATTGCCGTTTTGTTCTATTTAAATAAAATCAGTTGTTCTGAAATCGCAATTTGACATTGCACCATGTTTTAAGCTGTTTCCATGACGGCTGTGGATTCTGCTTTCATGAATTTGGGAATCAGCACGGTAAGAACCATAATGGAACCCACAATAATAACCTTTACATCACTGGAGACCAGCAGGAGCCCCCCCACAGTGAGCATGGTCTTTCCCCAGAAGGTAATTTCACTTCTGAAGTGACCGATGTAGGCAGCAGACAGGGCAATCACCCCAAGGACCCCACTGATGATGGCCAGGGAAAATTCCATCCAGGTAAAGTTAATGAACAGCATGCTTGGGGCATAGACAAACATGAAAGGTACCAGGGCCTTACCCATGGAAAGGCGAAAGGCCGTAACCCCGGTTCTCATGGGATCTGCCCCGCCAATGCCTGCACCGGCATAGGCTGCCAGGGCCACAGGCGGTGTTACATCGGCCAGCACCCCGTAATAAAAGACAAAAAAGTGGGTGGCCACCAGGGGAACCCCCAGGTTGTCAAGGGCAGGCCCGGCAATGGAAGCAAGGATGATATAACAGGGCGTGGTGGGAATACCGGCACCCATGACGATACAGGCAATGGCCACCATGATCAAACCAAAGAACAGGGTGGAGCCATGGGCCGTGATCAAACCAAAGGGTACCCAGGAAGAAAGGGCAGCTCCCATGGACGAGGCAATCTGCAGCACTGCACCGGAAAATTTAAATCCCATGCCGGTCAGGGTGATCATGCCCAGAATAAATCCCACACAGGCACAGGCGGCTCCAATGGCAAGGGCATACCGGGCACCCTCGTCCAGACCGTCGGCAATACGTCTGGGGGTCAATGTGTTGGAGTCGTCCAGATCCCCAAAGCCCATTTTTTTGGTAAGTGGAGGAATCCAGGAACAGACCACCGTGAGAATGATGCCCCAGAAAGCGGCAAGATAGGGGGTGAACTGCATCAATAAAAGGGTCACCATGACAGTCAGGGGAATCATCAAGTGCCAGGAGCGTTTCAGAACCTGGAGTATCTGGGGGATCTGTTCCTTTGCCATCCCTTTAAGGCCCAGACGTTTGGCTTCCATGTGCACCATGCTCAAACAGGCAAGATAGTGAAACAGGGCCGGAATAATAGCAATGAGAATAATTTCATTGTAGGGAATACCCAGCATTTCCGTCATGACAAAGGCCGATGCACCCATGATGGGGGGGGTGACTTGGCCACCGCAGGAGGAGGATGCTTCCACAGCTGATGCAAATTCCGGGGAAAAACCGTTTTTCTTCATCATGGGAATGGTAAAGGAGCCTGTGGTGGCGGTGTTGGCAATGGGGGAACCGGAAATCATGCCAAAGAAACCCGAAGAAACAACAGAGACCTTGGCAGGTCCACCGGCATATTTACCGGCAAGAATCATGGCAAGATCAATGAACAATTGCCCAAGACCCGATGCCTGGGCCATGACGCCAAAGAGTACAAAATGAAATACATAAGTGGCCACAACACCCACGGCCACGCCATAGATACCTTCTGTGCCAAGGTAGAGGTGCTCCACAATGCGAACGATATCGTATCCCCGGTGGCCCAGCACGCCGGGGAGCCAGGGCCCCAGAAGACCGTACAGCATGGCAATACCGCCAATAACAGGAAGCGTGTTGCCCATGACCCTGCGGCAGGCCTCGGTGACCATGATGATGGCCAGAAGTCCCATGACATACTCTTCAATCTGGGGGAAGCCAATGTTGACGATGAATATCTGTTTGAAAAAAACAATGAGATAAAGGGAGATGCCTGCGGCGGCAATGGCCAGGGGCCAGTCGGCAAAGGACAGTTCATCCCCTTCTCCCTTAAACTGACGCAGGGGAAGGGCTGTGAGGGCAATAAAACCGATCATCAGTGATATGCCACCCTGGGCCAGGGGGGAGAGGTCCCCGTCAAATCTGTTGATGAGCTGCCAGGCAAGGAAAAGGTAAAATGCGGCAAAACTGAGGCCAAAGCCCCAATCATGTACAAGTTTGCCAGGTTTTCTCCGGGGAAATACCAGGAACACCAGGCCCAGCACAAAGGTCAGATGCACTGTGCGGTGGATCACCTCATTGAGCAGACCGAAGCCTGCCGTATAGACATGGAAAAGACTCAACAAAATACACAGAACCCCGGTTATTTTGGCTGTGATACCGCCAAGGTTTCGGAAATTGGATTCTGCGTCATATTTTTTTACAATGGCCTCCACATCCGAGGCATCCATGAGCCGCTCTTCTTCCACCGGCGGCGGTCCTTCTTTTTTTAGATGATTATTAACATCCACAGTCATAATTGTGTTCCTCTTCTATAGTGTGTATCAACCGGTGTAACGTCCAGCAGCAAGGCCTGATCTTCCCATTGATTCAGATCTATGGTCCGGCCTGACAGGTGCAGCCTGTTTTTATAGTTTTTATCCGTGCGCACTACCAGTCTGGGGATTTTTCGTTCCATGTGCAGGATGAATTTGCCGTTTTTCTGTTCCCATTTTGTGGCATTGGTTTCCCGGTCACTGTAGGGCAGGCCTGCACAATGGGATTCAAAAATTTCAGATGTTTGACAGATACCTTCCGGGGTTATCTCATAGTTATCCCGCACAGGTGTAACCGTAACAGAATGAATAAAGGACAGGGCAAATCGGGTTTCTTTTTCCAGGGGGAAAGATGCCAGAATGTCCATGCCGGGGTATTGTCTGACGGTCAGACAATACCCCGGCATGTGGGTGGTGTTGGTTTCCGTGTATGACGGAATACAGGCGCTGGTCATGAATAGCAGCAAAAGCAGGGCTGTTTTCACAAAGGCGCCTGTAAACATGGACTTCATCTTATTTGATCAGCCCTTTTTCCCGATAGTATTTTTCAGCACCGGGATGCAGGGGAACAGATACTGATTCCAGGGCGGTTTCCAAAGAGATCTCTTTTCCTTTTACATGAACCTTGGCAAGGGTATCTGTGTTTTCATACAATGCTTTGACCACATTGTAGGCAGTGGCATCATCAAGGTCTGCATGGGTGGCCCAGATGGCACGAACGGCAATGGTTTTCACATCTTCAGTCTGGCCTTTGTACGTATTGGCCGGAAGAATAGTGTCAGCGTAGTAAGGCTGAACCTTTTGCAGCTCTTTGATGGGGGCACCGGTGAGGGGTATAATTTTGATGTCATGGTAATTGGCAAGTTCCATGATGGAAGCTGTGGGGGTACCGGCGGTGATTAAAGAGGCATCCAGGTTACCGTCTTTGATTTTTTCAACGGACTGTGAAAAGGAGGAATAATCTTCGGCAAGGGATTTACGATCCATTCCATGGGCCACCATGAGATCGCCCAAAAGCTGCCACTGACCGGAACCGGGAGAACCGGAAGAGACAGAGTGACCCTTGATGTCTGCAAAACTGTTGATACCGGAGTTGCTGCGTACAACAATCTGAACGGCTTCGGGATAAAGAGCACCCAGTGCACGGATGTTTTTAAGGTCTTTGCCTTCAAATTGTTTGATACCTTTATAAGCGGCATCCAGAATATCCGCAGCCACAAAAGCAGATTCAATGCCGCCACGGCTTAACAATGTGGCATTGGCAACGGAAGCATTGCCGGTTTCTGCGGTGGCAGACAGTTTTTTATCGCCGATAACCACTTTGTTGGAGATCATCTGGGCCAGCATGCCGCCCAGGGGGTAGTAGGTACCGCCGGTGCCGCCGGTGGCGATGCCAAAAAAGATTCGACCTGCGGAAAAAGCAGTTGCAGAGGTCAAAAGGGTCATGCAGAACAGTGTGCAGATGATGAGACTGATTTTTTTCATACTAAAAGTTCTCCTGTTTACTAAGGGGTAATTAAGGGTTAACTGCAAAATCATACTTGGTTGTATGTCAACTTTCTGTCTTATTTTTGGGAGAGGTACCTCCGTGTTCCCGGGTTTTGTTTCACCGCATGGAACCATATGCCCATATAAAATATAGCTGGATCAGTGGGGTACTCGAAAAAAGGTACACTCAAATTTTATTAAACATATCGTAACGCCATTACGAAAAATATGGGGTGGGAAGTCTCCCACGTTTCCAGACCACAAAGGTGTGGCCGGATCTTCTGCTCTGATCCTTTCATGCAAATTACATGAATTGGGTGTTCATTGTAAATTCACTAAAAGGATAAAAGATGTGGGGGCATTTGTGTGTAAAGCGGCATGGTCACAAGTGACCATTCTTTATCCCGGAGTGGTAAGCCCTTTTCGAATGGCATATTTAACCAGCCCGGCAGTTTTTCTTATATTCAGTTTTTTTTTAATGGCGGCCCGGTGGTGCTTCACCGTGGCCAGGCTTATGTTCAAAAGTTCAGCAATATCCTTGTTGGATTTTTCTTCTGAGATCAGTTTAAGCACTTCCCGCTCCCGCAGGGTCAAAGGCTCAAAAGGGGTGGATGATTTGCCTGTGCGGTAGGATTGGGCAATGTCATTGTTAAGCTCTTTACTCATTAAAGGCGAAATATAGGTGTCATTGTTGCGGATGGTGTCAATGGCCGAAGAAAGCTCCCGGGGGGCATCCTCCTTTAACAGATACCCGTCCACCCCGGCGGACAGGGCATGGTGAAGATATTGAAGGCTTTTGTGCATGGAAAGGATGAGAATTTTGATGTGGGGATGGAGCATTTTAATCTCAATGGCCGCCTCAATGCCCCGCAGCTTTGGCATGGCAATGTCCAGAACAATCATGTCCGGGCTATGGGTGGCCAGCAGTTTTAAAAGTTCCAGTCCGTCACCGGCCTCGGCAATGACCTTGATTGCTTTGTTTTTTTCAATGATCTGCTTGATGCCGTGGCGCAGCAGTTTGTGGTCGTCGGCCAATATGATGTTATAGGTTTCCATGTTTACTTCCTTTATCAACAGGTACGGTAAATTGCAATCGGGTTCCGTATCCGGGACGGGTTTCTATTTCCATGTTGCCCCCCAGCATGCGTGCCCGCTCCTGCATGGTGGCAAGGCCCAGGCCCCGCTCTTCAAAGTTTCTGCATCGCACCCGGCCCATGTCAAACCCTTTACCGTTGTCTTTAATGGAAAAGATCAATTGGTGCCGGGACTGGGTGGCCGCAAGTTCAAGCCGGGTGGCCCGGGCATGTTTCATTGCGTTGGACAGTGATTCCTGGAAAATGCGATACACCAGAAGCTGTCGCTCCAGGGATAGTATCTCATCCACATTGCTAAGGTCAATGTCTGCGGAAATATCAAAATGGTGCTCCATGTTTTCAATGAGCCACATCAGCGCTGCTGCCAGGCCAAGATCAGTGATCACCGTGGGGGTCAGATCCCGGCAAAGACGCCTGACATTTTCAATGGTCATGTCAATGTATTGAACCATCTCCTCGTACTCTTTTTTTATGGCATGATTTTCCGGGGCTAATCCCTCTTCCATCATGATCATTTTCAGCTTCATCACAGTGAGGGACTGTCCCACCTCGTCATGGAGTTCCGTGGATATTCTTTTTCGTTCATCCTCCTGGGCCGTGAGCAGTTGCGAATTCAGGTAATGGAGTTGCTGCTCCGATGATTGAAGGGTTTCCAGGTTTTTTTTTAACTCCTGGGCCATGGCATTGAAAATCCGGGTGAGATTGCCCATCTCATCATTGCTTTTAACGGGAATTTCAATGTCAAGTTCTCCCTTTTTCACCATTTCCGCGCCCTTTACAAGGAGTTGCAGGGGGTTGAAAATATTTCGCGTCATGACAATGATGAAAAGAGAAATCAGTATGGACCCCCACAGGGCCATGCTCAGAAGATAGTCCCTTGTTTTATTCAGTGATCCATAAATTTCATTGTATGGATCTGTTGCCACGATAAACCATCCCCAGGGCTCAAAAAAGTCAAACATTGCCAGATGTTTTTCCCCCTGCCAGGTATAGTTGAGTTTTCCTTTTTTTTGTTGTTGAATAAGGGAAAACCACGGGGTCTGCTCCATGGAGCTGCCAATGAGTTCGGCATTGGGATGGAACAGAAGTTTTCCCTTAAGATCAAGAATATAAACATAACCGCGTTCGCCGATCTGGATGGCAGACACCTCCTGCCTGGCATCGTATTGGGCCTTGTGGGTTCCGGCGTGGATGTTGGTGATGCCGTACATTCTCAAAAATGTCTCCTGGCGATGGATAACTGAAATGGCCTCATCCAGACGGGTTTCCAGCCAGCGTTGGGCAATTTGGTGCAGGGCCTGCCGGGAAAGATGAAATGTGGCATAGGAACCCATGAGAAGGGCAACAAGGGCAATGGGCAGGGTGACCCCCAATAATTTATGATGAATTTTCATTAATCAATGTTTTCCCGGGAATGAAGGGTTGTCAATTCTGTGAATTGGGGATAAAGGGCCATGGTGGACACAATGGGATGACCGTAATCCACGGTGTTCCAGCGAACAAAAATCTGATTTTTATGGTGAAGGGGGTAAACCACCATATCCTCCAGAAGCTTGATTTGGGCATATTCCCACAGTTTGATCTGCCGGGAGGTGATGCGTTCCTGCCGGGCTTTTTCAATGAGTTGATCAATGCCGTTGTAATGGCTGAAATTAGTGGCAGGGCTTTTTCCTGACGATATGGCAGCGCTGGAATGGAAAAATCGGCTTAAAAGTTCGTCGGTGTTGGGTCGAAAGGCTTTGTAAATCACAATGGGATTAAAATCATGGCGGATGAGGCGATACATGACGGCATGATCCACAAGGTGCAGGTTCATGGTGATGTTAATGGCAGCAAGTTGTGCTTTAAGGGTATTATAATTATTGGAAAAAGACCCCACCTCGGACATCACCGCATCTATGCTGAATCCCTCTTTTAAGCCTGCTTTGGCCATCAATTGTCTGGCTTTATCAATGTCAGTTTTATAATCCAGTCCCAATGCTTTTATCTCTTTTTCCTTTAATCCCCCGGGCATATATGGGGGAATGGGGGAAAATACAGGGTGAACCAGTCCCGGTCCAAAAAGGGTTAAAAATCGATCACGGTCCACGGCATAGGCCACAGCTTTTCTTACCCGGATGTCGGAAAAAGGGGTGTTCTGGGTATTGAAATAGATATTCACGGTTTCCGACACCCCAAAACTGTCCAGCCTGAGATCCTTTTTGTCCTTGATTCGCTGGAGCCATCTGGCATTGACCTCTCCCACAATAATATCCATTTTTTTGTCCACAATGGTTGATAAACGGTGATCCGCATCGGGGAAAAAATGAATATCCACGCCCTCCAGAAGGGGCTTTCCCCGGAAATAGGTATCATGGGCACGCAGCAGGAGATGGGTCTCATCCGGTTCATTGATAAAGTAGAAGGGACCGGTTCCCTTAAGGCGCAGCATGCCCTTTTCATCAACGGTCTCCTTTACAATGAATCCCCCGGCATAATTAATCACCTTGGGAAGAAAAAGCAATGGAGACTGGGGGGGATCCACTGTGAATTTAAGGGTATGGGGGCCGGTGACCGTCACGGAAATACCTTCATAGCCACCGGCATAGGCAGATCGTTGGGGATCAGCAGCTTTGATAAAGGATTTGCACACATCAAGGGCCGTGACTTTTTCCGCTGTTTCGCCGGGAAATTGCTGGAAAAAAATGTTTTTTTTCAATTGAAAGGTCCAGGTCTGTTTGCCCCTGACCATGACGGGTTCTGGAATTTCCACGGCCAGATCCGGTTCCATCTGTCGGGAGTTGCCCGGTTTAAAACGAATGAGCCCGTTGTACATCATGTCCGCCAGAATTCGATCACTGGTGGAAGCTGCCTTGTGGGGGTCCAGGGTATTAAATTTTGAAACATGGATTCCCATGCGCAGGACAGGGGGCACAGGGAGGGCATGACCTGGGGGGTGCAGATTTTTTGCCGTCTGGGAAGCTTTTTCGTTTCCAGAGCACATGCACGGATGTAAAAAAAGCAGCAGGAAAAGTGTGAGCCTAAAACAATGTTTCAATGACATCTCCCGAGTCAAAATATCATAATTAAATATAACCCACATGTCCTGGCGGACACAACAAATATAGGGTCGTAGACGCGGAGCCAAATGGTATTATACCGCCGCCCCCCCGATGGGCAATGGTCCCGGACCGAAACTGTAGACAGCTCAATTGTCCGGTTCCTATTGCCCATCGGAGGGGCGGCTCTGCCTTAGCCCTAAAACAAGCGTGTTCATTAAAGTTCGATCGCGGACAGCTTCGATATTCTTAAAAGGATACCTTTGTAGCATAATTGAAAAAAATAAGAAAAAAAAGGGCGCAACTCTTCCTGAGAAATATTTGTGTTACAATTTTTAGCTATGATCACTTGGAGCCTTCCTTTTGCTATGATTGGGTTATGACTCACCATTTCAACCCATTTGAAATGGCTGTCCGTTTATCCCTTGATTATGAAAATTCAAATTTTTTCAAAAGGAAAAGGAAATTGAAAACATGTTTCACTTGATCGTTATAGCCGACAACCCGATATATAATTTTTCTGGATTTTTTGATAATCAGACATGGGATATTAATAAAGGTACGGATGAATCGCTTAAATTCCATTTTCATAATCTGATTCCCCAGAACCCGGTAAGGCATCAACATTCCATACCATGCTTTGAGATCCCATGCCAAGGCGGCTATGACCATATAGGCCCAATTGGAATTCAGTGTGTTTGAAGGCGCTTTCAGGGCTTGAACTCCATTCTTCAACTGTTCAATGTCGTTTTCATGGTTTGCCCGATCCCGATAAAGATGAATCAATGATTCCGTACTTTTGACCTGGTCATTGGTGATATAGAAAAAAAATCGACAATCATCAAAAAGTTGTTCCTCTCCTTTTGAGACATTGATTATTTTTCTGATAGCGATCATTCGATATGATTTCTGGCATTTTCCCGGCTGATACTCAAATTCAGCAAAAAATTCGCATTCGGTCTGAAGATTTTTAAATTTTCTATTTTTTACTACCTGGGCCTTTATGTTTTCCGGTTTTTCACGTTCCTGAGTCTTTATCACCCGCTGAGGTTTATTGAACAACTGCCATTCTGTTTCTGAGATATCACAGGCTTTTTTTATCAAATTCTTTTTGGCATCCATACCAAAGATAAAGGTGCACCTTTCATCCCATCTGTCAAAATTGCCGGTCAGGCTAAAATCTGTATCCCCGCGCAGTATCACTTTTTCAAAATCAGGGCAAACAAGGTCAAGGCTTTTATCAATCCAGTGGGCTGATCCAAGGTGAGATGGCGCATTTCCTGATCGATTGACAATGTAAAGGGGTTCGCGGGTTCTATTCAATGAGACAATCAAAGGAGCATAGCCCCATATCCCTTTATAAGAAATATCCATCCC
>NZ_FWXY01000004.1 GCF_900176365.1 Desulfocicer vacuolatum DSM 3385 | reverse complement strand
CAAAGTTCCTCAAAGACATATTGAAGTTGTTCGAGTCCTCGATCATTAATGGCTTCACAAAAACTGCTGAGACTGATACCACCATCAGGCGCTATGTTATTTTTGGCAAAATCATCTTCTTTCATGCACTGGACAAGATCTCTTGCAGACTCATGCTCTTGAAGGTGATAGAATAATAAAGCATTGAGTTGGTCTTCAAACGTCATTTTCAATGGCCGATACCCCCTTGAATTAAGCGCAGGGGTAGTGAGCAGAATTTTTTGTAAAGGCAGCAGATATTGTATAAAGGATTCAGCATCAAATTTGATCTTTTGTTTTTTGCATTGGGCTATGGGCATTAACTTCTCCTTGTTATAAAATCAATTATAACAAGATAAGTGCCATGCTTAATTAGCTCTCATTTATTAATAAATCAAGTATTTTATATTGTTTTTTTTAACATGCAAGAACCTAACCGGACATCACTGAAAATTTTTGTGTTATAGATAGACTTTCATATAGAAAAGCTACATGATTTATCAAAATAAGAATGAAAGTTTTTTAAAACATTGCAAATAAAGGCTGGAAGCTTAAGTTTACACTTAATGGGGCACCTTAACCGTTCTAACCATTACCAGTATTAAAATTGTAAACTTTAGGGTGTAAAATATTTATTTTACACCCTTTTTTTATTTATCCTTAAAATCCATACTGTATTCTGCAATCACATTTAAGAATATCATTATGGAATATAAATTCTATCCCACCATGCACATCACGGATGGGGTCGAATACCGTCAAATGTTTTACCCAGAAAATCACAGATTCCCACTGGATCATCAATGAAATATCTGCCCGTGGAAAAACTTTTTTTTGCATTTTCTGGGGGCTCTAAATCCCGGCCAAGGACAAGAACCGGACATTCCTGGTTTTCCAATCCCAATTTTTCAACAACCTTTTGACGTGGCCTTTGAAAATCCACATAAACAATATCAATGGTCGCTTTCACCGCCATGGAATAAGCAAAAAAACCTTCCACAACACCGCAACCCGGACAATAATAAGGGCCTTGGCCATCGGAATCCATCCAGGGATTTAACATAAAAAGAATATTTTGTTCCATTTTTATTCTCCTGTTAACAGTTGAAATACACTTCAAATTTTTTTTATAACTGCCGCAGGCAGATCGTATCCGGCTCTGCCCACAACAAAGGTAGAAATATCCCACAGGTTTGCGGAGTGTTTCATATAACCGCCACGGGCGGACCGTATTCTGTCCTCGCTCCGCCCACAAAAAAGCTTGAAATACACCCCTGATTTGCGAAGTGTTGCATATAAAAAATAACGATATAATTTGTCGATATAATCCTCAAGAAGATTTTTCATCAAGTAAAAATGGCAAGATTACCCAACGCTGAACCTAAATAACTAAATTAATAAAATTCATATCCTGATAGTTTTAAACTTGACAGGAGAAATCATCATCTCTATAGTTGAGCTTTTCTTAAAAAGATAATATTTTTTAAATGGAAAACATTATTATTTGAACAAAAAATATCTGAATTCAGCATTGTTATAAAATACCCAAAATCAATTTAACCCAGGTGGCAGGCCCCTATTTTTCTGCTGCCACCATGCACCGGGAGCCGCCCCATGGAATCATTAAAAAAATTATACAGGATCGGTCTTGGTCCTTCCAGCAGCCACACCATGGCACCCAGCCGGGCGGCCAAAGAATTTTTAACCCGATATCCCCATGCTCATGGGTATCGGGTTACTCTGTTTTCCAGCCTGGCTGCCACAGGTAAAGGGCACCTCACTGACAAAGCTATTGAGGAGGCCATTGTGGACAAACCCCTTGAAATTGTGTGGAAAGAGGAAGCCTCATTGGAGCTGCATCCCAATGGCATGCGCTTTGAAGCGCTGGACAAAAACGGAAGTTGCCAGGGAATGAGCGAAGTATACAGCATCGGCGGTGGTGCATTGATGGAAAAAGACTTACCGGCCATTGCAAAGCCTGTCTATCCGCTGACCACAATGAAGGCGTTTTTGGATTATTTTCAAACTTCAGGACAATCGTTCTGGGAATATGTGACCGATCACGATGCACCGGATATCTGGGAACACCTGGAAACAGTATGGAATACCATGACCCGATCTTTGGAACGGGGCCTTAATAAAGACGGCAAACTGCCCGGCAGTCTCGGCCTGGCCCGTAAAGCAAGTGCACTGCACACCAGGGCTGGCATGCTCAGGCCTGATGTGCGTAATGACGGCCTGGTGGCAGCCTATGCCTATGCCGTGGCCGAAGAAAATGCAGACAAGGGTATCATTGTCACTGCTCCCACATGCGGGGCCTGTGGGGTTCTCCCCGCCGTGCTTTACCATTTATCCCTGACATTAAAATCCCGTAAAACAGCTATTTTAAAAGCATTGGCCACAGCCGGTCTTGTGGGCAACTTGGTGAAATTTAACGCCAGCATCTCCGGGGCCGAAGTGGGCTGCCAGGGGGAGATTGGCACGGCCTGCGCCATGGCTGCGGCCGCAGCCACTCAATTGCTGGGAGGAACCGTGGGGCAGATAGAATATGCCGCAGAAATGGCCCTGGAGCACCATCTGGGCCTGACCTGCGATCCTGTGGACGGCCTGGTGCAGATTCCCTGCATTGAAAGAAATGCCCATGCCGCCACCCGTGCCCTGAGCTGCTGCCATTTTGCCCTGTTATCCGACGGGGTCCACAAAATCAGCTTTGACCAGGTCACGGCAGTTATGAAAGAAACCGGACAGGCCCTACCCTCCCTTTACAGGGAAACCGCCGCAGGCGGCCTTGCCAAAGCTTACCGGGCAAACAATGGGTCTAACCGGAACAAAATTTAACATCATTCCCCCTGGATAAAGACTCAAAATCCCCATTAACGGGTATTGGGCTCAAAAAAATATCAAGCTGATTTTAAGGTTGAATCTCTTCAATCATAAGGGACTTAGACCTTATTGGTCATTCACTGCCGGGCAAGCCGGATATTTGAAAAAGGAATCTCATGGCTGGAGCGGCAGGGATTAATATCAAGACCGCCCCGCCGGGTAAATCTGGCCTGCACAGAAAGAAAATCCGGAGCACATTGATGTAAAATATCCATGAAAATAAGCTCAACGCAATTTTCATGGAATCCCTGGTGCTGCCGAAGGGAAATAATATACCGAAGCAATCCTTCGTGATCCATGGCATTGCCCTTATAATCAATCTTCACGGTTGCCCAGTCCGGCTGTCCGGTCACCGGGCAATTGGTCCTCAAAAGATTTGAAAAAAGCGTTTCTTCAACCCCGGCGGAATCGGTTTTCAAATATGACGGATCAAGCGTATACTGGTCAATGTCATCTTTAATCTCAATTAAATCAATGCATATTCCCCGGGGGGCTTTGATATCAAGCATGGCAAAATCCCGGGGCACAAAGATATTTACCGCCACATCCCCCACAGTTGCCCCGCTTAAATCCCTTATAATGGTTTCTTTAACTTTGTCCGTTGATTCAAAACGGGTAAAATTAAACGAATTGAGGTAAAGTTTAAGGGATTTAGACTCAATAATGTTTTCACCGGTACTGGAAAACATTATTTCACCCATGGCCACACAGGGTTTTCCCTTTTGATCCAGCCATGACAGTTCATAGGCATTCCAGATATCAACACCGAAAAAAGGAAGTTCTGTGTTAATCCCCAGGGTTTTTCTGGCATCTTTGCGTGCTACACAAAAAAGCTGGGAAGGATCGTAGGTTTCACTATGAGCGATCTGCCTGCCAAGGGGAATGCCGGAGGGGCTGTTTTCTTGTATGGGATCATTGATCATTTTTTATTTCTTTCTTTTTCATTGTTCGTTGTGACTGGTGGTTACAGCCATGTGGGGTTTTTATTAGAAACTCAACTTTCGGTGTTCGCATTTCGTGGTGGGGTCAGGCTTTCGTTATTGACATTATCGAGGCTTTTTTCGTTGGCAAAGGCCTTGGTCGATAACATCAATAACAAAATCCTGACCCCGTCGGCACACGGACCCCATCGGTACATTTAAAAATGCCGGCTTTGAAATGAAGCCCGAAAGTTGAGTTAGAAAATAAAACTTCTGGACAACCTCAGCAGAGCCCCCCCGAGGGGTAATAGGAACCGGCCAATCGAGCTGTCTACAGTTCCGGGCCGGGACCATTGCCTCTCGGGGGGGGGCGGCATAATACCGTCTTCAATATTCATTCTATGTAACCAAGGTCAAAAAAAATAAAGCCCGTCCGTCCACAGCGGTTATAAGGGCTGGAAAATCTGATGGACAACTCACACAAGATATCGTGTAACATCCAGCCCTTGTTCATGTCGCAGGGCATATTTTCTCTCATCACAGGCCCCGCAGGTACCGCAATGAATCCGACCACCCTTGTAACAGGTCCAGGTTCGCGAAAAATCAACTCCCAGACGTCTTCCTATATCTCCGATGTCCCTTTTATTAAGATGGGAAAACGGAAAACGAATATCAATTTTTCCGTCGGTGCCCACATTCACCGCATGGGCAAAGGCATTGTTAAATTCCGGGCGACAGTCCGGATAAATATGATGATCCCCGGAATGGGAGCCTAACAACACTTCTGAAGCCTCCACAGATTCAGCATACCCGGCGGCAATGGAAAGCATGATCCCGTTTCTAAACGGCACAACAGTACTCTTCATGTTTGATGCCATATAAGCACCATCCGGAACATCTTCGCCACTTGATAAAAGAGAGGATGAAAAAAGTTCATTGATAAAGGGCAGTGGGATAATTTCATGGTCAATCTTGAAGTGTTCGCACAATTCCCGGGCCATGGGAAGTTCCCGGCCATTGTGTTTTGAACCATAATCAAAGCTGATGGCCTCAACTGTTTTCCCCTGCTCCAGGGTATCAGCCAGAAGTACGGCAGAATCCATACCGCCGGACAAGACAATTATTGCATCAACCATGTTAAACTCCTTGCTGGTTGTTAAAAAACAATGTGTGAAGGCGCGGGGAAAAATTATAATGATTTTTTACACAAAAATCCCAGATCCTGGAAGAATGTTCAAGCTGTTCATGCCGCAGCGCCCCCATGGGCATGACCCACACTTTATTTGCAGGAATATGGTGTTCTTTTATAAAGGCATTCACCTTTGTAAAATCATCTTTCACAACAAATTTAAAACAGTGTGCAAGGCTTGTATTTTCAGGAATGAAATGCCAGGTATCGGCAAGATATTTGGGAGAACAGACCTTAAATCCCCTGGAATCCGACGGAATTAAAACTTTACCGCTGGTTTCATATTGAACGGTCAAGCCCTGTTCAATGAGATATTTTTCCAAAAAATTCAACCCGGCATTCCACTGTAGATAAGGCTCTCCCCCTGTGATCACACAAAGCTTGTTTTCCAATGCCACTATCCCGGCAGCCACCGTTTTGATGGATATCCATTCACCCGGTTCCCAGGCATGCCGTGTATCGCACCAGGGGCAAAGGGGGGGCAGGCATTTACTTAATCTTAAAAAAGAGGCAGGTCGTCCCAGAAAAGGACCTTCTCCCTGAATGGATGTAAATATTTCAGAAACTTCAATCATCATATCAGGCAAGGATTCTACCGGGGAAAAACGAAAATCAGGGCCAGGATCAGGGGGTAATGAATTTTGTGAGAAGTTCCCGCCACATTGGGGATCAGACATCAGAGGTCACCGTTGCCCATGAATCCGGGGTTTCATAAAGCACCACACGGGTCAGCGTCAGGTCCCTGGATTTAAGGCAGGGGGAGAGCGCCTTAAAAATATAAAGGGCCATGTTCTCCGCCGTGGTGGGTAAATCCTTATATTCATCAAGATCATTAAGGAAACTATGATCATAACGGTCAATAATGCGGGTTTCAACAATTCTTTTAAGATCTGTAAAGTTGAGGATCATCCCGGTGGGCTGGACCTTGCCGGAAATGGTGATTTTTAAACAATAGGTGTGTCCATGAACCTTGCTGCACTTGCCAAATATGTCATGGTTTTCCCGGTGGGTGAGATTTTTGAGGAACAGCCGATGGGCCGCATCAAATTTAAACTGTCTGGTAATTGTAAGCATAGCCACCTTTTACATGTTGCCCAGGCACCGACAACATGACTTAAATATCATTAGTGAGGGAGAATTTATAAGGCGGGGTTCCACTCGTCCGCCGAAAAAATGAGAAGTATACACCTTTTGAAAAAGGAATCAACTATTTTTTATCACATTCCACGAGCATTGAATCAAAAAACATACCATTTTTCGCAACTTTGAATGCAGAAAACGAATATAACTACCACGGGCAGACCGTATTCTGATCCGGCCCTGCCCACAACAAAGTTTGAAATCCCCCCCTGATCTGCGGAGTATTTCATATAAAAAACAATCTCAGCACACAGAATGGATGAAGGACAATAGATGATCAAAACCACCGGGACAGATACGCCATCATCCCCCCCAGACGACCATGTTTTTTTAATGTTACCGGGCTGTCAAAGGCCTGGAGCAATTCAGGGCGTTTATCCAGAATCAGCAGAGCCGCCATTTCCGTGGCATCTGCTGTTAAACCGGCGCACTGTTTAAAATGTGCTTTTTTATCATGCTTGACCTTCCTGGACAACACCCGGCAACAGGTGGCACCATTGGCAGCTTTAAAAGCATTATGAAGGGCAAGCCCGCTTTTTCGCATCTCCCGGCGATGGGAATAGGGGCGGCTGTTTCCAATGAACAGGCCGGCCCCCAGAACAGCGCCACTTAAGGCACCGCACAGGCAGCCGCTGTCACCCATGGCCACACAAAACGGTGCAGCCATGGCAACGGCCTGCTCTTCGGTTAATCCCCCGTTCAACCCCTTGTTCAAGGCCACAAGCACCGCTTCCGAGCATAAAAGCTGCCGGGTCTCATAGAGATTTCTGGCATACTCCTTCAGGGAAACAACAAGATGGGCCGCAGCGGGATTGCAGTTATCTTCCATGGAGTTGAGTATCAAAGGGGTCATGGCGATTATTTCATGCCTTCCACAGAAAAACCGGCACCCTTCCAGGCAAAAATGCCTCCGGTGTACCGATATACATGCTTATAGCCCAGTTTTGAGGCCCAGGCTGCACCGTTGTGGCTTCGGGTACATTTAACAAAACCGCAATAAATCACAAGAATTTTATCTTTATTTTTTCCCAAAAGATTAACATAATCAGCCTGGGATTTTCCATCTGTTTCTTTGCTGTCCCATTGATCCATATCCGGAATGGGAAACAAAAACTGAACCGCTCCCGGCACATGATTCTTTTTGTAACTGGCTTCATAGGGCATGGTATCCACGATGAGCATGTCCTTACCTTCATCCATCCACTTTTTAAGCTCTTCCGTTGTCACCACATCATAATTGCCCCGCTGGATTTCACGTACCAATTTCACAGCCCCGGCTTCTTTTTCCAGTTCTTTTTCAAATTTATTACCAAACAAGGCAAATGCAGGGGTGGAAACACCCACCACAAGACATGTCAATACCATCCACTTAAAAACCTGTTTCACAAGCTTCATTTTTTCTCCTGTTAATATTCAAAATCATTTTTTATATGAAAAGGCAGCCTCCAAGGCAACCTCAGCAGAGCCGCCCCCCCGATGGGTAATAGGAACCGGACAATTGAGCTGTCTACAGTTCCGGTCCGGGACCATTGCCCATCGGGGGGCGGCGGTATAATACCATTTGGCTCCGCGTCTACGACCCTATATTCGTTGTGTCCCACAGTACATGCCCGTTATATGAAATACTCCGCAAATCCGGGGAGTATTTCAACTTTTGTTGTGGGCGAAACGGGATCAGAATACGGTCCGCCCGTGGCGGTTATATAAAATACTCCGCAAATCTGTCACAAAATCACGCAAAAATCGGGGGGCAATACCTTGATACCTGCGCCAGATGTAAATAAATAAAATATCCAGCAACATGAAAACATCCCGTATAAATGCCTGTCTCAATCCATGAAAGGCTCGGGACTCAGGGTCTTCAGGCCCAAAACATCCACAATCCACATCCAGTCCCATGTGAATACCATAGCCAAGAATTATCATAAAAAAGATGGTTAATCCGCAGATGACAGCAAGACTTCCCCTGATGTCAAAAACAATAAAAAGCCCTGCCACCACCTCAATAAGGGGCAGCAACACCGCCGCAGGAAAAATCAATCCTTCCGGCACAATGCCGTAGGCCTCAATTAAAACGGCAAAAACCCGGGGGTCCATGAGCTTAGTAATTCCGGCATAAATAAAAATAATGCCCAGTGCCCACCTGCTCCATTTATATATCTGATTCATGATTTTCATTTTCAAAGGAGTTACCACAGATACCCATCACGATCCAATTGATAATTATAATGTGCATTCAGACTCAAAATCGATATGCTCTATCATAGATGCATCTCAACACAGCATCGGGTTCAATGTCCTGGTCCGCTTATATTTTTCAAATAAATCCATGGTTAATTTCTCACCCCCCCACACACAACCCATTGTTTAAAATAGAAAAAACTAACAAAAGCATAGTTAAGCCTCATCTTAAAGCTCCTAAAAACAAAATAATGATATTGACCGGTCATTAATTTGTTGCTATAGCAACGTTGCTATGACAACAAAAAACATACAACTCAAAAATTTTGAACTTTTCGACAACCCTGCTTTTCCAAATCGAGATGCCAAAGGAATGATTATTCATTTGATGGATCTTGAAATCGGTGCAGCAATCAGGCGGCGGTTTGAAGCTGCGGGAGCTGCCATTACCCCGGAAAACTTTATGGTATTGGGCGTACTTGCGGCAAAAAATGGAACCCATCAAAGTCAGCTTGCAAGACTCACCCACAAAAACCGCCACAACATGACCCGCATCATCGCATCCCTTGAACAAAAGGGCTATGTCCAGCGACGCTCCGATGAGGGGGATAAAAGGCGGTTGCTTGTGTTTCTCACCGACGCGGGGCGTGCGGTTCTGGAAGAGTATGCCCCCATTGTGGCTGAATTTTCCGCCCTGCTGTTCAACGGATTATCCGAGGAGGAACTTAAGGTGATGCAGCAAGCCCACCTTCGAATCCTGTCAAATTTGGGGTTCAAGTTTTAATAAACCCAGAAACCACAATTGAATTCACACTGAATAGAATTGGCCTCCGGTGCCATTGCCGGGGGCCAATTTTTTTGAGATACGGGCTGTTTGCCCACAATACGAACCCAAGTGCCCATCAGGCGTGGCCATAAGCGGTTCATCATTTACACCCCCGGTTTTATCAGGGGTGTGCATCATAAATTGCTTAAATATTTGGAGAACAATTATGAGGATTGGAATAATAAAATCCCCGTTTTATCATTTACATCTCCCCTCAGGTGTCAAGGGACTGTTTGCTCCCATGATCCTGGGTTTTGTTTTGATTACCTCTTCTGCCATGGCGCAGGAGCCGGGAAAAGCGGGAGGTGGGGCTTTCAAAGCCCCGGTTTCAACCATAACATTGAAAAAACAAGCCATTCAATATACCCAAACCGTTCCCGGGCGGGTCAACGCCTTTAAAGTGGCAGAAGTCAGACCCCAGGTCACAGGAATTGTGCTTGAGCGCTTTTTTGAAGAAGGCGGAATGGTAAAAAAGGGGCAGCCCCTTTACCAGATTGACCCGTCAACCTACCAGGCTGTGTATGATTCCGTCCGGGCCGATCTTCTCAAGGCCCGGGCTCAGTTAAAGGCGACCCGGGCCCGTGAAAAAAGGTATGGCAGACTGGTGAAAGACAAAGCGGTGAGCCGCCAGGAATACGATGATGCCCATGCCGCGCTCCTCCAGGCCCGGGCCGCCGTGGCCGTGGCCAATGCCTCGGTTGCCCGGGCAAAAATCAACCTGGATTATACCAGAGTCTATGCGCCCATCACGGGGCGTATCGGCAAATCAACGGTTACTGAAGGGGCTCTTGTAACGGCCAATCAGGCCAAAATGATGGCTGAAATTACCCAGCTTGACCCCATTTATGTGGACATGCAGCAGGCCAGAAAAAAATTATTTGAACTCAAGAAAAAAAGCAGCCACACCGACAAGGTCATGGTCAGGCTCGATTACGGGGACAACCAGGGGCTTTACGGCCACACAGGAGAACTTAAATTTTCAGAGGTCACCGTGGATCCCACCACCTCTTCCGTGGTGCTGAGGGCGCTGTTTCCCAACCCCACGGAAGAGCTGTATCCCGGTTTTTTTGTGAGTGCTACGCTTTTTCTGGATAAAGCCCAGGTACTTTTAATTCCCCAGCAGGCGGCTATTTTGCAGCCCAGCGGGAAAATGGTGGCCTGGGTGGTGGACAAGGAGAACAAGGTCCGCCCCAAGCCCATTGAAGTGGAGGGGTCTTACGGGAACAGCTGGATTGTGAGCACAGGCCTCAACGAGAACGACACCATTGTCACCGAGGGATTTCAAAGACTTGGCCCCGGCGTTGAAGTGGAAGCATCTCCGGCAACCCTGGCCCTTGCCCATGGGTTTTACAGCACCATGCAATAAGGAAGCATATCATGTCACGTTTTTTTCTTGATCGCCCGGTGTTTGGCTGGGTAATCGCATTACTCATAATGCTGGCGGGGATACTGTCCATCCCCCAGATGCCGGTGGAACAATATCCGACCCTGGCACCGCCCCAGATTTCCGTAAGCACGTTTTACCCCGGGGCGTCTGCGGATACGGTTCAAAACTCGGTCACCCAGGTCATCGAACAGCAGCTGACCGGCATCGATAACATGCGGTATTTCAGCTCGTCCTCCGATGCCACCGGTAAAGTGGAGATCATTGTCACCCTGGAGCCGGGCACCGATCCGGACATTGCCCAGGTCCAGGTGCAAAACAAGGTACAGACCGCCATGCCGCTGTTACCGGCGGCCGTCCAGGCCCAGGGAGTGGTGGTGGAAAAAGCCTCAACCTCCTATCTGTTTGTGACCAGTTTCCATTCCACCAACCCGGAGATCGGCCAGACCTATCTGGCAGACCTGGTGGCTTCCCGCATCCAGGACCCCATCTCAAGGGTGAAGGGTGTCGGTTCTGTAAGCACCTTCGGCTCTCCCTATGCCATGCGGGTGTGGCTGAACCCGGAAAAGCTGTTTGCCTACAATCTCTCCACCAATGAGGTACTGCAAGCCATCTCCGAGCAGAACATCGATGTTTCCGCCGGACAGTTCGGGGCCCTGCCCGCCGTCCGGGGCCAGCAGATCAACGCCACCATCCTGGCGCAATCCCGGCTGAAAAATACGGACCAGTTCCGGGAGATCATTCTTAGGGTCAATGAGGACGGATCCCAGGTACGCCTCAAGGATGTGGCCGACATCTCCCTGGGCCAGGAAACCTATGGAACCGTCGTAGAGCGCAACCAAACGCCCGCCGCAGCCTTTGGCGTGAGCCTTGCCACCGGCGCCAACGCCCTGGATACGGCCAAGCGTGTGAAGGATAAGCTTGCGGAGCTGTCACAGTACCTGCCGGACGGCGTGGGTTACTCCTTTCCCTATGACACCACGCCCTTTGTGGAAATATCCATTGAATCGGTGGTCCATACCCTGTTTGAGGCCATTATCCTGGTCTTTTTTGTGATGCTTCTGTTTCTACAGAATTTCAGGGCAACCTTGATTCCCACCCTGGCGGTTCCGGTGGTCCTGCTGGGCACCTTTGCGACCCTGCATCTTTTTGGATTTACCATCAACACATTGACCATGTTTGCCATGGTTCTGGCCATTGGCCTTTTGGTGGACGACGCCATTGTTGTTGTGGAAAACGTGGAACGTGTGATGGCCGAAGAAGGCCTGTCGCCCATGGACGCGACCCGCAAATCCATGGACCAGATCACCGGCGCCCTCATCGGCATCGGCATGGTACTGTCCGCCGTGTTTATTCCCATGGCGTTCTTTTCCGGATCCGCCGGTGCCATTTACCGCCAGTTCTCGCTGACCATCGTGTCCGCCATGACTTTTTCGGTGATTGTGGCCCTGATTCTGACCCCGGTGCTGTGCGCCACCATTCTCAAACCGGTGGCCCCGGGCCACCAGGAGAAAAGGACCGGCTTTTTCGGGTGGTTCAACCGGATATTCGACCAGGCCCGAAACGTCAGTCACAGCGCGTCAGGCCGAATCACGCGCAACTGGAAGCGCTCCATTGCCGTCTATCTGATGATTTTTGTGGGGTTGGGCTATTTGTTCGTTCGTATTCCCACGGGCTTCCTGCCGGATGAAGACCAGGGCGTGCTCATTGTTCAAGTCTCCACCCCCGCTGCCTCCACTGCGGCCAGGACCGCCTCGGCCCTTGAGAAGTATACCGATTACCTGGACGGCAATCTGGCAGATCAGTTCCGGGAGTACATGACCGTTGTGGGCTTCAGCTTCGCCGGTTACGGTCAGAACACCGCAGTTTCCTTTGTCAACCTCAAGGACTGGGAGAACCGGGACGAGTCGGTGATGTCCATTGCCGGGAAGATCAACCGGGCCATGTCCCGGGTCAAGGACGCCATGATTTTTGCTTTTTATCCGCCGCCCATCATTGACCTTGGAACGGCCTCCGGGTTTGACCTCCAGCTCATCGATTATGTGGGCGCGGGCCATGAAAAACTCATGGATGCCCGCAACCGGCTGCTGGGCAAGGCCCGCCAGAACCCTAAGCTGGTGGGGGTTCGAGCCAACGGGCTGAATGACGTGCCCCAGTACAAAATCGAAATCGACATGGAAAAGGCCCGGGCCCTGGGGCTCTCCATCAAGGAGATCAACGCCACCCTCCAGACCGCGTGGGGGTCCGCCTATGTCAATGACTTCATGGACAACGGACGTGTAAAAAAGGTCTATGTCCAGGGCCAGGCCAGGGATCGGATGCAGCCCGGTGACATCGAAAAATGGTATGTAAAAAACGGCAGCGGGAAAATGGTGCCCTTTACCTCCTTTTCCACAGGCCACTGGACCTATGGGTCTCCCCGGCTGGAACGTTTCAACGGATACGCTTCCATCAACATCCAGGGGGGAAATGCCTCCGGTGTCAGTACGGGAGAAGCCATGGCTATAATGGAAAAACTGGCAGAAGAACTCCCCGAAGGCATCGGCTACGCCTGGTCAACCACCTCCTATGAAGAGAAGTTGTCCGGCTCCCAGGGCCCTGCCCTGTATGCCATATCCATTATCATTGTGTTCCTGAGCCTGGCCGCTCTGTATGAAAGCTGGGCCATCCCCTTTTCCGTGCTGCTGGCGTTGCCCCTGGGGATTGTGGGATCGGTGATCGCCACCCTGGCCTTTGGTATGAGCAATGATGTCTACTTCCAGGTGGCCCTGCTCACCACCGTGGGGCTGTGCGCAAAGAACGCCATTTTGATCGTGGAGTTTGCCAAAGAGCTTTATGAATCGGGAACCCCCCTGGTTGAGGCGGCGCTGACCTCATTCAAGCTGCGGTTTCGACCCATAATCATGACCTCCATGGCCTTTGTGCTCGGGGTGTTGCCCCTTGCAAAATCCACCGGTGCCGGTGCCGCCAGTCAGAATGCCATAGGTCTTGCCATCATCGGCGGGATGATCGGGGCGACCTTTCTGGCCATCTACTTTGTGCCTCTGTTTTTTGTTCTCATCGAGCGCATCTCATCCCTGAAAATCAAAAACAAAAAAGCGCTGGAACCCGGCTACAATGAGGTGAAATAAATGAAAATAATTGCATGTTTGGTCGTGGCAGGTGCCCTGATGATCTCAGGGTGTTCCTTTGGCCCGGCATATCATCGCCCGGAAAATGTGACCGCCTCGGACTGGTCGTCGATTCAAGGTGAGGCAACCTCGGATAAAATGAAAACCGATCAAGGACTTACCACCGATATTCCATGGAAAACGTTTTTCCAGTCCCAGGATTTGCAAACGGTGATTCAAACGACCCTTACCAACAATCGGGACTTGAAAAGTGCGGTGCTCAGTGTTCAGAAAACCCAGGCCCTCTACAACATTGAACACTCCAAGCTGCAGCCGGAACTCAATGCCGCCGGCACCGGGGACTATCAGAGCGATTTTCACGGCAACACCGGTGAAAAGTATCGGGCCAGCCTTGCCATGCCGTACTATGAAATCGATTTTTTCGGTCGCATCAAAAGCCTGGGCCACGTCGCCTTGAACAAGTATCTGGCCACCGATGAAGCCCGGAAAAGCATCACCATCTCATTGATCGCCCAGGCAGCCAATGCCTGCCTTCAACTGACAAGTGACCTGCAAACCCTTAAAATGTCAAAAAATTCCCTGGAAACGCGTCGGCAGACATACGAGTTGGTGAACAAAAGCTACCAAAACGGCGTGGCCACCAAACAGGATCTGTCCCAGGCCCGCATTGCCCTGGAGTCTGCCCGGGTGAATACGATCCTGTTTACACGCCTGGTGCAATTGGATAAAAACGCCCTGGTGGCCATTATGGGAACCAAGGGGCTCTCTGGAATTCCCATGTCAACAGAGCTTGATAGGGCCGCAGTCATGGAGGAGATCCCAGTGGGGCTCTCATCAGAGGTGCTCCTCAAACGCCCGGATATCCTTGGGGCCGAGTATTCACTAAAAGCGGCCGGAGCCAATATTGGTGCGGCACGGGCCGCCCTTTATCCCCGTATTGCGCTCACCGGTAATCTTGGCTACTCAAGCTCCGATCTTGGAAACTTGTTTTCCTCCTCTGATAATGCGGGATGGGGGCTCGGGCCATCCATCTCTGTCCCCATTTTCAATGGTAAACGAAACAAAACCCTGGTAAAGGCAGCAGAAATTGACCAGAAAATTGCCGTGGTTCAATATGAAAAAACCCTGCAATCGGCGTTTAAAGAAGTGGCAGATGCCCTGGCCTTCAAAGAGACCCTGGGAAAGCAGCTTAAAGCTCAACACATGCTGGTTCGGGCAAGTCAAAATGCCTGCGATCTCTCCATGAAAAGGTACAACGAAGGCATTGACTCCTTTTTAAACGTGCTGGATGCCCAGCGGTCGTTGTTTGCTTCCCAAATCGCCGAAATTGACCTGCAGCGCCAGGAGCTGGCCAACAGGGTCAGCCTGTACAAAGTGCTTGGAGGGGGGCTTGCCCACTAAGCGCATCCCCCTTCAGAACCGGGTCAAAATACGGTCTGCCCGTGGCAGTTTTTATATGAAAAGGTAAGCTTCAAGCTTACCCTTTATTGAACTTACGTTCATAGGCACAGCCCACCACAGCAGCCGCATCTTCAGGATTGGAGATATAATCCCTGTTTATCACCAGATCAAATTCATAGGGGCTGGCATCTTTTTTCTGGTAGATGCGTTTAAAAAAATCGCGCTGCTCTTTATCAATCTCACTGAGCCGTTCTTGGGCCGTTTTTCGGTCAATGCCCAGTTGATGGGCCAGCCGTTTCTCCCGAAACTCCTGGCTACAGATACACCGTACCGCCAGCACCCGTTCCCGGGGAAGAATCAGATGCAGTCCCCGACCCACAAATATGGTGGGTTCAAGGTCGGCAAGGGCAAGGGCCGATTTGGCAAGCTCACGGGCATAATCACTCTTGATAAATGATTTTTCCGTGGTGAGCATGGCCAGCAGCTCGCTCATCCTGCCTGGATACCTTTCATCAAAAAAAGCCACTGTCTTTTCTGTGAGATTGGCCTGGCTTGCCATGTGTTCAAGAATCTCCCGGTCAATGACCCGAAAATTGATTTTTTCCGCCAGAATATCTGCAATTTCCAGAGCTCCCCCACCGATTTTTCGCGAAAAGCAAATCACTGGATGATCCTTAGCGTCTGAGCTTTTCGAGGTAAGGGCTGCCTGGCGAGCTGCCCATTTTTGAATGTGTGCATCTCTCCACTCCGCAACTGTTAAGTGTTTTTTTCCATATTGTCCGGGGGTGTATACCATGCTGTCCGATTTTTTTTTCATGATCTCCTCCTTGCATTTCAATAATTGAATCAATGATGACCAAAGGGTGGAAAAAAACACCCAGCTACCACCAGCTGAGGCAGAATGACGAGGAAACATAACGATCATGCCTGCCCTTGCTATCCTGACAAAAGGCAAATGTTGTGCCACCTAATGCCTTTTTATCAACAACAAGCAAGAACTGCCCCTGTTCTTCAATCCTCGATTTTCCCAAATGAAAAAGGATTAAACCCGTGTCATTTTTTTTTACAATTTGTAAAATCATTCGACCCAGATTAGACGGCATAAAAGGCTCAAGGAAAAGCCCCCTCCCCTTTATCAGAATCTTACACCTTTTGAATCTGCATTTTTTCCCGGTAATTAATCCTTGACAGCTTTTACACCAGAAGGGTATGTAAAAAAACAGTTCAAAATTCGCCTTGTTCATCTTTATATAAGGGCATCAAAGGAGTTATGATAGTATCAAATATTTCTTCCATGGTGAAAAAAATGTGAGGAAAATGCAATAAATCTTTTTGATCCATCCGACGGAAAAAGCAATCATTTAGAACTCAACTCTCGGGCTTCATTTCAAAGCCGGCATTTTTAAATGTACCGATAGGCTCAGTATGCCGACGGGGTCAGGCTTTTGTTATTGATGTTATCGACCAAGGCCTTTGCCAACGAAAAAAGCCTCGATAATGTTAATAACGAAAGCCTGACCCCACCACGAAATGCGAACACCGAAAGTTGAGTTTAGAACAAAAAACGTAAATCATTTAAGATTTATTACTTAATCAACACCTTAGCTAATCTTATTCCAGTATATATTGTGCTCTATATATCCATACTCAAAAAATCTTGCAAGCACAATATATAGTGTTTGTTCCTGATAATTTAAAATTTGGCAAAGGTGTTGAATATGAGTTATCATTTTTAATGATCAAGGTGAATACGCAATATCGTTTTTCCCTGGAATTCTTCACATTTCATGCGGTCTACAGTTTTCCGGATAATTGCCGTGGAGAGTCGTCGCAGGGATTCGTCATCATTTACAATATCATCAATGCAAGGCGCATCCGCTGAAAAATCCAACGGCATTCCATGATAACTCAGCTTAAGATCCAGATTAAATTCATCAAAACGCATATCAACAACAATATCGCTTTTTGCGAGATCGGAACTTACACAAGATTCGAACAATTCAGTAAGAATACGGGTAGCACGGGCAATAATTTCATTACGAGCCCCCCATTCTCGACCACAGGTATCTGTAAAATTATAAATTGCCTGTCCGGAAGCCACTCCTGGTTTAAGGACCAACGTCTTTTTGTTAGCAATCCCGATTCTAAATAAAATGTTTAAAATAACAACAGAAATCGTGGCCAAGGACAATGAAGAACTGAAAACCGGAGCAATCCACGAGGGCACGCCAGCATACACCCCCGGTACCATGTCGACACTCAGGCCAAGAATAATCGAAATTCCCACCACCAGCATTTTCCGAGCATCCAGCATGCGGGAGGTAATTATCTGAAGCCCCACAACGATCATAAAACTCACTGCAAATACAAGGGTAGCGCCGATGACCGGTGCAGGCATTATGACAAATATGGTCGCGAATTTGGGGAAAAAGGCCAAAGCAATCAGCAAAAGCCCCACCGACCAAGCGATTATCCGGCTGGTGGCACCCGTAGCCAAAGACAAAGCCACATTGCTCGACGATGAAGATTGCGCCATTCCTCCGAGGAGTCCAGCACTCATAGCGCCAGCTGCGTCCGCCAGCAGACCGCCTTTCATTGAATCCATATCCATATGTTTCCAGTCAGGATCATTGATTTTTTGACAGGTCACAAGATCACCGATGGTTTTAAGCGACGAGCACAACGATGCCACCACAAATGGAATCACCAGATCGCACCTGACCGTCCATTTATGAAAAATGGGAACGGGAAAATCAATATAATGCGCGGAAGCCAGCCGGGCAGTCTGCTCGGTGGTAAAAACACCGAAAACAAATGATAACAAATAGCCGAACATCATGCCGATAATAATGTTATAAAGACGCAGCTTTTTTTTACCCCAAATCGTAACCGCACAGATAACGCCAAGTGTTGTTACGGCGATTATTACGTAATGAGCCCTGATGGTGGGACTGGTTTCATTGAGACCGAAGAAACGCGTCATGGCAAAAGGAATCACGGTGATGCCCACCATGGCCACCACTGTGCCGGTAACCTCCGGCGGAAAGAACTGGCGCAATCGCTTGATCACTCTGGAAAAAACGGCTTCAAAAAAGGCACCGAAAAAAGTCCCTGCAAACACAGCCCCAAGGCCTGCTGTTTTTCCAGCCAAAATAGATGCGGAAAGAAAAGATGGTCCACAAACCTGGGGACATAGATAGCCGGAGCCCATGGGGGCGTTCTTTATCGATTGAAGAATTGTACCCAAACCGCCGGCAATCATGGACATTTGAATCATAACCGCAGCTTCTTGCATAGAGCCGCCGGATTCCTGCACAATGATCACCGGAAAGACAAAAGCCAATGTCATGACCGAAATATGTTCCAGCCCCAGTACGACTATCTCATAGAAAGATGGTCGATCATCCACGCCATAAATCAGATTGGAAGGTTTTTTTGCCATAAACACCCCTTTACAATTTATCAATTAAGGTTTTAGAAGCGTAGATGAAATAAGTTTGACAGAAATAGCGCGGACCAAGTCTATTAAACCTGATGGTTCATCCACAAGGCACATTAGAGGCCATTTGCAAAAATTTTACATATTTAAAATCCCTTGGGGAAAATCTGTGTGCAGAACTGTCAGGACAGGGATAATTTTTTTTTCACCATAAACGGTGCCATGAAAAACCATGCAAGTCCAAGAAGTTGAAGCAGAAGCATCAAACCAAAGCCCGCCTGGTATCCCACAGGCGCGTAGCTGTCTGCCATGCCGGTTTCCCACACATTAATGATGGCACCAATGACCCATTGGCAAGCAAACGCCGCCAGAAAAACCATCAGATTGAGCCCGGTGGTGACCCGCCCGGAAAGCTCCCGGGGGAAGTAATGGGAAAGGCCGGAATAGGCGATGATACCCGATGTGCCGAAAAAACCAAACAACAGCCACATCAGGGGGACCATGGTGGGCACCCCTGCAATGATGCCTCCCTGGATGAGCATGAAAATCACCATTCCGCCAACGGCGGTTTTCAGGACATTAATACCAATTTTACTGAGCTGTTCAGCAAGATAGCCCAGAATAACAAACCCGGACATCATGGAAAGGGCAATTGCCGAAAGAAGCATGGCCGCTTCCATCTGCGCCATATTGCCAACGTCCCGGAGCCAGGGCCCCACCCATAATCCCTGGATGGAAAGAAAGCCCGCCTGGGAAAAAATGGTCACCGGAGCCGTGCGCAGGAACTGACCACTGGTAAATATAGTTTTAATTCCCCTCAGCTGCTCGGCTAATGATTCAGATTTTTTCTTCTCTTTTTTTTCAGGAACCACTCCACATAAAATGGCTGCCACACACAGGCAAAGCATGGAAAGTAGCATGAAAATTCCCCGCCAATCGGTTATTTGAAGGGCCCAGGCCACAGGGGTGGTGGCAGTCAGGGCACCCATGGCTCCTGCAGCCATCTGGAATCCATTGATTCTGGGCCACATTTTCTCCGGAAACCAGATCACATAGGCTTTGAATGCAGACATAAGACAGGCTGACACCCCGAATCCAATAAAGGCCCGCCCAATGATCACCCCAATAAGGGTATGGGACCGTGCAAAGATAAAAGCGCCAAGGGCTGCAACAACAAGAAGCAATGCATTGATCATGCGTGGACCGAACCGATCCAGCAGCAACCCCAATGGCAGCTGAGAAGAGGCAAATGAAATAAAATAGACACTGGTGAGCAGCCCCAGTTGTGAGGGATCCAGATCAAGATCCATCACCAGATCCGGGGCAATGACCGCATTGACCACACGAAAAATATAGGAAATGAAGTACCCCATGGCAAAGGGGATAAAAATGGTGATTATTCTACGTGGGGTTCCAGACATGATCATCTCCTTTTATAACTGCCACAGGCAGACCTTGTACTGATCTCGCTCTGCCCACAACGAAGCTTGAAATACGCCTCTGATTTGTGGAGTATTTCATATAACCGCCACGGGCGGACCGTATTCTGATCCGGTTCCACCCACAACAAAGATTGAAATACACCCCTGATTCACGGAGTATTTCATATAAAAAAAAATTAAAAAGAACCATATCATATCTTAAGATCAATGGTCGAGTTAAATGGATATTGATGATGGATACATGGCCATGCCATCAAACTTTCTTGGATATTTGCCATCTCGTGCCCTGCTTCCGGCAAATGAATTACAGATCAAATGTAAACACCTGAATAGTTGTGGACTTATTCAATACTTATTTGCTATCGTATGTACGTTGTTAAAATGCCCAAGCCTGGAATCAAACCCCAAGGATAAAATGGAGCATGTAATAATATGGAGATAATCGCCCCCAGCAATTAAATGACAAGTTAATCAACAGAATTCTAATTGTTTCAAGTATCTCGTCCATCATTGCATTCACCTGCCGAATTTAGTCACAACATGGGCACTTCTCCTTGGTTATCAATCCAAGTGCTCTTGATCATTAATATTTTTTTTGTATTGATACCTGAACGCATGGTGCTTGAGTTTCAGCAGTCTGGCTGCCTTTGTCTCATTACCCTGGGCAAGTTCCATGGCCTGGGAAAAGTAAAATTTATCCATGTATGATCTCATGGCGTTTAAATCCACACCCTCCGGGGAAAGGGGGAGCAACGCCAATGGTTCATCTTTCCCCCCGGGGACGCCTCGATCCCTCAACCCCAGATCCTCTGGAGTGAGTTCCGGTCCGTTGGCCATGAGAACCCCACGTTCCATCATATTTTTCAGCTCCCGGACATTGCCTTTCCATTGAAAGCGTTCCAGCATCACCCTGGCTGTCTTGTTGATACCGGTGAGGTCACGGCCAAATTTAACATTAAACATCTGGAGAAAGTACCGGGCAAAAATTAATACGTCTCCCCCCCGTTCGTTCAATGATGGAACCTGAATTTTGATCACCGAAATACGGTAGTAAAGATCACTACGGTATTTCTCATTTTCGATCATTTCTTCCAGATTTTTGTTGGTGGCCGATACAATGCGGGCCGTGACATGGCGTTTTTCCGTACCACCCACTTTATAGAATTCACCGTTTTCCATGAACCGAAGCAGCTTGGCCTGGGCCTCCAGATTGAGATCACCCACTTCATCCAAGAATAGAGTGCCTTTGTCTGCCATTTCAATAAGCCCTTTTTTACCGTTGGCCGCCGCACCGCTGAAAGCCCCTTTTTCATAGCCGAACAGTTCGCTTTCAATGAGATCCCTGGGGATGGCGGCGCAGTTAACCGTAATAAAAGGCCCTTGAAAATTGGGGCTTCTGTGATGAATGGAGGAAGCGATCAATTCTTTGCCGGTGCCGGTTTCCCCCAGGATGAGCACAGGTGTGTCAGGGCTTTTGGCCACCCGCTCAATGTAATCCATGATGTCGTGGATGACCTGGCTTTCACCGATAAAACAGGGCATATTTTTGCGAATCTGTTTTTCCTGGAGTTGTTTAATTTCTTTTTTAAGACGGATGGTTTCCAGGGCATTTCTGATGGTGACATCCAGCCCTTCCATCTGAATGGGCTTGACAATATAGTCGTAGGCACCCTTTTTCATGCACTGTATGACGGAGTTGACATCCTCATAGGCTGTAATCATTATCACCAGCAAATCAGAACGTATTTCCCTGAACCGCTCAAGAGCTTCAATACCGTTCATTCCCGGCAGCCCAATATCCAGCAGCACCAGATCAGGTGAACGGCGGACAAGATCATCCAACGCATCCTCGGCAGTTATGTAGGAATAAAGGGTATATTCTTCTTCCAGGTATGCAGTAATGCCTTCCCGGATGGTTTGTTCATCATCCACAATAAACAGGGTATAATCAGTCATGATATTTCCTTAAGGAATTTGTACTACCGGTTATGAAAAAGGTCCCCCCCTTAATGTGAACCCTCTACCGGGCCCCGGAAGGGGACACCGGCAATTTAATGATAAATGCCGCGCCATCCCGACTGGAGTGCTTCAGCTCCAGCCTGCCCTTGTGATCTGTAACGATGCGGTGGCACAGGCTCAAGCCAATACCGGTGCTGTGTGCTTTTGTGGTAAAAAAAGGATCAAATATTTTTTCCCGTAAATCCCGGGGAATGCCCGGCCCGTTGTCTGCCACCTGAATCACTATGCTCTCCCCGGTGGAATGGCTTGAAATCGTAATTTCACCGCCATCGCGAACCTGGGAAAGGGCATCGGCGGCATTGTTGATAAGGTTCAGCATCACCTCTTCGATGAGATGGGGCTCTGCATGGCAGCGGGGAAGCTCATCATCGAGGTTCTGGGTGATGTTTATCCCTTTTTTATTCAAAGAAAAATTCGTCAATTTGATTGCCTCCCGCACCGGTTCATTGATATGGATAAAGGCAAATCTGGGTTCCGTGGGTTTGGCAAAATTCATCACCCGCTTGATCACAGATTCTATTTTGCCCGAAGCGGATCTTACAGCCTGGATGGAGGCATCTATTTTATCTGCTTTATCCGGATTTCTGAAATATTTTTCAATGGTGCCAAGATAAATGTTGATACCGGACAAAGGATTTCTTATTTCATGAGCAATCCCGGCGGACACATGCCCCAGTGAGGCCATCTTGTCCTGAATAATGAGCAGATGTTCCAGATTTTTGGCTTCGGTCATATCAATGAAAATGAGCAGATAAGCTGCATGGTCATTATAATCAATGGGGGTGGCAATGCAGGTAACCCAGGTGGGGGGATACCGGGATTCATCAGCGGCTTTGCCGTAAAAACGAAATGCCACTTCAGATTGCTTCAGTTCATCCTTTGTAATTTGCCGGAAAAACGCCTGGACTCCGGCCAGATCATCCTGGTGAAATCTGGGGGTTCTACCTGGATTCAGGAAATTGAGATCTCCCATCAATTCTCGCTGGATGGTGTTCTCATACACAACTTTATTGTTCTGAACGATGGCGATGCCGTTGGGAGAATATTCCAGCAGATCATGAAATCTTTTTTCACTTTTCTGCATGGCGTATTCAGCTTTTTTACGCTGAATCATACGCCACATCCCATGGGCCAGAAGGCTCAGCTGACGAAGGTCAGACAAAGTATAATCGCTTTCCTTGTTCCCCATACCGGCCACCACTACTATTTCTCCCCGGTTAAAAATAGGCACGTTCATATAGCGGACAATCTTCTTGTGGGCCGCAGGTATCCCTTTTAATTGGGGGTTTGACCGAAGGTAATCATTGGATATCATAGGCTTGCGACGATTAACGGCTTCTCCCCAGAATCCTTTTGTTTCGCCACTGAAACCACCTCCGTGATTCAAAACCCTGAATTGTCGACCGGCATCAGGAAGGCTGTGATCCACAACATAGGTGATGCCGTCTTGATCCTCCAGGGCAAGGTATCCAAAGCGGCTTTGGGTCAATTCCAACATCTGTTGAAATGCAAATTCAATGATCTCCCGTATGGAACCATGGGGTCTTTCATTCAGAGCCAGCAAGGCTTCAAGCCCCACCTCGTTGATCCGAAGGGCCTCGGTGCGCTGGTGTACCTGACGTTTTAACTGCATATTCCAAATCAGGACAGAGCCGATGAGAAAAAAGGCCACTCCAGCCACCCCCAGCATGGTGTACCAGAAAGCCCGGGTCTGATAAAAAACCGGGGTACCCAGCCGCATCCACCTATTGTATATGTTCTTGTGTTCCTCTTCAGTGACCGTGGCCAGGGCTTTTTCAATGATGGTGCTAAAAAGGGGCCAGTCCTTTCGGATGCCCATGCCATGGTGAAGTTTAAAGCCGGTATCTCCTCCCAGGTGAAGATTGGGAATTTTTTCCATTTCAATAATATGGAGGGCATTGGGCAATTCAGTGATCATGGCATCCAGTTCTCCAAAGCATACCATGCGAATGCCTTTTACGGAACTTGGCACATCAATCATGGTGAGCTGGGGATAAAATTCCCGGATAAACTCGCCCACTGCATACTGGTGGACAACACCTATTTTCATTCCCTTCATCTTTTCAAGGGTGAGTTCACCCCTGTGCTGTTTTTTGACAATAATAGTGGTTTTGAGATTTAGAAACGGCGTGGACCAGCTCATGAACTCCCTGCGCCCACGGGTTTCCTGGCCGGCGCTGATGACATCAATGGTTCCATCTTTTGCCATTTCAAGCATTTGATCCCAGGAATTAACCCGGACGATTTTAAATCTGAAGTTCAGCTTTTTTTCAATCAAACGGATATAATCAGCCACCATGCCCGAAGGGGTACCGTCTTGTCCCAGAAAATCCATGGGGGGCCAGTCCGGGGTATGGGCCAGACGAACCTTGCGATCGTGGGTGATCAGCCATAGGTTTTCTTCCGGTGTCAAATCTGGAACTGCAGCGTTCAACCCGGTGCACAGGAATAATCCCGCCCATAAAAAGAGCATTCCAGTGCATATTGTTTTAAAAAATTTATTCATTTAATTTGAAAATCATTGTTATTATTTTTTTTATATGACACTCCATCCAACGACCTGTAATTGTTGGAGTATCATTTTTCGTTGTGGGCAGGGCCGGATCAGAATATGATTTGCGCAGGCCGGCAGCCGTCGGGTGCTCTGCTGTCTATGATTTAAGCCTGCCTTCTCGTACAAAAAACAATCCTGTGAAACATTCTCACAATCAATAATCATACCACAATCTATATTTAAACTAAAAATTGATAAAAGGAATCTGGATTGTGTTGTCATCACTTTTGATAACCAACTGAACATAATACAGATGCTCACAAACACAACAAAGATGCCAGCCTGCCCCCATCCCCACCAAACATCCAGAATTAGAATATGATAATTTTCTTAAAATACAGCCCCTGATTTAAGAAATTTATTATTTTTCCTTCCACATCAACCCCATGTCATCCTTTTACAACAAAAAGATAAGCATTTAAAATAAAAAGATATTAAAACAAACATTTTATCTGGCACACCTATTGCTAAACAAAATATCCATTGTTCCCCACAGGGTAAAAAATCCAGGGAAAACAAAGAATTTCAAGGCGGTGTCTGATGTGACACTGCTGTTTAATATCAAAAAAATCATTTTAAGGGAGCAGCCCATGCAAAATAGACTACAGCCGTTAACAGGCGAACAGATTCAGATCATTCACAATGCAGCCATGCGTATTCTCAACCGGGTGGGGGTTGCATTCAAGGAGGCCAAAGCCATTGAGATCTTTAAAAAGCATGGTTTTAAAACAGAGGGGGAAAAGGTTTTTTTTGAAGAATCCCAGATTTTCAACGCCCTTAAAAGCGTTCCCTCAGAATTTATCATCCAGGCCAGAAATCCGGGAAAAAACATCAAAATAGGTGGAGAGCATTTTGCCTTTGGTCCTGCATGGGCTGCCCCATTTGTGATTGATCCTGACGGCACCCGCCGCACCGGGACCCTGACGGATCAGAAAAATTTTTGTAAACTGCTCCAGACATCCCCTTATCTGGATTTTGCAGCCGGTTCCATTGCCATTCCTGCGGAATTAACCCCGAAAAATGCAGCCACAAAAATGCTGGAAGCGGCCTTTACCCTTACGGACATGCCTTTGGTTTCCAACCCCTGCTGCCGGGAAAACGGCAGAGAGATCACGGAAATGGCATCCATTGTTTTTGGAAAACCCGCAGCTGAACTGGATCATCCGATTTCCATCGTGTCTGTGAATCCGCTGTCTCCGCTCTCCTATGCCGACGATACCCTCCAGGGACTTATTGAATTTGCCCAACAGGGCCAGGCTCTATTGATTTCCTCCATGGTTCTGGCCGGTATTACAGGCCCCATCAATATTGCCGGTACAGCTGCTTTGGAAATGGCAGAAAGTCTGTCCGGAATTGTCCTGGCCCAACTCATCAATCCAGGTGTCCCCTGTGTTTGCGGAGGAACTTCATGTGCCTCGGACATGCGTACCGGCGGTGTCAGCCTGGGGGGGCCCGAATCACTCCAGCTCATGGGCATTGCAACCCAGATGGCGGCTCATTACGGTCTGCCCTGTCGGTACGGCGGTAACCTCACTGATTCCTTTTCCATTAATGCCCAGTCCGGCATTGAATCAGCCCTGCTCATGGCAACACCTGTGCTGTCCGGAACCCATTTCATCCACCAGGCCTGTGGTATTCTTGGCTCCTATGCAGCTGTCAGCTTTGAAAAATTCATTATTGATGAAGAGGTATGCGGCATGATCAAAAAGGCGGTGACTCCCCTGGAAATCACCGATGAAGTCATAAACACAGATCTCATTGAGCGGGTGGGCCCCGGAGGCAGTTTTATGATGCAGCCTGAAACCGCAATGCACTGCCGCACTGCATTTTTCCCGTCCAAAATCACACGTAAATGCACCTATGAAGAGTGGGAGGCAAAAAACAACGGTGATATGGTTGCCCGGGCCACCGCACATGTAAAAGAACGCATTGATGCCTGGAAAAAACCGGACATGGATCCAGCTATGGAACAGGACCTCAAGACCTATGTCAATAAGAAGATAAACGCTTAACCCGTTGCGGGTGATAGGAACCCCGTTGTGCAACAAATTATCCAGCCGTTTCTACGTGATTATGGGGCACTGTCCAAATATTTACATTTTTTCGGTTTAAAATAATCAGGTTTTGTTGTTTTCCCGTCAGGAAATGGTTCTAAACCCGCACAATCAATTTTAAAAGGAAACAAAAATGGATGAAAATCAAAATTATCTGAAACGTCTGTTCGGTAAAGAAGTGGATCCCATGGTTTTTTACCTCACCATCGCCCTCACCGTACCCTTTGTAGTCATGGGGCTTTTCATGCCGGAACAGCTGGCCAAAGTCAGCAACGCCATGGTGGGTGGCATCTGTCACTACATGCAGTCCATCTATCTTTTAGGCGTCACTGCTTTTCTTTTGTTCTGCATTGCCCTGGGAATGTCCCCCCTGGGGAAAATCAAGTTGGGCAAAGATGACGAAAAACCGGAATTTTCCACCATAAGCTGGTTTTCCATGCTGTTTTCCGCAGGCATGGGCATCGGCCTGTTATTCTGGTCCATTGCTGAACCCATGAGCCACATGGCCAATCCTCCCATGGGAGAAGCCGGTACCAGAGAAGCCGCAAAGCTGGCCCAGGAAATTTACTTTTTCCACTGGGGTTTCCATGCCTGGGCCATTTATGCGGTTGTGGGCCTTTGCCTTGCCTATTTTAACTTTCGTAAAAATCGGGGTTCCCTTGTTTCCGGCTGTCTGGTCCCTATTTTCGGCGAAAAGGCCTGCAACGGTCTATTCGGTAAAATAGTGGATACCTTTGCCGTCTGGGCCACTCTGTTTGGGGTGGTGACAGGTCTTGGCACCGGGGCCATGCAGATGACCGGTGGACTCTCCTATCTGTTCGGTTTTGCCAATACCCCGGCTGCAGTTGCAGTTGTCATCACCTTTATCACCATCTGCTTTGTTATTTCCGCCATAACCGGCATTGGACGGGGCATCAAGTTTCTGTCCAACCTGAACATCGTTCTTATGCTCATTTTGTTTGTCTTTTTTCTGATTTTTGGCCCCACCTCATTTTTGTTCAAAAATTTCGGAGCCACGATCAGTGCCTATTTAATGGACCTGCCCAAACTTTCCTTTTCCACTGTATTGTTTGAAAATGAAGGCTGGACCCGGGGCTGGACTGTATTTTACTGGGCGTTCTGGATCGCCTGGGCACCCTTTGTGGGTGGGTTCATTGCCAGGGTTTCCCGCGGTCGTACCATCCGTGAATTTATTTTCATGGTATTATTTGCACCGGCGGTGTTCTCATTTGTTTTTTCCACCGTCATCGGCGGTACCGGCATATACCTGGATCTGTTCCAGGGCACAGCCATCGGTAAAGTGGCCCTGGAGCTCTCTTTATATGAAACCTTAAAACAGATGCCCCTTAGCATACCCATGTCCATTGTGGGGGTTTTGCTGGCCACCTCTTTTGTGATCACATCTGCTGATTCCGCCACCTATGTCATGGCCCGGCTTTGCACCAAAGGACAGGATGCTTCCGATGCCAAGGCAGGCAACCGGCTCACCATTGTCTGGGGAGTGCTTTTAGGGGTTCTCACCATAGGATTTTCATTTTCAGGTGGTCTTAACGGTTTGAAAGCCGCCACCATCATTGGCTCAGTACCTTTTATCATTATCATGTTTCTTTGTATCGTGGCCCTTGTCATGGCATTGCTCAAGGAAAAAACAGTGCCGGGAATTGCTCCCGAGGCCGAAAAGCTCAATTTCTAAATAACCGCCACGGGCGGATCGTATTCTGATTCGGTTCCGCCCACAACAAAGTTAGAAATACTCCCCGGGGTTGCGGAGTATTTCATATAACGGGCATGTCTTTTCGGACACAACAAATATAGGGTCGTAGACGCGGAGCCAAATGGTATTATACCGCCGCCCCCCGATGGGCAATGGGCCCGGACCGGAACTGTAGACAGCTCAATTGTCCGGTTCCTATTACCCATCGGGGGGCGGCTCTGCCTTAGCTTGGCTTGGAGGCTGCCTTTTCTTATAAAATTGCCGCGGGCAGGCCGTATTCTGACCCGGCTCTGCCCACAACAACGCACGAAAAAGCTAAGATCAGAAAACCGAGCCCAAAAAACTTATAAATTCCTGGAAAAAACCACATCCCCTTTTTTGATAACCGTCTCAACGGTGTTAACACCCACATGATAGGGAATGAAGCGATAAGATGGAAATTCCAAAATAACCAGATCGCCCTGTTTTCCTTTATCAATACTGCCAATTCTGTCAGCACGGTCCACAGCGGCAGCCCCGTTAATGGTAAGGGCCGTGATGGCCTCCTCAGGGGTCAGGTGCATGTACAATGTGGCAAGGGCAACAATAAGGGGAATGGATTCAGAAAAACAGCTGCCGGGATTTAAATCCGTTGCCAGGGCCACGGCACATCCATTGTCAATCATATATCGTCCCCGGGCATAGGGTTCCTTTAAACTGAATGCGGTTCCCGGCAAAAGGGTTGTCACAACACCGCTCCCGGCCATATCCTTTATCCCCTGATCCGATGCCTGGAGAAGGTGATCCGCAGAAACCGCCCCCAGCTCGGCGGCAAGTTCTGCCCCGCCAAACTGAACAATCTCATCGGCATGGATCTTGAGCTTAAAGCCAAGCTCTTTGGCCCTTGACAGCAGTTTTCTGGATTGTTCCACTGAGAAAACATTTTTTTCACAAAAAATATCGCAAAATTCCGCCAACTGCTGTTTTTCAATTTCAGGGAGCATCTCCATGACAAGATCAATGAACTGATCTGTTCGTCCTTTGAATTCAGGGGGGGTGGCATGGGCCCCTAAGAAAGTGGGTATAATATCCATGGGATGGATTTTTCCAAGTTCTTTCATTACTTTAAGCTGCTTTATTTCCGTGCCCAGATCCAGGCCATATCCGCTTTTTCCCTCCACCGTGGTCACCCCGAAACTGAGCATGGAGTCCAGGCGCTTTTGCCCCACCTGCATGAGCTCCTCTGGGGAGGCGTTTCTGGTGGCCTGTACAGAATTGGCAATGCCTCCCCCCCGGTTCATGATATCCATATAGCTGTCCCCCCGGAGGCGCCAGGCAAATTCATCGGGACGATATCCCCCAAAGACAAAATGGGTGTGGGAATCCACAAACCCGGGTAGCACCGCCTTTCTTGTGGCATCAATCACCTCAAATTCCCGGGTATCAAATCCTTTTAACAAGTCAAAGGAGTCCCCCACAGCTTTAATTTTGCCCGCCTCAATAATCACAGCACCATTGTCAATGATGGAAAGATCGGACATTTCCGGGCCCTGTTTTGCCTTAAAACCACTGCAGGTGACCACTTGCGCAGCATTTTTTACAATCAAATTTCCATTCATTTTTTCCTCCCGATTCCGGGGTCGGCAGCACTGGGGTCAAGCCTGCCACTGCATCCCTATTTTTTATATTTGTCGTCCACAAGATCATCAATCATTTTTTCATCGGTGAGATAGGGAATTGTGATGTGGGCCTCCCCCCGGCACATGTCATTGAACTCTGCACAAGTGGCCATGGAATTTTCGTTCCTGGCCCAGGAGCGCCTGGCCACCCCGCCCATGACATCCCAGAGCATGGCCCGTCGAATGATGTCATCCACCCGGGAACTGCCGTCCAGAACCAGACCGAACCCGCCGTTGATGGCCTTGCCAATACCAACCCCGCCGCCGTTGTGCAGGGCCACAAGGCTCATGCCCCGGGCACAGTTCCCGGCAAAACACTGGATGGCCATGTCCGCCATGATGTTACTGCCGTCCTTTATGTTGGCCGTTTCCCGGAAGGGAGAATCTGTGCCTCCGGTGTCGTGGTGGTCTCTTCCCAACATCACAGGGCCTATTTCTCCTTTTCTTACCATATCATTGAATTTCAAGGCAATGTTCACCCGGCCCATGGCGTCCTGATACAAAATCCTGGCCTGGGTGCCCACCACCAGCTTGTTCTTTTGGGCATCCCTTATCCAGATATAATTATCTCTGTCCTGGAATCTCCTGTCCGGGTCAATGCAGTTCATGGCCGCCTGATCGGTCTTTAAAAGGTCTGATTCCTTGCCGGAAAGACACACCCACCTGAAAGGCCCATACCCATAGTCAAACATCAACGGCCCCATGATATCCTCCACATAGGAAGGAAAGATAAATCCATCCAGTGTGTTTTCACCGTTTTTACAGATCTCTTTCACCCCGGCATCAAAAACCGCCCGCATAAAAGCATTGCCGTAATCAAAGAAATAGGTTCCCCGCTCCACCAGGGTTTTAATCAATTTATAATGGTGCACAAGGGAGAGATCCACCCTTTTTGTAAATTCATCAGGATCACAACGCAACATTTCCGTACGCTGTTCAAAGGTAAGCCCCTGGGGACAATATCCACCGCCATGGGCCACATGGCAGGATGTCTGGTCCGATAGAAGATCAATGGAAATATTGTTGTCAACAGCATATTCCAGAAGGTCCACCACATTGCCATGAAAGGCAATGGCCACAGCCTTTTTTGCTGCCACGGCTTTTTCTGCCGCAGCAAAGGTCTCAGCCGGTTCCCGGGTGACTTGGCTCACCCAGCCCTGGTCATGACGGGTCTTGATTCTGGAAGCATCCACCTCGGCAATGATGCCCACTCCGTTGGCAATCTCAATGGCCTTGCCCTGGGCTCCGCTCATGCCGCCAAGACCCGAGGTGACAAAAAGTTTTCCTGTCATATTCCCGTCTTCCGGCACCCCAAGCTCCATGCGGGCCGCATTTAAAAGGGTGCCGTAGGTTCCGTGAACTATGCCCTGGGGACCTATGTACATCCAGCCACCGGCGGTCATCTGTCCATAATTGGCAACCCCAAGAGACGTGGCCCGTTCCCAGTTTTCCTGATCATCAAAAAGCCCCAACATCATGGCGTTGGTGATGATGGCCCGGGGGGATGTGGGGGATGATTTAAAAAGTCCCAGGGGATGACCTGATTCCACCACCAGGGTCTGATCCCGGGTGACATGTTCAAGGTATTTTTTAATGATACGGTATTGCATCCAATTTTGGCACACCTGGCCGGTTTCCCCATAGGTGACAAGCTCATAGGGATAAAGGGCAATGTCAAAATCCAGATTATTTTCAATCATCACCTGAAAGGCCCGTCCTTCCACACATTTTCCCCTGTACTCATCAATGGATTTTCCCCGGATACGTCCCGCCGGTCGAAAACGGTATCCATAGATACGACCCCAGGTGAGAAGTTCATCCAGAAACTCCGGTGCCAGTTTTTTATGCCAGGCTTCGGGGAGGTATCTTAAGGCGTTTTTCAGGGCCAGGGCAATTTCAGACTTATTCAGATGCAGGGGCCTCTTAGGAGCTCTTCTAATCCCCTCCACAAAATCAGGCATGTCTGGAAGTGTTGTAAATATTTCATCCATTTTGATGGTCATTGCATTGGATACATCCATATTTTGCATCATGATTTTATTCCTTTTTTAAAATTTCTGGATAAACACATGCAGGTGCCATGGCCTGCGGCACTCTTTTCCACTTCTCTTAATTTAAACCCGTTTTTCTGCAATATTTTTAACAAGGAAGAATGGGTGATGTCAGTCCGTATGATTGCATGAAAAATCCCTTTTTTTTCCAGTTGTTCATTCATCTGATCCCAAAGAGCCTGAACAAGATGGGTGGAAAACCGGTCAACTTTAAAAACAAGGGAAAGTTCAGCACTGTGATTCCGGGAATCAGGCATGGCAACACAGGCACATATTACCTCTTTTTGATGAACTGCCATGAGAATCAGGGGCATTTTTCCCCCGGAAACCGTAAAAGGCATCTGATGCATCCAGTTGACATCCCGGTGAAGGGTGTGGGGATTGTCAGCAATCCATCCCAGCACCAGAGCCATAAGCGCATCATGCAGTTCAGCCAGGTAAGGCACAATTTCAATCTCATCCAGAAACTGATTAAATAAAAGCCTTTTTTCCACGGTCATAACAAGATCCATGCGGGCCATGCCTGCCTCCAACTCTTCCAGAAGGCCCAAAACCCTGGATCGCTGCCCTTTGGGTGAAAGCAGATCATCCATACTTTCCCGAAGTGCTCTCCACACCGGTTTGATCTCTTTTAATTTGGCCTTTCCCCGGGCCGTGAATGCCACGGTTTTCAAACGCCTGTCTTGGCAAATCCGGGATATCTCAACAAAGCCCTTTTTTTTCAGGGAGGTCACCATCTGACTTGCCCCGGAATGGGTTATCTCCAACTGTTTTGCAATGCGTGAAATGGTCACATCCTCTGTGGTATCCAAAAGATAAAAAATGGGAAACCAGGTGGGTTCAAAGGAAATTCCCGCCCCTTCATAAATTTTGCCCAGATCAGATAAAAACTGATCACTCAATCTTTTTAAACGACTTCCCAGAAACAATGTACCCGCATTTTCGTAGATAGACATGTCAGTCCTTTTATTAGTCCTTAACTATATTTAATTTATCAACCATAAACACCTTTCAGTCAAGCCTTTTATAAATATTTCCAACATTTTACTTCTCCCTGTCAATTTCCAGTTACTTTCTTACTCAACTTTCGGTGTTCGCATTTCGTGGTGGGTTCAGGCTTTCGTTATTGACATTATCGAGGCTTTTTTCGTTGGCAAAGGCCTTGGTCGATAACATCAATAACAAAAGCCTGAACCCATCGGTACATTTAAAAATGCCGGCTTTGAAATGAAGCCCGTTGAGTTTCTTACCCCTACCCTGACCCATTATATTTTTCCCATCCAGCCAATGTAATACACGCCATTAAACACCAAATTCATACCTACGCTTTTATATAACAACAAAAAAGTAATTATAAATACAAAGTGATACTTTTTTGCAATTAAATAGAAAATAGAATTTATCTACAGCAAAATCAATTCAAAAACCAACCCCAAATTTTACTATTATTTCAATAATATATAAAAATTAAAAACAAAAACACAACACATGGCATCTATTATGCTTTTAAAGATTTACAAGAACAAAAAAGCAATAGGCAAAAGAGAGCAAGGGATTCACAGTCTGAAATCTTGCTTCCTTTTAAGTAAACAAACCAGGCAATGAAAACAACTTAACGTTAAACCGGACCACCCCAGGAGACAAAAAAAATGAAAAAAATTGAGGCCATCATAAAACCCTTTAAACTGGATGAAGTCAAAGAAGCATTAAACAGCCTTGGCGTAACAGGGATGACCCTTTCCGAAGTCAAGGGATTTGGCAGGCAAAAAGGTCACAAAGAGATTTACCGGGGCGCTGAATACCAGGTGGATTTTGTTCCTAAGATTAAACTTTCCATTGTGGCAGCAACAGACATGGTGGAAAAAATTATTTCCATCATCATGGAGAAAGCCGGTACCGGTAAAATCGGAGATGGGAAACTGTTCATCCTTCCGGTGGATGATGCCATCCGTATCAGAACCGGTGAAACAGGGGAATCTGCCATCTGATTTTCCCAGGCACCCGTGAATCCCCACCTGACATAACAATGTGACCCAGAACCAGAACCAAAATTAACTGCCGATACAATTAATAAATACAAAAAGTTATCATTGACAAAATTCTAATTCAAGGAGACCCGAAACATGAAACCCAAAGCCCACTTCCCCGTAACCCCAGGGGTTAAAAAATTTTTTTTATTGATGAGTCTTTATTTGTGTATGTTGTGGTCAGTCACATCCGCCTCCATGGCCTGTGCCAATGACAACGCCACCTTAAACAAAGCCGTAGCCACCTATCCGGTTTACCTGTTCCAGGGAAAAACCCAGGAAGAGATCCGCAGGGAGCTGCCCGTATCCGGAGCTTACCGGGATGAGACCAGCCCCATTGAAGAGGAGGTGGAGATAAACATAAACGGTGTTCCCACAAGCACCACCATTGTACGGTACCTCACAGACATGGAAATTTTTCAGTACAGAGGGGATGTATTGTGGACCTGCATGGCTGCTTTTCTTGTTTTTTTAATGCAGGCAGGGTTTGCCATGGTGGAATCGGGATTCACCCGGGCTAAAAACGCTGTGAATATTATGATGAAAAACATCATGGATTTTTGCATGGGAACCATCGCATTCCTGGCCGTGGGATTTCATATCATGTTTGCAGGTCCGGATGAGTCTTTGTTTTTCCTTGGTAGCACCGGTGCCACCCAGTGGGGGTTTGCCTTTTGGCTGTTCCAGTGTGTATTTGCCGCCACCACTGCCACCATTGTTTCAGGCGGCGTGGCAGAACGCACCAAATTCACCAGTTATCTTGTTTACAGTGCCATCATATGCGCCTTTATCTACCCCACATTTGGCAGCTGGGCCTGGGGCAGCCTCCTGGACGGGGAGGGCTGGCTGGAAAGTGTTCTTGGCGTTGGTTTCTATGATTTTGCAGGTTCCACTGTTGTACACTCCATTGGCGGATGGCTGGCCCTGGCCGGTGCCATTGTCATTGGTCCCAGAATTGGGAAATTTGACGCTGACGGTAAACCCCGGGCCATCCCCGGGCATAATCTTCCCTTTGCCGTCATCGGCGGATTCCTCCTGTGGCTTGGGTGGTTTGGATTCAACCCGGGCAGCACCACCACCTTTGACGGTAACCTTGCCCGCATTGCCGTCATGACCAACATTGCAGGGGCCGCCGGCGGTATTGCAGCCATGGCAGCTGTATGGATGGCATTTAAGAAACCCGATGTGGGCATGACCGTCAATGGATTCCTGGCCGGTATGGTTTCCATCTGCGCAGCTGTTGATGTGGTAGGTGTGTGGGATTCCGTGATCATCGGCGGTGTGGCAGGTGTTCTGGTGGTATACAGTGTTCTTTTCATCGAGCGGATATTAAAGATCGATGATCCTGTCGGCTGCATCAGTGTCCATGGTGTCTGTGGTGCCTGGGGAACCCTTGCCTACGCCTTCTTTGGTGTGGAAACATTCAGCACCACCACTCTCATGGCCCAACTCATGGGCATCGGCGTGGGATTTGTCTGGGCATTTGGTACGGGTATGGTTCTTTTTCTTGCCATCAAACATACCATTGGTCTCAGGGCCTCCCAGGAAGAAGAAGTCACCGGTCTTGATATCACAGAACACGGTAATGAGGCTTACTGCGGATTTCCCATAGATAACCACGCATAACATGTCACTTTCCCCATGCGATGCAAATATCCATCCCTGAGTCCCACATTGAACAATACTTCTCCATTCCATAACAACCGGTGAAACAGACCAAATGACCTGCTCAAAAAGAACAGTTATTGTTATTAAAATTTCTTTATTTTTGCTATAATTGCCACGGGCAGACTGTATTCTGATCCGGCTTTACCCACAACAAAACTTGAAATACGTCCCTGATTTGCAGAGTATTTCATATAAAACCCACATGGCTGTAATCTCCAGCCACAACAAATATAGGGTCGTAGACGCGGAGCCAAATGGTATTATGCCGCCGCCCCCCCGATGGGCAATGGGCCCGGACCGGAACTGTAGACAGCTCAATTGTCCGGTTCCTATTGCCCATCGGGGGGGCGGCTCTGCTGAGGTTGCTTTGGAGGCTGCCTTTTAATATAAAACCGCCACGGGCGGACCGTATTTTGATAAGGTCTGCCCGTGGCAGTTATAAAAAAACAATGGTCTCAAAAAAGGAAATTTAAGCACATGAATTCATCTTTAAATTCACAAAAAACCGTCGAATGCAGTGAAATTGCCCTGGTAACAGGTGCCAGCCGGGGAATAGGGCGCTTTGTTGCATTGGATCTTGCAGCAACAGGCAGACATATACTCATTAATTATATCAAGAATGAAGCCGCAGCAAAAGATACCTTATGCAGCATTGAAAATGCCGGAGGAAGTGGAGAAATCATCTGCTTTGATGTGGCAGACCGGGATCAGACAGAAACAACTGTAAAAAATATTCTGGAAAAACATAAAAAAATTGATATTCTGGTGAACAATGCCGGAATCACAGACGACACCCTCATGGTACGGATGAAACCGGAGAAATGGCAAAGGGTTCTGGATACAAACCTCACAGGATTTTACAATGTCACCCGGTTTGTGGTAAAATCAATGATTCGAAAAAATTTTGGCAGAATTGTAAATATCACCTCGACCTCGGGACAAATGGGCCAGGCAGGTCAGGTTAACTACTCAGCTTCCAAAGCGGGGCTCATCGGTGCCACCAAAGCGCTTTCCAGGGAAGTCTCATCAAGGAATATAACGGTGAATGCAGTTTCTCCGGGTTTCATTGACACCGAAATGGTGAAAAACCTCTCCCTGGAAGAAATAGCAAAAACCATTCCCATGAAACGGGCAGGAACGCCCCGGGAGGTTGCTTCAGCCGTCACCTTTTTTTGTTCCCACCAGGCGTCTTACATCACAGGTCAGGTTCTCGGTGTCAATGGAGGCATTGCATAAAAAAACAAACACATTAAGCATAAGGACAAATCTAAAATGACAACCTCCAGGCAGGTCAACCGCTTTCATGGCAAGTGGCCCCATATTTTGTTCCTGCTGTGTCTACTGTCCTTTATTTTTGGGATAAAACCCATGGCATGGGCAAAACAGCCCCCGGTGAAATTGAACTTATCCCCGGAAGAGCAGGCGTTTATCTGGAAACATCCAGTGATCCGGGTGAGCAACGAGCTCGATTGGCCCCCCTTTGACTTTGCCATTGGGAATCAGCCATTTGGGTTCAGCATTGACCTTATGAATATTGTGGGACAACGCCTGGGAGTAGAAATTAAATACATCAACGGATATTCCTGGACAGAATTGATAAACCGGTTCAAAAACGGCCACATTGACATCATCCAATCTGCATACAAAACCCCCAAAAGGGAAACCTTTGCTCTTTTCAGCAGCCCCTATTACAAAGATAAAACGGTTTTTATCATACCAAGATATGCCCAGGCCGTTTCCGGCATCAATCAATTCCGGGGAAAAATTATGGCTGTCCCCACAGGATATGCCCATGAACATTTTCTAAAAAAACATCACCCTGATATCCATATACTGAGGCTGACAAATATGGAAGAAGCCTTCCAGGCAGTCATTGACGGACGGGCAGACGGAACCATTGAACTTTTTGCTGTGGCCCGATTCATGTTTGAAAAAAACTATGTGGACGCTCTTAAAATTTCAGGTTGGTTCAAAGAATATGATCAGGGAAAAAAAAGATCCCTCCACCTGATGGTCCCCAAAAAATTCCCCCTGCTCCACGGCATGTTGGAAAAAGCCCTGGCCTCCATTCCCCCCGGCGAACTCATCGAACTTGAAAAAAAATGGCTGGGATATCGAAACATTCATCCCAGTCAAAAACTCTCCCTGGCTCCGGAAGAGGTATCTTTTCTACAAAAAAATCCCCTTATCCGGGTTGCCAATGAAATGGACTGGCCCCCTTTTGACTACATGAGAAACGGAAAACCTGCAGGATTTGTCATGGATTACCTGGATCTCATCGGAGAAACCATTGGAATCAAATTTGACATCATCAACGGTTTTTCATGGCCCCAACTCCTTGAAATGGGCAGGCAAAAACAGATTGATCTTTTTCCAGGAATCTGGAAAACCCGGGAGAGAGAATCTTTTTTAATATTCACCCAGCCTTATATGAAGCTTGTCAAAGTACTGGTGTCCAAGGATTCCACATGGAATCGTTTTAAATCGCTGTCTGAATTAAAAAACAAAAAAATTGCCCTGCCCAAAGGATATGCCCTCACCGAACTTATCATTCAGGAACATCCAGGCCCCGAGTACATCATCGTAAACAACACCACCCAGGGCTTAAATCAGCTGGCTTTGGGCATGGTTGACGGATTTGTGGGAACCCTTGGCGTCATTAATCACATTATAAAAAGCCATTTCATTAATGACATCAAGGTAATCATGGAAGTTGAAGTCTCCCGGGAACTGCCCCTGCAAATGGCCGTGAGAAATGACTGGCCAATGATGCAAAATATCCTTAACAAAGCCATTGCAATCATTACACCGGAGCAGTTCAATGAACTTACCTCCAAATGGATGGCCCCCCAGGAAGATTCGGCAACAATAAAGAATCTGTCCCTGGCGGAAAAAAAATATCTTCAACAAAAAAAAGAATTTACCGTCTGCGTTGCAAACCCCCATCATCCTCCCTATGAATACATTACCAAGGAGGGAGATTACCGGGGAATTGTTGCAGAATATTACAAACATCTTTCAGACAAAATAGGTCTGCCCTTTAAATGGTATATACAACATGACACCCCCAAAAACCATTCCGAAGGTAGATACCGGCATTGCGATATTATTTCCATGATACAGACAGGGGATGTGGTGTCTGCTGACGTCCAGACAACGCTGCCCTATGTCGCATATCCCCTGGTCATTGCCACGGACAACAAAGCCCTTTACATCAACACCCTTGAAGGACTTTCCCAGAAAAAAATCGGTATTTGTCGCAACACATCTTTCTATTCAATCCTCCGGGGAAAATACCCGGAAATGCAATTCGTTCCCGTGGATAGCGTTGAACAAGGCCTTGCCATGGTCCAGAAACAATCCCTTTTCGGATTCATCCACACCGCCCCTGAAATCGGTTATTATATTCAAAAGCAACAAATTCTTGACATCAAAATATCCGGCGAAATTCCCATGAAAATTCATTTCAAATCCGGGGTAAGAGGTGACAATGCCGTCCTATCTGCCATCCTGGAAAAGGCAAACAACTCATTGACCCGGGAAGAGCACCACCGACTGTTCCAGAACTGGATGCAGCTAAATTACCAGACAGGAATTGATTATGCTCTTATATGGAAACTGGGGGCACTGGGGGTGCTGGCAGGGACATTTTTAATTTACCGCCAACGCTACATGTCCCAGTACAATGAAAAACTTGCCACCTTAAACCATGAACTTCTCCAGGCCAACAGAAAACTTGAAACCATGTCATACATAGATGGACTCACCCAGATTTCCAACCGCAGACGATTTGACATGGTTCTTTCAATGGAGTGGCAACGATGTGAACGCAATCGACACCCGCTGACTCTGATCATGATAGACATTGATTATTTCAAACTTTACAATGACCGTTATGGCCACCTTGCCGGTGATGACTGTCTAAAAAAAGTGGCTCGGACATTAAGCCAGGCATCGGGACGGGCAGCAGATTTTGCGGCACGATACGGTGGAGAAGAGTTTGCCGTCATTTTGCCGGACACCGATGAAAAGGGCGGCCAAGCCGTGGCAGAAAAAATCATGGCTGACATTAAGGCCCTTGAAATCCCCCATGAAACCTCCCTGGTGAAAAAATATGTTTCCGTGAGCATGGGAGTGGCTTCCATGGTACCCATTGCCACCCTTGCTCCCATGCACATCGTGGATTCAGCAGACCGGTTGCTGTACCGGGCAAAAAAACAAGGCAGAAATCAATATGCCTTTTCCACAATACCCGCTGAAACATGAAGGCAGATAATAAGTATTCGGCTTGGTTATGTAAATGTTTGGGCAGTGCTCACATTTACGGCAGATAAAAGCAGGCTTGGGCTTGGAACGGTATGCATCCGGGCTTTGAAAATCAAAGGGCTATCTTTTGTCAGGCCCATGCACTCCTCTTTTACTTTTGTCCGTGACTTGAAAAAAACCACATGCTATAACCGCCATGGGCGGGCCGTATTGTGATCCGGCTCTGCCCAAAACAAAACTTGAAATACACTCTCATCTGCGGAGTATTTCATGTAAAATGCGGTTTAGCCTTGGAACTCAGCCTTTGGCAAACCCCAATATGCTGCCGACACAAACTCGAAAAACACCATCAACAAATGGGGGAAAGCCCATGAAAACAGTTTACTGGCTTCAGGCAGGCGGATGTGGCGGAGACACCTATTCGCTTTTAAGCAGTGATTTTCTGGATGTCAATGCGCTGTTTAACACCCTTAACATTGATCTGCTGTGGCACCCTTCCCTTTCCAGCCTTTCCCATACCTCCCACCGGAAAATGGTGGATCAAATCACATCTGGAAAGATTGAGCTGGATATTCTGGTGGTGGAGGGTGCCATTATCTGTGGACCTGCCGGCACCGGCATGTTTGACACCCTCAATGGGCGGGCCAAGAAAGAGCTGTTCCACCTCCTTGCCCACCAGGCCCAAGTGGTGGTGGCCCTGGGCACCTGTGCCGCCTTTGGAGGGTTTGGTGTGGACCATGCCATTGAAGCCACAGGCCTGCAATTTCGAAAAAAAGAAAAAGGCGGTGCCCTGGGTGCCGGATTCAGGGCAAAATCAGGCCTTCCGGTGATCAACCTTGCAGGCTGTCCCTGTCATCACGATGTCATTGCCGGGACCCTCATGGCCCTGGCCGGGGATACCCCACTGGAACTTGACAAATTCCAGCGCCCCCTGGAGTGGTACAGCACCATGGTTCACCAGGGATGTACGCGCAATGAATACCACGAATATCGCATTGAAGAATCGGATTTTGGCGAAATGGGGTGCCTTTTTTTTCACATGGGTTGTGCCGGTCCCCTGGTTCCCGGTCCCTGCAATAAATTGCTCTGGAATCGCCATTCCTCAAAACCCCGGGCCGGGGTTCCCTGTTTTGGATGCACAGACCCTGATTTCCCCCGGGCGATTTCCTTTTTTCACACCCCAAACATCGAAGGAATTCCCCTGGAACTTCCCCGGGGGGTGAACCGGGCGCACTACATGGTCTACAAGGGAATGGCGGCCGAAGCTGCCCCGGATCGCTTGAAAAAACGAAGTTCCAAAGTCTGAGGAAAATATAGATGTCCCAAATTATTAAAGGTTTAAACATCCCTGTGAACCGGGTGGAAGGAGATCTTGAAGTCCGGGTGGATGTTGTTGATCACCGCATAGACAACGCCTGGAGTGCTGGCACCATGTTCCGGGGATTTGAATCCATGATGGTGGGAAGGGGCCCCTTGGACGGCCTTGTCATCACCCCCCGCATCTGTGGTATCTGCAGCCTGACCCATCTTTCTGCGGCGGTAACAGCCCTGGATAGCATCACCGGTATCACCCCGCCGGACAATGCCATTCGCCTTCGCAATATTGCGCTTATTGCAGAAACCATCCAAAGCGATATGCGCCAGGCCATTCTCATGTACATGGCCGATTTCACCAATGCCCAGGCCTACCGCCACCATCCCCTTTTTAAAGAGGCCGTGGATCGCTACCAGATGCTCAAAGGTACCAGCGTATTGGAAGTCATCCGAAAAACCAAACGTCTCATTGAGGTCATTGCCATCATCGGAGGCCAGTGGCCCCACACCTCCTTTATGGTACCCGGCGGAGTTACCTCCATTCCTGATACGGCCAAACTCATGCAGTGCCGTCTCATCATTGAGCAATTCAAAGAGTGGTTTGAATCCCGGGTTCTGGGCTGCACCATGGAACGATGGCAGGCCGTAAGTAGCTTCAAGGACCTTGAAAACTGGCTTGGGGAATCCCCCTGCCACCGGAACAGCGAAGTGGGCTTTTTTCTGCGATTTGCCTGGAAAGCCGGCCTTGACACCTTTGGCAGGGGAACGGACAATTATATTTCCTTTGGTAATTTTCCCTTTCCCCGGCACACCGGTGTGGTTCCCCTGAATCAAATCAATGATAAAGATGAGCCGGGAAAAAGGCAAAATCTTGTTCTCACCGCACCCGGATTTGCCACAGGTATCACCCCCCGGCCCCTGGACCCAACCAAAATAACGGAAGATGTGTCTGCGGCCTGGTTTGAACAGGAAAAAACCACCCTCCACCCCTTTGACGGCATCACCCGGCCCTATGCTTCGGGCAGCAGCGGTGAAAAATACTCCTGGGTCAAAGCGCCCCGGTATAACAGTGTTCCCGCCGAAACCGGCCCCCTGGCAGAGATGATCATGGACAAAGTGCCGTTGTTCCATGACATGATCCAACAAAAAGGGGCCAGCGCACTCATTCGCCAGCTGGCCCGCATGGTACGTCCTGCCTCATTGCTTCCGGCCATGGGCACCTGGCTCAATGAACTTATGACCCATCGTGACGCGCCTTTTTACACCTCTGTTAAAAGCATCCCCGACGGTGAGGGCGCAGGCATGGTGCAAGCCCCCCGGGGGGCCCTGGGTCATTGGGTAAAAATAAAAAACCGAAAAATCAGCCACTATCAGATCATCACCCCCACAGCCTGGAACGGTTCTCCCCGGGACAAAAACAAACACCCAGGCCCCTGGGAAAAAGCGTTAAAGGGTGTGGCGTTAAAAAATCTGGAAAACCCTGTGGAAGCAGGACATGTTATTCGTTCCTTTGATCCATGCATGGTGTGTGCCGTACATACCCTGAAAAAAGACGGCACCCCCCACAAAAAATTCCACACCGGATGGACATTCTAATCCATGCAAGACAGAATCATCTGTCTGGGAAATCGGCTCAAACAAGAGGACCGGGCCGGTCTTCAAGTGTATGATCGTCTGTTTAAGAGAAAATTACCCCAACAAATAGAACTCATTGAAGGGGGAATTTCAGGGCTTAATCTGCTCTGTTTTCTGGAAAATGTCGCAACTGTGGTGTTTGTGGATGCAATTTCGGGATTCACCCACCCCGACGGGGTGGTGGTCCTCACCCGGCACCAGATAGAAACAGCATCCCAGTGCCTCCATTACGGCCATGATGCCGGTGTGGCCTATCTTCTGGCCATGATGCCCCGGGTATGTACCCCCCCCTTGCCCCGGGATATTTTTCTGGTGGGTCTGGAAGGGCAATGCAGTGAAAAGACCATTGAACATGCCGCAGATATTGCCCAAGACATGGTTCAAACAGGTAAATATGGGGCACTGCCCAAACATTTACATTACCAAACAGGTAAAATTTACTAATAATCCCCCATCACAAAAAAAACAACATGTCAGGGAACCCGTTCATGCATATGTACATGGAAACAAAAAAAACCAATGCAGAACTTGAAGCAGAAAACCAGATGCTGCGCCGGGAAATCAAAGTGGCCCGGGAAGCTGCAGCCATAACAGCCCGTCTGGTGGTAAAACAATTTGAAAAAACCGACCAAACCCTGCACCATCTGGAAGCCGCCAACGCCCAGCGCCGGGCAGTTCTGGATGCCGCCACCCAGTTGTCCATCATATCCACCGACCTTGAGGGGAATATTACCCTTTTCAACAGCGGTGCCACCAACCTTCTGGGCTTCTCCCGGGAAGAAATGGTGGGCACACAAAACATCTCAGCCATCCATGATAAAAAAGAGTTAAGGCAATATGCCCATGTGTTAACCGGTGTCATGCCCGTGGAACCCGTTGCCATTGATATTTTTGCCCAGCATGTAAAACAGCAGATTTTCAAAACCCACGAATGGACCTATGTGTGTAAAAACGGCACACTTCTTCCTGTGAATCTATCCATCACCCCCTTTTACAATGTCCGGGGTATCATGCGGGGATATTTATTCACAGCCATGGACATGAGCCGCCAGAAGCAGATGAAGCAGGAATTGATCCAGGCCATGGAATCGGCAGAGTCTGCCAATGCCTCCAAAGGTGATTTTCTGGCCCGCATGAGCCATGAAATCAGAACCCCCATGAACGGCATCATCGGCATGGCCCATCTTATGGCAAACACATCCCTGAACACCACCCAGAAAAATTACCTTGATAAAATTCAAACCTCTGCCCGGACCCTTCTCAATCTGATCAATGATATACTTGACTTTTCCAAAATTGATGCCGGAAAATTGACCCTTGAATCCATTGATTTTCGCCTGGAAGAGGTGATGGCCAACCTGGTCAACACCATTGGTTTCCAGGCCGAAGACAAGGGCCTGGAATTTCTATTCCGGCTGGACAAAAAAATTCCCTCCCGTCTCAAGGGAGATCCCCTGCGTTTAGGGCAAATTTTGATGAATCTGGCAGGGAATGCCATTAAATTCACCGAATCCGGAGAAATAATTATCTCTGTCACTCTTGAAGAGCACGATGATTTTGACACCACCGCAATGCCCGGGCCGGGGATTAAAAGCCCCCTGGAAAAAGAAAAACACCATGAACCGTCCCCTTGTTCCCTGTCCCAAAATTCACAGGTTATATTAAAATTTTCCGTCAAAGACAGTGGGGTGGGGCTACGTTCGGAACAAATCGATTCTCTTTTTGATGCTTTCAGTCAGGCAGATGACTCCATCACCCGGAAATATGGGGGTACCGGCCTGGGTCTTTCCATATGCAGTCAGCTCACCCGGATGATGGGGGGCAACATCTGGGTGGAGAGCACACCCGGGGAGGGCTCCACCTTTATTTTTACGGTAAAACTCCAGTACTCCCAAAACCGGATCTCTTCCCCCGCCACTGAGCAAAAGCGACTGCTTGGACACCGGGCCCTTGTGGTGGATGATAATCGCTCTGCACGGGAATTACTGGTTTCCATGCTGGAATCCTTTGGCATGCAGGTGGACAGCGCACCCGGGGGACAAAGGGCACTGGACTGCCTGGGACAGGCCCTTAAAGCTAATATGCCCTATGATGTGGTACTGCTGGACTGGATCATGCCCGGAATGGACGGCATTGAAACAGCACGCCGCATCAAAGCCAACGGAGCTCTGGCCAAAACTCCTGCCATGCTCATGGTGACAGCCAATGGAAGAGATGAGGCACGTATGGCAGCCCAAAAAACCGGGATCAAAGCCTTTTTATTAAAACCGGTGTATCCATCGGTGATGTACAATACCCTCCAGGAAACCCTTGGCATCCCCCCCATGCCCCATGACATATCATCCCGGTCACCATCCAAGGCCTCTTTTGCAGCGTCCGCCCAAAAAAACATCCGAAAAGCCCATATTCTCCTGGTGGAAGACAATGCCATCAACCAGGAGGTGGCACGTATATTTCTTGAAGATGTGGGTATGCAGGTGGACATTGCAGAAAATGGCCAAACCTGCCTTGATATGATGGAAAAAAAATCCTATGATCTGATCTTCATGGATATTCAGATGCCGGTACTGGACGGCCTGGAAACCACCAGAATCATTCGAAACAAAAAAAAACTGCACCAGATTCCCATCATTGCCATGACGGCCCATGCCATGGCAGGGGATCGGGAAAAAAGTCTTAAAGCCGGCATGAACGGTCATTTAAACAAACCGGTTAACCCTCAAAAACTATACCAGATCCTCCAGCATTTCATCCCTAAAAAAACGGAGCACCCCCCTTCTCGAAAAAATACATCAAAAAGCGCATCCCCCGGCATAAATGATGGGCCAACCAAAGAGAATACCCCCAAAAGTACACACATATCTCAGGAAGAATATCCAAATTCCATCCTGGACTCCATACAGGGAATCAATCTGTCCAAAGCCCTTGAAAATCTGGGACAGAAACCGGAACTGTTGCTCACTATTCTCCGGGATTTTAAGAAAAATTATGGAAACCATGGCAATTACCTGGATGAATTACTTAAACAAAAAAAGTTCAAAAAAATCAGGGAGTGCGCCCACACCATAAAAGGTATATCCGGATATATGGCGGCAGATGAACTGTTCCACAAAGCCTCAGCTCTGGAAAATCACCTGAAACGCATTGAAGCTGAGAGTCAAACACCCCCCAACAATCCATCATCCCCCGGGGTGGTGGATGTTTCCCCGGTTCATGGGTTTATCCATGAAATTGAAATCATGCTAAAAAACCTGGAACAGCTGCCTGATAAAAAAAGAGTTATCTGTGTGAATCCCTCCAAAGAAAAAAAAGATACTCTTGGACAAACCGGTCGGAATATCTCAGATATGGACGAACAAAGCCATAGTATTCTCAAAGAATTCCATGCCCTTCTGCTTAAAGGAGAATTCATGGCCATGGATCTTGCGCCGGATGTGGAAAAAATCTTGAATGAATGGGGTCATGGGAATCTGTTCCGGGAAATCATGGACCTTCTGGATGATATTGAGTTTGAACAGGCTGCAGACAAAATGAAACAATGCATTAAAAAGTACCCATATGCAAAATAAAAAGCCCAACGCCATGAAGCCCGGATGTAAAAACAATGAAAGGTGGAAACCTTGGAAACTGATAAAAAATCGCGCATTTTGATTGTGGATGACGAAAAGATGAACCTGAAGGTACTGGCGGACCTTTTAAAAGAAACCTATGCACTAATTCTGGCCAGGAATGGCAAACAGGCCCTTAAGTTTGCCTTTCAGGAACCGCCACCGGATCTGATATTACTGGACGTTATCATGCCTGAAATGGGGGGCTATGAGGTAATTAAGCAACTCAAGGAAAATGAAAAAACAAAGGATATCCCCGTGATTTTCATCACAGCCCTGAACTCCATGGAAGATGAAGAACATGGTCTGAAACTGGGGGCAGTGGATTATATTGCCAAACCCTTTTCTCCCCCCATTGTTAAAATGCGAATCCACAACTATATCCGCTTTGTCCATCAGCACAAACTACTGGACAAGCTGGCCTACCTTGATGCCCTAACAGAAATCCCCAATCGCCGACGGTTTGATGAAGTTCTGAAAAATGAATTTGCCAGGGCCAGACGAAATGCCACCCCCTTGTCCCTTGGCATGGTGGATGTGGATTTTTTTAAACAATACAATGACCATTACGGCCATGCCATGGGAGATAAAACATTGTATCGCATTGCCTCGGCCCTTGTAAAAAGCATAAAACGTCCCGGTGATATGGTGGCCCGGTATGGCGGGGAAGAATTTGCTCTGATTCTGCCGGACACAGGCCACCGTTCCTCCCTTCAAGTGGGGGAAATGGCCAGGAAAGCAGTGTTGAAAGAAAAAATCCCCCATATTGACTCCACAATATTTCCCCATATTTCCGTGAGCATCGGCATGGGTACCATTGATTTTCCACAGCATCATGCTGTGGGTGTCATACCTTCCACCACAGCCCCGGAAAACGGCAACATTGAATATACACCGGAATTTCTTATCGAAATGGCAGATCAAAACCTGTACAGAGCCAAACAAAATGGCAGAAATCAAGTGTATTGAAAAAAGCGCCTGCCAATCCAAGAAGTGGAGTGGTTTCGATTGGATAAAGACATTGACAGGGAGAAGAGGGCTTGGTATGTCTTTTGTTTTTCAGTAGTGTTTTTATGGTATACAAAAAAAATAAATACACATATCAAGGATAATAAGTTAATGAACCAATCCATCTATACAATATTAAAAGAAAGAATTTTATTCCTTGAGTACAAACCGGGAGAAATTCTCAACGAAAATGTTCTGGCCAAGGAGTTTGGCGTCAGCCGGACCCCCATGCGGGAAATCCTTAACCGTCTGGAATGGGAAAAGCTGGCCCGGGTGATTGCCCGCACCGGAACCATGATAACAGAAATTGAATTTCAGCAGATGATGAACCTTTACCGGGCAAGATTTGAAATTGAGGGGCTTGCCGGACGACTTGCCGCAGAAGGGTTTACCCCTGAACATGGCCGGAAGATCGAAAAACTAAGGGCAGCATGCGGCGTTTTGGAAAAAAACAACAATCGGGAAAAAGACAAAAAAAAGCTGGTGCTGCTGGATCATGAATACAGGAGCATTCTTTACGATGCCGTTAATAATCCCGTGGTGACAGAAGTTTCCCAGGGGCTCTACGAACAGACATTTCGACTCTGGTACATCACCCTTGCCAGCGGCGACTGGCAAAATGAAATCGCCTCCGTTATCCAGGAATTTGGTGCTGTCAATGACGTACTTTTGTCGGGCAATACCCAGCAAGCCTATGATTTGAGAAAATCATTGCTGGTGGATCATTTTGACAGAATTAAAACAAAATTCCTGGGTATTTGAAATAAAGTGCATAGTCAAAACCGGTATTCAAAGAGATACATCCCCAGGTGCTTTGCATCACCTGCCTGTTAAAAATCAATCTTCCCAAAACCCAAATATGACATTGCACTGAATTTATGGTACTGAATTCTGACTGCCGGGTGCTGGCAGTGGATGATCAATTAAAAATGAAGAGGTGCAGTTCATGGCGCAGGAAAAAATAAAATCTCCCAAAGTAAGGGTACGGTTTTTTTTCAGTATATTGATTCTCATTGCCGGGGCCGGGGCCATGATGGGTCTGAAAGCCATGAAGGTCCCCCCCCGGGAAGCAGTGCGACCGGAAAAGATCATGCGGGTTAAAACCCTCATGGCCCAACCCCGGAATGTGGCAGTATTGATCCAGGGGTTTGGGGAGGTACGCTGCCTCAATACCCTGGACATTGCACCGGAGGTATCCGGCAAAATTGTTTCCGTCCACCCCCGTCTGGAGGTGGGGGAAATTGTTGAAAAAGGCGATCTTCTTTTCACCGTGGACCCGGTGAACTATCAATCGGCCCTGGACCAGGCCCGGGCCACGGTAAAAAAGCAGGAGCAAACCATCTCCCGCCTCACAACAGAACTGAAACTGGAAAAAAAACGCCTTGCCACCCTGGAACGAAACCGTGATCTGGCCGGGACTGAATTTCAACGGGTGGCATCCTTGTTTCGTAACGATCGGGTGGGAACCCGTTCCAGTGTGGACAGGGCAGAACAGACCTATAACACCACCCGGGATCTTGTGGATCAGATGACCCGCATGCTGGCCATTTATCCCATTCAGATCCAGGAAAACAAAAGCGCCCTGGCCGGGGCCAGAGCGGCCCTTTCCACAGCCCTTGCCAATGTAAAACGATGCCGGGTGACAGCCCCCTTCAAAGGACGATTAAAATCGGTATCTGTGGAACAGGGTGCCCATGCCACCCCCGGAGTAACCCTCCTTACCCTGGCTGATGATTCTTTGCTGGAAATCCATGTTCCCCTGGACAGCCGGGATGTGAACGACTGGCTGGAATTTGACACAAAGGATACCGCCCTTGACCAGGCATGGTTTTCCGGCATCCGTCCCGTTGATGTGGAGATCCATTGGACTGAAAACCCCCGGGGAGCTGCCTGGGTGGGCCACCTGCACCGCACCGTGGCCTTTGATCCGGCCAGCCGCACCGTCACCGTGGCTGTGCGGATACCAGCCCGGAACGCCATGGCCGGTAAAAATCTGCCTTTGGTGGAGGGGATGTTTTGCAGGGTTGCCATACCGGGGAAGCAATTGCACAATGTGGTGGCCCTTCCCAGGTGGGCCGTCACCTTTGAAAATACCGTTTATGCCGTAAAAAACGGACGTCTTAAAACCCTGCCGGTGAGCGTGGCCCGGACCCAGGGGGAAGAGACCTATGTGTCCCATGGTATTTCTCCGGGGCAGGAAATTATCATCACCCGTCTGGTGGCCCCCCTTGAAAACACCCTGCTTGATATTGTCTCTTCCCGGGAGGGGTCATGAAAAAAATACTTGCCGCCTTTGCCGCTAACACTGTTTTTGCCAATATTTTACTGTTGTTGATTTTTCTTGCTGCGGGCTTTGCCCTTAATTCCATGATCCGGGAAATTTTTCCCGAATTCTCCCTGGATATGATCTCCATCTCCGTACCCTACCCCGGGGCTGATCCAGAAGAGACCGAAGAGGGCATCAGTCGCAAGATAGAAGAGGCCATTGAAGAAATTGAGGGCATTGATCAATACACCACCCGCTCCTCAGAAAACATTGCCACGGCCCAGATAGAGGTGGATGAAAATTATGATGTCCAGGAGGTGCTGGACAAAGTCCGAAGCAAGGTGGACGGTATCTCCACCTTTCCCGTGGATGCCGAAGAGCCCGTTATTTCAGAAATCACCCTGAAAGAATCGGTGCTCATGCTGGCCTTGTCCGCAGATATGTCTGAACGACGCCTCAAGGAGTGGGCCTATGGCATGGAGGACGAAATCCAGCAGCTGCCCCAGGTGTCCCAGGCCACCATCTCCGGCACCCGGGACTATGAGATCGGCATTGAGGTGTCGGAATCACGCTTGCGGGAATATGGTCTCACCTTTGACCGGGTGGTGTCTGCGGTGCAAAAAAGCAATATAAACCTGGCCGGGGGCACCCTTCGCACCCAGGGAGAAGAGATCCGGGTGCGCACCCTGGGTCGAAAATACACCGGCCGGGATCTTGCCGACATTGTGGTGCTGGCAGGTCCGGATGGGGAACGCATCACACTGGACCGGCTGGCAAAAATTGATGACGGATTTGCCCAGGACCCCATCAGGGCCAGGGTGGATGGAAGGCCTGCGGTGCTCATCAATGTGCTGAAAACCCAGGCAGAAGATGCCCTGGTGATTTCCCGGGCCGTTCACAAATTTGTCATTGAAAAACAAAAAATTCTTCCCCCCGGCGCTGAAATCTCCGTGATTTATGATGCCACAGACATGCTCCAGGACCGCATTGATCTTTTGATGAAAAACGGCATCATCGGCCTTGGCCTGGTATTTTTTCTGTTGTGGCTGTTTCTGGATATTCGTCTCAGTTTCTGGGCCGGCATGGGTATTCCCATATCCCTTGGGGGCGGTGTGGTGATTCTGTGGCTCCTGGGGGGGACCATTAACATGATCTCCCTGTTCGGACTTATCATGGTGCTGGGGATTGTGGTGGATGATGCCATTGTGGTGGGAGAGGCGATCTTTGTCCATCGCAAACATGGAGAACCTCCTTTAAAAGCTGCAGTTGAAGGGGTGTGGGAGGTGGGTATGCCTGTGGTGGCGGCTGTTATCACCACCATTGTGGCATTTTCACCCCTGGCCTACATCAGCGGCATCATGGGAAAATTCATCTCCATTCTTCCGGTGGTGGTCATTGCCTGCCTTGTGATCTCCCTTGTGGAGTGTCTTGTTCTATTACCTGCCCATTTAAGCCATTTGCCCGACCCCAATGCTCCTAAAAAAACAACCCGGATATTTCTTTTTTCATGGATCACAAAACTTCACAGCGCTGTGGCCCGGGGGCTTGAGTGGTTTGTGCTCAGGGTGTATTCTCCCTTTTTGACCAAGGCCCTTCGCTGGCGATATCTATCCTTGTGTTCTGCCCTTGCCCTTTTCATGGTGATATTGGGATTCATGCAGGGGGGGCTGCTTAAATTCAAGGTATTTTCCGATCTGGACGGTTTTATCATTACCTCCACCGTGGAATTCCCCAATGGCACCCCGCCGGAAGTGACCCAGGCGGCCATGGAACAGGTGGAGGCGGCCATGATTCGTCTCAATGGAAAAATCAATACCCTTTCCGGAGAACCCCTGCTGAAAAAAAGCCTGGTGCTGGTGGGGGTCACCGCCGGGGAGATGCCAAGCTTCGGTCCCAATTACGGAAGCATGCACGCCGTGCTACTGCCCTCGGAAAAGCGGGGCATCCACTCAAAAGAGATTATGGTGATGTGGGAAAAAGAGGTGGGGACCATTGCCGGTGTAAAATCCCTCACCTTTGAGGGCATGGCAGCAGGCCCCCCCGGGGCCCCCATTGAGGTGTGGATACAAGGCCATGACATGGATGCCATTCGAAAGGCCTCCCGGGATCTCCAGGACCGACTGGCCTCCTTTGACGGAGTTTTTCAGATTCGATCGGATTTTTCACCGGGTAAAAATGAGCTGCGCCTGGCATTAAAACCCGAGGCCCGGAGCCTTGGCCTTACAGTGGAAGCACTGGCCCGCCAGGTGTATGCCGGATATTTCGGCCAGGAGGCGGTGCGTCTCCAACGGGGCCGGGATGATGTTAAAATCATGGTGCGATACACCGAAAAAGAGCGCAGCCGTTTATCGGATTTTAAAAAAATTCGCATCCGCACCCCCCAGGGCCGGGAAGTGCCTTTATTATCTGTTGCCACCGTGGCATTCGGACCGGGCTATTCCACCATCACCCGTACCAACGGCATGCGCCGGGTGGCGGTGAGTGCAGATGTGGACAACAACCGGGCCAATGCCAATGAAATCATGGCAGAGCTCTCCTCCGGCTATTTTAAATCCCTGAATAAAAAATATCCCGGGCTATACATTTCCCTTCAGGGGGAAAAGAAAAAAATGCGGGAGTCCTTTTCCAGCCTCATGGTGGGCTTTCCCATGGCCATAGTGGGTATTTTTATCATCATTGCCACCATGTTTCGCTCCTATGTTCAACCCTTTGTGATCCTGATCACCGTACCCTTTGGCATTATCGGAGCCATTCTGGGGCATCTGGCATTGGGATATGATCTGTCTTTGATGAGTATTTTCGGCATGGTGGCCCTCACCGGGGTGGTGGTCAATGATGCCATTGTGCTCATTGAACGCATCAATGAAAACCTTGCTGAAGGCATGCCCTTTGAAGAGGCTCTGCTGATGGGGGGAAGACGACGATTCCGGGCCATTTTGCTCACCACCCTGAGTACAGTGGGGGGGCTTGCCCCGTTGATCATGGAGACGGACCTCCAGGCAAAATTTCTCATCCCCATGGCCCTGTCCCTGGCTGGGGGGGTGGCCTTTGCCACGCTGTTGACCCTGGTGTTGATTCCCAATCTATTGATGATTTTAAATGATTTTCGCCGCCTTGTTTCCAAGGTACGGTTTGGCACCTGGCCTTCCCGGGAGGATGTGGAACCGGCCCGGAACCGCCGACTGGACAGAATGAACGAGGATGCAGGCGTTGGAGCGATTCAACCCAAAACCTAAATTTTCAAATTACTAAGGACTACAGAAATAACGCAAAATTTTGGTTCATCCACAAGGCGCATTAAAGGTTTAATTTGGCCTTTAATGCAACTCAGTAGATGGGCCAAAAGGCAAGCTGTTTCGTTCGAATTATTTCATCTGCGGTTCTAATTTCTGGGGTGTTTTCTTCGCCACAAGCGCGGGCTTTCATAGGCTTTTCCCAGGGACCAAATTCCCCTGCGGTGTAATCTTGCTTCTTTCTGTGCAGCAAGGTACGCTTTTTTATCAAGCCCCGGCTGCATTTTTCCCCGGTACACCTCGGCAAGTCCCTGGCGAATCAATTGAAGATTAATGTTTTGATTTCCCACAAACAGCTCTGCCAGAACCCTGTTATATCCTCCGGTGCCATAACTTTTCAGGGTAAAAGGGGTATGGGAGATCATCCGGGAAAAGGCATTTTTTGCCTTGCGGCTGAAGGGCTGGGGAGAATGTTTTCCCCCACCGGTCTCCGGGGCATCAATGCCCACCAGACGAACCATGAGCGTTAAACCTGCGCCGGAGACTTTTAAAGAATCGCCATCATATATTTTTACAGCCTTAAAAAGAATCCCATCCCGGGTACCGCTGGGAAGGCTTTGATATTTTGCGCCATCTTCCGGAAACGATTCCACATTTACACCGGAGGTGGAAGGGGCCACATTGCTGTAATGTCTAATCCCCTGCTTATCGATCCAGGAATAAATCCCCCCGGCACCCAGGCAAACAGATCCCCCTGCAATGACGACAAAAAAAACAAACAAGAGCAGCAGATACGTTTTTATTTTGTTGATGTGACCGGTCATGTGAGCTCCCCTGCCCTTGTTTGTACAAAACCATCTTAAGATCGGTTTAATAAAATACCACATTGTGCTTAAAAAGCATTTTAAAAGGGCTGATCTGGCTTAAAGCAGACATATCTCCGGCAAAATTGCTCAAATCCACCCCTTGGAAATAATTCTTAAACAGACGCTTAAAGCCATCAATTTTTCCAAAGGACATCCCCGGTTTTTTCCGTACCGTATCCGCCAAGGGCCGCCACCCGTTTTTTAAACTGACTGGAAGCAATGGTATTGAGCAACACCTGCACCTTGTCTGTGGCAAAAAACCGATCCGGAATCACCAGATCATAGGATTCAGTAATCACCGGGATAAAATCCAGATCCAGGGCCTTGGCCGCCGCATAGATACCAAGACCGGCATCTGCCCGGCCGGACAGCACCGCCACAGCCACGGACATGTGGGTGTACTCTTCGTTGGTATATCCCTTGATCTGATCCCGGGTAAGGCCAAGCTTATCAAGCTGGTAATCAAACAGAATCCGGGTGCCGGAACCGGGCTGACGATTGATGAAAGCAAGAGACTTTTCCGCCACATCCAACACCCCTTTGATTTCTTGAGGATTGCCCCTGGGCACGATCAATCCCTGCTCTCTCATCACAAGATTGACCAGATGCACCTTGGTATCAGGCAAATATTTTTTAAGATAGGAAATATTATAGGAGCCGTCCTCCGGGGCAAGCAGATGGGCACCGCCCATGTGGCAGCTGCCTTTTTTAATGGCCATGAGCCCCCCCATGCTGCCCACATGGCTTGAGGAAATACTGACTTCCGGATTGGTTCGACGGATGTGATCGGCCAGAACATCCAGTGTGTTGTCATGGGAGCCGGTGATCACCACTGTATTTTTAATGGATTCCAGGGGTCTTAACAGCTCTGCTGTGACGATTTCTCCCTCGGCAATGCCCTCCACATGGGTGGGAATACGGATAATACCGTCCGCCTCGGTGATGGTGGTGATACTGCCAGCCCCCCGGGGAAGCTGGGAGGCAATGAGGCGATCATCCACAGCACCGATTTTCACCCGTAAAAATTCTTCCATGCCAAGTTTTGAGGCCATCTTCCGGGCTGGCTGTACCTTCACAATATCCCGATCCATGACTCCCCGGCCCTGCATTGTCAAAAGCAGAGGACCTGCCAGCTGTTCAAAGGCCACAATGGCAGACACAGGGTAGCCTGGAATACCAAACACCGGTTTTTGGTTCACCTTTCCAAAAAGCACGGGTTTTCCAGGCATCATGGTCACCCCATGGACAAACACCTCCCCCAGGGTGGAGATCACCGGCCGGGCAAAATCCATGGAACCGGCAGAAGAGCCGCCAATAATCATGATCATGTCATAATCGGATTTTGTGGCTTCATCCACCGCTGTGGTGATCCATTCAAGCTTATCTTCCACCATGGGACGGCTTTCGGCCCGGCAGCCATACTCTTTGCAAAGGGAAAGAAGCACCGAGGAGTTGGACTCAATGACATCCCCCGGGGTAAGCCCCTTGTCCCTGGCTGTTTCCCAGGTAACCAATTCATTCCCTGTGGGAATAATCATTACCTTGGGTTGTTTGCGAACCTTAACGGAAAACACCCCACCTGCAATAAGCGCCCCCACTGAATAGGGAGAAATCTGATGCCCCCGGGGGAAAAGAAGTTCTGTGGCCACAATGTCTTCACCCATTTTTCTCACATTCTGCCATGGAAACGCCGGAACCTCAATCTCCACCAAGTTCTCATCCATTTTATGAACATACTCAATCATGATCACCGCATTGGTGCCTTCGGGCATCACATGACCGGTATTGATCCAGAACATATCCTTACCCGGCACCAGGGATCTGGGGGATTCTTCACTGGCCCCAAAGGTATTTATGGCATCCACGGCAATGCCGTCCATGGCAGCTGCATGGAAATTGGGTGAAGACAGACCTGCCACTGCAGGCTCAGCCAGAACCCTGCCCAGGGCATCGCAGGAGTTAATCTCCTCCCACGCCACCTCTCCTGTGGGAGGAAAGGCATCAAAGAGAATGTTTTTCGCCGTTTCAACGGATTTCATGTCCAGATATACATTTCGTTTTACAGTCATTTTTTTCTCTACACTTTTCTTATATGAAATACTCCGTGAATCAGAGGCGTATTTCAAGCTTTGTTGTGGGTGGAACCGGATCAGAATATGGTCCGCCTGTGGCGGTATAATACCATTTTCAATATTCGTTGTGTTCGCCGGGACAAAACCGTTATTTTGGAGCATGCCCCGGCAGGCACGATGAAAATTTATTCAAGCCCTCTATCACATGGGCAGCACATTGACCCTGGTGTCCTTTTCCACACCTTCCACATTTTCTCCAATTTCAAGAAGGGCCCGGGCCATGACCATGGTGCGAATAAGACCGGACTTACCCAGCACCGGAACCGCATAAAGCTTGCCGTCTCTTTCCTGTAAATCCACCCGAACAAAATCCGTGCGCCCCTGGGCTGAAGCCACATTGCGGGTGAGCGTGGCAGGTATGGTAAGGCCCTGGTCGGCCCAGTCCTTTTTTCCCATTATTTTTTTTAAAAATGGCAACACCACCACCTTGAACACCACCATGGCAGACACCACATGGCCGGGAAGTCCCCACACCGGTTTTTGCCCGGCACGGGCCAGAATGGTGGGTTTCCCCGGACTGATGGAAATACCATGGACCAAAAGCTCTGTCTGGGGAAGATCAGAAAGTACATCCACTGTAAAATCCCTCATGCCCACGGAGCTGCCCCCGGAAATCAACACCATGTCCGCCTGGGCCACGGCCCGGCTACAGGCCTCAAAAAGATCATCCCTGTTGTCCTTGACAATACCCAGTTGCATGGGAATGCCACCGGCATCAGAGATAAGACCTGCCAGGGTATGGGAATTCATGTCCCGGATTTTACCCGGAGCCGGGGTCTCTTCCACCGGTACAATCTCATCCCCCGTGGAAATAATGGCCACAACAGGACGTTTAAACACCTTTACATCTGTCATGCCAAGGGCTGCCAAAACACCACTTTCCTGGGGACGAATCAGGGTTCCGGCCGTTATGATCTCCTGCCCCTTCCCATAATCTTCGGCCCGGTCCACCACATGCTGCAAAGGTGCCACGCTTTTATAAATTTCCACAGTGGCATCATCAACGGGCTCGGTGTGCTCCACCATAACAACACTATCGGCCCCGTCGGGCAGCATCCCCCCGGTGGAAATGGGGGCCGCCTCATCCGATGCCAGGGAAAAGGTAGGGGTCTGCCCCATGGCAATGGTATCTGTCATGCGCAACCAGGCAGGATTGGCCTCGGAAGCCCCAAAAGTAGCCCTGGACTGCACAGCATAGCCATCCATGGTGGATCTGCGAAACCCCGGCAGGTCTTGATCCGCAGTGATATCCTCCCCCAGTATCCGGGCAGATGCCCGGGACAAGGAAAGCGTTTCCAAAGGCACGGCCGGAAAACCGGGGACCAGCCCCATCACCCGGTCCAGCCCCATCACCTTGAAAAAATGGTTCATTTTAAAGCCTCGGCAATGCGAACCATTGCCTTTTCCACATTTTCACGGCTGTTAAAGGCACTGATACGGATATACCCCTGACCACAACGGCCAAACCCGGCACCCGGGGTGCACACAACGCCTGCCTTGGAAAGCAAAAGATCAAAAAACTCCCAGGAGTCCCGACCCTGGCCGTCAACCCAGATGTAAGGAGAGTTATCCCCCCCCACAAAGGTAAAGCCCAGTTCTTCCATGGCCATGCGGATGAGTTCGGCATTTTTCAGATAATAGGAAACCAAAGCTTTGACCTGGATCTGACCTTCCTGGGAATACACCGCTTCCACTGCCTTTTGCACGGGGTAGGAGACCCCATTAAACTTGGTGCAGTGACGTCGATTCCACAGGGCGTGCAAGGAGACCTTTTCTCCGGCATCATCATAAACCATGCACGCCTTTGGTACCACGGTGTAGGCGCATCTGGTGCCGGTGAAACCCGCTGTTTTGGAATAACTTCTAAACTCCACAGCCACTTGTTCTGCCCCTTCAATTTCATAGATGGAATGGGGCAGGTCCTCATCCCGGATAAAGGCTTCATAGGCGGCATCAAAGAGAATCAAGGCCTTATTATCCCTGGCATAATCCACCCACTCTTTAAGGCCTGCCTTGGTGATGGTGGTGCCGGTGGGGTTGTTGGGAAAGCAAAGATAGATAAGATCCACAGGCTCTTTGGGCAACTCCGGCAGAAAATTATTTTCCCGGGTGGATTCCAGATAAACAATGCCCTGATACCTGCCGTCCTCAAAAATACCGGTGCGGCCTGCCATGACATTGGTATCGAGATATACAGGATACACGGGATCGGGGATGGCTATTTTAATATCCTGGGCAAACAGCTCCTGGAAATTACCGCAATCACATTTGGCCCCGTCACTGACAAAAATCTCATCAGCATCAATGTCGGCTCCACGGCTGTGGAAATCAAATTTGGCAATTTTTTCCCGCAAGAAATCATATCCCTGCTCCGGTCCATATCCCCGGAAAGTGGCATCATCTGCCATCTCATCCACGCCTTTGTGAAAGCCTTCAATGCAGGCATTGGGCAATGCCCTTGTCACATCTCCGATGCCAAGACGGATCACCTCTTTATCGGGATTTTCTTCCTGGTAGGCTGCCACGCGTTTGGCAATGTCTGAAAAAAGGTAAGATGCTTTTAATTTTTCATAATGTCTATTTGCTCGTATCATAATTTTTTTCCTGAATTTTTATATTTTTTTATATGACAAGGTAGCCTCCAGGTCTACCTCAGCAGAGCCGCCCCCCCGATGGGCAATAGGAACCGGACAATTGAGCTGTCTACAGTTCCGGTCCGGGCCCATTGCCCATCGGGGGGGACGGCGGTATAATACCATTTGACTCCGCGTCTACGACCCTATATTTGTTGTGTCCGACAGGAGATGCCCGTTTTATATAAAATACTCCGAAAATATAAGGCGTATTTCAAGCTTTGTTGTGGGCAGCGCCGGATCAGAATACGGTCCGCCCGTGGCGGTTTTATATGAAACTGTCTCGACACACCTTAAAAAGAGCAATAAATTCTTCAACAGTGAGGGTTTCTGCCCGTCGCACAGGATCAATGCCTGCCCCTTCCAGGGCCTGGGCCGCCTGGGTGGTGTTAATACCCAGCTCTGCCCCGGCCAGTGAGTTTCTAAGGGTTTTCCGGCGTTTGGAAAAAGCAGCCTTCACCACCCGAAACAGATATTTTTCCTGATCCTGTGGAAACTGGATGGTATCAAAAAAATCAACCGCCACCACCCGGGATTCCACTTCAGGTTTAGGGAAAAAAAGCTGTCCTCCCACATCGGTGACCGTGGACACCCGGGAGCAGTACTGCATCACCACGGAAAGTCGTCCATAATCCCGCCCCCCCGGGGGGGCCACAATTCTCTGGGCCAGCTCTTTCTGGAACATCAGGATGGCCCGGGGAACAACATCTCTGTTTTCCACCAGCTGAAAAAGCACCTGGGAAGAGATATTATAGGGCAGATTTCCAATGACCAGAAGCTTCCCGTCCCCGGCCAATTGTCTGATGTCCACCTTAAAAATATCTTTATTGATCAAGGTGACATTATCCACCCCTTCCTGTTCCAGTTCCCCTGTGATCAGGGGAATCAGCCGGGTATCCTTTTCCACGGCATACACCTTGTGAGCCTGTCTGGCAATGTGCACAGTGAGTGCCCCAAGTCCAGGCCCGATCTCCAGCACAGTGTCCTCTTTTTTAATACCGGCACGCTGGACAATCATGGCCGCGGCCTGGGGATCTGCCAGAAAATTCTGCCCCAGCTCTTTTTTGGCAAACAGGCTGGATGATTTTAAAAGTACTCCCGGATAGGTCGTCATAACATCTTTTTCTCCACATTTTTACGGATCATCACTTGACTTTCACTTTTACTACAAGTAATTATGAAGTAATGATACCCATGGTGCCCCACAACAGTGGTGAAAATCATCACCAACCTGCCCACCTGGAACATAATTAAACTGCCCATTTTCCACTGCTGAAACCGCCACAAAAAACATGCAGCACCATGTACACATATCAGGTTAAACCAACTGAATCAATATAAGGAAAAGGAACTTAGCATGTCCCTGGCAGATTTTCAACCAAAGGGTTTTGCCCACCTGTTCCATTTTCCAGATCCACAACCCATCTGGAGGAGACCATGGCACAAAAACAGACTTCCCCGGTATTTGTCTGGGAAAACATTTTCCAATCCCTTATGAAACGCCTTGATATCCCCACACGCAAAGAAATAAACCACCTTAATGCAAAACTTGACAGAGTGGAGAAACTCCTTTATCAAAAACAATCTGGACATGGTTTTACCTCCCATGGGACGGTCCATGAACCGCCCCCCAGAAGTAGAATCGCTTCCACGGTTGTGCTGGAAATCATAGCTGCGCACCCCCATGGCACCGATTTTAAAAGCATCAAAGAAAAGACCGGGTTCAATGACAAAAAATTACGAAATATTATCTTTCGCCTGGACAGGACAGACAAAATAAAAAGGATAAAACGTGGCATCTACAAAAAAGCATAACACCACAGAGAACACAAACATCCCCCGGGATGACAACAATCCAGAAATGAAAACAGGAGACTCCCTGCTTAACTACACCATTGTTCAAATGGAATCCCTGGAGGATATTGACGGCGTTTTCTACCTGCTGGAACATACACCCACAGGTGCCAGGCATATCCACATCAGCAACAAAGATAAAGAAAACACCTTTGGGGTGGCCTTTAGAACGGTGCCCACCGACTCCACCGGTGTTGCCCATATCCTTGAACATACGGTTTTATGCGGATCAGAACAGTTCAATGTCAGAGATCCCTTTTTTTCCATGCTAAAAAGGGGCCTGTCCACTTTTATGAATGCCTTTACCGCATCGGACTGGACCATGTATCCCTTTTCCACCCAGAACCGAAAAGATTACTATAATCTCATGTCAGTGTACTTAGATGCTGCCTTTTTCCCCCACATTGATGAGCTGAGCTTCAAGCAGGAAGGCCATCGCCTGGAAACCGTGACATCTGAAAATAAAGAAACCACCCTGGAGTACAAAGGGGTGGTGTACAATGAGATGAAGGGCGCCATGTCCTCTCCGGGTCAGGTCATGGGCCGGGCATTGATGCAGGCCCTTTACCCTGATACCACTTATGGTTTTAACTCCGGAGGAGAACCCTCGGTGATTCCCACCTTGACCCATGAGCAACTCAAAGCCTTCCATGCAAGGTATTATCACCCCTCCAATGCCTATTTTTACACCTATGGAAACCTTCCTTTGGAGGCACATCTTAAATTTATCCAGGACAAGGTGCTCAACCGTTTCTCCCGCATTGATCCCAACTCTGCCGTATCCCCCCAGCCCCGGTGGGACAAACCAAGGGAATTCACGGCCCGATACCCCCTGTCCGTGGACGAAGCACCGGATAAAAAATATCAGGCCTGTGTGGGATGGCTCACCAAAGACATCCAGGACTCTTATGAAGTTCTCATTGCCTCTGTTCTGGAAGAGATATTGCTGGGCAATGCCTCATCCCCGTTAAGACAGAAACTCATTGATTCCGGCCTTGGAACCGCCCTGAGTGACGCCAGCGGATTTGATCTGGACCTGAGGGACACCATGTTTGCCTGCGGACTCAAGGAAATTGAAAAGTCCGCTGTTAAAAAAGTGGAAACCCTTGTGCTGGAAACATTGGAAGGGATCGTTGAAAAGGGTATTGATCCAAGATCCGTGGCCTCGGCCATCCACCAGATAGAGTTCAATAAAAAAGAGATGACCAACACCCCCTACCCCTTTGGCATCAAACTTGTTATGGCCTTTGCAGGTCCATGGATACATGACGGTAATCCTGTGTCCTGCCTGAACCTCAATGAGGATCTCACCCGGTTAAAAGAAGACGTTAAACAAAAGGGATTTCTGGAGGGTAAAATAAGGGAATATTTTCTTGATAATCCCCACAGGGTACTCTTTACCCTGGCCCCGGACACGGAAATGGAAGCTGCCGAAGCCAAAAGAGTGAAAAAAGAGCTTGCCCAGATACAGGCCCGCCTGACTCCGGAAGAGCTGGATAAAATCAACTCCGATGCAGCCATGCTCAAAAAACTCCAGGAGAGCGAGGAGGATCTTTCTGTACTGCCCACCCTGGCCCTGGAAGATATCCCCCCGGACACGGAAATCATCCGTCCTGACAGCATCAGCACCACCACGTCTGCCACCTGCTACAACAAGGCCACATCGGACATTCTCTATTTTACCTGTCCCATGGTGCCCACGGATCTGCCTGACGCCCTGATTCCCCTGGTGCCCTTTTTCTGCATGGCCTTTACCGGCACAGGTACAGAAAAACGCGATTATGCCGATCTTGCAGCCCTCATGGATCTTTACACCGGGGGAATCGGTCTTTCCGCCTTTTCCGGCAGCGGGTTTAATCATGACAAAAAGCTCATCACCTTTATGTCCCTCCATGGCAAAGCACTGAACCATAACATTGACAAAATGTTTGACATCATTGCAGAGCTTGTATCCAGCGCAAGTTTTAAAGATCTCACCCGACTGAAAAGTCTTTTATTTCAATACAGAGCCGGACTTGAATCCTCCATTGTGGGCAATGGTCATCGATATGCCATGTCCCTGGCGGGTCGGAACTTCAGCCCGGCAGCCACCCTGGGAGAGATGTGGCATGGAATCTCCCAATTCCAGTTCATCAAAGGCCTCACCGAAAAAATAGGAGATGCAAAAGAGGGACAGACCCACCTGGAACAACTTGCCCATGACCTTGACACCATGGTTAAATGCCTTTTCAAACGGGAGAACCTTTCTCCTGCCATTGTGGGGGATAAAGAAGGTCTGAAACAGGGGGATAAAAACATTGCCCGGCTGCTCAGCCTTGTGCCCCAAGGGGATACCGCCCCGGGTGCTCCATTGAGTATTCCTGTAAAAAATGAATTTCCCCGGGAAGGGTGGAGCACCAGCACCTCGGTGTCCTTTGTGGCCCAGGCCTTTACCACTGTACGCATGGGCCATGAAGATGCCCCCTGTCTAAGTGTCATTGCCAAACTTCTGCGCTCCATGTATCTTCACCGGGAAATCAGGGAAAAGGGAGGCGCCTATGGCGGTTTTGCCGTTTACAGTCCCGAAGAAGGCACCTTCTCCTTTGGGTCCTACCGGGATCCCAACATTGAAAGAACCCTGGATGTGTACACCAATGCCTGTGAATTCATCGCCGGTGATGTGGTGACAGATGAGGATGTCAAAGAGGCTATTTTGCAGGTGTGCTCGGAAATTGATAAACCTGAAACACCGGGGCCGGCATCCATAAAGGCTTTTTACCGGGAGAAAGTGGGCCTTACCGATGAAATCAGACAACAATTTAAAAAAGCGCTGTTGGCTGTGAATCGGCAAAAGGTGGCTGAGGTGGCCCGGAAATATTTCAAGGCAGATGATAAAAATAAAGGCACCGCCGTCATCTCCAGCCGGGAAAGCCTGGAGGCTGCCAACAACGCCCTTGAACAGGAAGGTAAATCCCTTAAGTTGATAAAAATTTAACCCCATTGTCCTGCCGGACACAACGAATATAGGGTCGTAGACGCGGAGCCAACCGGTATTATACCGCCGCCCCCCGATGGGCAATGGGCCCGGACCGGAACTGTAGACAGCTCAATTATCCGGTTCCTATTGCCCGTCGGGGGGCGGCTCTGCTGAGGTTGCCTTGGAGGCTGCCTTTTCATATAACTGCCACGGGCAGATCTTATTAGAATTTGGCCTGCCCACAACGAAATTTGAAACTCCAATCATTACGAGGCTTTGGACGGAGTTTCTTATAAAAAAAACGCAGGGGCAAAATCTATCTTGTTCTATGTTGAAAAAAATAGACTCTGCCCCCTGCATTTAAAATAAACCCGAAAAAATTTTTAATATCTGTTATGGACGGCCCAAGGCCCGGACAAGGTCCACCCATGGCAGTCTACTGGGCAAAAAGTTTTGACAGACTCTGGATGGCCTCTTTGTCCAGTGTTCCCCCTTTTTGGGCCAGCTTTAGGGTGTATTTACCCATCATCTTATAAAGTGCCACATACTCCGGCATTTTCTTTTCAAGATCCCCCAGATGATCCGCCACCACAGCCGCATCCCCCCGGGCCACCGGACCGGTCAAGGCCCCTTGGGTGCCCCGGTTTTTAATATTATTCAAGGTACCTGTGATCAAAGGCTCCAGTATGGGATAGGCTTCTTTTTCCGATAGATTGGCAGCTTTAAGCAAATCCAGGGCAAAATGCTCCAGAGTCACCAGATAATTGGACGCCACCACTGCGGATGCGTGGTACAGGGTTTTGGCATGGGTGGGAAGGGTAAAGCAGGCCCCTCCAAGGTTCACTGCCATCTCTTTTCCCGCCGTCACTGCCCGGTCAGAGCCCTCAACGGAAATGTGAATGCCCTGAAAAGGAGATGCCTGTCCAGGCACATAGGGGGCAAAGCTCTGGAGGGGATGGATTGATCCCACATCTGCCCCGCAGGCCCGGGCAGCAGATAAAATTTCAGAAGAAAGGGCCCCGCTGCAATGCATGACCATGCGCTTGTCCAGCAGCCCTTCAATGGCAGCAAGTTCTTCACAAACCCCTTCAATGAGCTGATCCGGTGTGGTGATAAATACAATGTCTGCCACTGTCACGGCCCCTTGCAGGGTGTCATACACCTTGCCTGTGCCTGCTGCTTTTGCCGCTTTTTCAGCCGATTCAAGATGTCTGCTGAAAAAGCCTGTGACAGGATATCCTGCCCGGGAAAGAAATACGGCCAAGGCCGTGCCCACCCGACCGCAACCGATGATGGTAATATCTGGTTTCATATAAAATAACGGCAAAAACTTTCCCGGATATCTAAGTCCTTAAAAAGCCTGCCTCCTCCCTGAAAATAGTTTTTATAAAAAATCTTCGCAAAACCGAAAAATTTTAAAGTTTTGTCGTGGACATGTCTGATTTTGATTTGTCCCGTTGCTCCTTTTGCATTTGGGGGCTTATTCACTGGTCATGCATTAACATCCACCACGATATGGCCTGTGATATTGCCCTGTAGAATTTCACCGGCATACCGGGGCACCTCTTTAAGGGGGATGATTTTATTGATATGATCCAAAGCCTCATGGGAAATATCAGTGACCAGCCGATCCCAGGCGGCAATGCGTTGTGGGGTGGGGCAGGACACCGAATCCACTCCTTTTAAACTCACCCCCCTCAAGATAAAAGGCATCACCGTGGCATTGAGTTCAAATCCGCCTGCCAGTCCACAGGCCGCCACACATCCACCATATTTCATTTCAGACAATAACCGGGAAAGCACCACACTGCCCACCGTATCAACGGCCCCTGCCCATTTCTGGGATTCAAGGGGGGCAGGCTTTTGGGTCCATTCATCACCGCAGGCAATATCCCGGGCTCCGATCTTTTTTAAATAATCGTGTATGGAAGCTTCCCTGGACCGGGTAAGGGCTGTCACCTCATAGCCAAGCCCGGCAAGGATGGCCACAGCATTGCTGCCAACCCCCCCGGAAGCACCGGTCACAATAATGGGACCTTTGTCATTTGTTATACCGGCCTCTTCAAGGGCCATAACCTGGAGCATGGCAGTGTAGCCGGCGGTACCAAGGGCCATGGCTTTTTTTGTATCCATACCCTTGGGCAGGGGAATCAAAAAATCAGACTTAATCCTGGCCATCTGGGCATAGCCGCCCCAATACCTTTCCCCCACGCTCCAGCCGTTTAAAATAACCTGATCCCCGGGCTTGAAATCTTCAGATTTTGATTCCACCACCGTACCGGCAAGATCCACCCCGGGTACCATGGGAAAAATACGAAATATCTTATTGCGATTGGCAAATCCAAGCCCTTCTTTATAATTCAAGGTGGAATAATCCACTTTGATCAGCACATCTTCATCAGGCAAGTCCTCAATCTTAAGCTGTTTCAGCTCCGCCACCAGGTTTTTATCTTCTCTTTCCACCACAAGCGCTGTAAAGGTCTCTTTTTTTGTCATGTTCTATGTTCCTCCTGATTAAACGTTGCTTTCAATATTTTCTGCCGTGACAGTTACTCAACTTTCGGGCTTCATTTCAAAGCCGGTATTTTTAAATGTACCGATGGCTCAGTGTGCCGACGGGGTCAGTGTGCCGACGGGATCATGTGCCGACGGAGTCAGGCTTTTGTTATTAATGTTATCGACCAAGGCCTTTGCCAACGAAAAAAGCCTCGATAATGTCAATAACGAAAGCCTGACCCCACCACGAAATGCGAACACCGAAAGTTGAGACAATTATTTATATTCGAACTCAGAAGTGGGGAATTCCCCCTTACGCACCGCATTGAGATAATCTTCCAGTCCCTTTGCAGCCACGGCATGGACATCGGCAAATTTTTTGACAAATTTGGGAAGATGCCTGTCATTGATACCCAGCATGTCATGGAGCACAAGGATTTGACCGTCACAATGGGCACCGGCACCGATACCGATGGTGGGAATGGTTAAAGCCTTTGTGATCTTCTCTGCAATGGGGGAGGGTATACCCTCCAGCACAACGGAAAAAGCCCCTGCAGACTGCACCTCCATGGCATCTGCCATGAGTCGATCTTCATCCCGCTGCACTTTAAATCCACCCATTTGATGGACACTCTGGGGGGTCAGTCCGATGTGTGCCTGCACAGGGATTCCGGCAGATGCCACAGCCTTGATCACATCACACACATCTGCCCCGCCCTCAAGCTTCACAGCCCCGGCCCCGGCTTCTTTTAAAAACCGACCGGCATTGTCCACTGCCTGATCCAGGGAAGATTGATAGGACATAAAAGGCATATCCCCCACCACCATGGCTGTTTCACAGGCCCGGGTGACCATGGCGGTGTGGTAAAGCATTTCATCCATGGTCACAGGCAGTGTGTTTTCCTTTCCCTGGACCACCATGCCAAGGGAGTCCCCCACCAGAATCATTTCAATGCCCGAGGCATCAACCATCCTTGCAAAAGGATAGTCATAGGCGGTTAATGCGGTTATTTTTTTCCCTTCTTTTTTCATCTGGAACAAGCTGGTGGTGGTTATTTTTGATGTCATATCATTCCCCTTAAGGTTCAAATGTATTGAGTTAAGAAATAAATTAAAATAACCAGGGAGTTTTAAGAGCATATGAAGGTGGTATATTTTTTTCCCATCGGTCAAGTCAGGTTAAAATTCCCTGTGTCGGTCAACGTATCATTGATTTTATAAGCCTTCAACCATTTTAAAGCCAGGAAAATCGCATGGCACCGAATGTAAATCTCAATTTTAATTATTGACTATTGAGCACCACAGCGGATATATATAAGGTTTAACTTTATGGCCTGAAGGCCCGGGGACAGGCCCAGACATTGGACGGGATCAGGCATTTTTCACTCCCAATTTAAGACTTTTAAAAGACAGGCAGGCAAGAGGTAAATGATACAGACCATCAGAGGATTCAGGGATATATTGCCGGAAGAAACGCCAATGTGGCAAAAAATTGAAACCATCGCCGCTGAAATTTTCAGGAATTTCGGGTTCCAGGAAATCCGTATTCCCATCATGGAAAAAACAGAGCTCTTTGCAAGGAGCATTGGCGAAGCCACAGACATTGTTGAAAAGGAGATGTACACATTTCCTGATCGAAAGGGCGATAAACTCACCCTGAGACCCGAAGCCACCGCCTCCATTGTACGCTCTTACATCCAGCACAAGATGTATGCAGCAGATCCTGTCCGGAAATTCTACACCGTGGGTCCCATGTTTCGCCGGGAGCGCCCCCAGAAAGGACGATACAGACAATTTTATCAAATTGATGCCGAGGTATTCGGCATTGCATCCCCCTATATTGACGCCCAGCTCATCCAGATACTTAACGAACTTTTTAAACGTCTGGGATTGTCAGGCCTAAAAGCCCATATCAACTCCCTTGGCTGCCCGGAATGTCGACCCGGTTTTCAAAAAGCCCTGCTGGAATTTCTATCTGCCAGAAAAGATGTACTTTGTGACAACTGCCTCCGCCGCATGGAAAAGAATCCTTTAAGGACCCTGGACTGCAAGGTTCCGGCCTGCCGCAAGGCCCTGGAGGGTGCCCCCACAACCCTGAATCATCTCTGCCCGGACTGCAGCACCCACTTTGACACCGTACAGTCCACCTTAAAGGCCCAGAATGTGGAATTTGTTGTGGACAATACCCTGGTCCGGGGGCTGGATTATTACTCCCGCACTGCCTTTGAAATCCTGACCACTGCACTGGGGGCCCAGAGCGCCGTGGCCGGTGGCGGCCGCTACGATGCCCTGGTTCAGGAACTGGGAGGCCCCCAGATTCCAGCCATTGGATTTGCCATTGGATTTGACCGACTGGTCCACATTGTGGAACAGCTGGAACAGGAAAAACCCAAGGATGGACCGGATCTCTTTCTGGTGGCATTGGGGGACAAGGCCATGGAAAATTGTCATTTGTGGTTATCACAACTAAACCTGTCCGGCTTAAAAGCTGAGATGGATTACAGTGGAAAAAGCCTGAAAAGTTTAATGAAACGGGCAGATAAACGCAATGCCCGCAATGTGCTCATTGTCGGGGATGAAGAGATTAAAACCGATGCACTGGTGCTGCGAAACATGGAAACCCGGACCCAGACCACCATTTCCATGGATGATCCGGTGGCTGAGATAACAAAACTGATATCGAACATATAATAATATTTAATATATATAATGAGGACAAACGTGACTGATTTACTTGGAGAAATGAGAAGAACCCACAACTGTGGTGAATTAAGGGCAACAGATGCCGGAAAAGAGGTTGTACTCATGGGATGGGTCCAGCGCCGGCGGGACCATGGTGGGGTTATTTTCATAGACTTCCGGGACCGCGGAGGAATTACCCAGATCGTTTTTAATCCTGAACATTCACCGGCATCCCATGAAAAAGCCCAGGTGATCCGCAGTGAATATGTGCTGGGGGTCCGGGGCAAGGTTCTGCTTCGTCCCGATGACATGCTCAATGACAAAATGGACACCGGTGCCATTGAAATCATGGTGGATGAGCTTAAAATTTTCAGCCATGCCGAAACCCCTGTATTTCCCGTTGAAGACCGGGTGGAAGCCTCGGAAAGCATCCGGTTAAAACATCGCCACCTGGACCTGAGACGTCCCCAGCTCCAGAAAAATATCATGGCAAGACACACCGCGTCCCAGGCCATCAGAGAGTATCTCAATGACCTTGGGTTTCTGGACATTGAGACCCCTTTTCTCACCAAAAGCACCCCGGAAGGTGCCAGGGATTATCTGGTTCCCAGCCGGGTGAGCCAGGGTAATTTCTATGCCCTGCCCCAATCCCCCCAGCTGTTTAAACAGATGCTCATGATCAGTGGATTTGAACGGTATTACCAGATTGTCCGTTGTTTCCGGGATGAAGATTTAAGGGCAGACCGCCAGCCGGAGTTCACCCAGATAGACATGGAACTGTCCTTTGTGGGAGAGGACGACATCATGGAAATCACCGAAGGGTTGATCAAAACCGTGTTTAAAAAAGTGCGCGATATTGATGTCAATACCCCCTTTGACCGCATCACCTATGCGGAAGCCATGGAGCGATTCGGCCTGGATCGCCCTGATCTCCGATTTGGCATGGAGCTTTGCAATGTGTCTGACATTGTTAAGGACACAGGTTTTAAAGTCTTTGCCAGTGTGGTTAAAAACGGAGGCATGGTCAAGGCCATTAATGCCAAGGGCTGCATTAATTTCTCCCGCAAGGAAATTGATTCACTGACGGATTTTGCCGCCATCTACCGGGCCAAGGGTCTTGCCTGGATCAAGGTAAAAGAAGACGGCTGGCAGTCCCCCATTGCGAAATTCTTCACCCAGGAAGAAAAAGACGTTCTGGCAAAACGCATTGATATGGAAACAGGGGACCTTATTTTCTTTGTTGCAGATACCCCCCAGATCACCAACGAAGCATTGGGACAGCTCCGAAATGAGCTTGCCCGGCGTCTTGACCTCATTGACAGCAACACTTACCGCTTTGTGTGGGTGACCCATTTTCCCCTGCTGGAGTATGATGAGATGGAAAAAAGATACCAGGCCCTGCATCACCCCTTCACCGCCCCCCTGGAGGAAGATCTGGACAAACTGGATACAGATCCCTTGAATGTACGTTCCCGGGCCTATGACATGGTGCTCAATGGAACGGAAATCGGCGGCGGCAGTATTCGTATTCATTCCCAGGAACTCCAGGAAAAGGTATTAAAAACCCTGGGAATCAGCGAGGAAGAGGCCCATGAGAAATTCGGGTTTCTCCTGGATGCCCTGGCATCGGGTACACCACCCCATGGAGGACTTGCCTTTGGGTTTGACCGACTGGCCATGCTGCTGTGCCAGGAAGAGTCCATCCGGGACGTCATTGCCTTTCCCAAAACCCAGAAGGCTTCCTGTCTGCTCACCGATGCCCCGTCCCAGGCAGGTGTAGCCCAGCTCCAGGAACTGGCCATTAAAGTGGTAAAAATAGAAGAATAACTGCTGCGGGCAGACCGTATTTTGACCCGGCTCTGCCCACAACAAAGCTTGAAATACATCCCTGATCTGCGGGGAATTTCATACAAACATACATGGCTGTAACCATCATCCACAACGAATAAGGAGTTGGCAATCCACCCCCTACCCAGGGAAACTTGCCATATTTTTATGAAGGCACTTAAGACAGAAATAGAAAACAATGCCCAATACCTGGGAGAGGGCATCATAAAGGCTGATGCCTTTATCAATCACCAGCTGCTTCCCGGATTAACCACAGACATGGGCCTTGCCTTTGCTGAAAAGTTCAAAAACGCCGGGGTCACCGGCATCACCCGCATTGTCACCGCCGAGGTCAGCGGCATTGCCCCGGCCTTGGTGGTGGCCCAGGCCATGGATGTGCCCATGGTGTTTGCAAGGAAAAAAAAACCTGCATTCATGACCGGCGGCCTGTTCTCTGCCCATGCCCGGAGTCGCACCAAGGCAGAGGCAGTAACATTGTACATCTCCGACAGATTTCTTGGACCCGGGGATAAGGTCCTTATAATTGATGATTTTCTGGCAACGGCTTCCACCCTCAAGGCCCTGGTTTCCATTGTGGCGGACAGCGGTGCACAGCTTGCCGGGGTGGGATGCGTCATTGAAAAGGCATTTGAAGGGGGGCGGGAACAACTGGCGTCCCTTGATATTCCCATCATATCACTTGCCTGTATCGATCTTGTGGACCAGGGGAAATCATTCATTGTATCCTGATTTCACAGAAACGCTATGTTCAAAGCCCTGGCTGGATTCCCCCGGAACCACTTTTCTATTTTTTTTGTGGGGTGAATAATTCGCAAAAACAAAGAATATCAATTTTTATATTGACATATATTCTGAAGAGGTACATTTAAAATATAACTGCCATGTCCCGGTGGACACAACGAATAGAATATTGAAAATGGTATTATACCGCCGTCCCCGATGGGCAATGGGCCCGGACCGGAACTGTAGACAGCTCAATTATCCGGTTCCTATTCCCCATCGGGGGGCGGCTCTGCCGAGGTTGCCCGGAAGTTTTATTTTCTAATAAAAAATATCGGCACCCTTCATTTCTACTTTACACTTTCATGGGGTGATTGCCTATTTTTCAGTGCTCGTCCTTAAAAAGTGCAAAGTACTTTTGAAGAGATCTGAAGGACGCCAAAATATCGAGTATCACACAGGGAGGAAAAATATTAACCGATCCCCTAAGGAAAAATTCTCAGAAATTTATCTTAAATGGCGAAACCGGGCACGACAAATCGTAAAAAATCTCCCGTCTCCCCATTTCCATCATGTTTGTGCCCGCCAGGTATCGATTTCCCGGGAAATGCTACAGCAAGATGCCCTTATCCAGCAAATAAAAGCCAGAATCTATCCACTACTGGACAATGACTTTGGCCATGGCATTCTCCATTCGGAACTGGTTTGCGTGGATGGTGCTGCCATTATACAACGGGAAATGAATTCTCCGGAAAAGGCCCCTGAACTCCCCCGGGAAGTCATTCGAAACATGCAGCTTATACAAATTGCAGGCTTGTTGCACGATACCAAAAGAAAAGAACAGGATCATGCCGAAAAAGGGGCAGAATTTGCCCAGCAGTTCTTAAAAAACAAAGAATTTGGAATCACATCCCTGGAGATTGAAACTGTCAGCAGCGCCATTGCACAGCACGAAGCCTTTCAGATAGTCTCTCCGGAAGCTGCCACTGCATCTTTGATTTCAGATGCCCTTTATGATGCAGATAAGTTCCGGTGGGGTCCTGATAATTTAACCCACACCGTTTGGGATATGGTGATCTACAAGAACGTCCCCCCAAGACAATTTTTGAACAAATTTCCCACAGGTCTGGACAAAATGGCCCAGATCGGACAAACCTTTCGCACCGATACCGGCAAACAGTTTGGACCTGACTTTATCAACATCGGCATGGCAGCGGGGGTACATCTATTCAAAGAAATTAATTCTGAATCAATGCAGTGAGCACCACATCATGACAGGTCTCAGCCCAATGATAACAGGAGCTGCCCGTGTCCATTACAACATCCCGGCAATTATTTTTTTTTCTTTTTATAACTTTTCTTCCCCCCTTTGTTACCGGGTACAGCCGTGGCAATCTCTTTTTTAACACAGAGAATCGGGGTATTAAATACAAGGGCGGAAACCTCTTTATCCCTTTGAACCTCAAGCTGAAGTGCTTCCCGATCAATCTCAAAATATCTGGAAATCACCTGGATAATATCACCTTGAAGGTTCTTTAATGTGGAATCATTCACCTCCAGCTGGTCGCAGACCAAGGTAAACTTTAATCTTTTCTTGGCAGCATCTTTGGTGGAGGTTTGACCCGTAAATCGTTTGAATAACGCATTTAACATGGAATTTTCCTCACTATTTTTTACCGAATTTACGGGTTAACATGCCCCACATTCCCTTTTTGTGGGACGGTACCTGGATGGGAAGATCAGACTCGCCGTTTAACCGCCGGGCAATGCGACGAAAAGCCTGACCGGCTGTGGAGTCATTCTGCATGACCAGGGGCAGTCCCACATTGCTGGAGATGACCACCTGCTGATCCATGGGAACCAGCCCCACCAAAGGCACAGAAAGCACATCAATGACATCTTCATGACTGAGCATGTCCCCCTTGGCCACCATTTCCGGTACAATGCGGTTCACCACAAGCTTGGGGGTAATGGAACGGGCATACAACAATCCGATGACACGATCGGCATCCCTCACCGAGGATACATCCGGAGTGCAGATCACAACGGCTTCATCAGCACTGGCAATGGAGTTTTCAAACCCCCTCTCAATGCCGGCAGGGCTGTCCATCAACACATAATCAAATTCTTTTTTAAGCAATCTTCCCACCCGCTCCACTCCGGCAGGGGTAAGAATATCTTTATTGTCACTCTGGGATGCAGGGATTAAAAACAAATTTTCAATGCGACGATCCCGAATGGCGGCCTGTCTAAGCTTACACTTTCCGTTAACCACATCTACAATGTTAAATACAATTCTATTTTCAAGCCCCAGGACCACATCCAGGTTTCTAAGACCGATGTCCATGTCAATGACGGCCACCCGTTTCCCCTCCAACGCAAGGGCAGCGCCAATGGAAGCCGTGGCCGTGGTTTTCCCTACCCCTCCCTTTCCCGAAGTAACAACAATAATTCTTCCTTCCAAATTTACACCTCATATCCCCCTAAGTATTATTAATATAAAATGTTTGATGACAAAATCAGCCACCCGACATTGCTTTTCCAAATAATAAAAACAAAAGTCACTTTAACAAAACAGCTACATAACCTCCGGCCATGGCAGAGCGTCAAAGAGATTGGATTCCAGATAGCTTTGTACCACAATACGCCCTTTCTCAACAACGGCAATTTCAGCCTTTCCATTTCCAGCACTGTCCAGCCCCGCTGCAGCCACTCCTCCAATCTGTACATGGGTTGGACGAAACTCAAGGGCAACAACCGTGGCTGTTTCATCCTCTGATATACCTGCATGCACCCGGCCCCGGAGCTGTCCCAGAACAATCACATGACCACCGGCCAGAATTTCAGCACCGGGATTCACATTACCCATGATGACAATGTGTTTTCTGGATTCAATTTTCTGGCCGGATCGTACCCGTCCCCGTAACATCAACACATCACTTCTATGGTGTTTCCAACCCCTGGAGAGGTCCCGCTGACGGGTACGTTCCACAGGAATGGACCTTTTTTCCGGAGGCAGCGTTACCACTCCAACTTGGAATGTTTCCTTTAAAAAAGCGGTCAAGCGGGTCACCAACTCATCACATCCCGTTGCCCCCCCCATGTCCAGGGTTATTCTGGCATTGATGGCCAGATGCCGAAGACGCTGAAACAGCAGGGTTAATTGTTCTTCTATTGTCTCTTCCGGTGCCTGGGGGTCCACTGTGATCCAGAAACCGTCCCCCACTCCCTTTAACTTCACCGGTGGCATGTCATTTGTTCCCATAAATCCTTTCCATATTTGCATAACTGCCATGGGCAGATTTTAATTCTGATCCCGGTCTACCCACAACAAAGCTTAAAATACATCCCTGGTTTGCGGAGTATTTCATACAAAAAACCTCCACATACGCCCCCCCAAAAATCACCAGAAAAGAAGATAAAAATGCATCCTTATGTGACAAAAACGCTATAAAATATAAATATATCTATAAGATAAGCCCATCAAAGTGTCAAGGAGTAAGTTTATTGCGACACGCCAAGGCAAAATCTTCGGGATAATGTCCTGTTATCCACCGCAGCTGGGCTTCACTGAACGCGCCGGGGGAATGGGGGAGTCTTGGTAAAAAGGCATACAACAGCTGCTGATCCGCTGAACTGTCATCAAAACGCTTGGCATACTCCAGACAGGTGACCATGCGGGCACCCAGTTTTTCCAAGACATTCAGGGCGATAAAAATTCCCCGGTCCAGGGATTTTCGCATGGCATCATCTGCCTCCAGAATGTTACCACAGGGCCGCAGGGGCATCATCTGAAGCTCCCATTGGGATGTCTGGGCCTTGGGAACAAAAAGCAATATATTTTCATCTTCAAACACCTCCAGACGCCGGGGCCCGTTTTCATTACCATCCACCCTCCCGTTGGTGCGAATGGCGGCAAGATAATTTTCAAAAAAACTGCGTTGGGTGCAGTTCCGGTAATCCTTGATAAAATCTGCCACCATATCCCCACAGGCATAGGAGGAAAGAAAACGCCCATGGTCTTTTCCGGGCACCTCACAGGGAATCATGGCATACTGCTGGTGGATCTGCTGGTGGGAAGCATGGAGACGGTATCCTGACTGGGAGCAGCTGAACCCAAAATTCCATCCCCACAAACTGCCGTTAAACCCCAAGGGGTTGTTGCTGTCCATTGATTCAATGGATGCCATGAGCTTTATCCGCAATTTTTCAAGCTCTTCCCGGGATATCCGCTGCCGGGTCCGGGGAATATCAATGCCCATCTGCCGGGCCAGCATCACGTAAATCCTCTGGTAACACAGATGGCGCATGCCTTCCATGTCTGTAAGACTCAAATCGGCAATGCAATACCGCACGGTATCATCGGCGGTGTTGGCTGCAAAATGTCCCCAGGGAATGTAACTATTCTGTCTTAAATATTCAAATACGTGACTTTGATCCTTTTTGTGGTGCCATTCTGCTGTGATGGCACTGTCTCCCTGTACACCGGGACAAAGCACCATGGCCCGCTTGTATGGGTCCGGCAGATGGGGGTTGTTGGCCACCACCTCAAAAAGTTCATTTTTTTTGATGGCAGGAACCATTTTGCCCTGTTTTCTTTCATACACAAGTCCCAGGGGAATACCGTTGGTATCAAATTCAAAGGTACACGATATTTGTGCCAGCCTGACAAGATCATGGGGATCGGTGCTTGATTCTGCAAGGGCAATTTGAAGCGTCCCCGGCATCTTCTTGAAAAGTGCTTCAATATTTTTTTTTGCCACCCTGTTTTCCCGGCCCCAGCCGTCCAGGGTACCCCACAGGGAGGTGTCTTGTCTGGGGGAAAGCGCTATGTTTTCAATGTTTTCGGCAGTGGCATCGGCCCACCGGGAATTAATATAAGTGGTTCCCTTAAAGGGAAAAGCGTTGGGAATTTCATAAATAGTGTCGGCATGGGGCGCACTGACACCCTCTTTGGGAAAATTTACATGATTGGTGACCACCCGGCCATCTGGAGAACTCCCAAGGGAAGTAACGTAGTCGTGCTCTCTGAAATTATCCACAAAAAAAGAAGGGGTGTGAATTCCAATTTTAAAAACACCCTCCCCGGTCACACAGGTGCGAAGCTCTTTTATTTCTTTTTTCTGCATTTCACGCCCTCTCTTTTATGGCAGCCAGGGCATCTTCAGCAGCCTCCACAAGGGCTTCATCTTCAAATGTTGCCATCATCCGGGCAATGGTGTCTGCCACAGACAGATCCCCCACTTCCCCCAGGGCATAAAGAATATCTCCCTTTACAGTGACATCGGCACCCTCAAATCCGGGCAAAATAAGGGGTACCAGTTGCAGTGCCAGATCAGGGACATCCTGGGCCAGCTCCTCCACCACCACCATGGCCCCCAGACGAACAGACCATATTTCATGGATGAGAAGGCCGATAAAACCGGGAAAAATGACATTGGCGGCTTTCATTTTTTCAAAAATCCAGGCCGCATTACCCTCTTCCAGAACTCTCCTCAAAGAGGCCGTGGTAAGGGTTGCAGGATCACGACGGATCATCATCTCCACCACTTCTTTCATGGACACATCACCCGTCCACCGGAAATCATTGTCCAAAATTAAACAGGGGGCTGATAAAACACCGTCATCGGCAGCTGCTTTGTCAAACCATGTACCGTCAATGACATGGAGATGCACCTGTTTTGAGGCGGCGGCCAGGTGAACCATGGAACGAATCACCCCGGGACAGTGGGGGCATTGGCTTGCCACATAAAGTTTCAGGTCCACGGGCATGTCAATGTTTGAAAGCAGCGCTTTAACCCCTTGTTCCATCACCGCAGGGCTCCCTCCGGCAAGGTCCAGACTTTCCAGAAAAGGGGGCAGCAGTTTTTCCAGGGGAAGGGCGGAAAAAGAAACATTTTCCATCACCTGGATTTCCGGGAGCAGTTTTCCCTTATTTTCCAGAGATTTCACAGTTATAAAAGGCGCTGTTTCCATGAGAGAACCACAAAATTTTTCCAAAACAGCATCTTCGGGGGTTCCCAAAAGCACCGTTCCCAGTTCAATGTTGTCTTTTCTTTGTTTTACCCACATCTCAATGCCGGCACGATCCTTATCATTCAATATCCATCCCCCTGTTTCCTGTTAATGCTCATACGGTTACGCACTTAAATACATGGACTAAAATTTTTCCTTGTTAAGGTTTTAAATAACACCTACCATGAAGACAATTATTGATGCGTCAAGAGAAAAAAATTTATGTCCCACCACTTAAAATCAGTTTAAAAACAGATCACCCCACATCACACTATTGGACACACCTTGTCAAGCAAGAGCTGGAAAAACAGACAACTTTACAGCTTTCCCCCCTGTTCTCCCGGAAATTCCCCTTGAATTCACTCCTTGTTATTGATATTTTCACCCATGCTCCCATTCCGAGGACGGCAACATTAAAACCAGACAAAAAGACTTGATGACACGTTTTTTTATGTTGACCTAAATATTGGGAAATTCCCAGAAACCAAGCCCCATAATATATCATCGAGCAACAGAGACAAGCATGGAATTCATAGCAGATTTACATCTCCACTCTCACTTTTCCAGAGCCACTGCCAAAAACCTTACCCTTGAAAGTCTGTACATCTGGGCCCAGAAAAAAGGCGTTACTCTGGTGGGAACAGGGGACTTCACCCACCCCGGATGGATCAAAGAGATTGAAGAAAAACTGGAACCCGCAGCCCCGGGATTATTTAAATTAAAGAAAAAATTTACAGCTCCCCTGGATGCCCAGATCCCAGGCAGCTGCAAAAACAAGGTCAGATTCATTCTACAATGTGAAATCAGCTCCATATATAAAAAAAACAACCGGGTGAGAAAAAACCATAATCTCATCTACTTTCCGGATTTAGAAGAAGTAAAAAGATTCAATGTCCAGCTGGATAAAATCGGCAACATTGCCTCGGACGGACGGCCCATACTGGGCCTTGATGCGGAAAAACTCCTTGAAATCATGCTGGATATCTCAGATGAAGCCTTTCTCATCCCGGCCCATATATGGACCCCCTGGTTTTCCATGTTAGGTTCCAAATCAGGTTTTGACACCATCGAAGAGTGCTTTGGAAATCTTTCCCGCCACATCTTTGCCGTGGAAACCGGCCTCTCATCAGACCCGCCCATGAACTGGCGGGTGGCCGACCTGGACCATGTGCGACTGGTGGCAAGCTCCGATGCCCACTCCCCCATGTATCTTGGCAGGAATGCATCCATGTTCAACACCGGGCTTTCCTATTACCATGTGAGAGAAGCCCTTAAAACAGGGGATTTGACAAAATACAAGGGCACCATAGACATGTTTCCCCAGGAGGGAAAATACCACCATGACGGCCATCGAAAATGCGGTATTTCATTTGATCCTGTGGAAACCCTTCGGCATGACAGCATCTGCCCGGTGTGTGGAAAGCCCTTGACCCTTGGGGTGCTCTACCGGGTCCAGGAACTTGCTTCACGTCCCCCTGGCTATGCCCCCACAGGCCGCCAGGGATACCAAAGCATTATTCCCCTCACCGATATTTTATCGGAAATTTTCAATGTGGGCCCCAAAACAAAAAAGGTGAACACCTTTTATGAAAGGGCTCTGGAATCCTCGGGGCCGGAACTGGATATCCTTTTAAAGCGCCCCCTGGATGAAATTGATGCCCTGGGTATCCCCCTTCTGGCACCGGCCATTGAAAAAATGCGCACCGACCGGGTGGATGTGGCTCCGGGTTTTGATGGGGAGTACGGCCGGGTATGCCTGTTTACTGACGATGAAAAAAAACGTCTCAAGGGCGAACAGGAGCTGTTTGCGCCGAAAAAAACAAAACGCGTCCCAAGCAAACCTGTGCCGGTGGGGGCAAGACCCATGCCCGAAAAAAATCCTGCTCCGGTGAAAAGAAAAATAAAAGGATCACCATCTCCCCCACCGGCAGACCTCCTGGGCTCTTTAAATAAAGAGCAGCACCAGGCCCTTTTATGTCACAACCGCCCCCTTATCATGGCAGCAGGCCCCGGCACCGGCAAAACCCGCACCATCACAGCAAAAATCGCCTGGCTCATCAAAGAGCAAAAAATTTCTCCAGATGCCATTCTGGCTCTGACTTTCACCAACAGAGCCGCCCGGGAAATGAAAGAAAGAATACAAACCCTTCTCCCGGAATCTCCGGCCCAGGTGTGTGCCTGTACCTTTCATGCTTTTGGCCTCATGATTCTTAAAGAGTACACCGATTTTTCATCGGCCATTGTGGATGACACTCTGCGCCTGTCCCTTTTGGAAGAGACACTGACCCACCAGGCATTTTCCCGGCAGGCCCTCTCCCTTGACCAGGCAGATACCCTTATTTCCCGGGCCAAACAACAGGGGCTTCAACCGGGAGACCCCCTTGATTTTATCCAAGACATTGCCATGGAAAAGATGGTGAACCAGGTGTGGCAAGAGTACCAGAAGCGTCTGGAATCTCTTGATCTGGTGGATTTTGAAGATCTGATTAATAAGGTGCTGGCCCTTTTAACCCATGATCCCAGTCTTGTCACCACCCTGCAGAAGCGGTTTCAACACCTGTTTGTGGACGAATACCAGGACGTCAACAAAGGCCAGTATCTTCTGACAAAATGCCTTGCCGGAAATGGAGACACGCTTTGTGTCATTGGGGACCCGGATCAATCCATTTATGGATTCAGGGGATCAGACAATCGTTATTTCCGGCAATTCATAGAAGATTATCCCAGGGCACTTAACATTTCCTTGAAACAAAATTATCGATCCACAGAAACCATTCTTGAGGCCTCCCACCAGATGCTCACCCAACGCGGAAAGCAAAGGGATGAAAAAGAGAGCCGTGTAAAATTATTCTCCAACATCCACGGCAAGGACACCGTTATGATACTCAAGTCTGCTTCGGAACGGGCCGAGGCCGTGGCCGTGGGAAAAACCATTGAAAAACTCACTGGCGGACTTTCACTCTTTTCCATGGATACCAACAGAATTGATGCCTCCCAAGAAGAGGACTTTTCCTTTTCTGATTTTGCCGTTCTCTACCGCACCAGAAAACAGGGGGCAGTTTTTGCCGAGGTTCTTGAAAAAGCGGGAATCCCCTGCCACATGGCCCACCGGGAAAACACCCTTTTACAACCGGGCATCAAAGAGCCCCTTGCTCTCATGAAAATAGGCTGTCAAAAAGGCACCCTCACAGACTTTGAGCTGCTGCTGGATTATTTCAAGACCGGTACCGGGAAAAAAAGCCGAGAACACCTCAAACGCTGGTTCCAGGAGCAGAACTGCCCTTTGAACACAGCCCTTGGTCGCTTAACATCCTTGCCGCCCAAGGGCATGCGCCGGGATATCCATGAAAAAATATGCCACTGCACCGCAAAAATTCTCACTGCGGCTGAAGCGGCAAAAGAGCAATCCAGCCACCGGGCTCTGGATCATTTTTCCAATCTGTGGGATCTTTCCCACCTCATCAAGGCCGAGAAAAAACGAACAGATACCCTGGAACGACTTCTCATGGAGGCCCAAGCCATTCCGGATCCTGCTGCTTTTCTGGATCATGTGTGCCTGGTGGGGGATGTGGATACACTGGCCCCCCAGGCAGAAAAGGTGGCACTCATGACCATGCATGCCTCCAAAGGCCTTGAATTTAAAGTGGTGTTCATCACCGGATGTGAAACCGGACTCATTCCCTTTTCCCGGCCGGATAAAAACGGTGCCCCCACACCGCTTTCCGCCCTGGCCCTGGCCGAAGAGAGACGTCTTTTTTATGTGGCAATGACCCGGGCCCAAAGTATTTTATGCGTTTCCCATGCAGACAAACGGCGAATCTATGGAAAAACAATAAAAACTTCAAAATCGCCCTTTGTCTATGATATAGAAGAAAAATTAAAGGCACAGAGCCAAAACCGATTTAAACCCCAACCCAAAAAAGAAAAAAACAGACAACTTGAGCTGTTTCAGGATGCTTGATCATGGAAGAAAAAATTGTAAAGACCATTCCCCTTGCCCACGACCTCACTCTGGAAATCCTTGATCTGTCAAGAAAAATAAGTTCAGATGCCTTTCAGGTAAAAATGACAGCCAGGGTAACCATACCTGTAAAAGAGTCCATTTTTACACCGGAAAGTTTTACAAATTTTTCCTTGGAAAACATCATCAGTAAAGTGGGGACCACCACCACCTATGAACATAAAAAGGAACGCAATTTTATCATGGCTCCAGATAAAGACACGGTGTTTGACCAGCTGGTGGCCTCCTTTGAGGGGACCCTTTTACCCTATGTTTCTAAACCTTCTTTTCCGAGAAAATATATTTTAAAATGCTATATGCAATGATTATTGTTTTTCTAACTTTTTTCAAAAAAATCCACGCGAGCCAAAATTTTCTCAAACTTTGTTGTAAGAGGATCAAGGTCTGAATGAAGAAAACTCAAAAAGCATAATTAACAAGGGAATAAAAAAACATATTTAAAGCCAACCACACAATCAAACATTACCATTTATACCTACGCTTGATTTGTTCAAATTACAGGAATATGAGGAAAATATAAAATGAAAAAAAATTGCAATAAACTGCTTTTACAATGGGGAGTAATTTTATTGATATTTTCCCTGATAACTCCAACCAATATAATGGCCACAACTATTTACATGTTTGTGGACAAAAATGGGACCAGGCATTTTTCTGACACCCCGACATCTCCAAAATCCAGAATATTCATCAAAGGCAAAGCCAAACGCTACAAAGCTCCGTTGAATAAAAAATGTTATGACCACCTCATAAAAAAAGCTGCTCGAAAATTTAAAGTGGATTTTTCACTGATAAAAGCTGTCATTGAGGTAGAATCCGCTTACAATCCCCGGGCCATATCCTCTAAGGGAGCCCGGGGTCTCATGCAGATAATGCCCTTTAATTTCACAAGCCTCAACCTGTCAGACCCGTTTGAACCCTCACAAAACATCATGGCAGGAACCCGATACCTCCATCAGCTGCTTCATCAATATAGAGGTAATATTAAACACGCCCTGGCAGCCTATAATGCAGGACCAGGAAATGTGGACAAATACAATGGAGTTCCCCCTTTCCAGGAAACTCGAAACTATGTCCAAAAAGTCATGGCATTACACCGCATCTACCGCCCGAACTCATAATTCAAAATCACAAGTACAACTATCCAGATGCAATCGCTTTTAAATATTTAATATGTATCTTTGTTTCCAGGAGATAAATCATAGTCCATATTTCTGATAAAATGGGATAATTTCCCCCTTATATCCGGCCGCTCCATGGCAAAGGCCAGATTGGCCATCTGAAATCCTGCCTTATCCCCGCAGTCAAAACGCTCCCCCTCAAATTTATACCCGAAAACCGGCTGATCGCTGAGCAATTTTTCCATGGCATCTGTGAGCTGGATTTCCCCCCCTGCCCCCAATTCTTTTTCCCCCAGATAATCAAAAATTTTAGGGGTTAAAATATATCGGCCCACAATGGCCAGATTGGAGGGCGCATCTTCAGGATCCGGCTTTTCTATCATGCCCCTGACCCGCACCACATTGTCCTCTATCTCCTGGGCATCAAGGATACCATACCGATTGGTTTGCTCTTTGGGAACCTCCATGACAGCGGCAATGGTGGCCCGTAACCGATCAAAGCGGTTAATCATCTGGGAGAGCACCGACACCTTTGACTTAATCAAATCATCGGCCAGGAGCACGGCAAAGGGTTCATCCCCCACAATGTCCCGGGCGCACCAGATGGCATGGCCCAGCCCCCGGGGTTCATGCTGACGGGTATAGACAATGGTTCCGGTGGGGGGAACCAGTTTTTTAATCTGCCCCAGAGTTTCATCCTTGTGCTTGTTCTTCAGGGTCATTTCCAGCTCAAAGGATCGATCAAAATGATCCTCCAGGGCTTTTTTCCCCCGTCCGGTGACAAAAATAATCTGTTCAATGCCAGCAGCAAAGGCCTCTTCCACAGCATATTGAATAATGGGTTTATCCACAACCGGGAGCATCTCCTTGGCCATGGCCTTGGTTGCCGGAAGAAACCGGGTGCCAAGGCCTGCCACAGGAAATACCGCTTTTTTGATTTTCATCTACCCTCCGTTCACTCAATGCATTTCACCTTGATAATCATGGCTTGAAATCCAGTATGCTGAAAGGCACCCATGGCAGCCAAAACCGGAGACAACATGAGCATTGAGATTCAGATATATATTTTTATGAAGCAACGCGACTGAAAACAATGATACATCATATTTAAATATGCACTGTTCCCAGCGTTTCAGCAAGGTCTTTTTGGAAATAGGATTTAGGAATGCAAAATCACGGCAGGATCTGATATCAGGGGCAAACCCGTGTAAAAACACCGGGTCTGCCCGAAACCATACTTTAGAGTGCAAAATCATGGATGGGATTTCCAACCACAACCCAACACATTTTTATCAATGCTGGCAAGGAGAATTGGGATCATGGCCACAGGCATTTTCACCGGTGACCAATGTTTTTTCAAGATAGGCCTTTACAAGGGTTTCCGGCGCTTCTGCCGGGGCACCTGTCACCACATCAATACCGGCCTGGGCAAAAAGCTGCTTGGCCATCTGTCCCATGCCGCCGGTTATAATAACATTCACGCCTTTTTCATGGAGCCATTTGGGCAACACCCCGGGTTCATGCGGGGGGGGCTCAAGCACCTGGGTGTCTGTGATGTTGCCGTCCTCAACATCCATGATACAAAATTCCCTGCAGTGCCCAAAATGTGTGGTCAATTTACCCATTGCCATTGGAATTGCAAACTTCATCTTTGATGTCCTTTCAATGTTTAAAAATCATTTTCAAATTTGGAGAAAGTGTTGATATTGTAAATCTTTTAGACCCAGTGTCCTTCCACATTGGGGCCGCCGGCATAGCTGAGTTCCCCGGCATTAAATTTTTCCACAACCCCTTTCACCGTGCCCTGGATGCCGGTGATGACATGAATACCGGCAGTTTCCAGCACCTGGAATGCTTTGGGACCGCAATTTCCGGTGAGCACGGCTTCCACACCCGTTTCAGCCACGGTTTTTCCGGCCTGGATACCGGCTCCCTGGGGCAGGTTCAGATTCTGGGTGTTTTCTTTAACTTCAAAATCCATGCTCTTAGTATCCACCACGATGAAATATTTGGCCCGTCCAAAACGGGGATCAAGGTCTGCATCCAGATCTTTTCCACTTGATGTAACAACAACCTTCATGTTCTTCTCCTTAAATATTAATATTTCTTAGCTGACAATCTCAACTTTCGGTGTTCGCATTTCGTGGTGGGGTCAGGCTTTCGTTATTGACATTATTGAGGCTTTTTGCGTTGGCAAAGGCCTTGGTCGATAACATCAATAACAAAAGCCTGACCCCGTCGGCACACTGAGTCCATCGATACATTAAAAAATGCCAGCTTTGAAATGAAGCCCGAAAGTTGAGTGACAATCAAATACACACACAATATTTTTATATTTTGCCCACAGGTCTGAAGCTGACTACATGATTCGTTCCAGCGTGGTTCCCATAAACTGCTGAACCTCTTTCCAAATGGATTTCACGGCCTTTGCTGCGGCCCCCTGGGAAAACTGAACAAGACTCTGGCTGGCCTTCATGGCATCAATCACCTCTCGATCAAAGGGGATTTCACCCACAAAATGAATGCCGTTATCCTCTGCAAAATTTTTGATACGGCCGGCTGTTTCCGGGTTTAAATCTGCCTTATTAATGCACAGCATGGTGGGAATGTTCATCTGATCGGCCAGGGCCTTCACCCGTTCCATGTCATGCAGACCGGATAAGGTGGGCTCCGTGACAATGAGCAACGCATCGGCATTGGTCACCGCTGCAATCACAGGACAGCCAATACCCGGAGGGCCATCGGTTATAATCAGGGGAATCTTCTTATCCTTGGCCAGCTCCCTTGCCTCCTGGCGAAGTTGACTCACCAGCAGACCGGAATTTTCCTCGGCAATGCCAAGGCGGGCATGGATCATGGGCCCCCAGGGGGTTTGGGAGACAAATTTCTCACCGCACACCTGCTGCTCAAAGGCAATGGCTTTTTCCGGACAAAAATAAGCGCACACGCCACACCCTTCACAAGCGATGGGGTCAATGATAAAATCTTCGGAAATGGCGTCAAACTGGCATCGTTCCCGGCAATCTCCACATTCAATGCATGCATCCTTATCTATGCAGGCCTTGCTTCCCCCTTTAAAATATGAATTTTCAAGGGTCTTATGCTCAAGGGTTAAAAAAAGGTTGGCCGCATCCACATCCGCATCCACCACAATTCTATTGTCGGCAAGGGTGGCAAAGGATGCTGTCACACTGGTTTTTCCTGTCCCACCTTTGCCGCTGATAACGGTTAGCTCCTTCATTTTCCCACCTCCCCGGCCTCTTTAGATTCTGTCAACAATTGATTTAATCTGTTAAACAGCTGCTGAAACAAGGCTTTCATTTCCGGCATTTCATTTACCAATAATTTCCCCCGGGAGCAGATGGAGGCAGCCTCCCTGCTGAACGGGAATCGCTGTAAAATTTCTATGCCCTCTTTTTTGGCGTATTCCTCCACAATACCCGGGGCATCATCGGCCCGGTTGATCACAATACCTGTGGGCACTTTAAGCTTTTTCAAAGCTTCCACTGTCAAGGCAAGATCGTTGAGCCCAAAGGGAGTGGGCTCTGCCACAAGCAGGGCATAATCCGATGACCTAAGGGCCTCAATGGCAGGACAGGAAGTGCCGGGAGGGGCATCCACCAAGGCAATGCCACCGGGATTGATTCTATCTTTTACCTGGCTGATCAAAGGGGGCGACATGGCTTCTCCCACCCTCAATTCTCCCCAGGTAAGATCAATGCCCCGGGCATTTTTGCCCTGATGCACTGATCCTAACACCCGGGAATCTTCTTTAACGGCATCTTCCGGACATACCATTTCACATCCCCTGCAGGAGTGACACATTTCCGGAAACGTCATGATTCTTTTTGCCACCAGGGTAATGGCGCTGAATTGACAGATTTCTTCACAGGCACCGCACAGGGTACATCGCTGGGTGTCGACCTTTGGAACCATGACGGAAATGGGTTCACTGGAGATATTTTCCGGTTTTATGAAAATATGGGAATTGGGTTCTTCCACATCACAGTCAAATACCGTTACATCATCGCGATTGATGGATGCTGCCAGGTTCACCGTCACTGTGGTCTTCCCGGTTCCTCCTTTTCCGCTTGCTATGGTGATGATCATTGCGTTGTCCTTACACATGGGTTTTGTCATATTTGAATCAAACGAGCATATGCTATAAATAAACCAAGTTGCCACACTTGTCAAACTTAATTTTCAACGCTTTCATTAAAAGCATGGATTTCATGGAAATTGTCAGGCTCAAATTTACATGGCAGTAATTCACCGGGCCATGGAGCAAAGAATCTGCGTGGCGGGGAAACATTGACATTGCACCCGGTTTTATATATTAATGTGCTGAATTTATTTGGGCTTATTTTTTGTTTTGATCAGCTTTCGGCCAGGGTCAGGCGGGGGAAAAATTTGTGCATTCGCTATTTTTCAACCCAATCCCGCAATGGAGTATAAAAGCCGTAACAGCGCATTGATCTGTCCACCCGACATTTTTTTAAAGGGCTGGAAATAAAGAACAAATCCATTGATTTAATCCTTAAGGAGTTTAAAAAAAATGAATGAAATGAGCGGGAACGGCAGTGAATCCGAAGTATTACCGGTTCAAATGGGATATGAAAGTAAATTTAAATTCAAATGCCATAAAGGGGTGGAGTGCTTCACAAAATGCTGCAGAGGCATAGACATCATGCTCACCCCCTATGATATACTGACCATGAGAAAACGGCTGGACCTGACGTCAGAACAATTTTTGTCCATATATACGGATCTTCATCTTCTGGAAAGCGCAGATTTACCCGTTGTCACACTGAAACTTCTGGATGATGAGCGCAAATCATGCCCCTTTGTCCAAGATGAGGAAGGGTGTCTCATATACGAAGACCGTCCATCCACCTGCCGATACTACCCCCTTGGCATGGGATCATTGAGTTACACCAGTGACCAGGAAGCAGGCGAGGACGACGACGCCTTTTTCTTTACTGTCAAGGAAGAGCATTGTCTGGGATTTGAAGAGGATGAACAGTGGACCGTTGCCCAATGGCGGGAAGATCAGGGCGTGGATATCCGGGACGAGGTCAATGCCGGATGGACCAATCTCATTGTAAGAAAAAAATCTGTTCCCAAAACCATAAAACTGTCCGAACAGAGCAAACAGATGTTTTTTCTGGCCTGCTACAATATTGATAAATTCAGAAAATTTATATTTGAAAGCACCTTTCTCAAACGATACAAAGTGGACCCCAAAGTGGTGGAAGAAATCCGCACCGATGACATAAAACTGCTTCAGTTTGGTTTTGAATGGCTCAAGGCCACCTTTTTCAAGGACGGAGAAATCATGCAACCGGGCCAGCCCCCCCGGCCACCTCAAAAATAAGATAAAATAACAAAAGGCGCTTTTGTCGGTAAATACCGACTTTAAAGCGCCTTTTCTCTAAAATTTAAAACATCCCATATGGTATGCAAAATAAGGTATTCAGCCCCATGGGAGCATTAATAATTATACCATAAATCTTTCTGATATTCGGGATTATCAAGCCGTTCCCACACATCAATGTCAAAAAAATCAGCCAGGGGCTGTAAAATTTCCGGATTCTTTTTCTGCACTGTTTTGGCTGCCTCCACAACAATGGCAATACCTTTTTCCGTCATTTTACCCAAAGGCCTGCGGCAGGGTCCTGACGGAACCCCCAGAATCTGCATAAGGGTTTTAAGTGCCAGGGGATTTCGTGCCCTGCACACCACTTCCCCATGGGGGGTCATTTCCTTTGTGCTCACAGTAACCAGTCCCAGAAGGGGTGCCAATGCCTGATTTAGTTTTTCCGCTCCGGCCCAATCACCCTTGTCCAAAAGCATCACCAGTTCCACAAGGGGGCCGGGAATAATATTGGACAGCACGGAAATACCGCCGCAGGATTTTATGGTAGGATCTTTCATGATCTGGGTCACCAGACCGTCATCACCGGAAAAAATTTTAAAATCCTCACCACAGCACTCCCGGGTGCGACGCATGTTTTCCAGATTTCCGGTGGCTTCTTTCACACAGGAGATATTTTTATACTTTTCAGCCAGAATGGCCAGGTCCTCAGGAAGCAATTGAGCCCCTGTACGTCCGGGAATAATATAAGGAATAATCTCCAGGGACGGAAACGCCTTTGCCACCGGCTCAAGATATTCCCTACGGATTTCAAGGGAGCTGGGTCCATTGTAATAAGGATCCACCATGAGAACAGCATCCACCCCCACCTCGGCGGAATGGGCCACACCGCCCATGGCTTCCTTGGTATTGTTACTTCCTGAGCCTGCAATACAGAGACATTTTCCTTTGGACGCTTTTGCCACATCAGCGATGACATTCAAATGATCTTCCCATTTAAGTGTGGGACTTTCCCCTGTGGTACCGGCAGCCAGAATGCCTGTTATCCCATTTTCAATCTGAAACTCAATAAGCTGATCAAGCCCTTCACCGTCCAGCGCGCCATTACGGGTAAAAGGTGTGATCAAGGCAGTATAACATCCTGTTTTCATAAATACTCCTTAACATATTAACGCAAGTGCCCACATTGGTTTTGAGTCAACCTTCCAGGCGGGCATAAAATTTTATCAGCGGGTGGTTGCTGCCCCTGTTTTGAAAGTCTTAAAATCAGACAGATTCAATCCCCAGTTTATGACATGAGGATGTACCATATACACAAAAGGGGTTCAACCTTCTTTTTCCTTGACACAACCAGCCCATAAAAATAGTATAGGGAATTTATCTACCAAAGAGGTGTCGGCTGGTTCGTTTAATTGGCGTGGGCAGTGACCCCTGTATTACAGGACTGACCACAACAAAATTAAAATTTTCTGTCGGCGTGGGGATTTTGTTAAAAAATTCATGGATACGCCGATATCTCGATCTGGAACCGCCTCAAACAGAAACATGGATAATCAGCCATACAAAATAGGGCCATGGCCCATCACATACAAAAGGATTTTTCATGACAACGGTACCAAAAGCAGAAAATGCAGAAGCGCACATTGCACACCTGAGATCCCAGATCACAGAAAACACAGAATGTGGAAGTAATCATTATAACCTTGCCGTGGCCCTCATGGGGCAAAAGGAATATGATGCTGCAGAAGAAGCCCTTCACGACGCCGTGGACTGCAGCCCCACCCTTGCCGAGGCCTATGTACTGCTCGGCGGCATCTGCCTCCAGCGCGGAGATGTGGAAGGATGCCTCAGATACAACAGATATGCCGTAAAAGCCCGGGCAGGATTTGCCGAAGGCTATGCCAACATAGGCTTTATTTTGCTGCAACTGGTGGATGGCAAAAATGAAAAGGATGATCAGGAAAAAATTGACACCGCCATTAAGAACCTGCGCAAGGCCGTGGTACACAACGCCAAATTTGTGCAGGCCTTTACCACCCTTGGCAATGCCTACTACATGAAAGGGCTTCTGGAAGAAGGTATCAAGGCCAACCTTGAGGCCGTAAGAATCCAGCCTGAATTTCCCATTGCCCATAACAACCTGTGTGTGGGATATCTTGAAAAGAAAGAGTATGCCAAGGCCATCGAACATTGTGACATCGCCATTTCCCTGGGTTATGAAGTCCCCCAGGGACTCCAGGATGAGCTTGCACCCCACAGGAAATAGATAAAATACCACCCCCCACGTTTTTCTGTCGCAGCGGTTTTTCCGGCACACCGTTTTCCCGGAACACCGCTGTGCCATCCCCATGGAAGATAAATTGTTCAAAAAAACCTTGATTCCCATGCCAAAGATTTGTACCATGCCATCTGCATGATGGGGAAAAACTGATTTTTTATTGACAAGGTTGTGTGAAAATCTTATAGGAGCACTAATATTTTCACATGAAAAGTAGATTTTGAATTTTGGATACCAAAATTTCAGACATTAAAACTTCAGTCTTTTTTATCACAATCTCCCAATCTGTATTCATCAGGAGATTTCCCACGGCTTATGAAGGCCCGTGTTTTGAAATAGTGATCAGATGAACCCAAGGGATCATCACGGAAAGATAGCTGTGAAGCATGACAATTGATTAAGAACCGATCTATATCTCTTTTATAGAAAGGGGCTATAGACATTTGATCAAGAGAATGTAATTTAACTTTTAACGGAGGTAAGTAAATGGCAAAACATGAAACTCCCTTTCTGGACCAGTTGGAATCTGGCCCATGGCCGAGTTTTGTCTCTGACCTGAAGCAGCAGGCCGAAGTCAGAGCAAAGAATGAAGCAGGTGTTGAGTTCCAGATTCCAGTTGATTGTGTAGAAGATCTTCTTGGTGTTGTAGAACTCTCTTACAAACATGGCCGTACCCATTGGAAACACGGTGGTATTGTTGGTGTTTTCGGTTATGGCGGTGGTGTTATCGGTCGTTACTGCGATCAGCCAAAACTGTTCCCCGGTGTTGAGCATTTTCACACCATGCGTGTTGCTCAGCCCTGTGGTAAATACTACACCACTGACTACCTTAGAAGCCTGACAAAACTGTGGGATCTCCGGGGTTCCGGTATTACCAACATGCACGGTGCCACCGGTGATATCATCTTCCTTGGAACCACCACTCCCCAGCTGGAAGAAGTTTTCTATGAGCTGACCCACAACCTGAACCAGGACCTTGGCGGCTCCGGCTCCAACCTGAGAACCCCTGCTGACTGTCTGGGCTCTTCCCGTTGTGAATATGCCTGCTATGACTCCAACGCACTTTGTCATTTCCTGACCAACGAATACCAGGATGAGCTCCATCGTCCTGCTTTCCCCTACAAGTTCAAATTCAAATTTGATGCATGCCCCAACGGTTGCGTGGCTTCCATTGCCCGTTCTGACATGTCCTTCATCGGTACCTGGAAAGATGACATCAAAATTGATCAGGATGCCGTGGCCAAATACATTGCCAACGATGAAGCCTATCCTGCCAATGCCGGTGCATTCCGCGGCAGCAGAGACTGGGGTCCGTTTGATATCAATAAAGAAGTCATCAACCTTTGCCCCACCAAATGTATGTGGATGGAAGGCGATGAGCTGAAAATTGACAACTCCAACTGTACCCGTTGCATGCACTGCATCAACACCATGCCCCGGGCCCTGAAGATTGGTGACGAAAGAGGTCTGTCCATTCTTGTGGGTGCAAAAGCGCCTATCCTTGACGGTGCCCAGATGGGTTCCCTGCTGGTTCCCTTTGTTGAAGTCAATCCCGATGATGACTATGCTGCCATCACAGAAATCATTGAAAGCATCTGGGACTGGTGGATGGAAGAAGGCAAGAACCGTGAAAGACTTGGTGAGCTGATCATGCGCCAGGGATTCCAGAAACTTCTGGAAGTAACCGGAATCGAAGCACAGCCCCAGCATGTGGCATACCCAAGAACCAACCCCTACATCTTCTGGAAAGAAGACGAGGTTGAAGGTGGCTGGGAACGTGACGTGGTTGAATACAGAAAACACCATCTGAGATAAGGAAGGAGACGCATAATGGCATTTATATCATCTGGTTACAATCCAGACAAACCGATGGAAAACAGAATCACCGACATCGGTCCCAGAAAATATGATGAGTTTTATCCTGAAGTAATTAAAAAGAATAAAGGCAAATGGTCTCACCATGAGATCCTGGAGCCCGGTGTTCTGGTTCATGTGGCAGAGTCCGGAGACGAGATCTACACAGTAAGAGTTGGTGGTGCCCGTCTCATGAGTACAACCCACATCAACGAAATTTGTGAGATTGCCGACAAACACTGTGACGGACATCTTCGGTTCACCACCCGTAATAACATTGAGTTCATGGTGGATTCCAAGGATAAAGTTGAGCCCCTGAAAAACGATCTCAAGAGCCGTAAGTTTGCTGGCGGCAGCTTTAAGTTCCCCATTGGTGGAACCGGTGCCGGTGTTACCAACATCGTTCATACCCAGGGTTGGATTCACTGCCATACTCCTGCAACTGATGCCTCCGGTACAGTTAAAGCCACCATGGATGAGCTGTTTGCCGACTTCCAGGACCAAAGACTTCCTGCACAGTTGAGAGTTTCCATGGCCTGCTGTCTGAACATGTGTGGTGCGGTTCACTGCTCTGATATCGCCATCCTTGGATATCACAGAAAACCCCCCATGATTGACCATGAATACCTGGACAAACTGTGTGAAATCCCCTTGGCCGTGTCTGCATGCCCCACCGCAGCCATTAAACCTGCCAAGGTGACCCTGGAAGACGGTACAGAAGTAAAATCAGTTGACGTAAAGAACGAGCGCTGCATGTTCTGCGGTAACTGTTACACCATGTGTCCTTCTCTCCCCCTTGCTGATACAGAAGGTGACGGTATTGTTCTCATGGCCGGTGGAAAGGTTTCCAACAGAATCAGCGATCCCAAGTTCTCCAAGGTTGTTGTGGCCTTCCTTCCCAATGAGATGCCCCGCTGGCCCTCCATGACCGACGCCATCCACAAGATGGTTAATGCTTACTCCAACGGCGCCAACAAATATGAGCGTCTGGGAGACTGGGCAGACAGAATCGGATGGGAAAAATTCTTTGAGGTATGTGAACTTGACTTCACCCATCACCTCATTGATGACTTCCGTCAGCAGGCTTACATGTCCTGGCGTCAGTCCACTCAGTTCAAATTCTAATCCAACCCATTGGAATTGGAACTAACTGAATGACTTTTCAGCCGGAGTACCTGGTTTTTGTATCGGTACTCCGGCTATTACGTTTAAAGTAAAAGGGGAAACGAACATGAGTGACCTTCTTAACGATACCGCAGCTGCAGAAAAACTGGTTGTTGATTTTTTGACCAAAAAATCAAAAAACAAATCCAAATTCTACATCAAAGATTTTTACAAACTTTTTCCCGATGACAAACCCCGGATGATCAAGAAAGTGATCAACAAAATGGTTGAGCACGAAATTCTTGAGTTCTGGTCCAGTGGAAGTACCACCATGTACGGCCTCAAGGGTGCCGGCAAACAGGCTGCCTCCGAAGGCGAAGATTGATATAAAAGACCCAGTCCCTAATCCATGCAATATTCCAACAAAAAAATACCCGGTCTTGTAATTGCAGGACTTAGGGGGGGAAACGGTAAAACCGTTATCTCTCTTGGTGTCACAGCTGCATGGCGGGACATTGGGATCAACGTCGCCCCTTTTAAAAAAGGGCCGGATTATATTGATGCCGGCTGGTTGTCCAAGGCAGCTGGCCGGTCCTGTTATAATCTTGATACTTTCATGTGTTCCACGGATCAGGCAGAAAATTCCTTTCTTAAAAATTCTGCCATGGCTGACATTGCCCTGATAGAAGGTAATCGAGGCCTTTATGACGGCATTGATATCCAGGGACGTACCAGCACCGCAGAAATTGCAAAACTCCTCAATCTACCCGTTGTCCTTGTGTTAGACTGCACCAAAAGCACCCGAACCATGGCAGCCCTTCTTCTGGGATGCATCCACTTTGACCCCCATGTCAATATCATGGGTGTGATTCTCAATAGGGTGGCTGGCAAACGCCATGAAAATAAAGTAAAAGACAACATTAAACAATTTTGTAATATTCCGGTATTTGGGTCTGTTCCCAAACTCAAAGCCGAGGATTTTCCGGAACGTCACATGGGGCTTGTCCCTTCGGCGGAACACGAACTGGCACTGGAATCCATCAAGGCTGCGGCCCGGGTGGCCAGAAAATACATTGATCTGGACGGCCTTTACCGTGCCTGTATCAATGCATCAAAGATTCCTGCTGCATCTTTATCGTCATCCACGCCCCCCCACAATACCTTGTGTGAAAAATGTGGCCAAAAAACATCCATGGACTGCGACACCGTTGCTGACGGTTCTTGTGGAAAAGGGGGAGGAAAAACACAGCTTCAAACAGCCCCAATTCCCCACATCCCAAAACAAGAACGTCCCATAATAGGGGTTATCCGGGATTCTGCCTTCCAGTTTTACTATCCTGACAACCTGGAGTCGTTGGAAGAAAGCGGTGCCATTCTCCAGGAAATAAGTCCCCTTAAAGCCTCTGACATTCCACCGGTGGATGCCATATACATGGGGGGAGGTTTTCCTGAAACCCATGCGGCCCAGCTGGCTGACAATGAGAGCTTCAGAAATCAATTAAAAGCCCTTGCCATGAAAGGACTTCCCATATATGCCGAATGCGGTGGTTTGATCTTTCTTGGTAAAAGCCTTACCCTGGATGGTGTTACCTATGCCATGTCAGACATTCTCCCCGTCTCCTTTGGTCTATCCAAACGTCCCGTGGGCCATGGCTATACCCAGGTGCGGGTGATCCAGAAAAACCCCTTCTTTCCCAGGGGAACCCTCCTACGGGGACATGAATTCAGATATTCCCACATCATGGACATTGACTACCGGGAAAACGAGATGGTCTTTGCCATGGAAAGGGGCAAGGGAATCATTGATAAAAAAGACGGTTTTTGCCGTTACAATGTCTTTGGTACTTATACCCACACCCTTTCCTCCTGTGCATCATCATGGTCCCATGCCATGGTAAAACAGGCCCTCCAATACAAAACACAAAAATAATTACCCCAGACTCACCAAGCTTAGAATACGCTCATCTAACAGGCATCTCTGTCGGACACAACAACAAATATAGGGTCGTAGACGCGGGAGCCAAATGGTATTATACCGCCGCCCCCCGACGGGCAATGTGCCCGGACCGGAACTGTAGACAGCTCAATTGTCCGGTTCCCATTGCCCGTCGGGGGGCGGCTCTGCCTTAGCTTGCCTTGGAGGCTGCCTTTTCATATAAAAAACCCACATGGCTGTAAGCTCCAGCCACAACGAATAATGAAAAAGTAGTTGTTGTGAACACCCAGAACCTAATACCCAGCACCCACTTTTTCATATAAAAAAACAAAAAAGGCCCTGTAAACAGTATAATACTGATACAGAGCCTTTTTTTAAATAAACCGTGCATCCTGATTTCTCAATTGACGATTTAATCATCTTGAAATACGATTTAAACCGCTAAACGGCAAAGTGCACAGCTGACTTTAATCAACCTTTCTTAGGATGGCAAGACTTGCAACTCTGGGGAGCTGCCTTGGGATCTTTGGATTTGAGCCCGTTTTTCTTGTTAAAGGCTTTGTGACAGCCAATGCAGTTGGCATGAAGTGCTTCTTTGTGATATTTGGCGATTTTATCTTTTTTACTCAGTTTTTCACCCTTGGGCTTTTTACCGGTGTCTTTATGACATGCCACACATGACTGAACATCTTCACCGCCCTTCAGCGCCAATGGCGTCCCTTTATCATCATGATGGCAATCGCCACAGGAAATCCCATATTCTTCGGCATGCACCTTGTGGGAAAAGGTAACCAGGCCTTTGGTGTGTTTGGCATACGCCTTGGTATTCATGGTAATGGTGTCTGCTGCCTGGGTTCCCGCATAAACAGCCACAGATACGAAACACACAGCCATTAACGCTGCCACCAAAGATGTTACAAGCTTTCTTTTCATCATCACTACACTCCTTTTACATTGGTTTAACTATAAAAACACGGAACTCCATATGGCAATTCCGGTCAACTTCCAGTCAAAGATACTGTAGCGGCCGTATTGAATTATTCAGCCCCACCGGTCTCTTCATATTCCTCCCGCTCTTCCCCGCCGTCATCCACATCCTTTTTTTTCTGGAACATCCTGGCCCCCACAATGCTGATTTCATAAAGAATCATCAACGGGATGGCCATCATAATCTGGGTTACCACATCAGGGGGGGTAATAAGGGCTGAACCTGCAAAAAATATCAACACGGCATATTTACGATTCTTACAAAGAAATTCAACAGTCACAAGTCCCATACGTGCCATGAATGTGAGCACCAGGGGCAATTCAAATACAAATCCAAAGGCAAGCAGCATTTTGGATGCAAATCCAAGATACTCTTTCATGGAAGGCATGGCCTGGATGGTATCAGATGAGAAGCCCAGAAAAAATTGAAACCCATAGGGGAATACAATGAAATATCCAAAGCTGGAACCGATGATGAAAAAAACGATGGAGAGAAGCACCACCGGTATCAGGAACTTTTTTTCCCGGCGATAGAGCCCCGGGGAGACAAACATCCAGAATTCATAAAAAAGAACGGGAACGGCCACAACAATTCCCGTGAGAAGAGACACTTTCAGATAAGTAAAAAATGCTTCCGGCAAACCTGTGAAAATCATCTTGTGATTTTCTCCCATGGCGGTGACCAGGGGTGCCATGAGAATGTCAAAAAGCTTTTCCTTAAAACAATAGGCCACAACAAATCCCACACCAACGGCAATGAAGCAGCGAACCAGACGATCCCTTAATTCGGTTAAATGATCGGTAAAGGGGGTTTTCTCTTCTTCCTGGCTCATATGCCCTTTTCATCCTTATCTTTCTTCAATGGGGTGGGAGAAGTATCGGTATCAGGGAGATCCTTAGCGGTTTTTTTTTCCGGAAAAGGGTCCAGGGAATCCGGCACAGTTTTTTGTTCGCTGTTTTCCACGGATTCAGACACAGGATCGGCCCCAAGGGAGCTCTCTTTTTCCAATGATTTTCCCGTGGCATCCGTGGACAGAGGATTCATGGCATCAGAGGCTGCCTTTATGTCATCTGTAACCGTTGTGATGGGTGCCTTAAATTCATTCACTGTGTTTTCCACATCAATGCTTTGTTTAAAATCCTGGGCTGCTTTTTTAAATTCTCCCATGGCGCGCCCCAGGGTTTTTGCCAGATCAGGTAATTTTTTAGGTCCTATCACCATCAGCGCAATGGCCAGAATCAATAAAATTTCAGGCATTCCCAAACCAAACATTATTTATAACTCCTTATTTTTCATATAACATACATGAGAGCAATCACTTTTTTTATAACAAACAGTTGTACCCTGTCAAGAAACCGGTGGTTTCTTTTTGGACGATGGAGCGGAACGCCTTCTTGGGGGGCGCCTGTTCCTTGAAGGGCGCCTGGATGAACCACCGGAGTTTCGTCTTTTTGATTTGGAAGGCTCAACACGAATTTTTCTGGGTTTGGGAAGGGTTGCCATCATGGCCTCATCCGGATATTCACAGGCCAGAGAATCACCCAGAACTTCTTCAATGGCAGGGATGTAAAAAGAGCTGTTCTCATCGGCAAAACTGACGGATATCCCCTCCGCTCCGGCCCTGCCGGTGCGGCCGATTCTATGCACATAATGTTCCGGTTCCTGGGGAAGATCATAGTTGATCACATGACTTATCCCTTCAATGTGCAAGCCCCTGGCTGCCACATCCGTGGCCACCAGAATTTTGATTTTTCCATTTTTAAAATTTTCCAGGGTTTTCACCCGCCGGGCCTGGGAAACCTCGCCGGATAAAATATCTGCGTTAAGTCCATACTCTTTACACTTGTGGGCCAATCGCCGTGTGGTGTCCCTTCTGTTAACAAACACAATGACCCTGTCAAGTTTTTCACCGTGGATGAGATTGTACAATAGAATGAACTTTTCATCCTCAGTTACGATGAACACTTTTTGATTAACGCTTTCCGAAGCCGTATGACCGGGATCAATCTCTATTTTAACGGGGTCTTTGGTCCATTGGGAGGCCAGGCGTAATATCTCAGGGCTCAGCGTGGCACTGAAAAACATGGTCTGTCGCCGGTCTTTATGGGGGGTGGCATAGATGATGCGACGAATATCGGGCAAAAATCCCATGTCCAGCATGCGGTCTGCCTCATCCAGAACCAGAATTTCCACTTTTTTAAGATTTATGATTTTCTGGCCCATGAAATCAATGAGCCTGCCCGGTGTTGCGGCAATGACATCCACATGGCGATGGGCAAGCGCCTCCTGCTGCTTTTTGTAGTCCATGCCTCCAAACACAGACACAATGCGCAACGGCGTATATCTGGCAAGTCCCCTGCCGTCTTTTTCAATCTGGATAACCAGCTCCCTTGTGGGGGCCAAAATCAAGGCCCGGGGGGTACCGCGCTCCCGTTTTCCACGAATGGGATTTCGCAACAATCTTGTGAAAATACCCACCAGAAATGCAGCACTCTTGCCGGTTCCGGTCTGGGCCTCGGCCGTGGCGTCCTTTCCCTCCAGGGCATGGGGCAGCACCTCTGCCTGCACCGGCATGGCGTACTCAAATTTTAAATCGGCAATGGCGTGCATGATGCTTAGGGGCAGTTTAAAATCATGGAACCTGGATTTTCCCTCCATGGGGGGAACCTGAAATTTTTCCAGGGTCCATCGGGGTTTCCTGCGGCGGGGGGGACGACGGGCAGGTGGTGGGGATGACGGGTCTGATTCCAATGATGATTCAGGCGTTTCAGCCGTTTTATCAAGCACTTTTCCCGGGGATGGTGAAACGGATTCCAAAGGAGGAACGCCATCCACTTTTTCTTCACTCTTTGTCCCAAACAGTCTGGCAAATAACGATGCAAAAAAACGTATCAATCACTTATACCTTTTACAAAAGGCCCTCACCGCGGCATGGGCCGTTGCAATGGCAACCCCAGATCCGCATTTCAAGCGGGTCCAGTCGCAGTGGGCCAAAATTGAACCTGCGGCAAACAGGCCGGGTGCAAAGGGCATTGACGACTCTGTCAATGGCCGAAACATTCCGTCAACCTGGAGGCCTGCACGATTTATGGGGTGTCCCCGGGGATCAAACAAATGGGGGTTGTGCCATTTTTCTCTTTTTGTCGGCTGAATCACCGGCAAATCCATGAGGGTCTCACGGATACCGGTACGTTCCGCACGCAGCCCCTTGCCCAGAAATCGCCCCGTTGCAAGGATAACACCCTTTGATTCTATTCGCTTAAGAGTCCCGGATTCTCCGGCAGTGATCTTGAATTTTCCACTGGAAAAACTCTCGACTCTTTTTACCATTTCTGGCAAAGAAAGCAAGGCATCATTTTGTTTCAGCCCCTTTAAAAAGATCTCCTGGAGACGAATACCGGGTACGGATACCGGGGGGGTGGGAATTTCAAACACAGTGACCCCCAACATTTTTTCCAGGCTTCTGACCGTTTCACAGGATTTATACATGCCCAGAAGGGCAGGAAATCCCACAGCTTCGGCGTTCTTCATCAACGGCAAAATTTTACCGGCAAGCTTTTCGCGGGTTTCGTAAATATCCAGACTCCTTGCCAGATGTTCAGGATAAACCTCCTCTTTACCTTCTGTGCCCGGAAACCGGACGGTTGCATCCCCCAGGCCCTGCCAGGATTCTCCCAGGACAGACGTAATTTGACGGGCACTGTATATCTTAAGCCCGGTGAAATCCATGAGCAGCGTGGGACAACGTTTTTCCAGGACCTTTACCCCCCGCCACATGGAAAGGGGAATCATATGACTTTTTTTCAGGGTCCCCATGGAAGTGATGATATCAACATTACGCCCGGGCGCCCGGCCATGGGGGAGCCCATGATCCCCCAGAAACCGTTGCACCGTCTCCAGGGCTGTGTCAATCTCTTTGTTGGTAATGGAAGCATAGGGATGTCCGGGCTCTTCTGATCGAACACGGTCAATGGCGGCAAAGGGCTCATCCCATTCATGTCCCGGGGGATACACCCCCATGAGATCCATTAGACCTGTGGCAAAATGGATGGAACCGCTTTTGCCTGCCAGCACCACGGAAAGCCCCTGTTCCAGGGCAAACAGGGCCGCACAAAGTCCGGCCATGCCTGCACCGATGATGGTAAGATCCGCTTTAATGGGGTCCATCTCATTTGCTTTCATGGTCACCTGCCAGTTCAAGGTCAAAAAAACCACAATGCATGGCTTCGGTCAGTTCTGCCTGTATGAGTTGCTCCCCCCAGAAAATGGGCAATTGCCCTTTCCAGCGTTCGTTTAAAAAAGCCTTGATGTCATCCACCCCATGGTTGCCGGAAAGAGCCCCCTTATCATACATGTGGGCCAGCACCCGGACACTGCAAAAGGCTCCCTGGCAGGGCCCCTTGCCCAGACGACTGCGTTTTCCAATATTTAAAAGATCTGGAATTTCATTGTTTTTTTTCAGCTCACAGGCAATGTCATCAATGGTTTTTTCAGAGATCATCTCACATTCACAAAGAATTTTATCTGTCTCACCATGGGGCTTGGCCATCCAGCGTCTGGGGGCAAGACCCGGTTCTGTCCATTTGCCTTCCATGGTGGAGGGCAAAGGTTCTGTGCGGGTGACACAGGGATTTTTATTGCCAAGTTTTTCACACGCCATGTCCGAAGTTTTTTCCGCCATGAGCCGAAAGGTGGTCAATTTACCCCCGGTGATGGTGATAAAATTATCCACACCGTCTTTTCCATGGTCCACCAGGGTAAAGCCCCGGCTGACATTACGATCATCTGATCCTCCCTCTGCCGATCCCACCAAAGGCCGCACCCCGGAATAGGCCCGGATGTACCGCACCTGTTCAAGAACGGGAATCATCCCGGCACCCTGGGATACAATGCAGTCTGTTTCTGCCACCGTGGGCACAATATCATCGGGATCATCCACCCGCCGGGAGGTGGTGCCGATGATGGATACCGTTCCCCCGGGCACCAGAATATCTCCATCCGCCGGGGGCCTGAGACGGTTGATAACCCCATTGCAGATCCTGGACTGGCTCACCAGTAAGGTGCCCATGGAACAGAGGATAGTTAAAGATGCCCCGGCCATGGCAGCGATTTGACCGGCCCAGGCCCCACCGGCATTGATCACCAATTGTGGATGTACTGTCATGATTTTACCGGATCGGCTATCTTCAAGAAAAACGGTTTCAATTTTCCTTGCTCCCATGACAAATTTAACGGCCCTGGTGTGGCAAAACAATTTTGCCCCCATTTTTTTTGCATGGGCAATATTTTCCAGGGAGAGCATAAAAGGATCAATGGCCCCGTCTTCCACCTGGTAGGCCGCAATGAGCCGGGAAGAGAGTTCCGGCTCCAGCTGTCTTGCCTCTTCAGGACTCAAAGGATTACAGGGCAATCCGTTTTTTTCACAAAATCCCGGGAAATCCGCCACATAATTTTCATCATCCCCCTCCACTGCCACAAACATCCCACCGCAGTCATCAATGCATTGGGGGGCCACGTCCCTTAAGATACGGCCCTCTTCCATGCATTCCCCGGCGCTGTGCATATCATTTGACACATACCGTGCGCCACTGTGGAGGAGACCATGGTTACCGCCGGATGCCCCTGCATTGATATCTGTCTTTTCCACCACAATTGAAGGGATACCTCTCAGGGCCAGATCCCTTGCAATGCCGGTCCCGGTTACCCCGCCGCCAATGATTAATACTTCGGTTTCCACCTGGGATGCCTCCATTGTTATGATTTTTGTGGGGTAAAACCTGTATTATTGTCCATTACCATTTGGAACATGGTTTTAGCAATATTATATTTTCAATTTCCAGGAGATGCCCTGTTATACAATGTCAAATCGCGGGCTTGGTCATAACATGGGCCATTTTGTAATAAAATTTTAGAGACAAAAATTAATAGCTGTAATTACAGCATGTTGAAGTCAAAAAATTTTATTTCACATATAGTAGCCCAGCTTATGATCACCCCCCAAATCCGCCGTTGTTGTTAAAACGATACCGGCTTTTGATAAAAGGTCATTGGGTGGTTTGATAAAGCAGTTGGCATGGAGAGAAGATGAAAAGCGATTTTGATCGGAAAAGGTTGAACAGAGGGGATAAATAAATTGGCCGGGAAAAGAGCTTCAGGAATGAGCGGCCTTGGTTGTCATTCTTTGGCAGGTCCTTTCCCCCATAGCCATTTGTCCTCTTGAGGATGCCGGGAACGGGAGCCTTGATTGTAAGTGTTCTTTTTTAGTGATGTTTTAAACAGGGTAACACGACTACTAAATTGTGTAGTCAGTAGCAAACGCCTAACTACGCCAATATGCGTTGTTTTCTGTGATAACATTCAAGTTGCTGTGTTTAAAGTCCGCATCATTGGTCATCAGAAACATGTCTTCAACTTGGCAGAGATTCACAATATGATTGTCGTTGAAATCTGTTCCAAACTGATCCTCTTGAAGCAAATTTGCCATTGAAGTTTGGTCATAGTTTGTATTTACAATATGGGAGTTTGATAAGATTTTTTGACGTACAATATCACATACCGTTGCCCACGCCTCTTTGTAGTCTTCAGTGATTCGATAGTCTCTTTTATAATTAATAGACGACAGGTTTTCTCTTTTTAGATAGTTTGAACACGCTATTTTTAGATAACGATTGATGAACTCAGACAGAATGGTCAAATCAGTATAAATCGTGTTTTCAGATCTTAAAAGAATATAAAACGCTTTGGAGTATGTATGTACAAAAAATTTATTGTATTCTCCGATTTCACAAAAAATGTATATCCAGATATTAGTATCAAAAAGTACTTTTTTATTCTTCAAATCTGGAAGGCGATCTATCCTAACATAGTGGGCCATCTAATCTTCCTCCATGATTGTTTTGATGGAGTCTTCAAGTTGATTGGGATTTGCGTAATACACTTTTGCTGTATCAATAACTCTTTTCAAACGAAGTTTGTCGCTGCTGTCCATGTCTTCCACGGACATATGCTTCTTGACTGTCTTCTCATCGTATTCACCATAAAGCTTTCCAATGGCTGTATTGAGAAATGCGGTGGTCAGCATCTCTACATTTTGAAAAGAAAGTGTTATTTTCTTATTTTTTTCAATACCCATCCGTATCTGCTTAAAAACTTTTTCTCCGTCTTCAGCGGCTACGCAAAAAGAATCTCCTACGATCGAGAATATACTAAGTTTAATTGTATCCATTAAGTTTCCTTTAAAAAATATCGTCTGTGACTTCTTTTGAAAGCATGTATTGGTTGGCATCATTGGTACATACCGATATATTAACCATTGTTCCCGGAAATTCGTTTGTAAAACTTCTAACTACTTTGCCTGTATGACTTAGTTCCCAGAAACCTTCATTAGAAACAATCTGAACCGTTCCTCTATTTAATTTAATGAATTCATGTAACAAAGCAAGACCAATTCCTCCTGAAACGTCCTTTTTTGTTGTATGCTTATCTTGAATCGCCCATTCGATTGCTTGAATAGCGCTTAAATTGGAACCAAATCTATTGTTTACAACATTCTTAATCCCTATTCCAATATCAGTTATCGTGAATATTATTTTATGTTTTTTGGGGAAAAATTGTCCACAAACAAATATTTTTTCCGTTTGACTGTGCATTTTTGCATTAATGAAAATTTCATAAATAGATTCGGCAAGTTTCCTCTTTAGAGCATCGGTCATGACTGGCAGGTCTGGCCTGCTTATGAATTCTTTGAAAACATAGTTATTAAAATATCTATCATCCTCTGTTGACAAAACTTGGTATGCTATAGCGGTATGATTATAGTCTATTGCTTTTGAATGCCCAAAATGGGAAAGAAAACCATTTCGTTTGAGAATACTTTCAGATTTTTCGGCAAAAATACGGACGGTATTTAAATTATTTTGAAATTTGGTTAATATAGCTCCTAAAACAGAGGATGAGTTTGCTGAAAACCATCCATATAAATTCACATCTATGTCTCCAAACCACTCTTCTTTATGGTTAGCATAGAGATTGATGAGCTGTTGATAGCTATAATAACTATTCTCAATTTCACATAATGTTTCAGCGCTCATAACAAACTATCCTTCACTATAGGGTAGAAACACAAAAATCTTAGTTACTCTTATAATGAAAAAAATCCAAAAACAAGTATAGAGATTTCGGGCCGCTTTACAGAATTTCTACAATTTGGTTTGCAACGTGCTTTTTTTGAATAAAAAAAGAAAACAGGTATAATCGGTTATTTTTCCGGTCAAGCCCAGATCAAACTCATCAAAAAATATCTCGGCTAACCTTTGGCATAGGAATCCCTGAATATTCCATAAAAATAATTTCCAGATCCCGTTGACTCAACCCTTCCTGGGGCCATCTAAACTGCTCCACCTTCTCAAGATAGGATAGAGCCAATTCTTTCCCCAGCCATTGAATTGCCCATTCTTCATCGTGAAATTTTTTCTGGGATGTTTTCCGGTAAGGAACAAAATAGCCTTTGGCCATCAATACCCGATAGAGTGGTATGGCTGGCTGTATCAAGGGGAGCTTTGCCTGTTTTCGAAATTTATTGATGGTTCTGGGAATGGCCAGCCCTGCGGGATCAAGATCGCCAAAATACCACAGACCTTGGGATTCCAGTTGGGCCTCAATTTCCACAATACCATCCATTTTTTCAGGCTTAGTGGCGGCTTTAAATCCTTTGCCATAAACAATGGCTGCAAAGGTCTGGGTTATTTGATTGGCCCGGCGGCAACTCTCATAGGTATTTGCGTTTTCCACAAAAAGAAGCGCCTTTCCCCGGGTATTTTGAACATCCGGGGAAAGCGGATAAAAGGGAATGGGTTCCGGACAATAAAAGCAATCCAGATCTTTCAGGGAGATGCTGCCGGAAAAAAGGCCTTGATCCTTCACCTTGTCCAACGCTTTTTCATCTCCGAATATCCGAAGCGCCCTTTCCCTTGCAGGAATCATGGGCTGATCTAAGGGTCTGTTGATCAAATAACTGTTCACTTTTTGTGCCTTTTTGCAATCATCCAATGTCATTGGACAGCAATCACCATGGATAATGGGAATCATCTTCTCAGGTTCCCAGGAAGTGCTATTTAAAATATCGTCTCGTTCCTGCTTATTCCTTTTTTTTCGTATATCTTCAGCAGTATTGACCAAGGTGACATGGTGGGGTAACTTAGTTTTGACGTCCCACTTTTTTCCCTTTGCAGCGGGTAACTTAATAACCCCTTCCCGGGCAAATTGCTCCAGTATTTGAAGCAGCTTTTTCTCAACAGCCAGATCACTGTCCTGATTTAGGGAACGATCCCTGGCGGTACTAAAAAGCAAATCAGCAGGAATTTTTTTCCTTTTTGATGTGTGAAAGAGCTCATTGAGCCCTTTGGTAATACCGGAATCAATCATTCCCGATCCTCCACATTCTGTTCAATGACCTCCAGGCAATTAAAGGGTTTGTCCCCCACCTGGAGGTGTTTGCCACTGTGGCGAATGGCCACCCGGTGCTGGAAAAGCCCCAACGATTCCCGGTCATTGATACCGGTGAAATAGATGCACTGAATGCCCATGGCCCGGGCCACCTTAAGCTGGGTGTCCAGAAAATCAGAACGGTTACAAACCCCCAGAGGATTGTCAGCAATGAGAAAGGCAGGGATACGATCATCCCTTTTGTTCCGGCGTTTTTGACGCATGGAGGTGAGAAGAGAGTAAAGAAGCACCGCCGTTGTCAAAGCCTCGCCCCCGGACCCCAGATCTTTACCCACGGGCTCATAATTTCGGCCTGTATCATCACATTTAAGCAGGCGGATACCAAACTCCTGTTTTGCCGAAGAAACCTTGAGCAGTCGGTAAAGAAGCTCCATACCCAAGGTGTCCCCCACCCTGGCAGTGACCTCTGGAATATAATTTTTCTGGATCAACTCATCCAGCCAGTTATCAATGGTTTTACGATATATCAGGGTATGCCGGGTGAAATCCAGGCGGGCACCGGCCTTTAAAATCGGCTTACCCCCATAGACAAACACATTGTCAGGCATGAGTTGTTTTGAGGCGGTCTGGAGCTTTTGGTAAGAGACCCTCACATGTTGGAACAGTTGATCCACAAGGCTTTCCACAAACTGGGCAGATCGGGACAGATCGCTTTCTATGTTGGCGGCAATGTGGCTGCATTTTTCCATGAGCTCACCGCTCTGGGTTCCCATGCTTTCCGCATCATGCCGGGAAAGTTCATCCACAATGGCCGGCAACTGCTTTCTTAAGGTTTCATCCCGAAGTTCCCCCTGGAGTCTGTCAAAGGCGCTGCCCATATTTTTCCGGCTCTTTTCCATGAGGCCTTCCATTTTCTTTCGGGAATTAAGAATCACTTCCATCTGTTTTTTGAATTTCACCGCATTGTTTATCCGGGTTTCCTTTTCCACCCGGACAAGCTCCAGCCAGTCCCCCCGGGGGGAGTTACTGTCCCAGTAAGGCACCTGCCCCGTTAACATGGCCAGGGAAAGGTTGAGTTCATTGAGCCATCGGCGATTTTTTTCCAAATCCGCAACGTGGATTGCCCCATGCTTTTTCAGCTCATTGAGCTTCTCTTCCAGGGCTTCAGCCACTTTGCCGTAGTGAAGAATCAACCCTTCCAAATCAGTATTTTCAAGATCCTCCGGGTCAATGTCTCCATGGATGCCCTGGCGGGATAAAGTTTTTAATTTTTCCTTACAGCGGGCAAGATCCCGGTCCCGGCCTTCCAGCTGCACTTTTTGCCCGGCCAGCTGTTCTTTTAGATCGGCCACAGACACTGAAAGTGCTGCCATGCGTTCATCCCGCTCCCGGCTGCTTTTTCCGGCCCATTTTTCAGCAATTTCTTCATCAAAGGAATTTTTCCTGCCATATCGATGCAAATCGTTTATATTTTTTTGAAGTGTTTCCTTCACCCGCTGCAGTTCATTCCTCAACCCGTCTATACCCAATTCACTGGCCACACGGATGGCATTGCTCTGGGCCTGTTCATGCTGCTTTCTAAGGGTAGTAAGATCCATGGACAAGGCCTGTTGAGTCTGTTCTTCATTGAGAACCATCTCCTCTGAGGCCGGGATGTCATCGGCCCTCTCCTCCAGATTTTTAAGCTCTGCCCTTTTCCGGGCCATGGCGCTGTGAATACGGGTGAGATCCTCTTCTATTTCTTTCTCCCTGTTTCGGATCTGTTTGGCAACATGGTTCATCTCCACCATTTGAATCTCTTTTTGGGAAAGCTCTTTTTCCCAGGCATCCATCCGGCCATACTGCTCAAGCCAATTCTTCACAAGTTTTACAAGTTGCTCCAAACGGGCCAGGGTCCTGTTTTCCCTATGTAAAATTTCTTCCAGCTCTTTTTTTCTGATGACCCGGGCTTCACTTTCCTTTGTCATTTCCTGGATCTTCGATCCAAGGGTAAGTATGGTCTCCCCGGCAACTGCCACATTCCGGGACAACAGTTCCACCGCAGCCATGTCAGGATATTTTTCCCGGTAATCATTGAGCATGCGCCGGGTTTTTTCCATGGATTCAAGCCTGGATAAGCGCTGGGAGATCTCTTTTTCAAGCTTTTCCTGTTTTCCGGCAAGATGCTTTTTTTGATTCTCCAGATAGTTTTTACTGTACACAATGGGGTCTTGAGGTGAAATCACGGGAAACTCAATGCCCTGTCCATCCATATCCAGGGGGGTGGATATCACCACGGGCCTGGAAAGCCAGGAAGGAACAGGAATATTTTGCACCTTCTCAATCACCCCATGGGTGGCAGCCATGATACCGCTGAACCGCCCCGGGTCACCCTCCACCACCCGGGCGATCTCCTCCGGGGTTTTATCAAGCCCGGACAGATAATCCAGAAAGGGTTTTACCTCAGCCGGAGAGAGTCCATTTGATGTGTAATGGGCAATGAGTTTTGCCACCTGCTCATCCACCACCAGGCAGTTCATGTTTTCCAGACGCTTTAATTGATTTTTCAGTTCCAGAACCTCTTCTTGAAAAACCTGTGTACCCGTGCGGATCCGGGCCATGGATTCCCCAAGGCGTGTGGCAAGCTCGGCCTTTGTGGGTTCAAAGGTTGCAACACCTGCGATGCGTATGAGATGGACATCGCCAAGCAGGATTGTCCTTTGGGCCTTTTCATCTGCCATGGATTTTTCAGCCTGTTTCAGAACTTCCTCTTCCTGGATCTGGGAGCGCTGCAATTGATTTAAGCGCTCTTGGCTCTTGTTTTGCAAATTCCCAAGGTCACCAAGTTGATTGCCGGTCTGCTCCAAGTTTTTTTCACAGTCATGGAGTTCTTTCTCCAACCTTGCCAGGCTCTGCCCGGGCGCTTCTCCGGGGGGAAGTGATAAATTTTTCCGGGCCATGACAGCACCGTTAATCTGGGTGGTGATACGGACAATATCACCATTCAAGGTGGATATTTTTCTGTCCTGCTCCAGGCGTTGTTCTTTTAAAGCGTTGTGCTTATCCCGGGTGACCTCTATCTCTTTTTCCATGGCAGTAACAGCAGAGAGGGATTCCATCTGCTGGCTGTTTAACCGGATATGGTACTGGGCCGCCCGGAGATCCACCTGACGTTGCGCAGGTTCCAGGTCAGAGGTCCTGCGGGCCAGAATTTTATCCTTGGACTCCACCTCTGCCTTGAGCTGTCTCTGGGAAGCCATATACTCTGCAGCCTTAAGTGCCATCTTTTCATTTTGGCATTTTTCCAATTTTTCATCTGCTTCCCGGATCAAGCCTTTGAGCTTATGGCTTTCCCGGCTGTGGCCGACCTCTTCCACCTGCACTTGATTGGCATGGGCTGTGTCCCTGGCATCTCTTGTCTCTTTTTGCCTGTCCCGATTATTTTTCACTGCAGCGTCTGCCATTTCAAGGGCCATGTCTGCCTCTTTCCGGGCAGAACTGAGACGATGTGCCCCTTCCCCCAGCTGCAAGGTGTAATTTCCCATATCCTTGTGGGCCTTGCGCCACTCCCGGCCCATATCATGGAAATCCGCCATATTTTTTTTAAGGGATAACACCGCATCCAGCTGTTTTTTCTTTTCAGGACGGTTTTTCATCTTTGCAATGGTCTGGGCCGTATTTTTCCTGATGTCCATGGCAGCATCAAGGTCCGAAACGCACCCCAGAAAAAAACTGAGAAAATCAGCCTCACTTTTAAATTTAAAGGAATCCTTGATCCCCCCTTCACTGCGGGAAAAATCCACCTGACGGTTCACAAGCCAAGGGTCAAGCCCCAGGGATTCAAGTTTTTCCTGCCATTCCTTCTGGCTGGCAGTCTGATGAACCTTGCCGTTTAAAAACTCTTTCACCGCAGTGTGGGGATGATTGGCATTGGAAAGCGTGTCCCATTGCACACGAAGCGTGTTAAAAAACTCATAATCTCCTATAAAATAGCTTCGCTCAATATGATCCGGGGTGGTTTTCTTTCGATGGAGAAGTTGACCCAACACCAGGCGTTCCCGGGGTTGAGACTCAAAAAGGGTGGGGTCCAGATCCATGGATAATTCCAGCATCACCAAAGAAGGTCGGTCAGGTACCAGATATTGATCCAGTGTTTTGTCGCCACTGGACTGGAGATATTGCACAAAACGACGGCGATCAGGAACAAAAACAGAGAACAAAAAGGAGAGCAAAGTGGTCTTGCAGGAGCCGTTGGCAGCAACAATGATACCATGCTCTGCCTGTTCATTTTCTTTGCAAATGGGGAAATAACCGTTTCTGAGAATGTTCTCCCCGGCCACAAGATCACTGACAAAAAATCGACTTAACTTATACATGGGGCACCTCGCCGGGGGCAGACCGGGGGAGTTCCCGGGAATCATCCCCAGGGAGAATGAACATTTTTTTCTCTGCCACAAGCTCTCGAAAGGCATGAAAAACATACACAGATGCCGTACGCATGGCACTCTGGTAAGCGGGTGTGGGTCGGTACTCCATCTCTTCTTCCCCCTCTTCCCTGAATTCCAGCAGATATCCTGTGGCCACCATCTGTTCCAGCACCCGTGTGATTAACTCAAGCCAGCTGTTACCCCCCACGGCCCGCTTGCTGTCGGGATTTTCTTCGGGAAGTTCCCTGAGTCTCCGGGCCGCCGTTCTCACCTCTGGATGGAGAATTTCATCCTCAGGGTCCATGGTCTCTTCTGCCTTGGCAAAAACCCGAAGGATCTCAATGACATCACCGGAAACGATGACCCCAAGATCCTCCACCGGGGCATCCAGATCCGACTCTGTGGGGAAAAACGCCGTGGCCACGGCACAATGCACACAAAGAAGTTCTCCGGCTTTCAGGGGGGTTCTACCCAACATTTTGCCATAATCCGTAAGGGTGGTGGCAAAAAAACTGGCACCATTCCGGGCGGACAGGCGAAGGCCCTGGGGTTCCACCTCCAAAAGCTGGAGTTCCATGGCCCGGATATTTTCCATCACGGCCCGGTGAAAGGTATCCTCGGCCTGGAAACGCTGGAGCAACTCCATGAGCTCTGTCTGATGGTCGTTGATAATTCGTTTATTGCCGTTGCTGTATGCCAGACTCAGATACACAAGGCGGCTGATTTCGTAAATATTTTCCATGGTGATGTCTCTATGTTTTATGCCGGGAATGGGTCGGCGGTGTTGTTCAATGGCCCAATTAACAGAACCCCCGACGGGTAATGGGATCGGTCAATTGGGCGCCTACAACCTCGAACCTAATGATTAATGATATCAGATACTTTAATTCACCGGCACCAGCACCAGGTGATCTCCCCGGTAACGTCTGCCCCCGGGCAGATCAATGGAGATGTATTTATCCCGGGAACCCAGTTTCACCTGGAATCCGTTTCCCTGGCCGGTGCGATGATCCATGATGGACTGAAATACGGTCAATGCCACAGCCATGGGCAACAACGGGGCATCTTCCTCCAGGGCCGCCTCATTTAAGAGATCTTCCAACATTGTTGCTTCGCAGGTTCGCACGCGATTGAGGATCATATCCCGGCCACGTTTCATGAGGGGTTCTGTGAGTTCCGCCTGGTAGTGGGCAATGGATTCTCCGTCAATCTCCTGAAGGGGTGAAGACTTGTCCCCTGTGGTACTGCGGCGCTCCAGGGCCTGGCTGATGGTATCAATGATGGCACCCGGATCAAACAAAGATATCTGCACCGGAGGATCAAACATGGCAATGAACTCCCTGCCCACTGCGGCGGCATCCCCTTCCGGCATACAACACACCCTGCGCAACACCTCTTCCATGGAAGGTAAAACGCCAAGCGTTCGCTTCCTGAACAATTTATAGCTGTTCTGATGATAATCATCGGGAAGACGTTGCAGTTCTCTCACCAGTTCCATCTGGCGCCGGTTCAGCTCCTTAAGATGCCGGGCCAGTTGCAAAAGCTTTAATTCCTGATCTTTGTTTTCAGTGACCTGGAGGTTATCCAACACCATGTGATGGAGACGGCCACTCTCATTCTGGATCTGGGTGGCCTGCCCTGCCCCCTGGTCGGCCATGGTGTTAATCCGGTGAAAATCAATGGAATGGATGTTTCGCTGGATGGCCCGGCGGGTATTGCGTATGTCATGGGCCTTGCGGGTGCATTGCTTGTTGTTCTGTTCTGCCACAGAAATGGCATCATCAACGTTGCCCCGTTCAATTAGAAGCTTGATACGCAGATTTCCAATGGCCGTGGAATCCAGGGCACTTGTTTCATGGAGACCAAAATAAGCTGCGTATCCCTCATCTGTAAGAGAAAATAATGTTTCCTGCCCCTTACCCGTGTAAACAGCCTTGATCAACCAGAATTTTCGATGATTAAACCTGCCCACAATTCCGTCATAATAACGATATTCAAAGGGGAGATAACGATTTTGTCTGTTCACCAAATGATCAAATACTTTTTTTAAAAGGGCGTAAAGGGCCTCATGGGAAAATGCTTCAGTTGACAAAAGCTGCTTTTTAATGGCTGGCATCACCTTTTCCAGCACCTCTTTTCTGCTGGCCCCCACATGGTATTCGGTGAGCTCAGACACACTGTCCAAAATGGCAAAAGCCACCCACATCAGATCCACAAAATCTCGTATATCCGCGCCTTCTTCTTCTGTGTTGAGTCTGCGGGCTTCCAGCTCATAGATGGGCCGCATGATCAAACTTGAATGCACCACACGGGTTACATCAGATTCCCGGGTTCTAATTACCTGTATTGTATCCGCTTCCAAAAAATCAATCTCCCCGGCCACTGGAGAAACCAACTCCATTTGATCCTTTTGCATGGATCAGACCACCATTTTGTTAATGATGATCTTATGGGCTTTCCCAAAAACCATGATCTCTTCGGGCTTACACTCCCCCTTAAGATAGGTGTCCAAAAATTCCGGGGTGGATAACATATACAAAATATAAGACATATGGCCGGAGTATCCGGTGATATCCAACTCCTGCAGCGCCTTAATGGTGAGCTTGGCATCTTCCATGACCTGTCGGCTGACCATGGGAGGATTTTGTCTGGTGCACACATGGGTGGAGTAAATTCTCCGGCATGAAAAAGGGCGATCTTCATAAATCATGCAGGCATTGTTTTTCATTAAAAAAGGACAAGGCACCACAATACCCTTTTCTCTTTTTTTGATCTCCTGCTGGAACGATTTGGTTAGACTTTTCTGCCGGGATCTTGGCAATGCCTTCATGGCATCCCTTATGGCAAACCCTTCAAGGGTGGTGATATCAATGCTTCCTGCCTCTTTACAGCAAAAACCACACCCTTTTTCACAGGCCTGTTCTTTTTTGGCTTCATTGGCTTTTTGGTCAAATTTTCTGTAAATATCTTTTAATTTCGATACTTTTGCTTTTATCATTTCCAAATTCATTCCCATACGGATAGATATCCCTTGGCATTTTCATATGAAATACTCCGCAAATGAGGGGCGTATTTCAAGCTTTGTTGTGGGCAGCACCGGATCAAAATACGGTCTGTGGCAGTTATTAAAAATTCATTTTGTAGCACATTTCATGGCCCATGCAAATTGCAGGATCAATTATCTTCACGCAAAATCCTCCCTTCCCCTGGATAAACAGATCTATCTTCTTCCGGGATGGGGTGTTTAACTTTCGGCCATCTGTTTTTTTGTGGTTCAGCCCCTTCAAGGGCCAGGGTGGATGGACTGGCATCGACCATTTTGGGATGCTTTCGGAGATTCACTTCTGGAATTGCGTAGCTGAACTCAATGGGAATATGATTGGGATCAAAGGAGTAGATGGAATGAATAAAACCGTGATCAATGACCTCGGATACCCAAAAGCCCGCGGCTTCAAGTTTTTCTTTCAACGACCAAAGATCTTCCCGGGATGCAACCCCAATGGAAACATGGTCAAAGGCCAGTGGAATTTTCACCGGTGCCCCATGGTCTTTTTCAGGAATTTTTTTAACATCAGGCCATTCAAAAAAAGCGATCATATCATATTGTGAAATTTCAAAAAAATAGTGGCGGTATCCCGGATGCCCAAGACCCGTAACAAGGCGCATGCCCAGAAGATCTCTCCAAAAAGCAATGGTCATGTCCATATCTGCCGTGGCCATGGCCAGATGGTTAATACCGGTATAGGACGCGCCTGGTATATTTTTATTTTCCATAGTTGCCCCCTGGTGTCACTTTTAAAATAAGCATACCCCATATTTTTCCAATTTCTCCGCAGCATTCTGTCTGATAATAAATCCACTCGGGCTGAGTCAAATCAAAAATTGTTGAACGGCATTGTTGAATCTATCTGGTTGATCAAAAAAAGGAATGTGACCGGCGCCTTCTATTAATTGAATTTTTGCATCAGGCATGAAGCGATGGGCCTTTTCAGCATGGGAGATGGGAAATAATTTTTCTTCAGTTCCCCATATTATCAAAGTTTTGTGATGAATTTTACTTAATACTTCCTTCGAAATGGGTCTGGTAGCTTTGCCTGCACCCAGCCAGAAGACAAGCTTGCTTCTTAATTTTCGCAATAAGGTTAAGGAATACTGGGTCCAGTTTTTATCAATTTTATCTGTATTATGAATCAAAAATCGATTTAACCACCGGGTAGAAAACAAAGAGGGGAAGGTGTTATTCCAGATAAACCCCCATACGGCCCCCAATGGTAATTCATTACCAAGACTTCCTGAATCTGCAAGCACAAGCTTGTCCACTCGTTCAGGATAATCATGGGTAAATTGCAGGGCAATTGATCCTCCCTGTGAATTGCCGACAAGGTCAATTTTTTCTAAGCCCAACACATCAAGAAAGTTCTTCAGCCATAATACAAAATAGGGCCTGCCATAAGAGGCAAAAGGTTTGTCGGACTCGCCATAACCAACAACATCCGGCGCAATCACCTTAAAATCAGTTGCAAGGGCTCCAATCACCGGATACCAGCTAACGGCACCGGCAGCGTTATTGCCATGAAGTAAGAGAATCGTCTTCCCCTTACCGGCTGTAAGATAATGGGTTTTCACGCTTCCGACGTGAACAACCTTTTCTTCCACCGAGGCGCCCATTGATTTGATAATTTTTTCACGTAAACGCAATCTACTTACTCCCATGAAGGATATTGTTTCGGTTTAACGCCTTTTGGGTGATCATTTTCAAAATCCAAGCTCTCTTGCAGTGCAAGATGGACGTTTTCTAAAATTGATGAAGCATCTATTGCAATCGTGCACTCCCATTCCTTGCATAAGCACCAAAAATGAATATTGCCTTTATTCTCCAGCTCATCAATATTTCTGTTTTTAAAATTCACCTTATACCAGTTAATGGCACTGGGTGAATCAGAAAATTTTGGTATCTTTCATTTTCCGTTTTACAAATTGTGCAGTCATAATATCTTTTTGCGAAGCTGGAAAAATTTATTTCAAAAAAAGACTGTGAGCAACATCCCATTGGGTGTAATTTAAAATTTACAAAAAATCAAAATATCGGTGGGAATATGTTGGTCACAGATATTAACCTATTTACCAAAATATATTTTTACAGGAAAGATTTTTTTTACGCCAATAAGATATAACTGAAGCTGTCCAAATTCACATTGCAGTTATCCTATTCATGGCTATTGAAATCCAAACTAAGGTAAAACAAAAACTAACATGAATCAATTTAATCTGATAACAGGCGCAGGGAAAATGATGCTCACGAACCATTTAAAATCCATGGGCAAATCCCTGGGGGTAGAAAAAAATATCTTCAACGGTGCAGTTGACATTCACTGGGACCGTCTGGACCGGGGAAAAAAGGAAACCATCTTATTTATCCATGGTTTCAGTGATACCAAGGAAACTTTTTACGCAATTGCCAGACCATTATCCCAAAATTATAACATTATTCTCCCCCAGCTTCCCGGATTTGGAGACACAGAAAAGCGGCAAGATCTTCGGTATGGGGTTCTGGATTATGTCAATTGGCTCCAGCCGTTCCTTTTTTCACTGGCAAATAAAAAAGTGCATCTGGTGGGTCACTCTCTGGGTGGTGCCATCGGTTCCTATCTGGCAATTAAATGTCCGGAAAAAGTAAACTCCCTGACCCTGGTCAGCTCGTCCGGCTTTTTACTGGAAAATTACAATACTTTTTACGATGAATTTCTGGAGGGAAATTCTCTTTTTTTCATTAACAGCCCTGAAGATTATGAAACCTTTGTCAACCGAATTTTCCACAGAAAAATCAAGGTTCCCTGGCCTGTCAAACAATTTATGATGAAAGAAAAAATGGATAATCGTGAATGGTACAGAAAAATATTGACAGATATGTCCCATGAAATGCTGGACAGTGAGTTTGGGGGAGGATTAAAGACATTACTCAAAAAAACCCCTTTTCCGGTGAACATCATCTGGGGAAAAGAAGACAGCCTTTTTCCCTGTCAAATGGCAGAAGATGCCTGGCAAAACATCCCCGGCTGCACCTTGAAATTATTGGAGCAGGTGGGCCATGCGCCTCACTTGGAAACCCCGGGACAATTTGTTAAAATTCTTAAAAGCCTGTTTAAAAATCAGGGAATCGAAATAGAATCTAATGGGAGCGAGAAGTAAGATGTCCTTTCGGCAAGTACGCGTGGCGAAACTTTTTTCAGTGTTATAATCTCACCATATTAAAGAGTTAATGGATTTCAGCATCATGAAGACTGAGTCCAAAACCTATTGATTTCGGCTTCATTGGGAGGTTTACGAAGTGATCTCCCAAATCCGTTATAATCAAAAACTATTTTAATCCAGGGATCATTACGCTGTACAATAAATGTCTACAATCGTTGTAAAGCTGAGGTTACTATAAGTAAAGTTTATTAATTTTGAAGTTAATTCCTAAATCTCTATTGTCTTTACTGGTATTAAGTTTGTAAGGATTAAAGGTATCTTCGATATGTAAACTAATTTTATGTTGCCCTTTAGGTATTGAAATTTTTTTTTGGTACCATTTAAAAGGTTCAATCATGCTAGATTCAAAATTCTCTCCATCTATTAGAATTTCAAATCGATACAGCTGCTTTTTAGGATTATTTGTTAAATACCGAATTTCAAACTTTTCATCCTGAACACTCTCAATTTCAATTTCTCCCGTTTTTCCTTTTGACCAAGCATCTTTATATCTTTTTTTATAGACATAATTTCTTAATAATTTCATTCTACTCGTAAAAATATCACGAACTTCAGCATCATTTTTTTTGCTGTCTAACACTTTGGTGTTAACCAACATCGTTTTATCTATAGATTTAACAACAATATCCGATCCCAGCTGTCCCATGGCCAAACAATACCCTTTTTTATCCTTTATAGCCGTGTCCAAGTAAGAAATTTTGCGACATTCATCAATCCAAATAAAGGGAGTGGTGGGATTAAAATTAACAAGAAAAGATGTCAATTTTTTAAAATCATTAAATTCAAAATAGGGTCGAACTTCTCTGTTTTTATTTATTTCAAGGAGAAGAGGATATTTATAGGTGGTGCTATTAATGGTTATTGTTTTTGCTGTATTGTTAATAAAAACATGTGTCCCTATTTTAGGATTATTCCAGAATTTTTCAATAACAGGTCTCCATCCCACTAATTTTTTTTTATAATTTTCAAATTCTACGCTAAGAGAATTTAAATGGCTCTGCAAATTACGCCCTAACCCTAATGCAGTATCATAACCGAGAGAACTAAGTATCGTTGCTGCTACATCAGCCAGGCTGCCTTTTTTATCAATGACCCGTGCTGTCTCATTTCGAGGATCAATAATCATGAAAAGATTTTTTCGATCTCCTTTTTTCAATATAGCAGTGGCACCATTTTTCATAGCCAGATGATCGGAACTCAATACAACCACAGTGTCTTTTCCAAACTTTGAAGCTTGAATTTTTCGAATAAAGCGTGAAATGATATAATCAGTGCATGCTACGGCATTTAACATTTCATTGGATCCATCAAGATATTTAATATCTCGACAACTTTTATTCAAATATCCATCCGGACCATGAGTATCCAAAGTTAATGTGAATATGGCAAACCTGGTTTTACTTTCTGAAAGAGCCATAAAATCTTCATATATAATATCAAACAGGGTGTCATCATAAAGTCCCCAAGGTGATACATTGTTTTTATCCTCCAGATGAGGTAATAGCTCTTCACGTCCCTTGACGTCGATGAATCCATGTGTGGTATATAATTTTCCTTTACCTGCAAACTTTAATGATGCCCCACCCCTATACACCAATGTGTATTTTTGAGATGCAAGAAAATCTCCCAGGCAAACGGCACCCTCATAAAATCGTTCCATACCATTCATGCTGTTGCCGCCGGACGGTGTAAAAAGAGGTATCCCGCATTGTGAAGTTATCATACCACCAACGGTAAAATCATCTGCTATTATCTGATTTATATTGGAAAAAGAGATATTTTCCTTCTGGATTTGTTTTAAATTGGGAACGAGCCCGGGAAAAAGTTTTTCATCAAAATAAGTCAACTCCAGACTCTCGGCATAAATATAAATCAGGTTGGGATGCGTCTTGGTCTTCGCTTCAGATTTGGGAAGTAGATAGTATCGGTTGAAATCCTCTTGAAGAGCGGCCATTTTTTCATCACCAATATATTTTGCAGAACCTGACGATTTAAAAGGAAAATCAAAGTAGTTGAGATGGGCAAATAAGGAGCGAGGAGTAGGATTCAACATAAATGCAATACAAAAAAATAGAGCGCACATTATCGCTCTACCTATATTATAGGGAGGAATTTTGTAATCAGCTTTTCTTGTCTTGTAATAAAAAAATGAAGCTACAACGCCAAAAAGAAAAAAGACAATACCGACAAAAGTAATCTTATAAAATTCCTTAAACCCAGCACCACCCAGCCCGTAGAAAATGTGGTATATAACAGCATCATTGATACCTTCCCCGGTAAAATAATCTGCTACCCAAAATATATCGAGTGAAAACAAATATGCAAAAATCACAATTGAAAAAAACAATCTTTTTTTTCGTGACTGCCCGTGATGGATTGAAAAATAAATAGCGATAAGAAAAAAAACAATAGATGCTAATATATAATCCATAAAATTATTATCCCTTCGATAAATGACAAACAATCATTCAATTACTTACTTGGTGGTAAAAAATCCGTATAAATTTCTGAAATTCCAAATTTGTTAATGTATTTTTCTTTTTCTTGAGTTGTATTTACAGTATGCACATATGATGGGATTTGCCTTTTTTTTAACTCCTTTGGTAAAGTTGATTCAGCTCTTGACTTTGGCATTGTCACAGCAAATGGAGTAGCAAAATTCTCAACCCAATTTAAGACTTCATCATTGCTTCCACGATATCTATAGAGTGTCCATATCATCTTTTCAAAACCTAAGCCCTTAATTTTTTCAAAATTTTCAGGATTATAGACTTGCGGAATAATTCTTGTTTTAGCGTTAGGAAGTATTTCTAACATAATCTTTAACGCCTCAATATTATTTTCCTTTACATCAGTTATAATAATGGCGGAGGGATTCATCTTCATCCACTCGGATAGGCTGCAAGCAGTACATTTTTGAAATTCAGATTTATTTTTTACTAAATAATTAAATTCATCTAAAGTTAATTTTTTATTTCTTTCAAATCCAAACGATCTCTTAAAACTTTGCTTCCAATCATGAAGACAAACCAACTTATCATCTGCTGTAAATGAAAAATCAATTTCAAAATATTGAAATTTTTTTTTTAGATTACTATTCAAGGCATCAATAGAATTGGTATATTTTTTATTATTAATACCTCCCCCTGCATGAGCTACTCTATGAGCGATAAAATTATTTGGTAAATTACACAATTGCTCAACCCTGTAAACAATAGTTACATACTCTTGGGCTATTTTTTCAAAAAAATCAACAAATCGTTCAAAATATTCAGCAGAGTAAAAAATATCATCTGTAACATAATTGGAAACTTCCATCTTATTACTGAATTGATCCTGTGAGTTGTCAATATTTGCATATTCCTGGGCTGCGTTGATTATCGAAACAATAACTTCTCCCCTTGACTTCCCTTTCCGAAGCTCCTCAACCCAGTAGGCAATACCATTTGGATCATCAACAATGGTTTTCCCCAAACTAGTTTCATAGATATGTTCAATAAAGTTTTGATCATCATTCATGGTTATACCGAAATAATCTTTTGCTGCATTTGTGCCCAACATGGCATTTGCTGTTGAAATCATATCCTTCTGATTTATCAGCCAGTAAACCTTGTCATCTCCTTCTGAGGCTCTGCCAAAAATGTAAACAGAAAGTTGGGAAACCTGGATTTGAGACAATAAGCCATCAGATGCGGTTTTATCTATCATTGATTCGCAGATATTGAGATCCGAACTGTAAACAAAACTTAACAATGTGAATTGGAAAAGAACGAGCAGAAACAGGATCATAAGTGACTTTAAATTTTTCAAAACGCTCCTTTGAAGACACATTTATTCCAAATATGATAAATAAAAATTTTTATCATAGGTGCATTTTATTATAGAAGCAAGCATATTTTATTTTGTAAATGCTTAATGAAACGCACCTTGTTGGTGGCGGTTTATTATGGGGTGATAGAAGGACCGGTAAGCTTGGCCTTGTCGAGATACTGAGGCATCAGGACTTTGAAATCATCCTCGGTCATGGCGTCAGGAAGCTTCTCAATGTAGATAACGGAAATACCAGTATGGTTCAATATCATTTGCCTTGGCGATCTCAATCAGGTTATAGATGGTTGCACTGGCAGCTGCCCCTTCAGGGCTTGCAGCCAATTTTTGAATTCCTTAGAACAGGCTTGGCTTTTTCTGATTATAACGGATTTGGGGAACTGGGTCGGACAGCGATGAAATAAACTGGAAAATTTTATTTTCTTAGTTATGGTTGACGCGCCAACAGCAACTATAACAAATAAGGGAAATGATGAATTCAGCCTTTAAAACCGCTCCCAGACTGGATCTGGACTATTTGTATGCACATTTGTCAAGCACAATATACATCATTATTCAACATTCCATCCAATTCCGGATGGTGGTAGACATGGCAAAAAAGGAACAATCTGAGCTTTTTCCGGCTGGAATTTCTGTCGGATACAAAATAAGAGAGAGCATATTTTCCAAAAACTGAATTTAAAAATCAAGAGATTTCTTAGGGAGTCAGCAGTTTTCAATTTACCGTTTATCCAATGTGCCACCTATAAAATGTGGTTATCTGAGTTTTGCAAATGGTAAATCAATAAGATCTGACTCCCTTATAGCTGGTGTCAGCTATACCATAAGGCCGCCTATCGCACGATTTGGGCCTGGGCCACAGGAAATATCAGTTTATACACCCCACATGATGTCTAAAGCCGTTTTTCCATTAAATGCATGGGTGTCTTCTTGGGAAGCACTTTTTATTTTAAAGATATTATTCTGTGAAATTGCTCCCTGCCCCTTGTGTTTTTTTTCAACCTGGGCATGGGATGCATCATCACAGTTTTTCTTTTGCAAAATATTCCCAAGCCCAATCATGTAAAGTGGAGAATGCTGATAAGCATCCTGCATGGCCTTAGCGGACAAACGCTCATGGGAAATCTTCAAGGGCTTCTCCCGGCATAATAAATCCAAAGCGGTATTTTCAGTGACAACATGATTTTTTCCCAGAATATCGCCCATGCTAACCATGTAAAACGGAGAGTTTTTGTATGCCGCATCCTGATGAAAAGACTCTGGACTTCCTTTGAGGCCCACACTGCTGTTCACTTCTTTATTTAACGCTTTTTTCTGATTATGAGATGCTGCAACAACAAGATTTGCAGCAATGAGAAGTGCTGCCACAGTCCAGATACCGATAATTTTTTTTGTTTTTGGTTTCATAGTATTCCCCTTTTTTTACTGCAATTTTAAATCATTACTTTTAGATCACAGTGATCTGAAATTGGGTTTGCTGTTTTTACAATTATATGCGCCCAATAGTGATTGCTTCTACTTTGCTATTTGATCTTTTTTCGGATGTTTGACAAGCGATTAATTGTCATGGTAGACATAAGCAAATCAAATGGATACGAGAAAATATGGAATTAACACCGGATGTATTGAGAACCTTTGTGGCCGCAGCCCAGGCCGGTAATTTCACCCAGGCTGCCAAACAGATCAACATCAGCCAGTCTGCTGTGAGCCTGCAGATGCGAAAACTGGAAGAAGATCTGGGGAAACCGCTTTTTAATCGCCTGACCCGGGGAGTGCAGTTAACGGCAAACGGTGAAACCCTTTTAAAATATGCAAGGCGGCTGCTGTTACTACACGACAAGGCCCTTGCCTCCCTCAGTGAACCCAACTTAAAAGGATTGATCCGCCTGGGGGCGGTGGAAGATTACACAGATTTGCATTTTCCGGGAATATTGAAAAGATTTTCGGAAAGATACCCGCTGATTCAAGTGGATTTGTTATGTGATATATCTGAAGTTCTGCTAAAAATGTTTTATTCCGGTAAGCTGGATCTTTGTCTTAGAAATGCAGAAGGGGTTGAACCCGGTGGGGTGATACTCAGAGAAGAGCCTCTTATCTGGGTCAGTTCCACAGAAGCAGAACCGGAAAAACGTTCGCCTTTACCCATTGCGGTCTTTAATAACTGCATCTACCGCCGGTGGACAGAAAAAGTTCTTAAAAATGAACATATAAAATTCCGTGTGGCCTATTCCAGCCCCAGCGTTTCAGGAGTTCTGGCAGCGGTAAAAGCAGGGTTGGCCGTGGCCCCCATGGGGGCAAGTATCAATGTATCGGGCCTTCGTGTTTTACCGGAAGACACCCTGCCGGCCCTGCCCTCTGCAGTGGTGACCATGCACCAGGCCCATACCCGTAAAGATTCGCCCCTGGCCACACTTGCCCAATACATCACAGAAGAATTTCGCTCCATGCCTCTCACTGGAGAAGGGCCCTGCACACAATAAGGGATTTTTTAAAATTTACCTCAGCAGAGCCCTTCCATTGCTAAGGGCTTGGATTATTGTCCGTCTTGCCCAAGATAGCTCTGGCACCGAAGGGCCACATTGGCCTGAAGGTTGCGATACCACAAGGCGTAATCAAACCTGTGATACACTCCCGGGGGGAAGTCGCCAACATCCAAGGTGTCTGGAGGCGTGGCAATAAGCGCTCCCGCATCAGGGTGATCAGCACCATGGCCCCCTGGCTGTGGCTGGCAAGAATGAAGGAGTGATTTACAAAACATGACGATCCTGCATGATAATCACATGATCATTTGCCATGCCTCAATGGAAAAAAAAGACATTCACCATGGAGGCAACGGCCCACATGGCAATGGCATAATGCCAGTTGTGCTGGATAATTCCCCAGGCCGATGCCCGGTATCGACTCACCAGTGCCAACCCCACCCCAGATAAGGGACTACAGGCCGTGGAGATGGCCCAGCTGCTGAGAAATAAAAAACCCAGCTGGGAATTTTCCGGATGAAGGGGAATCAACAGGGGACTCACCACGGATATGCTGACAATGGGATGCACCCCCATGATACAAAGAAGAATCATTCCCCCCAAAAGCACAGCAAACAGGGTGGGGGTAAAGGTTGCCCCTTCCAGGGTAAACAGTGCAGGATACGCATGGGTAATGGCTTTTATACCGGTGGAAAAAACCCCGGCGGCAAGAAACAGGGCAAACTGACTGCTCACGGACGTCAAACGGGTATTTATAAAATTATGCAGGATTGGCAGACGAGGTCTTGATTTCATGAAGACAAGAGCGCCCAACGGGGAAATCAGGCTGATGAGATTCATAATGCTGATATCCGGTCGAAAATAGTGAACACAAAGCACCGCCATGGCAAAAAATATCGGAACAGTGAGACTCTCCACTCTTATGGGATAACCGGGAAATGGTTCTTTTTTGAACAGGCACACGTCAACAATCGAGTAGGTAATGGCAATGACACTCATAAGGAGTCCCGGGATCAGGGTTTCCTGCCACAACATTCCCGGGGCATAGGTAAGAGCAACACCGGTGGCCACAAAAAAGGGAGACCACCATGCCGCAGCACAAAATGAGCGGGGCAGGATAATCAGTTGATTTCGGGTCAAGGAACCGTTTTTCTGAAGTCGATCTCCAAAAACAAACAGTACAGATAAATTAATGACGGCTCCCAGCAGATGGGTACCAAAGGCCGTTATGATAACAGCTTTTTTCCCCCTGGGCAGGGTATCGTCTTCCATATCAGTGTTTGCCAGACCAAGAAAGGAAACGGCAACAAACATACCCAGCAGGGGCAGATTGGGGGCAAAAATATCCTGCCACCCGAAAACAACATCCCGGTGGGCAGCAAAAAGCAACAAAACAGCCCCTGTTCCCATGAGCATTAAGGCTTGACTGCCAGCGCTCTTTCCAAGGGTGGGCCACATCAAAATCGGCACAAGCCAGGAAAGCAGTGTGGGCACCGCCGTCATAACGGGAACACGAATGCTCACAAGATACAAAACAAGGGTTCCAAGAATGATCCATCCAATATATTTTTTCATTTTTTAATCTGTGGATGACTTTCCATAAAAAAATCACCCGGACCTTGATTTCCAACAAAGCCGGGTGATATCAATCAAACGCATAAAGCATCCTGGGGTTGGCACAAATATCACAGGTCAGCATAAAAATTTGACCCGGTATTCCAGGACACCCCTGGTGGGGACAGGCAGGATCAGGATGGAGTCACTCCCCAAACTTACACATGGGAGGCCCAGGCCAGATCAAAGGCCTGGTCATTTTGATCCAAGTTGGTAATAATCAAAGAAGGGGTGATCCAGGCCTGGTCATCAAATTCATGCTTATCTGCAATTTTTATGGTGGGATAGGCGGTCTGTCTTGCAATTTTTTTCACCGTGAGAAACCGGGTGGCATTTTCTCCGGAGGAGATGCGGGTAAAGGCAAGATGGAGCACATTGTTGCGCTGGGCCGCTTTTTGATAGTTCTCAAAATCTTCCATGTTATATTGTTTTCCCGGCAATATTTCCATGCGGTTGGTGTACCGGGTATCAACGTCCAGGGCAATGTAATAACGGTGCTCGTCAAAATCGATTTCATAGCCGTCATAAAGTGTGTAAACATTGCCAAGAATGGTGATGAGTTTTTCAAAATTATCAATTTTTTTGGCGTAGCGCTCCCCTTCCTGGTTTTTGCCCACATGGTAGTAATCCGCCATGAAAAGGCAATGCTCGGGTAGGAGCAACAATTCTTCTTTATTAAATTCGCGCAATATGAACTTTGAGATGATCTCCCGTATTTTGGTGGCCTTGGTGGGTCGTCCGGAAATCAGAAAATAGATCCCATCCAGGCATTGATCTCTTCGCCATTCCTGGAGCAGAGCATATTGCTTGCCAAAAAGCAGTTCAAGAAAGCGTGAGAACTCTTTTTCAATAAAGATGTCAGAATCCCACCATTTTTCTTGGTCATCGGGCAGGCGGGTTTCTTTGTAAAGTTCATTAAAATACTCACCGGCCTTTTTCTCGGAAAAGGACTCCTTTCGCTTCAAGGTGGTGGTAATCCCCAGATCCGGGTCTTCAAAAGAGCGCATGAGAAGGATACTGGCATCGGTGGTCAACCCCCCAATGTCCACATGGCACACCACAAAGGTAAGGCCTTTTTTCTTTTCCCGGAGGGAGTTTTTCTTCTGGGAAAAAAGAAATTCAACCTCCTTTAAATCCGGCAGGCGATCCTTTTCGCTGGAAAGATCCCAAAAGGGCATGAGCTTGATGAGATTGAGAAAATAAAGTTCACAGGAACCGCTCTCATCAGCGGATATATTCACAAAGGTTTTTTTAAGGCTTCTCAGGTTGGGGGGTAAAAGGGGCTTCCACTTGTTATGCCCGGCAAACTCCATGCACACTGAATAGATGCTCTCCCGGTAACCGTTTCTTAAATTTTCAATGAAAAGATCCGGCACAGTCACCCTTATTTCGGTGATCACAGGAATTGCAGGGCCGTTCCATGGACGACCTTCCTTGGGGGCTGTGATATATTTAAAGCTCTCTTCCAGCACTTTTTTAATATAAATTCTGAACTGGGGAACATTGCCTTTATACGCGGCAAATTTGCTGGCAAACACCGATTTTGCACTTTTTACGATCTGGCTGTTGGAAATATTAATCTCATCAAAATTATCCACAAAGGCAAAATCGCGTTCATCGCCCGACGGCGGATTGATAAAGGCAGAAGGAAAGCCGCCTTCAGTTCCTTTACCGTTTTCGTAATGGACCACATATTTCCAGGTATCGGTGATTTTATCCCGGCCAAAGCTACAGGGCCAGCACAGCACAGAGGTGCGATAGGAGCCAAAATCCACAAAAAGGATGTACTCTTCACGGTTATTGGGGTCCCTTGAGGTTCGTCCGGCAATGGTTTCGTAATAAAGGCGGTTGTCATCTGCCAGTTCCAGCTGAAAATCATCCACCTTTTTTTTCTTTCGTTTAAAAAAATCAAACAGCATTATTCGTCCTCCAGCGCTCTTCCCATGACCGCAATATCTCCCCGAATCAAGGCATTGGGCACATACAACTCAGCACTGTTCATTATAATATAGGGCAAATCTTCCTCCCGGGTGCCCAGAAATCCCTTGTTACCACCGTCCAGACGTTGCCTTAAATTTTGCCACAATCCCTGGGAAACCTGCTGACACATCTCATCATCATCAAAAAACTGCATGAGATACTGGGCAAAAACAGAATTCCAGAACCGATCGTGGTTGTCCACAATGCCGTCTGCCTGGGTGGCCATCTCATTTTTAAAATAGGTTCTAATGGAGTGATACCTCTCCTGGACAATGAGCTTGCGCATTTTTTCCTTTATTTCAGCCACCTCATCATAGGTTTCAATCTCATTGAGTGCGGCCATGGCATCGGCTATGCAGTTTTCCGCCTCGGTAATCCAGGGCATCAGAAATATTATATCCAGGGCTTCTCTGATGGTTTCACCGCCACAAATGGATTCAAGGGTTGCCCGGGACCAGGAAATCCCCCCATCCAGGGTGATATTTTCCTGGATTTCCCCAAGATTTTTGTATCGGCTCAGTCCGGAAATCCACCCCTCCACATAGGGACCCGGCGCACCAAAAGTCACAGGATAACTTCCATTGCAGGGATTCACCAGCTGAATCATGGTATCAAAGGCTGTGTAACTCTTAAAATCCGTGGCAATGTCTTTTTGCACATTGGTGTTGCCGCAATATCCGGCAATGGCGCTTTCTCCTTGCAGAGACACCACCAGGGGCAATTTACGATCCAGGGGACCTGTGTTCAGGACTTCCCGGTATTTTTTTAAAATAATATCCATGGGGTGGCCCGGGGGAATGGCAATTTTATGCTGAAAACAGGCCACCAGAATACCGGGAAATCGGATAAGATTATCCACCAGATTTTTTTCAAAGGTTTTGTGCAGAGCCCGGTGGGTCTCCATGGCATCGGCCCCCTCTTTAATTCCGGGGTACTCAATCACCGGCAGGGTCATGGGGGTCTCTGGGGCAGGCACCAGTACCTGTAGCAGATAATCGTCGGGCACGGCTCCCTGGGAAAGATCGTAAAGCTTGCCAAAAAGATCCGGGGAGATATCATCCCGGATGATCTGACCGGTGCTGATGGCCAGTTGTCGGATCACAATGCGCGTCACTGCATCCGAGGGTTCCACAAGGCATGGAACCGCTGTATTTTCCGAGGTGTTATGGGCCTTGACAGAAAAGAGATGCCCCAGGGCCTCATGGTCAAACAGATCCAAAAGATAACTTGTCTTAAAGGACTTGTCTGTACCCATGATGTGAACGTACACCGGTGTATCTGTGGCCGGCACATGGTCCAGGCATTCCCGACAGGCCGTGACCACTGAAGTTGCTCTTTCTTTTTGACGGGAGGGGACAGATTTTAATTTTTCAATGATATTTTGAATATTATCTTTTAGCCGCACCAGACGGCTTTCGTTAAAACGCATGGGAATTTATTTTCTCCTGACAACGGTTAATTCCAGGGACTTAAATATATTCATTGTACTTAAAAACCTTCGACAACTTTCTTTGAGCCCATATTTTAATCTATATGCAAACATTTAATGCATAAAAAAAACGACATATGGCATAAAGCTTGGATGGCTTCTAATCAATTATAAATTTGGCGAAGGCCTTGTACTTACATCCAATATCCAGCCCTTTTTAATTTAATGCAAAACCAATATAGGGCAAGGGCTTCAATCAACATTGAAGCTTTTTTTATATGAAATACTCCGCAAATAGGGGTGTATTTCAAGCTTTGTTGTGGGCGGAACCGGATCAAAATAAGGCCTGCCCATGGCAGTTATCAAAAAATCAATCAAATTCTGTGATCTGATATCCTCCATCCACAGATTTAATGATTCCAAGCTTTGTCCGGTCAATCTCAAATTTCATCCCATTGATTTCATGCTTGTAGCTGAAGGTGATGCTGTCGTTGTACACCATGAAGGAAAAAGGATTGAAAAGATTAACATCGGCCCGTTCAAATTTCACCACCCGACCATTTGCCAGCTTTCCCCGGAAATAGTCTGCATTTTCAAACAGCTTCACAATTCCCGACCGCCCCGGACTGATGTTCACGGCCTGGGTGGAAGAACTGTCATCCTTGGACAATTGCACAAGGGAAGTATTGACCTGTATGGGGTCCCGTTTCAAAGTGACATGGCTGCTCTTTTCAAAGGATGCTTTATTGATAAGATTGGACAACACCAGGGATGTCAGCGGGTCATAACACTGGATGCCGTATTTTCCCTTGGAATCTTCCATGAGCAGTTCCCGGTGGACCACCACAGGGAAATCTGACTCAATGGGGCTCAACTGCATATTTTTAATTTTTGCAGCAATGAGGCCCAGTTTAAAGGATTGGCCGATTTTATCCGTAAAGTAGACGGCTGACGCATTGGAAATTTTCAATTTCCGCTGCTGATCATCGTCAATGGCATACCAGGTGTAGGTCGTATCTGTACTGCCTGAACCCATGAGGGCCGCGGCAACCCTCCGGGGCACCAGGGTGGATTCACCTCTTTTGAAAAAAGCGGCAAAGGAAACCTTGTCTGTGCTGTCCCTTCCGATTAAAAGATACCAGTCAATGTCATCCAGGGGCGCTTCGATTTTCAAAGGCGAAAAGGTGTAGACATCGGCAAGAAAGCTTTTCATTTTAAAATCAATGGTATCAGCCTTGAGCATCTGGGAAAATTGCCGGGAATCCCTGAGTCTTTTATAATCTGTATAAGAGATCATATTTTCATTGAGAAACTGGGTCACCTGGGGGTGTTTGATGTTCAAATCCCCCACCTTGAAATAAAACACGTTGCTGGTATAGCCAGATTTGTCACAGGAATAGACCCTGGCAAGGCGACTGATCTCTGTGCCGGAAAGTTTCATTTCATATTTTCTAAGGGCCTTGATCACATCCCTGTTGTAATTAAAATAGACAAAAAGCGCCAGCCGGTTTCCCTTGAAATTGACATCGGAATCCGAGATGTCCCGGTAGGCTTCCTGATTCATGCAGGATAGAATATCTTTAACATATTCAGGCTTCAAAAAGGTTTGTGCAATTCTTTTCTCATCCGGCTTGTCTGAGTCCAGCCATGAATACACCCCGGGGAAAAGTTCGTTGTAAAACGCCATTTCCATGGAATCAGGTTCACTGCTTCCCAATGAAAAATCAAAGGATTTACCGGTGAAAAATTTATCATACAGGGCGTACCCTCCCAGGAACACAAGGGCCAAAACAGCGATGGATACCGCAAGTTTGATGAAAAAAGCCGTTTTGGGTCCTCCCTTTTGAAGCTCTTTAAGAAGGGCAATGGCCCGGGCCTGACCCTGGAGGGAGTCTTTATGTACCACATTGGCGCCGTAGGCTGTGATTATTTTTTTATCTTCCGAACGAAAAAAAGCCCACAGGGAACCAATGTTATCCCCCCTTGTCACCCGCACCTTAAGATATTCGATGAACTCCCTTCGGGCACCGGCAGGCAGGCTGCCCATGGGAATCTGGGTCATTCCCTGTTCCAGGGGAATTTTCCCGTTGATATCAATAATTCTCACATCCAGGTTGGAGGTTACACTTTGATACCGTCTCACATCCTGAAAAACACTGCATTCCGGTGGTACCATTGCCTCAAAAACCAGGGGATAAACCTGAATTTTTTCAACGGGCAACTCAAAGTCATCAAAACGCCCCATATATATTTTTCTCCTGTAAAATCAACTCTGTGGCCCGGAACATCCCAAATGTAAAAACCACCGCTGGCCACCGTTCAAGTGCTTTAAATAAAATTATCTATATTATCCACAAACCGTCCAAAAGTCAATTTGGTTGGAGATTAATTCACCCATTCCAATTATAAGTCGCCGGAGCAGTGCATGGGAGGCTGCTTTCCATGGTTAAAATCAGGTCTGGCGGTGCTTTACATGTATCCCATATCCTGTTATTTCATATAAACTGCCACGGGCAGACCTTATTCTGATTCGGTTCTACCCACAAAAAAACTTGAAATGCACCTCTGATTTTTCGTGGTGGGGCCAGGCTTTCGTTATTGACATTATCGAGGCTTTTTTCGTTGGCAAAGGCCTTGGTCGATAACATCAATAACAAAAGCCTGCCCCCGTCGGCACACTGAGCCCAGCGGTACATTTAAAAATGCCGGCTTTGAAATAAAGCCCGAAAGTTGAGATAGTATTATGTCGGCCCCGACGGGCAATGAACGGCACAATTGGCCGGTTCCCATTGCCCCTCGGGGGCTCTGCTGAGGGTATCTGCTACTGCATTCTCATAATTAAAAAAGGAAACATCCAATGGATCTGTTGATAAAAAATGGCATGATATTAACCATGAATGCCGGGTTGGAAGTTATTGAAAAAGGGGCTGTAAGGGTAAGGGACGGAATCATCATTTCCGTTGGTAAGGATGACATGGAGCCCTCGCAAGAGGTTCCAACCCGGGAGATTGATGCCCATGGCGGCATTATCATGCCGGGGCTCATCAACAGTCACACCCATGCCGCCATGACCCTGTTCCGGGGGCTGGCCGATGATCTGCCCCTGATGGAGTGGCTCAATGATCATATTTTTCCGGCAGAAGCAAAGATCACAGCGGACATGGTCTACCGGGGCACCCTTCTTGCCTGTGCTGAAATGCTGCTTTCCGGCACCACATGCTTTTGTGACATGTATCTGTTTGAAGAAGAGGTGGCAAAGGCCGCATCAAAGGCGGGCATGCGGGCCGTGGTGGGAGAGGTGCTCTATGACTTTCCCTCCCCTTGTTACGGTCCCCTGGACAAGGGATTTGAGTATGTAAAAACCATGATGGAAAAATGGAAAGCCCACCCTTTGATCACTGTGGCGGTGGAGCCCCATGCCACCTACACCTGTGCTCCGGAACTTCTCACAAGGGCCGCAGACATGGCCCGGACCCGACAGGTCCCCCTTGTGATCCATGTGGCTGAAACCCGCAACGAGGTAAAGCTCATCAAAGAAAAATATGGCAAAACCCCGGTGAACTTCCTTGCGGATCTTGGTATCCTCGGTCCCAATGTGGTGGCCTGCCACAGTGTACACCTCACCCCGGAGGAGCGGGCAGTGTACCGGAAATTTGATGTCAAAGTGGCCCACTGCCCGGAAAGCAATATGAAGCTGGCCTCGGGGGTGGCACCGGTGCCGGAGTTTTTGTCTGAGGGGATATGCGTGGCCCTTGGCACCGACGGATGTGCCAGCAATAATGACCTGGACCTGTTCCAGGAAATGGACAGTGCAGCAAAACTGCACAAGGTGTTTTCCATGAATCCCGAAGCTGTGGATGCCGCAAGCGCCGTTAAAATGGCCACCATTAACGGTGCCAGAGCCCTGGGGCTGGATGAAAGTGTTGGATCATTGGAGCCGGGGAAAAAAGCTGACATCATTGTGGTGGACACTCGCAGTCCCCATATGGTTCCCATGTACAATCCCTACTCCCAGCTGGTGTATGCAGCCAAGGGAAGCGATGTCATGCTCTCCATTGTTGACGGCAAGGTGTTAATGGAAAACCAGGCACTGACCACCCTTGATGTGGATCAGGTGATGGATGATGTTCTGGCCATGGCCAAAAAGATTGCCGCCGGAGATGGGGGCTGATGCCATGGTTGTTTTCCCTGGAAAAGAATATTACTCTTCTTGAAAAAAGCAATGATCCCATCAAATAAGGGGTGAGCACAAATTGAAGTTTCCATACAAATCTGATAGGGTTCTCATGATAAAAATTACGGTGGAATTGTATTTGAAAGCCTCAGCCCCGGGCAAAGCCTGCCATGAAACCCCAATATTTGCCTGCGGCATCAAGTAAACAAACAACAAAAATTGGGCTTGGTCATAACATGGGCCATTTTGTAATAAAATTTTAGAGGTAAAATTAATACATGTAATTACAGTGTTTTGAAGTCAATAGAATTTTATTTCACGTATAGTGGCCCAGCTTATGATCAACCCCCAAAAATTGAATGGATCATCTCATGGGTATTGAAAAAAAAATAGAGGCTGCCGCAGGCAGACAAAAGGCAGATATCCTCTTTATCAACGGCAACATCATCAATGTCTTCACCGGAGAGATTCTCCAGGAGTCCGTGGCAGTAAAAGATGGGTACATCTGCGGTTTTGGAGACTATGAAAACCGGGAAGTGGTGGATCTTAAGGGAGACTATATGGCTCCGGGCTTCATGGACAGCCATGTACACATTGAAAGTTCCATGGTGACACCGGAGGTTTTTGCCAGATCTGTGCTTCCCCGGGGCACCACAACCGTGGTGGCCGATCCCCATGAGATTGCCAATGTATTGGGCGCTGAGGGACTCACCTATATGATGCAGGCCACAGAAAATCAGCCCATGAACATTTTGTTTGCCCTGCCCTCCTGTGTGCCGGCCACTGACATGGAGACTTCGGGGGGAAGACTTGAAGCCCCGGATCTTAACCCTTTTTTTTCCAATCCCCTGGCCTGTGCCCTGGCAGAGATGATGAACTATCCCGGGGTCATCTTCAAAGATCCCGGTGTGATGGCAAAACTTAAAATGGCCCAACATGCAGGTAAGCCGGTGGATGGTCATGCCCCGGGCCTCACAGGAAAGGAGCTAAACGCCTATGTGGCCGCCGGTATTCAAAGTGACCATGAATGTACCACCTGTGAAGAAGCACTGGAAAAATTAAGACAGGGAATGCATATCATGGTGCGGGAAGGCACCTGCGCACGGAACCTTGAAGCCTTGATACCGGCCATCACCGACCATACCTGGCCCCGCATGATGTGGTGCACAGATGACAGGCATCCCGGAGATATTCTGGCCCAGGGTCATGTGGATTATATTATCAGAAAGGCCATTTCCCTGGGCCTTGATCCTGTCCGGGCCATACAGATGGGTACCATCAATTGCGCCCGGTATTTCGGTATTAAGGACGCCGGAGCCATAGCCCCGGGCCGGAGGGCAGATCTTGTGATTTTCCGGGATCTGAAAAAATTAATCATTAAAAAAGTCTATGCCCGGGGGGTGTTGATGGCAGAACAGGGCGCCATGGCCCCCGGGATCGCCCCACCCCGGCCTTCTTCCTGTCCGGCCACCATAAATATGGATATGGGTGCCATTGATTTTTCCATTCCTGTGAAGGGTTCCCGGGTGAGGGTGATCAAAGCCATTGCCCACCAGGTGGTCACAGACATTGAAATCATGGATATTCTGGAGGAACAAGGCTTTGCAATGGCAGATCCTTCCCGGGACATGGCAAAAATTGCCGTCATTGAACGCCACACCGGGAACACCGGCATGGCCAGGGGGTTTGTCACAGGCATGGGGATTTTAACCGGAGCCCTGGCCTCCAGCGTGGCCCATGATTCCCACAACATCATTGTCGTGGGGATGGATGATAAAGATATGATGCAGGCGGTTAACGAGGTGGTGACCATGGGCGGCGGGCTCAGTGTGGTCAATGCCGGGCGAACCCTGGCCACCGTTCCCCTGCCTGTGGCGGGTCTCATGTCCCAGGCCCCCATGGACCGGGTGCACCGGGAAATGCAAATGGCCATTGAAGCGGCCCAGGCCCTGGGATCGCCCCTTGACGATCCATTCATGACCCTTGGATTCCTGGCCCTGCCGGTGATTCCCCGTCTTAAGATTACGGATAAAGGCCTTGTGGATGTGGATAAATTTAAACTGGTTAAGCTTTTTGTATAAAACGGGGATGTCCTCACGGACACAACAAAGCTTGAAATACACCCCTGATTCACGGAGTATTTCATATAAAAAAAAGACTGTCACAACAAATAAGGACTCAAAAAAAATGAATGTGGATGGAAAACAGATGCGGCCCATCTGGTTTGATGCTGAATCAAAAACCCCCTGGGTCATTGACCAGAGGAAACTGCCCCATCGGCTCATCAAGGCCAACCTTGACTCTGTGGATGCTGTCATTGAAGCCATACAGGAAATGTTTGTCCGGGGGGCCCCGCTCATTGGCGCCACAGGTGCCTTTGGGGTCTATGTGGCTCTTTTTAAAAGCAACGGCAAGGGAATGAATAACGATCATATCATCCATGAATGCCAACGCATCAAAGACGCCCGTCCCACAGCAGTGAACCTGGCCTGGGGGGTGGATCGGGTCCTTCAAACAATTTTACCCCATGAGACCCATGGGACAAGAATCACCGCAGCACTGGAAGAATCACTGGCCATTGTGGAGGAGGAGGCGGAAAACTGCAAACGTATTGGCCTCCATGGGCTCTCCCTCATTGAAGAAATCAGCCGCACAAAGAAAAACGGACCGGTGAACATTTTAACCCACTGCAATGCCGGATGGCTGGCCACTGTGGAATACGGCACAGCCACAGCCCCCATGTACACAGCCTTTGACAAAGGCATTGATATCCATGTGTGGGTGGATGAAACCCGTCCGTTGAATCAAGGTGCCCGGCTCACAGCCTGGGAGCTTGGGAAACACGGTATTGCCCACACCGTCATCACAGACAATGCCGGGGGGCATATCATGCAGCACGGCATGGTGGATCTGGTCATCGTGGGCACAGACAGAACCACCCGCACCGGAGACGTGGCCAACAAAATCGGCACATACCTCAAGGCCCTGGCTGCAAAGGACAACAATATCCCTTTTTACGTGGCCCTGCCCTCCAGCACCTTTGACTGGACCCTGCGGGACGGCATTAATGATATTCCCATTGAAACCCGTGATCCCCATGAAATTACGCATATACAAGGCCTGGACAAAAACGGTGAACTCACAAGCGTCATGGTACCTCCGGCTTCCAGCCCGGCAGCCAACCATGCCTTTGATGTAACCCCGGCCCGGCTGGTGTCTGGATTCATTACGGAAAGAGGTAGGTGCGACGCTTCTGAAGCATCCATTTTATCCCTTTTTCCAGAACGAACCTGAACCGTTGCATTACCCAAAAAGACCAGGGTAATCTCAGCAGAGCCGCCCCGATGGGGAATAGGAACCGGACAATTGAGCTGTCTACAGTTCCGGTCCGGGCCCATTGCCCATCGGGGGGGGGGGGGGGGCGGTATAACACCATTTGGCTCCGCGTCTACACCCCTATATTTGTTGTGTTCCACAGGAGATGCCCGTTATATCAAATGCCTCGCAGATCTGGGGCGTATGCAAGCTTCATTGTGGGCAGAGTAAGATCAAAACAAAGTTGCCTTGACAGTTATTTAAAATGGCTCCAAAGGATTTAGGACTTGACAACAAAACCATAAAATACATAATAAAACCCATGCTGACTGATATCGAAAAAAAAGTGGTAGCGTCCCTCCAGGGGAATATTCCTGTGTGTCAACGTCCTTTTCTGGTGCTGGCCAAAGGCATTGGCATTTCGGAAGAAAAATATCTGGATATAGTGGCCCGTCTCAACGAGAAGGGTATTATTCGACGGTTTGGTGCCACCCTGAAACACCAGAAATCAGGATTTAAAGCCAATGCCATGGTGGCCTGGAAAGTGGATGATGCCAGGGCAAAGGCCGTGGGAGAAATTATGGCATCCTTCCAGGAAGTGACCCATTGCTATCGAAGAGACCCGGCCCCCACCTGGCCTTACAATCTCTATACCATGGTTCATGGTGCTGATGAAGCCACCTGCCATGCCATTGCCGAAAAAATTGCCAAAGCCGCAGAAGTGGATAAAGATGACTACACACTGCTGTTCAGCCGCAAAGAACTGAAAAAAACCTCCATGCAATATTTTGATTGAGCCCGACGTGAAACCGCCCCATATACTTTGCGTCAATCCCTGGATACACGACTTTGCCGCCTATGATTTCTGGGCCAAACCCTTGGGACTGCTGGGTCTTGCCGCCATTCTCAGGGACCATGGCATGACAGTCAGTTTCTTAGACTGCCTGGATCGATTTCACCCCCGGGCAGAATCTCCGGTAAAGGTGCTGAAAGACGGCAGAGGACCCTTTCGAAAAAAAGAAATTCCCCTGCCTGCCGGGGTGGAAGAGATAGGCCAACGCTTTTCACGTTATGGCATTGAACCGGAGTGGTTTCGCCGGGACCTTAAAAAAAGCCCCCCACCGGATATTATCTTTGTCACTTCCATGATGACCTATTGGGCCCCGGGGGTCCGGGAAACCATTTCGGTTATCAAAGAGATATTTCCCCGGGTACCTGTGATCCTGGGGGGAGTCTATGCCTCTTTGTGCACCGGGCATGCCCGACAATTTTCCCTGGCAGACCAGGTCATCACCGGTAATGCAGAAGAGCAGCTCCCCGGTATTATCCTTGACCATACCGGCTATTCTTTTACCCCGAAGTATGATTTCAATGATCTGAATGCCCTGCCCCGTCCAGCCCTGGACCTGGTTTCAAAGATGGCCTACGCCCCCATTCTCACCTCCAGGGGCTGCCCTTTCAGTTGCAGCTATTGTGCATCATCGTTTCTGGAAAAACGACTTCGACACCGCTCCCCGGAAACGGTGTTCCAGGAGATCCAGCACTGGCACAATATCCATGGGGTTAACAATTTCGCATTTTATGATGATGCGCTGCTGATCCACCCGGAAAATCATATTATTCCCCTGTTGGAAAAGATCATTCACTCCGGTATGCCCCTTTCCTTTCATACCCCCAATGCCATGCACATCCGACAAATCAGCCAGAAAATAGCAGACATGATGTTCCAGGCAGGCTTTAAAACCATTCGAATGGGATTGGAAACCGCAGATTTTTCTCCCTCAAGGCCCGGTGATCACAAAGTCACAGGAAATGAATTTTCCCTGGCCGTGGACCGCCTGAAACAGGCAGGATTTGCATCGGAGCAGATTGGTGCCTATCTATTATGCGCCCTGCCCGGTCAACACCCCGACGACGTGGCCCGTTCCATCACGGCTGTGAAAGAAAAGGGAATACAACCCGTACTGGCCTATTATACCCCCATACCCCACACCCCCATGTGGCAAACCGCCTGTGGAAATTCTCGATTTGATCTGGAAAAAGACCCTGTTTTTACAAACAATGCCTTGCTTCCGTGCATGGAGAAAGACAACGCATTTAAAACCATCGCCCAACTCAAAGCATTGACCAGAAAATAAATTTAAAAAATTCGCCCACGGACAAACGGTTGGCCTTTGGTGCTTTTTATGATAATTTTTATATGAAATACTCCGTAAATCTGTGGAATATTTTTACCTTTGTTGTGGGCAGAGCCGGATCAGAATACGGTCCGCCCGTGGCGGTTATATGAAATATTCCGTAAATCTGTGGAGAATTTCTATCTTTATTGTGGGCTTAGCCCTCCCCGAGGTGCACTGGGAACCGGCCAATTGAGCCGTCTACGGTTCCGGGCCGGGACCATTGGCCCTCGGGGAGGCGGCATGATAGCATTTTTTATATTTGTTGTGTCCAAAAACACATGCCCTTTAAATGACAACATACTTTTTACATCAGGATATAGCAATATGATTGTATTTGACCTGGAATGCGTCAACGGCCACACCTTTGAGGGGTGGTTTGATGACAGCAATGAATTTGAACATCAATGTCAGCAGGGCCTTGTGTCATGCCCTGTGTGTGAAACCACATCTGTTCATCAGAAACTTTCCGCTGTGGCGGTGAGGACATCCTCCCAGGCCACCTCCATCCGAAATAATCAGCAGGATGTGCTGTCCAGAATCAATGCCAAGTTGACCCATTATGTGGAAAAAAACTTTGAAAATGTGGGCACAGATTTCGCAAAGGAAGCCCTTAAAATCCACTATGGCAGTTCAACCCCCAAAAACATACGAGGCACCACCACCCCCGAAGAAGACAAACTTTTGAATAAGGAAGGGGTACCGGTGATAAAATTTTCCATGCCGGAAAAGGACAAGGAAAAATTGAATTAAGACTAATAAAAGGGAGATAGCCATGTACACCAGATTAAAATTGTATTTAACACTATTTGGAACACTTTTTCTGTTCATGGGATGCGCTGATTTTTCCCTGGACCTCTCTTTTTCAGACATCCAGGGCCTGAAAAAAGAAGCCCCGATTTTCTTTGATCAAAACAAAGTGGGACATGTAACCCACATTGCTTATACGGATGGGGGTGAATTTATAGTATCTGTTGACATTGATGATGCATTTAAGTCCGCTTTTACTGAGCATTCACGATTCAGCATCGTAGATTCCCCACTTCAGGAAAATGAAAAAGCAATTATCATGACCCTGGCTCACAAGGGCGGAGAACCCCTGAAAAAAGGGGCTGTTATTAAAGCTGTCCCCCCATCTCCCCTCCAGGGCCTCACCCCTTTTATGGATAAATTAAAATCCGGCATGGATAAAATGGTGAACAACATGAAATCCATACCGGAAAGTAAAGAATACCAGGATCTTGAAAAGAGAATTGATGAACTTGCACAAAAAATGAAAACATCGGGGGAAGCGTTCCAGGAAAGTATAAAAAATGATTTTATTCCCAAACTGAAAAAAGAGATTGAAGCCCTGGGAAAAGCCCTGGAGGAGAAAGGGATGAAAGATGAAACCAAGCCTCTGGAAAAAAAACTTAATGCCCTTGAGGATGTTTAAAAAACAATATGCCAAAAAAAATTTTTATCATCACAGGTGTCACCCTTGCAGTGGGGTGCCTATTACTTTGCATGACCCTTGTTTCCGCCCTGTTTTACATTGAATCTTCCCAAGGGTCCCAAAAACTTCAAAACATCATCAATACGCACATCCCCGGCACTCTCACGTGGGAGGCCCTTGAATTTTCCCCTGCCAGGGGACAATTCGTACTCAGCCGGGCCGCCCTTGTTTCCCGGGAAAACAAACCGGTGGTAAAATTCCAGAAACTTTTTTTATCCCTGGACATTACAGCTCTTTTAAAACAGAAAATTGTCATAAAAGAGTTCTCCATCCATGCCCCCACCATCGTCATTGAAAAAAATAAAAATAATGAAATAAACATCGTTGCAGCACTTATTGGTGACCCGCCCGCAGAAAAGGAGCCCCGGGAAACAATATCCTCCCCAAAGGGGCTGCCCATGAACATCATTGCAAAAACCATTGCGGTCATAGACGGAACCATCTCTTTTACTTCCATTCCCGATGCCATTGAAACCCACATCAAAGATTTTTCCCTGGAAACCCGGGGAAACCTGAAAAAAATGGCAGCGGATCTAAGCTTGACCACCGGTAATATCCAGCTGAAGCTGCCGGGGATAAACACCACCATCCACACACTGAATTTTTCCACAGCCTTTTTAAAGGATGCCCTCACCGACCTGAAGCTTCATCTTGATGCCCAGACAGCCAGACTGGACATGACAGGCAGTGCCCATACGCTTTTTTCGTCCCCGGAAGCTGATATGAACCTGACGCTTAAAGGAGACATTGCCAAAACCCTTATGGCCGTTGAAAATAAAACCGATATTTCCGGTCACATTGCAGCCAGGGCCACGGTGAAAGGCGCTTTAAACAACCCGGACATCACCCTTTTCCTGGAGTATCCCGGAGGCAATGTACTTAACCAAAAAATAAACCGGGCAGATATTGACATTGCCATGGCAAACAAAATCTGTAATATTCGCAAACTTTTTCTGAATCATGACAATGGTCTGATAAGCGCAAAGGGCATTGTGGACCTTTCCCGGGCCTTTCCCAAAGGATTTATGAATTCTGAAAAACACCTGGATGCCCTGGCCTGGGATATTACCCTTGACGGCAAAAATGTTGTTCCCGGTCCACTGCTTGAATCCTTTGACATCAAAGGTATTGAGGGCATCTGTCAGCTGAATACCACCTTTTCCGGCAGCATGACGGCCCCCCCCAAGGGCACATTAACCCTTAAAACCACCAAGGCCGGATACCGCCAATATCCCAAGGCAGATGCAGATATCAGTGTGACATTGGAAAAGGGTGTCATTGATATCAAGCAGTGCAAGCTCACATCGGGATCAAGCCGCCTGAATCTCCTGGGCAATGCCATTGTTCTGGAACCCGGCAAAATGACACCCCTGAAAAATCCGGAATTTAACCTTAAACTAAACTCGAATCCCATTGCCCTTGAAACGTTTACCCCCTATGTAAGCGCTCTGGAGAAACAGGGCGTTAAGGGCAACATAACCGTAAACGCTGATATTAAAGGCAGTAAAAATCGACCCAACGCAATCTTCACGCTCCTGGGCCGGGACATGGAAGTGGCCGGGGAATCCATAAAAAAAGTCAATCTGTCCGCCCATGTTGATACACAAAAACTCTATGTTGATACACTTAACATCGCACTGGACGACACCCGGAAAATAACGGCAACGGGATGGGCAGATCTTAACCGTCAATTTGACATAAAACTTTCAACCGGTGACATCAGGCTGTCAAGTTTCAATAATCTAAAAGACAAAAGTCCTGCTGACGGTATTTTTTCCTGTAATCTGTGGGGAAAAGGAACATTTGGAAATCCCCAGATACAAGGGGATATTTCCCTCACAGACCTCATCGTGGATGGAAAACCGGTCCAGGATTTCAAGGCCAGTGTGGCCCTCCATAATCAATACGCCAATATCCAGGGAAAGCTGAACTTTGATATCAATGCCGGTTTCAATCTTGGCACCCGGGATTTCAAGGGAGACCTTGTTTTTCAAAAAACCGACCTGGCCCCATGGCTCCAACTGGCAGGTCAAAGGGATATATCCGGCAATGTCACTGGGGATATTGCCTTTAAAGGCAATGCTGATCATCTTGATAAAATCACTGTTCAAAGTGCCATCAAAACCCTGTCTGTGGTGCTCCAGGAGAAATTCAACATCCAGTCAAAAAACATGAACGCCACACTCCAGGGAAAAGCCTTCCGGGTATCCCCCTTTAAAACATCATTGCCCGGACAGGGCAGCGTTACCGTCGAAGCATCGGGGAGAGTGGACGGCGATATCACAGCCAAAGCAACGGCCCGGGTTCCAGCCAAGGTCGTCAAACTCTTTGCAGACACCATTCCCGATTTGGAGGGAGATCTGACCCTTGATGCCTCAGCCCTGATCAAAAAAGAGATTAAAGCATCCCGGTTTAATGCCGCACTCAACCTCCATAATCTGGGGCTCACCATACCGGACTCCCAGTCAAAATTGCATGGCATCAACGGCACCATACTGGCAGATATAAACCAGGTGGAAATAAAAGAGATCAAAGGATTTCTGGACAAAGGAACATTTTCCATGGCCGGTAAAACATCTTTAAAGGATTTCATGCCCCAGGCATACACGGCCACGGTGGCCGGTAAAGCTCTGCCGGTGAACGTTCCCGAAGGACTTGACGCTCTTTTTGATGTAAACCTCAACCTTGACGGCACCATGGATAAATCGACCCTCAGCGGCACCATCCTTTTAGATTCCGGCCAGTTGACCAAAGAAATCAATATAAACAAAGAAATCCTTTCGGCCATACTCAACCCCCAACGCTCCCGCAAAGGGGTTAAAACCGAAAAAAAACCCAATCCTTACCTGGAAAACCTGACATTGGATATCTTTGTCCAGGCCAGGAACAATTTTATTGTTGACCTGGATCTTGCCAACCTGGAGATCCACCCGGACATCCGCATACAGGGTTCTCCCCTGGCCCCCATGGTTTCAGGGCGCTCCACCATTGACCCCGGTAGCATCCAGCAGTATAATAAAGAATTTACCCTCACCCGGGGCATCATCGATTTTATTGACCCCTATAAAATAGAACCGGAAATCGACATTGAGGCCCTCCATGAAGTCAGAGACTGGGATATTACCCTATCCGTCACCGGTACTCCAGAAGAACTTATTTTTTCCCTGTCATCGGACCCGGAACTGGAACAGGCTGATATCACCTCCCTTTTGCTAAGGGGAAAAACCACCAATGAATTGATCTCTTCCGAGGGAGGAAGCACCTTTTCTCCAGAAAATGCCCTGGCAGAGTTTGCCGCCGCTTCGGTGCAGGATAATGTGCGGGCCGCCACAGGCCTGGATATTTTTGAAATGGGATTTGACGATTCTGACAGCAACGGAGGGGTGGGAAGTGTTAACCTCACCGTGGGTAAGAAACTCACCGATCGTATCACCTTAAAATACGGCACAGCCTCCAAAGACGGACAAATGGTGCAGACCACTTCTGCTGATTATAAGATGTCTGATAATTTAAGCGCCTCGGGATTCCAGGATTCCCAGGGAAAATTTGGTGGGGAACTGAAATATAGACTGGAGTTTGAATGAAAAAAATCATCATGACATGGATCGTTGCGGCCCTGGCCTCCACCCTTTGTGCATTCTGCGTCAACGCAGAAGAAACAAAACCGTGCATCCGGATAAAAAAAATTGAACTTGCTGGAAACATCCACTTTTCCACCGCCCGACTCAAACCCCGCCTAAAAATATGGACATCTTCTCTTTTACCGGGAAAAATGAATTGCTTAAATGAAAACTGGTTAAACCAAGACATAAAAGATCTCATTGCCTTTTACCGAAAAAAAGGATTTGCCCGGGTCACCATGAAAGCCGAAGCCGTTCCCATGCCCGGAAAAAAGAAACACACCATTAAAATCACCATCCAGGAAGGCCCGAGATACGAAATTTCCTTTAAAGGCAATGCTTTTTTCTCCAGCCGGCAACTGAAAAAAGAGATCACCGTCTTTACCAAAGGAGATCCCAACGGTTCCGGGTTAAGAAAAGGAAAAAACAGCCTTCTAAAAAAATACATTCAAGCAGGATTTGCCAATGTCAAAGTAAAACTGGACGTAAAAACAGTTGAGACAAAGCCCCTGGCGTCTACCTGCCAGGTGATCTATCGCATTGAAGAAGGCCCTCGGCAGGTGGTAAAACAGCTTAACATCACAGGCAACAAGGTGGTGGATTCCTCAAAAATACGTGATGCCATGATCACCCATACCAAAGGGTTCAGGGAACTGGGTGGATTTAATTTAAAAACACTTGAAAAAGACCTGGAAGCCGTAGCTCTGGTCTATCTAAGCCAGGGGTTTTTAAATGCCCGGATCACCCATGATATCCGCATGGAATCTGAAACAAAAGATTCTTCAGATCCCCATGAAAGTTCTCCCACAAAGCAGATATATATAACCATCCATATTGTTGAAGGCCCCCGGACGCTGGTGAACTCTGCCGGGATATCAGGCCTTGGAAATATTTTTCCCCGGGACGAGGCCCTGGGTTTTCTCACCCTGGCCCCCCAGGAACCCTTCCGGGATTATATGGTGAAAAGTGATGCCAATATACTGGCAGCCAAAATATCTGAAAAAGGGTATCCCCATGTCAAAGTCACCGGTGAAACGAAGTTCAATGCCGACAAAACCCTGGCAGACATCACCTGGAATGTCCAGCCCGGTTCCTTTACCCGCTTCGGGAAAATCCACTACCAGGGAAACAAACGCCTGAAGCAAAAAGTGATGGAAAAAAAAGTATCCCTCACCCCGGGGGAGCCCTTTTCCCTGGCACAACTTTTTACCACCCAAAAAAAAGTAAGGGAAATTTACTCGGTGGCGTCGGTGAAAATAACAGCTCCGGGTTTAAAAACCCAGGAGCCCCAGCCTGACATTGACATCACCATAAAGGAAAAAAAACCCTATTACGTTGAAGCATCCACAGGGTTTGATACAGAAAACTTAGGGTACCTCCGGATTAAGACCGGAGATACCAACTTCATGGGTGAAGATATGAACGCCTGGGTGGAGGGATATATCAGCGGCATCGGCCACCGGGTGGAAGCCGGCATCAAAGACCCTTTTTTCTGGGACACCCTCATTTCTGCCACATTCACCATTTATGAAGAACAAGAGGAGCCGTTGAACCAGGAATTCGGCACCCGCAGCTGGGGGGCACAATCTGCCTTTGCCAGGCAAATGACGCCCCATCTCACGGCAGGCCTTAATTTTGAATATGAAAATAAAATTCAATTTAAAGGTGCAGATGAAGAACAGGACGAGACCCGTAACATCCTTATCACATCTGCCTCCCTTGCCTGGGATAACAGGGATTCGGTTTTAAAGCCCACCCAGGGTTTTTTATCCTTTGCATCGGTGGATCTGTTTTCAGGGTTTGGCAGTGATCTGGATCGATTTTTAAAATATCAAATAGATTTAAGACACTATCGATCACCTTTCAAGGGCCTTACATTTGCCATGGCAGGCCGCATGGGATACATCCAGCCGCTGGGGTCATCCAACACCGTTGCCGATGATCAACTTTTTTTTCTGGGCGGTATTTCCGATGTCCGGGGGTTCAAGGAAAATATGCTCCTCACCGATCCCGAAGATACCCATGAGGCCCTGGGGGGAAGGACCTCCATATCCGCCAGCTTGGAGGCGCGCATTGACCTGCCAGCCAATTTTGAACTGACTTTTTTCATGGATACCGGAAAAATTGATAACACCGATCAAGCACAAGTCCTTGATGATTTCAGGTATGCCGTTGGCACGGGGCTTCGCTACAATACCCCCATTGGTCCCATAGGACTGCTTTACGGCCACAAGCTTGACCCGGAAGATGGAGAAAGTCCGGGGCAAATTCATTTTTCCATCGGATATACATTTTAATTTTTTCCTTGTAAAACCCTTTTATTTGAAGTATAGATTTTGGTTCCCGGCTGTGCTGTGTCAAATTGCCCATGGGTATTCTGATCGGTCGCCGCGTAACAGAAGGTCATGAACCTCGTCAGATCCGGAAGGAAGCAGCGATAAGTGATATCATCTGTGTCGTGGATTGATCCCGGTCATGCAATACTCCGGTGATTTACCAGTCAGCCGGGTCTTTTTTTTTACCCTCCCTCCTCCATTTTTATTTCTTGACATGGCATCAAACGGTCTTATTTTCTCCTAAAAATTAAATCAATGTTTATTATATACTTTTTAAGACGTTATATACCAAAATATTTGGATCAGGAGAAAATGTTGGCTGACAAAGATGAACCTTTAAAAGAAGAAACCGGCAAAAAATCCGGAGATGAGACCACAAAGTCTGCACAATCCCCCAGTGTCGAGGATTCCACACAAGAACAAGAGTCCTGTAGTAAAGACAAATCATCTGAAGAAAAACCGGACATTGCAACCCTCCAGGCAGAACTCAAGACTGAAAAAGATAAAGCACTAAGGCTTTCAGCGGAATTTGAAAACTACAAAAAGCGCTCTTCCAGGGAAATATCTGATTTCAGGAAATATGCCAATGAATCGGTTTTCAAGAAATTGCTCACCGTGGTGGATAACCTTGAGCGTGCCATTGATTCTGGAGAAACGCAAAACAACCAGGCTTCGATACTTGAAGGAATTCAGTTAACCCACAAAGAACTGATTAAACTGTTTGAAGCCTTTAACATCAAGGCGATTGAAGCCTTGAATCTACCCTTTGACCCTGCATTTCATCAAGCTGTCACCCAGCAGGAAACAGATGAACACCCTGACAACACGGTGATCAGCGAGCTTCAAAAAGGGTATGTGCTACATGACAGACTATTGCGACCTTCCATGGTGGTGGTCTCTAAAGCAGTGGTAAAACAAGACAATTAACATTTAAGACACATCATATATATACATTATATTCGGAGGAATAGAACATGGGTAAAATCATCGGAATTGACTTGGGAACAACAAACTCATGCGTGGCCGTCATGGAAGCAGGTGAGCCAAAGGTAATCACAAACCCCGAGGGTGGAAGAACCACCCCGTCTGTTGTGGGTATCACGGAAAACAGTGACCGCCTGGTGGGTCAAACCGCCAAACGACAGGCCATCACCAACCCTGAAAACACCGTGTTTGGCGTAAAACGTCTGGTGGGTAGAAAATTTAATTCCAAAGAGGTTCAGGGCGACGTCAATGTGCTTCCCTATAAAATTGAAGCTGCCTCCAATGGAGACACAAGAATCAATCTCCGGGGAAAACAGCACAGCCCGGCGGAAGTGTCCTCTTTTATCCTTGCCAACATCAAAAAAACGGCTGAAGAGTATCTGGGAGAAGAAGTGACAGAAGCTGTCATCACCGTGCCCGCATACTTTAATGACAGCCAGCGTCAGGCCACCAAGGATGCCGGTAAAATTGCAGGCCTTGATGTGAAACGTATTATCAATGAACCCACCGCCGCCTCCCTTGCCTATGGCCTGGATAAAAAAGGCGAAGAAAAGATTGCGGTCTTTGACCTTGGCGGGGGTACCTTTGATGTCTCCATACTTGAAATTGGAGATGGGGTATTTGAGGTAAAGTCCACCAATGGAGATACCCATCTGGGTGGTGAAGACTTTGACCTGAGAGTCATTGATTACATTGCCGATGAATTTAAAAAAGACCAGGGCATTGATATTCGCAACGACAAAATGGCCCTTCAACGCCTGAAAGAAGCTGCAGAAAAAGCAAAAATGGAACTTTCCACAGCTGTTGAAACCGATGTGAACCTGCCTTTTATTACAGCAGATGCCAGCGGTCCCAAACATTTGGATGTGAAACTCACCCGGGCCAAACTGGAATCTCTGGTGGCAGATCTTCTGGACAACCTGGCAAAACCCTGTCGCCAGGCGTTGAAAGATGCCAAACTCAACCCCGGAGACATCAACGAGGTGGTGCTGGTGGGTGGTATGACCCGTATGCCCGCCGTTCAAAAACGAGTGGAAGAAATTTTCGGTAAAAAACCCCATAAAGGTGTAAACCCCGATGAGGTTGTTGCCATGGGTGCTGCCATCCAGGCTGGTGTTCTCCAGGGAGATGTTCATGATGTACTACTTCTGGATGTCACTCCGCTGTCCCTGGGTATTGAAACCCTGGGCGGTGTCATGACCAAACTCATTGAAAAGAACACTACCATTCCCACAAAGAAAAGCCAGGTTTTTTCCACGGCGGCCGACAATCAGCCGGCGGTTTCCATCCATGTACTCCAGGGTGAAAGAGAGATGGCAGCAGGCAACAAAACCCTGGGCCAGTTTGAGCTGTCTGAAATTCCACCGGCACCCCGGGGCGTTCCCCAGATTGAGGTAACCTTTGACATTGATGCCAATGGTATTGTACACGTTTCTGCCAAGGATAAAGCCACAGGCAAAGAGCAATCCATTCAGATTACCGCTGCCAGCGGTCTTTCCGAAGAGGAAATCGAAAAAATGGTACGGGATGCCGAGCTCCACGCCGATGAAGACAAACAAAAACGTGAGCTGGTGGATGCCAAAAACACTGCAGAATCCCTCATAGATCAGACGGAAAAAACCCTGAAAGAGCATGGCGACAAAATTGATGAGCCCACCAAAAAATCCATTGAGGAAGGTGTGGAAGCACTCAAACAGGTCAAAGACAGTGATGATGCCACTGCCATCAAGGAAAAAATTGAAGCCTTGACCCAGGCATCCCACAAGCTGGCAGAAGCCATGTACCAGCAGGCAGCCCAGGAAGGTGCGGCCCCCGGCGCAGAACAAGAAGCCGGTGCTGCCCCCCAGGACGATGATGTCATGGATGCCGATTTTGAAGAGGTAAAGGACGACAAAAAGTAATTCCTGCTTCAGCTGAATTGATTTCCACCACGGCGGATTTGTTCTAAAATAGATTTGTCCGCAATAAAAATTGGAAGTATTTTCAGCACTCTACACTTTATTTAAAAAAATCCCGCTGTGCATCTGGTGCACAGCGGGATTTTTATATATACTCTCTGGATTTAGCTGAATTGCTCACAACATCGGCCAGCCATCATCCTCTGGTGAATGGCCGGGGCTGACAGATTTTGTATTGGTGGGGCTTATTTTTTCATAACTGCCATGGGCAGACCTTATTTCCACCGGGTTCTGTACACTTGAAAAATACAAAAACCACAGCACCCGGCAACGCCCCTGTCCGCTCCCTGAATGTCCGAGTCCGAGGTTGTGATGATGTTTTTAAAATCCATAACAAGCAACAGGAATAATACCATGATCATCACCGAAATCCTGGCAAGGAACAGCCGACTTTATAAAAACGACATTGCCCTGATTGAAAGGGTGCCCCAGGAAAATATACGCCGGGAAATCACCTGGAATGATTTTTACCGGGATGCCAACCGCATGGGTAACGCCCTGGTTAAAAAAGGCATTAAAAAGGGCGATGCCATTGTACAGCTCATGACCAACAGTCTGGAATGGCTTCCCATCTATTTTGGTATTCTCAACACCGGGGCCTGGGCTGTTCCTTTAAACTTCAGATTTGAAGCAGATAAGATACGACTGTGCACAGAAGTTTCCGAGGCAAAGGTCTTTATTTTTGGTGAGGAGTTCATTGAACGCCTGGAAGGCATTCGGGTCCTATTGGAGGCCACCGTGCACACCTGGATTTTCACAGGCCCCATGGAGTTATGCCCTGATTACGCCATTCCCTATACCACCTTTATTAAATCTGCAAACCCGGACACGCCCCCCCGGGTTTCCATATCCATTGAAGATGATGCGGCCCTCTATTTTACATCCGGTACCACCGGAACCCCCAAGGCGGTTCTGCTGACCCACAGAAATCTGGAACATGCCTGTTACATTGAAAACAATCATCACAAACAAACCCGGGAGGATGTATTTCTATGCATCCCGCCCCTGTACCACACCGGGGCAAAAATGCACTGGTTCGGCAGTTTCCTGGTGGGGGGAAAAGCCATCATTTTAAAAGGGGTTCGTCCGGAATGGATACTGGAGGCCGTGTCCGAAGAAAGGGCCACCATTGTCTGGCTGCTGGTCCCCTGGGCCTATGATATCCTCACGTCCTTTGAACGAAATCTCATTGAATTTTCAGAATACCACCTGGCCCAATGGCGTCTCATGCACATTGGGGCCCAGCCGGTTCCGCCGTCCCTGATCAAAGAATGGAAAGAATACTTCCCCGGCCATTGCTATGACACCAACTATGGGCTCACAGAATCCACAGGTCCCGGTTGTGTTCACCTTGGCATGGATAATGATCACAAAGTGGGTGCCATTGGAAGGGCAGGATTTGACTGGGAAGCACGCATTGTGGACGGTTCTGGCAATCTATTGCCACCGGGGGAAAGCGGCGAACTCATTGTCAGGGGCCCCGGTGTAATGAAATGTTATTATAAAAACCCCCAGGCCACGGCAGATACCATAAAAGAGGGCTGGCTCCACACCGGTGACATTGCCCGGCGGGACAAAGATGGGTTTATTTTTCTGGTGGATCGGAAAAAAGATGTGATCATCTGCGGTGGAGAAAACATATTCCCCGTTGAAATCGAACACTTTTTCATGCAAAATAAAAAAATCCAGGACATTGGCGTCATCGGTATTCCAGATGAACGTCTGGGGGAAATTCCTGCGGGCATTATTGCCATAAAGCCGGATATGGAGTTGACAAAGCATGAAGTCAAAAACTTTGGAATGGGGCTGCCACGCTATAAACGGTTGAAAAAAATTATTTTTGCAGAGGTGCCCAGAAATGCCACGGGTAAAATTGAAAAACCCAAACTCCGACGTCTCTATGCCAAGGATGCCCGAAAAGATATCAATAAATTGATCCGGTGACGTACAGCTGTCGGGTGGCCTTTTGCGGTCAATTCTATGCTGCACTTTCATCCATACAACCGCCACGGGCGAACCTATTTCTAAAATTGGTCCGCCCCCCAACAAAGCGATGAATTCGTCAAGTGCACCATTTTTGTTTTATTCTCTTTTTATCAAACCCGAATCAAAGCGCTGGAATGAGCTATTGGACAAAATCTTTTCCCTGGGTTACTCTAAAAAGGGTACACCCAAATCAATTAATGGAGAATATCACCCATTCTCACAGAAAGAGGCAAAAACTATCCATGAAAAAAATCTCTTTTTTTTCCATCCTGCTACTTGTTTTTTTCATTGGCATGGGCCGGTTTCACCTGGAAAATGCCCGGGCTGAAATACCGGAAAGCCAAAAAATCCTGGATCGCATGGAAAAAAAATATGCGGGCAAGGATTTTTTTGCAGATTTTCATCAAATATCCACCTTGACGGCCCTGGAAATAACAGAAACCGCTTCAGGAAAAGTTTTTTTCAGCCATCCCGGTAAAATGCGATGGGAATACCTTGTACCCACACAGCAACAGATTATCTCCAATGGAAGGACCCTTTGGATTTACCGTCCCGATGAAAACCAGGCGGTCAAAGGGAGTGCCCAAACCTTTTTTAACTCAGGGGCCGGAGGGGCCTTTTTATCCAATATTTCCCTTGTGAAAAAAAGATACAATGCCCGCATTAAACCCAATCCGGTTGACACCGATTACATTACCTTGATTCTGGAGCCCAAAAAAGCGTCTCCAGATATTGAATCCATTCATATTCGAATCTTAAAAGCAAATGACCACATTGTGCAGGTCACCACCCACAATCCCTACGGTGATACAACCACATTGGATTTCTGGAATATTGTATTTAACAAAATAGATGTGTCAATATTTGAATTCATCACGCCGGATGGAGTGGATGTTATTGATATGCAGTAAAGGTGCTCCTGGCAAAAAACAGGTTCAAAAGGGGATTTTAATTTTAACGCCTTATGTGTTTAAAGCATAGGAAATTAAAAATACGCCTCTGGTTTGTGGAGCATTTCATATAATAAAACCATTGATATGGTTTTATATATTTCAAATATATAAAATCAATCAACTTTCGGGCTTCATTTCAAAGCCGGCATTTTTAAATGTACCCATGGGCTCAGTGTGCCGACGGGGTCATGTGCCGACGGGGTCAGGCTTTTGTTATTGATGTTATCGACCAAGGCCTTTGCTAACGAAAAAAGCCTCGATAATGTCAATAACGAAAGCCTGACCCCACCACGAAATGCGAACACCGAAAGTTGAGTAAAATTATGAATGCATTTTTCAGATACAACTTGAAAAATGGCTACATGGCATTGAAGATATCATCGGAGATATCGGCATTGGTGTAGAATTTCTGAATATCATCACAATCATCCATGGCTTCCATGAACCGAATCATCTGTTCTGCTTCTTTTCCTTCCAAGGCTGTCTGGGTCTGGGGAATCATGGTCACTTCAGCCATATTGTATTTAATTTCAGCGGCATCCACAGCTTCTTTCACCGCATCAAAATCTTCCGGTTCCGTGATGATCTCAAAACAATCCCCTTCATCTTTTACATCTTCAGCACCTGCTTCCAGCCCCACTTCCATGAGGGTATCTTCATCAGCATCGGATTTGTCCACGGAAATCAACCCTTTTTTATCAAACATCCAGGATACGCATCCATCGGTGCCAATGTTTCCACCTGCTTTGCTGAAAATATATCGAACATCGGCAATGGTGCGATTTCTATTATCTGTGAGGCATTCCACCAGTACGGCAACGCCCCCCGGACCATAACCTTCATAGAGGATCTCTTCATAATCCACCCCTTCCAACTCGCCGGTACCTTTTTTAATGGCCCGCTCCAGATTGTCCTTGGGCATATTTTGGGATTTGGCAGCGGCAATGGCAGTTCTAAGCCGGGGGTTTGAATCTGGATCCCCCCCCCCCATTCTGGCAGCCACAGTGATCTCTTTGATAAGCTTGGTAAAAATCTTACCGCGCTTGGCGTCTGCGGCCCCTTTTTTATGTTTAATGGTCGACCATTTACTATGTCCTGACATGACTATATCCTCCTTAACTGTTATTTTTTATTCAAACCTATAATATATATCTCTTTACTTGCTTTTCTGCAACTTTCCGGTTTAAAGATTTTATGTTGTTTAAAATGCTGCTGCACCTCTTTTTCAAAAACCTTAAAATCTCCACCCTGGAATATTTTACAGACAAAATGCCCCCCCGGGCCCAGTAACTCCAGGGCCTTTGCCAGGGCCGCTTCACACAGGGCCTGGGATCTTGCGGCATCAATGTCCTTTCGACCTGTGGTGGCAGGCGCCATGTCACTTACCACGGCATCGTACATTTTTCCATCCGGGGCAGCAATATTTTCATCCATCTCAAAAATATCCCCCACATGGGCCACGGCATTCTCAGGCAATGGAACCTCAACAGCTTTAAGATCAATGCCATGGGCTTTTCCGGTGTTACCCACTGTTCTGGCCGCATATATGAGCCAAGACCCCGGGGCACACCCCAAATCCAGCACTATGCCCCCTTTTTTCAACACTTTAAATTTCTTCTGAATTTCCATCAATTTATAAACAGAGCGAGCCGGATAATTTTCTGCTTTGGCCCTTTGGGTTAGATGATCTGCCCACTGGGAGCCTTTTTTTGCTTTATTTTTTTTTCGCACCATTGTTGCCTTTATTTTTTTTATTATGCAATACTCCACAAACAAACTATTCATACAAAATATACAAAAACTTAAAATTAACCAATATCTGTTGAAGACACCGCAAAAAACAAAATTTTTCAGTTAAAAAAGCAATTCCACCACCTGCTTTAAAGATGTCACCCCCTGAATGGCAAGTCCCGGTATATCCGGCAGCTGTTTTATATTGTTCTGGGGCAGGAGACAACGGGTAAAACCCATTTTGGCAGCCTCTTTCACCCTTGCTTCTACGTGCCCTGCCGCCCTAATTTCACCAGTGAGCCCAATTTCACCAATGACAGTGACCCCCTCGGGTACAGCCATATCCAGAAAACTGGATGCCAGGGCAACTCCAATGGCCAGATCGGCAGCCGGCTCCACAACCTTTACCCCCCCTGCCACATTCATGAAAATATCCAGCCCAGACAAATTAATACCAAGACGTTTTTCCATCACTGCGGCAATGAGTGCCACTCGGTTGGGGTCCAGCCCCAACACGGTGCGCCGGGGATTTCCCAGACCGGAGCTGGAGGCAAGTCCCTGGACTTCAATTAAAATGGGACGGGTCCCCTCCATGCTGGCCGTCACCACCGATCCCGGGGCATTCACCGATCGTTCTGCCAAAAATATTTCAGAAGGATTGGGTACCTGGGCAAGCCCTTTTTCCTTCATTTCAAACACCCCGATTTCATTGGTGGAGCCAAATCTATTTTTAACAGCCCTTAAAATTCTGAACACATGGCTGCGGTCTCCTTCAAAATAAAGCACGGTATCCACCATGTGTTCCATGATTCTGGGACCTGCAATGGCCCCTATTTTGGTCACATGTCCCACAAGAAAAAGGGGAACCCCTGCCTGCTTTGCCATGTTAAGCAAGCGTATGGAAGCCTCCCGAATCTGGGTGACACTGCCCGGTGTGGAGGCAATCTCGGGATTGTACACCGTCTGGATGGAATCCACCACCATGGCATGGGGTTTTTCCGATTCTGCCATGGAAATGATGGAGTCAAGATCGGTTTCTGCGGCCACCAGCATGGAGGTAGCTCCGGAAGAAAGGCGATTCCCCCGCATTTTAATCTGACGGATGGACTCCTCGCCAGACACATAAAGTGTTTTTTTTCCTGATTCAGCAAGCCGGGAAAGAGCCTGGAGCATCAGGGTTGATTTTCCCACACCAGGATCCCCCCCGATGAGCACAAGGGTTCCCGGTACAATGCCTCCCCCCAGAACCCGATCAAACTCCTGAATCCCGGTTTCAATGCGCGGGTCTTCATCAAATTCAATGGCTCCCATGGGGACGGCAGCCGTTCTGGTTCTGGAAAATCGTGCTCCCGGCGTGGTGTCATCCTTGGGTTTCTCTCCAGACAAGGTGTCCCACTCTCCACAGCCAGGGCATTTTCCCATCCATTGATGGGTCTCATGACCACAGGATTGACACCGAAAAATCAATCGCTCTTTTTTTTTCAAAATGTTTCCCCACAGAATACATTTCATGTATAACAATATATGAAAATAGGTAATTATTTTTCATATGGTAAAGGCAGGCCTTGATTTCCGGGTATTCATCTTATTTTCTAAAGAAATGCAACAACGAGTCATTGATTTATCAACTTTATTATGGGCAAAACCCAATCCAAGGAACTACCACAGGCGGACCGTATTCTGATCCGACTCTACCCACAACAAAGCTTGAAATACGCCCCTGACATGCGGAGCACTTCTTATGGAGGCTTTTATAAACAAATTGTGATGTTTTACCCTTCAGGCGTGGCTGTTATATCATTTTAATTTCAGACTATCAAGAAAGGCTCTCGCCCCAAAGGACTGGCTGGCTGAAAAAAACAACCATACGGGGTTGGTTATCACATGAAAATTCAATAAAATCTGATACCCTGACAGGAGAATTCACGATCATGACACATAACCCCTCACCAACCGCCAATCACGGACGATCCCTCTTTTCTATTTTCGCATTGGCTTTTATGCTCTTTTTTATCATTCCAACCTCTGCTCCGGCGGATAACATAAAAGGCCCCAAAGAACTGAATCGTTTGGAGAATCGCCTTTTAAAAGATGGTTTTTCCCGGGATTATATTGAAAAAACATTCACAACTCCAGGTGCAGCTTTTGCACTCAAGGGGGTTTCTCTATTTTTTGTCCACTCTGAATCAAGCCTTAACTATGACCAGTTTATATCAAAAAAATCCATTGCCAATGCGTTAAAATACATGACAGCCCACCAAAAAGATCTCCAGGCGGCCCAAGATCTTTATGGGGTGGATAAAACCATCATAACCGCCATTATTCTTGTGGAAACACGATTGGGGACCTACCTTGGCAATAGACGTGTTATCAACACACTTGCCACCATGGCTGCTCTGTCAGAAAAGAAAAATAAAGAGGCGCTGTGGGCGTCTTTGGCAACATCCAAACGTTTTACAAGGAAAAAATTTGATAAAAAAGTCCTTAAAAAATCCCAATGGGCCTATGCAGAACTTCAAGCTTTCTTAAAATTTGCCCAACGGGAAAAAATTGACCCCGTGGCTGTTAAAGGTTCCTATGCCGGGGCCATGGGGATCTCTCAGTTCATGCCAAGCAATGCCCTTACCCTGGGAAAGGACGGCAATGGAGATGGTAAAGTGAATCTGTTTGAACACCCGGACGCCATCCACAGCATTGCAAACTATCTGAAACGATATGGCTGGAAGCCCACGGTGAGCCGCCAAAGGGCTCACAAGATCCTTTACAAGTATAACCACAGTAATTATTATGTGGACACATTGCTTAAAATTTCAGATAAATTAAAGAAATAATCAGGGGATTGAATGGATACATTTGTAGTGATTGCCGGCATTGGTGTTATTTTCTGGGGATTAACCATGCTGGCCATGGTGGATATCATTTTAAAGGACTTTGGTTCCATTAAAACCAAAGCGTTGTGGGGAGCGGTCTCCTTGGTACCCTTTATTGGCTGGCTGATCTATGCCGTGGCAGGTGCCAAAAAAGGCATCCGAAAAAAAAATATAAAGGCTGATTCCTGACCAAAGTTTATAGATTCACGGGCATTTATTAAAAAATACAAGCAGACCTGACATCACTTTCATGCTTTGTTGTGGGCAAACCCAGGTGCAGGCGGAGGTCTGCCCATGGCAGTGAGGTAAATGCTCTGGATTTCCTCATGTGCCAATGTTTTTTAAAAAATTTTTACGGCGAATTTTAAAAAGAGAGTCGTCCTCTTTTACCAGGTAGTAATGCTTTTTATCTTTCTCATCAAAGCATTCATAAAGGGCTGTATAGCTTTCAACATCATCCACGTCACGAACGCGGTGTACATCATCGTTAAAGCGCCTGCAAACAGCTACCCAATCCTCAACCAATCCGCCTTTTGCAAAATCCAATGTATTTTTTCTGGCATCATATTCCACAAGAATTGCGTCCATGTTGTTCCTCCATTTTAAAATGGGTTGATCCCGGATAAAAACTGCGGGATGACTATTTGGACAAGCTTTAATAAAAATATTATCACACCTTGAAGCTCTGTCAACGCAAAAGCCCCTTTGATGTAAATTGGAGTCTACTCATAAGTCCAAAGTTCTCATTTCTCAGACCACATGGAATATGTTCAATTTCAAAGGAACACATTGTGAAGTGTCAAGCTGAAGAACTTAATGACTTAGAAGGACTCTATATTCTTCAATATTTAACCCGGGAGCACCACTGAAACAGCATTGATTTAAAAAACATTCCAATTTTTTATTGACAACACCACCATCTATCTATATAAAGTAGTGGTTTTGTGGCCCCATCGTCTAGCGGTTAGGACGCTGGCCTCTCACGCCGGAAGCCGGGGTTCGATTCCCCGTGGGGTCACCAAACAAAACTATGAAATTATAAGGGGTTATGCTTATCAAGAGCATAGCCCTTTTGTATTTTTAACCCACCCCAAAACGTCCTGTTTACACACTATTTACACACCTTTCAGGATACCCAAACCAAAGAAAGGGTATCTTATGACCATCACCTTACACTGTCCCAAATGCAAGTCTGGAGCGAAAATCGGAAGCAAGGAGTGCAAGAAATGTAGTTTCAAATTCACACCCAACGGTCGAAAATATCGAGTTGCTGTGAAGTTAGCCAACGGCAAAAGAAAATCCAAGGTTGTAAATTCTCTAAACCTTGCCAAAAAGCTGGAGGCAAAGTTAAAAACAGAATCTGTTGAAAATGGGATGTTCAATATCCAGAAGTCCCCAAACCTATCTGACATCTGGAGCCAGTATTTGACCTGGGCAAAAGCCAACAAAAAATCTTGGACAGAAGATCAGGGGCGCTGGACACATCATGTTAAATCACACCTCAAGGCCATGACAATGGATAAAATAACGGCAAGAGATATTGAGGCTGTCCTTGAAGCAATGAATAGCACCAATAACAGACAAAAAAAGCCCTACGCACCACAGACAGTTAAGCACGTCCTCATCCTCATGAAACGTGTTTTCAACTGGGCGATCCGCAGAGATCTTTACCATGGTCAAAACCCCTGTCTTAAAGTGAAGCCACCTAAATTTGATAATCGTATTAACAAAACACTGTCAAAAAAAGATCTGGAAAAACTTTTATCGGTTCTTGATTCCTGGGAAAACCAGAGGGGTGCCATGGTAGTAAAATTCGCATTGTATACAGGTAAGCGCCGGGGGGAAGTATTGTCACTCAAATGGAATGATATTGACTTTGAGAACCGCCTCATGACTTTTCATGGTTCGACTACCAAAAATGGTAAAAGCCAGACACTTCCCATAAATAACAAAGCTTATGAAATCCTTCTGACTGCCAGGGAATTAAACAAAAACGATGCGGTGTTTTCATCACGAAAAGGGAAGGCTTATAGCCCCAATGGTTTCCATTCCATATGGAAGCGGATTAGAGCTAAAGCCGGAGTAAATATCCGGTTCCACGATCTCAGACATACCTACGCCAGTTATCTTGCAAGTTCCGGAAAAGTTGATATTTACACCCTCAAAGAACTCCTGGGGCATTCAGATATCAACATGACCCAAAGGTATGCCCACCTCATTAATGGAGCATTACGGAAAGCGGCTTGTGTAGCCGATGAAGTTTTTTAACCGAAGCTCAAACGTAAACTGAGAATTATTAATCACATACATAGAGGTGTCCTCAAAACTGAGGATACCCCTTCTCCACGGTTCAGTAGCCTCTGACGGGGTCTGCTCAAAACTGAGCACCCCCTCCGGCTACCGCCAAAGTGATGGCAATATTCCGCATGGTCCGAACCATTTCACCTTATTAGATGTATGGCTAATCATCAAATCCATATCCTTCCAGAAACTTTGAAATCCCTGTGAACATTGCTATCCTGAGAGAGGGACCACAGGGACCTAAAGCCTTGGTAAAGTGAACTGCAGACGATGATGACCGAAGGGATATCCCAAATCAAGCATCTTTAAAGATGTCACACAAAAATCAATAGAAATTCTCATGTTTGGCAGGATTATGAATTATTCTATTGGGGGGTGTGTCTGGCTTTAAGCCTGGGCTGTAAGCTGACTTTCAGTCTTTGTTACTCTGGTGTTAAAAGATCTTAATTCATTATCCCTCCTCCACACGGAACTACGTTCCATGCTCCGATCGGGTCAGCTACGCTGAATACACATCTCTGATTATTTATGCCTGAATTAAACTTAACTTCACTGAAAGCATATCTCAGATTTAATCTTCTGATCTTACCATTTCTGACCATACTTAAATATCTGGTATCTCTTTCAGTTTCTTCTTACCTTTAAGGACTGTGTTCTGAAAAGCCCTATTAACAGGGCTCTTGAGCCCCCGGTACGCAAATAGAAACGTACCTTTTTTCAAGGGTCGTAAAATCATAGTCTCAAGCCGAAGGATAATGGCAGGTAACACCACCATATGGGTAAGTGATGCCAGCGCACCTCTCAGGACCAGCCGAGCCAGTTTATCAGCAAATCTCTCATCCGCTTGGACGGAATATAGACCCGGACCTTTTCTCCCTTTCTGATCGCAGACCGCCAGATCCACTGCAGCAATGTACTCAAAGCAAGGGTATCCTCAGAATAACAGCTATCTTCACTGATCACAGAGTTAACCGTTTGTTTGACTGCAAGATGCTGAAAGACATTGTACAGGAACGCCAAGTTATGCTTGTGGGCATACCCATTGACCCCCCGCTTGTTGTACGGCACCCATGTGGATTCCCCGATGAACTTTGTCGGCAGGTCTTTACCGCTCCAGATGCCCCTGATGTCACTGAGGGAAGCATACATAAAATCCTCGGGCTCAATGACCTGGTTTTTCTTTCGGTTTCTGAAGTGCCGTTTAAGATCTTTCTGGACCTCATTTATCATGGTGATGTTCCGTTTAGACTTTTTCTTCAATGCCCTGGATGAAGTTGCGGAAAGCTGGCCCCGCTCATTCCCAAAAGAACTCTTCACATCCAGTATTTCAATGAAACTTTTGAACATGGCACCACTGTACTGACCGGAATGAGAAGCAAGATGAAACAAGTCCTCGGCATCCCTGGTCAATTCCAGGTGAGCCACTCCGATGCCTTTCATCCGACACCAGTAATCCAGATCACTGCCCAGGAACATATAGGTCAGAACTGTCATGGATTTAAAAGACTTCAACCGACTCTCGGACAATGAGAATGTAAAGAACCCTTTGGCGCTTTGATCTTTTACTGCCAGCATGTCATTGACCATCAGCCCTTTTAGTAGGTACTTTTCAACCGGAGTGGTCATGAAGTTATCAGCCCTGGTATACATCTCCGTGACACCGGATACGGGCTCAATCTTTCTAAGCCTTTCATTGAGCTGCCTGATTTCCACAATACCGTTGACCAACCATCCATCCAGCATTGTCTTGGACAAACTCTTGATCGGTTCAAACGTGGCAATGGCTTCATCCATCAGAAGGTGCCAATGTCCCTCCTCAATCAACTGAAATAAATGGAGTTTGAGAAAATCTTTTAGCAATGTATGGGTGGTGATGATTACATGGGCATCTTGCAGGGCATCTTCAAACCGTTCCTGCTTGTTCTGACCTTCAATGTCATCATATAGGGCCGTGACATTCAATTCCGGTGTATCCTCCAGAAGAGCATCGGCATACCGTTTGATTTCTGCCCGGTACGGCAACACCACAATGGTTCTTTGTCCTGTTGCTTTAAGCTGCTGAATGGCCCAGGTTGATTTACCCGTTCCCATTACAGCATCAATAACTTTAATGAGCATGTCTTCTTTCTCTCCCATAAAATAGCAAAGGCCCCAGGAGTTCTCCCCCAGGGCCTTCGGTTTGTGGTTAAGTCTAAATATAAAAGTAAAATGTCGTGCCGGTCAGTTAATCCACATCATCCATGCCAGCAGAAAAGTAGCCGCAACGTGCAGCAGGTCATCATAATAGCTTGTCCTCGTTAATATAAAGGTGTGTCCCCCCCTTCCTTCTCCTCATGGTTACCGGTTAATGGATTTCCCCTCATAATCAGAGGCCTCATAGGGTTTCTTCCCGACCTTCTGAAGTTCCCGGAATGTAGGAAACACCTTCATAGCCCCAGGGTCGTGATATTGATTTCTACGCTGGCCTTCAGATCCTTTGGCGCACCGGTCAAGGCTTGCGAGTTCCTGCCGGTTTGTTATAGCACCGGATCGCTCCTTTAAAATCTGACTGTCAATATGGTCAATGAGAAGTTCAATGGCCCGGCGCACGACCACACCGGTGTTTGTGGATAAACCTGTCGATTTGTCATAGTAGGCTTTAAGGTACTTCAGGCGTTCATGGGTCTGGTGGTCAATGCGGGTATTGCACTGGTAGATGCCGTTCAGGGGCCTGATGGTCTTGGCCCGGTTGTTTAGGTGGTTAAACATAGTGGTCCTCCAATGGTTTGTAGGGTTGCTTGAATGGTTGTCTCGGCTCCTCCTCCCCTCTGATAAGGACTGGAAAAAGAGTATAAGCAAAAAGACACAGGCAGGTTTGAATTCAGGTTGATTACTGGGTGAGGATAAGGTGTAGAAAAGGAGATGGTGACCAACTGCAGATCCCGGTCGGGAACCTACAGCCAGTCTCCACCACCACGAGAAGAGGGCATGACAAGACCGTCACAATAAATCACGGAGAAACCGGACTGTATTTTCCTTCATAGTGAGTAGTTGTGATTTGCTCATTATATCAGGACGTTTTTCTCTTCTATATGGTCGACTGAATTGTTTTCAATGATTTCAGGCCTTTTGCTCTTTAGTGAGCAAGCTGGTTGGTGAACAAAATAAAGCCATTTTTTCCTTCTATATGTTCGACCATATTGGCATGGAATTACAATAGGTTGGAGGTTCATGTTTTGGCCATTTTGTAACCTTCTGGGGTTGACACCATCAAAATGGCAACGCTCCTTGCATACTTTCCCAGTTCCTGGGGTATCCATCACCGGTAGGCAAGTAAAAGCGCCATTTATGGAAAATCGTTCTATCCTCCTATATGGTCGACTTAATGCTACAAAAATCCCTTGAGTTTACTTGGCTATGTAGTCACCTCTTTTTTCAGGACATTATAAATAGTGGCCCGGCTCACCGCATATTCACGGGCAAGCTGTGTAGGGTTCATACCTTGATTTCTTTTCTGGAGGATCTCCCGGCACTGATCCGATGTCAAGGACGGCTTACGACCTGTATAGACACCCTTGGCCTTTGCTTTTTGGATACCTGCCATCTGCCGTTCACGCCGAAGATTTGTTTCAAACTCAGCAAATACTCCAAGCATCTGCAGGAAGGCTGTACCGGATGCAGTGCTGGTGTCAATGGCCTGGTCCAGGATCTCCAGGGATGCTCCCCGATCCTTTAGCAACTCCACGATCTTGAGCAGGTCCATCATGTTCCTGGCAAGCCTATCCAGTTTCCAAACCACCAGTTTCTCTCCCTGGTCGATTATGTTCAGGATAGTGTCCAGTTTCTCCCGGCCTTTTGTGGTGGTGCCAGATTTCTTTTCGGTGAGAATCTTAGCATCCGGGTATCGGTTAAGAATTCCATCCTGTTGCATGGTAGGGTTCTGATCCAATGTCGAGACTCTGCAGTATCCGTAGATTTTCATGGTGATGTTTCCTTTCCGGTTCAAGTTCAAGTCAGGTGGTGTCACGGCCAAAGTGCAAGATAGGGTCTAAACCATTTTAGAATCAGTGTCAACAACCTATTTCACCACCCTAAATATACACTGTTTTGATGTCTAATATGGGTAAACCCTATTTAACACTTCCTTTGAATAATAGCAGACATGCTCCCTGGATACTGATTATGTCCGATACAATCCTATCTCAACATACCACCAAGCTATTGAGAATCAACCAGACCAGGCCGAGAATCTATTCAAAGTGATACGATGCAATCAAATCGCATTGCAGGCACTATTCAGGCCACAGGAATAGACTGTAAGGTACTGAGAGGGGGGGAAACCAAGGATAAATGATAACGATGAGGGCCTCATATTTTTGCAGCACTTTAAAATGGCATCGGCCATTTGATATCGATTTTTTTTGCGAACCAAATAATGCATATTTGAACCGTCAGGAAAATAGAAAATATCGTTGAAGGTATAGTTTTCTGGATAAACAGGGAAGTTTCCAATAACATACATGGCTGTAACCACCAGCCACAACGAAAATTGAAAATCTCATGATTCCAGACCTTTGGGCGGAGTTTCATATAAATAGATTAAGCAGAAAAAGAATATTCTGTAGCTCAAAATCTAAGATGGAGAGATCTACAAATGAAACCAGGCAGCATGAGCATTGACCGCATATCGTAAGATGCGTTAACAAATATTCTATCTTATGCTCGTGTTTTATACAAAACAAATCTGTGTGAGGATAAATCCCCATCGAAGTTAACATAAATTCCCCATATTATTTTTATTTAAAATATTTCTTGCTTTAGAAACTTCCTTTCTATATGAGAGTAGAGGCTCGGATTATTCTGAATTGTCCCGAGGTGTGCCAACCTTTCGGTTGACCGTCCATAGCTGGATGTTACTAATATTGGAGGGTTTATCCCCTTAGCATTAATGCTGGCCCTTTACTGGGCTTTACTCATTTACTATCTATGACACCTCGGGACATTTTTCATTGGAGGTTGGTATGTCTCTACAAGACAATATTTGGTGGACAAGAAAAGCGCGTATTCAAACTGAAAAGCGACTCCTTTTTAATGCAAAACAAACCAATATTATACTGTTCTGGTATTCTTTTGTTTCTGTTGCTGCATCGATTTATTATTTAAAATTTGGTAAGCAAAGCGATCATTCAGGAGTGGCATGGATAATATTTTCAGGATTAGTCCTAAGTGTTTCTGGACTTATCAATGGTTTCACTTTCAAAAGGAGAGCTGGCTTAATAAAAGATTGTTATGAAAAACTAAATGTTTTGCACCAAAAAGCAGTTACTTCTAAATCTTGCCAGTCAGACTCAAGTATCAACGACGATTACAAACAGATTTTGAATTTATGCGAAAACCATCTGGATTGTGACTACCACCAAGCTCTCTGCCTCGAATACTTAACTACTCCCAAAAAAAACAGAGATAAGCTCTCAAAAACACCGACCTTTTATATTTGGTTTTTATGTCTTTGTTACAACTCAAAACGAATCTTCAGCATGGTACTTTTTTATTTCTTCCCAATAATAGTGATGTATCTTTTGGAGTTCACGTAATATGACTGTTCGACAAGATTTCGAGGAATTCCTATCAGAAATATATCTAAAAAAGATTTATACCGAGCATATAGTATACTCACCTGCTCAAGGAATAGATAACCTTAATCAAAAGCAGTTTAACAAAATCCTTGATGATCAGATCGAGATTATATCTCGAAAAACTCTGAATGGGACCTACAAGTTTACCAAATACAAGCTGAAACTAATCAGTAAGGGTAAAGGAAAAGTACCACGAGAAATATCTATTCCAACGATTAGAGATCGTATTGCGCTAAAGGCACTATGCAACTTTCTGATTGATCGTTACGACGGAACCATTCATTTTGATATTCCGCAAGTCTTAATAAAGAATTTAAAAAATGCTACCATGAGCGGTAGGTACAATGCTTTCATAAAGCTTGATGTCGCCTCATATTATCCCAGTATAAAACATAAAGAACTGAAACTAAGACTGGGCCGGAAAATTCGAAATCCTGAGATAAAAGAATTCATTGAAAAAGCGATAAAGACAGCAACGGTTATAAAGTCTTTTAAACACGATAAAGAGAATTCAGAGGGAATCCCTCAAGGATTATCTATTTCTAATATTTTAGCAGCGATTTACCTGATCAACATTGACAAAACACTATCGGCATTGAGTGAGGTAAAATATTTTAGATATGTTGATGACATTCTTATCCTGTGTGACGAACGGGACGTTAAAACGATCACGCAAAAGGTTATCCTGCTTTTTAAAAAAATAGGATTAACTATTCATGACCCTGAAAAAGTGCCTGAAAAGTCAGTGGTTGGGAAGATTGGTGATGAGTTCAGTTATTTAGGTTACTTGTTTAAAGGACCATTAACCTCAGCAAGAACAAATTCTGTTCTTAAATTAAAAGAATCCATAGTTTCCATTTTTTCAGGTTACAAACACTCAAAAATAAAAAGTAAAAAGTTTTTAGAGTGGAGATTAAATCTTAGAATAACTGGATGCATCTTTCAAAACAAGAGCAAAGGTTGGCTATTCTTTTTCTCTGAAATGAACGATGAATCGTTGCTTCACGAATTAGATCATTACGTAGTGATATTAATGACAAGATTTAGAGTAACAATACAACCCAAAAAGTTTGTACGCTCATATTTCCAAATCAAACATCATAAATACAGAACTAAATATGTTCCGAATTTTGATAAATATGATCTAAAAATGATGAAAAAAGTTCTTGTTGAGTATTTCAACAAAAGCATCAAGCACCTTACTGACCAAGAAATAGAATATGAATTCAAAAAGCGAATCGACCGCCAGGTAAGAGATCTTTTAACAGATGTAATGGATTTTGGTTATTAGTACATATTTTTAAAATAGGCGCTCCCTACATTGATACCAGATAAACAGCCTCCGAATTTTTCAATTCTTAAAATTCATCATTTCTGGTGATATGTTCAACCAAATCAATCGATATCGAGTAAGGATTGATCTGTATCGCTAAATCCACTTAAATAAAGGCTCCTGAGCATTTGTGTCAAACAAACAAGTACGGGAGGATATCAGAATCCAAGGAAAAGAAACACCTTTCTCGGAATTTTTACCCCATGAAGGAACCAAAGTCGAATAAGTTTGCATCAACGTAGGCTTTCCCTGCAAGGAATTGTTATTCATTCGTGAAAACAAAAAGGCTTGACTCCAACCAAGGTGTGGTTTATATTAAACCACGTGGTAAGAAAAACACCACACCCTTCTCTATAGACGCACATTTTGTTGGAGGAGGAAACACAAACCCACTAACCAAGGAGGAAACAATGGAAGCAAAATCAGGAAGGGAGGTGCTCAAATGTTTGGTAAATTCATCAAATCTCTCAGGATTGAGAGAGATATCGGCCTAAGGGAATTTTGCCGTCGGCTATCACACGATGCAAGCAACTGGAGCAAGATTGAAAGAGAACTTTTAGCACCACCACAAGACGAAGAAAAACTAAACAGTATTGCTGAAGTATTGAGCATTAAAAGAGATTCTGAGCTGTACAACGAATTGAAAGATAAAGCGGCTATTTCGGCAGGAATAATCCCCAAGGATCTCCTGTCAAACGACGAAACACTAAGCGCGCTACCAATGTTCTTCAGGACGGTAAGAAATGAAAAGCCGACTAATGAGGAATTAGAAATGCTTATAGAAAAAATTAGAGGAGAAGGAGGTTAATGCTAACCATCTCGGATTTTAAGTGTCCCTACATAGACAAAAAAGAAATATGGAAGGTAGCAGAACGATTTAGGGAAAAATATTGCAAGGGAAATGAACTGCCCATTGATATTGAAAAGGTCATTGAAGATGACTTAGGAATGTATATCGAACCGGAACATGACCTCCTTAGTGAGTATGACATCGACGCTTATTTGAGATTTGACCTTACCGGCGTTGTCGTTGACTATGCACGCTATATGGATGAACGATTTGCCAACCGGCTAAGGTTTTCCCTTGCACATGAGCTTGGTCACTTTTTTTTGCATCAGGACACATATAAAAAATTCGGGATCACTGATTTAAATGGATGGAAATCATTCATGGATCGGCTTTCAGAAAGACAGTATAGTTTTTTTGAATTTCAAGCAAATGAATTTGCTGGAAGAGCATTAGTTCCAAAAGAAGCACTGGCAACAGAACTCAAAAAATGTCTTGTTTTATTAAAAGACAACGGCTTAGAAAATCTACTCGTTCAAGACCCTTCTATGACATTGAACCACATTAGCACCGCACTATGTAAACCATTTGGAGTTTCACACTATGTCATTGAAAGGCGTATAGAACGGGAAGACCTCTGGCCGCCGAGGTAAAAAGAACAAAAAAAACCCTTAGATGTTGACGCACCTAAGGGTTTCGGTATAAAGCCAAAACAAACTGACTCGACCATATCAAGTTTCACTTTAGAGGATACGGCCATTGGCTGTCAATCAAAAAGTGGCACTGCATCGGAGACGTTGTTACCGGCTTTAAATCATGCCGAGAAAAGGAGGTGAAATAATGGCTGGTAAACGTAAAACCAATACGTTCAAAGTTGGGCGGGACGCCGGTAATGGTAGATTCATACCTGTTAAAGACGCACAACGCCGGAAGAAGACCGCTGTAGTTGAGACTATAAAAAAAAGAACCAAATAGTCGACATCAATAATGTATACTAAGCCTTGGCCATTTCGGTTGAGGCTTACCCTATTTTCTACTCATAATAAAATACCATTGTAAAAGACAACCGCATCAACAACTAAAATATTAACCCGTATCCTGAAGGGAACTCACTTGAATCAACTCAGTACACACTATTTACACACCCTGTGTCTGAGGGAGACTATGAGTTGGGTGTTAGAACGTTTAAAATGCAGGCCATACAAGGGTTTTGGAGAAACTCATCGCCCTGAAACAACTTTTACTTTACTGGCCTCTCACGCCGGAAGCCGGGGTTCGATTCCCCGTGGGGTCACCAATTAATAAATTCAAGGGTTTAGCTTAAATGCTGAACCCTTTTTTTATTGGGTAAAAAAGTCGTTTCACCCTCTATTTCACCCCCCTGGATAGAATATACAGGTGTTTTAAGATGGCATCTATCTGTGATTTTTTTCTTCGAGATTCTGACAACACCTGCCACAGCCCCGATTCCCAACGATTCAATAATCACGCAATAAAGCACACCTGTTTTCAAATTCATGGGTTTCATTTAATCATAATATTGCGATTACTCAATGATTCTTGCAATAAGGCAGCTATTGTGAAATAACCTGATGATAAACAAAACTAAACGTATCGTTAGTATGAAAGGTGTATTCAGGAGTACGGCAAATTCGGAGGAACATATGCTCGGTCTGAAGCTTCGACAAGAATTCAAAGGACGGCGCCTGAAGGGCACTGCCATTGAGCTGACAAACAAAAACAACACCGGTGCCACCCAGATACCGGCTGAGGATTTTCTTCGAATCACCTATCCCTCCCATGATGTGTTGAAAACAATAGAAGCATCCGGGCCATCACAGGGCCGACCCGTAACCATTATAGGTGATAGAGGACAAGGTAAATCTCATTTAATGGGAATGCTGTATCATGCCTTCAATGATCAAACAGCAACCCGTAAATGGCTTGAAAACTGGTCCGACCTGTTGGGAGAGAAAGCTATCAAAGCTCTCCAGCTCCGTGACGGACTCCATGTAATCAGCGCAAGCCTGCATAAACAGCGCTATAAATTTTTATGGGATTTGATTTTTGACAATCACCCCCATGGGAGCTACTGCAGAGGTCAATGGGAAGGTCAGGGGGATAAAAAAACAGATATCCCCAGCGATGAAATTCTGCTTGAGTTGTTCAAACATACCCCCACCGCACTGATTCTTGATGAATATCAAACATGGTACGACGGGTTGACTAACACAAAACAATACCCCTGGAAAAACTGGACATTCAACTTCATTCAAATTCTTTCTGAAATTGCCAAAGAGCATCCGGAGTACCTGGTTCTTGTGGTGTCCGTCCGTGAAGGCAACACCGATGCATTCCAGCAGATTCAAAGGGTCAACCCGGTGATTGTCGATTTCAAAGGCCCTTCAGCAAAGCATGACCGTTTGCGTCTTTTGTTGCATCGGCTTTTTGAAAATCGTATTCAGGTTAACGATGATCAGATTGAAAAACTGATTAACATTCATATCTCTGAATTCTTCAGGCTCCATGACACGCCACCGGTGGAACAAGATCGACTGCGCACGGAATTTATTGAGGCATGGCCCTTTGCCCCCCATTTGATGAAGCTTCTTGAAGATCAGGTATTGATGGCAACCCAAGCCCAGGAAACCCGTGATTTGATACGGGTGCTGGCAGCCCTTTATAAAAAAAATGGGCAGAAAGCCTCCATTATCACGGCTGGACATTTCAGGCTCGATGATGATACCAGTGGGATTACTGCGTTATTGGATTCTGTGGCAAACCAGTACCATGCAAAGCTTAGAGAAAAAGCGCTTCGGAACCTTGAAGCCGTAAGGGATGCCGCTGCCGGTACCCGTCAGGAGCTGCCGAATCTTGAAAGAATTCTCAGTGCGCTTTGGCTGCGGTCCCTGGCGGCAATCAATCAAGCCGGGGCGGATCAATCCACCCTGCACGTTGACATCACTTGTGATATACCCATTGATGATAATGCATTCCAGGTTGAACTGACGACCATTGTGGAGAACAGCTTCAATATCCATGAGGATGGCAATCGGTACATTTTCAGAGAAGAAGAGAATCCCCAGGCAAAACTCATTGCCAGTGCCAGAAATGATCGAATGTTTAAAGATGAGGAAGATATTGATCATCTCACCAAAGAGATCCGCTATGTTATTGGTGGTGATACCGATGTGGCGACCCGGTTTCGTGTTATTGTGCTTCCCCAGGCCTGGCAAACCGATCCCTGGCACAAAATGGATGAAAAAGACCATCCTGACCACTGGGGTGATCGTATTCCATTGCTGATACTGCCCCAGACCCCTGAAAAGAAAAAGGATCTTGAGACTCAACTGGGAACATGGTTGTGCAAAAATGTGCAAACCCATCGGAATATCGTCAGGTTTCTACTCCCCCGCCAAGAATCAACAAACCTGTTTTCTGATCGAGATCTCATTGTCCTGGCACGCTGTGTCTTCCTTGCCCAAAAATGGAAATCACAAAATCCAGAATACAGACGACTGGAAACCAAGTATCAAAAAGAATTAAGGGGAATATTAAAATCTCGATTTGACCGGTTTGCCATCATCTCAAGTTGGAATTTTCAGCATCCTGAAAACTGTCAATTCCTCATAGAAAATCACAAAGCAGAAGGGAACAAAATCCCGGATGCCATTGATAGCATTACCAGGGAAGATCTATTTATACCGGAAGATTTTGAAGATTTCATCATGGAAGCGGCACCCAATAACGAATCCGTTGGTAAACTGATCAACGAATTGAAAGAGCCCCGTCCAGGTGGCAAAGATTGTATCCCCTGGCTGGGTGAAACCGTGGTCAAAGAAAACATCATCCACCTTTGCGCACAAGGAAAGATCGCCATCAACTTAAGAGGGATGGAGTATTTACAGCAAGAAGATGGTGAAACAGAAGACAAAGCCTGGAAACGAATGCGGGGCAAGCTGGGAACAGGTAAGCATCTTGATGAAACCCATATCCTTTTACCTCAAAATGTTCCCACTACCGGGGGCGCTTCTTCTGATCCAGATAAACCGGCAGGAACGGACTCCACAGGGGGACAGTCATGGAAAGACAGTGCCAATGGCGACGCGGGATCAGCAGGGGGTAAGATTCAAGATCCAAGTATACCCGGCAACCATGGAACGGACTCAGGGGATGGCTTAGGTGGCAGCAGCAATCCTGGACCCGGTGGGATATTTGGCGGCGGCAACAGCTATACCACACATTCAGAACCCGCAACCTCTGCCCTTAATCTGCTTGGAAAAATCGAAAACTGGGGTGTTGGTACCGGCACCCAGATACGCTCCATGGAATTAAAAATCAGCCATCTCACCGGAGCGCAACTTCAGGAATTGATCCGAAAATTACCGGATGGTATGGTGTATGAACTGGAGCTTGAAAAAGAGAACAACGCATAACCCCATATTTGCCCAGGCAGCAGGTGCGCCATAAGAGGAACAAAGCATGCAGACCGATGAAAAATATAATGAAGATTTAGCTGCGGACGGTAGCCTCTCTGGTGTTGAATCCGAGGATGCTGCAAGGGACGAGCAGGATCCATTTGACCCAGAAAAAATATCCATGGACCCGAAAGTGATAGCCATGGATGCTGTCATTCGGCGTTTACTCCAGGGCTCTATCCGCCTGGCACCGGCTTTTCAGCGTAGCGAGGTCTGGAACGACGAGCGAAAAAGTCAACTCATTGAATCCTTGATGCTAAAAATACCCATTCCCATGTTTTATGTGGCATCCGATGAAAAAGGCAATTGGGATGTTGTGGATGGCCTTCAAAGGTTGATCACCATAAAAGAATTTGTTCTCGGCAACGAATATTTTGCAACAAGAGATGAAAAAATAAAGGGAAAAGGCCTCAAATTAACGGGGCTGGAATTCTGGGGAGATAAATTTGATGGATTTACCTTCTCAAAATTAAATGACTTACCTGAACCTACCATGGTGAATCGGATCTTGGAAACGCAATTCCAATTTACAATTATCAATCCAGGAACCCCGGAAGAGGTAAAACGCAATGTTTTTAAGCGAATTAATACCGGTGGAATGCCCCTGACATCCCAAGAAATCCGGCACGCACTTTACCAGGGAAAATCATCGGAATTGCTGGCTGACTTGGTCAAATCCACTGAATATAAAACAGCCACAACATCATCTGTCAAGGATAGCCGTATGGCCGGAAGAGAATTGATTTTAAGATTTCTCTCCTTTTCAATCCGTGAATACACTGAATACCAAAAAAAACCGGACATGGATGCATTTTTAAGTGACACCATGCGGATTATCAATTTAATGCCGGAATTACCGAAAAAAGAACTCGTAAAAATTTTCCACAACAGTGACACGCCAATTCCGGTGTTGAAAATCACTACGATTGAACAACTCAAAAAACGTTTTTCAAAAGCAATGAGTAGAGCCCATGACCTTTTTGGTGTTCATACCTTCCGTAAGTCACATGGAGAGAATAACAGAGCACCCATCAATAAGACATTGTTTGAGGTCTGGGGAAATCTCTTGGCCGAGCTGAGTGATGATCAATTCAAAACGTTGTTATCCCATTCCAAGGATTTTCTTCATGAATACCATTCCTTACTTGGTACCCATGAAGCTGCCAATATGATTTCACGACATAGTTCTAAATATTCGGGCGTAAAGGACCGGTATGAAAAATTCTCCACAATTTTGAAAAAATATATTTAAGGGGCAATATGTTTAATCAAATCAAACTGTCCAATTTTAAATCGTTTTCAAATTTACAGATACCATTATCAAATTTAACCCTGTTATCCGGCCTGAATAATTCAGGCAAGAGCTCTTTGATTCAGGCCATACGAATGGTGGACAACTGGACCAAAACCGGTGATCCCACCCTGCCGCAACACGGTTCCATTCAAGAAATGAAAAATATCAATGCCTCAAAAAAAGCCCCCATGGAAATTGTAGTGGAAAATTCAGGGGCTCCCATTGGTTTAAAAATAAATTTCAATGAAAAAAATAGGCCTGTCATGGATCCATTCGACAAATCTCTGTCCCAATTTCCTTTGGTTTGTTATTTAAGCGCAGAGCGGTGGGGGCCAAGGGTGTATTTGCCGACCTATGAATATATGGAAGAATTATCCAATGTCGGCGAATACGGAGAGTATGTGATTGATTTTTTGGCCAGACATGAACTGGACACTATTGACTCAAGGCTCAAACATCCCCAAGCCGAAGGCGACACCCTGGAGTGGAATGTCCGGGGATGGCTTGCCGAAGTGGCACCCGGGGTTGATTTCAAGCATATGGTGGAACGAAAAAGAGACTCGTCATTCGCCACCATGAATGGATTCAGGCCCCCAAATGCCGGATTCGGATTAAGTTACACTCTGTCCGTGATTGTGCTGTTACTGGGCATGACCGCAGACTGGATAAATGAAGATGAAAAACAGGAAAAAGAAAATCGCGGGGTTCTGATACTACTGGAAAACCCGGAAGCACACCTGCATCCCCAGGGCCAAACCGCCATTGGAGGCTTGATCGCATCCGCAGCATCCACCGGGGTCCAAATTATTGTTGAAACACATAGTGAACATGTGATGGACGGCATTCGGCTGGCAGTTAAAGACGGCAAACTATCCAGTGAAAAAACCATCTTCCACTATTTTAAAAATCAACGGGTGGTTAAGGATAAAATCAGTCAATATGAGACCGTTGTGGAAACCCCGAAATTGCACAAAAGTGGGAAACTGGATTTCTGGCCGGAAGGTTTTTTTGATCAAACCCTTATAAATAGAGCCAAATTAGCCGGTCGGAGGTAGTTCCATGGAACATGCCATTTGTCTGAATACGCTCAGTCTGCCTGCCGATGATGAAAAATCCGCCTACAATTTGATGCTTGAAGCTTGTTATGGAATGCTGGAGTTGAATACCGGAAATGATCGATTCGCTCTATATTTTGATGACAGGAATAAAACAATCTACGAATGTCAACTTGCTGAAAATTATACATACAATGATTTTTTAGACGAACTTGAAGCCAATCAACTCATTGATTTACTGTTAATGTTGCAGGAGGCCGAAGATAAAAGTCCGGCCCTGGACCATATAACCCTTGAAGCCTTTGATGAACTTGCCTCATTTCAATTCTATCTGACGGCTTCCGGATTGAATGAAGTAATGGATATCCTTGGCATTGCATGGCTGGTGGATGGTACGCTTTTAAGTCTTCTTACCCATGACCATTGGGAAAAAAGCAAGGTATCCATCTCCAGATGGAATGATGATGAAAAAAGGGAAGAGCGGTATTTCATCAATAATATTTCCGGGGTGGAAAACGGCATTGAACTCCACAACGAGATAAAAACCCTGACGGAGCGCACCATAGACGATATCTGCTCCCAGTGCATATACACGCAAGAATTCCGGGAATGGTACAAGGGGTTGAATGAAACCAACCGCCACCGGGTATATAAAAAGATTCAATTGGCTGCACAAAGACGATTCTCAGGCGGAGAGCCTTTGTTTAAAAATCTGGGAGATGGAGACGGCATGCGAGAATTGCGATTTTCTGCCTATCCCGGAGGTGCCATCCGTGTCCTGTTTGGTGCTCTTCCGGGCGATGGCCAAGCCATTCTTGTGGGATTTATTAAAAAAAGCAACAAAGAAGGATACAAAGAGAACATGCAACGTGCCCAATTACTTTGGACGAATCTCTCAAAACAATAAGGAAAGCAGCCCATGACGAGTTCCCTTGAGTTTGTCCGGAAAATACAAAATGAGTCTTCAAAGGATGCATGGCACTCCATTCTGTCTTATGCCTGGAACTTCTGCTCCCAACCCGTTTCCAGGACCAACCCGGCTTCTGAAATCATTAAAAGAGACCGGGCAGTGGGAAATATTGACCATTATCTTGCCACTGCCGGATGGGATCTTTGGTCAACTTATGAACAATCTGTGCCGCAGACATCCAACGCCCTGATCAATTGGTGGAATGATCATGATACAGGTCGAGGCGTTCTTATCCTTGATGCCTTCTCACTCCGGGAAGTCCCCTGGCTGCTCCAGCAGGCAAAAGAAAGAGGGTTTACCATCCACAAGGCCGGGCCTGTCTGTGCGGAACTGCCCGCAGACACCACACCCTTTGCCAAAGCATTGGGCTTTAACCAGCGCTCCTCTCTTGCCAACAATGGGGGCGGCAGTGCCCACCATTTACCCGGAGCCGTGACGGAATCCACGGATATGGAATGGAGCGCCTGCGCCGATTTGATCGGTTCTGAGCCGGATTGGGTATTCTGGCACCATTTTCCGGATCATCGGCTTCACCACCATGACGCAGCCGGCAAGGGAATTTCTTCCCTTGTTGATGAAATAAAATTCCATTTTACCGGTGACAGTTTCTGGTCGTTGATTCATCGCTTGACCCAGGGACGTCGGGTCATTATCACTTCGGATCACGGTTATGCCGCCAGCGGATTGTTCCCCGATGCCAATAAGCAGCAGAGTGATTATTTGAAAAAACAGTTCAAAAGCGGCAGGTGGCACAATAATGAAATGGATACCGGATCATGGTGGGTCCCCCCCATTGATCTGGAGATTGAAAGCAGGCATGGCGCATACGGCTATGTTAACGGCCGAAGAAAATGGAAAAGCGCCGGTGGATATCCCACCCTGACCCATGGCGGATTGACGGTGCTTGAAATTGCCGTTCCCTATATCGAAATCAGCAGGAGCAACTAACATGGCTAAAGCACAACCCTGGAAAGATAAGGGAATGAAAAAAGCGGACTGGCTGGCGGAAGAGGTGGCAAAGGCCGTTGGCGCAGGCAAACCGTGGGAATGTGAAACCGTTGATTTTTCTGATCCCCATCGTCCTCTCACCTGCATTGAGGTGGATTTCCCCATCATTCCCATCAATCAGATTGCCGCCATTGAGGGCAATGCCGGAAAACCCATCTACCAGATGTCCAAATGGTGGGCACGGCGGCGCAGCAGTGTTTTCCGGGCCATGTTGCTGGCATCGGCCATCAAGGCACCGGACGATCCTTCGGAAGCGGCCCGTCTGGTCTGGAATGCCTATTACGGCAACCACCAACAAAAGGGAGCGTTCAAAGATCTCAAGGTGGCGGACATCTTCATGGGGGGCGGGACCACCATTGTGGAGGGCTCCCGCCTTGGCATGCAGATGTACGGCAATGACCTTAACCCGGTGGCGTGGTTCATCGTTAAAAATGAGATGGCCAAGGTGGACAAGGAAGAGGTGGAATCACTGCTGGCGGAGATCGAAGCCGAGGTAAAACCCCAGATCATGCCCTTTTACACCTGTGATTGCCCACGGGGGCATAAAGGCCAATGGACCCAGGTCAGCACCGGGGAAATCATGGGAGAGGATTTTGATCCCTTTGCCCTGTCAGCGGAACAAAGAAAGGGGTACACTTACCAAGGCCCGGAGATCATTTACGTGTTCTGGGCAAAACATGGCCCCTGTCAGGTCACCGGTTGCGGTCATCGAACCCCCATCATGTCCACCCCGGTGATGGCTGTTAAAACCCTTTCCGTAAAGCATTGGAAACGAAGATGCAAACACTGCAAAGGAGAATACGACCTTGAAGCACGGGATGCCCGCATGGCTCCCGGGGTTCCCCTGGTGGTGGCGGATACGGAATATCCTTTTGTTGTGGCATCACTGGACGAATTGACACAAAAACCCCAAAGTGCCGTGTGTCCCCTCTGCGGTGAAAAAGAAACCTTTGGGAGATTTCCCAACGGTACCAACAAAAAGGTCTCCCTCTCTCTTCTTGTGCATCCGGATTGGCTAAAAGGGGAAGCCGGCACTGATCCAGATGGCAGACCATACGGCGGTAGTGCGGATGACCCGGTGGAAGAGACTATCCCATGGAACCAGGCCCGTGCAGAGAGTTGCAAATTGATTGAAGTTCGGGGGAAACTGCCGGAGGAAATTGTCTGTCCGGAGACTGGTGTTGTCATCCATACCGGCAAAGAAGGAGGTACTGTCCCCAAAAGGAGCAACTTTTCATGCGGGGGGTGCGGAACTGTTCAGGATGTCCTGAAATCGGTCAAAGCATCAGGGAAAACAGGGCCAGTTTCCATGTATGCAATTCAAGGATATTGTCCTTGTTGTCATGAAGAAGGGCAGCCCTATGGTGGGAGATTTTTTGTACCAGTTGATGACAGTAGAACATTGGATGCTTCTCTGAAAGAGTGGGGAACGCGAAAAAATTCAGACTTAGATGGTTATTACCCAAAAGAATCTCTATTCAAATATGAGCATGGTAATGACAGTAAATTATATATTCAACCTGACCATGGGTTCACACATTGGTGGAAAATGTTCAACCCAAGGCAAATGATTGTACATACTTCTCTTCTTAAGGCACTTAAAGAAACAAAAAAAGATTATAATCATGATGTTAAAATGTTTGTTATAGGAGGTATTCAGCAATATTTGCGCAATCAGAACATATACTGCTTTTGGGATATTAGTAGGGATTGTATGGCGCCACATATGAGTAATAATAATTATCATCCTAAAAACAATTTTGTAGAAAATTGCGTGTTTCCAAATTTAGGTAGAGGGAATTTCCAATCTTGTATAAAAAATTTACTTGTTTCACTTTCATGGTCAAAAAATCCATGGGAAATAATACGAAATGACATCATTACTCAAATTAAACAAGAGTTGAGTGGACATTTAACAGGAAAAAGTGAAAAAGTCTTTCCAGGAGATCAATTATTTAATCATCCTATATTAGAGTGTGGTTCAGCTACAGAACTAAAAGTACAGAAAAATTCATTCTATGATTTTGTTGTGACAGATCCACCATTTGGTTCTCTTATACACTATTCTGACCTGTCAGATTTTTTTTATCCTTGGTTACGAATCGCTTTAAAAGACCAACACCGCGATTATTTTTCACACCATTACACCCCAAAGATATTGGAAAGTATTGCTAATCGTGGGCGTAACCCAGGAAAAGATCATTTAACTGGAAAAGATAACGCTGATATTTTCTATCAGCGGTTGTTGACGTCAAGCTGGAAAGAGGCTCACCGCATTCTCAAACCCGGTGGTATGCTTGCTTTTACTTTTCACCACAGTGAAGATGCCCCGTGGGTATCGGTTCTTGAATCTCTCTTCAATGCCGGTTTTTACCTTCAAGCAACATACCCGATTCGTAGTGATGAAACCAAAGGGTCAGGGGAATTTGGATCTCGAAAAATTGAATATGACATCATCCATGTGTGCCGCAAACGCAATGAAGACTCAAAACCCATTTCCTGGGCAAAGCTCAGAAGACAAATTCTCCGGGATGTACGGGATCTTCAAGAATTGCTGGAACATCACCAGGAAGCAGGCTTGATGGAAGCTGATCTTCAGGTGATCCGACGGGGGAAAGCATTGGAATATTTTTCCCGCCATTACGGCAAGGTGTACAAGGATCAAGACACGCCAATATCTGTTCTGGAGGCGTTGGTGGGAATCAATCAATTACTGGATGAAGAAGCCGAAGATATCAAGGAACCCCCTCCCTACAATGCAGAGCCCTTTACCCGCATGTTGCTCCGCCTCTTTCATGGGGTGAACGAACTTCCCAGGGATCAGATCCATAAATTTTTAAGAGGTACCGGATCGGCCCCATCGGATTATGTGGAACGGGGATGGGTGTATGTGGATAAAAAAATCTTTCATCTCACCCCTCCCCTGGACATGGCCAAATCCTGGGTGGGAAAACAGAAAAAAAATATGAACAGCGATTATGATCAGGCCATGTTCTTTACCGGGGCCTGTTTTGAGGGAAGCGGTATCAATGCCGCAGATACGTTGAACAATCCCAAGTTCACGGCCCATCCCGCCCTTGGAGAGATTTTAAAATGGCTGGGAAATCATGGCGGCACCCCACAGATTCGCAATGCGGCCATCACCGCTTCCCGTCTGTATGAACAAATTTCAGCGAAAAAACAACCCCTAAAACAGCTGGATATATTTGGTAATCCAGATGATGGGGAGTAAATATGGGGAACTGACCAAACATTTACAATACCAAACCGAATACTTACGATGAGGAAATGTAATGGTTCACACACGTTTTAACCGTGGATGGCCCCGCCGTGGTCTGGCATTTCTCTGGAGCGGTGACATCCTGACCCAATTGATTGACCCGGGCGCAGTGCTCTCCATGAGACAATTCTTTTCCCAGGTGGATGATTGGCCCGAAGAGCTGCCGTCCCTGGATGGAGACACCATGGTGGTCTCGGGTTTTGAGGGCACCATTGATCTATTGAATACAAAGGATGCGGAAGAATGGATTGAAAGGGATCTTAAAGAGGCCATGCTCTCATTTCAGGATTTCTATCAAGGGCAGGCCGGACTCATCTTCTGGGTCCCCAGCGGCCGGGCTCGGATTATGATGAAAGGCGCCAGCGAACACTATTTCTGGAAGCACAAACCCACCGGTGGGGATGGCCTGCCCATGGGGCGACTGCTTTTTTCCGGTGCGGAAAAAGAGATTGAACGGATCATGGACACCGACGACAACCAGGCCGATTACGACGGTAAAGAGTGGGCCGGGCTGTATCACCCAAGGATCAGTTGATGTCTGACATCAAATTTGAAGCAGGCCAACGGGTGCGTCACCCTGAATTTGGAGAGGGAATTGTCGTCAGCAGCACAGCGGACGGATATGTAAGGGTCTTTTTTCCCATTGGGGAGAGACAGGTATTTCAGGATGCCATTTCCCCCCTCCAGACCCCAACGGAACAGATGCTCGCCGATGTGTCAGGGGGCAAGGATCGTCTGAGAAATGCATGGCTTTATGTGGAAGCCCATGCATTGCCGTTGATGGACAATGCCGCAGCCATGACTGCGGCCAGGATTGATCTATTGCCCCATCAGGTGGTCCTGACCCACAGGGTGGCCACCGCATCACCCAGACGGTTTCTGATAGCAGATGAAGTGGGCCTGGGTAAAACCATTGAAACCGCCCTGATTCTCCGGGAAATGACCAGCCGGGGAGAGTTGAATCGGGCCTTGATGGTGGTGCCTGCGGGTCTGGTGAACAACTGGCACAGGGAACTGAACGAGGTATTCAATCTTGATTTTGAGGTATTTGGTGCCCAGGGGGATGTCACCGACCGCCGAAGCAATGCCTTTGCAAAGCATGACCGCCTGATCGCCAGTGTGGATACCCTGAAACGGCGGGCCCGGGTAAAAAGACTGAAAGAGGCCCCGCCCTGGGATCTGGTGGTGTTTGACGAAGCCCATCATCTGTCGGCATACAAATCGGGCCGCAAGGTACGGAAAACCGAAAATTACAAGCTGGCCGAGGCCTTGCGGGACCATGCCCGTGATCTGCTGTTACTTTCTGCAACTCCCCATCAGGGAGATCATTTTCGTTTCTGGATGCTGATACAGCTGTTGAATCCCACACTTTTCAAAGGGCCGGATGATATGGTGGACAAACGCCACCGCCTCAATGCCGTGGTCTATCGGCGAACCAAAGCCGATGCCTGTACCCCGGACGGCTCCCCTCTTTTCACCCGGCGATGGGTCCATACGGAAGCCTTTACCATGTCCGGCAGGGAAAATGCGTTTTACGCCAAGCTTCGTGAATACCTGCTTGATGGGTTCAATCTGGCCAAACAGCAGGGAAACAAGGGCCGGGCCCTGGGATTTGTGATGACCATTTTCCAGAAAATTGCCGCATCCAGCTTTGCCGCTGTCAGAAGTACCCTGCGTCGACGTCAGCTCAGCCTGACCATCCATGAGGCCATATTAAAGGATCAGGCCTTGGATATTGACGGACACCTGGCATTGATGAATGAAGCCAGGGAGATGATCCACACCGACCATAACCTGCCCCGTGATCAGGTGGGCCGTATTGAAGTGGATCAGATGCTTTCGGATTTAAAACTCAAGGTGATCAAAAAAATGGATGAAGAGGAGCTTGCCGTTGCCGCCTCTTCAGAATCATCTGAAGTGGTTGTGGCTGAGGGCGAAAATCTGGCTGCCACCGCCATTGCCATGTGCCTGCCTGAAGAGCGTCTGCGCATTAAAGAATTGCTTGCCGTGTATCCTGATGAACAGGAAACCAAAATTGAAAAGCTGATCCGTGCCCTTGGGACATTGTGGAACCAGAATCCCAATGAAAAGGTGGTGATTTTTGCCACCTATCTATCCACCGTGGATCTGCTGTCCCGGGCCATTGATACCTCCTATCCGGGTCAAGGGGTGGTCGTATTGAGGGGCGGAGACCACAGCAGCAAGCTGGCTGCGGAAAGACGGTTCAGAAAAACGGATGGACCACGGGTGATGGTCTGCACCGCAGCCGGTCGGGAGGGGATCAATCTTCAGTTCAGTCGCATTTTGTTTAATTTTGATCTACCCTGGAACCCCATGGATGTGGAGCAGCGGATTGGGCGAATCCATCGGTATGGTCAGCAGTACACGGCCCAGGTCTACAATCTGGTATTATCCGACACCATTGAAGGAAAGATCTTTTTACTTTTGATGGATAAGCTCAACGAAATTGCCCGTACATTGGGAAAAGTGGATGAGCAGGGCAATGTAACCGAGGATCTTCGGGGTCAGATATTGGGGCAGTTGAATGACCGGCTCAGCTATGATCAGCTGTATCGGGATGCACTGGAAGATCCCACACTTCAAAGAACCCAACAGGAACTTGAAGAGGCCATGTCCAATGCCAATGAAGCAAGAAAGGTGGTATTTGAGTTATTTCAAGAGCTGGACAGCTTCAGCCTTGATGAATACAAACCCCTTGCCAATATTGATGACAGTAAATCCCGCATTATCCGTTTTTTGGAACAGGTCGCACAAAAAAACAAAGGAAAACTGATTCACATGGATGATAAACGATTCAAAATGCTTGTCAGAGAGAACGAATCTCCTGTTATCTGCACCCTTGACCGGGAATTAATCCAGGAAGACGATACCTTGGAGTTGATGGGGCTGGATCATCCGATCATGAATCAATTGATTCAACAGTGCAAAGATTATCCTGCCACGATTCTGGGGGCAACTGCGGATATGGGGCTTGGATATCCCGCAGTTCTGACAGTCTGGCTGATACAATCCTTTGGCAAGGGAAAAGAGGCGGTAAGTCATGTGATTCCCATTGCAGTCAATAGTGACGGTAAACGAATTCCGTCGGTTGAGAAGCAGTACCGGTCATGTTTTTTCACATCCCCTGGAAAATTATCCTTTTCAGCTAAAAACAGATTATCCATTTTAAATGATCATATAGAGCCGACGTTGCAAAAAGAGTTGAGGCATCGTGCCATTGCCACACCGGAAAAAGGATATTCAAGTGAGCTGTTGGCATGGGTAGAATTGGCTTGATAAGGACAGGTAATCCGTTCATTACGTCCTCGTTATATCCATCCAAGTTAATAAAGTTTATCCCAAGTCACTGTCAACCACATTGGCCTCTGTCCGTTTGGGGTATTCTCCCCAGGTCTTGGTGCTATCGTCACTTTCCAGGTAAAGGAAAAATTCATACAAGCCCCGGGGTCCCCCAGATGGAAATGATGGGCTTGGTTCTAAGTTGGTCCACTTTGGGCAGAACCCATTAGGTGGTATTCGATAAATAATTGAAAATTAAAATAATATTCAACAATTAATCATTTGATACATAACCACTGGGCGAAGTTAGAACCAAGCCCGAAATGATCAATTAATGATAACACGATTTTCTGAAATTAATTTATCCAGAGCTTTCTTTTCATACATGACATAACGCCCCATTTTGATGTAATCAGGGCCTTTCCGGGTGTGCCTCCACGTTGCCAAGGTCTGTCGTTTTAATCTGAGATATTCCGCAGCCTCATTTGTAGTAAGCAAAAGTCTCGTTGTTTTCGCACCGTAACTTGTTGATGATTCCTGCAATTCTTTTTTCGTTAATTTTCCCATGATATCCCCCTTGATCGCCCCAGAAAGCAAATCTTCCCAAGGTAATTTAAAATCAGTACAATTCAACAGAACTTGGTTCACCGATTGAATGGGTCACCCGCCGGACCACCGGGTTTGCTGGAAGGTAGAACCCGGCATTTGCTGCAACGGAATGTGCCTTGTAAGCACGGACAAAATCCCGTGACCACCATTTTAAATCATCTTCCTTCACCCTGGATGCCCAGGAGTGATAGCGCCACCGGTGGCACATCAGGTGTTTGGTGATGGGATCATCAAAAGATGGGGCAACCTGACTTCCAAAATAATGCAGGTGGTCCAACACCTTCCCGGCCTCGATCTCCGCCCGCTGCTCTGTGTTAATCCTGACCACACCGTCCATGACGTTGATTATGTCGCCAACGGTGGGCATTGAATTATATTTGTGGGTTCTGACAAGCTCCATGGCGGCCTTGGCCACCTGATCAATGGAGAATTCTTTCAGGGCGGCAAACCTGAGCTTCAAGCCGTTGCTGGTGAGGACTGCCCCAGGGTAATTCTCGGCAAGCCCCATCATGACTTCCGTAAATTGCTTGATATCCTGTTTTTCCATGCCTACACCTCCACACCCATTTCAGCCATAAATTGAGAGGCAGCTTGATAATTGCTATCCATCCGGGGAGAACCGGTCACAGTGCCATTTGGGTACCTCCCGGCAGGCATTGCCCCGGCAAAGCCCCCAAGGGAAAACACGGCAGGGGCAGTGGTGCTTATGGTGTCCAGATACCCGGCAGCCCACTTGTTCTTCAAGGTCTTGTCCAGGTAGGCCTTGTACTGCATCCACCCGCCTTTCACATTGGCAGTGGAATACACAATGGCCTCCTCCACTTCCAGGAGGGTGTATTTCTTCACGGCCTGATTAACAAGGGCCTTGACCATGGGCTGGCTGTGCTGTTCCGGAATAAGATCCAAAAGAGAATTTATATCTTCTGTGGCTGGGTACGACGGCGGCACTTCTTCCAGAACCTCAACCACTGGGGTCAATTCCTGCTCCGGCGTAGTAGTCGTTGTTACTACCTCTGATTTGTTAATACCCTTATTCTTTAATACGGGGTCAATTTTCCTGATTTGAATTTTCCGCATACGGTTAATTGCATTGGGTGCAGTATCCTGTTCCGGGGTTTAACCTGGCTGGTGGGTGGCTGTTCCGGTACCGCTTCCTGTATCAAAAATTCCTCCAGATTTGGGGTGACATCCAGGGGAGTGATGCTCGGTTCCTGCTGTGTTATCTTGCGTGCTGCTTCCGGGGATACCCGATGGTCAAAGATAACATGCCGGGTGCCCCTGATCCTCCCTGACTTGTCCCGGACCACATCCCGGTGAATATATCCAGAATCAATCAGCTCATTAATGGCGGTCCTTATGGCACTTGGCCCTTCTTTATAAGTCAGAAGAATTACTTTCCGTGTTATCCGGTAGGAACGGCCCGCTTGCGGATTGCAGTGAATCTGATATTTACCACATGAAGCAAAAAGCCAGAGAATTTGCAGGAATTTTTCAAAGATCGAGTTCTTGTGTTGAGGGGCGTAATGCACAACTTTCTCTTCGCCATCATGGCATACACCGCCTGAGTGATCAAAAATTGAGAGCGCTGACCGTGGTACACAACTATTATTTGAAAAGACCTGACGGGACCACTGCGGCAGAACGATTTTATGAGAACCGTCCGATTGATATGTTTAAATGGTTACTCGGCAATATGAGTCAAGTGCCACGGCCGAGAAATGGAACAAAAATAGCCGCTTAGAGTTAAGTGGCCCAGCTTATGACCAAGCCCTTTAATGTGTATTTCAGACAATACATACCTAAAAGGAAAAAATACTTGAGGCAATGTTTTTTTAAACATTTGAGAAGTCTTCATTATCCTGCCCGGTACCTGCCACCTGAAATACCCCATGCCTCAAATAAGCATCCCACTGTGTCATCATCGGGGATTTATGCGTCATAAGTCTTTTTTTCAGTCCCATTACCGCCCAACCTGATCCCCAAAAGTTTAAACCACAATCCATGAATTTTGTTTTCATTTCTACGTCCATGTTTTATACTTGATAAATGATCACACATGGAGGTTTTGATATATGCCAACGATATTACGGATAGGGCCTTATCGGTTCTTTTTTTATTCCGGTGACTATGGAGAGCCCATCCATGTTCATGTTGAACGTGAAAACAACCTTGCAAAGGTCTGGGTGGACCCGGTAAGGCTCCAAAGTAGTGGCGGGTTTAACAGATCTGAAATAAAAAAAGTTTTATCCATTGTTGAAAAACATCAGGTGGAAATAATGGGGGCATGGAATGACTACTTTAGCGGTTAAAATCAATATTCCAAAGGCAAACAATTTAAACGTAACAGAGGACACTCTTACCGTTGAACTTGACGACGGACGAACCATAAGCGTTCCCCTTGCGTGGTATCCACGGCTCCAAGAGGCTTCTGTGGGTGAAAGAAATAATTGGCGGCTTATTGGGGGTGGGCAAGGGATGCACTGGAGAGATATCGATGAGGATATCAGCGTCCAAGGTATAATTTCCGGGACACCTTCAGGGGAGAGTCAGAATTCTTTCAAACGATGGTTAGAATCAAGGCAAGCTTGTTGATTCCGCAATCTTCCCCCAATTTCAGGGACACTTTACTTAAGAGTACCGGAGGATTCCCAACTGGATTGCTCCTGCCGGCTGCAGCATGGAACAGGCCAGTTTTATTCCCATAGGAGCAGACAAACTGCCCGAGGCCATGGGCACCTGGGAGAAGTCTCCATAAGGAAACAGTAGATTTGCTGGTCCGACTTGCCGTGCTGAAAACCTTTGTGGAAGCCAGTGGGCAGCGTTCAGCCGTCCTGAGTTTTCTGTCCTTGCTCAATATTGCCGAAGGCCACGAGGGCTTTTGATGCGCATGAACGAGCCAAAAACAACTTTGTGGCGCACAAAACAGTCTTTCATGCGCCACAAAATCAATTATGGTTATTCTGCGAGCCACAAACTGAATGATTGGTTATTGGGGACAACCGTGCACTCGACTGTTTCATAATCTCATCAATCTGACCGGCCCCATCCTTCAATGCCTCATCCCTCAAATGGGCATACCGCTGTGTCATCTTTGGGGATTTGTGAGTCATCAATCTTTGAAGTACATACATATCAACTTTTCCTGAACTGGCCAGCATGGAAGCATAGACATGACGTAATCCATGAAGTGGTCGAAACCCTTTTGGTAGCCCTGCCCGCTTTGTAATCCGCTGCCCAATCCTGCCTATTGTGGTCCTCTGTCCTCCCCCTCTCCCAGGAAAAATATATTCACTCCCGGTCTTCACAACACTTTTAAAAATTTCCCTGGCAGTTTCGTTCATGGGAATCTTTTGATCCTCTCCACCTTTAGGACCTCTGATGGAAATAAAACCTGCCTCAAAATTTAAATCTTTCCATTTTAATCTTAAAATTTCCATTCGACGCATCCCGGTAAACAGAGCCACCTTCATAATCCTTCCCACATCAATATTGCTATCCTCTTCTATGGATAACAACAAACGTTCAAGCTCTTCCGGGGTAAGATCCTCGGTCTTTTCATTATTTACTGAAGGTTTTTGGATATGAAAGGAAACTCCCTGGCAGAGATTATTCTTTGTGCCGTAATTAACTATCCATGTAAATAGATTGAGAACGTGCTTAACACTTTGAGGGGAAAGTTTTTTTAACAATTTGAGGCGTACCCGGTCCACATCCAGTTTGATAATAGCCTTAGGCTCTTTGTCACCAAAAACAGGTTTCACATATTTGTTGTATCGCCCAGTGTCAGTGTCAAGACTTTTGCCGGCTTTCCTGTTCATACGGTATTCATTCCAAAGTCACCAATTAATAAATTCAAGGGTTTAGCTTAATTGCTGAGCCCTTTTTTTTATTAGATGAAAAGCACAGTCCTCCACTCTATCCCCCCACAAATACATCAATTTTGGAAAGTTACCTTTCCCATGCAATGCCAAAATGCTTTCCACATTAAATACTCCGGCAAATCAAACGTCAAAAGATTAATGTCTTGCGAAATTAACAATTATTGGATAAATTAGCACAATAAAAAATACCACATAAGAAAAGGATTTAAAATGTCGGATAGATACCCACAAGACCCGGATAATGGCGGGATACAAATCAATGACAATATAAAATCCCATGTAGAAAAACGCATTATGAAGTTTGCAGAGGCAAATCTTGCCGGTAAATATACAAAACTGGATATTCGATTTCGTGATAAATTTTGCTATGTGGATGCTTACGTTGAACCGGAAGAACCTGTAATCAAAGAATGGCCGCCTGATTTTCCCGAAACAAGGGAAGAGCATATGGAACGTATGAGAAATACGCCCATACATCTATGTCGACTTCGTTATTTTGGGAATGACGACGAATGGGGCCTTGCCTTTTACAGCTACGCCCACAACAAATATGAGACATCCGCATTTCCCAATGGAAAATTTTTTGACACCCCAGAAATGGCAATGGAAGCGGCAGTAGAATTTTATCTTTAATTCAAGAGCAAAAATTCAATGTGATTTACCTGGAACAATCCCATCTCTGGATTTTAGGATAATTGTTAATTTTTAATTTTGCGAATCATTGAAAAAACTTAGGGAGTCAGTAATTTTTAATCTACCATTTATTCAGGGTCTCATTCACGAAAAATAACAACCATCGAGTATTAAATGGTAAATTAATAAGGTCTGACTCCCTTACCGTGAGACTAACTGCCTTTATGTAATGGATCCCTTGTCATCGTTCCCATAGATAGATTTATCCGCAAAAATGGCGCAGCCCATTCTTGGCATGTGGCAGAAATGATAAATTTGTTATTTCAGGAGAACATTTGAATGAACAAAATCTGGCAATTTAACCGCATGGAAGTTGCAGGTTCTCTGGGGGACCTGGGAACACTTTTACCCATCTCCCTTGGAATGATACTTGCCAATGGTCTGGATCCCACCGGGACATTTCTGAGCATCGGTCTTTTTTATATTTTTTCAGGAATTTACTATAAAGTCACGGTGCCGGTCCAACCTATGAAAGTCATTGGGGCCTATGCCATTGCCACGGGTATGACCGCCACCCAGATTTCTGCATCAGCTTTTCTGGTGGGCTGTTTTCTGCTCATCATCGGCGGCACCAGCACCATTACACGCATGGGAAAATATATTGCCAAGCCCGTGGTCCGAGGGGTTCAGCTATCCACGGGCATTCTTCTCATGGCAGAAGGGGTGCGGTTCATGGTGGGCACCTCAAAATTTCAGATATTAAAAGCCAGTGCAGAACCCTGGCTGAGCATTCAACACCTTGGCCCCATTCCCATCGGGATTATCCTGGGACTTGCCGGGGGTATTCTCACCCTGCTGTTTCTGGAAAACAAAAAATTGCCCGCAGGTCTGCTGGTGATCATGGGGGGGCTGCTGGTGGGGTTGATGCTGAAAAATATAAACATATCAGACTCCCTGTCACCGGGATTTCATCTGCCTTCCTTTTTACCTGCAGGATTCCCTTCCCAGGTGGATTTCACCTTTGCCCTCATGGCCCTTGTTCTGCCCCAGATTCCCATGACCCTTGGGAACGCAGTCATTGCCTATGCAGATCTCTCCCAGGATTATTTTGGTGAAAAGTCCAAAAAAGTAACCCATAAAGCTGCCTGTATTTCCATGGCCCTTGCCAATTTCATGTCATTTTTCATGGGGGGCATCCCTCTGTGCCACGGTGCCGGAGGCCTTGCAGCCCATTACCGTTTTGGTGCCAGGAGCCCGGGTTCCAATCTTATCATTGGTGGCGTTTTTGTAATTTTAACCCTTTTTCTGGGGCCCGGCCTCATCTTAATTCTCCATCTCATCCCCATGTCCATACTGGGGGTACTTTTAATATTTGCCGGTGGTCAGCTGGCCTTGACCATCATGGATTTAAAGGAAAGAAAAGAACTCTTTGTGCCCATGATTATCATGGGCATCACCCTTGCATCCAACCTGGCTGCGGGATTCATGGTGGGTATTATCATTCACTGGATACTGACATCCGAAAAAATGTCAATCTGAGCAGTTGAACTGCTCCAGATCGCTGATACGGGCGGACCGTATTCTGACCCGATCCTGCCCACAACAAAACTTGAAATACGCCTCATATCTGTGGAGCGTTTCATATAAACCGGGCATTTCCTGGTGGACACAACGCATATTGAAAATGGTATTATGCCGCCGCCCCCCCGATGGGCAATGGGCCCGGACCGGAACTGTAGACAGCTCAATTGTCCGGTTCCTATTGCCCATCGGGGGGACGGCTCTGCCTTAGCTTGCCTTGGAGGCTACCTTCTCATATAAAACAGCCATGATGCGCTGCATCACAACAAATAATGAAATTTTATTATAAAAATATCTGAACAATTTTACCATTCTTTATGTATCTGAAATTATGACATTTAAAAGCACTTTCTCATAAAAAAAGGGATAAAACATTGCTTCATAAATGTACAACCACATTCCACAATGATTCCTCCCTGAAAAAAAACAGGGTTCTGTTTTTTAAATTCAACCGAACAAAGTTCAACATTCAGATACTTATTATCTTTTTGCTTACTTGGATAATAATTTTTCCATCACCACAGGCAATGGGCAACACGGCAACAATATCTAACTCTCCTTCCACAAATAAGACGCAGACAGCTCAAACCACACCAAAGATATCCCTTGAAACCATCATAAACCGTTTGGATACTCTTTATCGCAGTGACACGGCCTATGCTGAAATGGAAATGACCATCCAGACACCCCACTGGAAACGAACCCTGACCATGAAAACCTGGAGCAAAGGGCTGGACAAAACCTTTATCGTCATTGAATCTCCCCCCCGGGAAAAGGGAATCTCCACCCTGCGCAAGGGCAATGAAATGTGGAATTTTTTTCCCAAAATTAACAAAACCATGAAAATCCCCCCCAGCATGATGATGGGCAGCTGGATGGGTTCAGACTTTACCAATGACGATCTGGTTAAAGAAAGCACCCGCATGGCAAATTATTATGCAAAGCTGATCCAGGGTGAAAACCGGGACAATTACTATATAGAATTTGTTCCCCATAAAGAAACAGTGTCCCTGTGGGGAAAAATCGTCTCTGAAATCGATAAAAAAAGCCTGTTGCCTGTCAGTGAAATCTTTTATGATGAGAAAAATCAAAAAATACGGGAACTTTATTTTAAAAAAGTGACCACCTTTGGCAATAAAACCATTCCGGCGGTGATGGAATTAATCCCAACCACCAAGAAAAATCATAAAACAATTATTCATTATACTTCTGCAAAATTTGATGAACCCATTGACAAAAAGACCTTTACGCTTCGAAATTTGAAAAAAAAAAGACGATGAATGCATTGATACTATGAATCCAGAAGAACGCAAAACTCAAATTTTATGACCCCGGGAGCCCACAATGATAATTATGAGAATTGCGTTTAGAAACATTTTTCGGCAACAGCGGCGTTCCCTTTTCACGGCCCTGTCCATGATCATCGGGTTTATCCTCCTTGCCGTCTCCTTTGGTTTTGGAGAGGGGGGATATGGGCACATCATTGAAATGTTCACCCATTCCAGCACCGGGCACATTCAAATTCACAGCCCGGGATATCTGGAACGGCCCAATCTCTATAAAAATTTCCAATATACCCGACAGCTTCAAACGTTGTTAAAAAATATTCCACAAATCCAGGCCCAGGCCCCCCGTATCCATTGCGGCACCCTTGCCTTTATTGACAAAAAAACCACAGCTACCCGCCTCACAGGAGTGGCCCCCCTGAAAGAAAAACAGCTTTCCACCCTGGCGGATAAGGTGGGACAGGGGCAATTTCTGGACATCACCCCGGCAGAGGCCCCCCACAACCAGATTATCATCGGCAACGGTCTTGCACGCATTCTCAAAGCATCCATTGGCAGTGATATTGCCCTGGTTTCCCAGGGGGCAGACGGTTCCATTGCCAATGATCTGTTCAAGGTGGTGGGTATATTAAAAAAGGAGGTGGATGGAACAAATCGCAACAACGCCTATATTCACATTTATAAAGCCCAGGAATTTCTGGCCATGGGTAGCAATATTCATGAGGTGGCAGTGATTCTTACCAGCCACAAAAAATCAAGACAAATTACAAAAACAATCAAAAAACAACTTAAACAAGCAAACTTGACGGAATACGAAGTCCATCCCTGGGAAAAAATTGAAGAACTCTTTTATCGATCCATGAGCGCAGATAAAAAAGGAAACTGGATTTTTTTATTCATCATCGGACTTATTGTGGCACTGGGCGTTCTCAATACAGTGCTGATGTCCATTCTGGAGCGAACCCGGGAATTCGGGGTAATGCGGGCCGTGGGAACCCGACCCTCCCATATTTTTCTGCAAATTGTTCTGGAAACCCTGGGACTCTCGTTCATGGCCACTACTGTGGGAGCATTATGCGCAGGTCCCATTCTCTGGCCCTTTGTGATATACGGCATTCCCATGGAACAACCAATTACCATTGGCGGCATTGAGATCAGCACCTTCAAAGCCGGGTTTGTGCCCGGGGCATTCATTATCCCATTTCTGGTTATTGTGATCACAGCCACACTGGTCAGTGTTTTTCCAGCCATCCATGCGTCCCGGGTAAAACCGGTGGATGCCATGAAAACCCATTAAACGTCAATTATCCCCTGAATGAAACCGTCAGGGATTCTTGCCGTTTTTTATAACCGCCACGGGCGGACCGTATTCTGATCCCGTTCCGCCCACAACAAAGGTCGAAATATTCCCCGGATTTGCGGAGTATTTCATATAAACGGGCATCTCCTGTGGGACACAACAAATATAGGGTCGTAGATGCGGAGCCAGTATTATACCGCCGTCCCCCCGACGGGCAATGGGCCCGGACCGGAACTGTAGACAGCTCAATTGTCCGGTTCCTATTGCCCGTCGGGGGGACGGCTCTGCTGAGATACCCTTGGAGGCTGCCTTTTCATATAAAAAAAACAAAAATGCTTGAAAGGCCCTACTGCAACGTCAAATCTTAATTTTAGGATAACTGCTTCTGAACAGGCCGGAGCCACACCGGTCTGGAAGATGTATCATCCTAAATCTTAGCCTTGACTATGCATTACTCTTTATGGAAAAGAACCATGATTTTATATAAAAAGCCCTGTAAACCGACTAAATTTTCAAGCATTGTTGAGAACAAATCAAAATACGCTCCACCCGTGGCCGTTTACATAAAACTTGCGTGGCGAAATCTCTTTAGAAATAAACGTAGAACCCTTTTGTCTGTGCTGGCCATCGGGGTGGGAATAGCTGCCCTTATTTTTGTGGATGCCCTGCTCATCGGCTGGAAAGATAATATGATCCACACAGCCACTGCCACCTTCATGGGCCAGGGGCAGGTGCATCATAAAGGATTTCTGGAAACCCTTGAGGTGGATAAAACCATTGATCACCCCGGAAAAAAAATAAACAAACTCAAATCCAACCCTGATATTCAGCAGATTACCTGCCGGACCAGAAGCTTTGGCATGATTGCAAGCCCCGGAAATGTGCAAAGCATTATCATCAACGGCATTGACCCGGAAACGGAAAAAAACATGTCAAAACTGGATGAGGCCATTATTAAAGGAAATTTTTCGGGAAAAAATAACGGCCACAACAAAATGCTCATTGGAAAAAAGCTGGCAGAAATTCTGGAGGTGACGCCGGGGGATAAGGTAACCCTCACCGTGGCCCAGGCCAAAACAGGCAACACAGCCCAGGAGATGTTTCGCATTGGGGGTATATTTGAATTCAAAGTTAGAGAGATGGATACCTCCATGGCATTTATAGACCTGCATCAATCCCAGAAGCTCCTTGGAATTAACAAAGACGTACATGAGATTGCCTTTACCTTTAAAGATATAACGCTTTCCACCCAGGTGAATCACCCGGTGTGGAGCCTTCTTGGGTATTCAGATATAGAGACCCTCAGCTGGCTTGAACTGATGCCGGAATTAAAAGCCATGCTGAGTTGGCTCAATGTGAGTATGCTCATCATGACCATTATTCTTTTTGGCATTGTGGCCGCTGGCATTGTAAATACGCTGTTCATGTCTTTATATGAACGCATGTTTGAATTCGGGGTCCTCCGGGCCGTGGGTACCCGTCCGGGGAATCTGGCGTTTTTGATTGTTCTTGAAGCCGGTTCCCTGGCAGTGATCAGTGCCGTGGCAGGTTCAGTCATGGGGGCTATTCTGGTTTATATTTTCAGCAAAGAGGGCCTGGACTACAGTGATACGGAATTTGTTAATGTGGCCATCATTGATCGAATTTATCCGGTCATGGCATCCCATCAATTTATGATTTACCCCCTTTCTCTAATTTTGTTTACCATGGTGATAGGCCTTTATCCGGCCATCCATGCAGCAAAAATAACACCTGCAAAGGCCATGAAAAAATAACACCACTCATATCATCCCATAAAACTTTGTATTTTTGAAAAATTTTCCCCCAAACAGAGATATTTTTTCTACAACAATGGCAAATTTAAAATTAAAGAGTGCCCAAAAACAGAACTCAAAAAAAACAAGGCAAAAAATGTCAAACATCATCATCAATGCACAATCTCTCAAAAAGACCTATAAAACCGGAATGGTGGAAGTCAATGCCCTTAACGGGGTGGATTTTCAAGTCAGGCAGAAAGAATTTACAGCAGTGGCCGGGCCATCCGGATCAGGCAAAACCACCCTCTTGAACCTGATCAGCGGCCTTGACACTCCCACTTCGGGAACGGTGCAATTAAATCAAAAAGAGATCAGCAGTATGAGCGGGGCTGAACTGGGGGATTTTCGACGGGACCACATCGGTTTTATCTTCCAGTCCTATAATTTGATCCCTGTTTTAACGGTCACAGAAAACATTGAATATATCATGCTGCTCCAAGGTATAAAAAAAAATGAACGCCACCGTCGGGTAAAAAAAATCCTTAGCGAAGTTGGCCTTGAGGGTACGGGAAACAGAAAACCCATTGAACTTTCCGGTGGTCAGCAGCAGCGGGTGGCCATTGCCCGGGCCATTGTCAGCAGGCCGAACATTATTCTGGCCGACGAACCCACAGCCAACCTGGACTCCAAAACAGGTCGTGAACTTCTTCAAATAATGCAGACATTAAACCAAAAATTGGGTATCACCTTTGTTTTTTCCACCCACGATCACATGATCATGTCCCATGCCAGACGTCTGGTATGGATACACGACGGACAAATTGAAAAGGATGAAGTGCGGGAGCAGCCATGCCAGGGCGGATAAAAACATCTCAACTTGGCCTGATATTATGTGCGTTGATTATATACCCATGGTTTACGACCCATGGTGAGACGTCCCCGGTGTTTTTAAGCGGTTATCTCAAATCCACTGTAACGGTACAAAAATTTACACCCAACATGACCCAGCCTCCCCTGGAAGATGATACCCAATATGTCATGATTCAGAGTCAACTACGGATGCGATTGTTCCATGAACCATCTGATTTTTGCGCCTTTGAAACCAGCTATGCCATCTCCCCCACGGCAGCAAATCCCCACCTCCTTGCTTCCCAGGGTTTCATCTCTCCCCGGGAAAACAGCTATCGCATACATGACTTTAATGAAACCGTTCTGGACACCCCCCCCAGGGATCTCTCCTTGTTCCACAATCTGGACCGATTAAATATCAATATTTTATTTCCATCTGCCGACCTTTATTTAGGCCGACAGGCCATTTCCTTTGGCAGTGGCAAATTTATTAATCCCACAGATATTTTTTCCCCCTTTCTTTTCCAGGATCTTAACAAGGAAAACAAGATAGGGGTGGATGCCCTGCGCTTAACCTTTTCCACCGGTGATTTCAGTGAAATTGACCTGGGGCTGGTCTTTGGAAAGAACGGTAAAATGAAAAACAATGCGATTTTTCTACGCACACGCCTCCATTTTTACAACACAGATATTTCCCTCATGGCCATGGACTTTAAGAACAATCTAATGCTGGGATTTGATATGACACGATCCATATCAGAGGCGGGGTTCTGGCTGGAGGCGGCCCGGGTATTTGCCGGTCGGTTTGAGAATCATCTTAAAGAGGAGGACTATTTTCGTCTGGTCAGCGGCATTGATTTCAGCTTTTTTGATAACACATATATCTTTGTGGAATATCATTACAACTCCGCAGGAACAAACACAAAGGAAAAATATATTTCCAACACCATTGGCACCGGAAACCCGACCGGCGCCGACACTGCATTAAAAACCGCCTATGCGGATGGTGGGACATACTTATTGGGGAGACACTATCTAATTCCCGGGGTAACCTATGAATTTACGCCGCTATGTTCCGGTACCATGCACAGTCTGATAAACCTGACAGACCTCTCCACATATATGGGAATTTCTCTGGAATATAGTTTAAAACAGGATATTTTCCTGGAGGCAGGGGGGTTTTGGGCCTTGGGAAAACGCCCGGACATGTATGGTCCGGTGGTGATACCCCATTCAGAATTCGGTCTTTATTCCAATATGATCTATGCCGGTGTCCGTTTCTATTTCTAACCCATGCATTGTGCCGGTACCGCTGCCAGCTTCGTCAATTCTCGCTAACTGCCACGGCAAGACCGATGTCAGAACACAGTCTGCCAGTGGCAGTTTATAATAAACTCCGTCCAAAGGTCTGGAATCATGAGAGTTTTATTTTTCGTTGTGGCTGGTGGTTACAGCCATGTATGTTTTTATATGAAATACTCCGAAAATTTAAGGCGTATTTCAAGCTTTGTTGTGGACAGGTCAAATCCCAATATATGAAAAGGCAGCCTCCAAGGCAACCTCAGCAGAGCCGCCCCTCCGATGGGTAATAGGAACCGGACAATTGAGCTGTCTACAGTTCCGGTCCGGGACCATTGCCCATCGGGGGGGCGGCGGTATAACACGTCTACGACCCTATATTCGCTGTGCTCAGCAGGACATGCCCACTATATGGCCATAGAAATCCGGGTTGCGTTCCTGATTCCATTCTGGCACTGTGTAAAACCATAATTCTGGAGAGATTCATGCAAAAATAATACAAAAAAGAGGAAAACGCTGAAAATGGGAATTGAAATAGAACGAAAATTTCTGGTAAAATCGATATCAGGCCTTATGCCATGGCAACGCAGTGGCCTTATCCCATTAACACTACGCCAGGGATATCTAAAAAACAGCAAAGACGTCACAGTGAGAATTCGAACTTCAGATGAGACCGGTTATATCACTGTAAAGGGACCAACAAAAAATGCCAGCAGAAAAGAGTTTGAATACGAAATCGCCCTGGCAGAGGCCATTGAAATGCTTGCTCTCTGCCAGGACGCCATCATTGAAAAAAAACGATATTGCATGGATTATAAAGGATTTAGGTGGGAAATAGATCAATTTTCAGGGAAAAACCAAGGATTGGTTGTGGCGGAAATAGAATTAAGCACACCGGATGAATATTTTGATAAACCGCCATGGCTGGGCAGGGAGGTCACATCTGATCCCCGGTACTGCAATGCCTGTCTGGCGACCCATCCCTTCCAGAAATGGTAATTCAACAAAGCAGGGACTTGACCCGTTCCAAAATCTCATCCCTGATGTCACACACCGCTTCAAGGGGTTTTTCTGCCGGATCGGGAAGATCCCACTCCACCACCTTACACCCGGGAATTATGGGACACGCCTCTCCGCACCCCATGGTGACAATAATCTCCACGTTTCCCAGGGCCAGGGCATCATCCATGGAACAGGGCTGATTAAATGCAATATCAATACCCTTCCGGGCCATGGCTTCAACGGCCAGGGGATTGATTGTTTGGGCCGGACTGCTGCCGGCACTGATCACGTCATATGCATCTCCGGCCAGCTGCCGCGCAAACCCAGCAGCCATTTGACTTCTGCCTGCATTTTCACGGCAGGCAAATAAAATTCGTTTTCTCTGTTGAAACGGTGTCAACACCTTGTCTGCCAGACGCTTCACATCATCCTTCACCCCGGGATGAGCGGCAATGGCACCCCGGTCATCAATGCCGGGGTAACACAGCTCCCGGTCATAGGTACAATCCATTGCATCAAAAAAATAACGGGTGGTGAGCCGGATACCGTCAAACAGATTTTTTCCATGGGTGGCTCCCACAGACAAAAGAATCCCCTTTCGATATTCTGCCCCGGGATCCTTTAAATTAAAGCGGTATTTCCTGGACCAAAGGGTTTGAATGCGATCAATAATGCCCTTAATGCGTGCCGGAACGCCATAGAAATAAACCGGACTGGCCAACACAATGACATCTGCTTTTCGCATGAGTGAAAAAAGATCCCGGGCCATATCATCTTTAATGGAACACAGGCCTTTTTTTTCACAGTACCCACACCCGATGCACGGTTCATAGGACTCAAAGGCAGCCGCAATCGTGTGGGTGGCGCATCCTCTTTTTTCTGCTTCATCCATGAAAAGAGACAAAAGATAATCGTTATTCCCCTTGCGCCGGGGACTTCCATTCAAACCGAGAACAAACATGGATTGCCTCCTTGATTGACGTTACCCGGAAATATTATTTAATGCCCAGCAACTCCACCTCAAAAAGCAATGTGGAACCCGGTGCAATGGCATTGCCTGCACCTCTGTCACCATAGGCAAGATCCGAAGGAATAAACAACTCCCACTTGGAACCCACCTTCATGAGCTGAAGGGCTTCGGTCCATCCTTTGATCACGCCACCCACCTGAAAAGATGCAGGTTTTCCTCTTTTATATGAAGAGTCAAACTCCTTACCGTCAATGGTGGTACCTCTGTAGTGGCATTCAACCGTATCTGAAGCTTTGGGAGTGGCACCGTCACCCGCAGTGATTACCCGGTACTGAAGACCGCTCTCCAGGGTCACAACCCCCTCTTTTCCCTTATTGGCAGCAAGGAATTCATCGCCCTTGGCTTTGTTGTCCTGGGCTGCTGCTTTCATCTGGGCCATCTGTTTTTCCCGCATTTTATTTTGAAATACAGTCATGGCCTCTTTCATCTCTTCCTGGGTCAGGGTGGGTTCTCCTTGTTCTTGACTCTCCTTAAACCCCTGGAAAAAAGACGCCACATTGACATCAAAATCCCGCTTAAGATTCTGGCCGATATTGTACCCCAGGGAATAGCTTATTTTTTCATCTTCCGTTGTGACTGCTTTTTTGGTTTCACCAGCGTTGATATCATGCCAGCCAGGGCACAGAACCAATGCAAAGACAGACAATACAGCCATTTTTTTCAAACCGATCACGGGACGCCTCCTGTAAATTAATATAATGCAACATTTAGATATAAATTCCACTGTCTTTGCTATCAGACTTGGAAATAAATGGCAATGAACTTCTCACACAACCGCCACCCGGAAAAGGTCATGGTGAACGCCAAGGGCATATGTGATTGCACCGCCCACCCTGAAACAAATGCCAAAGGAGGCCCAAGACCCAAAACATTCTGAAACTAAAGCGCTTTTTTTAACACATGGGCAAGCCAGTTTTCCCCCGTTGCCAGGAGAGAACTATCTTTTGAACTATTTAATATTTTAAGAAAATTTTGTTGTAACAACGGTACCAGATCATCCTCCTGCCACAGATAAAACCGTCTGCCTTTTTCATCTTGTCGGACACCGTGTCCCTCTTTTAAAGAAAGAAACAATACCCCCCCGGGTTTCAGACCTGCAATGATATTGCGCAAAAGAGGAAGAAATGCCCGGTGGGGCACATGAACAAGGGCACCGGTGAGAAAAATGGCATCCACGGCCAGCCGGGAAAAATCAAAGGTGTTAAAATCCCCCTGTATCACCCGGCATCCCGAATACTTTGCAGCCAGACTGGCAAGTCCTTGGGATCGTTCCAGCCCCACTGCCTTAAAGCCCTTTTGTTTCAGCCATAATAGATCCCGGCCAGAACCACACCCCACATCCCATACTTCCCCACCAACAGGCAGATGGGTTATCACAGGTAGCAGAAAAGGGGCCGGGTCCACATGAACGGTAGCGTTAAAATAAGACTGAAACTCTTTATGGTAATAATCCACGGTTTTAGGGCACCTCCCTTTCCGGGCTCTCTATTACACAACAAATAGAAACGTCACAGCAATTGCCCCAAGGTTTCCATGTTGATTTTCTCCACAACGGCATTTCCAATGCCGTTTAAAAAAACAAACGCAATGGCATCCTCTTCCTTTTTCTTATCCCGGGTCATGGCATCCAGAACCTCCCCGGCATCAACGGAAAAAGACGTGGGAAGATCCAACCGGGTGAGCACCCGGGAAATTCTACGGCACTCTTCCTGGGATAACAATCCTTTTTTAAAGGAAAACCGAGCTGCGGCAACCATTCCCACAGCCACGGCCCGGCCATGGCCCATACCGGTTATTTTTTCCAGGGCATGGGCAAGGGTATGGCCGAAATTGAGTTTTTTACGTTCTCCCGCCTCCCGCTCGTCCCGCTGCACCACCCCGGCCTTGAGTTTCACAGAATCAAGCACCAGGCGGTTGATCACATCACTGTCCAGGGCCAGGGCTTTTTCGCAATTTTCTTCAATGTAATCCAGCATGACGGCATCGGCAATCAGGGCATGTTTCACGATTTCACCAAAGCCGTTGGAGATCTCTTCCCGGGGCAGACTTTTTAAAAGAGAGGTATCACAGATGACAAATTCCGGCTGGCAAAACACCCCCACCATGTTTTTATAGGCATCAAGATTCACACCGTTTTTTCCCCCCACACTGGCATCCACCTGGGAAAGCAAGGTGGTGGAAACAAAGCCAAATGCAAGGCCCCGCATGTAGGTGGAGGCAACAAATCCCGTAATATCACAAACAATGCCGCCCCCCACCCCCAGTATAAAAGTGGAACGATCGGCTTTAAGCGCTATGAGCTCTTTGTATATTTTCTCCACAGTGGCAAGGGTTTTAATGGTCTCACCCATGCCAATGGTAATCACCGGTGCCGGGGGGAAATCCTGACCCCAGGCAGCCTTTACATTGTGGTCGGTGACAATAACTACCTTTTTCCGGGGCAGGTATTGCCCCACATTTTTCAGATGCTCTCCCACATGTATTCTGGAAATACCGTTGGCACCTTCAACTTGAATAGTTTTCACGCAAATACTCCTGTAATGCCATGTTTGGCGTTAATTTTAACAAAAATTGTATTGTTGCACAGATACAGGTGTCAAGAAAAAAATAATTTGAGTTCATACCCCGGGATGGATTATGATAAAAATAAATACTTACCCAACCGACCCGGCTTGGCCCAAAGGACAGATACATAAAGCGCCAACCCATTATCAAAAAACAGTAACCCAAGGGGGTAAACCGTGACATTATGGGAAAAGGTAAAAGGCGAATTCATTGACATCATCCAGTGGACCGATGACACTCCAGACACCATGGTTTACCGATTTCCACGGTATGACAATGAAATAAAATACAATGCCCAGCTGGTGGTAAGACAATCCCAGGCCGCCGTGTTTGTCAATCGAGGAAAAGTGGCAGACGTATTTTCTCCGGGACAATACAGTCTCACCACGCGGAACCTGCCCGTCCTCTCCACACTGATGGGATGGAAACATGGATTTCACAGCCCCTTTAAAGCTGAAGTTTATTTTGTCAGTCTCCAGAATTTCACCAATCTCAAGTGGGGCACCAAAAACCCTGTCATCTTAAGAGATCCGGAATTCGGGCCGGTGCGTCTGAGATCCTTTGGCACCTATGTGGTTAAAATAGTTGATCCAGAAAAATTCATCAAAGAGATCACCGGCACCCGGGGACATTTTTCCCTGGATGGCGTTGTGGAACAACTGAGAAACCTCATTGTTTCTCGATTTTCCGATCTCCTGGGAGAACGAAAAATCCCGGTGCTGGATCTTACTGCCAGCTATGATGAACTGTCAGCCGTTCTCACCCGCATCATTGCCCCGGAATTCCTTGAATATGGTCTTGAAATCACAAAACTTCTGGTGGAAAACATCTCTTTGCCTGTGAGTGTTGAAGAAGCCCTGGATAAAAAAAGCAGCATGGGCATTGTGGGCAACCTGGATGATTACTTTAAATTTCAGTCTGCCAATGCCATGGCTGCGGCTGCGGAAAATCCCGGAGGGGAGGCTTCTGCCGGGGTGGGCATGGGCATGGGGTTTGCCATGGCCAACCAGATGGGGCAGGCCATGATGCCCGGACAAAAGGGTTTTGATCTCCCTTCCCCTGCAGGCACACCGCCTCCCCTTCCGGAACAATCCCCGGAAATTGTGTACTACCTTGCCGTTAAAGGCAAGCAACTGGGTCCTTTGGGCCAAAATAAAATTATCCACAATATTAAAATCGGAAAAATAAAGCCTGAAATGCTCATGTGGCGCCAGGGACTTAAAACATGGCAGAGGGCCGGAGAAATCCATGAATTAATTGCTCTGTTTAATACAACCCCGCCGCCGTTGCCCGGGAATTAACTCCATAACTTTTTATATAACCGCCAGACCGTATTCTAATCCGGCTCTGCCCACAACAACGCTTGAAATACACCCCGGGTTTGCGGCGTATTTCATATAAACGGGCATCTCCTGTGGGACACAACAAATATAAAATGGTATTTATACCGCCGCCCCCCGATGGGCAATGGGCCCGGACCGAAACTGTAGACAGCTCAATTGTCCGGTTCCTATTGCCCATCGGGGGGCGGCTCTGCCTTAGCTTGCCTTGGAGGCTGCATTGAATATAAACTGCCACGGGCCGACCTTATTTCAATCAGATTATGCCCACAAAAAAAAGCATAAAAAACCATCAATTTTACCAAAATTTTTTTATAAAAAGGACACTGCCATGTCAAAATGCATAAGCTGTTCTGCACCGTTGCCCCCCAACGCCATTGTGTGCGAATATTGCGGCACCAGAAATGACACGGACCTTGCAGGAATACACACCTACACCACCCATGAGCTGGAATCCGCAAGGACCTGTCCCAGATGTAATCTGGCCATGAAAACCATTGATCTTAAACTCAACGGTAAATTTTATATTGAACGATGTCAGCAGTGCATGGGGCTTTTTTTTGATCCCGGAGAACTGGAGGTGCTGCTCAAAGCATCTGTGAAAAACGTATTTCACATCAATCGTAAAAAGCTGGACCGGATTAATGCCACCATGGCAAAAAAAAGCCCATCGGTGAATTATGTCAAATGTCCTGAATGCCACAAGATAATGAACCGGATGAACTTTGGTTCCAGAAGCGGTGTCATTGTTGACAGATGCACCGAACACGGTGTATGGCTGGACGGCGGTGAACTTCGGCATCTGTTTGAATGGATGAAAGCCGGCGGTGAGATCCTTGATCAGGAGGCCAGGGAAAAACAGATACGCAAAAAGGAAAAAGAACAAATGGCGACCACAAAAAAAGACGCCCCCCTCCACACAGGGGGACTGCATATTTATGATAATGAATTTGCCCCGGGAGACACGGATCTGTTCCAGGTTGTTCAGGGGGTGGTTCGATGGTTCATGAAATAATCAGGAAATATCAACCCCAAATGGCCCAGGCTACAGGTCCCTTTCTCATGCTGGGGGCGGCCATTTTGTTTACCCTTCTCAACTTCTTAATCAAATTGCTCAGTCCGGAGTACACCGTTTGGCATATTGTCTTTTACCGCTGTTTTGGGGGCATGGTGCTCTTGAGCTTACTCATGGGTCGCCATGGGCAAAACCCCTTTAAAGGAGATAATATTTCCCTGCTCATGATCAGGGGATTCGTGGGAAGCGTGGCGTTCTGCTGCCTGGTCACGGCCATCAAAATACTGCCCCTGTCCACAGCCGTTGTGATTTTTTACTCATACCCTGCCTTTGCGGCCCTTTTTGCCTTTATCCTCTACCGGGAAACATTGGGCATGGGAGAATTGGGGTCCATTTTCAGCGTCATTGCCGGAGTGGCCATTTTGTTTGATTTCCATCTGGCAGGAGGCGTTCTCGGCCAGAGCATGGCTGTGATATCAGCGGCCCTTGCCGGTCTCACCGTCACCTTGATCAGATCCCTGCGTCTGCACAACGGCCCTGCTGTGATCTACCTCTATTTTTGTGCCATGGGGGCATTGATCACCCTTCCCATGTTCATTCAAAGCCCGGGTATCTCTTTAACCATGAGAGATTTTTTCCTTATCACCGGCATAATTCTCACTTCCATTTTTGCCCAGATTATCATGAACCAGGGTTTTTTCCACTGCCGGGGATGGGAAGGAGGCGTTTTCATGTCCAGTGAGGTGATCTTCACAGCCGTGGCAGGCATTATCTTTCTCCATGATCCTGCTCCCTGGCGTTTCTGGGTGGGTGGTATCATTATCATGGGCAGCGGGGTGATGCTGGCCAGACTGAAAAAAAATACGGCCCAGCCCCCATCTCCGGTACAGGACTCTGCCTTTTCTGAAAAAACGTAAACAAGCGTTAGAAGCGCGAATAAAATAAGTTGAAAAACTTAAATCCCATGGACTTTTTTCATCCAGGCCGCCGTGGTATCCAGCATTCTATTGGCAAAGGCCCATTCATTGTCAAACCAGGCAAGAATTTTCACAAGATTGTTACCACTGACCCGGGTTTGATTGCCATCCACCACCGAAGATCGGGCATCATGATTAAAATCACAGGAGGCAAGGGGCTCTTCTGTATACCCCAAAATCCCCTCCAGACGTCCTTTGGTGGCCAGTTTTAAAATGTGATTCACCTCTTTAACACTGGTTTTCTGTCCAAGTACCATGGTGATATCCAAGGCAGACACATTAATGGTGGGCACCCGCATGGAAACGGCCTGAAATCGACCACAAAGTTCCGGCAAAATACGGTCAATCCCCCGGGCAAGTTCTGTATCCACCGGAATAATGGACTGTCCTGCACACCGGGTTCTGCGCAGATCATGGTGATGGTAGGCATCAATCACCGGCTGATCGTTCATGGTGGAATGGATGGTGGTGATAATTCCAGATTCAATGCCCAGGGCATCGTGGAGAACCCTTAATATGGGAATACTGCAGTTTGTGGTGCAGGAGGCATTGGAAATGACGGTGTGCTCCGGCCTTAACGTCTCTTCATTGATCCCAAAAACAATGGTGGCATCCACATCATCTTCAGCAGGATGGGAAAAAATAACCCTTTTAGCCCCACTTTTTAAATGCTGCTCCGCAATGTTTCTTTCTGAATAGGCTCCGCTGCACTCCATGACCACATCCACACCGAGATCTGCCCAGGGCAGCCGGTCCATCTGTCGTTCATGGGTCAGTTTAATGTAGTTGTTGTTCACAAAAAAATCTTTACCGCACAGTTCAACATCCCCTGAAAACCGCCCGTGGGTGGTGTCATACTTTGTCAAATGGGCAATGGTTTTTGCCTCTGCCGGTTCATTGATGCCCACCACCTCAAGATTTCTGTAATGGTGGGATTCATACAGTGCCCGGAGCACTGATCTGCCGATACGCCCATACCCGTTAATTGCAATTTTATATGCCATTTCTACCCTGCACTTATCATGTCATGTGTGGATCTTCATATCCCGGGCACCCACAAGTCAGCCCCGGGAAACTGTTTTTTTCTTCTCAAATCATCCAGAAATCAACAAAAAAGCTGTAGGGTAAACCGAACATTAAATTTTGTCCATCATAATTCCGTACCAGATGGCAAGAATGGTATTTTCAAAATATCTGTTTTTACTCCTCACTCATAAATTTCCCAACCCGCAACCACATAATGTGCTTCTTCAAAATCAAAAACACACCATGTGATATGAAAGATGAGAAGTTCGAACCCATGAAATTTTTAAACCAATGGATTCACAGGTCAACACTGCCATGGCAAAAATTTAAGTAATACTCAAAAGATACCCCGTCCCATGTCCGAAGACACCACCACCTTTCCGGCCCCCAGAAATTCCTGCAAGGTTTTTTTGGCCCTTTCCATGTCGATGTGCTCTCCACAGCTGAAAATATCCACTGCTGCGTACCGGTGTTCGGGCCAGACATGCACTGTAAAATGAGATTCTGCAATGATCACCACCCCACTGACCCCCTGGGGATTAAAGGCATGAAAAGAAGAACTGATAACAGTGGCACCACTGCTCCGGGCAGCATCAACAAAGGCTTTTTCCAGGGCATCACAATCGCCAAGGGCCTCTTTTCGACAATTATAATAGTCAATGGTCAGCTGCCTGCCCAGGGTCAATCCCCCGGCAGCATGCCTTTCTTTTAATTTTTTCCGGCTGTGTGACATCTTAATTCACTCTCTCCAATGGATAACATCTTCATTTCTGTGGTTGAGCATAAGGTATTTTTTTTATATGAAAAGGCAGCCTTCAAGACAACCTCAGCAGAGCCGCCCCCCCGACGGGCAATAGGAACCGGACAATTGAGCTGTCTACAGTTCCGGTCCGGGACCATTGCCCGTCGGGGGGCGGCGGTATAATACCATTTGGCTCCGCGTCTACGACCCTATATTTGTTGTGTCCCACAGGACATGCCCGTTTATATGAAAAACAGGTGCTGGGTGCTCTCAGCAACTACTTTTTCATTGTTCGTTGTGGCTGGTGGCTACAGCCATGTATGTTTATAAGAAAGTAATTTTAAATATCATAATTTCAGACACATACAGAACGGTAGAACCATTCGGATATTTTTATAATAGACTTTCATTATTTGTTGTGATGCAGCGCATCATGGCCGTTATATGAAATACTCAGCACATCAGGGGTGTATTTCAAGTTTTGTTGTGGGCAGTACCGGGCCAAAGTACGATCTGTCCGTGGCAGTTATGGAAAACGGCTTTCATTTAAGTGGATTATACCGCTTTTTAAATTTTTTTCATTTTTTTTGAACAAATTCTTTTTCACGGTGTCAATGACATACAGAAGAACAAAAAAATGGTATTTTTGTTCACAACCCTTTATCCTAAGGTAAGGAGAACGATTATGAAAAAAATATTGAACATACTCCTCATTACAGCGGTGCTGATCCCATTTCTTTTTTCCCCGGCATGGGCGGGCTCCAGGAATAAACATTTGCTGGAAACAGTGATCATCGGAACAGGTGTGGCCATTCTGGGCACGGCATTAATTCATGAGGTGCACCACAATAATAAAAAACATGCTTATGCCCATAATAGCTATAATAATCAACGGAAATACTCCAAACATTCCAGACACCGGGAAAGACATCCGAGCCATTGCCGAAAACACCGTGGCTGGAACAAACATAAAAAAAGGGGACACATGGTCATGGAAAAAGTCTGGGTGGGACCCGTTTATAGAAACAAATGGAAACCGGGCCATTATAACAGACGGGGCAGATGGGTTAAAGGGCACTACAAACAAATCCTCATCCGGGAAGGATATTGGGAAAAAAGACAGGTGTGGGCACGGAGTGATCGATAATCCTTACAGGATTTCACTTGTCATATAAAAAAACAGTCTCCATGCTTACCTAAGGCAGAGCCCCTCCCATGGGCAATAGGAACCGGCCGATTGAGCTGTCTACGGTTCAGGCCGGGACCATTGTCCCCCGGGAGGCGGCATGATAGCATTTTTCATATTTGTTGTGGGCAGGGCCGGATCAAAATACGGTTTTGCCCATGACAGTTAGTTTTTGAATAACTGCCATGGGCAGACCTTATTCTGAACTCGGTCTGGCCACAACGAAGATTGAAATACATCCCTGATTTGCGGAGTATTTCATATAACCGCCACGGGCGGGCCGTATTCTGATCCGGCTCTGCCCACAACAAAGCTTGAAATACATCCCCGGTTTGCGGAGTATTTCATATAAAACACCAATTCTGTAAACCCCATCGTCAAATAGAATACCAGAGGTGATGAAAATAAACCGCCGCGAGGAAAACAATTTGATCAAAAGGCTTCAGCAGGGCCAGGAGGCAGCCTTTCAGATACTGGTGAAACAATACCAGTCAAGACTCATGGCCATTGCCTGGGGTATCACCCTGGACCACGAAGAAAGCCTTGAAATCGTTCAAGATGTTTTTTTTAATGTGTATCGCAATATCAATGAATTTCGAGGGGATGCCGGTTTGATGACCTGGATGAGAAAAATCACCGTCAACCTGTGCCTTAACTGGAAACGGCGATGGAAAAGACGGTTCAAGTGGCACCATGTCTCCCTGGATTCCGGGGACACATTGTCTTCAAAAGAAGAAAATGCCTCCCCGGAATCACACTATCTGAACCTGGAAATGGAGAAAAATATCATGGCACATGTGGCCAGGCTTCCAGAAAAAATACGCACCGTTTTTATTTTAAAAACAGTGGAAGATATGTCCTACGAAGCCATTGCCCAAATGCTAAACATCAAACCCGGCACTGTAAGTTCCAGGCTTTACCATGCCCGAAAAAGCCTGGCCGGTGCCCTTAAAAGGGAGGCATCATGAAATCCTGCAATAAATACACCCCCAAAATGCTCAGCCAATTTGTGGATAATGCCCTTCCTTCTCAAATCACAAGAACACTGGAAGAGCACCTCACGTCCTGCCCAGCCTGTCAGCAAACAGTGAAAAAATACCAAAACATCACCAATCAGGTGGTAAACGGTATCCAACGCCATAGCAACCGGATGAATGATACAGAGATTGAAAAAAACTTACTCATTAAAATCAGGAAAGAAAATGCCAAAAAGAAATGGAATTTCTCTTATTTAAACGGTTTTATTGATTTTATAAAAGTAAAGAAAATTTACTTGCAGATGGCTTCTTTTGCTGCAATACTCTTATTAAGTATGGCATTTTTGCAGGATCAAAGACCTGCATTTCACACCCCCAGTGCCATTGTGAATTCCATAGACGGAGAGATGGCATCGGTGATGATTCTGGAAACCCCGGACCGGCGTCACACAATCATCTGGTACAAAGAATCCTGAATAAAACAAAGCAAAAGAAACTTAAATTTGGGGCAGATAATTATGAAAATAAAATACACATACCTTTTAACCGTAATCATTGCTGTGCTTTATCTCACCTGCACAGCACAGGCCTTTGCCGCCAAAGGTGTTCTGGGGGATGTGCGGATCATCCATGCCTCATCGGGCCCTGCCCACATGGACCCGGCACTGGGGGACCTTGCACATGAGCTTCAAACGGTGTTTAAATACACATCCTATCGCCTTTTAAACAGAAAACCCTTGAATGTGAAGCACCGTCAAGTGGCCCATATATCCCTTCCCGGAAACAGGACCCTGGAAATTTCCCCCACAGGATTTAAAAAAGGACGAATAAAATTCAAAATTAATATTTTAAAACAGAACAGATCCGTTTTTAACACTGAAATTTTATTAAAAAACAACCGCAGCATAACCATTGGCGGCCCAGGATTTAAAAAAGGCTATCTTCTGTTTAATATTTCAGCCACGGCAAGGTAAGACTGTCTTTGTCAAAAAACAGACAGGCCTGCTTTTTTATCCGTTTTCTACATTGATCTTTTCATACATAAAACTGCCGTGCATGGGAAAAACCGCCTTGAATACGAATAAGCTTTTGGGCATCCCGGTATAGTCTTATCCGCCAATGGCTTGATCTGCTTTAAGCTAATAAAAGGAGGGGTGTTATGAACCAATCCAAAAAAAGTGACCGTGGGCAATTGGGTATTGGAGAAAAAATAAATAAACTCAGGGAATCCAGGAATATGCCGCTGTCCTCACTGGCAGCCAAAGCACAAATATCCTCCAGGGTCATGTCCCAGATTGAAACAGGCCAAATTCCCCCGGGGCTTGTCACCCTGGCCAATATTTCCAAGGCACTGAATGTAGGGATGGATTTCTTTTTCACCAAAAAAGCGCCCATGGACACCATGGAACTGACCCGGGTAAATGACAGGATAACAGTGAAGAAAAAATCACATTCAGATCATGGGGATGCCCACTATGATTACCAGGCTCTGTCCTATCGGCTAAAGGACAAAAAAATGGAAACATTTCTGGCCCAGTTCAATGAAAGCCCGGGGATTGCCCCCCTGCCCGTGGCCCATTCCGGAGAGGAATTTTGTTTTTGTCTTAAGGGTGAAATCGACTTTATCACCCATGATAAGACCATTCGTCTAATGCCCGGAGATTCCCTTCATTTTTACTCCCAGACACCCCATGTGTTTAAAAAAGCAAGCCCTGCAACGGCAACGGCGCTGTTCATTCTTTTGCCCGGCACTTAGGGAACCGCAGATGAAATAATTTGAGCAGAACCCCCGTAATTTTTCACCCCACAAGTTCCAGGAGCATATACCACACCAGGGGCAGAAAAACCGCCGGGATCATGCTGCCGATGCGAATCTTTGAATCAGCCACAAAGTTAAACCCGATGGCCATGATCAACACCCCGCCCACAGCGGACATCTGGGCCACCACATCAGGCTGGAGATAGGGTTTTATCACCACGGCTGCCAGGGTAATTGTACCCTGGTATAGCAACACGGGAAAGGCTGAAAACAACACGCCAAGCCCCATGGAAGACCCCAAGATGATGGAAAAAATACCATCCAGGGCGGACTTTGCAAAAAGGGTATGATGATCATTGGCAAGCCCGCTTTCCAGGGCTCCCACGATGCCCATGGAGCCCACACAAAAAAGCAGGGTTGCCGTAACAAAGCCTTTGTAAAAACCCTCGTCATCACCGGCAAATCGTTTTTCCAAAAGCTTTCCCAACATCACCAGCCGATCTTCAATTTTAAGCATTTCACCCAAAAGACTTCCCAGGGCCAGACTGAGAATGATCACCAGCAGGGCATCGGATTTCATGGCCCCCCGGATGCCGATGACCAGAACAGCCAGACTGATGGCATGCACCACGGTTTTATTATACTTCTCCGGAATTCCCCCCCGGCATAAAAGCCCCACAAGGGCACCTGCAATGATGGCCACGGCATTTGCAATATTTCCTATCATCCGCGATAGTCCTTATAGTTAATCCCATATCGGGACGATTTGTAGGAAAATTTACGCACGGTGGTTCCCAAAAGTTCCGCTGCTTTTTTGATATTTCCCCGGGTGTTTTTCAAGGCATCAATAATCATCTCCTTTTCCAGGTTATGAACCGCCGCTTCCAGGGTCATGGGGGCAAGGGTACTGGAAGCCTTTCCTGTCTGAAGACTCGGTGGAAGATGATAGCTGTGGATAGCCCCTTCGTTGCACAAAAGTACGGCCCGTTCAATGCAGTTTTCCAATTCCCGGACATTGCCGGGCCAGTGATATTGCATCATCATGTCAATGGCCGGGGTGGAAAAGCGTTGGATTTTCTTGAAATGCTCCCGGGCATATTTTTCCAGAAAAAAATCGGCAAGGAGCATCACATCGGTGCGGCGCATGCGAAGGCTGGGCAGATAAATGGGAAAAACATTGAGCCGGAAATAAAGATCATCCCGAAAGGTTTTTTCCTCCACCATCTCTTCAAGATTGCTGTTGGTGGCGGCAATGATTCTCACATCACTTTTAATGGTTTTGTATCCCCCCACCCGCTCAAATTCTCTCTCCTGAAGCACCCTTAATAATTTGACCTGAACCCCCGGCTGCATGGTACCGATCTCATCAAGGAAAATGGTACCCTTATTGGCCATTTCAAATTTTCCTTTTTTCTGGGTGGCAGCTCCGGTAAAGGCTCCTTTTTCGTGGCCGAACAGTTCACTTTCAATGAGATTTTCCGGCAGGGCCGCACAATTTATCTTCACAAAGGGATGGCTGTTTCTAAGACTGTTGTAATGGATGGAGTTGGCAATCAACTCCTTGCCGGTGCCGCTTTCCCCCCGGATCAGAACCGTTGCATTGCTCCGGGATACCTGGGAAATCATCTGGAACACTTCTCTCATCTTGTTACTGTTGCCGATGATGTTGGAAAAACTGTATTTATTTTCCAGTTCACCCTTGAGGCGAAGGTTTTCCTCTTTTAAAAATTCCTTTTCCATGTGAAGGGCTTCCAGGTTAATCACATGGCGGGCAATCATGGTGGCCACGACAGAAAGAATCTTTTCTCCTTTTTGCAGGGCATCTTCCCCCTCCAGGGGGGTGTCGGCACTCAGGGCACCCACCACCTTTTTCTCCCGCATCACCGGCACACAGATAAAAGAATAATCTCCGGCAACGCTGACCTTTCTGGAGTCTGTTCTGTCCAAAAACAGAGGTTCCCGGCTGATGCTGGGAACCACCATGGCCTTCCCCGTCTGTATCACCCGACCGGTGATACCCTCCCCCATCTTGTACTTCACATTTTTTGTGGTTCTTTCCGGAATTCCATGGGCAACTTCAATGTGAATTTCCCGTGTCACAGGGTCCAAGAGCGTAATGGCCCCCCGGATGAGATCCAGGGATTCTGCCAAAATAGTCAACACCCGGTACAGGGATCTTTTCATATCCGTGTGCTCGTTCAATGCCTCATGGATTTCATAGAGCAATGAAATTTCTTCAAAGGATTTATTTTTTTCTTTAATATCTGACACGTTGCCGTCCTGATTTTAATAGATCATAAATTTGGGTTTATATCACTTTAGGAGAGACACTGTCCATGTAGAAATTTAAATTCTCCCCCACAACAAAAATGTATATCCATGAACAACAGGACAAGGTGCCGGGAAGATGATAAATACTTTTACAAATCCCCCGAATAGATTTATATATATCCTTAATTATGATAAAATCGTAATACAATACACGGCCACCTGCCCGGAAATCTGTGCCGGTCAAAGGACAAAAAACAACAAATTATGGAAGAAGCAAGAACAATGTCTGCCCTCGAAAAGAAACACCAGAAACTAATGGATGTTTTGCTGGAAATAGCAGAAGCCGTGAACCGAACACGGAATCTCAACGAGCTTTACCAGGCCATTCACACGTCCCTTGGAAAAATTCTCAATGTAGACAATTTTTTCATTGCCATACATCATCCAGATAAAGATACCATCACCTTTCCCTATTATGTGGACCAGCATGACAAAAACATCCATGAAATAAAAGGATTCAGTAATACCGCATCCTTGACCGGCAAGGTTATTCAGGTAGGCAAGCCCCTCCTTTTTGACAAAAAAGACATTTTAAAACATGCCAGAACCATTAAAAAGAAAACCATTGGTACTTTAAGCTGTACATGGCTGGGAGCTCCCCTTAAAATCGGCACCAGGGTCACCGGCGCCGTTGCCGTACAAAGTTACATGGCCAACGTCAGCTACACCAAAAAAGATCTGGACATCCTTGACCTGGTGGCACGGCACATTGCCTTGGCCCTGGAGCGAAAAGAGGCCAGCGATGCCCTCCAGGAGCAGGGTCAGATCCTTGAAAAAATTCTTGAAACATCACCGGTGGGCATTGCCCTTGTGGAAAACAGGACCTTTAAATGGGTCAATCAGGAAATGGTGAAACTCTTTGGGTACCATGGAAAAAATGAGTTTAAAAACCAGAGTCTAAGAATGATCTACCCCAGCAATGAGGCGTTTCTGGAGGCAGGAGAACAGATATACGAACATTTCCCCCGCACAAATAAAATGGAAATAGACCGCGTGCTCATGCGCAAAGACGGCTCCACATTTTCCGGCCATATAAAATTAGGCAGTGCCGATGCCAAAAACCCTGTGGCCTGCCTGATTGCCACATTTTCCGATATTACGGAACGACACCGTGCACAACAGGAAAAAAGCGAAAGAGAGCGCCTCCAGGGGGTCCTGGAGATGGCAGGAGCCGTGTGTCATGAACTCAATCAACCGTTGCAGACATTAATGGGGCATTCTGAATTAATCGCCATGGACCAGGATCCCGACAGCCAGCTTGTCAAAGACATGCACACCATTCAAACCAATGTTTCACGGATCAGTCACATCACCCGGCGGCTGGCAGGCATCACAAAATACAAAACAATGAAATATCCAGGCAGGCTTGAGATTGTAGACATATGGGAATCCAGTGATTGATTACAATACGCCCTGACTACCCCCGCCCCCCACTCCACATGAGCCTTGCCTTTAGAACATTAAAATAATTATCCCGGGACAAAGAAAGCATCTTTACGGGATAAGTTCCTTTTTTAACCACGATTTTATCCCGGGAATCAATGGCCATGCCCTCCTGACCGTCAAAGGTAAGAACAATATCTGACGGATCATCCTCCAGATGCATTTCCACCTGGGCCGTATCAGGGATAATCAAGGGCCGGTTGGTCAAGGTAAAGGGACAGATGGGGGTTAAAATAATCCCCGGTACAACGGGATGAATCACAGGCCCCCCGGCAGCCAGGGAATACGCTGTGGAACCTGTGGGGGTTGCCACGATGAGTCCGTCGGCCTTAAAGGTGGTCAGATAGCTTGAGTCAATGTACACGGCACAGCGGGCAAGGCGGGAAAGGGCACCTTTATTGAGCACCACATCATTTAAAACCCCCACAGAGGCAATTTCTTCTCCCTCCCGGATGACACTCACCTGGAGACGCATGCGTTTTTCAACAACATACTTTCCTTCCAGCACATGGCCCACGGCCTGAAAAAGATGGGCTTCCAATGTTTCAGCCAAAAATCCCACTTCGCCAAATTTGATTCCCATGAGGGGAATATCCCGGCTCCCCACCAGGCGGGCCGCACTTAAAAAAGTACCGTCCCCCCCCAGAACAATAATGCAGAAAGGGTCCTTTCGGGACAATGAGATTTCCGGCCCATCGGCATAAAAAACATCAATGCCCCTTTGCAGAAGCCATTTTTCCAAGGCCACGGCCTTTTTCCTTGCCAGTTCATCTCTTTTAACAAAAAGACCGATACATTTAATTTCCATGGAGGGAGCTCTCTTTTGCTGCATCTATATTCATAATTTTATTAAGCTTTTAATATCTTGTTACATTGCGTAATGGTCTTTTTACTTGCTTCCAGCGTATAGATGCAAGTTTTTTTTATTCCCATTGAACCTTTTCCGGACAATTGGCTGGATCTAATCCCCTGATTTGTCGCGTTTTTCCTTGACTCAACCCTGGTGAATCAGTATAAATCATAGGTTAATTTATTTTTTAAGGTGCCCTTATTATCAACACGTAAATATAGGAGAACCCATGAAAAAATTCGGTAAAGTACTGGCTGTATTGGCTGTATCCCTTTTTGCCCTCACCGGTGCCGCATTGGCCGGAGATACCATTAAACTCGGTGTTGCCGGTGCCCACAGTGGGGATCTGGCATCCTATGGACTTCCGTCGGTGAAGGCTGCAGAACTGGTGGTAAAAAAAATCAACGCCCAGGGCGGTGTCCTTGGCAAACAGGTTGAGCTTCTGGTGGAAGACGATGTGTGTAAACCTGAAGTTGCCGGCAATACTGCCACCAAACTGGTATCCGACGGCGCAGATGTTGTCATGGGCCACATTTGCAGTGGTGCCACCAAATCAGCCCTTGGTATTTACAAAGACTCCGGCATTATTGCCATGTCCCCCTCTGCCACAGGCCCTGGACTCACCCTGAGCGGCGAATACCCCAATTTTTTCAGAACCATTGCCCATGATGCGGCCCAGGCCCAGCTTCAGACAAAATATGCCATGAACGTCCTTAAAGTTAAAAAAATTGCCGTACTCCATGACAAAGGCGATTATGGTAAAGGACAGGCAGAGCTGGCCCAGAAATATTTCACAGAAGCCGGTGCAGATGTGGTTTTATTTGAAGGTGTCACCCCCGGCGCCGTGGACTACTCTGCCATCGTTACCAAAGTCAGAAGCAAAAGACCCGACCTGGTGGTCTGGGGCGGTTATCACCCCGAAGCATCCAAGATTGTCACCCTCATGCGCAAAAAAAGGATGAAAACCCTTTTCATGGGCGGCGACGGTGTAAAAGATGACACTTTCATTAAAGTGGCCGGCAAATACTGCGAAGGCGTTTATGCCACAGGCCCCATGGATATCTCCAAAAATCCCCTGGCTGTTGCTGCAAAAAAAGAACATCAGGACACCTATGGCTCTGATCCCGGTGCTTTTTTTGACAATGCCTATGCCGCAACTCTGGCACTTCTCAACGCCATTGAAAAAGCAGGTTCCACAGATTATGATGCCATCGTAAAAGCCCTTCACACAGAGTATGTGGACACCCCACTTGGTAAAATTAAATTTGATGCCAACGGTGATGCCACTGGTATTGGTTTTTCCGTATACCAGGTGAAAGACGGCACATTTGTGGAACAAAAATAAAAAACCCACAGGGGTGTCCCAAAATTTCCCCATCCATACACACCTGGATTTCAACTTTACAGGTGTTTTTATATGAAATACGCCACAAATCAGGGGGGTATTTCAAGCTTTGTTGTGGGCAAAGCCGAATCAGAATACGGTCTGCCCGTGGCAGTTATATGAAATACTCCGCAGGTCTGTGGAGAATCTCTATCGTTGTTGTGGGCCGGCCGAGGTCAGAATGCAGCCCACCCGTGGCGGTTATTTATTGAATCATCCAGGGGGGACGGATTATTTTTTTGTCCGTCCCCTCTTCTCTTGTCCAGAGAGCCCATCTATTCCGGGACAAGTCAGGCAGAAAAGCAGGATTGATATGGACTTTGAATATTTTGCACAACTCTTTTTAGGCGGCCTCACCCGGGGAAGTATCTATGCCCTCATTGCCCTTGGGTATACCATGGTGTACGGCATCATTGAGCTGATTAACTTTGCCCACGGTGAAATTTACATGATCGGGGCCTTCACCGGCCTTATCATCGCAAGTGTTTTCACCATGCTGGGCTTTCCCACCCTGGCCGTGGTGGTCCTGGCCGGCATGGCAGCCATTGTGTACTCCTGTGCCTACGGGTTCACCATGGAAAAAATTGCCTACAAGCCATTGAGAAACGCCCCCCGGCTCTCGGCTCTGATCTCCGCCATTGGCATGTCTCTGTTTTTACAGAACTATGTCCTCCTGGCCCAGACATCGGACTTTCTTCCCTTTCCCAGCCTGATCCCTGATTTTGAATTCTGGGAGCCCTATGCACATATCCTCACCTCCCCGGAACTGGTTATTATCATCACCACAGTGGTTGTGATGATCCTGCTCACCTTTCTGATCAAATTCACCCAGATCGGCAAAGCCATGCGGGCCACCTCCCAGGACAAAATGATGGCGGCGCTCCTTGGCATCAATGTGGACCGGGTTATCTCCGTCACCTTTATCGTGGGCTCAGCCACTGCTGCCATCGGCGGCATTCTCATTGCATCCCACATTGGGCAGATTAACTTTTACATGGGATTCATTGCCGGTATCAAAGCATTTGTTGCCGCCGTACTGGGTGGCATCGGGAGTATTCCGGGTGCCGTGTTGGGCGCTCTGGTGTTAGGGTGGACGGAAAGTTTTTTCACAGGGTATATCTCCAGCGACTATGAAGACGTATTTGCCTTTTTGTTTCTTGTGGTGATTCTGATTTTCAGGCCCTCGGGAATCCTGGGCAGGGCAGAAACCAAGAAGGTATAACAATATACGGATTGTAACTATGACAGCAAAAGATGAAATCAAAAAATCGTTTCTGGCCTCCATATGGTTCATGTTTCTCACCTTTCCCCTCATGGTGATCAAGGTAAATACGGTCACCGACACTGTGGAGTGGCGATGGCATAACATGGTCCTGGTGGGCATTGGGGCATTTTTCCTCTCCATGCTCTGGCGGTACCTTCTAAAACGCCAGGCCGACGGCAGTAAGAAAGAAAAAAAAGAAGGCCCGGGCATCATACAGAGACTGCTGCAGAAAAAAGAACTCACCCTGCCGGGCATCATTATCATTGGATGTTTTACCCTGCTTTTTCCCCATATATTTTCCATGTACCAGACCAATATCATGATATCGGCCCTGATCTATGTCATGCTGGGACTGGGGTTGAACATCGTCATCGGCCTTGCCGGACTTCTGGATCTTGGATATGTGGCATTTTTTGCCGTGGGTGCTTACTCCTATGCCCTTTTGAACCTCCATTACGGTGTGGTGTTCTGGATTGCCCTGCCCCTGGGGGGGCTTCTGGCAGCCCTTTTTGGTATCATTCTGGGCTACCCTGTGCTGCGACTCCGGGGGGATTATCTGGCCATTGTGACATTGGGTTTTGGTGAAATCATCCGCCTGGTACTGGAAAACTGGAACGAATTTTCCTTTGGACCCAGCGGCATTGCCAATATTCCCAAACCGGGACTTCCCGGCACGGATCTTTCCCTGCAAGGCTCCACCATTTTTATTTTTTACATCATCGTGGCTTTGGTTATTTTCACCATTTTTGTCATCAATCGCCTGGAAAACTCCAGAATAGGCAGGGCATGGATCGCCTTGAAAGACGATGAAATTGCCTGCCAGTCCATGGGCATCAACAAGGCAAAAACCAAACTTAGGGCCTTTGCCCTGGGGGCTACATGGGCGGGCATGGGCGGGGTGGTATTTGCCGCCAAGACCACTTTCATCAACCCGGCCAGCTTTACCATCTGGGAATCGGTGATCATCCTTTGCACTGTGGTGCTGGGGGGAATGGGCTCCATTGCCGGTGTTATATCCGGTGCCCTGCTTCTTATTCTTTTGCCCGAGTACCTCAGGGATTTCGGACAATTTCGCATGATAACCTTTGGTGCTGTGCTGGTACTCATGATGGTATTTCGTCCCGGCGGTATGATTGAAAACGTGAGAAAAACCTATAAGTTTGAGAAAAACTAACCTTATCCCCCAACAGACTCTTTATGAAACCAATTCTTGAAGTAAAAAATATGACCATGGATTTTGGCGGGCTTCGGGCCATTGATAGCCTGGATCTTTACATCAATAAAGGGGAAATTGTTGCCCTCATCGGCCCCAACGGTGCCGGAAAGACCACATTTTTCAACTGTATCACCGGCATATACACCCCCACATCCGGAGATGTCCTCATCAATCCCCAGGGAAAACAAGAGCGCATCAACGGACTAAAAACCAATATTGTTACCCGGAAAGGCCTGGCCAGAACCTTTCAGAATATCCGGCTTTTTACCTCCATGACCGTGCTGGAAAATGTCATGGTGGGGTGCCATGCCGTGACCCACACCGGGGTAATGGGAGCCATTTTCCGGGGCAAATCCACCTTGGCTGAAGAGAAATTCATTGTGGAAAAAAGCTATGAAATTCTTAAAAAAATCGGCCTGGAAAAATATGTGGATGAATTGGCCGTCAACCTGCCCTACGGGGCCCAACGCCTGCTTGAAATTGCCCGGGCCATGGCCACAGACCCCTTTCTCCTGTTATTGGATGAACCTGCTGCCGGCATGAATCCCCAGGAAACTGCGGAACTGGATGAGTTAATTCTAAAAATCCGGGATAACGAAGGGATCTCCATCCTGCTCATTGAGCATGACATGAAACTTGTCATGAGTCTGTCCGAGCGTATCTATGTGGTGGATTACGGCAAAAAAATCGGAGAAGGCGTTCCCGAAGAAATCCGGAACAACCCCGTGGTGATCAAAGCTTATCTGGGGGAGGAAATCGATGCTTAAACTGAGAAATATTGAAACCTTTTATGGTAATATCCAGGCCCTTAAAAATATCAATATGGATGTTAAAGAGGGGGAGATCATCACCCTCATCGGAGCCAACGGTGCCGGAAAATCCACCACCCTCATGACCATCTGCGGTGTGACCAAAGCCCGCCGGGGGGAAGTCCACTTCCAGGGACAGCCCATCCATGGAATGACCCCGGATAAAATTGTTGCCCTTGGCATCAACCAGGTACCCGAAGGCCGCCATATTTTCCCATACCTCACGGTGATGGAAAACCTTGACATGGGGACCTTTCTTCGAAAAGACACTGAAAATATCAAAAAAGACCTGGAGTATATCTTTGATCTTTTCCCCCGCCTTGCCGAACGACGGCACCAGGCAGGCGGAACCTTAAGTGGTGGAGAACAACAGATGCTGGCCATATCCCGGGCCATCATGACACGGCCCAAATTACTGCTGTTGGATGAACCCTCCCTGGGACTTGCCCCCATCATAGTGAAGCAGATTTTTGATATTATCAAAAAAATCAACAAAGAAAACAATACCACCATTTTTCTGGTGGAACAAAATGCCAACCTTGCCTTGAAAATTGCCCACCGGGGGTATGTCATGGAAACAGGATCCATCACCATGAGCGACACCGGAGAAAATCTTTTATCCAATGAAGATGTTAAAAAGGCATATCTGGGGATCTGATACATGCGTCAAAAAATAATGGACAGCATAAAAAACGGTCTTAAAAGGGGCATGAGCGGTTATCTGTGGCTGCTGAAAATTTTGGTTCCCATCTCTTTGGGAACGGCCCTGCTGGTGTATTCCGGATGGCTCTACTCCCTGGACTTTCTTATCCAGCCGGCCATGGGGCTGCTCCATTTACCGGCATCGGCGGCCCTGCCCCTTATCATTGGCCTGTTCACCGGTATTTACGGTGCCATCGGTGCCATGGCTGCCCTGCCCCTGACATTGGACCAGATGACCTTGATTGCCATTTTTCTACTCATCTCCCACAACATCATCCAGGAAAGTATTGTCCAGGGACAATCGGGATTTAACCCGGTTGCGGCAGCCTGTTTTAGGCTGATCATGTCCATTTTGGTCACCGTTATTGCCGCCTTTTTCATGGATGTTGCCCCACCCGGAATGCCGGGTGCCACAGCGGCTCAAAACACCGCTGCGGTCTCCCTGGGTAGCATGCTGTCTGGCTGGACATGGGACATGGCAGGCCTTGGCCTTCAAATTTTCTTAATTATCATGCCTTTGATGGTGGTGATGGAACTGATGAAAACCTTTCATCTGATTCAGCACCTTGTCAAGGCCATTTCCCCAATCCTTTCCCTCATGGGCTTGGGTCGATCCACCGGGGTTCTGTGGCTCACCGCAGCCATATTCGGCCTGACCTATGGTGCGGCGGTGATTGTGGAAGAAACCAGGGAAAACACCTTTGACCGGGATGATCTGAACCGACTTCACCTTTCCATCGGCATCAACCATGCCATGATTGAAGATCCGGCTTTGTTTCTTCCATTGGGAATTTTTCCTTTCTGGCTCTGGGTCCCCCGGCTTGTGGCAGCCATCATGGCCATCTATCTGCTTCATATTGTGAACTTTATCAGGAAATTTCATGCTCAGCGAACTGGCCATAAAAAATTTTGCAATCATTGATGACCTGAAAATATCCTTTTCCCGGGGACTTTCAGTGCTCACCGGTGAAACCGGTGCTGGCAAATCCATTATCATTGAAGCGGTGAACCTGCTTCTGGGGGGACGGGCATCGGCAGATCTTGTTCGCACCGGCGAAAAAAGTGCCCATCTGGAAGCTTTTTTTGATATCTCCCTGGACAGTCCCGCCGCCACTGTTTTAAAATCCCAGGGACTGGACCCGTCAGAGGGCCTGATCATCCGCAGAATCATCAATGCCAATGGAAGACACCGAATCTTCATCAACTCCACCCAGAGCACCATACAGCTTTTAAAACAGGTCACTGGCAATCTGGCATCCATCTCCAGCCAGCATGCCCACCAGGGACTTTTAAAAGAAGACAACCACCTGGACATCCTGGATCATTTTGCAGGCATATGGCCCCTGCGAAATAAAGTAAAAGCCACCTGGAACGAGCTTATGCCCCTGATCCGGGAACTTGAACATCTCAAAGCAACCATTACAAAACGCACAGAGGATAATCAACTTCTTAAATTTCAAATTGATGAAATTGATCAAGCCAATATTTCTCCCAAAGAAGATATCCTTTTGGAAACACAAAAAAAACGTCTGAAAAGCGGTTCAGAAATTTTCACCTGCCTTAAAACCGGGATAAATCATATTTACACCGGTGAAGATACCATTCTGGAAAAACTTGATACCATTAAAACCGGCCTTGAAAAATATACCCCCCTGGATACAAATATTGCCCAAGTGGCAGAAAAACTATCCAGAACAATGCTTGAACTGGAAGATATCACCGATGAAATGCGGCACATATCCACCGGTATCGACCTTGATCCCGCCACTTTGGAAGAGACTGAAGCAAGGCTTGATCTCATACAAAAACTAAAGCGAAAATACGGCCAGACCAGCCTGGAAGATCTTTTGACATTTTACGGAGAATTAAAGGAAAAAATTTCCGGATCGGAACATATGGCTGAAAAAATAGAGGCCATGGGAGAACAATGCCGGGCGCTGTCCCAATCGTTGGGTAAAATGGCCCTGGATCTGTCAAAAAAACGAAAAAAAGCGGCAATAAAGCTGGCAAAACTGGCAGAAAATGAACTAAAAACCCTTGAAATGAATCAAATTCGATTCACCATTGTCGTGAATCACTCCCCTTTATCAAGGCCGGAAAAACAGCCCAAAGACCTTTTTTCCATTAACGGCATGAAAATCACGGACACCGGCATGGACAAGGTCTCTTTTCTCATGGCACCCAATCCCGGAGAAAAGCCCCGGCCCCTGGCGCGCATTGCATCCGGCGGAGAGCTTTCCCGGGTGGTTCTGGCCCTTAAGGCCATCCTTTCCCACACCGACGACCTTGGCACCCTGGTATTTGATGAAGTGGATTCCGGAATTGGTGGAAAAACATCGGACAAGGTGGGGATAAAGCTAAAAGCCCTGGCGGAAAAATATCAGGTGATCTGCATCACCCATCTTGCCCAGATTGCAAAATACGGTAAAACCCATTATAAAATTGAAAAACAGGTGATCAATGAACGCACGGCCACCCATATCACTCCCCTGACCCAAAAAAAGGACCGGATCCACGAAATTGCCCGGATGATGGGGGGAAGCACAATATCCCAGGCTACCCTGGATCATGCTGCCGAATTATTAGATTCTAATCTCTGAGTTTTATGTTATTTGTAAGAGAATCAGATTTTTTTGCCTGGATGCTTCACCCTTAGAGACATAGAAACAACGACAGTTCATTCCATGACTTTACAATTGGATTATAAAGAAGCATAGACACACCTAATATTGTTTCGTTTTTTACAATTAACTCAACTTTCGGGCTTCATTTCAAAGCCAGCATTTTTAAATGTACCGATGGGCTCAGTGTGCCGACGGGGTCAGGCTTTTGTTATTGATGTTATCGACCAAGGCCTTTGCCAACGAAAAAAGCCTCGATAATGTCAATAACGAAAGCCTGACCCCACCACGAAATGCGAACACCGAAAGTTGAGTTAATATAGAAAAAATCCAGACAAATATTTGTAGATTATGGTTTCTTTAGTTTGATTTTGCTGACGATGAATGAAGTGCAATTAATTAAATTTGCAAAACAATTAAATTCACGATATGATTAATTTGTAATTCTATTGCATACATTTTGCAATTCAAATTTTTAATGACAAGTAAGGTGTATGGCCATGTACAAAATATTATCAAAGCCTTATATACTTATCACTTTAAGCATCACCACCCTTTTTTTTATTGTGTTTCTACTTTACATGATGGAAACTGGTGAGAGCAAAGAATTATATACCAATGGCCCTGGTTATGTTCTTTATAAAGATGCAGTCAGCTCCACCCAAAACCGAGAAAACCATGCTGCCCGAACCATGCCCATTGGAACCATTACCATGGACAATAAGGTTCAACCAGTGGCCATGCTTTCCCGCACTGATAAAAAAATAAACTTTTCAAAAATAAGATGCCTTAAAGATATCCAAAGAACCTTTGTCCAAATAAACAAATTGGGGACCTACCCATTGGATGCCAACCTGGAAATGTTGAACAAAAATCCAAATCTTCTGGAAGATTTCGGAAAACAATGGGGCCGCCCTGTTCCTGACACAGTATTAAATCTTTTTAGAAAATTCATTCCCGACTTCAAAATATGGGTAGCTGCGTCACCATCGAAGAAAAACCTCCCCCAAAAAACCACCATATCTGGAAAATTCAAAATCTCTTTTGGCACACTCTCCCAGAGCACTTATCTATACTTTCTTCCCTTTAAACATGGTGGATCCCTTGGTCCTATAAAGTATATGGGAAAGAGGGAGCCAGCACTCTTTGTAAACAATGGCCAACACAGCTGGGTACTACCCTATATTTGCGGGAATGGTCCAGCAGAAGTGATTCTGCCCTGCTATTCCACTCCCGAAAACACCAATCCACTTGAAAACAGTGCCATGGTTAATAAAAATAGAGCGCTTGCTGTGCACAACCCCAATCCCACCTACCTAAAGCACCTTCCCAAAACATACCCAGAAAAAAACACTGAATTTGTGGACAAAAATTATTCCACAACCACACAGGAACCGATCACCTGGTCCCTTGATGGCAATGGCGGCGACTCCAGCGGATATTCGTCAAAATTCCCCTCAGCCGATGATGACTATTCAACAAATGTGTTACCGGATTTACCACCTTTTCCAATTGGAATCGACGTTAAGCCAGCAGGTACAGATGACAATATACCTCCCATACCTGAACCTGCTACATGGCTCACAATGCTACTTGGGCTGCTATTTCTTAAATTACGCAAAAAATAATTACAACACAAAGGGTCAAAGGAGATAACAGCCTTACAAAATCGCCTTCATGGCACCCATATGAGAGCGCAATTCTTTTCCGATGATTTCAACACCGGTGGAATCAATGGCCCCATTGACCTTGATCAGCTGTATATTGTCAACGCCATTTTCTCTGAGATCCAACCCCTTCCCAATGACATCCACATCAATACCTTTCATAAAATCCTGAAGCAGGGGCACGGCGGCATGGGCAAAAAGATAACAGCCATACTCTGCGGTATCAGAGATAACCACATTCATCTCATAGAGTTTTCTTCTGGCAATGGTGTTGGCAATCAGGGGGACCTCATGGAGGGATTCATAGTAGGAAGATTCCGCTTTGATTCCTGCTGCCACCATGGTATCAAAGGCCATCTCCACCCCGGCCTTGACCATGGCAACCATGAGAATTCCATTATCAAAAAATTCTTGTTCCGGGATCTCATCCTCGGTACATTGGGATTTTTCAAAGGCGGTTTCTGCGGTTTCTGCCCGCCATTTCAGAAGATTAACGTCATTATTGGCCCAGTCTTCCATCATGGTACTGGAAAAATGGCCGGACATGATATCATCCATGTGCTTATTAAACAGCGGCTGGAGGATGGCTTTAAGTTCTTCTGCCAGTTCAAAGGCTTTGATTTTGGCCGGATTGGACAACCGGTCCATCATATTGGTGATACCGCCATGCTTTAATGCTTCGGTGACGGTTTCCCATCCATATTGAATCAATTTTGATGCATAACCGGCATCCATGCCTTTTTCCATCATTTTGTCATAGCACAGCAAAGATCCCACCTGGAGCATGCCGCAAAGGATGGTCTGCTCTCCCATGAGATCGGATTTCACCTCGGCAATAAAGGAAGACTTTAACACGCCCGCCCGGTGTCCACCGGTGCCGGCCGCATAGGCCTTGGCCATGTCCCAGCCGTATCCGTCGGGATCATTTTCCCGGTGAACCGCAATGAGGGTGGGCACACCAAAACCGCGTTTATACTCTTCCCTGACCTCGGTACCCGGAGATTTCGGGGCCACCATGATCACGGTGAGATCTTCCCGGATCTTCATGCCTTCTTCCACAATATTAAACCCATGGCAATAGGCAAGGCAGGCCCCCTGTTTCATCAACGGCATCACAGCAGACACCACCGGCGTGTGTTGCTTGTCCGGGGTAAGATTAATCACCAGATCTGCAGTGGGGATCATATCTTCATAAATGCCCACGCTAAACCCGTTTTCTGCAGCATTTTTATAAGACTGCCTTTTTTCTTCAATGGCGGCGGACCTCAGGGCATAGGAGACATCCAGACCACTGTCCCTCAAATTCAATCCTTGGTGAAGTCCCTGGGCACCACATCCCACAATGACAATTTTCTTCCCTTTAAGGGCCGCCACTCCATCAAATTCAGAATAATCCATGAATCGGCATTGTCCCAGTTCTTCCAGCTGTAGTCTAAGGGGTAAGGAATTAAAATAATTTTGTCCCATATTGTTTCTCCAGATTAGATTGTTTGTGTTTCTATATGATGGAATCCATCAAACTCCATTTTTATTATTGCGTCAAGTGAATTATTTGATATACTGTATTGCAATTTTCAAAACAATATAACATACATGGCTGTAACCAGCAGCCACAACGAATAGTGAAAATGCTATCCTGCCGCCTCCCCGAGGGGCAATGGGCCGCTCAATTGGCCGCTTCCTATTACCCGTCAGGGGGGGCTCTGCTGGGGTAGACCCGGAGTCTGCATTGTATATAAACTGCCACAGGCAGACCTTATTCTGATCTCGGTCTGCCCACAACAAAGCCTGAAATACGCCCTGATTTGTGGAGTATTTCATATAACCGCCACGGGCGGACCGTATTCTGATTCGGTTCCGCCCACAACGAAGCTTGAAATACGCCTCTGATTGGCGGAGTATTTCATATAAAAAATTCGGAAAATGTATATGGATATTCGAGAACTTCAAACATTCAGGCATCTGGCACATTCCCTTCATTTTGGAAAAACCAGCCGGGCCTGTCATATGACTCCGTCGGCCCTGACCCGGATGATCCAGCGCATGGAAAACAGAGTGGGCCAATCTCTTTTTACCCGGGATAACCGATCTGTAACACTCACCTGTGCCGGAAAAGCACTCCTTGGATATGCTGAAGATGTCTCCCGGCGCTGGGTTGAATTTCAAAATGATTTGTCCGCCATCCAGGGACTGGTGGGAAAACTATCCATCTACGGCTCTGTCACCGCTGTGTACGGCATCTTATCCAGCATTTTATTTGAGTTCAGACGGATGCATCCCGCAGTGCAGATCAACCTGGAAACCGGGGATGCCGCCAAAGCATTGACCAAACTATGGAATGAAGAGGTGGATATCTCCATTGCGGCCCTGCCGGGAAAGATGCCCCAGGATCTTGCATACATGAAAGTCACTGAAACCCCTTTGGTGTTCATTGCCCCTTCAAAATTCCCAAACACCGTTATATACTCCGGAAGTACCGTCAATTGGGAAAAAACCCCCCTGATCATGCCGGATCAGGGACTGAGCAGGCAACAACTGGATCAATGGCTCAACAGAGAAGAAATCCGTGCCAACATCTATGCCCAGGTGGCAGGTAACGAAGCCATCATTGCCATGGTCAGTCTGGGGTGCGGGGTGGCTGTGGTTCCTCAGCTGGTGCTGGAAAAAAGTCCGCTTTATAATGAGGTTAAAATTTTGAAAAACACCCCCGCCTTGACCCCATTTTCCATTGGTATCTGTGCCTTGAAAAAAAACATTTCCAACCCGAAAATCAAGGCACTGTGGGGTATTGCGGCAAACTTAGGTTAAAATTCAGCGATGGCTCATCAGCAAATTACAAGCCACAACAAAAATTAACCCCATTCATCAAAGAGGCCAACAATGCCGGTTCTAAATTTCAAGCTTACAAATAAAGACAAGGTGACCCTGGAAATCAGTGAACCCCAAAAACTTGGCAAGCTGCTGCCCGTTGCCGCCCAAAAAGCCGGAATAAAACTGGGCGGTTTTATTGCCATCAAAAATGGAAAGGTGATTACACGGGAACATTTAGTTGAAAACGGTGATGAAATTAATATCTTCCCTGCCATTTCAGGGGGATAAAAAAACTTCGCAATCATAAACATGAAAAATGCCCCCCAAAAACCATTTTTTTGTATCACATATACTTTTTTCATGTCACAATATCGAAAAAGCAGGCATTGAATCGGTATGGTACATCTTTTTTATTCGTTATGTTCGTCCGGGCATATATTCTTCTATATAACCGCCACGGGCGGACCGTATTCGGATCCGGTTCTGCCCACAACAAAGCTTGAAATACACTCCCGGTTTGCGGAGTATTTCATATAAACCGCCACGGGCAGACCGTATTCTGACCCGATTCTGGCAATTATAAAAATGGATCTTGAAGAGGGAAACAGCACAATGGACAAAAAACCAAGATATATTGCCGTATATATGGGTTTTACAACCGTTCTTCTGGTGTGGGTCCTGAGTCTGGCAGGTTTTTTTAATTTTCCCAACAATATTTTTTATGACGCCTTTGTCAAACTCCAGCCAGCCTCCACGCATAACGCCGAAAAGGTGATGATCATGGAGGTAAGCTATGATCAGCACCACCAGGGAGACAAGGAGTGGCTCACAATCCTTACCCGTCTTAAAAACGCCGGGGTCAGTCAGGTTATCTTTTCTTTCTTTCCTCCCATGGTATCTGAAAATTTTTATGACACAGCCGCTGCCATGGAAAACGTCATTTTTGGCAGACAATTGTTTAAACCCAAAGACCCCACAGAATCAGAACAATTTGCCCCCATCCCTTCCCAGGCCCGGGGCAAACAAATTGTTATGGCACCCTATGAAATACCCCCAGATCATTATGGTGTCCACCGCATGGGGAGAAGCTATTTTAATATCAATCATCAAAAAACCCCCAGTTTTCTCATGGAGGCGGCAACAAAACGGGGTATTCATGGGCTACCCGAAGAAGATATATTTTCAATTAATTTCATGGGAGCCATGACAAAGCTTCCCAATATTGACTTTGAAAAAACCTTATCTGGCAATGTTATTGCAGAATTGGTTAAAAATCGCAGTATCATCATTGGATTGAAAAAAATGCCAAACTCACCAGGTTTCCAAACCCCCATCCATTCGGGGAAAAATAGCATTTCCCTGGTGGAATATCATGGATATATACTGGATACACTCATAGAACAAAAGCCAATCACCTGCTCTCGCCCCTTGACAACTTTATTGTTTATAATCTTGATTACCATTCTTGGACTCACCGCCTATACCCTGCTCAATGGCACCATGGCTTTTATCTTTACAATACTTTTTTTCGTAGCATCCTTTGTTTTAAACTGGTTTATATTATCATACACACTGTTTTGGCCACCTTTATTTGAAATTATTATCACCGAAGCTATTGTAATTAACTTTATCTTTTTGAGGACCTATGTCTCAAAAACTGAATTTTTAAAAAAAATGATTCTCGCCCGATCCAACCAGATGCAAAAACACTTTTTGCCCACTGGCTTTTATGCATCCAAGGATTATTGGACCAGTGTAATAAACATGGTAAACCAAACTCTAAACCTTGAACGGGTCATCTTTTTGGAAAAGGTAAGAAACGACCACCGGGTAAAGGAGATAATTGCACTGAACACCTCCATTAAAGATATTGAAGAAAGACGCAGAGATTATGAAAGAACCCCATATTCCACTGCCATTGAAGAAAATAGTCCCATTCAAATTAAATCATACTTTAAAAAAGTCAAAAAAGAGGATGAACAATATATAGTCCCACTGATTTTTGAAGGACAAATTCAAGGATTTTGGGCCTTTGTCATCTCATCCAGCAACGCCGATGAAATCAACAATCTTCTTCCCGCAATCCAACGTTTTGCGTTGGAAATAGCTGAAATACTTTACAAACGAGCAAAATGGCGTATTGCACAAGCAGGCAAAAAGAAAGTGATAAATAAAATATTACGCCTTGAGGCAAAGGAAAATCTTTACCAGGAAGTCAGCAATACCATCCGCATGCTTGGGCGGCGCCTTTCAGTCTTGGACCTTGTTTTTAATTCACTGGCATCCGCCATTGTTTTATATGATATTTTCGGCCAAGTGACCCATATAAATGAAGGTATGATTCAAACCCTAAAAAAAATAAACATTACAACGCCATTTAAAATGAGTGCCCTGGACCTTGCTGTACAGCTAACAAATCATTCGACAGAAGAAATTAGAAATCTGCTTAATCAAATTATTTTAAATCACGACAATGTCAATCTGCCAGTAAATATAACAAATCATAAAAAAGCTTATATGCTTACCATCCGTCCCTTAATTGATGAAAAAAAGAATTTTCTCAAAGATGAAGCCTACCCATTTGATCTTCATGGTATACTCTTTGAAATGAATGACGTAACTGACATCAAGGATTTTATCAGTCTAAAAGCAGATTTTTTCCAACGCAGCAACGCTCGTCTTAAAGATGGGGTGGAGTCCATCACGAACGCATGCATGATGCTTGAAGAAAATGACATGGTTGCCGATGAAAAAAAGGACCTGGTTAAAAGCCTTAAAGGTAAAAAAGAAGATATGATAGATTTTATGAATGAACTTGACGATTACATGGGAAAAGATATTTTTTCTGAAAATCGCCAGCTATTTCCTATCATTATCATGAAAATTCTCACCGCTGCCATGGGAAGCATGGGGGAAGAGGCGGCCAAAAGACAACTTATCTTTGATGTCAAACCAGATACAATGCCAAATATGACCATAGCCAACCCATTAGATTTAAAAAAAATTTTTACTTCCTTACTTTTTATCCTTCTACAGGATGCCTACGAGGAAACCACAATACACATCAAGGTGGAGTCCCGGAAAAATCATTTATTGTATATACTTTATAACTCAGGGTATGGCATGCCCGATGAAGATTTTCAGCGCTACTTGTCCTCAAAACATTTAACCGATTCCAAGGCATTTAAAACGCTCCATGAAATGCTTCCCACACTGAAAAGATGGAAGGGGGAGCTCACCGGTAAAAGCGGTGTGGGAGATGGCATTGAATTTCATCTCCGGCTCATTGAATTTAAAGAAAGAAGACGGACACCTCGCCATGCTTGAATCTTTTTCACTGACCTTATTTCCACCGGGAAGCCTTGCCAATTCCGTGACAACCACGGTGTGGGTGGGGGTGTGTGTCACCTGTTTTTTCAATCTCAGACTGGGCTGGGTATTGAGTGGTCTGGTTGTCCCCGGGTACCTGATCCCACTTTTCATGATAAAACCGCTCTCTGCCGCTGTTATTATATTTGAAGCCGTGATCACCTATTTTCTGGTGTGGTTTTATTCAGAATACCTCTCCGGCCTGGGGCGGTGGAGCAGCTTTTTTGGAAGGGACCGCTTCTTTGCCCTGCTGTTGATGAGCGTCATTGTGCGATTGATCTTTGATATGATTGTTTTACCCCTGGCAGGAGAGTATGTAACCACACGCCTGGGGATTGTGTTTGATTATCGGAATAATCTCCACAGCTTTGGTTTAATTGTGGTGGCCCTGCTTGCCAATCAATTGTGGAAACCGGGGTTTAAAAAAGGGATATTTCCAGCATTTATAACCCTTGCTGCCACCTATCTCATTGTCAGATATGTTTTAATTGGCTTTACCAATTTTAATATGGGCAACATCGTCTACATGTACGAAGACATGGCAGCCTCCATGCTCTCCAGCCCCAAGGCCTATATTATCCTTTTGACCACCTCGGTTGTGGCCTCCCGGATGAACCTTCGCTATGGATGGGATTACAGTGGTATTTTAATTCCGTCATTGCTGGCCCTGCAATGGTACCAGCCGGAAAAGCTGATATACACGTTTCTTGAAACCTTTGTGATTCTGATCTGTGCCTCCCTGACATTAAAACTTTCTTTTTTCAAGGAAGCCAACATGGAAGGGGCCCGGAAAACCCTTCTTTTTTTTAATATTGGCTTTTTGTATAAACTGCTTGCAGGTTGGGCCATCATCTGGTGGTTTCCCCAATACAAAGTAACTGATTTTTATGGGTTTGGGTACCTTCTCACCACCCTCCTGGCCGTTAAAATGCACGATAAAAATATTGCGTTGCGGGTGACAAGGGCCACCCTTCAAACCTCATTGGCGGCGGTGATTGTGGCCAGCGCCATTGGCTTTGGCATTACCTTTGTTCCCAACATCTTTTCCCTGACCACCCAATTGTTCACCCAAGTGCCCCAACCGCCAAAATCCTTGCAGGACAAACGGCTCATTGATGTGCTGAAAACGGATCGGGTGAAGTTGTTTGCCACCCTGGAAAAAAACGCCTATGCTCCTCCCCTGCCCCGGGATCTGGAAATCTTCTCCGAAGCCATAAAGGCCATTGAACACCATATCCGTACAAAAGACGACAAAAGTCTCCAGGGAGCAAAAAAACTCCTCAGCGCCATCAACTACACCATGACCACCGTGGAAAACAATTATATCTACCTGTATGAACACACACCGCAAAAGGGATGGGGAAGCTATGTATTTAACATGACCCCGGGCAATGCCATGCTCATTGAAGTACCGGCCCCCCTGGACGAATGGGGCACCCTGGAGGCCGGAACCTGGCTGTTTACATCATTTAATGCCCGGGCTCTTGCCCTGGGCGGCTCTGGTCTAAAAACCAATGATGACGGCTCATCAGACATTCTTAAAACCCATTCCAGCCTGTTTTCCATGTTCCAGCGACTTGTTTCCAACACCAATATTCTCCAGATCAGGGGCCACACAGCCAAAACCATCCGGGTATTCACAGGCAAACGCTCCGCCCCCATATTTACCGATCAACCCCTCATTGATTCCATGCTCTGGGTGAAATCATCGCTGCCTTCGGGGCTTAATCTTGTGGCGCTGGAAAAGATCATTGGTGAATTTCGCATCAACTGGGGACGCTCCCCGTTTAAAAACATTCTGGCAGATACGGCCCATTCCGGTTTTGCAGAGTTGATTTTAAACCGAACCCAGGCAAGGGATTTAATGTTTAAACCACCCTTTGCAAGCAAAGACCTTCCCTTTGAAATAAGGGAACAGAGTATTGTGGGGTATCTCCAGGACTGGTTGCTCCGGGGAAAGGAAAACATCGCAAAAAAGGGAACAGATCTATATATTCCCCCGAAATTTGAGGAACTGCTCTTTTTTGACCATGAAATTTTAACTCCCCTTGTGAACATATCCCGGGAAATGTACACGCAAAACAGCTGGTCTCCAGAGGCCTTAAGTGAATTAAATGCCTTAAATACCTCCTGTGCTGTCATGGGTTATGAAATCATTCAATATCATCACAAAACATCGGGGCAGGATTATCTGATTTTATCGGAAAAAGAGGGTATGGGTACAAAACGATTCCGGGGCAGCTATATTTTTCGCCTTGGACCGTCAAATCCTTATATCATTCAGGTCCCCCGGCCGTTGTCGGAAATAAATGTTTTTGAATATTCTGTTGCACTTTTTGAGCGAATCAAGGCAAAATGTCTCATGATCAGTACAGCCCATCCCCTGACCAACCGGGATGGTTCATCAGATATCATACGCATGAAAAACAAGGAGAGCATCTATACACTGGTGAACCAGGTGATTATCAGAGAAAACGGCGATGCCCCGTTGATGGTCGTCCAGTGCAGGGCCATGGGAACCGCCCTGCCCGACACAGATGTTCTGCTGGCCTTAAAATCCGGGGTAAAATTGTTCAGCACCCTCAATGACCTGACCCGTGACTTGATCACCTCCTTAGAGAAAAACGGTCTCAGGGTTAAACTTTTGGACGGCTCTCCGGGCACTGCCGGTTATGAGGTGGGCAAAAGCCCCCAGGCCATGTATCTTGATCATTCCCAAAATAAAGAATTTGGCACCATATGGCTCTCCCCCGAACTCCGGGCCCACTTTCGACAGCAGACAGATAACACCATACATGCCAATCAATTCCTTGCATTGGGCATCGACACCCGGGAAGCCGATCTTTTTACGGTGGTGCATGGCATGAAAAAAATGAGCTTGCCATTGCCCCGGGGGTATAAATCCCTGATGTCGGCCTACATAAAAACCCATGATATCATTGTGCTTGATAATATCATGCATCAATGGCCCCATCTCACATATGAACGGGTCATTGACCTTAATTCAAAACAAAGTTTTTTATTGATATTCCAAAACACGGACCGACTGACTGCGGTGGTCAATCTCTTTCCAAGGGATGAAAACACACAGTTGGTTATCAATCCTGAAAATGTGGACTTGAACACCATATCCCATTATGTTGATGGAAGAATCCCATGGCTGGAATGGAAAAAACAGTGAAAAAATTTTACCTGCTCCCATTTTTTTCAATGGTAATGCTAATGGTCTGTTGCACAGCCGCCATGGCATCACACCCCTTTTATGCAAAATTAAAAGACAAACTGATCACCCACCTTAAACATCCAGAGGCAAAAATAAGCCTGTGCTATACCCTGGCACAAAAACCATGGACACAGTTTGAACTTCCTCCGGGAACCGATGCCATCAAGATCATCACCACGGCCAACATGGCCAAAGACGCTGCATATGATAAAAATACACCCATTCATTATGCCCTGGCATTTGAGATTCTTGACAAAGAAAATAACATCCTTAAATCCGGGGTGTATCACCAGCACACCGCCATTACCCTGTACGGCGATCCTGCCCTGGGCCAGGGAACCACGGCAAGTTATTATTTTGATCATGCCCTGATCCCCGGCGACGGCAGGGTTATTAACCTGGATTTAAAGGGAATACCGCACACACAGAATCTCAAGGCACGCTTTCGCCTTTTTCGGAAAGATGCCATTGTTTCAGATGTGGTCATGCGACTTTATTTTTCTGAAACCGTGGGCAAGGCAAAACTGGAACACCTTTGGAAACGCACAGGAAAAGCAAAAAAAACAAAACTTGCCCGGGGCAATATTTATCCCACTGAATTTTTAACCGAAGCAGAAACAAAAAACCTTGTCCGCAGGGCCTGGCGGCCCCTGGCCCCTGTGGGATCGGAGGGGATTGATTATGTTACCCGCAGACTGTATGTCTTAAAAGAGGTTGAAGATATCCCGGTGTTGCCCGCAGCCCGGACCAGGGGTATTGCCATGGATGAACACCTAAGGGTCACTCTGCCCATCCCGGAACAGGGGCTTGACCTGAAATTATCGTTTTTCCAGGCCCCGGACATGATGACACCCTCCTTCCCTCCTTCCATCACATTAAAATGGTTTGGGAAAAAACAAAAAACCCTGGAATGGAACATCCCATGGAAAGGGGCGGATACCCACTATATTAAACATTTTTCTCCCGGCATCATGGAATTAAGTTGTGATCAAGGGGTCAGTGTATTAATTCATCAAATTGACAAAGACCCGGAAGTGGATATCACCCCGTCCCCCTCTACATTGCGGGTATGGCCCGTGGATGCCGCCACCCCTTTGACCTACCGGATATCCCGTGGCCGGGGAGGGGCGTTTACCCCGTTTCGGGCAAGTGTCAGAACACAGATGACCGTCTTTGAACCTGTGGACACCCGCCTTGATTACACCCTGCTTGACACCACGGGCAATGTGCTGAAAAAGAAGACCGTCCCCCTTGCTTTGACCCCGTCCCTGTATGACCGCCTGGTGGAAAACGGCACCCCGACCATTTTATCAGATCCATTGGTTTTTCATTTTAAACTCCCTCCCGGGGTGGGATACATACAATTTTCCTCACCGGCCCCATTGCTTGTCAATGGCCACAACAGACCTCCGGGCATGGTAAAATTCACCCGGGTACCGGAGGATTATTATCCAGCAGACGATGCACAGGAAAAGCCCCGGGCAACCTGGTTTCCCATACGCCCCCTGGAAAGGGATGCCACTGTCTTTCCCATGGCATCCACTGTGATCCACACCCGGCCCCGGCCCCCCACAATCAACCGGGATATCATTGCCGGTAATTTCAAGTGGGAAACCTTTGAACCGGAAAACAATGCAAAAGGCTATTATTTACTGGTCCCTTCGGAGCAAAAAACATACCGGCGTGACAGCGCCCTTGTATCAAACTTCAAGCCCATTGCCCTTAACCGGCCCGTAACAGTGACGTTTAAAGCCCCGGCAGCCCTCAGAACCATGGGACCCCGGTTGATATTTTATGGCAAAAACAGTTCACACCCCTTTGAGATCAAAGTGATACTGGACGGCAAAACCCACCACCGGGAAGCCCTCATGGGCGCTTCTGGCACCTTGACCCTGCCCCCTGTTTCCCCGGGAAAGCATGTGATGCGCATCCACAGTTCCAAACCTGTTAAAGTCTTTATCAATCTCATCCAGTCCCGGGATGCCGGATATTTTCTCAGATTTGCCCATCCCCTGACCCAGCGGGGAATACATCTGAACTACACCAAGGTTTCCCCCGGGGATGAGACCCTGTCCCTGGCCCTTTTTTTCCCGGGGAACAATTCACAGCGATTACAATTCAAGGTCACCATTCAAGCCCCGGGGGGGGGAACCGAAGGCCCCTATGATAAATTAACTCTGCTTGCAAGACGATACAGTGTCCGTTCTGATAACAATGGCCCGGTCTATGTCCTCAACACCTCTCCCCCCCCGCTGGGATCATGGCAGCACTGCTTTATTCCCCTGGGATCAGACCTCAAACCCGGCAATTACACCATTAAAATGATGCTGGAAAAAGGTTCAAGGGGATATGTGGTGCCCTACAGGGTGACACCGGGTGAGCATCCCATGCGAAAACTTTTCCGGGAGGCAAACCATGACCTTTAAACAATGGATAATCATCATGACCCTTTGTCTGCTCCAGGCACCGTTTTGTTCGGCCAACGACGCATATCATACACTGGAAGCCCATCTAAAGCAGACAAAAGCAGATAATATTTTTATTCCCCCCTCCCCGGAGGAGCTTCAGCAGGTGGAATCATTATTTTACCGACTGTTAAAAGGGGAACGGGGAAAACAGATGGGCCAGGAATGGGAGAAGCTTCACTTTTCCATTTCTGAAACAGCATATGCAGGCAAGATTTTTCTGCTTGTCATGGAGGCCCCGGGCCATGGCAGCGGCAGGGGGGGGTATATTTTTCCCGGGCATACCCGGTCAAACCGGGTGTTGATGATTCCCCACGGGTTTCACGATCACTTCACCGGCCAGATCGGCATCCGCTTATCCTTAGAAGGCAATTTTGCCGCCACCTTGTTTAACTCCGTACACCGGTATGGCAACAGAAAAAAAAATAAAACAGCCGCAAACAAACAAAAAAACAGTGAAAATTCATCCCCTGAAAGGCAAGAAAACTGGGACATGGCTGCACGACCAGACACCTTTTTCACAGCATTTACAAAGGCCTTTATCAGGGCATTTCCCAGGGGAAGCCTGATACAACTCCATGGCTTTGCCGCCAAAAAACGAAAAACCGGGCAAGGCAGGGAGTCGGACATGATCATCAGCGCCGGTACCCGATACACAAGCGCCCGGGCCCAGGCCTGCCGGGAATGCCTGCAGCAGAAACTCTCCGGCAACATCCGCCTGTACCCGGATGATGTACAAGAGCTTGGGGGCACCCGCAACATCATTGGACGTACCCTCAGGGCCGCCGGTCATAAAGGATTTATCCACATTGAAATGAACCATTCCATGAGGGGAAAAATAGCAAATGAGCCACACACAAGAGGCTTATTCTCAACATGTCTCACGAAATTTTAAGGGAACCAAGGTCAAAATGAGCGCTGCCCTTGGCGGTTATTTAAAAAAACAGATAATATACCTTTTGGGGGCCATTGCTGTTTTATGGTCCAGCCCTGTTCATATCCAGGCCCATGTGGATCAAATGCAGCTGGATCTCTTAACCCATTATGAATTACCCCTAAGATGGGACAATATTGAAAACCAAAGCCAATTACTTGCCGGACCCGATCCAGAATACAGCATGGAATACGGTATGCATATCATCCCCCTTGAACCCGGGGAATCGGTTAAGGTAAAAATACCGGAAAACAGCACGCTCCGCATTGTTTCCCCGGATGGCTGCACCCCCCTTGATCCCTTGAAAATCTCCATCTCCAATGGCACCGGTCTCCACGCATTCCAAAAAATTCCCATGACACCGGACAGGCTCGCCGGTCTGGTTGTCCCTCCCACGGATGACCCGGCCATGTGCCGCATATCTCTTCCCCTCCAGGAAAAGACCTGCATAACAATGGCATTGTTCACCCTGAGACAGGAGCCCTTAAGCTCTCTTGCCCCCCATAGAACACGGCTCTGCCTTAACGGAGACCCTGTGACCGTTTCTCAAAATAAGGTACCGGGGACCCAACGATTCTGGCAGGTCGGCACAAACGTCCCCCGGCAATTGACCCTTGAAGGACCGGTCCGTATTGCCATTGAAACCCGGCTGCTCTACCCCGCCCCGGAGCAATCCCGGGGACTGGGGTATTTTGTCAACGTTGCCATGGATGATACCCCCTTTGCCACCCTGAATTTTGAAACCCCGCCGGAAACATCAAAACAAATTTTCATGGATGGCACCCCCCTGGTTTGCGGCAGAATGCAACGGGCTTTTTTAACTGTTCCCCGGGGAAAGCACACCCTTACCCTTCATTCCCGGGCAGGTCTCATTGCCCGGGTTCTTAAACAAGATAATCCTGATTACCTGTTTTCACACCTCAATGCCCCCATCTCCTATGAACAAACAAGGGACAAACTGATTCGTGCAGCGGCATCCATCCCCACAGGAGACAAAGGCGTTACAGATAAGCCAACTTTATCTGAAATTGAAATCACAGCCCAAAAAACAGTGCGGGACAATGCAAGACCCCAGGGGGGATTGTCCGGGGCTTTTTCAATGGATGAGCAGGCAAAAAAACGACCCGATGCCCCGGGAGTCCAAAAAGCGGCAAAAAAGCTTTATGCGGCCCATACTTTTTTCCGTGACCTGTTGCCGTTCAATAAACCGGACAGAGATGACCAGCAATCTTTTCGATTTATACTGCCCCGGCTCAAACGACGTCACGATCACCATATGACCGTGGCACGCCAACATGAAGCCCGACTTCTCAGCCTGATCCAGGAAAGCAGTTTTGTGAAAATCCCCTCAAATGACAAGCACCCCCTGGTGTACCGGTTGCCCACAAGAAACGCGCCATCCACCCTTCGCATCATCATTGCCCCCCGAAATGTGTCCCAGACATTTTTCATTAAATTCAACAACACTCAATCCAGTTCCAAAGACCCGGTTTCTGGAAAAAACCGGGTGAACGATTCCCAGGAAACACCACCCCATATCCAAGGCCAACAGACCATGATCTTCACCGTGGCCCCCTGTTATGAAGCAGCGTCACAGGACTTTCGCATCTCCCCGGCAGAGGCTGGACTTGCCTTGCAACGACTTCGGGAATCCCCCCTAAATCACCTGCAGAACCATGAATTTATCAGACAAAATGTTAAAAACGCAGCTTCAAAAATCAGTACCATTTTTCCATCCTTACTGAGCTCAGAACCGGATCAAAACAATGTGTTCCCATGGCCGTTATACCCGGAGACCCTTATCAAGCCCGCCTTTATTGAACTGCCCCTTCCAGTGAATGTGGACCGCTTTACCCTGTGGGGAGAAAACACCACTGCCATGGCAGCGGTTCAGTATCGGGATTCCCTGCCCCACCGCATGGGAGAATCAGAGTATCTCCAGGCCCTGAAAACCGTGGGATCTTCCCAGGATCTTTTTACCGATTTTGTGGCATTTCTCTCATCCGATCCGGGAAAAAAAGACAAACCCGACCCCTCCATGGAGATGATAAAAACGGATCTGAACCATCACTGGACCCCATTGGTTCGCTTGATACGCGCCAATGATGCCCTTTTCCGTGGGGGACAGGGAGGGCTGTTTCCCGATCCCGGATCCAACCGCATCTCCCGGGCAAGGATCACCGCCATAACAGAAAAAGCCAACGCCCTGGAAGCAGAAGATCAGCCCCTGCAGGCCCTGGAAAAATGGTCGGCACTTTTTGCCAACAGCACAGGAAAAATCAGAGCCCGGGCCGGTTTTAAAATGGTGGACCAGCTGATCCTGCTGGGGGAGAGTTATCTTGCAGAAACCTTTCTCAGACAATTGTTTTTAAAATCACCCCCCAAGGTGTCACATGAGGCCTTTCAACGCCTTGTCACCTTTTACCGCAACGGCAAATCCCCCAAAAAGCATTTGCCCCTGTACGCGGCAAATGCCATGCAATACCCCACTGCTGACAATTTTAAAATCCTGGCCGAACAATTGTTTGAAGATGGTCATTTTTTCCATGCCATGATGCTGGCAACCGTCATTCCCTGTCCGGTTAAACCCACGGACCTTTTGTTAAAAACCGCCGGACGTCTGGGCTGGTTCAAAGTGTATATGGAAACGATGAAAGAGATAAGCCTTCCCCGGAAAATGGCCTGGTGGCAGGCCCAGATGCTTTTGTATCAAGGACAATACCGCAACGCCTGTGAAGCGCTTGAAAATGCCGGGGACAAGGGAAAGGCCGTTAAAAAAGCGGTGATAAAAGGCATGGCCATTAAAGCGAGTCTCTTTTCCAAAGACAAAGAAAAACGAATCCAGGGCATCCTTGATTGGGAATCATGGAGTAACAATCTGCCCGGGGATTACGCCTGGCAAAATGCCGGAGACGGGGTTCTGGATTATGATGGGGCTGTAATGACCCGCAGTAAACCAAGAAATCTTTATGCCAGGGCCTTCCGGGCCACCCCCTCAAAGTCGGTGAAAGCAAGGTTCTATGGCCCGTTCACTTTAAAAGTAACGGCACGGCTCCTGCACGAAAAAGATAACAGCGTACCGGTGAATAACTGGTTCTCCATTACACACAACACCACCTGCCATGATATTCCCATTGTGAATAATCTTCCGGCCCAGGGGCTTTCCCTGGTGGGTGAAAACAGCCTTGTACCGGGGCAAAGTGTCTCCCGGGAAATTAATCTTGGGCCGGGGATAAATGAAGTTGAGATTAACACCCCTGCAATGCCCCTTATTGTCTCCTTTGATCTGCTCAGACCGGTCATGCCCCTGGCCGGTGTGCTCCCCGTGCTGAACATTGACAATGTGGCGGCGGTCATGAAAAATGCCCATGTTGACACCAGCGCATCCATACACCCACGGTTGCATATCTGCATTACCGAACCATGTGATGAGAGGAGGCCCAGCCCCGGCCTTCCAACCAAAAGTTGCACCCCACACATTTCAAATACGGATAAATTTTTGCACAGCCCCCATAAAACTATCCCTTGTCCATCAAACAAATATGCTTCCTTGTTCACCGCCTCAAAAATAAGAAATCTTCTCAAAATAGAAGCGGTGCTATCCATTGACAGGATCTGGTCATCCAGGGAAAAAAACAATCCTGTCCCCAGCAAGGCCCATGGCGCTGCCACCCCAGACACTTTTTTTAAAGATGACCCATGGCTCCTGCCGTACCCGACCTGGGATTCCCCGGAAACGGTCACCATATCTGCTGTTGCCGTTTCTCCTGTGTCCTGGGAAGAGCTCAACCGCAAGCGCCGTGACATCCCCGAGCATGCCAAACTGCCATTACCGGCGCACAAAAAATATCCCGGTGAAAAAGAAAAAATTTTTAATCACATGGCAACCCTGGTAAAGGCGGCCCGGAAAACCCCGGAAAACCTCTTGTCCATTGAGGCGGAGGCCCAGGATCTTTTTTCCCGCCACAGCCACCTGCCGGGTCTTGGGGCCCTTTTAGGACAGATCACCCGGCAAACCGCCTGGAAACCTGTCACCACGGTGCAGGCCGACGCCGGGATCACCCGCATTCCCATGGAAAAATGGCAACCGGAATCCCGGCAACTGCGAGTTAGAAAAGCACTTTTCCCTGAAGTTTTCAAGGGAGAACAGGTGATCACCAGGGAAAATGATCTGGTATTTTTCATGAAAAACACCACACCTGCCATGATTAAAGCAACCGTCTCTGCCATGGATCTGCCCATTTTACAGCCAGCCCCGGTGACCTTGTTCTATCAGATAGATGATCTACCCCCAAAAATTATCACCCTCATGCCCGGTGTGGAGAACCATGAATTTTCAGCCCCTGTTGCCAGGGGAGAACACCGCCTGACCCTTGGCATTGTGGCGGGCTATGCCAATCAGCTGTTGAGGGTTTCATTTTGTGAAACAACCCCAAAAAGTCGCACCTGCGCAGACGTCACCCTGGATACGCCCCCCCGCCGGGCCTTTTATACGGCAACCCATGATGCACCTGTGGTGGTCAATATCCAGGGACCGGCATGGATACGCATTGATCAGCAAAAACAACAGGAAACCCGGACCCGGCACCAATACATTGAAAAGGGATGGCAGCGCCTTGTTCTGACACCGGATAAAGCTGAAAAACAGGCCCTGTACCGGATCCACCGGCGATGGAAAAAATCCACACCGACAGATCCCCCCAACGTACGGCCCGTGAAAATCCAATACGATGCCTTACCCGCCCCGCATAAACATTTTCAATGGAAAAAACCCGTTGAAAACATCTGGTTCCACGATGCCTATCCATTGGGTTCCCAAGAGGACGGCACATGGTCTTTAAGCGCCGGTTATAAAAAACCTTTCAGTCGACAGGAAGACGATGATGTGGCGTCCCAGGACCATCAATATGAAATCTCGGCCACCCATTATTACCATGCTGAGAATCTTCCGGGTTATTTTAAAACATCCTTTTTAAGCCGATTTATAGAACAGGGCGGTGCCACCCTGGGAATAAAGGAAGATTTTTTCCATTATCCGGATCAAAGTTCCCTGGGCTTTAACATAAAATCAAGCCTTTACATGCAAAAACCAGATGCATCCAGATTTGATTTTTTTCAATCCCCCGCCGGAGAATATGCAGGCTTTATCAAGGCAAGGATATTTCAAAAAAGATCCCTGGGACCCAAATCCTATCACATGCCCGCTTTTTCACTCTTTGGAAGGGTGTTGAGTATGGATGATCTGGATAAGTATCCAGATCACCGCACCGATTCCGATGTGTTCAGCAGCTATAAAAAGGATCATAAAACAGGTGTTTCTCTCACAGAATATGCTGCGTTCAAACCCTGGCTGGACACGGTGTGGTTTTTACGGGGTGGGATAAACAGCAATGAAGATTTTAATATTTTCAACCCGGATAATGTGAAAATTCAGGTGGGCTGGAAACAGCTTTTTGGCAATTTAAATGCCCACTTGGCCTATCGAAATGCCTATTATTTTGCAGATAATGACAGGGACAATGATATTAAAAGAAACCACGTGGATCTGGATCTCACATGGCATCAGTGGATGTGTAACCAGCGGCGGTTTACCCTGGGCCTGGAGTTCTCCCAGGATCTGGATAACAATGAGTCTGCCGTGTTGTTTTCATTGTCCTGGTTTTTCAGCCGGGGACGGGGATTGAAAGATATCAGGCCCGGTGACCTGGATTTTTACTCCATCCACAAACGCGACATCCCACAAACAGAGAACAACCGTATATGGCGTGATTAGTGGCTGGAAATAAGGTTTGCCATAACTGCCACGGACAGACCTGATTCTGGACTCGGCCTGACCACAACGAATATTGAAACTGTTAAATGGTATCATACCGCCGCCCCCCCGATGGGCAATGGGCCCGGACCGGAACTGTAGACAGCTCAATTGTCCGGTTCCTATTGCCCATCGGGGGGGGGGGGGCTCTGCCTTAGGTTGCCTTGGAGGCTGCCTTTTCATCTAAACGGGTATGTCCTGACGGACACAACGAATGTTGAAAATGCTATGATGCCGCATCCGACGCCTGCCCTGTCCGAAACGGAAACGTCGAGGGCGCTGCCGGGAAGCGTTGAACATGGCTTTTTATAAAAATTCTGAGACATAACAGGCATATGAAACAACTTAAAAAAGAGATACGTCAGCTTTTTGAAACAGCACTCTCCCCCATGGACAGCAGGCTTTTTAAAGAAAACATCGGTGAACTCACAAAATCCCTGATGAAAAGAGATGGACTTAAGAACCCACCGGAACACACCACCCAAAAGGCCTGGCTCTCTTATCAGATCCTTAATTTTCTGGTGGACACCTTTAAGGGAGAACTGGATACCATAAACGCCCTGCTTTTTATGCAGGCAGACTTTACCCAACGATTTGCATCCGCCACCACAAGTCTTGAAAAAAAAGAGTTAATCCTGCAATTTGCCAGGGATTTAGGGGCATCCCCTGCCGGTATCCGGGGAGATAAAAAGGCCTTTAAACGCTGGTTTGGGTATGATGCCGTGCTGGAACGCTGCCGCACCAGGATCTCCCGTGCCGAGTACCGGCTTGTTTTTCTGCTCAATCGATTCGGGGCAATTGCCTCAATCCTTTTAAAAAATAGCGACCATGAAACAGAACAGACCAGACTGCTCAATCATGTTAACATTGAAAAAACCCTGAAACCCCTGCTGGCTTACAACGGTGATGAACGGGTGAAAATAGAAACCTTTCGCTGCATGAGCCAAATCATCAAGGGTCTTCCCCCCCATATCAAGGCCCGGCACATAGAAGAGGGGATTATTACCTTTATCTACAGGGCATCCCTGGATATTCGTCAGCAGATATGGATTCAGTGTGAAGCCTTTGAGCTTCTTTCGCTGCTGGACCCCACCTCCTTTTTCCAGGCAGCCACCCGGCGGCTTTTCAACCCCACCCATGGGGATGATCTGTTTGTTCGCAGAAAAGCGGTTCAACTTCTGGAAGATCACATTGACAATGAAAAAGAGATTAAAAAATTTCTGCCCACCATCTCCCGGGACATCAGCCCCTTTGTAAGACAAGCGGTACCGGCCATACTCATTGCATTTATCACCACCTATAGAACCGGGAACGAGGACATCACCGCCTGGCTGCGTCATATTATTCTAAAAGACATCTCGCCCCAGGTGCGGGCCGAAGCCCTGCTGGCCCTGGGATCATCACAGGCGTTACTAAAGCAGTTTCCCCACACGGTTTCTGATATGATGTTTGACCATTTTTCCCGGGAAAAGGACGATTTTGTCCTCCGGGTGGGGTTCAAGGTGACAACAAATATCATGGATGGCTTTATCAACTCAGCCCCCCATGATGAAGCAGAGAAATTCCTGGGAAGACAATTACCCATGATCACCCAGCTGCATCAGCATTCCCTTTCCCTTTCCGTTCGACGATGGGCAGCCATGGCCCGGGAGCAGCTCACTGTGCAGGCCGATCCCCGATCCAGGAAGTTAACAGCAAAATTAAAGGGGGTGATACCCCACATCAAACCCGGCAAAAAAAAACGTCTTCCCCGGGCCTGGTTTACAAATATGGACCCGGATCGGACCGGTCGAATACTGTCCGTGCTTGCCCATGACGATTTCAGCCTGGGACTTAAAAAGGGCATCACCGGCATTTGGCTGTTCCGGGGAGATCGCTTTGGATTTCGCATGTGGCGGTTTCTACACGAGTTTTTTTCATCTTCTCCAGATAAAAGGCAAGGGTTCAGCCATGTCACCGGCAGAAAATTCCACTCCCATGTCAGGGCACCTTCGGGCATCGGCAGCGAACTCACCGAAACCAAAGTGCCTGGAGAACCCCTTTATTTTGATACAGAATCAGGATGGCGCCCCTATCTGCCCCTGGTGGATGAAGCCCTGTCCTGTTCCAAACAGCTGTTCTCAAAAAAATCCATTAAAATTTTCACCCCCGAAGGCGTAACCCACATGGCCCGGCCCCGGGGAATTTTCACAAGCATCATGGCTGTTATGCGACTGACACTGGGCTTTGTGAAATACACCAAATTGAGAAATTGGCACGAACAGAGCCAATCCCCGCCCCAGGGGTATATCAATGCCCTGCGGAAACTGGGATTTACCATACAGTTCCATGGGTTCAAAGGTCCGGGCGCAAAACAAAAAGATGAAGATCGTTCCGTACAGCGCTTTTTTGTCTATGCCCTGCCATTGTTCACTCCTGACCTCTGGAACGATTTTAAATATTACTTTTTTTCAGCCTATGAAAACTCATTGTATGAACTGGGGATTTTCACCCTGGTACTTTTTGCCTTTTTTATACTTCGCCACCTCTACTTGAACCATGAGGTGCTCACGGCCAGAAAAAAAATCTCCCTTGTCATCGGGGGCTGGGGCACCCGGGGAAAATCCGGTGTGGAACGATTAAAAGCGGCTGTGATAGAGGCCCTGGGGCATGGATTTGTGAACAAGACCACCGGGTGTGAGGCCATGTTTCTGCATGCGGTGCCCTTTGGAGAAACCCGGGAAATGTTCCTGTTTCGGCCCTATGACAAGGCAACCATCTGGGAGCACCACAATATGATCTGCATGACCCGGAAATTAAGATCAAAGATATTTCTATGGGAGTGCATGGCCCTGACCCCGCCCTTTGTGTCTGTATTGCAGCAGCACTGGACCCGGGACGATTTTTCCACCATCACCAACACCTACCCCGACCACGAAGACATCCAGGGACCGGCAGGCATTGATATTCCCCGGGTGATGACCAATTTTATTCCCCAAAAGGGCACCCTCATTACCTCAGAAGAGGATATGCAACACATCCTCAGGGAATCGGCAAACAAAAAAAAGACACAGATTCAATACACCGGGTGGCTGGAGTCAGGTCTTTTAACCCCCGACGTCCTTGGCAGATTTCCCCATGAGGAACACCCCAGTAATGTGGCCCTAGTCCTCAAGCTCTCCCAGATGCTGGACATTGACCCTGATTTTGCCGTCCGGGAAATGGCTGACCGGGTGGTTCCGGACATAGGGGCCTTGAAAATTTTTCCCATTGCCCCCATCAGAAGAAGGCGGCTGGAATTTATCAACGGCATGTCTGCCAACGAGCGATTTGCCACCATCAGTAACTGGAGGCGCACAGGTTTTGAGTCCCACGATTATGAAAAACAGACAGACACCCTCATCAGCACCCTTGTGAATAACCGGGCCGACAGAATCCCCAGAACCCGCATGTTTGCAACGATTATGGTTGAGGACCTGAGCGTGGACTATCATTTCCTCATCGGTTCCAACCTCACCGGACTCATGGGGTTTATCAACACGGCCTGGGAGGATTATCTGGCAAAAATAAGCCTGTACTCCGGGGAACATCCCTCCGCGGAATCCGCCCTTGATATTTTTCGTTCCATGGTAAAAAGAATGAAAATTCCATTAAATTCCCAAACCATTATCCAACGCCTGGAGGCCATGGCCCAGGGAATCGAAGTGACATTAAGTGAAAAAGAGCTGGAAAATGCCATGGAGGATACCAGGGCAGTAACAGAAAAACTGACCTCGTTTCAGCGGGAAAAAGAGGCCCGGGAAATAGAGACCCTGCTAAAAAAATGGCAGGAACAACTGCAATGTGTCACGCAGTTTGAAGAAAAACTCACCCGGGAAGAAAATGCCAACAACCTGGATACAGAGTTTAAAGCGTTGCTCACCACCTGGTTTAAAGAAAAACTGATCGTCATTGATAACCTTCATGTCACCGGAAATCAGATCATTGACACCATATGCCGCCATACTCCCCCGGGGTTGTTGAACAGAATCATGGGCATGCAAAACATCAAAGGACCGGGCCTTGATTATGTATATCGGTGGCAGGCCTGGGAAAAATGCCATCTCTCCTGCCAAAAACTTTTAAATGAAAGGGAACCGGAACTTTTTGAACAGGGATTTAATGAACTGAGCGCATTCCAGGAATACGGCATTCTATGTGAGGACTGTTTGGAAGAGACGCTGATAAAATCAGAAAGAATGACCATTGCCCAGACAGAACGATACCAGGCAGGATTTTCCCTGATACGCTCCAATCTTCACAACGCCATGACGGAGATCAAAAAAACCCTTAAAAGCGTTGTTCCCAAAAGCAATGTAAAAACAAAAATCAAAGATTTCCTGGAATCCATTCTGGATGCCGGAGATGCGGTTAAACGACGAAAACAGGCCAATTTAATCTATAAAGATCTGATCAATGAACGCATTAGCCATGACAGGGCCGCCATTGAGTTAAAAAAGCTTAACCAGAGACAAAAGGGTGGGTGGTTTTCTGGATAACATATCTGATTTTAAGATAAAAACACCAACGAATTATAACTGAATTTTCTATTCTCCCCAAAAAACTGCCACCCAATAAAGCTCCATGTTGTAACTTTATTTTAATGAGGGAAGTGTTATTTTTTTCCTGCGCCATCCAGATCTCCCATGCAATGGGAAAATTAACAAGGATAAGACAACACCCGGCAAAACATTAACTTTCAAGCCAATTGGCTTTATATGAAATACTCCAAAAATGAGGGGCGTATTTCAAGCTTCGTTGTGGGTGGAACCGGATCAAAATACGGTCCGCCCGTGGCGGTTATATGAATTTCGGGGTTTGATCACACCACCACAAAAGGGTCAACCCAGGGCAAACACCCACTGGCACCCCAGAAAAATCACCATACTCACCACAATGGTCAACAATAAATTTTTAAACAACCCACCAATGACACAGGCGGCAATGGCGCCAATGAGATAGGGATTGGTCAAACTAAGGTCAAGGGTTTCTCCATCGTGCATGAGCACCGACGGCACAATAATGGCTGTGAGAACCACTGGGGGGACATATCGCAATCCCCGTTGAAACAATGCAGGAAATTCAAATCGCCCGGAAATGGGGAACATGACATATCGGATCCCAAAGGTCACCAGGGTCATCCCCACAAGCATATAAATTTCATTGAGTTGAATATTAATACCAGACACGTTTAAATCAGCTCCTTTTTACCGGAAAACATTTTTTCACACACAAGTCCCACAGCAACCCCTGCAACGGCGGCCACCATCAGCCCTAATTTATGGGGCAACCCCCCGGCCACAATGGAGATGATTCCGGCGATGACCACCGATGCCCACATGGGTTTTGACACAAGATAGGGGATAACAATGCCAATGAATGTGGCGGGCATGGCAAAATCAAGTCCCCACTGGGATATCTCCGGAAAGGCTTTACCCGCTGTGAGTCCCACAAAGGTGCAAAAATTCCAATTGGCATACATAAATATCATGGAACCCAGATTATAGTACTCTTTATTGGCAATCCCGTCATCTCGGTTGTAGCGGGTAACCGCCACGGCAAAGGTTTCATCCGTGAGCCCAAAGGCCAGCACCATTTTCCAAAGGGAGTTGAGATCCTTATAAAAAGGTACCATGGTGGCACCATAGAGCATGTGGCGCAGATTCACCACAAATGTGGTTAACACAATCATGGGCCAGGCTGTGCCCGCAAGCACAAGGCTGACGCAGACAAACTGGGAAGATCCGGCAAAAACAAACAGGGACATTCCCATGACCGCTGCAAAGGAAAGCCCGGCCGTGGCACCCAACGTTCCGAAAATGATGCCAAAGGGAACAGCCCCGACAACTAAAGGAAAAGTGTCCTTTGCCCCTTCAAGGCACTGGGACAGGGGCGTATTTTTTATGGAAGAAACGGTATTGTTCATATTACGATCTCGTTTTTTATATGAAACACTCCGCAGATCAGAGGCGTATTTCAAGCTTTGTTGTGGGCGGAACCGGATCAGAATACGGTCCGCCCGTGGCGGTTATAAAAAAATTGGATATCAACTTTCAAAAAGGAAAGGCAACTTTCTAAATATGGCATTTATCACAGTTTTCACAAAATTCAAACCATTGTATCATCATCTTTGATTTCAAATTTTCCATTGTACATGCTTTGACAAATCAAAATCAGAAGCATTGCGAAACCAATGTCACAGTTGTTTTCCCCCATAATATATGTTAACAAATCCATGCAGACCTCATCATTCAATGCCCAATCTTTGGACATATCTGGATATAACTGACATGGACAGGCCTTCTCTTGACATCGGCCTGTACTTTTTTGCAAACACACTGGAAAAAAAGGATCATTGAATAGCACCATATCCAATGCCAGATGCAATGTGTTGATTTACACAGAAGGAACCCATTGGTCATCAATTCTCCAATTTACCGCCATATAATGTGTTTTTTTGAAATGAAACACGTCCCATGGGGTATGAGAAATGAGAATTTCAGACTCATGAATGAAGAACAAAACAACTAAAAACGCTCAAAGAGGTGAATGCCATGGACTATGAAACTATTGTTGTTGAAATCGGTGAAGACTTTGTTGGTCAAATAACCCTGAATCGTCCCGGACAGTTAAATACATTCACAACCTCCCTTGCCACGGAACTGAATCACGCGCTGCTTGATCTTGATGCACAAAAAGCAGTGCGGGTGGTTCTTATCAAAGGTGAAGGAAAGGCATTCTGTGCCGGCATTGATGTGGGGGACTTTTTTGGTAAAACAGCCTCTGAGTATCGAGAATGGATTGAATGCATGGAAACCCCCCTGGTGACAATCAGTAAAATGAAAAAACCTGTCATCGCCCAGGTGCATGGGGTGGCAGCTGCCAATGGTGCAGGTCTTGTGGCAGCAGCAGACCTTGCCATTGCAAGTGATAAGACACGCCTGGGGCTCACCGCCATCAATGTGGGTTTAAACTGCATCGGCCCCATTGTACCTGTGACCCGGTCCATTGGCCGCAAAAAGGCTCTGGAACTATTGTTTTACGGCGACTTGATCACGGCTGACACGGCCCTTGACATGGGATTGATCAACAAAACCGTACCGGCAGAGGATCTGGAAAAAGAGGCACGCAACTGGGCCGCCATCCTGGCCCGGAAAAGCCCGGTGGCCCTGCAGATTGCCAAAAAATCATTTTATGCCGCTGCAGATCTTGAATATCACAAATCCTTTGAATATATGAATGAAGCCTTTGCCCGGTTGTGTACCACAGAAGATGCGGAAGAAGGTATCAGAGCCTTCCTGGAAAAACGAAATCCTGAATGGAAAGAAAAATAGCAACCTTATCCATAAATAAAGGCCACCTTGAAAAATAATAGATCAAGGTGGCCTTTGTGCTTAAAAAGCTGTTTAAAAGGGAGGAGTTAAATCAATTCAAAGCCCCGCTCACCATGAATGGCAGAGTCAAGTCCTTCAATCTCTTCATCCAATTCCACCCGCAGACCGGATGTCAACATCTTTGTAATAAGAACCACAACAAAGGTGGCCACAGCCGAGAAGGCCATGGTGGCGATCACAGACAAAAACTGTGCCCAGAGCTGACCGGGATTACCGTGGAAAAGCCCTGCAATATCACCTGTAATGGCAGGGTCTGCAAAAAGTCCGGTTCCCAAGGCTCCCCAAATACCACACACACCATGAACACCAAAGGCATCCAGGGAATCGTCATACCCCAGTTTCTTTTTCAACACGGCCACACTGAAATACCCAAGTCCCCCGGCAACCCCACCCAGCATAATGGAGGCAAAAAGCCCAACAAACCCTGCTGCCGGTGTAATGGCCACAAGGCCTGCCACAACACCTGATGCAATACCCAGCACCGTTGGTTTTCCGCTGAATTTCCACTCCACAAGCATCCAGGTAACGGCACCGGCGGCAGCAGAGGAGTTGGTCACCAAAAAGGCAGAGGCAGAGAGCCCGTCAGCTGCCAGGGCACTGCCGGCATTAAAGCCAAACCATCCAAACCACAACAATGCCGCGCCAAGGGCCGTGAGAGCGATACTTGAAGGAAACATAACATCTTTACCATATCCCCTTCGTTTACCCAGCATCAAAGAGAGCACAAGCCCTGCCACACCGGCATTGATGTGCACCACATTTCCCCCGGCAAAATCCAGAGCACCCAAAACCTTATCCATCCATCCGCCACCCCACACCCAGTGGGCCACAGGGGTATAAACAAAGGTCAACCAAAGCACAGAAAAAATAAGCCAGGAAGAAAATTTAAGCCTGTCCACCGCAGAACCCAGCACCAGGGCAACGGTGATGCAGGCAAAGGTCATTTGAAATACCACAAAGACATAGCTTGGAATGGTACCACTCAGGGAACTGATATCCATGCCCTTTAAAAAAAGAAAATCAAAATTACCGATAAAAGCCCCTTCACCACTGAAGGTGAGGCTGTATCCCCAGGCCACCCACACCAGACTGCCAATGCAATAGGACACAAAGGTCATGGCATAGGTGTTCAATAAATTTTTATACCGGGACATGCCACCGTAAAAAAGGGCAAGCCCCGCCGGTGTCATCATCATCACCAGGGCCGTGGCCACAAGAATCCATGCCGTGTCCCCCGGACTCAATGCGGAGGCGTCCCCGGCAAAAGCTGTTCCTGATAAAAACGTACCCACCAAGCCTGCTGCGCTTATCACTTTAAACAACATATTTATCTCCCTGTTTTCAAAAGTGCTGTTCATCCGTTTATCGGTATTTAAGTATCATGTTCATTGCTGTCTTTAAGGACAATCAAACTCCATGCCACCGAAAACCACTTTCAAATAACATATTGTTATCAAATGATATTTTTTCAAAAATTCCACACATTTCAAAAACCATCAAAAACGAATAAATACATTTATGTGTTTAGCATCAATCTAATTACATTTTTGTATGCGTATTTTTGAAATTTATCCAATAAATTGAACCGATTCATTCAGCGCCACCCTGTCAGTGCGGGTTCTGTTCACATCTGCATCCAGGTCTTCATATCCAAAGGACATGCCAAAAAGAATTCCCTGGCTCCCGGGAAGATTAAGAAATTTGCGGATGGGCCCGGGAAATTGTCCCAATGCAGCCTGTATGCAGCTTGAAATCCCATTTTCCACCATTAACAGTGCCAACGACTGGGCATAAATCCCCAGATCCACAGCCCCCATGAGCCCCAAATATTTTTCCATCACAAAAAATGCCACATGGGGTGCATCAAAAAAGGACCAGTTCCGCAGCATGGCAACAGCCCTGGCATCTTTGTTTTCCCGCTCAATTCCCATGGAATCATACAAGGCAAAGGCTGATCCGAACTGTCTGCTGCGATGAATGCCTTCATATTTAATTTGCCAGTTAAAATCAGGCTCAGGGCTTACTTTTGTGTTAACTTCCTCCAGCAGCAAGTCCCTTAGTTGATCTCTCTTTTCCCCGGAAACAACATAGGTCTGCCACGGCTGGACATTACAATTTGAAGGGGTTTTCCGGGCCTGCTCAAAAATGTTTCTCAATGTTTCTTCCGGAATCGGCTTATTTAAAAAAGCCCGTACAGAACGTCGTTTCTGCATTGCCTCTGCAACTGTCATTTTCCACCTCCTGATATTAATCAATTTCTATGTTGAAATCAGCTCTATACTGTTCAAGCAAAGCCAACACACACATGGGGGCATCTAAATCCCATTTAAATAGACCACACACAATAAAAACAGCCCCATCCCCGGCAGGCCGTCCCCTTCCCATGTTCTCCTTGACAAAAGGCGGTTTCCTGCCCTATATATACCCGATTTTATGCTCCCCTGTGTTTAAAGGGCCTGCTTAATTTTAAAGTTTTTATATAACCGCCACGGGCGGACCGTATTGTGATCCGGTTCCGCCCACAACAAAGCTTACATACGCCCCTGATTTACGGATTATTTCATACAAAAATGAGGAATACATGTCCAGTCCCACAACCTGTTACCATTTCAATTCAGCAATAGTAAGAAAACCCTCATCTTCGGTGGTCAGCGGCCTGCGGGCCGAAGACCTTGGCGACCCTGATTACCATGGTGTAAAAGCCGAACATGATGCCTATATTAAAACACTTGAATCCGTGGGAATGCGTGTCACGGTACTCCCTGCACTTGAAGCATTTCCAGATTCAATTTTTATGGAAGACCCTGCACTGGTTTTCACCGAGGGTGCAATAATACTCAACCCCGGTGCCCCGTCACGCCAGGGAGAAGCCCGGGAAATCGCACCTGTTTTACATGAACTCTTTGAAAAAGTTCTGGAATTGCCGCAGGGTGGCCATGCAGACGGAGGAGATATACTGGTGACACCAAAATCAGTGATGATCGGTCTGTCTGCCCGCACAGATGAACAAGGAGCCACGGCACTTATCGAATGCCTCAAAACCCTTGGACATCGTGGTGAAATCGTAAACACCCCGGAAGGCGTGCTTCATTTTAAAACCGAATGCTCCCTTTTGGACGAAGAAACAGTTCTGGTTACCCGCCGCATGGCCCAGTCAGGTATTTTCAATGATTTCCGTAAAGTGATATTACCGGACGGAGACGAACCGGCTGCCAACGCAGTGCGAATCAACAAGTCTGTCCTGGTAAGCTCAAATTACCAACGAACAATGGAGCTCCTTGATCAACAAGGGTATTCTGTTGTACCAATGAAAACATCAGAAATCCAGAAAATTGATGCAGGATTGTCCTGCATGTCTTTACGGTGGTTTCGCAGCTAATGACTTTTGATGATCTCGTAAAAAGTCCGACTATTATTTTTTGCCCACAACATACAAAATCAAAACATAAAAGAACAGCAATATGTTGTGGGCAAAGCGTTGCAAACTGATTTTTTACAAGAGCATCACTTTTAATTAAGGAAAAAAGAATATGAACTTTACAAAAAAACTGACAACCACCTTTTTTTTCATGGGTGTTATGCTGATGACCACGGTATCCACCGGCCACACTGAAACGCTTCGCCTGGGAATGACACCGGAACCCTATATGCCTTTTACCCAGATCAACTCAGCAGGCGTGTGGGAAGGCCTGGAAGCTGAATTGACCAATGTACTTTGTGAAAAAATGGGTACACAATGCAAAATCAGCCAAATGGCATGGGAGGGACTGATTCCCTCGCTCACAGAAAATAAAGTTGACTTCATTGTGGGTGCATTCTCAATCACGGACAAACGTCGTGAAATCGTGGACTTCAGTCTACCGTATTACAACGAGACTTCGGTTCTGGTGGGAATGAAAGCGGACAAAGCCACCTTTTCCAACAAAACCGACGCACATGGGGCAGAAGTGGTGGATGCCAAAGGCCTTTCCGGTAAAATCATAGGAGTACAGAACGCCAGTGTTCAAGGGGCCTATGCAAAAACATTTTTAAGCAAGGTTGAAACCAAATCATACCCTGCAGCGGATAATGTGGTTGCAGACCTCACCGCAGGCCGCATTGACTATGCCCTTTTAACGGCAGAATTCATCCAGCCCTTTCTTGAATCAAAAGACGGGGCAGATTATGAGATCAAGCATAAAATACCGGGCAATGTTATTCTGGGTGAAGGAATTGCCTATGCAGTGCGCAAGGGCGACAAAGCAACATTGGAAAAAATCAATGCCGTTTTGACCGAACTGGATCACAACGGCTCTTTGGAAGCCATGGTTCAAAAATGGTTCTTTGGTAAAAAATAGCACCACCGCAAAGCCCCAAACAGATGAAGATGGAGTGCTGACCGAGTCTTGACCGTTAAAACAAAAACAATTCAGGTACAATGGTGATACACACGTATATAGAATATATGGGATGGGGTGCCGGGGGATGGGGGGATGAATTTTTCTTCGGTTTCCTGATGACACTGAAAATCTCACTGTCCGCCTATGCCCTGGCCGTTATATTCGGCTTCTTTGCCACAACGGCAAAATTGTCAAAAAACATTTTTTTACGTTTTATGGCAGTAAGTTATACCACTGTTGTACGCGCCCTTCCTGAAATTTTAATGGTGCTCATTGTTTACTTCACCGTGGCGGGACTGGCAGAAACAGCACTTGTTAAAGCGGGATTTGTGGACAAAGGATTTCAATTCAACCCATTCTGGGCTGCTGTCTTTGCCCTGGCCTTTGTTGCCGGTGCCTTTATGGCCGAAGTTCTCCGCGCTGCCCGCCTGGCCGTGCCGGAAGGTCAAATAGAATCTGCCACCGCCATCGGGATGTCCTCCCTGCAGATCTTCATGCGGGTGATTTTACCCCAGATGATGCGCCATGCCATCCCCGGCATGGGTAATTTATGGCTTTCCATCACCAAAGACAGTGCCATTGTTGCGGTGCTCGGTGCCTTTAGTGAATTACTTTACACCGGCTATCGTGCCGCTGCGGCAACCAAGGAGTATGTCTTTTTTTATGGCGTAACCGCCGTACTTTTTTTGCTGATTACGCTTATTTCCATTGCTGTGATTCAATGGATGGAACGCCATCTGAACAGGGGATATGCATGATGGATTTTTTTAACAATGTGTTTTCCTGGCTCCCCGAACTTCTGGCGGCAACCCCATTGACCCTGATACTGACCCTGGTGGCCGGTATTTTTGGGCTTGTTTTTGGTACACTGCTGGCACTGGCTCGTTTGTCCAATATTCTGATACTGTCGGTACCGGCCAATATGTTCATGTTTGTCATGCGGGGAACCCCGCTTCTTGTACAGCTTTACCTCATTTATTATGGTCTGGGGCAAATTTTACCGGGAACATGGGTGCGTCACAGCGTTCTGTGGCCCTATCTGCGAGACGGATTCACCTATGCCGTCATTGCCCTGAGCATGAACCAGGCCGCATACAATGGAGAAGTTCTGCGCGGTGCACTGCGTTCCATCCCCAAAGGACAAATTGAAGCATCCATGGCCATGGGAATGACAAATCTTCAAATTCTACAACGTGTGCGATTACCCCTTGCCTTTCGCGATTGCCTGCCGGTGCTCACCAGTGACATCATTATTTTATTAAAATCCACAGCCCTGGTATCAACCATAACAGTACTTGAATTAATGGGCACAGCCCGCATGATCCAGCGTGAAAGCCTGCAGATTTACGAACCGCTTATTGCCTGCGGGCTTGTTTATTTTGCCGTTGTCATGGTGCTGACAAATATTATGCGCCCGGTGGAATCCCGTCTGACGCGCTTTCGTAAGGGGAATGCTTGAATATTCAAACAAACAAGGACAATAACATGACAGCAACGGCCCTTTCGGTGCGAAATATTCGTAAAAGCTTTGGTGAAGATGAGGTATTAAAGGGCATCTCCTTTGATGCACACTCTGGAGATGTTATTTCCATCATCGGCAGCAGCGGCTCCGGTAAAAGCACACTTTTAAGGTGTATTAATTTTCTGGAAAGGGCCGATTCAGGAGAGGTGGCGGTTGCAGGGGAAATTATTAAAACCCACAAAGCCAAGGACGGCCAGCTATCCCCCTCAGACAAGCACCAGCTTAAACAGATGCGTGCCCGGCTGGGCATGGTGTTCCAGAACTTTAATCTTTGGGCCCATCGCACGGTTCTGGAAAACATCATTGAAGGCCCGGTACAGGTTTTAAAACACCCAAAAAAAAAGGCCGTAGCTGATGCTGAGATTCTCATGGACAAGGTGGGCATCAGCCAGAAACGCAATCACTATCCGTCACAGCTTTCAGGGGGGCAGCAGCAGCGGGTTGCCATTGCCCGTGCCCTGGCCATGCAACCCACGGTAATGCTCTTTGATGAGCCGACATCGGCCCTTGATCCAGAATTGGTCAATGAAGTTGTTCAGGTCATTCGACAGCTTGCAACGGAAAAACGAACAATGATCATGGTCACCCACGAAATGGCCCTTGCCCGGGAAATTTCCACCCATTTAATCTTTCTTCACAATGGCCGCATTGAAGAGCAAGGCCCACCTCAATTGATCATGGAAAATCCAAAATCAGATCGATTACGTCAATTTATCGGCAAATTTTAGAAATCCTTCATCCCAAGATTTATTAGTAAATGCGGAATATTTCATAGAACCGCCACAGGCGGACCGCATTCTGATCCGGCTCTTCCCACAACAAAGTTTGAAATACGCCCCTGATCTGCGGCGTATTTCATAGAACAGGCATCTCCTGCCGGACACAACAAATATAGGGTCGTAGACGCGGAGCCAAATCGCCCCGACGGTCAATGGGTATCTCTTTATGAAAAGAGCAACTGAAAGATAAAACATACCCAAAATTTCACTTAATAATCTTATCTGGATCAACACCGTCCACATTTTTTTTCTTATCTTTGTCTGCCACCTGGCAGGCATTTCTCATTCATGTGGAAATTCCCATCTTAGGCAAGATATATGCCTGCAACAGCACATAAACGCCAATGAACAACAATACCCAAATCATTTCTTTCATATTTACCTCCATTTTTTTTTATATGAAATACTCCTCAAATCAGGGTTGTATTTCAAGCTTTGTTGTGGGCAGAACCGGGTCGGAATACGGTCTTCATTAAGATCTACATGAAATAATAATTTAATTACGAAATCAGCAAATGCAAATTAAAAACACGCTAATTTATAACTCGTCAGTCATAAGTTCTCCAGTTTGACGCCACACAATGAGTTTCTTTGAAATTGAACATATCCCATGTGGTATGAGAAATGAGAACTTCGGACTCATGAGTTTATAACAAAACCGGTACGACAAACTTTATTGTGCCCCTCCTTTGCCCAGCACAAAACTTGAATTTTTATCCAGTTTACCTGGATTTTCTCATAAAAATTCTTTAAAACAGCCCCATGGTGTAAACTTCTAAAGTTGAGCCAAACCACATTTAAAACCACATGGGGAGAAGAAAATGGGAAAATGCAAGTTTCATCCTGAAAGGGAAACAGCTTATAAATGCATGAAACACGACTATTATCTGTGTAACGAATGCCTTGAGTGCAGGGACCCTGATATATACTGTAAATTCAGATCCTCCTGCCCCATCCATTTTATCTCCAAAAAGGGTTTTAAAAATTCGGAGCCAAAAAAACGTGAAAAAATAAAAGCATAAAAATGCAATAAATCACCTCCGGAATCAATAGCGAAAACGCAACAAATCCGGGCATTCCCTTGTTTTTGATCTGAATCTATGCTAACAGCACCCTTTCATTTGATGACCGATATTTGTTCCATTACCACACTGGATAAACCCAAGGTCTGAACCAGTATTGGCAAAGTCACCAAAGACAGAAGTCCCATCAAATCCCAACAAACAAGTCCCGGGGGCCTGAATATGACAGCCCCCTTTCTTAAAGGAGTTTTTCATGAGTTTATGTCCATGTTGTTCAGAAAAAGAGTTCAGCCGATGCTGTGAACCCATTATCAAGGGTGAAATCCCGGCACAAACCCCGGAAGCCCTTATGAGATCAAGATACAGCGCTTATGTAAAAGGTGATATTGCTTATTTAAAGGAAAGCACCCACCCCGATGACCGGGGGGATTTTGACAGCCAGGCCACCCAGGACTGGTCAGAAAACTCCCAATGGCAAAAACTTGAAATTATCACCACAGATAAAGGTGGCCCCGATGACACCGAAGGGTTTGTGGAGTTCATCGCTTTTTTTGCCCGGGAAGGGATTGACCAGAAGCACCATGAACTGGCATCATTCAAAAAAAGTGACAATCAATGGTATTTCTCCGACGGTAACCCTGTAAAACCTGCCACCGTAAAGAGAACAAGCCCCAAGGTGGGCCGCAATGATCCCTGCCCCTGCGGAAGTGGAAAAAAATATAAAAAATGTTGTGCATAACTGCCACGGCCAAAGCTTATTGTGATACAAGTGTACCCCTCGTATCCGGGATTAAACCGATGTAATGTCTGTTTCCCGGATACTGCCCTCCGGCAGCTGCCCCTCTGAAGCCTTCCAGGCAGCTATTCCTTAAAGATCTGCTCAATTACAAAACAGTGATCGCATTATTGTCACATTTCGTATCTTTTTATAGAGAAACAAGACTTTTTTAAAATTTTCCCACCATAATACAGCACTTCTATTCAGTTTTTCAGTATGATTTGTCTTTTAAAACTTATTATGCTACTTTTCTTCAAAGCAATGTGGCAGGCGGATATCATCATCACAAATCAACACTCCAGTATGGGAGGTGCTAACATCCCAAAGATTTTCTACGCCTGCCACGGGCAGCCCTTATTCTGACCCCACTCTGCCCACAACAAAGATAGAAATTCTTCACAGATTTACGGAGTATTTCATATAAAAATGAAATCAAAAATAAAAAATTCCATGCGACTGCCATGGGACCCTGTTTTCAAACTTCAACTGGCGCTGAGCACCATATTTGTACTTTATTTCTGTGGACAGACAATCATCGAACACGCCTGGGAAAACCGGATTGATTCCCACGATAAAATCGTGACCAATGAAAGGGCCAGAAGGGACATCGGCATGATGATCAACGCGGATCTCTCTCGCATCGAGCTTAATTGTAACCGAATACTTCTGGCCAGAAATATGTATGTACAAAGGGATTTACTCAGGGAAACCATCATCGGTATTGAGTATCTCAACCGGCAGATTCTGCCTGTGCTGCAACATGGCGGTTCCCTGAACAGAACTTTTGATGTCAACCAAGATGGGGTGCCACCCATGAATGAAGAGATTTCATACAATCCGGGGCCGGTGGTGGAAATCGTGGTGGAACTCATTGAACTTCAACCCATACTCCATGAACTAAAAACCATTTTGTCCCATATGTTCACTGTGTTATCCCATGAAAATAAAAACTGGCCGGACCCGGAGCACCTCCACGGGGGGGATGCATGGGTGGATTACCTGAAAATTGAGGGGTTAATAAAGCGATGCCTGGAATACGGCAGCAAAATCATGGTGGATGCCACCCTTCAGTTAAATCAGATTCAAATGAAAAACAAACAATGGCTGGGGCAGCTGACATGGTATAAAAAAAGATTTTATTTTTCCCTGCAATTGATCATTCTCATTATTGTTTCCATTATTTCCATACGAATTTTCCGATTGACCCGAGAACGTGAAACGCTCATAGCCGAAAAAAGAACGGCCCTGGCATCTTCCCGGGAATCCACTGCCGCACTTGAAAAAATTATCTCCCATCTCCCGGTGGGCATCGTCATTGTTGATCAAAACAGGAAAATCATAAAAATCAATGGCGAGTCCGAACGGATTCTGGGATATGACAAGGGAGAGGCAGAACTCTGTCTTAAGGGCTTGGATTGCCATACCCGTTATTGTAACGTACCCTTGGGGCAATGCCCCATCTATGATTTAAAACAAACAAGTGTTCCCCTGGGGGAACACATGGCCTTACAAAAAGATCGAAAACCGATATCTGTTTTAAAAAGCGTGATTCCTGTTTCACTTAATGATCAAGAGGTGCTTCTGGAGGCTTTCATGGACATGACCCCTGTGAAAGAAGCGGAACAGGCCATGTTGCAGGCCAAACAGATGGCAGAATCGGCAAACCAGGCAAAATCGAGATTTCTGGCCAACATGGGCCATGAGATACGAACCCCCCTCAATGCCATTATAGGCTTTTCCGATATTCTTCTGGCAAACACCTCCCATGATGATGTGCGCGCCAATTTAAACATCATTTCCCAATCCGGGCAGCAGTTGCTGGACATGATCAATAATATTCTGGATTACGCCAAACTTGAGGCCGGTGAAATGGATCATGTCAATGACTCCTTTGCCCTTCACACCCTGGTACACCAAATACCGTCTTTTTTTTCTCACCGGCTCCGGGAAAAATCTTTAACCGTGGACATAATAATTGAAGACACAGTGCCCCGGTATGTCATGGGGGATGAAAAAAAAATTCGACAAATTTTCATGAACCTTGTGGATAATGCCGTTAAATTCAGCAACCATGGAAAAATTTCAATCCACGCCACCTGTGGGGATTGTGATATTATTTTTAAAATACAAGATTCCGGCGTGGGCATTGCCCGGGAAAAACTGGAGACGATATTTCATCCCTTTGAACAGGCAGACGGTGCAATTAATCGCAATTATGGCGGGGCAGGTCTTGGGCTTTCCTTATCCTTGGCCCTGGCAGAACTCATGAAAGGGACCCTTTCTGCCAACAGCACCCCGGGCCGAGGATCAGAGTTTATTCTTTCCCTTCCCCTGGCTGCCATCCCGGCCCCAGAGGCAGAGGTAGAAAATGAATCTGTTGCGCCCTGTGACCCCACACCCCGGGACACAAAAGTATCCCCCAAAAAAGAGTTAAAGGGACTGGTGGTGGAGGATCATTCCGCCAATTTAAAACTCATTAAAGCCATGCTCCGTCAAATGGGTATCCAGAGTCATGGCGCCCCCAATGGCCGGATTGCCCTGTCCCTGATAAAAATCTCATCATATGATTTTATTCTCATGGATGTTCACATGCCGGTGATGGACGGACTGGAAACTCTTAAAAAAATCAGACAACAACCGTTATGGAAGGACATTCCCGTCATTGCCGCCACCGGTCACGTCACAGGAAAACTTCGAGAGGAATTCATGGCCGTGGGATTTAACGATTTTATTTCCAAACCCTTTACCAGGGAATTACTTCAACAAAAACTGTCCATGCTTTTCCCGGATTTTAATTACATTGACCCCCAAGTCCAATCCAGCGCCCCCGGGTCTGCCCGGCCCCTTTGTTTAACCAAAGACAAATCCCCCCCGGAAACCGTTGCAGAGGAGGACAATGAGCTGGTGGAAATGGCATTGGAAATGGTTGAAATGAACATAAATATATTTAATCCGGATGAAATAGAAGAAGTGGCCCGCATGCTTCTTAAAAGTGTCCGGCAAACCGCTTTAAAGGATATGGCCCGGGGCCTGATCCATATTGCGCAAAACTTTGATGAAGAGGGACTGGAGGCCATGCTCATGGAACTAAAGCACTTGTCAGGGGCATCCCCGAAAATATAAAAACCCGGCTGATATAACCGCCACAGGCAGATCTCATACGGTACCTTGGTTTGCCTCAAAAAAGCTGGCAAAACCAATGATTCACACAAACTTTTCATTAAATAAGGTGATTATTTGGAAAAACAAACCATATTGATTGTGGATGATGTCACAGAAAACCGCAAACTTCTTGCAATTTTAATTCGCTCAAAACTCAATTGCAACGTAATCCTGGCCAAAGGCGGAAAAGATGCGGTGTCTGTGTTTGAACAGGAAAATGTGGTGCTGCCTTCATTGATTCTGCTGGATATCATGATGCCGGGAATGGATGGGTATGAAACGGCCCGGCAGATAAAGCATCATCCCCTGGGTAAGGATATTCCTATTATTTTTATCACCGGCATGGGTTCCGAGGAGGATAAGGCCAGATCATTCAAGTCAGGGGGGGTGGATTTTATTACCAAACCCTTTCATCAGCCCGAACTCCTTGCACGCATTCGGGTCCATCTTGAAATAAATGATCTCACCCGGAAATTAAAGGCCCAGAATATCCTTTTGGAAAACCGGAAGGCCCACCTCCAGGTGCTGGTGGATGAACAGACTGAAAAGATAAAACAGATGACCGTCAGCATGGTCAGTGCCCTGGAGAGTGCCAATTTTTATAATGACACTGACACCGGGCTTCACATTAAACGGGTGGGGGAATATTCACAATTTCTGGCCCGGGAGCTGGGGCTCTCACCCGGAATGGTTGACAAAATTCACATCTACGCCCCCCTGCACGATGTGGGAAAGGTGGGTATTTCCGATCATATTCTTAAAAAACCGGGACAATACACCGTGGATGAATTTGAAGAGATGAAACAGCATGTGGTCATTGGGGGCAAAATACTTCAAAACGAGGGATTTGATGTGGTGGCCCGTAACATTGCCCTGTATCACCATGAAAAATGGGACGGTAACGGGTATATCCATGGACTCAAGGGAGAACAGATCCCCATTGAGGCAAGAATCGTGGCTGTGGCAGACGTGTATGATGCCTTGACCAGTCAAAGAAGTTATAAAAAATGTTTTTCCAATGATAAAAGCGACGGAATTCTCAAAGCCGAAGCAGGTCACCATTTTGACCCTGAAATCATAGCACTGTTTTTTAAACATAAAGAAAAAATTCTGGACATTCAAAAAAAAATTCAGTGATCCACTGTCATAAAACAAGGCTGAGGTGCAATCTTCCAGGAGAAAGAAACAAAAAAAAACAGCTATAATCCTGCGCGGCTTCATCAATGCTCCCTGTCCCCATGATCAGAGTCTGCCATGACACCTCCTGACAATTAAAAGGTGCATCCATGGTTTCAAATGACGATGCAACGTCCCCAGACAATGAAATCTTCCAGCCGACGCTTGACAGGGCCGTCAAAGTTATATACATAAACCCATAACTAATTTCTGCCTGAAGGCAGACACAAAAAAAATTAATGCCCTGCACATGATCCACATGGGCTGCGCTGCCCGGTATCAAGTCGTAAGGTTTCCGTTTCAAAAATATTAAAAATGATGGCCACGAAGGCTGCAACATCCCCCAGGGGTGCGCCATGCTTTTGTGATTTTTTTATTTTTAACATATTTTCCATGAAATCGGAGATTTTTATGCATCTTATACACCGTGGCTCCTTCATGAAACCAATCGCTCTATGCTTCCTTTTATCCTGGACATTTTTTACCCTCTGCCTTCCCGGGGATGCCCGGGGGGCAACCGTGAGAAATATCACCGATGCCTTTGCAAGGCAGATACAAGTCCCCGAAAATGTAAGCCGTATTATCTGCTCAGGTGCCGGATGTCTGCGCCTGATCACCTATCTCCGGTGTCAGGATAAAATCGTGGCAGTGGACGATATGGAAAAAAGACGACGTAAGTTTGATGCACGCCCCTATGCCCTTGCCAACCCGCAATTCAAGCAATATCCGGTATTTGGAGAATTCCGGGGCCATGACAATCCAGAGATTATCATGGGGCTTTCTCCCCGGCCCCAGGTGATTTTCAAAACCTTTGGAGCCACGGGATACGACCCTGTGGAACTCCAGCAGAAAACCGGCATACCCGTGGTGGTACTGGAATACGGAGATCTGGCTTCGGGCAGAAAAGCTTTTTTTAAATCCCTTGAAATTGCAGGAGAAGTAATGGGAAAACAGAAAAGAGCCAAGGCCGTCATTGAGTATTTCAACACCCATATCTCCCAACTTAACCGACGCACCTGTGATATTCCTGATGCCGGCAAAAAAACCTGCTATGTGGGGGGCATTGCCTTTAAGGGTCCCCATGGCTTCCAATCAACGGAACCGACCTATCCCCCCCTTCAATTCATCAATAGCCACAATGTGGCTGCCGTCAATACCCATGGAAAAATCCCCCGTCAAAGTAATATATCCAAGGAAAAACTGCTCCAATGGGACCCGGAAGTGCTGTTGCTGGATCTTTCCACCCTTCAACTGGGCAAGGGAGCGGGCGGGTTGCATGAACTGAAGACAGACCCTGTTTACAGAGCCCTTTCCGGGGTTGCCAAGGGATCCGTTTTTGGGGTGTTGCCCTACAACTGGTACTCCATGAACCAGGGTTCCATTCTTGCCAATGCCTGGTTCATCGGTAAAATACTTTACCCATCACAATTCAAGGACATTGATCCCATTGCAAAGGCTGATGAAATTTACACCTTTCTGGTGGGAAAACCCGTTTTCCGGGAAATGAACCAACGGTTCCAGAACATGGCGTTTATAAGGATTTCCCATGCATTTTGATCAAGGCGTCATCCCCAGGGCTTACACTGCCTATATTTCCAAAAAAAACCGACTCATCCTCATGGCCGGGCTGCTGCTCTGCGGTGCACTGGCCGGGGGGCTCTGCCTTGGATCTGTGAATCTTCCCTTTATGGACGTGGTTAAAAGCCTTGCCTGCATGGAGGTCACTCGCCAGGTGGATATCATTGTGTGGAATATTCGCCTCCCCCAGGCTTTGACCGCCATCATGGCAGGCGCAGGCCTTGCCGCCAGCGGCACTGTGATGCAGGCAGTGTTGAGAAATCCCCTGGGCTCACCTTTTACCCTGGGTATTTCCCATGCCGCCGCCTTTGGAGCGGCCCTGGCAGTGATGATACTGGGAAGCGGTGCCATGGGAAGCTCTTTAAATGATGCTGTGCGTATCTCCAGTCCATGGCTCACCACCTTTTCCGCTTTTTTCTTTTCCATGGCCGCAGCCATGGGTATCACAGCGGTGTCACGCATCAAAGCAGCGTCTCCAGAGGTCATGGTACTCACCGGTGTGGCGCTTGGCTCTCTTTTTACTGCAGCCACCATGCTGCTCCAGTTTTTTGCCGATGATGTCCAGCTGGCTGCCATGGTATTTTGGACCTTTGGTGATGTGGCCCGTACCAGCTGGAGTGAACTGGGATTTTTATCTTTCTTCACCCTTTGCGCCTTGATTTTTTTCATGGCCAATGCCTGGAACTACAATGCCATGGACACCGGTGATGAGACAGCCAGGGGCGTTGGGGTCCCGGTGGAACGGGTGCGCCTTGGGGGGATGATGATTGCATCCCTTGTGACATCGGTGATCATTGCCTTTGTGGGTATCATCGGGTTTGTGGGGCTGGTGGCCCCCCACATGGTGCGCCGTATCATCGGGGATGACCATAGATTTCTGCTGCCTGCGGCCACTGTCACCGGGGGATTGCTGCTGCTCCTTTCAGACACAACAGCAAGACTGATACTCTCCCCCCATCTGTTGCCGGTATCGGTGCTCACGGCTTTTCTCGGGGCTCCAGTGTTTATCTTTCTCATCATCAAAGGCTATCAAAAATAACGGGCATCTCCTGCTGGACACAACAAATAATGAAAAAGGAGCTAAAAGTATGATACTCACCGTCAACGACATCAGCTTTAAATATAACCGTCACACAACCTTGAAAGATATCTCCTTTACCATCAAAAAAGGAGAGATCACCGTTGTTCTCGGTCCCAACGGGGTGGGAAAAACCACCCTGTTAAAATGCATGAACGGCATTTTAAAACCCACATGCGGTGATATCCTTGTGGCGGGCAAAAACATTAAAAAAATGGGCCTTCGGGAAATTTCCGGCAATATGAGTTATGTGGCACAAAAATGTGAGTCTGCAAGGATGACCGCCTTTGATGCCATTCTCATGGGCAGAAGGCCCCACATGGGCTGGAAGGTGGGAAAAAACGATCTTAAAAAAGTGGACGGTGTGATCAAGCATCTGGGGCTGGAACACCTGGCATTGAACCATGTGGATGAAATGAGCGGTGGAGAACTTCAAAAAGTGGCCATTGCCAGGGCCCTGGTCCAGGAAACGGACATCATTCTTCTGGATGAACCCACCAGCAGCCTTGACATGAAAAACCAGGAGGAAATCCTGGAACTCATCGAACGGGTGGTGAAAGAGCACCGGGTGGCAGCGGTGATGACCATGCATGACCTTAACACCGCACTACGATATGCTGACAATTATATTTTTCTTAAAGAAGGGTCAATTTTTGATACCGGTCCCATTGAAAAGGTATCTCCTGTCATGGTGTCAGAGGTATATGGAATTTCCGTTGAAATTATCCGTCACAAAGGGTATTCTGTCATAATTCCGGCAACAGAAAGCCGGAGAAAAACCACAAAAAAGGCGGCATGATCCCTCCCAGAACCCTGGGCATGATTTCACTGGATGGCACGTTTCGCAGATCACACTTGCAAAAACGGGATCAAACTTACGTTACCGGTATTATATACCGGGTGCCTTGGAAGCAAAACGCCCCGACAGTTTAGTGGAGGATTCATCATGGGACGCACCAGAGTACTGTATAGAACAGTTATTGTTTTTTTACTGTTAACCTTTATCCAAACCCCACACAGTATGGCATGGTCCTGGCTGAATAACAAAAAGAAAACCCCGCCCAGTGTCCTTCGCTTTGCCCTCCATGTCAGCAAAATGGGTAAAATGGACCCCCACTTTGCCGCAGCCTCACAGGATCGTTCCGTTGCCGACATGGTGTTCAACGGCCTATTGAGATACCAGCCCGGCAATGCCCCCCACATTGAACCGGATCTGGCAACAGAGATGCCGCAACTGGTAATGGAAAACGGACACCAGGTGTGGTACGTCACCCTGCGCAAAGGCATCATGTTTCATCCGGGGCCCATGACACCCGCCTATGAACTCACCGCCGATGATGTGGTCTATTCCTTTACCAAAGCCGCAGATAAAAAAAGATCTGCCTATGCCGGGGATTATGAAGGTATCACCATAAACAAGGTGGATGATTACATCGTGAAATTCACCCTGTTAAAACCCCTTTCTTCCATCCTTTTTTTTCCCAAAATCACCAATTACAACGGGGGATTCATTGTGAGTAAAAAAGCCATGGAAACCATGGGGGATGAGGCATACGGAAAACATCCGGTGGGAACAGGCCCTTTCATGTTCCGGCAATACATTACCGGAGAAAAATTGATCCTGGGGGCCAATCATGATTTTTTCAGGGGAAAGCCGGCCCTGGACGGTGTGGAACTGTTTTTCATGCCTGACACCCAAAAACGAAAATCCGGACTGCTCAACGGCACGCTGGATGTAATCATCGGTTCAGGAAATAAAGGCTTTGCCAGTGAACTGATGCTCCACAACGGCATTGAAATTGATACCCATGGTGTGGGAGAGGTCACCACCATCTATTTTAATACTGCTATTCCCCCCATGGACGATATCAAAGTGCGAAAGGCCATTGCCTATGCCTTGAACAGAAAATCCTATCTGAACATTTATAACAAAGATTTTGCAGGTTATGTTTACTCTCCGGTGCCTTCGCACTTTCTTCCCGGAGGGTTGACGCACCAAGATGTGAAAACATTGGGACTTGACTATGCAGAAGATGTCCAAAAGGCAAAGGATCTGCTTTGCCGGGCAGGCTATCCCAATGGATTTACTTTGGAACTGGTGGGATCTGAAAAACGGACCTATAGCAATTTTTATCGAATTCTCCATGAACAACTGGCCCGCATCGGCATTTTAACCAAGACAAAAATTCTTTCCCATGCTGACATGCACCGGGAAATCCGAAAAAACCCCAAACCCATTGTTATCTACACCGCATGGAGACCCAATGCAGATGTGTTTTTATCCCGTTTTTTTCATTCCGATGCCATTTTGATCTCCGGCATAAAACCGGACACCAATTTCTCCCACTACACAAAAATTGATAAACTCATTGAAGCTGCCCGGCACGAAGCCAATCCGGAGGAACAGATTCAACTGTGGCACCAGGCCCAGATCAGGATTTTAAATGACATGGTGGCCTACCCGCTGATTTATGCCAACATGCGCACCCCCCGCAGGGACTATGTGGATTATGGACACCGGCTGAAATCTTCCATGGCACTTTATCCGCAGTTCACGGAAAAAACAAAATTGACTTCCCACACCATTACCAGAAGAAACAACTTCACCCAAATAGCAATGCACTAACCCCACAGGGCGAAAAAAATCAAAATACGGAATCAATAATAAGGGTCTATCTGAACTGCAAATTTTGAAATACCTTCTATTTCAGATAATTGCTCCTCAACCCGTTTTTTAATGGTATCACACTGGGACTCTGGAACCTTTAAGATCACATTGACATTCCCATCACTGACAGAAACCACAGCACTGGGAAAATCAAACAGGGCATAACTCACCGCAGCAGACAAAGCCTCGTCCGCAAGGATTTTTTCAGACCGGGGTGTTTCCTGGAACAATGGCAGAGTGGCCGCATTGGCAATAATGTCCACAGCATCATCTTCAGAAAGATGTCCGATGCGAATCACCAAATTGTAATTGGCCGGATCAAAGATATCAATACCATAGAGAAACATGCACCATCGCCGGCGCTCTTCATCGTCCTTTTTCAATACATATTGTGCCTTTTCCATGGAAATACCCTCCCGGGCCATCTCCCCTTCCACCCGCCCCTGGGTGTCAGCAATAATGCGCACCTTTAGCACATGGGAAATATCCCTTAACAGATGATGTCCTGCCAGACCGTGGTACACCGTATTTCCTTTCATGAACCGCTGGAGTAATGCCCAGCGCACAGCGGTGAGATACCTTTTTTTCCCATTGGGGAATCGGTCAAGGATGGAAAAAGCATCGTTCAAACCCCGTTTTAACTTTATTTCCGGCAAATGAAATTCCTCAAGATTGTCAAGGACCTGATCCCGGGAGATACAAATGAAACCAAGTTTTGAGGCCAATTTTTCAGCCACAGATTTGCCGTGATAATAACTACCCCTGGAAATTGTGATGATAGGCATAAGAGAACTCCTTTAAATTTCAGGTGAATGTACTTTCCCGGTTGGAAATGACGATGAATTTCATCATAACATGAATTGGAATCAACCCCAAATCCAAGATAAAAAAATGTGATCATCGCGTTTTAAAACAAGCAACGTTATGCTATGAATCATAGTGTTAAACCCAAAACGAAAAGGAGAACGACGTTGACATCTGAAAACTTTTATCTTGTAGAAAAAAAACCTCCCATTGCCTGGGTCTACCTAAACAGGCCCCATAAAAAAAATGCCATGAACCCCTCGGCATGGCATGATTCCCCCGGCATATTTGAAGATCTTGACAAGGACCCTGATATCCGTGCCGTGATTGTGGCGGGAAAAGGGCCCTGTTTTTCTGCAGGCATTGATCTCATGGGGATGATTCCGGAACTGCCGGAACTCATGGACAATGAGCAAAAAGGGGGGATCAAGTGGAAGTTGATCCCCAGAATAAAAAAACTCCAGGACGCCATCTCCTGCATTGAATGGTGCAGAAAACCGGTCATTGCCGCCATCCACGGCCATTGCATCGGTGCCGGTCTTGATATGGCAACGGCCTGTGACATCCGCATCTGCTCTGAAGATGCCCTCTTTTCCCTGCGGGAGGCGGCTGTGGGCTTTGTTGCCGATGTGGGTGTTCTCCAACGCATTCCGTCCATTGTGGGCCAGGGCCATGCCCGGGAACTTGCCTACACGGCCAGGGACATCTCCGCCCGGCGGGCAAAGGAAATTCTTCTGGTCAACGATGTCCACGAAAATCAAAAAATCCTCATGGAAAAAGCCGGGGAACTTGCTTTGGAAATCAGTAACAACTCACCCCTGGCAGTGCAGGCATCCAAGGATGTACTGAATTATGGCGTGGGAAAATCCGTGGAAGACGGGCTTAACTATGTGGCCTCCATGAGCGCCAACATCATTCCATCCAACGACCTCATGGAGGCTGTCACCGCCTTTGCCGAAAAACGCAAACCCAAATTCACCGGGAATTAATCGGTAAAGGGATAAATCTGCCATCTTTTTTTTTATATGAAATACTCAGTAAATCAGGGGTGTATTTCAAGTTTTTGTTGTGGGCGGAGCGAGGTCAGAATGCGGTCCGCCCGTGGCGGTTATAAGAAAGGGCAGCCTCCAAGCCAACCTCAGCAGAGCCGCCCCCCGATGGGTAATAGGAACCGGACAATTGAGCTGTCTACAGTTCCGGTCCGGGCCCATTGCCCATCGGGGGGCGGCGGTATAATACCATTTTCGTTGTATCTGCCATGGGGCCACCCCGCCACAAAGTCAGTGCCGAAAAAATACTCCTTGATTATTCAAGATCTTTGTGGGAAAGCAAGAAACGTTATTGTCAATTTTACTCACAGGCGCTGTGCCATCCCGGGAACATGCCGGCCATGACGTCTGTAAACCACCCCACACTGAATCATCCGCCGTGCACACCGGCGACAAGGAGCCAATATTATGGTGTTAAACAACCTTTTTCCCGTTTTTGCCATTATTCTGCTGGGCAGGATTTTACACACCACAGGTTTTATCAAACAAGCATTTCTAACAACGGCAGACCGACTGGTCTATTATATCTTTTTCCCCTGTATGCTTTTTTATAAAATAGGGGGCAATCAAGGGGCCCAATCCCTTGACTTGGCCCTGCCCCTTGCCGGATTGTGCGCCCTTTTTCTGGTTTTCATTCTCAGTACCCTTTACATCATTTATGGGGGTACAACAGATTTTGAGGCAGGTACATTTTCCCAGAGCTGCTATCGATTCAACACCTACATCGGTATGGCCATCGTGATGACGGCATTGGGTGAAGAGGGAATTATCCGCTTTGGACTTCTCATCGGGGTGATCATCCCCATTATTAATATTTTATCGGTTTCCATTCTTATCTGGTTCTCAGGCAAAGAATATACCGTTATCCAGCGGGTGGGAAAACTGTTGAAAGAAGCCGTATCCAACCCATTGATTCTTGCATGCTTTGCCGGATTTCTTTTTTCACGCCTGGACAGTGGATTTCCGGTTTTCATTGACAACACCCTGAAACTTATTTCCACAGTCACCCTTCCCCTGGCCCTTATCTCCATTGGCAGTGCCTTTACCCTGAAAAAGCTGAAAGGTTACCTGAAACTTTCCATGATTTCTGCAGCATTTAAACTAATATTATTTCCCCTTTCAGGGGTGCTGTTCATGACCTTGTTCGGAGTCACCGGCATGGAGTTCAAGGCGGGACTTATCTTTTTTTGTCTGCCCACGGCCACGTCCATCTATATTCTCTCCTCCCAGATGAACAGCGACACCGATCTTGCTGCGGCATCCATTGTTTTTTCCACCATGGCCTCTTTTATTTCATTATCCGTGGCACTATCACTGATATAACCGCCACAGGCGGACCGTATTTTGATCCGGCTCTGCCCACAACAAAGGTAGCAATACTCCACAAAAAACACCCCTCATAAAAAGCGGGTTGAGGGCTTGGTCATAACGTCGGCCATTTTGTGATAAAATTTTGACGGTAAAAAATTAATACTTGTAATTACAACTCCTTATAGCTAATAAAATATTATCTCATGTAGAGTGGCCCAGCTTATAATCAAACCCCGGGTTGAAAAATGGAATTAAAATGATTAGGATCAATAAAAGCACCTGAAACATCCCAACTAAAAATTAATTTTCATGGAGGCGTTTACTTGTTCACAGAAACAGTATCCTATCAGGCGGCACTCATGGCCGGGTTGCTCTCTTTTTTTTCCCCGTGCATCCTGCCGTTGATTCCTGCTTATTTCACCTTTATCACGGGATTGTCCCTTGATGAACTCACACAAGACACCGGAAAAACCAGACAAAAGGTTATTCTGGCAACCCTTGCCTATGTGTGTGGATTTTCCACGGTATTCATTCTACTGGGGGCATCGGCATCCTTCATGGGCGGCATCATTGCCCGATACTCCTGGGTTGTGAGGTATCTGGGCGGAGGGATTATACTGATTTTTGGATGTCATTTATTAGGATGGATCAATATCACAGGATTAAATTTTGAAAAACGAATTCACCTGGACAAAAAACCCATGCATGTCATGGGTACCTTTGTCATCGGCATGGCCTTTGGGGCCGGATGGAGCCCCTGCATCGGTCCCATGTTAGGTTCCATCCTCATTGTTGCCGGAAGCCAGGAAACCGTAATGCAGGGCATTGTCCTTTTAAGCATCTATTCTGCAGGCCTGGCCCTGCCCTTTCTCTTGATTTCATTTTTCATCAATCGAATTATTGACATCATGGGACGTGCCACCAAGGTACTTGGATATGTAAATAAAGTGGCCGGAATCCTGCTCATTATCATGGGAATTCTTTTAATCACCGACAAATTCAGGCTCCTGGCCACACTGTAGTCAGTACCCAGTACCCAGTACCCAGTACCCAGTACCCAGTACCCAGTACCCAGTACCCAGTACCCAGTACCCAGTACCCAGTACCCAGTACCCAGTACCCAG
>NZ_FWXY01000064.1 GCF_900176365.1 Desulfocicer vacuolatum DSM 3385 | reverse complement strand
CAAAGTTCCTCAAAGACATATTGAAGTTGTTCGAGTCCTCGATCATTAATGGCTTCACAAAAACTGCTGAGACTGATACCACCATCAGGCGCTATATTGTTTTTGGCAAAATCATCTTCTTTCATGCATTGGACAAGATCTCTTGCAGACTCATGCTCTTGAAGGTGATAGAACAATAAAGCATTGAGCTGGTCTTCAAACGTCATTTTCAATGGCCGATACCCCCTTGAATTAAGCGCAGGGGTAGTGAGTAGAATTGTTTGTAAAGGCAACAGATATTGTATAAAGGATTCCGCATTAAATTTGATCTTTTGTTTTTTTAATTGTGCTATGGGCATTACTTCTCCTTGTTATAAAATCAATTACAACAAGACAAAAGCAATGCTTAATTAGCTCTTGTTTGGTTCATCCGATTAACGCGTACTTTTTAGTGTGAAGATCGAAAAGCTTGAGTTTAAAGAATTCCTGGTCGCGGTACCCATAAGCTTGACGTTTCATTGTTTTGATTTTGTTGTTGGTCCCTTCCAGCGGCCCAGATGAAATTCGATGATCATAATATGAAAGGATTCCACTTTTATGTGAACCAAGGGTTTTTGTAAATTTCATGAGCATTGGAATTTTGGATGCATTGGCAAGCTCTATCCAATTTTGTATTATTTTATTTCCAGTCTCTTTATCCTGCTGATTCCAAATTTGTCTCAACTCCTCCTTTAAATAATATGCAGTAGCTAATGGTTGATTGAGCTCAAGGGCCTCTTTTAACCGTTTGTCTTCATCTCTGCCTTTTTGAAGGTTTTCAGGGTTTTTTAGCAATAACCACCTGGTTCCTTTGATTAATTTTTGCTCTTCTGGCTTACCTGCGAGATGATTAAATAGGCTTCGCCTGAAATCTGAGAGCTTTTCATTAAACAATTTCACCACATGAAATCGATCAAAAACTATGTCTGCCCCGGGCAAATTATTTACTACAGCGCTGATGTAAGCAGGAGACATATCAATACCTACCGCCTTGATCTTAGCTCTTGCTCGTTTCAATTTAACCCAAAAGTCTGTTAATGCGTCAGCCCCCTTGCCCTTGCCGACATGGAAAATTCTACCTGAATCTAAATCCATGACAATGGTTATATATTGATGGCCTTTTCCAATGGATATCTCATCAATGGCAATTTTTTTCAGCTTTTTGTAATTAAGTTTTTTATAACGCCTTGATAAATGATTTTTATGTATCTCTTTTGCGGTATCCCAGCTTATTTTCAGATGATTGGCAATATCTTTAATTGTCATCATCGGTGAAAGAGAAAGAACATATTTTTCAAATGCACGGGTATATCTTTTTCCCCTGTCTGCAAAGGAAAGCTTTATTTGTCGGGTAACCTGACAGAAAGGACACCAGACTCGCTGAATATGTGAACGAAGCCAAATTGTTTTGGAACCAATTGGGACGGTTCTTATATCTCGGATAACCACCCCTCTTTTGATAACGGACTTTGCATTACATAGCGAGCATCTTAGAGCCTTGGGCTTTGGCGTGATCTCAAATATAATTTTCCCATTTTTATAGCCAGTACTTTTATATTTCTGGTCAGAAACCCCTAACGCGTGATAAACAAAGCTTGTGGACATGCTTCAATTCTCCCCTAATTGTATGGCCAATACAAAAAATATGGAAGATGAGCATGTCCACACCTATATTTCAAGAAAAAATTTAATTTTCAAAGAACTCCAAATTCGCCTTAGGATCAAAAGTACGGGATTTTCGGAAGAACCTCTTGTTTTTTAATAAATCAAGTATTTTATATTCTTTTTTAAGCATGCAAAAACCTAACCGGACATCACTGAAAGCCAATAGGTATTTCATCCAAATAGGCCAACATGGCAATGGGTTGGGTCTTTGAAATTCTTCTTTTGAAGTCAGCTATTCTTGCTTCGGAAATAGGAGGAGACCAGTCATTGAGTATATCCTCATCATAAAAATGTGATGCATGACCTTTATGCACGGCATCAAAGTGTATATTGACTATTATATCAGCTGATTCCGAATCAACGGATTTTAATTTAATATTTTTCATATTACGGTGTTTTCTGTGATGCTAACCCTAAAATAAGCGTGTTTTAAATAAAAATATTAAAAAAAAACTCGAAATGCCTTTAATTACAGTATATATTTAATTCGTAATAAAAAAATCTACACATAAAAAAGGACATTTCGAGTGAAGAGAATTATCGATAAAAAAATAAATAAACGCAAGCAAAAAATTCGTAAAAGGACCAAAAAACGAAATTG
>NZ_FWXY01000005.1 GCF_900176365.1 Desulfocicer vacuolatum DSM 3385 | reverse complement strand
CTCAAACGCACCCTGACCTATTGGAAGGACGACAATGCCGATCTTCCCGAAGTGGAATATGAAGATCTTGATGTGATGAAGATGGAGATGCCGCCGGGTTCCCGTGGGTATGGCGTGGATCAGACCATCCATCACCCGGACACGGAAAAACGTGTGGCTGCCATAGAAGAGATTAAAAAGGAAAACCCCGGTGCTGACAGGTTTGAGCTCCAGCGACTGCTCAATCCCATTGACATACCGGAAAAATTCAGAGGAAAGAACGAGCGCATCGGGAGGGGATTTAAATAATGAGTGATCAGGAAATTAAAAATGATCAGGAAAGGGTACTGAAATTTAACATTTTGCGATTCAATCCCCAGGTAAAGGGTGATACTCCGGTGATGAAGACCTATGAGGTCACCGAAGCGCCGGGTATGACCATCTTTATTGCCTTGAACGACATCCGGGAGAACCAGGAGCCGTCACTTCAGTTTGATTTTATCTGCAGGGCCGGTATCTGCGGTTCCTGCGGCATGGTGATCAACGGCAGACCCGATCTTGCCTGCAGGACCCTGACCTCCAAGTTTCCCGACGGTGAAATCACCCTGTTGCCCCTGCCGGGATTTGAACTCATTGGGGATCTTTCTGTGAACACCGGTAAATTCATGCGGGGCATGAGCGAGCGGGTGGAGAGCTGGGTCCATGACGACATGGCCGAACATGTGGATCTGGATCGACTGGAAGAGCGCATGGAACCGGAGGTGGCCGATGAGATTTATGAGCTGGAACGGTGTGTGGAATGCGGCTGCTGCATTTCTGCCTGTGCCACCAAGCGCATGCGGGACGGGTTTCTGGGGGCCGTTGGTTTTATGCGCCTTGCCAGGTACTATGCCGATCCCCGGGATAAACGCACTGATCCCGATTATTATGAACTCATTGGAGATGACGACGGTGTGTTTGGCTGCATGACCCTTCTGGGATGCCAGGACTATTGTCCCAAGGATCTGCCCCACCAGACCCAGATCGCCTTTTTGAGAAAAAAGATGGCCCTGGTTAAATAACTACCATGGGTAGACCGCATTTTGACCTCGGTCTGCCCACAACAACAAAGTTTGAAATACACCCCTGATTTGGGAAATACTTTATATAATAGGCATCTCCCCGGCGGACACAACAAATATAGGGTCGTAGACGCGGAGCCAAATGGTATTATACCGCCGCCCCCCGATGGGCAATGGTCCCGGACCGGAACTGTAGACAGCTCAATTGTCCGGTTCCTATTACCCATCGGGGCGGCGGCTCTCTGCTGAGGTTGCCCGGAAATTTTATTTTCTAAAAAAAAGTTGATCTCATGGCAAAATAGAGCATGAAATCAATTTTTTTATTTTTTATCATGGACGGACCAAGGTTGGCATGAGCTCCGTCCGTGAGGGGTTTTATAATAGTGTGGTTTAAAAGTGTCCCACAGGTCCCTTCAGATGATCCACCCAGATTTGTACGAAATTATCATATTCCGCAGTTCCCTTGAGAACAGGTGTGCATTTGATACCTGCTTTGGTGAGAATGGAGTTCCAGGAATCTTCTTCAGGCCCTGCCATGTCGTTCTTGGCATGATCTCCGGCAACGGACATGAACGGCATGAGATAGGCTTTTTTGATACCTTTTTTTAGCAGCATGCTCTGGATGGTATCCAGATCGGGATATCCCTCAACCGTTCCCACATAGACGTTGGCATCCCTTAACTGCAACTGAAACATCAAAGATCCATAAAACGCATTGGCAGGATGGTGTGTGCCATGACCCATGAGCACCACGGCCTCATTCTTTTTACGTTCCTTGGGGATATTGGCCAAGATGGCATCCACAATGCGCTCCATGTCATGTTGGGTTGACATTAAAGGATAACCCAGAATAATTTTTTCAAATCCCATCATTTTAAAAGAACCCACAATTTTTCTCAAATCATGGTATTCAGCACCCCCAATGGTATGTAGACTCTGCACCGCCACATGGGTGAATCCTTCAGCATGCATTTTGGCCAGGGCCACTTCAGGCGCATCTAAAATTTTACCCTGTTTGGCCAGTTTGTTCCGGATAATGTGGGAGGTAAAGGCCCAGCGCACGGGAATGGCGGGAAAAGTGGCTTTAACTTTTTTGTCAATGTTTTCAAAGGAAACCTGGGCACTGGCTTCACTGGACCCAAAGGCCACCAGAAGAATACCCTTTTTTGTTTCTTTTTTTTCACAATGCCCGGCAAAGGCCATGGTGCCAAAGGTCAGAGTGAGAACTACTGCCATCAGAACAATCAGTTTTTGTTTCATTTTTTTCTCCATGGAACAGATGGTAAACATTGCATGATAAAATACGTTATCACGACAGCGCATGAGTTCCGGATAACGGCCACGGGCAGACATCATTTTGTTGTGATGTCGGTCTGCCCACAGCAATACTTAAAAATCCGTAAAGCCGGCCGGTATTTTCCTGCAAAAACACATTGGAACTCATACAAAATAAAATGGGTCCGGCTCCAGCAACGGCTTATAAGCTATTGGTAAAGGAGCCAAGCTCAAAAACAATATGTTCTCTGTGGTTTTCATAAATAAAGAGGGGGGAATGGCCGGAATGCGGTCATCGTTCCCTGTCTTCCGCAGAGAGATACGACAAAACATCCAGGCAGGTCTTCTGACTTTTGGCTTTTGCACCTTTACCGCACCTTCCCGTTTTCAATTTGTTGAAAACAGTGGCATCTGCGGTGGCTAACCAATTACAGCGGCGGGACCGTTCCCGATTTTCACGGGATTCCCATTTTAAGCAAAGCACCTGATGTCGGGTAATGTTTATTTCATATGTTCATGGATGTCAATGGGTTTTTAACAGCCGCTCAATTCAAGGTCTCACGTATTTTTAAAGACAGATCCCTGGTCAATTTCAACACTTTAACGGCATGTTCCAAATCCAGGGAACCGGTACCGCAACTGGGGGTGATGAGCGTTTGTGATAAAATCTTATCCCGGGCAATTCCCAGGGATTCCAATTGTGCCAATTGCTCTGACCACATGGTATAAAGAGAGTCTGTGGAAGCGCTATCAATATATTCCGGACTGGATGTGGGAACAATGCCCCAGGCCAGGATACCGCCGTTTTTGATAAAGGTCTTTAACTCATCTTTGTAGAGAATCAGGCGGTCAAAATAGGAAAAAGCGTCAAAATTAATGATATCCGTACCCGATGCCAATGCCAGGGACCAGTCGCCATTGGCACAGATATGAATACCGGCAACCCCGCCGCCTTTGTGGATGGCATCAATGCAAGTCCCCAGGGATTCGACGATCTGTTCCCTTGTGATACTGATATAGGTGGAAGAACCAAATCCCACCACCCCGGGTTCATCCAAAAAAATTATCGGGGGGTGGTCACAGTCCAGCCGGGAAAGTTGAGACACCTGCCACAGGGCCTTCATGGCCACCTGTTTGGTGACTATATCCCGCATCTGTTCATCGTAAAAAAGCAGTTTGCCTGCCTGATCCTTCATGCCGATTCCCATGGTGATGGGCCCTGTAACCTGGCCTTTCACGGCCCAGGGGGCATGGGGAAGATTTGAAACGGTTTCCATGAACACTGAAAATCCCCGGGCCGTTTCCGATGTCAGGGCAAAGCGGGAGTTTTCAATGAGGCCGGGATCATCACATATGGACAAATAAGCCTCATAAAAAGCCAGCATTTCTTCCTGGAAGTCAGCTACCTGTGTGTTGATGTAAACATCCTTGTTTTCTTTTCGGGTCAATCCGGGCATTCCCGGGGCAAATTGAAATACCATGCCCTCTTCAGATGGCGGGGCAACTGCACCCACAAAGGGATTTCCGGAGTATGTTCCAGCATGAGGCCGGTGGCCTTTTGATGATCTTCCATGGGAAGACTACCCACCAGAAGCGGAAGGCATCTGGGTTTTATTAGACGGGCTTCAATAATTTGTAATGTCATAAAAAACACTTCCTTGGTTTTTGCTACTGGGTGCTGGGCTCGATGTTTTTTAACCTTTTCAAGTTTTGTTGTGCGTAAAATCAAATCAAAACAAGGTTTATCACTGGCAAATTTATATAACTGCCACGGGCAGACCGTATTTTGATCTCGATCTGCCCGCAAAAAAGCATGAAAGAACGTCAGAGTTGTTTACTCTTTTTTAGAAATGTATTCAATATTTTTCCTGGAGGAGGGTAGAGGGGAACATCAAATTGTTTTTTGATGTTCCCCGGTAAATCTGAGTTTTTCATGTTAAATTTCTACTTTAATTGTTTCAGTGTTATTAATGACAGTTTGTTTCTATTTTTCAAGTTTAAATGACACCTTGAGCTTTACACGATAGGCCACGATGCGGTTATCTTCCAGTCGCATATCCATCTTGACTACCTCTGCAACGCGGATATCGCGTACACTGTTATCCACTGTAGTAATGGCGGTTTTTGCAGCATCTTCCCAGGATTTTTCAGACATTCCAACAACTTCTATAATTTTATATACACTGTTTTCCATATGAATCTCCTTTTTGAATATTGCTTTAAACTTCAGCGTTGGTGGATTTGAATTACCTGATAGCAAATGTGTCAGGTTGAAATAATACCTTGAGATAAAAACAATGAATAGTTTTTACAATTGAACCATGGCCCTCCTTTCAAAGCAAAAACAGGCTTTGTGATAAAATTAGCAATGGCCCCCTTTAAATATTTGAACATTTTTTATGTATAAAAAAATATTGCATTGTCAATCCACTGAGATCAAAGGACTTGCATCATTTTTGAGTAAATTTTCGTGGCATTGGTCAGAAATAAATATTCTACAACCAAAAAATGACATTGCAGGGGGGCGAAGTTTGAAGTTCTGTTCAAATAGAAAATAGAAAAGCGTTGTCAAATGTCGCTGTGATCATTCTGGAACAAGCTCTACGAGAAAACAGATCAGGAGAAAAAAGATTATTAAAAATACCATACCAGTTTGAATCTATACCTGTAAAGCCCAATGAGAAAAAAGAGTAATATAAAAAGTCATCCAGCATATGCCCCAAAAAAATATTTCCATACGCTACCTGTGTATTGAAAAATGTGAAACTGGAACGAAAAGTAGCGGAAAAATTTTGTGTGAATGAAAATAATAAATACTGGGAATGGCAAAAGCCGCCTTGTTTTTTCTTGTTGAAACTCCTGGAGAGTAATGCTACCGTCTATCACATTGGCGTATATCAGGCAGATTTGTCATACGGGATACCAGCCTGTTATTCTAATTTAAATTCCGGTGGCAGGACATTTGACACGCTTTTTTCCGAAGAGGCCAGACCACCGGGCCGGGATTATGTTTATGCTCCATATTGTTTTGATACAGCCTCCGGTGGAAGATTTTTATTTCACCTTTAAGCGAAGCGTTCCCTATGGGTTGGCCAGCATTGCTGCTGCTCTAACTCAAAAGGGCTTTGGGGTGGAAATTTTGGATGCCCTGGCTGTTAAAAAATCTGTTATCATTCCGGCTCCGCCGGAGATGGATTTTCTTGAGCCTTTTTATGGTAAACCAGATGTTTCACAGTTTTCGCTTTTTCATCATTATCGCCATTATGGCTATAGCTTTGAACATTTGGGTAAGCTCATTCGGGACAAAGCTCCTTTTATGGTGGGAATATCCTCTTTGTTCACCCCCTACGCCAAAACTGCATTGAAAACAGCTCAAATGGTGAAAAAATTCTATCCCCATTGTCCTGTTGTCCTGGGTGGGCATCATCCCACCTTGTTTCCCCGGGAGGTGCTGGATAGTGACAGTGTGGATTTTGTCCTTGCAGGAGAAGGGGAGATATCCATGCCCCTGCTGGCGGAAACATGGAAAAAAATAGCCGGTTGCGATGTTTCCGGAAAAGTTTACAAGAAAATATTTGAAGATCATGAAGCCCAACTGGCAAAGGTTCCGGGCATTGGGTTTCGAACCGGGGACGGCACATTTCATATTTCTTCACCTGCCTGGATGACAGATCTGTCTGCCCAGCCCATGCCGCAGCTTGATTTGATTCATCAAAAATTTTATGAAAGAAAGGGCCGGGGATCTGCCGTGGTGGTGGCCGGTCGCGGATGCCCTATGAAGTGCACCTATTGTTCCCTGGGGGCTTCTTCCACCCATGCCCGGTTTCGATTAAGGCCAGTGGAGCAGGTACTGGCAGAAATCAGGCACAACCTGGATCAGTATGACATGGGATTCTTGGATTTTGAGGATGAAAATCTTACTTTGAATCGCAGCTGGTGCATGGCCCTTCTGGAGGGAATTTGTGAAATGGCAGGAGAGGGAAATGTGGAACTTCGTGCCATGAACGGACTTTTTCCCCCTTCCCTGGATGACGGCCTGGTAAAAGCCATGAAGCAGGCAGGGTTTAAAACATTGAATTTATCATTGGGCTCCACTTCGGCGGATCAGCTGAAAGCCTTTAGACGTCCCGATGTGAGGGCGGCCCATGACCATGCCCTTGAACTTGCAGAAAAACATGGGCTGGAGGCAGTGTCCTATCTCATTGCCGGGGCCCCGGGACAGGATGCCCTGCAATCGGTGGAAGATTTGTTGTTTCTGGCAGTTCGCAGAACCCTTGTCGGTTTATCCATTTATTATCCTGCACCGGGCAGTGTGGATTATGGCATTTGCCAAGACAAAGGACTTTTACCCGGACATTTCTCCCTGATGCGCTCCACAGCGCTTCCCATTGAAGATACCACCGGCCGCCTTGCCTCTGTGACCTTGCTCCGCCTTGCCAGGGTGTTAAATTTCATGAAGTTTTTAAGGGATCAACAGATGGAAATACCCCTGGCCCACCCCCTTAAAAAAGAGGAAATCCTTGATCCTTTCCAGCGCCTGGAATCTTCCCTGAAGCTGCTCCAAAGCTTTTTAAACGACGGTGTCATCAAGGGTATAATGCCCGATGGACGTATATTTGAACATCCCATGGACATGAGTCTTTCCCGGGCGTTCATTGCCGGATTATCCAGCATGGAAATACGGGGAACTGTTTGAGTTTGATCAATTAATTTTTGCCAGTTGCGATGTCCCGGATTTCCCCATCAAAAAGACGACGACTCCGCCGGGCACTTTCATCCTTAATGGCCCGGGTGATCCGGGGCAATGCTTCAGCGGTAAAGGTTATCTGTTTCATGGTGAGATATTTCTTCACAAGGCCCTGGCCGCAAAGCACATTGAGATAATATTTTTCCGTATTGCCCATGCCAAAGGCGGTGTCTGCATGGGTTCCGGCCACGTGGGTATTTACGGCATCCCCGAAAAACGGTGTGTTATAAGACAAAAGGTCTTGGCCGGTCTGGCGGGTACATATTCCATTGACAAGGGTGTAATATTGTCTGAAAATATCTATTTCTTCAATTTTCAGGTTTATGTCACGGTGTTGATCTTTGAGAATTTTTCCCACAGTGAAAAGATCCCCAATGCCGTTGCGCTCCCCAATGCCAAGGGCTGATACTTCCACCACAGTGGCTCCTGCCACTACGCCCATGACCGTATTGGCCGTTGCCATGCCAAGGTCGTTGTGACAATGGACGCTGATGCGTGTACATGTACCGGCAGCCTTTGACACCATGAATTTCACGGCATCATGAAAGGTGTTGGGCGCCATCTGACCGGAGGTGTCCGGCACGGAAAGAATATCAATGGCAAGGGTGTTGATGAGAAAATCGCCATATTGTTCCAAAAAGGCCCGGGGGGTGTTGCCGATGTCCAGCATGGCCATGGAGATAACGGCATCAGATCGTTGGGCGCGAAGGGCCGTCACCGTATCTGTGATCCGGTTTAGCGCCAGCTCCTGCTTTTTTTTTTCATCCTGGGGCTGGATGTGGGCATGGAGATGAAAATGGTTCATTCCCGTGTCAATGAGCACCGGCACATCCCTTGGATTGGCTCTACCCATGCCTGCCACCTGGATATGAAATTTTTCCTTTGTGGCAAGACCGTGCAGATGGGCCACGCTTTGTTTTTCGCTGGTGTGGGCCGGGGGATATCCTGCCTGGCAGATATCCACCCCCAGGCGGTGTTGAAATCTTAAGATCTCTTCCTTTTCTTTGCTGGAAAAAACAATGCCCCGGTGCTGCATGCCCTCCCGGAGGGTCTGGTCCATAATAATAATTTTCTGCTCTGGCATTTTGTTCCCCCGGGGAGTCAGAACTGGATTGAAATTTTCTGACTCCCTTATCTGCATGTTTTTAATATCTGCCGATCAGGATTCTTTTATTTCGTCGCGCTCTTCCATCACGGTTTTCAGTACCTTTAAGGCGGTATTTGCCGAAGGTACACCACCATAAATACTGGTTTGAAAAATGACCTCAGCCACTTCCTCTGCAGTGCATCCCACATTTAATGCCGCATGGATATGAAGTTTCAACTCTTCCGGGCGGGAAAGCACAGCCAGGGCCGCCACGGTCACCAGCTGGCGGGTGGGATGGGGAATTTTCTCCCGGGAATACATTCTACCGGTGATATAAAGGGACATGTCCTTGGCCAGCTCTTTATCAAAATGCTGCCACAATCCATAGGGTTTGTCTTCGTTTTTTACCCCTTTAAAATATAGATTTGCCGTGTCTCTGGTCCTTTTTGCCGCTTCTTTGTCGTCCATGTGTCCATCCTTAATTAAGTCAATGTCCTGGCATCCATGGTCAGGGGCCAGTGGTGGAAAAAAAATTATTTTGTTAATTGTCCTTCAAAAAGTCACACCGACAAAGGATTGTCAAGGATTTTACCTGTGCGATCCCAGATTGTCATGGAGAATTTCCAGAATATAAGCCTGACAGCCTTGTCAATTAATACCATTTTTAATATTTGGTTGTGTGTGGCAGGGCATTTCCATTATATAAACCAGGAGATCAGGAGAGAATAAATTATGAAAATAGAAATAATCGGCGCTGAATCACTTGGTGTCCGGGGATTGTGCTGTTTTATCACTGTTAAAGAGCAAAAAATTCTCATTGATCCCGGCATTGCGTTGGGGTTTATTCGCAAAGGTCTGTTGCCCCATCCGGCCCAGGTGGCCGTGGCAGAGGTCATACGAGAAAAGATCATACACGCCTGGAAGCTTGCCACGGACATTGTTTTCAGTCATTTCCATGGCGACCATGTTCCATTGACGGATGCAAATCCCTATCAACTGGATATCAAGCGGGTGGTGAATTTGAATCCCGGGGTTCGGATCTGGAGTAAATCAGCTCAATTTTTATCTTCAAAAGAACAAAAAAGAGCCACTGCCCTTAAAGAAGTTCTGGATGTCCCATGGGAGGAGGGAAAACCCGGCACAGGAGCGTTTTCCTTTTCCCTGCCCGTTCCCCATGGAGAAAATATAGAGCGCAATGACAGGGTGATGATGACCCGCATTGAGAATGACACGGTATTTGTCCACACCTCGGACATTCAACTCCTGGATGATGACACGGTTGACCGGGTCCTTGAATGGCAACCGGATATTGTGCTGGCTGACGGTCCGCCGATTTATTTTGATAAAATGAATACAGAATTACGACACCGGGCCTGGAACAATGCCGTGCGCCTGGCAGGTTCCGTGGATACCCTGGTCCTGGACCATCACCTCATGAGAAGCCATGAAGGGGTGCAATGGCTGGAGGGAATTTCAGCTGAATCCGGTGGACGGGTTATTTGTGCGGCTGATTTCATGGAATCACCCCGGCGTCTTCTTGAGGCAGAAAGGGAAAGCCTTTATGACAAAATGCCGGTTCCTCCGGGATGGCACCGGGATTATGGCGAAGACCGGGCTGGCACAGGTGCATTTAAAATTTTTTTGTGAAATCTCGGTGAGCAAGCAAAAATGGATAGGCCAATATTTTAAAATTAAACACGGCCTATCCCTCTTTTTCCCCAATTGCAAGATTATTAAAGATATGTTAAGCTTTTATACATATCCAAAGGCCAGTTTCAAAAGCGCTTTCATTGGAGATAAACAACGGAAATCCTTTCGCTTACACCTATTCAGTGATTCAGGGCAGATGTGCTCTCCGTCATCCTGGGTATTTATCAGTAAGGCGTGGGAAAGTTTTAGCCACCTTTGGGGAAATTGATGATTTGGGGTCCCGTCAGGACGGTAAAAAAAATTTTGAAAGACAGCTGCCAGAAAAAGGTGGATGCCCTCAAAAGCTTAAAAATCGTCAGGGCAAAAATCGCAAATGCCCTGCGGCAGATTGACAATAATTAAACCGACCGGGGGGTAATAAATGAAAAAATGCCCAATCCACCAGAAAAGTCCCCAAAAATCCTGTTTTAAATCCTTTCATGAACTCATTGCCCTGCGCGTAAATGAAATTCTTTTAATTTCAAGCCCCTATGATGCCTTTGTCATGCAGGAGGACGGTCATCTCTCCGAGCGGATCATCCATGAGTACCAGGGATTAAATCTAAGTCGTCCTCCCCGGCTTTCCTGGGTTTCCAATGCCGCCGAAGCCCTGAAAGATCTGGCTGCCGTTTCATATGATATTGTCATTGTCATGCCCCATATCAGTGATATGGACTCCTATGCCCTTTGTGGCAAAATTAAATCCCTGTACCCGGATCTGCCGGTGTATTATTTTGCCTATGATGCCGGTAAAGTCCTAAAGGAAAAGCAGTGCTATAATCGGAAAATCATTGACCGGACTTTTATATGGAGGGGAAACACCGATCTTTTGTTGGCCCTGGTGAAAAACCGGGAAGACAGTATGAACGTGGATACCGACACAAGGCTTGCCGACGTGCGGGTGGTGATTTTTGTGGAGGACTCTCCCTTTTATCTTTCCACCCTTCTTCCCTATCTTTACAAGGAAATTGTCATGCAGACCCAGGCGGTTATGGATGATTCCCTCAATGAAAAGGAGCGCATATTAAGGATGCGAACCCGTCCCAAAATCCTGGTGGCGGAAAATTATGAGCAGGCATGGGCCCTGTATGAAAAATACAAAGAATATCTCATGTGCGTGGTGTCTGATGTGCGCTATGAAAAACAGGGAAAAGAGGATGCAGAGGCCGGCATTAAACTGTTATTGACCATCAACCGGGAAGTTCCGGACCTTCCCCTTTTGATGCTCTCTTCAGAGCCTGAGAACAGAGAACGGGCCGATGCCATTCCTGCCTTTTTTCTGGATAAAAATTCTGCGTCTTTACATGCCGATATCCGGTATTTTTTTGTCCACTATCTTGGGTTTGGAGATTTTTTATTTCGCATGCCCGACGGCAGGGTGGTGGCCCGGGCATCCAACCTGAGAAGCCTTGCCAGCATTCTGCACTCTGTGCCGGATGAATCCATAGCCTACCATGCAAGCCATAATCATTTTTCACGCTGGCTCATGGCACGTTTTGAAATGCAATTGGCCGCTGGCATCCGTCCCATCAAGGTGAGTGATTTTCCCAGCACCCGCCACTTGAAAGAGATGCTCACCGATGTTATCCGGGATCGACTTAAGATCAAACAAAAGGGGTTGATCTCTGATTTTGTAAGCAAAGAGTATGATCCTGATATTGATTTTGTGAAAATCGGGAAAGGGTCCCTGGGGGGCAAAGCCAGGGGGCTTGCATTTATTTCGAGCATGTTCCGGGAAAATTCTGAATTTAAAAATTTATTTTCAGAAGCCAATATTGTTTTGCCAAGAATTGTGGTGATAACCACCGATGGATTTGACGCCTTTGAGTTGGAAAATGATCTCTGGAAATTTCGAAACAAGGTTCACACGGATGGGGAAATTGAAGATTATTTTAAAAAAGCCGGCTTTCCCCAATGGCTGGCCAATGATTTAAGAATTTTTCTGCGCCACACCCAGGGTCCCCTTGCTGTGAGATCCTCAGCCATATTGGAGGATGCCCACTACAGGCCCAGTGCCGGTGCCTATGCCACCTATATGCTGCCCAACAACCATCCTAAAATTCAGGTGCGTCTGGATCAGTTAATCCAGGCCATCAAACTTGTGTACGCTTCATTATACAAAGAAGCCCCCCGGGTGCTGGCCCGTCGATCCATTTATCGGCCCGAGGACGACAAGATGGCAGTGATCATCCAGAAGCTTGTGGGATGTCAACACGGTGACTTTTTCTATCCAGGTATCTCCGGTGTGGCGCAATCCTATAATTTTTATCCGGTGGATTACATGAAGCCGGAAGAGGGGGTGGCACACATGGCACTGGGATTGGGTAAAATTGTGATGGACGGCGGGGTGGCCATACGATTTTCCCCCAGGTATCCCCAATTTTTGCCTCAATTTTCCACGGTGGAAAATATTCTTAAGAATGCCCAGCGTTATTTTTATGCCTTAAGGATGAAAACAGAGAATGAAGACTATATAACCCATCCTGACATGGAACTTGAAAAAATTAATGTGGATGACGCCATGGATCATGCACCGGTACAACGCTTTTCCAGCACCTATGTCCCCGAAGATGGACGTATCCGGGATGTATTCACTCAAAAGGGATATCCTGTGCTCACCTTTGCCTCCATTTTAAAATTTAAGGAATTTCCCCTGGGAAAAATTTTGTCTCAATTACTGGAAGTGGGCCGGAAGGGCATGGGATGTCCTGTGGAGATGGAGTTTGCTGTTAATTTCAATGACCGCAAAACAGCTGAGTTTTATCTGCTCCAGATCAGGCCCATGATGGTGGCCCGGGACAAACTTAACGTGGAAATCAATCAAAATGATTTAAATCGTTCCTTTTGCTATTCAGAACAGGCCATGGGCAGGAGCCAGGAAACCTCGATCCATGATATCATATATGTAAAACTCCATGATTTTGATACCACCGGAACCGTGGAGATTGCCGAAGAAATTGGACAGATGAATGAGTTGCTCAAGCACAATGATCGAAAATATCTTCTCATTGGTCCGGGGCGATGGGGAACCGCAGACCCATGGCTGGGAATTCCCGTAAAATGGTCACACATCACCGGGGTGGGTACCATTATTGAAACCACCTCGGAAAAGCTCAGTGCAGATCCCTCCCAGGGGAGCCACTTTTTTCATAATATCACTTCTCTGGGTATTAACTATCTCGGGGTTTCCCAAAAAGACAATAATGTAATTGACTGGCATTGGCTGGATAGTCAAAGGGTGGAAAAAGAAACCCGATATTTAAAATATATTTCATTGAAAAAACCGGCTTTGATCAAAATTAACGGAAAAGATTCCACAGCTGTTATCCGAAAACCGTCCTGAAAAGCATAGGCTAATCAACATCCGCTATTATCTTGGAATTTCCTTGCAAGAAATATCTGTGCTATTGTAAGCTTCATGGAAATAGAGAATAATGCTTAATTTTTAAACATGGGATATGGAGTACACATGAATCAGAAGTTTATCATGACCGCTTTTGGCAAAGACAGGCCCGGTATTGTGGCAGATGTTTCCGAAATTATTTACGAAAATGGATGTAACCTTGAGGATTCCAGTATGGGGATTCTGGGGGATGAGTTCACCTTGATGCTTCTTTTAACAGGGCAGGGTGAAAATCTTGAAAATGATCTGTACAGGGATATCAGAAGGCTTGAAAAAGAAAAGGGTATTTCTGTTTTTATCCGTGCACTGGATTACCATGTATCGGAATTAAAAGAAAATACCTTGATGCATACCATTCGGGTGGAGGGCTTTGACCAGGGCGGTATTGTCCATACCATCAGTAAATTTCTTTCCCAGAACAGTGTCAACATCGAGACCCTTTCCACCCGGACCCGCCTGACTCCGGAGAGCGGAACCCCCCTTTATACCATGAAAATAATTGCCTCTTTTCCCCGTGGGGTTTCCGTGGAGGTCATTGAAGAAGGACTGGAGCGCATCGGTAATGAGTTGAATGTGGACATTGAACTTTCGTAAGGCAGGATAAACAATAGCAGTACCGTGGATTAAACGGTATTTTAAACCTGTTCGAATGAATTGGGATGGGTGAGCAAAACGGAACGCAAGGAACAGTGTATATGAATGACCATCAAGCGGTTAAAAGGCCATATGTGGTGGAGGAACTGGCCAAAGAGTTACCGCTGGATAATTTTAAAAATGTGATTGCTTTATGTTCCCGGGAAAACCCGGGAAAAGGAAAAAACCTGGTGCTGAAGGCCCTGGCATTTGCCCATAAACACCATGCCGGCCAGACCCGACGATCCGGTGAGCAATATATCACCCATCCCATTGCAGCAGCGGAAATTCTGGCCGGAGACCTGGGGTTGAGCGATCCTGAACTCATTGCCGCTGCCATTTTACATGATATTGTGGAGGATGTCCCCGGCTTGAACCTCCATGATATTCAAAGGCTTTTTGGCAAAAATGTGGCAGCTTTTGTGGACGGGTGCACCAAATTTAAACTCAGCCGCATGAAGGCATCCCAGAGCAAGGATCTCACCTACCAGAAAATGGTGCTCATGGCCAGTAAGCATCCGGAAATTCTTTTGATTAAAATGGCCGATCGCATGCATAATATGGAAACCCTTGGTGCACTGCAGGAGAGTCGACGCCAGCGCATTGCCCAGGAAACCATGGAAGTGTATGCCCCTTTGGCAGCCAAGTTAAATTTGTTTACCTTTAAGCGCAGACTCTATCATCTCTCCCTTCAGCAGCGTTTTCCCAAAAAAAGCAAACGATTGATGGGCATGCTCAATAAACTCATGGAGTCCCGGGAAGTAAAAGAGATGAAGTCGGGTTTTGAAGCGGTGTGTGCAGAACTTCCATTTCCGGTGACGGTGAAAGCCCGCTTAAAAACCTTGTGGTCACTATATTCTCCGGCCAAAAAGACCCTTGAACGGGAAAATGCAGAAAACATGGTGGATTTTACCATTATACTGCATACAGATGTCATACCGGAATGTTACCGCGTGCTGGGCATGGTGAATCAACTTTATCCACCTGTTCCCAAGAGCATCCGGGATTATATTGCCAATCCCAAGGTTAACGGTTATCAGAGTCTTCATGTGAGAATTTCCTGCAAGGATCGGAAATATCTTGTGAAAATTCGTAACCGGGAAATGAATCAGGTGGCCCAGCGGGGGGTATTGCTCCATTGGGATGATAAAGAGATGTTCCGGGAGTATCGCCAGATGATCAGTGATGCCCTGAAAAATATCGGTGAGTTTGAAGGATCACCTGCGGGCCGTAAAAATCTTTTTGGCCAATTGTCCCAGGAGCAGGAAATTTTTGTTTATACCCCCCGGGGAGACATTGAGTACCTGCCCCAGGGAAGTGTTGTGCTGGATTTTGCCTATAAAGTTCATACCTCCCTGGGCGATAGATGTAAATATGCCTGGGTGAACAATTTGCGGGTGTCCCCCGGGTATCAGCTCAGCGACGGCGATATGGTGAAAATTGTCACAGACCAAAAAGTCCTGGGGGTGGGGCCGGGATTTGAACAGATCTGCAAAACCCCCAAGGCCAGAAATGCCGTTAACAAATATCTCCAGAAAAGGCGGCGGGTCCATGCCATTAAAATTGGATGGGATTTTCTATTGCAGGAGATGAATCGCCACGGCATTTCCATAAATCTTTTGTATTCTCCGTCCATGTCCAATTTTTTAATTTATAAAAATTTTGACAGCCTGGACGATCTTTTTGAAAGTGTGGGACAAGACATTGTTCAACCCCGTGAAATATTATGGGAAATGGCATCTATTCTTTCCCAGACCGGAAAAAGAGTCATGGAAAAGAAAGGGGTTCGTAATTTTATCAATATTTCCCGGGTGGAGCCGGGTGTCCATAAATTTTCCAGATGTTGTAAGCCCCTTCCCGGGCTTGAGAATACCGTTGCCACTTTGAGTAAAAGGGGGGTTTCCTTCCACCGGGATCATTGCCGGGAATACATGGCAAGCAGCAGTTATTCTGCGGATAAAATTCTGGATGTATACTGGGATCTGGCGTCGGTGTGGCGCAATGCCTTAAAATTTAAACTTTTTCTCAAGGGAAAAACCGTGGGAGAGTGTCTTAAAGTTATGGCAGACATTCCCCATGGCGTTACATTGCATCAGATTGAACAGACGGGCAATGAAGGCAAGGGGGTCACAATGCTGGTGACTCTCATCGGATTCAACGCTTCAAAAACTTTTTTTGAAAGCTTTGAACAAAGAGATTTTTATCCTGTGATCGAGGCCTATGGAAGGGACAGCATTAATTTTTGATGATTTAAGGGAGTTAGCAGTTTTTAATTTACCGTTTATTCAATGTTCCACCCATAAAATATGGTGGTCTAAATTTTGTAAATGGTAAATCAATAAGATCTGACTCCTTAAGGCTATTTGTGGTAAAGAATATACTGATCTGTTTGTATTTTATCCGCCAATAGCCTAAATCTTTAATTTTGTATGAAAGGTGTGTGCATGAAGCATGACATTTCATTACTGGTGGAGTCCCTTTTGGTGGCTGATCGTCTGGCGGCTGAAGGCATTGTTAATGAATTAACACAAGACGTTTCCCCCATCAGCATCATTGAAACGCTCATTGTGCCGGCTTTGGAGCACATCGGCAGGGGCTGGGAAGACGGTTCCGTGGCCTTGTCCCAGGTTTACATGGGGGGACGAATCTGTGAAAAAATGGTGAATATCCTTTTGCCGCCGGGGGCGCCTGATCGTAAGGATCAGCCCCGCATGGCACTTTGCGTGTTGCAGGATCACCATCTGCTGGGAAAACAAATTGTCTATTCTCTTCTCCGTGCCGCCGGGTTTGAGCTTCTTGATTATGGCAATATTTCTGTGGATGAGGTGGTGAAACGGGTAAAGAGCGATGGCATAAAAGTGCTTTTAATTTCTGTGCTCATGCTTCCCTCGGCTTTAAAAATAAGAAAAGTCACCACAGCTTTTGACGACATGGGGCTTGATGTGAAAATTGTGGTGGGAGGGGCTCCTTTTAAATTTGATGACCAATTGTTCCAGGTCGTGGGGGCAGATGCCATGTGCACCACAGCATCCAGTGTGGTACCGGTTATTGAAAAAATCATGGAGGTGTCCCATGGAAACTGATCATATGACTTCACTTGAACGGGTTTTGACAACATTGGGACATAATGAACCGGACCGTGTTCCCCTGTTTTTATTTTTAACCATGCACGGTGCCAAAGAGCTGGGATTGTCCATAAAGGACTATTTTTCCCGGGGAGAACATGTGGTGCAGGGTCAGCTCAAGCTCCTTGAAAAATATGGGCATGACTGCATTTATAATTTTTATCATGCCCCCCTGGAAGTGGAAGCCTGGGGGGGCGAGGTTGTTTATTGTGAAGACGGCCCTCCAAATTCCGGCACACCTTTTATAAAAGATATTAAAGAAATTGATTCCCTTGAGCCACCTCTCATTGATGCATGTACCTGCCTTGAAAAAGTGTTGACCTCTGCCCGGCTTTTAAAAGAGCATGTCCAGGATCAAGTACCTATTATAGGGGTGGTGATGTCTCCTTTTTCTTTGCCGGTGATGCAGCTTGGTTTTAACAAATACATTGAACTGATCTATGAATCTCCCCTCTTGTTCCGGCGATTGATGGAGGTCAATACCCGCTTTTGTGTGAACTGGGCCAATGCCCAGCTGGACGCCGGCAGCACAGCCATCTGTTATTTTGATCCGGTGTCGTCCCCCACCATCATTCCCCGGGAACTTTATTTAAAGACAGGATTCAAGGTGGCAAAAAATACCATTGCGCAAATCAACGGCCCCACAGCCACCCACTTGGCATCGGGACGGGGACTATCCATTGTGGATGATCTTGTCAAAACCGGCACAGACATCATGGGGAGCAGTTCTCTGGAGGATCTTGGCCGGGTAAAGGCGGCGTGCAGGGGAAAATTAACGGTGCTGGGGGATCTCAATGGCATTGGCATGTGTGGCTGGACACCGGAACAGGCAGAAGAAGAAGTAAAAAAAGCCATTGCCGCCGCAGGTCCGGGGGGTGGTTTTCTGCTGTCAGATAACCATGGAGAGATTCCCTTTCAGGTTCCGGATGAAGTGCTTCTGGCCATATCCCGGGCAGTGCGCCAATGGGGACAATATCCCCTGGACTGGATCTCTTCATGAGGTGTGGCCATGGGCTGTGCTTTAACCATATCATGTCCCAACACATGTTTAAGACTCAACTTTCGGGCTTCATTTCAAAGCCAGCATTTTTAAATGTACCGATGGGGTCAGGCTTTTGTTATTGATGTTATCGACCAAGGCCTTTGCCAACGAAAAAAGCCTCGATAATGTCAATAACGAAAGCCTGACCCCACCAATGCGAACACCGAAAGTTGAGTTTAAGATAAATGCCGATAATTTGGTGAAATATGGAAAAAAAAGATCTTGACAAACAGATATCAGAATATGCCATGGCCCTGGATCTGCTGGGTAAAATGACCGGTTGTACCAGTGAAAAAGAGGCCGTTGACGGCATTATTGATCTGTTTGTCATGCTGTTTTCACCGGGGAAAATCGCTTTTCTTTGCCTTGGCCGGGGAATTCACAAAAATACTGTTTATCTTCCCCTTCACACAGAATCCCGTCGCGGGGTGGAGGCGCGGTTACTGGGCTCCAAAGCTCTTCATTACCGGACAGATTCAGAAACCGGGTTTGTATTTACAATGCAATACAATGGTGAGCCCATGGGCATAGTGGAGGTGGATGACCTTGCCTTTGTACAATACCGGGAAAGTTATTTTAATCTGGCCCTTTCCATTGCCGATGTATGTGGTCTTGTCATTGAAAATGCCAGAAGATATGAAAAGATTATAGAACAGAAGAAACGTCTTGCCCTGACTCTGAAAAAACTTAAGAAAACCCAGGCTCAACTGGTGGAATCCGAAAAAATGGCAGCTCTGGGAACCCTTGTGGCAGGTGTGGCCCACGAAATCAACACGCCTGTGTGGGTGTGTGTCACCGCAGTCTCCTCCATGGTGGATAAAAACAACAATCTTGGAAAATTATTCAGTGAAAAGAAAATGAAACGCTCTGACCTTGAGAGCTTTATTCAATTCACAGATGATACAGGGGCGCTTGTTTTAAAAAATTTGAAACGGGCAGGGGAGTTGGTTAGCGGTTTTAAACAGGTGTCCGTGGATCAAATGACAGACCAATTGCGAAAGTTCAGCCTGGAACCTTATTTCAGGGATGTTATCAGAAGTCTGAAACCTAAATTTGGAAGAAGAAATGTTCAGATCTGTCTTGCCTTTCAAAGCGCCATTGAAGTGACAAGCTACCCGGGACTTTATTCCCAGATTTTGACAAATTTACTGGTTAATTCTTTTACCCATGGGTATAAAGAAAAAGAGGGTGGAAAGATAATGCTTTTTGCTGCAAAACAAAAAGAAGAGCTGGTGATTCAATACAGTGATGATGGAAACGGCATGACAACGGAAAACAAACAACGGATATTTGATCCTTTTTTCACAACCAATAAAGAAGATGGCACAGGGTTGGGAATGCACATCGTTTATAATATTGTCACCCAGAAACTCAAGGGAACCATTTCCTGTGAGAGCAGCCCGGGACATGGTGTGAATTTTAAAATCGTCCTTCCCCGTGAAGGAGCAATTTAAATGGGTACTCAAATGAACGATAGCGATGAATTTGACGATCTTTTTGTACAGGAATTCAATGATGAAGATGGCCGGAATATTTTTCAAAACAGTGAGAAACAATGGAAAATTCTTGTGGTTGATGATGACGAGGATGTCCATGCGGTGACCCGGTTGGCCTTACAGGGATTTTCATTCCAGGGGAAAAATCTCATTATTCTGGAGGCCCATTCAGACAAATCGGCCAGAGAGATTTTAAAGGATCATCCCGATATTGCCCTGATGCTGGTTGATGTGGTTATGGAGAGTGACACGGCAGGGCTGAACCTTGTGGATTATGTTCGAAATGAGCTTAAAAACGAATCCATCCGTATTGTGTTGAGAACCGGTCAGCCGGGGGTTGCACCGGAACAAGAGGTGATTCGGGAGTATGAAATTGATGACTATAAAAGTAAAACTGAATTAACCTCAGAGAAATTATTCACAGCCATGATGGTGGGGTTGCGAACCTACGAGGCAATGAATACCAGGGAGCATTATCAAAAAAAACTGGAGCAGGAAGTGGCCCAGAGGACAGCGTCCCTGCAACAGGCCCTGGATGAAATAAAAATGCTCCGGGGGATTATTCCCATATGCTCAAATTGTAAAAAAATCCGGGATGATGATGGATGCTGGCGTCGATTTGAGGCCTATATCCAGAAATATTCCGAGGCCCAGTTCAGCCACAGTATCTGTCCTGATTGTGCCAGAAAGCTTTATCCTGATTTCCATCTGGATGATGATTGATAAATAAGGGAGTCAGATCTTATTGATTTACCATTTACAAAATTCAGACCGCCATATTTTATGGGTAGCATCTTATATAAACGGTAAATTGAAAACTGCTGACTGCCTAAGGGTTTCTGGGTTATCACCATGAATAAAATTTATAATTTTGGAGTGTTTTAATGTTTTACGCAGATTTGCATAATCACACCACAGCATCCGATGGCGATTATACCCCGGAAACGCTCATTTCCATCATGGCACGCCTGGGTGTTTCTGCTGTGGGGGTAACGGATCATGATACCGTGGGGGGGCTGGAAACGGCCCTGGAACAGGGGACCCGTCTGGGCATTGAGGTGGTGCCCGGGGTGGAGGTGTCTGTGCGGTTTAAGGAGTCTTTTTTCACCGGAACCTTGCACCTGTTATGTTATTTTTCACCGGATTTACTTAAAAATCATGAATTTATAGATACCTTGAAAACAACCCTTGGAAAGGGCAGGGGGGAAGCCCTGATCCGGGCCAGGGTGGCGGAAATAAATCGTATATTCGGCCCGGAGGGAGACGAGGCCGTGTTGTCAAGGCCCATGACCCATGATGAAATTGCAGCGTATGCGCCTTCGGTGTCCCGGCGCCATTTTGCCCTGGCCCTGGCAGAAAAACATGGCATCACAGACCGGGATCAGATTAACCATGTCATTGGCAACAATAGTCCGGCCTACCTGCCATCGGGCATTGATATTGCCCTGGTGAAATCATTTACATCAGCATTTCCTGTGGTAACAGTATTGGCCCATCCTGCTGCAGGGTCTTTCCCCGGCAAAGGGCACTACAGAGAGGTGCTTCCCCCGGTGGAGACCGTGGAAAGGCTCTTTCCCCGGTTTCTGGATGTGGGGCTCCATGGCATTGAAGTCAGCTATCCGGGCCATACCTTGGAGCACCGAACCTTGTTAAGGGGATGGGCTGAAAAATACAACCTTGTGGTCACCGGAGGTTCTGACTGTCACGATGAAGTGCAGCGACCTGCCGGAGTGGCAGGCATCTCAAAGGAGCAGTTTGATATATTTAAAAGTTTGTTTTGATTGAAATAGTTGTGGTCTTTTGAGAGATCTCCTGCTATGATTCAGAACAAATTTCAATCATATCAGTGAGGTGGTCATGATAAAAAAGATACAAAGATTCGTCTTGGCGATGACTTTGGTATTATTTTTACCTTTATCTGCGTTTTCCATGGATATTGGAATGAATCTTAATTCCGTTTCAGACTGGTCCTTTGACCATGTCTTCCTGGATGTTTTTAAAAAAGCAAGACCCTGGTGCACACAAAATGCCGATGATTCAGGCTCCTGGAATACAAAATTTTACGATGATATCCCCAGGGATGCAAATGGATGGCCCACCCAGGTACCCTTTGTACCCGCAACTTCAGATTTTCCCCAGACGGTTCATACCCTGGTCACCGTGGTGAAAGGTGGCACCTACACCCTGACCTATGAAGGCATGGGGAACTTTACAATCAAAGGGTCGGGCGGAGCATTGAACATCATTGAATCGGACACCCAGGGAATCAAAACATTTTCATTTGATGTGACCATGGACGAGGAGCAGACCGGCACCATATGGCTGGAAATTTTATCCACAGACAGCAGCGATTATCTAAGAAATTTTAAAATCATGACCCCGGGCTATATATCTGATGAATCAAATCCCTTTCATCCAGAATATAAAACACGGCTGACAAATTTTTCAGTGCTCAGGTTCATGGACTGGGGACGCACCAATGCATCACCGGTGGTAACATGGAATGATCGCACCCAACCCGGTGATTATACCCAGGCCGGAAACAATGGGGTGGCTTTGGAATACATGGTCATGCTGGCCAATGATCTGGAAAAAGATCTGTGGATATGTATCCCCCATCAGGCAGATGATAATTATATTTCCCAATGTGCCCAATTGTTAAAAAACACGGTGGGTCCTGATATTAAAATTTATGTGGAATATTCCAATGAAACCTGGAATTGCAGTTCTTCGTTCTCCCAGACCCTCTGGGTTCAAGATAAAGGCGTTGCTTTGGGGTTGGATGGGGACCGCTGGAAAGCTGGACAAAAATACGCAGGGGTGCGCTCTGCTGAAATATGGCGTCTTTTTCAAGAGGTTTTTGGTGCAGATATGCACACAAGGATTGTGAAGGTTTTGGCCACCCAGTCGGCGAACAGCGGCATTTCTGAAATGCGGCTTGACATTTTTTCTGATCCTCAGCTTAACCCGGATGGTATACAGCCTGACGCTCTGGCCATGGCACCTTATTTTGGAGGGGATGTGGCAGATGATATTGTGGACAGACAGGAGGTGGATTCTATTTCTGTCACGGACATTTTATCCCGGGCACAGGAAGACATTGAGCTTACCCTGCCTGATGAAATAACGGCCCAAAAAGCCTTGGCCATGGCTCATAATCTGGAGTTGATATGTTATGAGGGCGGCCAGCATCTGGTGGGAACCCTGGGCAATGAAAACAACGACATATTAACGGGCAAACTGCTTGCAGCCAACCGATCTTTGGAAATGGGGGCATTGTATACCCAGTATCTTACCTTGCTTCAAACAAAGGGGGTAAGCCATTTTAATAATTTTTCCTATATTGGTGCCTACAATAAATGGGGTAGCTGGGGTGTTTTTGAACATTTGTTTCAGGCAAGTGACACATCCCCTAAATTTCAAATTCTCAATACCTGGATTGATGAAAATCCACCACCACCGGAAGAACCGGAACCTGTGGTGGGACCTCCCACCTTGGTCACCTCCAGGCTTACGGGGGTGTCTCCAGCCTTGAACACTCCATGGGATCTTACCGATGAACTGTATCCCAATATTATTTATCATGGATGGACCCTGGGAAGTGGGGTAACGCCCCTTGGGGATGATGATGCCATGGTGTTTTCCCTTTGCAATAAAAAGAAGCTGACATCCCTGAGCACCGCCGTTAAAGAAAATCAATATGCTGCTGTCTCACTGGAACCGGCAGTGGGGTGGACCATGGATCTTGGCGGGGCCGCTGTGACCTTGACCATTCGTCGGATGGATAACCATGGGGGACATCAATATGCTGTTTTTTCCAGTGTTGACGGATTTAAAAACGGTGACGAGATTTTTGTTTCAGATTATTATGACTTCTGGTCGGTTAAAGATGTGGTGCTCTCTTTTAATCTGCCCCGGGAGGGATATACTGCCATTGACAATGCCATTGAGTTCCGGGTCTACCCCTTTGATGCGCAGTATTGTGGTAAAAAGCTTGGCATTTCCGGGTTCACCCTGGAAGGCACGCTATATTGATACATTCATTTTTTAATAACTGCCTTGGGAAGACCTTATTTTGATCCGGCTCTGCCCACAAAGAAAAATGAAACTCTAATTATTACAGCTTTTTGGATGGAGTTTTATATAACTCACATGTCCTGGCGGACACAACAAATATAAGGTCGTCGACGCGGAGCCAAATGGTATTATACCGCCGCCCCCCGACGGGCAATGGGCCCGGACCGGAACTGTAGACAGCTCAATTGTCCGGTTCCTATTGCCCATCGGGGGGCGGCTCTGCCTTAGCTTGCCTTGGAGGCTGCCTTTCATATAAAAAAAATATGAGCATTTAGAAATTAAAAAACACCCCTTCTGAATCGTAGACTCAGAAGGGGTGTTCTGGTTTGAATTTTTGGGGTTTGTTTTTTTAGAGATACAAAGGGGTAAAAGAAGCGATTATTCTTTCCAGAAATACTTTTACAAATTTTTTGAATAGATCTATATATAATTCACAGAATTTTAAAAGCTTGTTTTAAAATCAGTGGAAAGCTGCCCATTCATCTATTTTAAAACAGACCCTGAAAGATCCACCAGACTGCAATATTTCTTTATTTTGACTCTATTCGTTATCATACGAACAGAGTTTAATCATTTATTTTTATGCAGGAGGATATCCACATGCCCCAACTGAGCCATCTGTTTTCACCCATTGAAATCGGTTCCATGACAGTTAAAAATCGCCTTTTAATGCCATCCATGAGTATTAATTTTGGTGTGGACGATAATTGCTATGTCACCGATCAGCTGACAGAGTATTTTCTGGAGCGGGCCAGGGGGGGCGTAGGAATGATGATGGTGGGCGGGGGCGGCGTTCATCCCGGAGGACAGGAACAGCCGGATCTGCCATTGCTTTATGACGATAAATGTATCCCAGCCTTAAAACAAATGGTTGACAAAGTCAAGGGGTATGGTACCCGGTTCGGGGTCCAGCTCATGCATGGAGGGCGTCAATGCTATCTTCCCCAAAAAGTAGCCCCTTCCGCCATTCCGGCCCCTGCAGTGGTGAAGGGAGAGGTGCGGGCCCTTGAAGTTCCGGAAATAAAAGAAATTGCAGGTTGTTTTGGCGACGCCACCCGGAGATGCAAGGATGCCGGGTTTGATTTTGTGGAGATCCATGCGGCCCACGGTTATTTGATCAATCAATTCATGTCCCCCAATGCCAATGTTCGCACCGATGAATACGGCGGCAGCTTTGAGAACAGAACCCGTTTCTTTTTTGAAGTCATGGCTGATATCCGGGAAAAAACCGGGCCTGATTTTCCCGTGGGTATTCGGATTAACGGCAATGATTTCATGGAAAATGGCTGGACCCTGGAAGATACCGTACGTCTGGTACCTTTTATTGAAAAGGCAGGGGCCGCATACATCCATGTGTCAGCGGGGGTGTATGGCTCCACAGAACTGACCATTCCTTCCATGTACTCCCCCCATGGGTGTTTTGTTCACCTGGCAAAGGCTGTGAAGGCTGTGGCAACGGTGCCGGTGATCGCTGTGGGTAGAATCAAAGATCCGCAGTTTGCCGATGAAATTTTGGCCAGGGGGGATGCAGACATGGTGGCCATGGGCCGGGCGCTCCTTGCCGATCCCCACATGCCAGCCAAAGCCCTGGCTGGCAATTTTTCCGCCATAAGGCCCTGTGTGGGGTGTTGTCTGGGATGCATCCATGCCGTACTTGCCGGGGAACCCGGTTCCTGCGTGGTGAACCCTGACGTGGGGCGTGAAGCCCAGGTAAGGGATGAAGGCAAAACATTAAACCCACAAAAAATTTTGGTGGTGGGGGCAGGCCCGTCGGGCATGGCTGCCGCACGCCTTTTTGCCCTGAGGGGCCATGGGGTGAAGGTGGTGGAAAAAGGACCGGACACCGGTGGTCTCATGGCCCTTGCATCCAAGGCACCCGGGCGGGGGGAGATCAATGATATCCTTAATTTTTTTAGAAATGAACTTGTCCGTCTTGGCATTGAGATTGAGCATGATACCATGCTGGATGAGGCTGTTTTAGATGAATTTAAACCGGACAAAGTGATCCTGGCCACGGGCTCCATGCCGGATATGCCCGTAATTAAAGGCTTATTTCAGACCCATATGGCCCTTGTAACCAATGTGGATATCCTTTCCGGCGAAGAACCCCCCGGGAAAAAAGTCATTGTACTGGGGGGCGGGATGACCGGGTTGGTCACTGCTGATTTTCTGGGACAGCAGGGCTGTGAAGTGCATGTGTTAAACCGCAAAAACCGTTTTGCCGAAGAGATGTCTGCCAATGATCGCTATTATCTCCGGGAAAGTATTAAGGAAAAAAATATTACCCTTTATAAAAAAGTCAGCATCAAGGGATTTACCCGGGATGGGGTCAGCTTTAAAACCCGGGGAGAGAGCCTTTCCCTGGAAGGATGTGACATGGTTGTGATTTCTGAAAAGCAGGTCTCCGTGCGTGAAATCAAAACATTGGAAGATAAAACCGATGCCACATTCCATGTCATCGGAGATGCTAAACTGCCCCGCCATCTGATGTTCTGCATCAGCGAAGCCGAGGAAATTGCTCGATCCATATGATTGTTTTTATTCCTTGAACTTGGAGAAAAGTTTTCCCGTGGGGGGCGGTATGATAGCATATTCCAATATTCGCTGTGTCCGGCAGGCCATGACCGTTGTATGAAAAAATAAAAGGATTATGATCACCCGATGAAAATATTGACTGTATCAGATGTGGTGGTTCCTGAACTTTACAAAGAACTGGATAAAAAGGCATTCCCGGACATTGACCTTGTCATGGCCTGTGGGGATCTGCCTCCAGAGTATCTCTCCTTTTTATGTCACGTATTTGGGGGGCCTCTTTTTTATGTCCGGGGTAACCATGATATCCGATACAATGAAAAACCGCCCCAGGGATGCACTGATATCCATGGACGCATTGCAAAATACCAGGGCCTGAAAATCCTGGGGCTTGGGGGCTCAAGATGGTACAATGGCGGTGTCAATCAATATACGGAACAAGAGATGAAAAGGTATATCCGTAGATTGAAATTTTCCCTGTGGCGGAACCGGGGGGTGGATATTGTCATCACCCATGCATCACCAAGATACATCCATGATGCAGAAGACCCTTGCCACAGAGGTTTCAGGTGTTTTGGTACTTTTATTGATAAATATGGGCCTGCCTATTTTATCCATGGCCATATCCATCGGGATTTTGATTCTCCGGAGGAACGCATAACCCGGGTTAATAAAACAAAGGTGATTAATACCTATGGTTACAACATCATCCACATCCACCCTTAAACGCTGGTTTCGGAAATTAACCGGTCAAAAGGATTCTGATACCAGGCTCAAGGATGCAAATTATTTCAAGACCAGGCAAGAGATAGAAGGCGCTTTTGATACAAAGGATCGAGGGGTTCAAACCGTTAAAGTGGCCCAGATCACAGGAAGCGTGGGACGTTATCAAGATTTTGATGATCAATTCCGATTCCGGGGCAATAAAACCTCGGAACGGTTTCTAAGCGTGCTGGAGGCCATGCGCACCGGCAAAGTACTCCCCCCCATCAAGCTGTACCAGATCAAGGATGAATACTATGTCATGGACGGCAATCACAGGGTGGCTGCGGCAAAGCAGTTGAAGCACGATGAAATTCTGGCCACCATTCTGGAATTTATCCCCAGCATTGAAACCCTTGATAACCTTCTTTATAAGGAAATGGTGCAGTTTTGTGAAGAGACAGGCCTTCCCCGGGTGATCAAGCTCACTGAACCCGGTAAATACCGTCAACTTTCAGGGCAGATTCAGCAGCATCATCAATATCTTAAAGGTGAGACCAAGGGTGATGTCACTCTTTTCAAGGCTGCCAGGGACTGGTATAAAACCATTTACACCCCTTTTTGTGCCATTATCAAAAGGGGAGGGCTGTTGGAACGATTTTCCAATCGTACCCTGGCAGATCTTTATACTTATATTTCTTCCGGGTATTGGGGAAAGAAAAAGAACGTGGCCTACGGCATTGGCCTGGGGCGCATGATTCCCAATAATATGGAGGATTTCCGATCCAATATGGCAAAGCTCAAAGAGCTGGAATACCCGGAGATGAAGCAGGGAATCACTGCCTTTGTTCTCATGAATGTCAAGGGAAAGCAGGAGAATCGGATTCTAGAACGCCTGTATGAACTGGATGAAGTGATGGAGGTCCATGCGGTGCATGGAGATGTGGATTTATTGGTTAAAACGGTGTTGACAAGGGATTTGCTCAGCTCCGATGCTGAGGTTATTTCCAATTTTGTCCATGATAAAATCAGGCAGTTTAATGGGGTGATCAGTACTAAAACCTTGATACCCGGGGTGTCCAAAATTAAACCCCAGGAAGTTTTGTTTTAAAATTTAATCCATAGTTGATTCCAGACCCGATAAAAGTTGTGTGAGGCGGATAAAAATGAGTGACATCCAAAAAGATCAAACCCGTCAGGATGCTGTCCAGGACAAAGACGTGGAAAATCATCCCTCGGACAGTTCCAATGAAAAAATAGAAATTGTCATATTTTCCATGGCCCGGCGTTATTTTGCATTTAAAGGGGCCGAAGTGAGGGAAATTTTACCACACACCCCGGTCACCCAGGTACCGGGATGCCCCCGGACAATCCGTGGGATTATTAATGTGCGCGGCGTCATTGAATCGGTGGTGAACCTTCATGACCTGCTTGAAATGGACGATGCCCCCATTGGTGCTTCTACCCGGTTTATCCTGGCGCAGTGCGAGGATATCTTATCCGGTATCCAGGTGGAAAGTGTTGAAGATGTGCTTTCCATTGACCCTTGCCGGATAAAACCGGTGATATCCACCCTGCCTGCTGCCACCAGAAAATATGCCCTGGGCGGCGGAGAACTCTACAAAGACCATTATGTGGTTTTGCTCAGTGTGAAAAAAATATTTGCTGAACTGATCAAATAAAGCGCTTCCCCCCAGAAAGATAATAATGGCATATAGGATGGGTAACATTTTTATTTTGACCAAAGCATGGAAGGAATTTAATTGTGAAAAATGAGATGACCCTGCTTTTATTTACCATCATGGGCATTGACTTTGCCATGGACGTGGAACACATCACAGCCATGGTACCGGTGGAATCACTGACAAATAAAAAATCAGGCATTGTGTGGTTCCATGAAAAAGTTAATTTCCCCCAGACCCCTGTGGTATATGATTCCCCCAAAGCCTTACATATTGTATCAGGCACCGGGCCGTTTCATTTGATCATTGATGCGCCCCGGGATATGCCCGTCGAGGTTCCCGCTGAGCAGATCAATCCTTTTCCTGTTCTGGTGAATCAGTTCACCAAGGATAGCCCCTTCCGGGCAGTGTATCTTATGGAAAAACGCATGATGCTGGTGGTGGAACCACTTGCCATGTTTCCATGACGCTTATTGCCTTACACTGTAAATTTTTCTTGAAGTAGATCAATCCATACACTACACTATCAAAATAAAGCCTGCCGTGGCAGTTATATACGGTGTCGCCCCTGAAGGCATCTTTTCCTTCATAATTTGAATAAGGTGAAATGATGAACTTGAAACAGAAGAATACCCTCCTCCCGTTTATTATAATGCTTGTCATGTTCTCCCTGGGATGCCTGGTGACCGTGAATCAGTTGAACAAGCTAAAAACAGAGATGATTTCCAAACCCATGGAAAATTCCATGGCAGTTCTTTTAAAAAGCGTGGAATTCACGGCCCAGCAGGTATTGGAAAAATCCTCCCTTTTTTCCCGCTTACCCCAGGTGATAGAGGCCTTTGAACTGGCCCACTCCGGTGATATTGATGATCCCCTATCTCCCCAATCCCAGCAGGCCCGGCAGATGTTACGCCGGGATTTAAAGGAGGCCCTGGATGGATATGAGACCCTCACCGGCAGTGGAAAAATGAAACTTCATTTTCATCTACCCAACGGGCGCAGCCTGGTTCGCATGTGGCGAAAACAGCAGATTAAGCTCAATGGAAAATGGGAGGACAGGTCCGATGATATCTCTGATTTCAGACAAACTGTGCTGGATGTCAATGCCACGGGAAAACCGGTGAAAGGCATTGAGCTTGGCCGGGGCGGTTTTGTGATCCGGGGCCTTTCCCCGGTGGTAAACACCAACGGTAAACCCCTTGGCTCGGTGGAGGTGTTGTTTGATTTTGCCCCCCTGGTAAAAACCTTGTTTGCCCATGATCATTATCTGGTGCGGCTTTATATGAATAAATCTTTTCTCTCCATTACCCATCGGCTCCAGGACAATGAAAAATATCCCCTTGTGGATGATCGGTATGTCCAGGTTATGGGAAATCAGAACCAAATTTCTTCCAAAGGAACTTTTCTTTCCTTGCTTGATCAGGGACAAAACGGTTTTATTGCACGGCTGGATGGAAAAAAAGCCATGGCAGCCTTTCCCATAAAAGATTATAAATCAAAGCAGGTCGGTGTGATGACCCTGGAGACCGATACCTCCTATGAATCGGCTTTAATTCGTAATATTATTGTTTTTCAGGTGGTGATGCTGTTTGTGATTCTATTTGTAATGGGGGGCGTCTGTTCTCTCTTTTTATCCAGAACAGTGCTCCAGCCTGTGGCGGGAATCATGAGGGTGTCAAAAAAACTCTCCCACGGGGATCTCAGGGATGAGATTGGTGTGGTCTCCACAGATGAAATGGGACATCTTTCCAAAACCATGAATTTCATGATCCAGGCAGTGAGGGAAATGGTGGGTAAAATCATTGAAGTGGTGACCCGTCTTACGGCCAACAGCCAGGAGATCAATACTGCCCTCCAGAACCAGGTGGCAAGTGCATCGGAACAATCGGCATCGGTGACGGAAATCACCTCCACCATGGCTGAATTTTCCGCATCCTCCCAGCAGATAGCAGAACATGCAAACCGGGTGCTCACCATTGCAGAAGAGGCCCTTGCGCACGCCAATGAAGGGGAAAGGTCTGTTTCCCTTGTGGGCGATAAAATGGAGGAAATTTACACCGATAATACCCAGACAGTGAAAGGTGTCCATGAACTGGGTAATAAAACCCGTGAAATTTCAAAAATCATGGGTATTATCAACAATATTGCAGATCAAACCAAACTCATTGCCTTTAATGCGGCGTTGGAGGCATCCAGTGCCGGTGAAGCAGGTAAGCGGTTCGGGGTTGTGGCGGTGGAGATCAGACGGCTGGCTGAAAACGTGGAAGCCTCCACCAGGGAGACGGAAAAACGGATCACTGAAATTCAAGATGCCGTGGATCACATGATGCTGGCCTCGGAGAAAAACACCGGCTGCATCAATGAAGGATTAAGTTTTACTTCCCACACCCGGGACACCCTTGTTAATATTGTTGAAAAATCCCAGGATACCCGGGATGCGGCCCAACAGATCACCCTTTCCACCCAGCAGCAGAAAACTGCCAGTGAGCAGGTGGTCCAGGCCCTTAAAGAGATTGATGACAGTGGCAGGCAAACCACCCGGGCCATCACACAGATTGGTGAAAACGGTGAAGTTTTAAATCAGCTGGCATCCCAGCTACAAGTCCTTGTCAAAGACTTTAAACTTTAAAAATCTGTTTAAAATTCATGGACCTGTAAAAAGTGGGCCCATGAATTCTTATCCAACATATATGGACTTAGACCTTGCTTATTCGCAGGGGATTGGAGTGAAAAATAAATTTTGGACCTTTTACAAGACCTTAAAGCGGTTTTTGAAATTTTAATTTTTGGAGAATTACCATGGCACCTGTACGGGTAGTGATTGTGGATGACAGTACATTTGTCCGGGCGGTCCTTAAGGATCTATTGAAATCAGATCCGGATATTGATGTGGTGGGGGAGGCGGTTAACGGGCTGGATGCCCTGGAAAAAATTTCTGAGCTTAAGCCCGATCTTGTCACCATGGACATTGAAATGCCTGAAATGAACGGTCTTGAGGCCATTGAGCGGATCATGGGGGGAGACAATGCCCTGCCCATCCTGGTTTTCACCTCCCTTGACGATGCAGGAACCGCCTATGATGCCATCTCCCGGGGGGCTTTGGAGCTGTTACCCAAACCGAGTATGGACAGTTTTAACAGCGATCATTTTGCCAGGAGAATTAAACTGCTTTCCAAGGTAAAAGTGGTTCGCCATATCAGACGCAATGCCGCAACAAAGGAAAATAAAATAAAACAACCCGACAGTGGATCGTCGGGGCAGATTTTTCCGGAAATCGTTGCCATTGCAAGTTCCACAGGGGGCCCCAGTGCCTTGATAGGGCTTTTTGCCGGGCTTACCCATACCCTGGATGTGCCGGTGGTGGTGTCCCAGCACATTGCCAGGGGATTTGATGATGGGTTGATGGAATGGTTGAACCGGGAGACCTCGCATGCCCGGGTAAAAATCGGGATATCCGGGGAAAAAATTTTACCGGGTACTATTTATCTTTCCCCAGCCAATGGCAATATGGAAATTACATCAAAGGGTATTATTGAGATTTCTCCCTTTGCTCCAGGGGATATCTATACTCCTTCCTGTGATAAATTATTTAAATCCGTTGCCGGAACTTATGGCCCTAAGAGTGTGGCCGTGGTGCTCACCGGCATGGGCAATGATGGAACAAAGGGTGCCCGGGCAGTTAAACGGGCAGGGGGCAGAACCATTGCCCAGGATGAAGCGTCCTGTGTGGTGTATGGAATGCCAAAGGCGGCCCTGGAAAGCGGATGCATTGATGAAGTGATGTCTTTAAATGATATCGGTTCCTGCCTCAATGGGTTGGTCAAGAAAAAATAATGTCCCTTTCTGCCATTGAAAAAATAATTTATCAACGTACAGGGCTTACCTTTGACGCCCATCGGACAACTGTTTTAAAGGATAAGGTTGCCCGGCACATGGCAGTATTGGACCTGGACAGCGTGGGAGATTATTACAAATATCTTTGCACGGATCAGGCTGTTTTTAATGCCCTTGTGGATGAGTTGACCATTAATGAAAGTTATTTTTTCCGGGAACCGGCCCACCTTGATCTTTTGTGCCATGCCATGGTTCCAATGTTTGCCCATGAAAAGAAAATAAAGAGATTTTCCATTCTCAGTGCCGGGTGCGCCACAGGGGAAGAGCCCTGTTCCATTGCCATGGCCCTGGAGCAGACCCATGGATCTTCCTTTCTGTCCACGGTTCGAATCATGGGGCTGGACATTGATAATACCGCTCTTTTGACGGCCCGCAGCGGCATATACGGAAAATGGAAACTTCGACAACTTTCCTGTGAATTAAAATCCCTTTATTTTAAGCATATTTCAAAAAAAAAGTATGCCATAAGACCTGATATCCTTGAAAAAATAGAATACCATCGTACAAATCTGGTGAAAGGGCCACTGCCGGAAATCATCGGCACCGTGGATGTTATTTTTTATCGAAATGTATCCATCTATTTTGATGAGAGCACCCGGGCAAAGGTTTTGATGCACCTGGAAAGGGCATTAAATCCCGGAGGATTTCTTGTGTTGGGATCTGCAGAAACCCTTTCCCATGATACAGGAACCCTTTGCCTGGTGGAAATAAACGGTTGTTTTGTTTATCAAAAAAAATCAGATAAATCCTGTTCCCATGAAGGGATGGGGCCCGTTGAAAGTGCAAGACATCTCCGGCCCGGCTTCCGGAAGAGAGAAAAGCCAAGAGTCCCTTGGTGTACCACCGGTATCCACGGACATTTTTCTAATAAGGGTAATTTATCTGATATTGCAACGGGAAAGAAAGGGAAATTAAGGCTTGGCGTTCATGAATCATTGGGGAAGACAAATGGCAAAACCGACGATTTGCCGCCCAAAGGAATTGATGAAAAATTTCTAAAAAACTCTGAAATGACTTATAAAAAGGCATTGGCCCTGGCCCGGCAGAAACAATTTGATGCTGCCTTATCTCTACTTTCCACAATTGTGGAAACAAAAGAGGATACCCGGGATGATTTCATGGAAAAAATTTTCATCTTAAGGGCAGGAATTCTCATGCAACAGGGTGATGGTGACGGGGCCAAAAAACTTTGCCGCCATCTGATTGGTCAAAATATCATTTATTCTCCTGCCTATCTGCTTTTGGGGATGATTGAAGGAATGGAAAACAATCCCTTGAAAAGTTTGAGCCGATTGCGTGAAACCACCTACATTCAGCCGGATAACTGGCTGGCTCATTTTTTAATGTTTCAAGCGTTCCGGAACCTGGGAAGAGAAAAAGAAGCCTCCCGCCAGGCCACGATTGTGGTCAGACTCCTGGAAAAACAGAACCTTGTCCACCACGGGCTTGACTATTTTCCCCTTTCTTTTTCCAGGAAACAGATACTTGAATTGTGCCGACAGCACGCTCTTTTAACCACTTAACACTGGACTTCACCATGGCGTTTGACAGATCCAAGTTCATTCCCCGATTCATAGAAGATGCCAATGACCACCTGCGTGCAATGAACCGGGGATTGGTTTCTCTGGTTGAAAATCCATCGGATTCCTCTTTGGTGGATGCAGTGTTCCGGGCCGCGCACACCATTAAGGGGTCATCCAGAATGATGAAATTAATTCATATCAGTGAAATGGCCCATGTGCTGGAGGATGTGCTGGATGGATTAAGAAAAAAAAATATTGCCTATTCCCATACCGTTTCCACGGTATTGTTTGACGGCATGGATACCCTTTCCAAAATGATGACCTCCCTTTCCCAGGGCGAAGAAACAGAACCCCCAAAAAAAATCATGGCTCTGCTCAAGCAGGCAGCCCAGGGTGAACTGGAAGATCAGGTGGATCAGGAAGATCAGGAGAATTGCCCGGACCCGAAAATTGATTCTGAAATAGAAGACAGCCTCTCCCCGGATACCGGTGCCGTGGTTAGAACTGATACCGATGTCCAAAAAGATGATGGCAACGTCTCCCGGGATTCCTTGAAAAAAAATGAAATATCCGGTACGGCAATGGGAGCGGTTGAAGAAACCATCCGCGTGGATGTGAACAAGCTGGATGCCTTGATTAATCTCATGGGGGAAGTGGTTTCCACCCACAAAAAAGCCGAAACCCATGCCCGACAGCTCCATGATCTCTTTTTAACGGTGGATGATTTTAAGCCTTTTTTTGAAAAAAAAGAACAGATCCATGATGAGGAAAATTCCCATGCTTTTGAGAAATTTTTTCATTCCTTACATGATAGACTAAAGCAGTTAGACAGAAAAATGCAAGGATACCTGGGACAGTTCCACCCTTTGATGGGGCAAATGCAGGAGCGTTCCCTGGAGCTTCGCATGGTGCCTTTATCCACTGTTTTTGACACGCTTCACATGGTGGTCCGGGATCTTTGCCGTCATTCGGAAAAAACGGTTTCCCTTGAAGTTTCCGGCGGTGACACAGAGATGGATAAAAAAATGACAGAACATCTCAAAGATCCCCTTCTTCACATGGTTCGAAACTGCATTGACCATGGGGTGGAACCCGAGGCGGTGCGTCTCAAGGCGGGAAAACCCCCCCACGGTACCATTTCTATTGGTGCAGGCATTGAAGGAGGACGCGTCTGTATCAGCGTTGCCGATGACGGAGGCGGCATCCTTGTGGACAAGGTTGCCGAAAAAGCCCTGTCCCGGGGCATTGTAACTGAATCAAGCCTTAAAGAGATGAAACCGTTGCAGGTGGCCCAACTTATTTTTAACCCCGGACTGAGTACAGCGGAGATCATCACCGATATTTCCGGTCGGGGGGTGGGTATGGATGTGGTGCGGCAGAATATTGAAAATATACTCAACGGCACCATCACTGTGGAGACCACTCCGGGCCGGGGAACTGTTTTTCACATTCGGTTGCCGGAAACCATTGCCATTATCCATGTGTTTATTGTGACCTTGAATTCGGTGTGCTATGCCATTCCCGCAAGCCATGTCACAGAAATTGTCAGCATTCCGGCAAATGAAATCTTTAAAGCCCAGGAAAAAGATGTATTGCGCCTTCGGGGGGAACTTGTCCCTGTGGTTTCCATGGGGGAAGTACTGGGGCATGCCCCTTTTTCCCATGGCGTTGATATCCGGAAAGAAACCTCTGTGTTAATTCTCATTTCAGGCCAGAAAGAAGATCGTCTGGGAATGATTATCGATTCCCTGCTCAGCGAAGAAGAGCAGGTGGTAAAACCCCTGCCGCTCCACATGCGGGGGCTGCACCTGGTCACCGGTGCCATTTTATCTGATAGCCATGGAATTATTCTGGTGTTGCACATGCTGCACATGGTTGAACAGGCAAAAAAAATTCACAGTCCGGTCACTGCCTCTTCGGAAAAAGAGCATGACCCGGAACGTTTTCCCCCCCATATTCTGGTGGTGGATGACGCCGTCACCACCCGGGAAATTGAAAAATCAATTCTGGAATCCCATGGATATAAAGTGACTGTTGCAATAGATGGGGTGGATGGGTTTAAAAAGGCCGGGGAATTTGCCTATGATCTCATTGTTTCCGATGTGGATATGCCCCGTCTTGACGGTTTTGCCATGACAGAAAAAATTCGGGCCATTGACATGCATGCCCATACGCCCATTGTCATTGTCACGGCCCGGGACAGCCAAAGCGATATGAAAAAAGGGATTTCATCCGGTGCCAATGCCTACATTGTGAAAGGAGATTTTGATAAAAATAATCTGCTGGAAACCATTGAAAATTTACTGGGACTCTGAAATGTTATTAAAAAATATTTTACCAAAGAGGAATATGATATGTCTACCCGAGATTTAACCATTTTGCTGGTGGAGGATGATCCTTTTGCCCGGGCCATGCTGGAGCAGATTCTTACTGATAAAGGCTATCGGGTTAAAATGGCACAAAATGGATTGGAGGGGCTAAGAATATTTTATGAAGGCAATGATGTGGATCTCATCATTACCGATATGAACATGCCGAAAATGGATGGATTGGAACTTATCCAGGAGCTGCGCGATGCAAAACAGGATGTTCCCATCATTGTGCTGACCAGCAACCTTGAAATTAAAACTGCGGTGAAAGCCATCTATGGAGGGGCCAATGCCTATCTTATAAAAGATGAAAACATTGAAGATACCTTTGGCCATGCCATTGACCATGCATGGGACCATTATCAGCTGGCCCGGGAAAAAGATCGACTGATGGCAGAGCTTGAAGAAAAAAACCGGAAACTTGAGCAACTCTCTTACCTTGACGGTCTCACCGGTATCTCAAACCGCAGGTATTTTGATGCCATCATTACCAAGGAGTGGCGCCGGAGCATGCGGGATCATTCCCCCATCTCCATTGCTATGATTGATATTGATTATTTTAAATTATACAATGATACCTACGGCCATCAAAACGGAGATGATTGTTTAAAAAAGGTGGCACATGCTTTGAAAGATGCCCTTTTCCGTCCCGGGGATTTCATAGCCAGGTACGGGGGGGAAGAGTTTGTTGCTGTGATGACCAACATCGGACTGGACGGGGCATTGGAGGTGGCATCAAGAATGCAGCATAACATCAAAAGGCTGACCATTCCCCATGAATTGTCCGAGGTGTCAGAACTGGTAACAGTGAGCATCGGTCTTGCCTGCACCGTTCCCCAAAAGGGAAGTGAGTCCACCCAATTAATTGGAAAGGCGGACAATTGTCTGTACAATGCCAAAAAAAAGGGCAGAAACAAGATTTGCAGTTCAGATGACAATACGGATAGTGATGATTAACTCTATATACATTGTTTTGGAGAGGTGAACAATCGTGCTGGATTTAAAAGATATTAATGAGATAAGCTTTGGGGGGGCATTGCTGAATCGGGTGGCCCATTATATTGAAGAGAAAAATCTCAATTTTATTGTGGCCCGGGGGGAACTGCTAAATAAGCGGTTCCGGGAACTGGGCCGGGAAAAAGTGATGGCGTACCTCAATGATTATGCCGGGTGCGATTTTTCCAGGATCACCATTGCCGGAGACAAGCCTTCTGCCCCTTTTATGGCCGCCTGTGTGGATAATACCCACGGGGAGCTTGCCCGGGTGAGGTATCTCATTGATTTTAATGAAGAGGCCAAACAGGGCACTGCAAGCCTTTTTTACAGTAAAATCATGGGGGCCTTTTCCACCAATTTTTTTGCGGTGCAGCCCCATGTTACACGGTTGTGGTTTCCCTTTACAATTCAAATGCTTGAAGGTGGAAAGGTAAAGGTTCAGGAGGAGGACGGCGGCTCTTCCATTCTTAAGTAGTGGATGTCCACGGTTCATATCGGAAAAATGAAAATTTCACCTTAGACTGATCAAGCATGGAGCCGGAAAAAATGCAATCATCCCATGTGGTATGAAAAACGGAACGTTCGGAGGCATGGCATTCTTATCTGAACTTGAGTTTAATCCCGGAAGCTGTTTCCCTTATGTCAAATCCCAGGGGTGTGAGCATTTCAAAAATAGGTCGACCAAAATAGAACAGCTCCAGATTTACACACAGGTGAAAGGTATCTACAGATTCAATGCGATGGGCAATGTCTTTATTGCACATCCGCTCAAGTTTTTTTATGGTTTTTTTGGATGAACGGGAAATTGTTCTGGAGATACCTTTCAGATCGGGCACTGGGAACAGAGATTCATGTTCAATCAGCCGTTGTGTTAATGGATTATTCTCTTTTATGATATCAAGTCTTGACAACAGATCTTTCCCGGCCAGATCAAGAATCTCTTTTGTATCCCAGCATTTAAGCACCCCGCAGGCAAAGGGGCGATGCTCGTATCTGCTGCATTGGTTCCGGCTTTTATCATAAAAAGTACAGCTCCATGACCCCTTGCTTCCTTTTACTTTTAAAAATTCATTTTTTGCAGGCGCAATGGACTTTGTGACGGGATCATCAACAAGTTCTCCTTTTCTGATGGTGATGATCTCCTCAAAGGCTAAAAGGCCTTTTTCTATTAAAGAGATATCCTGGCTGTGCAGTGCGGGGCCTCCGTTTTCACAGCAGGTACCGCATCGTTTGCATTTGTTTTCAACGCTCATTAAATTTGCACCTTTCTTCATGTAATGACAATGTTAAGCATGCCTGATATGTCCTGACGGACACAACAAATATAGGGTCGTAGACGCGGAGCCAAATGGTATTATACCGCCGCCCCCCGACAGGCAATGGGCCCGGACCGGAACTGTAGACAGCTCAATTGTCCGGTTCCTATTCCTATTGCCCGTCGGGGGGCGGCTCTGCCTTAGCTTGCCTTGGAGGCTGTATTATATATAAAACCGCCACGGGCGGACCTTATTTTGATCCGCTCCTGCCCACAACGAAGCATGAAGTACGCCCCTGATCTGTAGAGTATTTCATATAAAAAAAATTAATGGAGAAGGCCCGGCAGCCAGGTGATAATGCCGGGAAATAAAATTAAGAGCATGATGGTTACAATATAGGCGGGTAAAAACAATGCCACGCCTTTAAACACTTCTTTCATGGGCACCCCGGATGCCATGCCAGCCACCACAAAGGTGGTGGCACCCACCGGCGGGGTAACTGCACCCAGAGTGGTGATAACGGTGATGGTGACAGCAAACCACACCGGGTCATACCCCATTTGAACGGCCAGGGGAAAAAATATGGGAATGGTGATTAAAAGAAGGGCCAGGGCATCCATGATGGCCCCTCCGGCAATGTAGATAAGGCTGATCAAAAGCATGACAAGCCCGTCGGACAGATTCAGCCCTGCCACAAAATCCGCCAAATCAAAGGGAATTCGTGTGATGGCCAGGAACCTGCCAAAAATCATGGCCCCTGCCACCAGCATGATCACCATGCAGGATATCCGAAGGGTATCCTTGACGGCTTTTTTAAAGTTTTCCAGGGAAAGGGTGCGTCTCACAAGGCTGATCACCAGGGCAAAAAAAGAGCCAGCAGCCCCGGCCTCGGCAGGGGTGAAAATTCCGGCATAAAGACCTGTCATGATCAGCAAAAATAAAATCAACATCTCTGCTCCACCGCTGAGAGAATTAATGCGATCCTTTAATGAGCGTTTGGCCACCACAGGTCCCCAGTCCGGGCGTATTTTACACAACAGTGAAATGGACAGGGTTAAAAGCAATGTCAAAAGCACCCCGGCCCCAATTCCCCCATAAAAAAGTCTGGCAATGGACTGCTCTGTGGCAAGGCCGATGATGATCAGCACCACACTGGGGGGAATCACCACTCCCAGGGTGGAGCCGCAGGCAATGGCACCGGTGCTCAGGCCCGGTGCATATCCATATTTTTTCATTTCCGGCAGGGCCACCGTACTCATGGTGGCGGCGGTGGCAGTGTTGGAACCGCAGATGGCGGCAAAGGCGCTGCAAGCCATCACCGTTGCCATGGCAAGTCCCCCCCGGATATGTCCCACCCAGGTGTGTGCTGCCTTGTAGAGCCTTTCATTGACACCGGAATAAAAGGCAATCTGCCCCATGAATACAAACAGAGGAATGACGGTGAGGCCGTATTTGGAACACACAGCCCAAAACACAGAACCTGCCATGTTCATACCGGCAGGAAGGCTGATCACATGGCAGAACCCGGCAAAGCCCACAATGGCCATGGAAAAACCCACGGGCATGCCCAGAACAAAAAGAATAAAAAGAAGCGCCAGAATACCTGTAATGCCGATGAATGCAAGGCTCAAGATTTATCTCCAGATGGGTTGAAAAGTTCACAGACAATCAACAGAACAATGTAAGCTGTTCCAAAGGCAAGCACCAGAATAACGGGATAATAGGGTATTCTAAGGGTCTCTGATACTTCTTCAACGGCCTTCAGGTTCAGGGCATTTTTCACCAGTTGAAAAGAGAGCAGAGAAAAAAACACCATGCCCAGAAGCGCATTGATACGGCGGGCGGCCCGTTGTACTTTTGGCGGAAATAGATCAAACAGAATGCTCACATAGATATGTTCTTTTTTTTCCAGGGAATAGCCAAAGGCCAGAGCAAATATAAGGGCACCCATGAACCCCATGACCTCAAAGGTTCCCCTCAGGGGCATGCCAAACTGCCGAAACAAAATATTGGCACAGGTGACACATATCATCAATATCAGAAAACAGCCCCCCAGGGTGAGCTGTATGCGGGTTATTTTTTTCAGGAAATCAGTCATTGTTATCTTTTTTAAATAGTTGTTATTTCTTTTTTATATGAAACACTCCGCCAATCAGGGAAGTATTTCATATAAAAAAATTATCGGGCAATGAGCTCTGAAATATCGTCAACAATGGCTTTTCCCGGAAACCCCTTGTCATCTGCCTTGGTAATCCATTTTTCTGTGATGGGGGACAGGGGGGCATTCCATGATTGAGCTGTTTTTTCATCAAAGGTGATAAATTCCACCTTATGGGTCTCTTTGGACCAGGCAACGGCATTGTCCACATGGCCGTCCATGTAGGTGCCTGTCCATTCAGCCTGTTCCCGGCCAAGGTCATCCATAATTTTTTTAACATCCTGGGGCAGGGCCTTCCATTTGGATTTATTCATGATAACAGCAAAGGGATAGACCACTGTGTTGGTCATGGTCACATATTTGCAATCGTCAGCAAATTTAAGGTCTTTCATAACTTCAAGGGAAGAAAACAGCCCCTGAACAACTCCCTTTTGAAGGGCTTCCGGTGTGGCAGACATGGGCATGCCGATCTGGTTTGCTCCCCAGTTTTTCAGTATTTCTGCAGCTCCCCCCGAGGCTCTTAAGTCCATTCCCTTGATATCTTCCAGGGTTCGCACCGGTTTTTTACTCATGATGTTGGTGGGGGCGGTGGTGAACAGGGTCAGCACCTTTACTTTGTCAAAGGCGGCAGGTTTATATTTTTGAAAAAGATCAAAGAGCACAAGGCTGCCGGTTTTAGAATTGGGAATTCCCAGGGGCAGACTCACGCCATTGGTGATGACAAATCGTCCGGGCTGGTAGGCCATGCAGATACACCCGATGTCAGCCTGCCCTGCAATGACACCGTCCATCATGCCTTTGGCTCCCAAAAGAGTACCTCCGGGAAAGGTGTTTATTTTTACGGCACCCTGGGTGCGTTTTTCCACTTCAACCTTCCAACGTTCCATCTGTACACAGGGAAAGGTGGGGGCCGGTGGAAAATTGGCGTAATTTAACTTGGTGGTTCCGGCCTCTGCACTGCCCGGCATGACAATGGTTAACATGATAAAAAATACCGTTAAGATGCTGCCAAAAAATTGGCTCATGTTTTTCTCCTTATTAGTTGTTTTTTTATATGAAACTCCAGCCAAAGACTTGTAATAATTAGAGTTTTTGTTTTTCGTTGTGGGCAGATCAAATTCCAATATGATCTGCCCATGGCAGTTTTATATGAAACTCCATCCAAAATACTGGCATCATAAGAGTTTCAATTTTCGTTGTGGCTGGTACTTACAGCCATGTATGTTTATATAAAAAGGTAACCTCAGCAGAGCCGCCCCCCGACGGGTAATAGGAACCGGACAATTGAGCTGTCTACAGTTCCGGTCCGGGACCATTGCCCGTCGGGGGGCGGCGGTATAATACCATTTGGCTCCGCGTCTACGACCCTATATTTGTTGTGTCCCACAGGACATGCCCGTTATTTTGAGTTGCCGTTACGCTTGTCAAAGACCCGCTGATTTTTTCTCTGGGTTCTGGGCAGGGTGTGATAATCCACCACTTCCACGGCGGGTCGCACCAGAAGACGTCGCCTGATTTTATCGGATATCTGTTTCTCAATGTCTGGATCAAGATCTGGAGAAACTCCCTGGCCCCTTTCCACCTTCACCGTCATGAGATCCCGACCGTCTTTTTGATGATGCAGATGAATCTGGTATTCACTGCCCACACTTTCAACGGTGCTCAGCAGGATATCAATCTGGCTGGGATAAATGTTCACAGCCCGGTAAATAAACATGTCATCACTTCTGCCCCGGATTCTGCCGTGTCTTGGGAAATTGCACCCGCAGGGGCATTTTCCCGGAATCAGTCGGGTGATGTCATGGGTTCTGTAGCGGATCAGGGGACTTGCCTCCTTTTGAAGGGAGGTGATCACCAGCTCCCCTTCTTCCCCGGGGGCAACCGGTTTCAAGGTGGTGGGATCAATGATTTCATAGATAAAAAGATCGTTCCAGTAATGGATTCCCTGGTGGTACGCACAATCGAGTCCGGTGCCCGGTCCATACATTTCAGTGAGCCCGTAAATATCATAGATCTGCTCAACCCCCAGAAGCTCGCTGATATGGGCCCGCATGGCATCGCTGTGGCGCTCGGCACCCAGGATGATTTTTTTCAGAGCAATTTTGGATTTAAGATCTCTTTTTTTAACCTCTTCGGCCATGAGAAGGGCCATGGAGGCTGTGGAACAAAACACCGTGGACTGCATGTCCACCAGCATTTCCACATGCATGTCCGTGTTCACCGGCCCCAGGGGAACGGCCATGGCACCAAATCGTTCGCACCCTGTCTGAAATCCTGCGCCTGCGGTCCACAATCCATACCCCACGGCTATGTGCACCCGGTCTTTCCGGGTCATACCCGATATCTCATAACATCTTGCAAACATGTCAGCCCAGGTGTCAATGTCCCTTCGGGTATAGCACATCACCTTTCTTTTACCCGTGGTGCCGGAAGATCCGTGGATTCTCACCACTTTTTCATCGGACACGGATTTAAGAGGCAGGGGGTAGTCGTTCTGGAGATCATGTTTGTCAATGAACGGAAGTTTTTCAAGATCAGACAATTGGGTGATATCATTGGCGGTGATGCCTGTGCCCCGGTATTTTTTTTGATAAAAAGGTGAATTCCGGAGGGCATGGTTCAAGGTCCATTTCAGGCCTTTGAGCTGAATTTCATTAATATTTTCATCTGTTAAATTATCGGGTATAAATCCCATTTTCCAACCTTTTTCCTTATCAAACAGGGTCTGTAAGACGTTTAAATTATTTGATTGTAACCTTTATCAAGGGCGTTCAGTGCCCCTGTGAGCAGGGCTTCGGGTTTTCCTTGAAGTCGGTTTTTGATCTGTTCTTTTACATCATAAAGGCTGCACACCTGGGTCACGGCAAGTGCCCCCCCCAGCATGTAAAGATTCACAGAGCCGGGATTGTTTTCATCTTCTGCCATTTTGTCGGCATCCAATGTGATGGCTGTGGAGGCTGATTTTTCAAATGTTGTTTGTGCATTGACAACAGCCTTGCCCCGGGGATTCAGAAAATCCCGGTGTTGAGCCAGATTTTCTGATTTCAGAACAATCAACAGGTCCGCATTGCCTGGCCGGATCAAGGGACTGGCATAGTCTCCTATTTTAAGATGGGAAATCACGGTTCCCCCCCGTTGGGCCATGCCATGGGTTTCCGATGTAAGGACATGGGAACCCTTTGCCATGCATGCCTTTGCCAGAAGCCCTGTGATAAACAAAACCCCTTGTCCCCCCACACCACTGATAACGATTTGCTGGTTCATTTACACCTCACTTATTTTGATCTCAATGGATTTTTTGGGACAGACATTGACGCAGACACCGCAACCCGTGCAAAGGGTGGTATCAATGTGCACAAGTTCTGCGTTTTCATCCATGACCAGGGCCGGACATTCAAAATGGGATACACAATATCCGCATCCGTCACAGTTGTCGTTGACCACAACTTTTTGAAACTGGGCTTTACGGGTCTCCTTTGAAAGGGACAGCACACAGGGAGAGCGTGAAATCAGAACCGCAGGACCGTTTTCCCGGGCATGGGCCACAGCCGCCTTCATGTGATCCAGAAAATTGGGATAATCCATGGGATCAGCGGTGATGCAATAGTCAATGCCGCATCCGGTCACCAGTTTTTCAATGTCCACGGATACGGTCTCTTCACCCATGATGCCCCTGCCCGTGGCCGGGGTGGGTTGATTTCCGGTCATGGCAGTGGTGCGGTTGTCCAGAATTACCAGAAGAAATGGGGCCTTTTGAACCACAGCATCAATAAGGGCCGGAACCCCGGAATGGAAAAAGGTGGAATCCCCCATGGTGGCCACAATGGGAGGACGTTTGTCATCGGTGTAGGCATGGGCAAATCCCGCAGCCTGGCTGATGGCAGCGCCCATGCACAAAACCGTATCCACGGCACCCAGATTCATGCCCAATGTATAACATCCGATATCACTGGTATAAATGCCCTTGGGGGCGGCCCGCTTAATGGCAAAAAAACTTGCCCTGTGGGGACAGCCTGCGCACAAAGTGGGACGTCTGCCGGGTTTGGATTCCATGATGGCAGACTTGGGTTCAACAGATAAGAATCCGGCAATGATCCCTTCCATGATTTCCGGCAACAACTCTCCTGTTTCCGGAACAGCGCCTGATTTTTTACCCTGGACCCGATCTCTCCGGGCAAGTTGCATTTCAATGACCCCGGTGGTCTCTTCCAGCACCAGGATATCTGAATGATCGGACAATATTTGTTCCACAAATGCGGTGTGCAGAGGAAAGGGCTGGAATACCTGATAAAGGCGCACGGTGTCCCACAGATCCAGCTCCTTTATAATATCCCTGGCATGGGCCGCAGATACGCCTGCCACCACAACAGCCTTGTCCGATTGAACAGACGGGTTCAGGCACACAGGGGCCGTGTCTTCCCAGGCGGCTATTTTTTTGAGTTTTTCTTCCAATTGATTGTGAAGAATATACCGGAACTTGGGGGTGGCGGCCCATCTTCCTGGATTTTTTTCAAATTCAGCTGATTTTTCCCGGGCAGTGATGGGCAAAAGGGAGACATCCTGCCTTGCATGGCACACCCGGGTGGTGGGGCGGATCATCACAGGGATCTCAAAGGCTTCGGATAGTTCAAATCCCAGTTTTGCCATTTTCCGGGCCTGCTCCGGGGAGTCCGGGTCCAGCACCGGTACCTTGGCGGACATGGCATAAAGACGGCTGTCCTGTTCGGTCTGGGAAGAATGGGGGCCGGGATCATCTGCACTTATAATAAGGAAACCGCCTTTTACTCCGAGGTATGCAGCGCTCATAAAGGGGTCTGAGGCCACATTGAGTCCCACCTGTTTCATGGCCACAGCACATCTAAGCCCTGCAATGCTGCCGGCATAGGCAATTTCAAAGGACACTTTTTCATTGATACCCCATTGCACATGCATGTCATCCAGGGCTTCTTGTTTTTTCCATGCAGCCACAGAGGTGAGTATTTCCGATGAGGGGGTGCCGGGGTAGGCTGTTGCCATGCGGCAGCCGTTTTCCACAAGCCCCCTGGCCAGGGCCTGGTTTCCCAGCATTAATTGTTTGCTGTCTGTTTGCGTCACGTAAGTCTCCTTGTTTCAAAATGCCTGAATTTTATTCTCAAGCTCAATATGTTCAACAAAAGAGAGGTGACCGCCATGGTTTGCATAAAAATGGAATTAATGCTTCTGCCATGGTATCTCTCTTCTGAAAAGTGTTTCTCTGTGGAGATACCTACAGCAAATGAATTTTTTTTCAAGCTTTTTTTGCGTTGTTTAAATCCGACACAGCAATAAATTTAAACTATATGTAATCGTTTTAGGCATGTCAATTATGGTGTTAGTTTCTTTGGCGCAGAGAGCGACTCTATAAATTACTGGGCTACTGATCTCCATACGCCCATGGAAATATTAGGTTCAACTTATTGACATATGCTCAATATTCATTGTAATATGGGCAAGCCAAGAAGGGGGAAATAAATTTGAATTAACTGCGATAATCCATGGATATCATAATATTAATTAAATAATCATTAGGGAAATTTCATGACAAAAATTGCCATTATCCGCTGTGAAAAAAATGAAGATCGCTGCCCGTTGACCGGGTGTTTTACGTGTCTGGTTGGTAACAAACAAGGATTTGCCCGGTATGAGGATGCCTCTGTGCCCGGTGGGGTTTTCACCTGTAGATGTCCCGGGGATAATGTGGTGGGGTTTGCAAAAATTTTAAAATCCAAAGGGGTTGATGCCATACATTTTGTAACCTGCACCTTTGCCGCCAAAAAAGAGGGTAAATGGGACGATGCCCAGGGCGGTTTTTGTGAGGACATTGATGCCATCATTGAAAAAGTTCACCGGGAAACCGGTATGAGCTGTGTGAAAGGAAGTGCCCATCTGCCGGAAAATTACACCCCCAGGGTGTGGGAGAAACAGGCATGACAACCTATACCATTTATCCCATTGTACTGGGCACCAAGGTGTTTGATAAAAGTATGATGACCTATCAGCACGGGGCAGGGGAGTCTTACACCATTCCCATTTATGGCTGGTACATCAAAGGGGGGGATAAAAATATTCTGGTGGATACCGGGGAGATGAGCCCCATTCAATCCAAAGAGCGGGAAAAGGCAATAGGGGGAAAGATTTATAGATTTGAGGAAGGCCTTGCCCAATTTGGACTCACCCCTGAATCCATTGATATTATCATTCACACCCATCTTCACAATGATCATTGTGAAAACGATTATAAATGCATTAATGCGGCCATTTATGTCCATGAAAAAGAGTTAAAGCGAATCCATGATCCCCATCCATTGGATTTTCGGTATCTGGAGGATTACATCGAGGATGTGGAAGAAAATGGTCAAATCAAGGTAATGACCGGCGACACCGAGGTGGTGCCGGGTATCGCCTGTATTCATACTCCGGTTCACACCGACGGCGGCATGAGCATTGCCATTGATACGGATAAAGGAAAGGCCGTTATCACAGGATTTTGTGTAATCAAGGAGAATTTTCATCCCCCCAAAGAGATCCGGGCCATGGAGATGGAAGTTATTCCTCCCGGAACCTTGGTAAATGCCTTTGATGCTTATGATATCATGCTGAAAATCCGGGACATGGCAGATATTCTAATTCCATTGCATGAACCTGAATTTGCCGGGGGGGAGTGCATTCCGCCAAGTTCACCATAATATAACTGTCACGGACAAATCGTATTTTGATCCGGTTCCACCCACAACAAAGCTTGAAATATACTCCTTAAACGGGTATGCCCTGTGGAACACAACAAATATACTGATAAAAAAACATGGGACAAAAATTTTTTTTGCCCCATGTTGCGATTAAGTTAGGCCAGTTTTTTAATCTCTTCTGTGATGGCAGGCACCACGTCAAAAAGATCATCAACAATACTGTAGTCAGAGGTCTTGAAAATCAACGCATCCGGATCATTGTTAATGGCCACAATAACATCCGATGTGCTCATGCCGGCAATGTGCTGCATGGCGCCGGAAATACCGCAGGCAATGTACAGCTTGGGAGAAACCACCTTTCCGGTCTGACCCACCTGATCTGTCTGGGGACGCCAGCCCGCATCCACTGCATTTCGGGAGGCCCCCACGGCCCCGCCAAGGGTGGCAGCAAGATTTTCCAGGATGGAAAAATCCGGGCCGTCCATGGCCCGCCCCCCGGAAACAATGTAATCAGCTTCGGTGAGTTCAATTTTACTTGAAACCTCAACCTTTTCTTCAATAAGGGTTACATTAACGGTTCCGAGATTTACAGCACATTCTTCAACGACTCCTGCCCCTGTAGCTTCTGTGATTTCAAATACATTGGGACGAATGGTGGCAAGCTGGGTGTCGCCTTCAATGTCTACTGTGGCAATGATCTTACCCCCGAAAAGGGTACGTTTTGCCACCAGTTTTTGATCTTCAATAAAAAGATCCAGACACTCCTGGGCCAGGCCCACATCCAGGGTGGCAGACACATTGGCTGACAACTCTTTACCCTGGCGGGTGGCACCAAAGAGAACCATGCGCGGTGCCTTGTCATTAATGATATCCACAAGTACATTGTGTTGTTGACAGGGACGATAACCTTCAAGATCAGCGTCCTGGGCCACCACAATGAGATCCGCACCATATTTTGCCAGCTCTTTGGCAGGCTCTGAAACAGCAGCTCCCATGACAACTGCCACCAGGGATTCTCCCAATGAATCGGCAAGGGCTTTTCCCTTACTGAGGGCCTCCAGAGAAACTTTTTTAAAACTGCCGTTAAACAGCTCAGCTACAACCATTACACCTTGTGCCATGATAATATATACTCCTATACTTGCAAATCCGAAAAGTCTTCCAGACCTACAGGATTTGAAAATGTTAGATTACAGAGGCTTCTTCCTTGAGCAAATTCACCAATATTTTTGCTTTTTCTGCCGGTGAGCTTCCCTCAATAATTTTACCCTGGCCCCGTTCCGGAGGAAATTCCATGGATCTTATTTTAACCTTTGCTCCATTGATACCAAAGTTTTCAGGATCAAGGCCAATGTCTTCAAGCTCTCTTTCATCCACCTTTTTCTTTTTGGCTTTCATGATGGCCCGGAAGTTGGGATAGCGGGGTTCATTAATACCTTTCTGGGTGGTGATCAATGCCGGAAGAGCGGCTTTTACAACGGCAGTACCGCCGTCAATGGATTGCACACAATTAATTTCAGTGTCAGTGGTTTCCTGTTTGGTAACCAGAGAAATAATGGGCAGATTGAGTTTGTTTGCCACCAGGGCTGGTACCAGATAACTGTCATCATCCACGGCCCGCTGACCGGCAATGATCAGATCAAAAGGAACATCCTTTAAAGCTGCGGCAATGATGGCGGCTGTGGTGTGGGGATCAACGGCTCCGTATACTTCGTCATCAATTTCATCATTGATGTGAATGGCCTCATCAACACCCATGGCATAGGCAACCCGGATGGCCTCAGCCACATGGTCAGGTCCCACGGTGACCAGGGTTACTTTGCTGTCTCCCTTTGCTTCTTTAATGAGCAGGGCTTCTTCCAGGGAAAATTCATCGTAGGGGTTAATGGCCCACTTTGTATCTTCAGTGTCGATAGCGACATTGGACTCGGCGATTTCCACCGGGGCTTCCGTGTCTGGTACCTGTTTCATCAGGACAACTATATTCACAGCGTGATTCCTCTTTTTTGTTTTTTTTATATAAAATACTCCGCAATTCAGAGGCGTATTTCAAGCTTTATTGTGGGCAAATCCGGTTTAGAATAGGGTTTTTGCCCACAGCATTTATTTACATCTTGGTTCTAAGATTTTTGGGATCATAGGGAGAGCCAAGAACCACAGTGGCGGGAAGGGCTTTTCCTTCCACCATGATTTCGTATTTACCCTCTTTAATCCATTCGTTGGTGATTTTGCCGCCTTCGGGATTCTTGAGATAACCCATGGCCACAGCTGTTCCCACCTCAAATCCATAGGCACTTGATGTGGTGGTGCTGATGTACACACCGTCGCGGTATATGGGCTCATTGCCGTAAATCATGATATCAGATTCATCCAGGGTGAACATGACGATTTTTCGTTCAATACCCTCTTCCTTTATTTTTACCAGGGCATCCCGACCGATGAAGTCGCCTTTGTCAAGTTTTACACCAAAGCCAAGGCCAGCCTCATAGGGATTGTCATCAGGAGTAATGTCTGATTCCCAGTGACGGTATCCTGTTTCCAGTCGAAGGGAGTTCACCGCCTGCATACCCACAAGCTTCAGATCAAATTTCTTTCCGGCCTTCATGATGGCATCAAACACAGGCAGGGTAAAATGAGAGGGAATGTAAAGCTCCCAGCCAAGCTCGCCCACATAGGACATGCGAACGGCGGTACATCTGGCGTAGGCAATGTCAATTTCCTGGGCTGTGCTGAATGGAAAGGCTTCATTGGACATATCTGCCGATGTCAGGGCCTGCATGAGATCCCGGGATTTGGGTCCCATGATTGCCAGCATGGCATAGCCATGGGTGACGTCAGTGGCGGTGCAGATGGCATCCTTGGGGATTCTTCTCTGGATATAATCCAGATCCCGGACAGTTGTACCGGCTGCGGTGACAATAAAGAAAGTTTCATCATCGGTTCTGGTAACGGTGATGTCTGTTTCAAATCCACCCCTTTCATTGACAACCGGGGTATAGACCACGCCGCCCTTGGGAACATTAATGTCATTGGTGCAGATATTTTGAAGCACAGACATGGCATCCCGGCCCTGGACCAGAATATTACCCATGGAGGAGAGCTCATACATACCTACGCCATGGCGCACAGCCAAATGCTCTTCTTTCTGGTAGGGAAGCCAGTTGGGGGATCTCCAGTCATATTTATGAACCGCGTCCACACCCTCGGGGGCAAACCAGTCCGCCCTTTCCCAACCGGCGATCATGGAAAAGCAGGCCCCGTTGTCTTTGAGTCTGTCATGGACAGGGGAACAGATAACCGGTCTTGCAGTGGCTCTCTGGCGGTTGGGATAATGTTGTTCGTAGAGGATACCCACAGACTCTTTTACACGGTCATGCAGATAGGTTTTATTCTGCTGCCATGGGAAGTAACGTCTCACATCCACGGGCCACAGCTGCTCTTCGGGGTATCCTTGGGCAATCCATTCGGAAAGGGCCCGACCCACACCGGCAGATCCGGCAATACCAACGGAGTTCATGCCGCATCCCACAAAAAAGTTTTTAACACCGGGGGCTTCACCGATCATAAAGGCGTTGTCCGGAGTAAAACTTTCTGCTGAAATCTGGAGATGTCTGATCTGGGCATCTTCCAGGGCCGGGAAACGATCGTAGCCACACTCCATGAATACTTCAAGCTGATCCCAGTCTTCGGGAAGTTCAGTAAATTTCCAGTTTTCAGGAATGCCCTTCATACCCCAGGGTTTGGCTTCCACTTCAAATCCACCCAGCAGGATTCCGCCGGACTCTTCTTTAAAGTAGGTCACACCGTCAAAGTCACGAACTGTGGGGAAATGTTTTTTCAATCCCGGAATGGGGGTGGTGATGGCATGGAGATGCTCTGCCGGATGCAGGGGAATACTTACGTTAACAATTTTTCCAATGTCCCGTCCCCACATGCCTGCACAGTTCACCACATATTCACAGGAGATGTCACCAAGTTCGGTGCTCACCCCGGTGATGGTTTTGTCTTTGGTTTTAATATCAGTGACTTTGCAGTTTTCAATGATGGTGGCACCGCCGTTACGGGCACCCTTGGCCAGGGACTGGGTGGCACTGATGGGGTCCACCTGACCGTCATTGGGAAGATAGAATGCTGATACCAGACCTTCGGTGCTCATACAGGGAACCATGTCTTCTGCTTCTTTCAGGCTGATTTCATGCATGTCAATGCCAAAGGCCTTGGCCATGGCAGATCCCCGGAGCCATTCCAGACGACGATCTTCGGTCTGGCATACACCGATGGCACCGGTTTTCACAAACCCGGTATTCACTCCGGTTTCCTGTTCCAGGGTGGAGTAGAGTTCCACGGCATATTTGGCAAGGTTGGTCATTTCCTGGTTTTGTCTCAACTGAGCAAGAAGCCCAGCTGCGGCAAATGTGGTACCGGCTCCCAGCTCTTTTCGTTCCAGCAGAACGATATCTTTAAAACCTTTTTTCGTAAGATGGTAAGCCGTGCTACAGCCCACAATTCCACCACCGATAATAACGATTTGAGCATGGGTAGGTAATGTTGTTGACATGGTAAATCTCCTGATAATTATGTATGTAAAAATGAAAACTATAGATGATTTTAACAAATACATTTTCTTGTTTTGAGTATCTGTATTTGCAATCAACATGCCATTGTGGTGTCTTTTGATGAAAAACAATTAGATATACTGAGTTTTATTTGCCGTTCAGTTTGCCTCAAAAACAAATTGATCTGTTTTTTTGATTTAATTACAGTGCTTTGTGGGTATGTGGCATCGGATGTGTTGATGAGATCGTTATTTTTTAATTATTGATTGCTTTGTTTTTAATAGCGTAAAAATAAGCTAAAATAATTTCATGGGCATGGGTATGATGTCCGCATGCATCATTTTTCATGAAAGTGATGTCTGTATGCATCACTTTGGGCTTAGTCATAACGTCGGTCATTTTATGATAAAATTTTAGAGGTAAAAATAATACCTGTAATTACAAGCTCTTGCGAGTTAATAAATTTTATCCCACATATAGTGATCCGGCTTATGATTGACCCTGTCACTTTTTATAGCATGCATGATTAAAGGTTTCTGGTGACAGGCGAGAAATGATGGGGAGGGTACCCCTCAATGAATAATATGGGGGGATGTGGTGTTTTTAAGCTTGCGCGAGAGGGTAGACTGACTGATTCCCAGGGCTTTGGCGGCTTTCCGCTGGCTGCCGTACTTTTTTACGGCATCCATAATCATTTTAATTTCAAAATCACTGATTTTTTCCTGGTAATCCCTGGGGCTGGAAACAGTCTTTGATTCGGATTTTTCTTTTCCTGACATCATATCAGGCAGGTGCCTCACCTGAATGGTATTTCCTTCGGTCATGGCAACCAATCTTTGCATGATATTTTCCAATTCCCGGACATTGCCGGGGAAGGCGTACTCCTGGAGCACATTTTCAGCAGCTGCGGACAGGCCTTTATAAGTTTTAAATTCTTTATTAAACTTTTCCAGAAAAAAGTGCGCCAGGGAAAGGATTTCCTCCTTTCGTTCACGCAGGGAGGGAATCTCAATGGGAACCACATTGAGTCTGAAATAAAGATCGCTTCTGAACCGGCCCTGGGACACCATGGCTTCAAGATCTCTGTTGGTGGCGGCAATAATCCGGGTATCTATGGAAACGGTCCGGGTCCCGCCCACCCGCATGAACTCTTTTTTTTCAAGAAACTTCAAAAGCTTTACCTGGACAGCCAGGGGAATTTCTCCAATTTCATCCAGAAACAGGGTACCTTTGTCAGCCATTTCAAACAGCCCTTTTTTACCGGCGGCGGATGCACCTGTGAATGCCCCTTTTTCGTGGCCAAACAATTCTGATTCAATGAGAGATTCAGTGATGGCACCGCAGTTAAGATCAGCAAAGGGATGATTTCTTCGTTCTGAAAGCTGATGAATCAATTTAACGATCATGGTTTTTCCCACCCCTGATTCACCGGTGATGATCAGGGGAATGTCAAACCGGGCGGCCCGCACTGCTGTGCGAATCACTTTTTCCATGGCCGGGCTTTTAATCACAAGACCCTGCAGCTCTGTGGCGGCAACGCCGAAATCGGAAAGATCCATGTGAAAGCCATCCTCCTGGAGATCTTCAGGATAAAGGCTTTCTGCCAGGGAATTGATTAAAGAGATGTCTCTGTCATTGACCAGAACATATTTAATGTTTTTTTTATCATCAAATATGGGAATGCCTGTGGATAAAATCTTTTTGCCGTGCCGGGTGGTCTGGATGAGGGAAACAGCTGTTTTTTTCCGAATAACAATAAGGGAAACCGAGGGATTGTAAAAGCCTTCTGTCACCAGATTTCTCACATTTCTGCCCAGGATGTCCGCCGCTTTAAAATCAAACATCATTTCCGTGGCCCGGTTCACCATGACCACGGTACCGGATCTGTCCACCACAAACAGACCGTCCCGGGAGTGGGCCATGATGGCGTCAAATATCAGACCGAAATCCTGGGATTGCAAGTTGTGTCGTAATTCATTATCTGTATTTTTCATGGCTTCACTCTATAATATTTTTTTATAACCGCCACGGGCGGATCTTAATTCTGACCTCGTTCTGCCCACAATAAAGTTTGAAAAACTGATTTCGTTACAGGTGGGCAGAGGTCAGTTATCAAAAGCCCCACAACATGGCTGCCGCAACGAGCAATAGAATATGTACACCCACCATATACCCCCGGTGACTGACCCATTTTAAAGACAGGGCTCCCAGAAGAAAACCGACAACGACGGCCGGGGTATATGTGATTGATTGTATAAATGTGTCCGTGGTAAGAATACCGGTGAAACAAAATAAAATTACCAGAGCAATATCCGTGACAAGAAAATAAATCCCCATGATGCCCTTGGCTTTTTCTGCGTTGGAAAACCTGGCTGTGGCGTAAATCACCGCCGGAGGCCCCCCTGTTGTATAAGCACCGATGAACCAGCCGCTGATAATTCCAAGAATGCCGCCTCCCATGGCGGTCCTTGCAAATCCATGGATCATTTTTTCCCCTGATTTATTTCTGGCGCTTACCACGGTGAATACTATAAAAACGGCAAGAGCACGTTTCATTACAATTTCTGAAAACCAGTGCAGGGAAAAAACCCCAAGGGGAATGGCAATGGCCGCTCCGATGAATAAGGGTTTTAAATCCATCCATTTTAATGTCCGCCCATACCTCAGCGTGTTTAAAAGCACCAGAAGAACAGAAAAGGGAAACTGAATGGCCACAGCTGTTTTCACGGGGACAACCAGGGCCAGAAGGGGAACCGCCAGCAGCCCATAGCCAAACCCGGCAAAGCTGAAGGCAAAAGCAGATATTGCAAGACAAAGACTTATTATCACGGAGTATTTCCTTGGATGCTAAATAATATCTTCGACAATTTTGCTCTGACCACATTTGTACGCATATATATTGGAAATAACATCCATAATAAAACAACATATGCTGCTGAAATCAACTGATTTCAAGTGGAATCTTGGTCTTGACCCTTGACGAAGGTATCGTTAAAAGATTAAAAAAGAATTAAATATCTGATGCATCACGCATTGTCAAGCAGTTGCCACTCAGCAGATACCGCAAATACAATATATAAATGAGCAACTTTTATGCCATGGGGCTTTAGCCCACTGCCGGCACCTGTAATCATAAGCCGGGCAATACTTTATTGCCAAAAAGTTCAAGCCAGATGTGTAAATATTGACATCTCTTATCAGTTACACTATTGTAAATCATTACATGTGGATTGGCCACCTTCCGAAGATATAAAATCCATAAATGTTTGATGAAATATCAAAATAGATGCATGGCATTGCTTTTGCTTACCCTTTTATATAACCGTCACGGCCGGACCGTATTTTGATCCGGTTCCGCCCACAATAAAGCATGAAAGAGTGTTAGATTTATAGACTCTTTCATATAAATTGTTACGGGCAGACCGCACTCTGACAATAAAGCAGATCTGGTAATATTGTTTCTGGCACCTGATTTTAGCTCTTAACCAACAATCCCTCCCATATTCTCCCGAGATAACATCATGAAAACATATCTAAAAAATATATTTTTCCCGATTTTCCGCCGTGGCCGTTTTGTCACCATCATGATTCTGTTGACACTGTGTGTGGCTGTCATTGTTTCCTATGAACAATTAAGCGGTCCAGATATCCCGTCCACGGTTATTCACATCCATGACGATCAAATTGATATTCAAAAATTTAACAATGAAATTGCCGTTTTCATCATTGAAAAGGGGTATGGATACCCGGTGGAAAAGGTGGAAAGTACCATAAAAGAGGTGCATTCAAAGATCATGGACGGAGACATTGATATTACCCTTGAAATGTGGCGGGAAAATAACATTGTGTGGTATGAAAAAGCCATTGCATCGGGCAGGGTGGTGGATCTTGGCACCCTTTACGCAACCGGGCACCAGTTCTGGATTATTCCTGAATGGTTTGCCAGGGAAAACAGCATTGAAACAGTGTTTGACATGAAACATCAATGGCGAAAACTCCTTGACCCGGAAGATCCCTCCAAGGGTTTGTTTTTTAACTGTATCTTTGGGTGGACCTGTAGGGATATCAATAGAGTAAAGCTCAAGGCCTATGGGCTGGATCGTTTTTTCAATACTGTTTCGCCCTCCTCTCCTGAAGCCCTGCGGGCCATTTATGAAAATGCCATGGAAATGCACATTCCGGTGTTTGGATATTACTGGAGACCCAACGCTCTCATGGCCACCCATAAGTGGTATATACTTAAAGAACCGCCCTATGACTCGGCAATCTGGTATAATATCAATCAGGCATCCGGTGTGAACGGCCCTTTATCCATTGATACCGCCTGTGCCTATGGAAACAATTCTGTTTTGAAAATTGCCCACAAACAATTGATAGAAAAAGCACCGGACATTGCAAAAATGTTTCGAAAAATGAGTGTAAATATTGAACATCTTGAGGAGATTTTATTTCTCAGCAACAAAAATCAACCTAATTTTAAAGCGGCTGCCCGCACTTTTTTATTGAAACACGGTTCAAGCTGGCATGGGTGGGTCACCCCGGAGGCCCGGAAAAAAATCTCCCTTGCCCTGGATGATCCCCTAATGGATTGATGAAACAAATGAACTTTAAACGTATTTCCATTAAAATTATTTTTTGGGCCTTGATTCCATTTTTGTTTGTGGTGAGTATTGTTCCTGTCATGTCCCATCTTACCATTAAGAACAGCGCCCTTGATGTGGTGAAACGTCGTGATGCCGCCTTTGCTGAAATTGCCGCTGTCCGTCTGTCGGAAAATCTTCAAAAATACAGCTATTTTCTTCAGACCATTGCAGACACCAAGGCCTGTAAAGAGATGTCTTTTACCCACATGGAACCGTTATTGGTGCAGGCCAGAAGTCGAATTCATTTTTTTGACGGCGGTATTGTGATTTTTAATAAAAAAGGCCGGGTGGTATGGTCTTATCCCCTGGGTTTTCAGAAAAAAGGGCATTTTTTCCCTTCTCCTTCCCACTTTAAATCCCTTAAAAATAACCTCAGACCTGTGTTTTCCGATATTTTTTTTCATGCCCCCCTTGGAAGGGACGCCATCCTCATCGGTGTGCCTGTTATTGATGACCGGTCCCGGTTCCAGGGGGTGGTGGCAGGCATTTGTTCTGTGGAATTTTCCACCCTTGGCACCACCTATACCAAGGTTCTGGAGTTTAAATCAGGAAAAAGCAGTTTCGGCTATCTGGTGGACGGTGACGGCCATGTGCTTTACCATCGTCACAGCTCCCTTCTCGGTCAAAGTTTAATGGATCAGGAAGCAGTACAAAAGGTGATTCAAGGTAAAACCGGAGCCACATTTTCCCTTGATGAATCTGGAATTAAGCTTATTTCCGGATTTGCACCGGTTCCCGGCACAAGGTGGGGGGTGATCACCCAGGGAAACTGGACAGAGGTGGAAAAACTCATTCTTTTTTACATCCGCCTGTTCACAGCGGTGCTATGGTGTGGCGGCATTGTTTCCGCAGGCCTGGTTTTTTTCTTTATCAAAAAGCATCTCAATCCCATACGGGTTCTCACCCAGGGGGCAGACCGCATTGCCCAGGGAGATTTTACGGAAATACCTGTGCGAAAAACCGGAGATGAGATAGAGGTTTTGTCCCGGCAGTTTAACTCCATGGCCCGGGCCTTGAAAGCTTCTTTTGCCAATATAAAAAACAGAGTGGAGGCCTTGGACAACGCCCGGACAGCATTGGAAAACAGTGAAGAAAAAATAAACGGTATCATCAATTCCGTGGCCGATGCCATGATGATGATCCATGAAAATGGCGATATTCTGTGGATCAATGATAAGGGAAAAGAGCTGTTTGGATCCGGGGCAGGTGAAAAAAAATATGTTGATCTGCTTTATCCCAACAATCCTCCCCCGGGGTCATGCATTGTAAAAAATTGTTTTGCCACGGGTATTGAAAGTGATAGTGAGCTTAAAATACCGGTGAACGGTAAAATAATGGATTTTTGGTGCACCAGTAATGTGGTTTTATGGGCCAGGGAAGGCACACCCCGGCGGGTGGTTCTGGTATGTCGAAACCTTGCAGAAAAGAAAAGAATGCGTGAGGAAGTTCTTCGTAATGCCCAATTGGCAGCCCTGGGAGAACTTGCCGCCGGCGTGGCCCATGAGATCAACAACCCCATCAACGGCATTATTAATTATGCCCAGATCATAGAAGACACCCGGGGAAGCGGCCAGGAAGATGTTGAACTGCCCCAGAGAATTATTGCCGAAAGCATGCGCATTGCCAATATTGTCAGCAAATTACTCTCCTTTGCCCGGGAAGGAAATGAAGAAAAAGAAGCGGTTAACATTTCTGAAATCATTGATGATGTTCTGGATCTGACCCAGGCCATGGTAAAAAAAGACAACATTAAGGTTATCTGGGAGGCTGGGGGCGGGGTACCTTTGTGCCATGCCGTCACCCACCAGGTGCAGCAGATTTTTTTAAATATCATTGGCAATGCAAGATATGCCTTAAATCAGAAATTCTCCGGTTCCCATGCCCGTAAAGAGTTGATTATTTCCTGTGAAAGCGTGACAAACAATGATCAACAGATGGTGCGTACCGTTTTCATGGATCGGGGCATTGGGATTCCTGAAAAAATCATGGACAAACTGTGTAATCCCTTTTTTTCCACCAAACCGCCGGGCCACGGCACAGGACTTGGTCTGAGCATCAGTTACGGCATCATTGAAGAACACCGGGGAGAGCTTAATATTGAAAGCGTGGAAGGAGAGTGGACAAAAGTAAGCATTGATCTTCCCATAGCCCGATGAAAAAATTGAATATTCAAGTGGCAAATGATGCCATACCCCAGAATTGGAGAAAACTAAAATGAGCGTAAAAAATGCCCCCAGAGTGGTTGTGATTGATGATGAGGAGAGTATCCGGTACTCATTTAAAACCTTTCTGGTCAATGACGGATACCAGGTGGACTGTGCAGAAACCCTTTCTGTGGGACTTGAGTTGATCCATCGCCGGTTTCCCGATATCATTTTTACCGATATTCTTCTGGGGGATGACAATGGGCTCAAAGTACTGGAAAAAGTCCGGGAACTTCAGCTTTACACCCCGGTGATAATGATCACGGGGCAGCCCAGCATTGACACGGCTTCAGAAGCGGTGCGTCTGGGGGCCTATGACTACATGGTTAAACCCATTATAAAGGACACCCTGTTAAGGGTGGCCAGATCGGCCCTGAAAAATAAGCAACTCATTGATGAAAGAGAAAAATTAACCGCAGAAAAAGATCGGTACAGAAATCATCTGGATGCTGTGTTTGCAAGTGTTAATGACGCCATCATCACCGTTGATAACAGTCGACGGATTATTGCCTCCAACCATGCTGCAAATACCATTTGTCAGGTGGAAGAAAATGCCCTTAGGGGGTGTAAAATTGATGCTTTAAACAATCCTTGTCTTATGAGCTGCCTTGGGACCATTGACGCCACCCTGGAAAAAAGGGAGGCCATGCATGTGGATAAAAAGGAGTTCATCGCATCAAATGGAACACCCATGGTGATAAGCATTACCTGTTCTCCCTTGCTCAGCAGTCATGGCAAATCCCTGGGGGCCGCATTGGTGGTAAAGGATATGACACGGCTTGATTTTCTTGAAACACTTGTTAAAGAGTCCTCTCCCTTTACCCGTCTCATTGGCCACAGCCTGAAAATGCATAAAGTATATGATTTGATCCGTGCCCTGGCAGACACCGATGCCACTGTGTTGATCACCGGTGAAACAGGTACAGGAAAAAACCTGGTGGCCAGGGAAATTCATGAGTTAAGCCGACGATGTCAGCATACCATGGTCACTGTAAGGTGTTCTTCCCTGTCTGAGAATCTTCTGGAAAGTGAACTGTTCGGCCATGTCAAGGGGGCTTTTACCGGTGCCATGAAAGATAAAATCGGCCGGTTTCAACTGTGTGATAAGGGCAGCATCTTTTTGGACGAAATCGGTGAAATTTCTCCGGTAATGCAGCTTAAACTTTTAAGTGTTCTCCAGGACAGGGAATTTGAAAGGGTAGGGGATACCACACCCATTCGGGTGGACACCCGGATCATTGCCGCCACCAATAAAAATTTAAAAGACGAGGTGAAAAAGAAAGATTTCAGGGAAGATCTTTACTACCGTCTCAATGTGGTGGAGATTAAAATGCCCCCCCTGCGGGAGCGCCATGGGGATATTCCCCTTCTGGTCAATCATTTTATTACAAAATTTCAGCAACGGTACAATAAACCCATCACAGCACTTTCCAATGAAGTGATGCAGAACTTCACGGCCTATCAGTGGCCCGGTAATGTAAGGGAGCTGGAACATGCTGTTGAACATGCCTTTGTTCTTTGCCGCACCGAAACCATTGAAATGGAGCATATCCCCTGTGAAATAAAAGATGCTCTCATGCCTGATCTGCACCGCCGTACGGTTTCTCCTTCCATGGAAAAAGAGGAATTGCTGTCTGTTCTTAAAAAAACAGGGTGGAACAAGGCAAAGACAGCCAGGCTTCTTGGGGTCAGTCGTCCCACACTCTATAGAAAGCTTGAAAAATATCAATTGGAAGATCCTCCTCAAGATACGGTCTAACCAACTACCCCCAGCAGAGCCCCCCGAGGGGCAATGGGAACCGGCCAATTGAGCTGTCTACAGTTCCGGCCGGGCCCATTGCCCCTCGGGGGGCGGCATTATACCCTTTTCAATAATTTTTTACAGGCAGGACCGAATCAAAAACGGGCGGACTGCATTATTAAAATCACGATGTTCGTGTGTAAAGGGTTACACCGTTTTTCATTACACCAGTGTAACCCGTTGCATCTTTTCTCCAGACACTTGTTTTACGATTTCACTCCTTTTGCCTTTTTGTTAAAAATAATATTACCCCTTATATTTCTTTGCACCCCTTAGAATAAAAAAAATATAACAGGATGGTAAAGATATATATCTAATATATTTAGATATTTAGCACCACCTTAGCTGTAAGCAATGATTGTTCCGGTTTTTTGTTATATGTAAAAACTGCAATGAAACGACCTGTCTGATCTTTCTTCTCCCACCAATGTTTTCCACTGGCATGCAACTTGAAAAAGGATATTCCTGTGACAACGCGGGCAACTTCATGGCCCGTTAAAATTAAAACGGCCCTTGGGAAATAGATTTTACCCAGAGGAATAACAGGAATCAAAATCATGAGCATTGCATCCAGCTTCAGAGTTGTTGATAAAAATACCTTGGAAAATATCCATGAAGCCACTCTGGATATTCTCTCCCACACCGGCATTGTGTTTCAATCGTCGGAATGTCTTGAAATTTTCAAGAGACATGGTGCCAGGGTCCAGGGCGATATTGTATTTATTCCCCCGGAGATGGTGGAAAAGGCCATTGCCTCTGCACCCAACAGTTTTCAGTGGGAAGGGCGTAATCCCGAAAAAAATATCATTGTGGGAAAAGGCCAGAAGGGCATCCATGTCAGTCTGAACAACGGCCCCATTTACATCCAGGACCAGGAAAAAGGCAGGCGACTTGGCACCAAAGCTGACCTGATTAATCTTTACAAACTTGCCCAGCACAGCAAGGTGTGTAACATCAACGGTCAGATTCCCGTGGAACCAAGTGATGTGACCCATCCGCTGAGATATCTGGATATTTTTCGTCAGCTGCTCACCCACACGGACAAACCGCTTTTTGGTTATGTGGGCACCCAGAAAGAGGTGGGGCAGATGTTTGATATGATCAAAATATCCATGGGGGGCGGGGATGATGTGCTGGAGAAAAAACGCATCGGTGTTTCCCTTAATCCCCTGAGTCCCCTGAAGTATGATGAAATTCCCTGCGAGACCCTTCTTGCCTATGCCAAACACGGCCAGCCCATCATGATATTGGTGTGCGCCATGGCCGGTGTTACCTCTCCTGTGAATCCCATGGGGACTGTGACCCTTCAAAATGCTGAAATTCTGGCAGGACTTGTATTGTCCCAGCTCATCAATCCGGGAACACCTTTTATCTATTCTCCGGCTTCGGCCATTCCCAATATGCGCAGCGCTTCTTACATCACAGGCTCTCCTGAATCCACTCTTATAAATATGGTGGGTATCCAGCTGGCCCGGGAGCTTTATGATATTCCTTCGCGGTGCATGGCAGGGCTCACCGATGCCAAGGACGTGGATTGCCAGGCCGGTTACGAAACCATGCAGAACTATCTCATGCTGGCCATGGCCGGGGTGAACATGGTTAATGAGTGTTATGGTATTTTAGATGCCATCATGACGGTTTCCTATGAGAAATTCATCATTGATGACGAAATAATGGCAAGGGCCGCCCTGGCCGTTGGCGGGATTCAAAATTTTGATGCCGATTATTCCAGAAAAGCCATTCAGGATGTGGGTCACGGGGGATCATACCTCATGCAGCCAGACACCATGAAACAGTGTAGAAATTTCTGGACCCCCTCTGTTTCCACATGTGACAGCTATGAACAATGGGAGAAAAAAGGTGAAAAGGACGTGGTAACACGGGCCAATGAAACCTATAAGGAAATTTTGAGCCAATGTCCGGATAAAATGATTTCCGATGATATTGATCAAGATCTTGAACGTTATATCGAAGCACAAAAAAGTTAGAAAAAATTGCAGATCTATCCATTCCGTATGCAATTTTCAATGAAAAAAAATGGCAATCTGCCACGCTGTTTTAAATTTTTTTAAAATCAGTAAATAGCCATGTCTTTTTTGAATCATGAATTCAAAGAAGACACTTCTCGGTTAAACGTTAAAACACCTTTAAAATCAAGGAGGTTTGATTTTGAAACGAAATCAGCATGCAGGCTATCTCCAGACCGGAGGTTTGAGCCTGAACATGTTCAGCCAGGATGAACTCTATGAGATTCATTTGGCCACCCTGGATGTGCTCCAGCACACCGGCGTCTACTTTGAAGACGAAGAGGCAAGGGAAATCCTTGCCGGTGCCGGTGCCATTGTGGACCCCAAGACCGACATTGTAAAATTTCCCCCATATATGGTGGAAGATGCCATCCGTTCCGCCCCGGGCACAGTGAATCTTTGCGGAAGAGATCCGGAAAAAGATTATCTGCTGGGTAACAATCGGGTGGGTTTCACCAACTTTGGAGAAGGTATTTCCATTGTTGATATTAATTCAGGAGAACTCAGGGAAACCGTTAAAAAAGACGTTGAAGAAAGTGCAGTCCTGGTGGATTACCTGGACGGCATTGACGTATACGAGCGTGCCGTGGGTGCCCATGATGTAAACCAGGATGCCCAGCCCCTGCACAATGCCGAAGCCTTTTTGAGCAACACCACCAAACATTGCTTCCACGGTGCCGGTAACGGAAAACTCATGCAGGGGGCCATTGATCTGGCCGCCGCCATTTCAGGCGGACATGATAAACTTCGGGAACGTCCCATAATTTCATTTAACACCTGTCCCATCAGCCCCCTTAAATTGGTCCGTGACTGCACCGAGATTATCATTGCAGGCGCAAGGGCCGGTGTGTTGGTCAATGTACTGACCCAGGCCCTGGCTGGCGGTTCTGCCCCGGTGACCCTGGCAGGTACCCTGGTTATTCACAATGCTGAAGTGCTTTCCGGTATTGTTCTTGGACAGTCCGTACGAAAAGGCACTCCCATGATGTTCGGCAGTTCCACCTGTCCCCTGGACTTGAGAATGGCCACGGCAACGGTGGGTTCCCCTGAATGCGCCATGATCAATGCCGGTGTGGCAGCGCTGTCCACCTATTATCTGCTTCCCTCATGGGTCGCCGGTGGTTAGGCTGACTCCAAAGTACCCGATGGACAGGCAGCCCATGAGAAAACATTAACAGGTCTCCTCACAGCGTTGGCAGGTGCCAATCTGATTTATGGCCTGGGTATGTTGGAATCAGGGGTCACTTTTGACTATGGCCAGCTGGTCATGGACAATGAATTTGCTGAGATGATCAAGCATGTTGTGAACGGTATCCCCGTCAGCGAGGACACACTTGCAGTGGATCTGATTTCAAAGGTAGGACCCTTTAATCAGTTCATCACTGAAAAGCACACCTTTCAGAACATGAGAACCATGTCCCAGCCCAAACTCATCGACCGCAGGGTCCGGGATAAATGGAAAGCCGCAGGCGGCCAGACCATGCATGAACGTGCCCTGGACAAAGCCCGGGATATCCTGAAAAATCATAAGCCCACACCGCTTTCCGATGAAGTTCGCTCCCAGATGCGCTCCATTGTTGAAAACGTGGAAGCTGATATCCAGGAAGAAAAAGAACGAGAAGCAAAAAAATAATTGCAAATGGGAGATTTACCCGGAACATCGGAAGGCTCCGTAATTGCCAGGTTAAGTCTCCCGCAGCAATGACGTTTATATGGCCCCTGTTAACCGGTTGGTTGGGTGGCAGGGGCATCCAGTATTAATCTTAATTTTAGGAGAAATCATGGAATCCACCCTGGCAACTGAAGAAACCCAGGACACCCCCAAAGGAATCATCGGTCAGCTTTTCGGCCATTACGACCCCACTCTTTTCTGGCCGGTACTTTTATCTTTTATTGCCATTCTCATCTGCGCTCTTTTCTTCCCCGACGGCACCGCAAAAACCCTTGTCACCATTCGTAATTTTCTAATTTTCAATTTCAGCTGGGCCTTTCTTCTCGGGGTGGGCGTCACCCTTTTGTTCTGTATATACCTGATGTTCAGCCCCTATGCTGATTTAAAACTGGGAAAAGATGACGATGTGCCGGATTTTTCTTATTCTGCCTGGATTTCCATGCTTTTTTCCTGTGGCCTTGGCATTGGATTTGTTTTTTACAGTGTGACAGAACCACTGTATCACCTCTATCAATCCTCCCACGTCATTGACATGGGGGCTGCCGGTAAAGCCGCCGGTGTTCCCACGGCCATTCATATGACCCTGCTTGACTGGGGTGTTCATGGATGGGCGCTTTTTGCTTTGGCTGCCTGGGCCATTGCCTTTCCTTCCTATCGTCTGGGCAAACCCATGACTGTTGCCACCGGACTTTACGGTATCCTTGGGGATCGTTGCAACACAAGCATATGGGGCCGTGTGGCCGATGGACTGGGAGCCCTTGGTACCATTGGCGGTAATGCCGCCATGATCGGTATTGGCGTTGCATCCATCAGTTTTGGTATAGAAAAAGTATTTGGCATTCACCTTGACAATCCCGGAAAAGTCATTGTCATGATGGTGCTTATTGTGGCCTATGTGATCAGTGCTGCAACGGGTGTTGAAAAAGGAATCAAGATCCTGAGTCAGACCAACATGATCCTGGCAGGTTGTGTGCTTGTGATTCTTCTGTTTTTTGGACAGGCCCCCACACAATATCTGTTTAACATGATGGTTCAGATGGGTGGTGACTATTTTGGTGGGTTGCTGAAATTTACCTTCTGGACAGATGCGGGTAGCTTTGAGCAAAGAGACTGGCTTGGCTGGTGGATTGTTTTTTACTGGCTGTGGTGGATCTCCTATATTCCTTTTTGCGGTGGGTTCATCGCCCGTATTTCCAAAGGACGTACCCTGCGTGAATTTATGCTGGGGGTTATTCTGGTTCCCTTTCTTCTTGCCATTCTCTGGTTCTCCATCTGGGGGGGATCTGCCGCCTATGTGGATATCACAGGTTCTGTACCCCTGTGGGAAAGTGTTCAAAGCAATCCTGAAACGGGCGTGTATATGCTCCTTGAAAACATGAAGGGCGGCTGGTGGTTGAGCCTCATCGTTTTGTTTAACATCATTATTTTTGCTGTTACAACCTCTGATTCCGCATCTTTCTTTGTGGCCATGCAAATGTCCAAAGGGGATCGTGATCCCAAAATCTCCATGCGTCTTCTTTGGGGCATTGTCATTGGTCTTACCGGTATTATCTTCCAGCTCACCGGTGGATTCACGGCCATTAAGAGTCTGGCCATTGTGGTGGGTGCCCCTTTCTTTTTTGTGGGGATTGCTTTTATCTTTTCGGTGTATTTCATGCTTCGGGATACCAAGGCCGGTAAAATTTAAAACTTTTCGGTTCAGTAAATATTAATTCTTCCAAAACCCCCATTGTATTTTAAAGCAGTGGGGGTTTTTTATTTATGATCTCTGAAAAGGCAAAAAAAAATTCAGGGTGCAGATTGTTCAATTTTTCAGCCATTAAGTTCTCTAAACTGTCATCACATAATGTGTTTGTTTGAAACTCAACTTTCGGGCTTTATTTCAAAGCTGGCATTTTTAAATGTACCGATGGGCTCAGTGTGCCGACGGGGTCAGGCTTTTGTTATTGATGTTATCGACCAAGGCCTTTGCCAACGAAAAAAACCTCGATAATGTCAATAACGAAAGCCTGACCCCACGAAGCGAACATCCCGTGTGTGGTATACGAAATGATAACTTGGGACCCATGAGTTGTTCAATATAAACGCCAGTAAAAATTTTCTTAAAACCTGAAACCTTAAAATTAAATTATCGTAAAACAGGCGCTCTAATACTCAAGCCCATTAAAATAAAAAATATTGTGAAAATTTTGCTTGACAGGGACCTGATGTGTGATGTATCAGATATCTAACAACTAATCACGATATACCGGCTTACAATGGCGGGTATCTTTTTTTACCCTGCAAAATCAGGGTTAGACATTATATATTTATTGGAGAATTTCAAAATGAAAATGACCACAGAAGAAGCGTTTGTAAAAGTACTCCAGATGCACGGCATCGAACATGCGTTTGGTATTATCGGATCAGCAATGATGCCTGTTTCTGACCTTTTCCCCAAAGCAGGGATCTCTTTTTGGGATTGTGGACATGAAGGTAATGCCGGTACCATGGCAGACGGTTTTACCCGGGCTTCCGGTAAGATGTCCATGATGATTGCCCAGAACGGCCCTGGCATCACCAACTTTGTTACTCCTGTAAAAACAGCTTACTGGAATCACACTCCCCTGCTTCTGGTAACCCCCCAGGCTGCCAACATGAGCATGGGTCAAGGTGGTTTCCAGGAAGTTCCCCAGATGGCTGTATTTGAGGACATGGTTGCCTACCAGGAAGAAGTGCTTCATCCTTCCCGTGTTGCTGAAGTCCTTAACCGGGTTATTATCCAGGCAAAACGAGCTTCTGCCCCTGCCCAGATCAACGTTCCCCGTGATTTCTGGACCCAGGTAATTGACATTGATCTTCCCGTTGTTGTGGATTTCGAAGCTCCTGCCGGTGGTGAAGATGCCCTTAACCGTGCTGCAGACCTCCTTTCCAACGCCAAGTTCCCCGTAATTCTTAACGGTGGCGGTGTTGTTATCGGCGGTGCCATTGAAGATTCCATTGCATTGGCTGAACGTCTGGATGCGCCTGTATGCTGTGGTTACCAGCACAATGACTCCTTTCCCGGAAGCCATCCCATGTTCACCGGAACACTGGGTTATAACGGATCAAAGGCTGCCATGCAGCTTATTGCCAAGGCAGATGTGGTTCTTGCCCTTGGTACCCGTCTGAACCCCTTTTCCACCCTGCCCGGATACGGCATTGAATACTGGCCCACAGAAGCTGAGGTCATCCAGGTGGACATCAACCCCAATCGTATCGGTCTGACCAAGAAAGTGTCTGTGGGTATTGTGGGTGATGCCAAAAAAGTTGCCAACGGCATTCTGGCAAAACTTTCTGCCACAGCCGGTGATGCCGACCGTGAAGAACGTAAAGCCACTGTTGCAAAAATCAAAGCTGACTGGGCTGCTGAACTGGCCGGTATGGATCACGAGAATGATGATCCCGGCACAACCTGGAACGAACGTGCTCAAAAAGCAGATCCCGATAAAATCACTTCACGCATGGCATGGCGTGCCATTGTTGAAGGTCTGCCCGAAGATGCCATCATCTCTTCCGACATTGGAAACAGCTGTGCCCTTGGTGCTGCTTATCCCACCTTTGAAAAAGGCCGTAAATACCTGGCTCCCGGTATGTTTGGACCCTGTGGATACGGTTTCCCCGCCATCCTTGGTGCAAAAATTGCTAAACCTGATGTCCCTGTTGTGGGTTTCGCCGGTGACGGTGCCTTTGGTATCTCCATGAATGAAATGGCTGCCTGCGGTCGTGAAGAGTGGCCTGCCGTTACCATGATTATTTTCCGTAATTATCACTGGGGTGCAGAAAAGAGAAACAGCACACTGTGGTATGATGACAACTTTGTTGGAACAGAGCTCAACCGCGATGTTTCCTACGCAGATGTTGCCAAAGCTTGTGGTGTGAACGGTGTACAGGCTTTTACCATGGAAGAAGTCACAGAACAGCTTAAAATTGCTGTGAAAGCCCAGATGGAAGAAGGTAAAACAACCTTCATTGAAATTATGACCAACATGGAACTGGGCGACCCGTTCCGTCGTGACGCCATGAAAAAACCCGTTGCCGTTGCCGGTATTGACAAGGCTGACATGTGTCCCCAGCAGGATGCATAAAAAGTTCATGTCAGGTTCTGCTGCTTAGTCCAGAACAGAACCGGGTGCTTGTAAGATAAAAAAAAGGGTCAGACTTGCTTTTATGCAGGTTTGACCCTTTTTTTATTGAGATTGATTATCCCATTTGTGGAATGTTGCATAGTTGCATCACTTTGCAATACCTTCCGTAGTAAGCTAAAGTTTTATTATATAAGGATAGATTGATTTTTTCGGCGTATATACCATGTTGCATTAAGTGCAACGTGGTTTTTTTGTTTTAGATGCATTATTCTTTTGCAACCATATTTTTATTAAAAAAACAAACCATGTAATTACAGTGAATTAAAAATATTTGAACGACTCTTTTTGCAATTATTCCCATGTAGAAAAAAAGTGGCTCCTAAATTGCATTCATTAAAAAAACATACCATCAATATGAATGTTGCATCTAACTGTTAATATTTAATTGGCGGAGATCATGGATCAAAAATTAACTAAGATACTTGTTGTGGATCAAGAAGCAGACATTCGCGGATTTCTTCAAACAGTGTTGACCAACAGGCAGTTTGAGGTGACCCTGGCAGTCGATGAGCAGGAAGGTATTGATAAATTTCAGGCCCTGGAACCGGATATGCTTATTCTGGATGCCATGTTGCCCCACCAGGGCATGCAGACGCTGTTAACCCACGCAAAAAAAACACCCATACTGTTCATCTCTGCCATTCCGTTAAAAGTTCTTTTTTTCCGTCATAAATTGCAACTTGGAACAGGACTTTACATCTCTCCTGCGGAAATTCCATTTCTTGAAAAACCCTTGCAGGAAGACGAACTCATAGAGCAGATAAATCAGCTCATGTTAAGGATTGACTCCGAAATAACTTAAAGGTGGGAGCTTGGATGTATCGTCCGCGCCATGATAACACCTGCGGACATGCACACGAGACGTCCAGATTCCCTGATATATAAAAAGGATCAATTTATTCAGCATTTAAACCCGATGTAAATTTTGGCAGTTATAATTCTATATTGTGTCAAGACTTGTATCTGAATCACAATATATTTGTTGAAATCCCGGCCAACGTAGAATTTGCGAAGTTATTATTCTTTAAGATTGATTTCTAAAATGATACAAAAATGTACGATAAAAAGGGAGATGTAAATGAATATCAGAATAGGATTTTATGTCTGTCACTGCGGCATCAACATTGCCGGTATGGTCCGCGTGGAAGAGGTGGCAGCCTATGCCAAAACCATTAAAAACGTGGTGATATCCAGGGACTACAAATTCATGTGTTCCGATCCCGGTCAGGAGCTCATAGAAAAGGATATCCGGGATTACAAGCTCAACCGGGTGGTGGTGGCATCCTGTTCCCCCCGTCTCCATGAAAAAACATTTCAAAGTGTTTTATCCCGATCCGGCCTTAATCCCTATCAATTTCAAATGGCCTCGGTGAGGGAGCAGGTCTCCTGGGTCACCGATGACAGGGACAGTGCCACCAAAAAGGCAAAAACCCTGGCAGCAGCGGCCCTGGCCCGGGTGAACTTTCATCAGTCCCTGGCCCAGAGAAAGGTGGCCATTCATCCGGATATCATGGTGGTGGGCGGGGGCATTGCAGGCATGCAGGCGGCCATTGATATTGGCAATTCCGGCCTCACTGCCTGGCTTGTGGAAAAAGATACCACCATTGGCGGTCACATGCTCCAGTTTGATAAAACCTTTCCCACCCTGGATTGCGCGGCCTGCATCGGTACCCCTAAAATGGTGGAAACGGCCCAGAACGATCACATTAATTTATTGTCCAATGCAGTGGTGGAAAATGTGTCCGGATATATTGGCAATTACACGGTGACCGTGCGCAAAAAGGCCCGGTATGTTAATTCAAAATGCACCGGGTGCGGTGAGTGCACCACAGTCTGTCCGGTGGAACTTCCCAGTGAATGGGATGTGGGACTCCAGAATCGAACAGCCATATACCGGGCCTTTCCCCAGGCCGTTCCCATTACTTTTGCCATTGATAAGAAATCCACGCCCCCCTGTCGCACCTCTTGTCCTGCCGGTACCAATATCCAGGGGTATGTTCAAATGGTGAAACAGGGCAAATACCAGGAAGCCCTGTCCATTATCATGGAACGTCTGCCCCTGCCCGGTGTTCTTGGAAGAGTTTGCCCCCATCCCTGTGAAACTGCCTGTAGAAGGGCATTGATTGATGCTCCCATCTCCATTCGTAACTTAAAGCGCGTGGCTGCCGACCATGGTGATTTGGGTAAAATTGTGCTGCCAAAGGTTCCTGAAAAAAAAGAAACCGTTGCCGTTGTGGGTTCTGGCCCTGCCGGGCTCACCGTGGCCTATTATTTAAGGCAAAAGGGATATCCGGTGACCATTTTTGAGGCCATGGATAAACCCGGCGGCATGCTGCGCACGGGTATTCCCGATTATCGTCTGCCCCCGGAGATCCTGGACCGGGAGATTGATCATATTTTATCCACAGGAATCACCCTTAAAACCAAACAGCGTCTGGGGCGCGATTTCACCCTTTCATCCCTGAAAGAACAGGGATTTAAAGCGATATTTTTGGGCATCGGTGCCCAGTTGCCCATGGGCATGAACATTGAAAATGAAACGGTCCATGGGGTGGTGGATGCTGTATCTTTTCTTAAAAAAATCAATTTAAAGGGAGAAATGCCTGTTTCCGGTCATGTGGTGGTCATTGGCGGGGGTAATGTGGCCATGGATGCGGCCCGGGTGGCCATTCGTTCCGGTGCCAATGCCGTCACCGTGGTGTATCGACGGAGCAAGGCCCAGATGCCCGCCGAAGAAGAAGAAATTATTGGCGCAGAAGATGAAGGGATCTGGTTTGTACATCTCACAACACCCATGGCCATTTGCGAAGAAGAGGGCAGGGTGACAGGCATTAAGTGCATAAAAAATAAACTGGGGCCTGCCGACGGGAGCGGTCGCAGACGACCTGTGCCCATTGCAGATTCAGAATTTACCATTCATTGCGACATGGTGATTCCGGCCATTGGCCAGCGGGTGGACAGCCTGTGGCAGGACAGTGAGTGCCCCATTGAATTAACAGTACGGGGAACCATGACTGTGGATCCGGAAACCCTGGAAACCTCTGTTCCCGGGGTGTATGCCGCAGGAGACGCGGTCACAGGGCCTGCCACCGTGGTGGAAGCAGTGGCCGCCGGTCACCGGGTGGTGTGTGCCATTGATACCCGTTTTAAAAACTCGGCAGATGAATCCCCGGACATTATAAAAAAGAAAATTCACATGACCATGGCAGAGAATTTTCCCGGCATATTTGACCCGGAACCTGACCCTGTGTGGTCTGATCTTCCCAAAAATCCCACCATCATGCCCCGCCGCAAACCGGTTTTAACGGCATCCGGTTCCCGGGTGGCCAATTTTGAAGAGGTGGATCTGGGTTTGGATGAGGTCAGTGCCCGTATTGAAGCCCAGCGCTGCATCAACTGCGGTGGTTGCTGTGAATGCATGCAGTGCGTCAGTGCCTGCAAACCGGAAGCCATAAACCACCGGGATCAGGATGAACCGGTGGAGATACAGGTGGGCAGCATTATTACTGCCACAGGGTTTGACGCCCTGGACCCCACCCCCATGAAGCCCTATGGGTATGGTAAATTTCCCAATGTGTTCACCAATCTTGAATTTGAACGGCTCAGCAATGCCACCGGCCCCACCGGGGGACAGATTCTCATCCGGGATAGTAAGGGAGAACTGACCAGGACCCCCAAAAGTGTTGCCATTTTACACTGTATCGGCAGCCGGGATATTAATTATCACACCTATTGTTCCCGGGTATGCTGCATGTATGCCCTGAAATACGGACATCTTATCCATGAAAAAGCAGGCCACGATGCCATTGTTTATAATTATTACATTGACATGCGATGCTTTGGAAAGGGGTATGAAGAATTTTACATTCAATGCCAGGAAGAGGGCACCCGGTTTATCCGGGGTAAGGTGGCATCCATCACCCGGGCTCCTTTGGATGAGGATCAACCCGGTGGTGAAAATGGAGAAAATACCCAGGACCATGGTGAAAAACTCCTGGTAATCAGTGAAGACACCCTGCTGGGAGAGGTCATTAAAACCCGGGTGGACATGGTTATTTTATGCACTGCCATGGAGGCCCGCAAGGATGCCAGGGACATTGGCCGCACATTGGGTATCAATCAGGGAGCCGACGGTTTTTTCCTGGAAGAACATCCAAAACTCGGCCCCTTGAATACTGCAACGGACGGGGTATTTATTGCAGGAGCCTGCCAGGGTCCCAAGGATATCCCCGATGCCGTGGCCCAGGCCTCGGGGGCCGCAGCAAAATCCTTACAGCTTGCGGCCCGGGGGGAGGTGGAAATTCCCTCCACCGTGTCCCACATTGATGAGGAACTTTGTGCCGGGTGCAAGACCTGCATTGGTCTTTGTCCTTACACTGCCATAAGTTTTGACGAAAATCGCAGAATTTCCGTGGTAAATGAGGCCCTTTGCAAGGGGTGCGGTTCCTGCTCGGGGTTTTGTCCCAGCGGAGCTGCCCAGGTGCGTCATTTTAATGAAAAACAATTGTTCAGTGAACTCAACGGGGTCATGGATGCCATCCATGCCATTGGAATATAGGAAGGAGTGTTTCATGGAAAATTTCGAACCCACAATCATCGCGTTTGTCTGCAACTGGTGCACTTACACGGCAGCGGATCTTGCCGGCACCTCCCGGAAAAAATATCCGGAAAATGTACGATTAATCAAGGTTATGTGCACCGGTATGGTGGACCCCAAGTATGTTTTAAAGGCCTTTCTTCAGGGGGCCGATGCTGTCCTGGTATCCGGTTGCCATCCCGGAGACTGCCACTATATCAACGGTAATTACAAGGCAAGGCGACGTATAAAACTGCTCCACAGTGTTCTGGGAAATTTCGGCATTAATAAAAAACGGCTTCGTCTTACCTGGATCGGCGCAAGTGACGGCATTGAATTTGCCGAAACCATTGATGCCATGGTCAGGGAAATAAAGGCCGAAGGGCCGCTTCACACAGATTTAAAACAGGTAATATAAGGGAGAAGGGATCATGGACCCCATTTATAAAATAGAAAAATCCACACATCTTGGGTCGGTACGAACCTTTCTAAAGGCCTTTTTAAAAACCCAAGAAGACAGGGCTTTGCTTGTTCCACTGAGATCGGAAAATACCAATACTGTCATGCCTTCCCTGGTGACAGATCCGGATCTGCTGGATCAGGCAGACCCCTTTTCTCCGGCCTTTCCCATGAACAGCGCCAAACTGGTTTCCAAGCTTACCCGAAAAAGCTCAGGGGAACCCATGGCTGCTTTTTTACGACCCTGTGAAGTCAGGGCCTTTGTGGAACTTGTGAAAATCAAACAGGCCAACTGGGATAATCTGATTATTATTTCTTCAGATTGTGCAGGGGCCTTTTCCAACCGTGATTTCAGGGAAAAGGCCATGGATGGAAAAGAAAAATTCACCCGGGATTTTCTGGATAAACGTCTTGGTTCCAATCTTTCTGATACCATGGATGACAGCATTGCAACGGCCTGCACCATCTGTACCCGGCCCTTTCCTGAAACTGCTGATATAACCCTTGGGCTTTTTCATCCCGGAAACAAGGGAATTACCCTTACGGGAACAAGCGAAAAAGGTGCAAAAATCCTGGAAGCAATGACATTGGAAACCATTGAGGCCGGGGAAGATAATAAGGATAAAAGCCAGGTTATTTCGGCTCGAAAATCCCATGAAAAACAAGTGTTCCAGAAGCTGGAAGCCCAGACAGGAACCCTGCCGGATCTTGGTCAATACCTGTCAAACTGCATTAATTGCTATAATTGCCGGGTGGCCTGCCCGGTTTGCTTTTGCAAAGAATGTGTATTTAACACCGATGTGGTGGATTATGAGCCCTTTCAATACCAGGGATGGGCCAGGGCCAAAGGAGGGCTTAAAATGCCCACGGATACCATGTTTTTTCACATCACCCGCATGATTCACATGGGGCTTTCCTGCGTGGGATGCGGCCAGTGTTCCAATGCCTGCCCCAATGATATTCCCCTGGCCCAGCTTTTTAAACTGGTGGGAGAAAAGGCCCAGAAGGGATTTTCCTATATTCCCGGTAAAGATGTGGATGAGGCCCCGCCTTTGTCTGTTTTCATGGAAAATGAATTCCAAGATATCACCGGGATTTCGTAAAGGAGGTAAGGTATGACCCAGAAACAGGGAAACGCTCTGGTGGTAGGGGCCGGTATTGCCGGTATCCGCTCGGCACTTGATCTGGCTGAAGCTGGCCACCATGTCACATTGATAGATGCCGCAACCCACATGGGAGGGATTTTATCCCGGCTGGATTATCAATTTCCCACCGACGGTTGCGGCATGTGCCGGATGCTGCCCCTGGTGGATCGGGATCAATCTGCCCAGTTCTGTTTAAGGCGGGGATTGTTCCATGAAAACATTGATATCATGCTGTCCACCACCCTTGCAGATCTTGAAGGAGAGGCAGGCAATTACACGGCCCGTCTGGACAGGCAGATAACGGCCGTTGATCCTGAAAAATGCAATGGATGCGGGGCCTGTGCTTCTGTTTGTCCTGTGGATATTCCCAATAAATTCAATATGAACATGGGAATCCTTAAGGCTGCCCATCTGCCGCTTCCCCATGCCCTTCCCAATATTTATACCATTGATATGGATGCCTGCACCCTTTGCGGGGCCTGTGAACCTGTCTGCCCGGTGGGTGCCATTTCCCTTCCTGAAGATCCCCGGAAGAATTTTCGTATTCTGGTGGTGGATGATGAACTCATTGTCAGGGATTCCATGAAAGAATGGTTTGAGTTTGAAGGGTATAGCGTTGACATGGCTGATTCCGGTGCAGCAGCTCTGGAAAAGGTGGAAGAAAATTCCTATGATCTGATGTTCCTGGACATTAAAATGGGGCAGATGGACGGCACTGAGGTATTAAAACAGGTAAAAGAAAGTCATCCGGATCTTAAGGTGATCATGATGACGGCCTATGCCACGGTGGAAACCGCAGTGGAAACCCTTACCAGGGGAGCCCTTGAATACATTGTAAAACCCTTTGAGCCGGATAATGTTGTGGGGATGGTGGACAAGCTCTACAAAAAAAACAAACCCCTTGGGATGTCTCAAAATTTTATGGAATTTGCCACGGTGATTCTGACCTGCGGCACGGATTTTTATGATCCATCCACAGGGAAAAACACCTATGGTTACGGAGTTTACCCCGATGTGGTCACGGCCCGGGAATTTGAACGCCTGATAAGCGGCACAGGTCCCACGGACGGCCGGCTTTTGCGACCCTCCAACGGCAAGGTGGCGGAAAGAATTGCCTGGATTCAATGTGTGGGATCACGCACCCTGGAGAGTGATGTCCCCTATTGCTCTTCCATCTGCTGCATGCATGCCTTAAAAGAAGCCGTGCTCACCCGGGAAAAATCCAATCACTCCATTGAAACTGTAATTTATTACATGGATATGCGCTGTTTTGGCAAGACCTATGAAGCCTATAAAACCAGGGCACTTCAAGATCACCAGGTGATCTTGAAAAGGGCCAGGCCCCATTCTGTCCGATGGGATGATGCCCTTGGCAAGCTGCGTATTTTTGTGGCAGACATGTTCACAGAGAAAACCGATGAACTCTTTGACATGGTGGTTCTTTCCGTGGGGGTCAGACCTCGGCAGGACATGTCCCGGCTTTGTGAAATGGGAAATATCAAACTAAATGACCATGGGTTTCCTGCCATGGAGTTTCCCCCGGTACCCGGACAGGGGGTTTTTGTGGGGGGCAGTGCAGCAGGTCCCATGGACATCCATGATACCCTTATCCATGCCTCTTCAGCCAGTTTAAGGGCCTTGAGTCTGTTGGAGAAAACAATTTCTCCTGTGGCGGAGGTAGCTTTGGATGATACTTTGGATAATCCTGTTTCCTTCAGGGATGTTTCCATGGAATTGCCCTCAACGGCCCTGGTGTTATGCCAATGCGGGGCAGAAGACAATGAAGCTGCAGTTAAAGAGATGAAAGCCCATTTTGAAACATTGCCCCATGTGTCCCATTGCATTGCAGCGAAAAATCTGTGCACCCGGGAAGGGTGGGATGATTTTGTATCAAAGACAGGTGATCTTAAGGTAAACAGGGTGGTGGTGGGGGCCTGTCTGCCTCATCTTTTTGCAAAAAAAATTAAAGATCTGTCCCAAAAAATGTCCCTGCATCCCCATTATTTTGATGTGGTGGATATTTTTAAAAAAGAAGTTAAAGAGGCAACCTCCAGTCTGGACATGGCACTTTCTGATATTCGTCATCGCACTCCGGACATCACTGTTCCAAGGGAAGTTAAAAAAACCGCCCTGGTGGTGGGAGCAGGCATTGCCGGAATGACAGCGGCCCTTGCCCTGGCGCAAAATAATACCCATGTGGTGGTGGTGGAAAAAACATCAGATATTGGGGGTAATCTTAAATGGTTGAAAAAAAATATCACGGGAACTGATTTTCCAAAGCTTTTGGAAGAAACCACCCAGGCCTTTGGGGCACATCCCGGTATTGAGGTCATCACAAATGCTGTTGTTGCAGATACCTTTGGCCATGTGGGGCATTTTGTGTCCACCATTGAGCCGGAAGAGGGTGATGCCGTCATGGTGGAACATGGGGTCAGTATTATTGCCACCGGAGGAAAGGAGGCCGCTACCCGGTCCATGGGATATGGGCAGCATCCTGCCATTATGACCTTGAAAGAATTTGAAAAATCCCTGGATAATGACGGTGAACCCCTGGCAGAAGTTGATTGCATGGTGATGATTCAATGTGTGGACTGCCGGGACGAGCACAAGGCCTATTGCAGCCGTGTCTGCTGCACATCTGCTTTAAAACATGCCCTTGCCGTGAAAAAACAAAATCCTGACATGCATATCTTTGTATTGTACCGGGATATGATGGCCCATGGTTTTGCCGAGCCTTTTTTCAATGAGGCAAGAAAGGCAGGCATTATTTTTATTCAATACACATTGGATAAAAAACCGGATGTTTCCACCAATGACAATGGGGTAAGGGTGGAGGTTTTTGAGCCCATTATAAACCAAATCATTGCCATTGAACCCCAGCGTTTGGTGCTGGCCACCGGTGTTGTTCCCTCCCGGGTCAAGGCTCCTGCTGAACTGATGAATATGGAGCTTGATGAATATGGATTTTTTGATCAGGCAGATGACAAGTTCAGGCCGGTGGACAGCATTAAAGAGGGAATTTTTGGTTGTGGCATGGCCCTTGGTCCCCGTAATGTGGAAGAAAGTATGGCCTCGGCAGAGGCTTCTGCCGTGCGTGCCCTTCGCATATTAAATAAAGAGCATTTAATGGCGGCAACGGTTACAGCCGGTGTAAAAACCAGCCTTTGCAGTCTTTGTGAGCTTTGCATCGGGGCCTGTCCCTATGGGGCAAGGTCCCTTAATTCTGAGCGCATGGTAGTTGAGGTGGACCCTGTCATGTGCCAGGGATGCGGGGCCTGTGCTTCCATCTGCCCCAGCAGTGCATCTTTTTTAAATGGATTTAAGGATCGACAGATGCTTGACATTATTGATGCAGCCATTGGTTTTTAGATGGGATATCGTAGAAATACGCCTCAAATTTGCGGAGTATTTCATATAACGGCCATGTCCTGCCGGATACAAGGAATATAGGGTAGTAGACGCGGAGCCAAATGCTATCATGCCGCCTCCCCCGACGGGCAATGGTCCCGGACCGGAACTGTAGACAGCTCAATTGTCCGGTTCCTATTGCCCGTCGGGGGAGGCTCTGCTGAGGTAGGGCGGAGGCTGTATTTTCTCATAAAAAAAAAGGAACAAAAAATATGATCACCACAACCCACATAAAGGAGTTACTCAGTACCTGCATGCAATGCGGTACTTGCACGGCATCCTGCCCCAATGCCTTTGCCATGGACATGCCCCCCCGGAAGCTGTGGCGCCTGGTGCTCATGGACCGCACCGAAGATATTTTTAACAGCAATACATTTGCCCTTTGTTCCACCTGTTATTTCTGCACTTTAAGGTGTCCCAGGGGGTTGCCACTGACCCGGGCCATGTCCCTTTTAAAGGAACAGGCATTTAAGGCAAAAACCCCTGGATATAAAAAAGGGACCGCATTTTATGGCAGTTTCATGGAAAGTGTCCGCCGCCATGGCAGGGTCCGGGAAACTGAGTTCATGACCCTTTACTTCATGGCCATGAAAAACCCTTTGCTGCCCCTGGAATTTACCGGTATCGGCTTAAAGCTCATGAAAAAAAACAAGGTGGCCATCCAGCTGCCCTCCCGTGCGGATGGGTCCAACCTGGATCGTTTGTTCCAGAAAGTAAGGGAAATTGAGGATAGAGCTTAATACTTTGTAAATTCTTAATAACTGCCAGGGGCAGACCGTATTTTGACTTTAAATTGTAAGAGGAAACCATGAAATATATTTATTATCCGGGTTGTTCCCTTGAAGAATCTGCCATTGAATATGATGGTGCCACCCGGGCACTTATGGCGGAACTGGGCGAAGAACTCATTGATATTGAAGATTGGAACTGCTGTGGTGCCACTGCGGCTGAACCCATGAGTGAGCTGCTTTCCTTTGTGCTGCCTGCCCGCAACATTGCCCTGGCCGAAAAAATAAAAAACGCCGGGGATATCCTGGTGCCCTGTAGTGCCTGTTACCTTAATCTTAAAAAGGTTATGGTGGAAAGGGACAAGGATGAAAATTTGAGCCATAACATTGATGAGGCCCTGGCCGTGGACGATTTAAAGATAAAGGGAACCCGCCGGGTTCGGCACTTGCTGGATGTTCTGGCCCATGATATCGGTGCCGCAAGGATTGCACAAGGAGTGATGAATCCTTTGAAGGGTCTTAAAATTGCCCCCTATTACGGGTGTCAATGCCTTCGTCCCTATGGCGGATTTGATGATCCGGAGGAACCTGTCACCATGACAGGCCTTATTGAGGCCTGCGGTGCAGATGTTTTTCCCTGGGATTCGTCGGCCGTCTGCTGCGGAGCTTCGGGCATGAACACCAAACGGGAGGTGTCAGGTAAGCTGGTGCAGAAAATTTTGATGGATGCCAGGGGAGCCGATGCCATTGTAACTGTGTGTCCCATGTGTCAGATGAATCTGGAGGGATTCCAGAAAAGTGTTGCCAGGGGAACCAGTGAAGATCTTTCCATCACTGTTTTGTATCTGCCCCAGCTTCTTGGACTTGCCATGGGGCTTTCTGAAGAAGCGGTTATGCTTCATAAGAATCTTGCTGTGGCGGATACCTTTCTTGAAGTGTTGTAAATTTTATGGGAATAATGACGTCAGAATTTGAAATCAACCGAATCTGACTCACTTAGTTCACCAGAGTCCGGTATCTCTAATTAATGGGCTGCGGCTTCATGGTAGTTGTTTTAATTGACAAAATATTGTCTATAGTCTAAAATAAAAGCATTTATTTGATAAAAAATTAGCCATTATTTTTTGTGAGAATTATGCTCTATTCTTTGTATACACCAGAAGAAATATCCCAAGAGCTTGCCCAAAAGCTTAAAGCCCTGCGCCTGCAAAAACGGTGGAAACGCAGTACATTGGCAATACGTTCCAATGTGACCGAGGCATCATTGAAGCGATTTGAGCAGACGGGAAAAGTTTCCCTGGAAAATTTTTTAAAGCTTGTTTTTGCCTTGGACAGGCTTGACGAAATGCAGGCAATCCTCCAACCTGCGGTGCCAAACTCCATAAAAGAACTCGAACAAATTGAGCAGAAAAAGCCCAGGCGGGGAACCATTTGAAAAAAGTCAATGTAATTTATCGCAGGGGAAAAAACGATACTTTTCCTGTTGGGCAATTGGCAGTGTCCGGACATAAGGTTTATTTTGAGTATGACTCTTCCTTTCTTGCGGATCCTCTGTGGTTATCCCCATTTAAATTGCCGCCAAAACCAGGGCTTTTTGAACATACAGATCGAAATTTTGGACCGTTATTTGGTTTGTTTGATGATTCGCTGCCCGATGGGTGGGGATTAATGCTCATGGATCGTTTTTTTACAAAACAGGGCATTGATGCGGCCGGTGTGTCCATACTCCATCGCCTGGCCTTTTTGGGCACTGCCACCATGGGAGCGCTCACCTACGAGCCTGCTCTGACCCATGAAAAAAATTCTTCCAGCGCATTTGATCTTCAGTTGCTCGCAGAACAGTCCCGACAAATTTTAAAAGGTCAAAGTGAGACAGTGCTTCCCCAGCTCATGCGGGCAGGCGGTAGCCCTGGTGGTGCCCGGCCCAAAGTTCTTGTGGGTGTAGGTGGAGAAAAGATCATATCCGGTGAGGAAGATCTGCCCGTGGGATATCAGCACTGGATTGTCAAGTTCAACTCTGGAAATGATCTGCCCGACGCCGGTGCCGTGGAATATGCATATTCGTTGATGGCCAAGGACGCTGGGATTATCATGCCGGAAACCCGTCTTTTTCGGACAAAGACAGGCGAATTATTTTTTGGGATAAAGCGATTTGACAGGCAGGTAAACCGCAGGTACCATGTTCATACTCTGGGGAATATGCTCCATGTTAATTATAGGATCCCCTCCATGGATTACCAGGCGTTCTTTAAGGTCATTAAAGTGCTGACGAAAAATCATCAAGATCTGCTTCGGGGATTCCGCCAAATGATTTTTAATGTGCTTTCCAACAATAGAGATGACCACGTTAAGAATTTTGCATTTATGATCAATGAATCCCGGGAATGGACCCTGACTCCGGCCTATGATTTAACCTATTCCCCGGGGCCGGGGGGAGAGCATTCCATGACAGTGGCCGGGGAGGGGCAACAACCAGGATCAGGGGATTTCATTCGATTGGGTAAGGAATTCGGGTTATCAACCAACGAAATCAATCACTGCCTGGAACGGGTTTTACTTGCAGTAAAAAAGTGGCGGAATCACGCCCAAATCGCCCATGTGATGGAAACAAGTAAAAATAAAATAGAGCAGATCATCAACCGAAACATCAAAGGGGCAAAGATCAATTAATATTCAAAAAAAGTCTCAAAGAAACCGGGAAATTGTATCTGCCCCAGCTTCTTGGACTTGCCATGGGGCTTTCTGAAGAAACGGTTATGCTTCATAAGACTCTTGCTGTGGCGGATACCTTTCTTGAAGTGTTGTAAGTCGATGTTCAAGGTTTTTTTAAAAGGTGTTACTGCGCTCGTATTCCAACCTGAATGATAATCCTACTTTTTTTCACTACAAAGATAGACAAATATATTCATTTGGGAAGAGTCACGGTAAATGTGGTACCTTTGTTTTTTTCAGAATCTATTTTAATAGTGCCTCCATGCTGATCAATGACATGCTTGGAAATATAAAGCCCCAATCCTGTACCGCCTTTTCCCTTGCCTGAATGAAAAAGGCAAAAGGCCTTTTCCATATCCTGGTTTTCCATTCCAATACCATTGTCTGTGATGGTAAATATTAGCTTTGAAGGTGTGCAGGAAACCGATAATTCAACAAAATATTTTTCTTTGGGGCTTTCATTTTTTTTGCCGTCAGTCACACAGGCATCAAGGGCATTGTCCAATATATTAATAAGGGCAGAATCCAGGGCCCCGGCATCGGCCATGAAGTTAAAATCCGGGTCCGGCAATTTTGACTTGAGTTCAATGGAAAGGTTTTTCGCCCGGGAATCCATGGTATTTAAAAGATCCCCGGCAAAATTCTTTGCTGATACCTTTTCTTTCTGAAGTTTCCTATCCTTTGCATAAAACAGAATATCCAGAATCATTTTTTTGATTTTGGCGGTCATCTGCTGCACCATCTGCAGTCCCTCCCGGGCCTGGTCCTGGTCTTCTTTTTTCAGGGCTGAATTTAAAAGATAAACCCCTCCGTCAAGACCGGTGAGAAGCCCTTTAATCCCATGGGATACCGAGCCGATCATCAATCCCAGTGAGGTGAGATGATCTTTAATGTCCATCACCTTTTGAATGTCCGTTGCCATGATAATTGCCTCAGAAACGGTTCCATCCCCATCCACAGCAATGGGGGCGGCCCAGGCAAGGCAGGGCAATTGTTCTTCATTGGCCAGGGTGTAACTGACCTCTATCTGATGGGATTCACCATCTTGAAAGGTGGCAAGGGCAGGGCATTCGGGGCAGGGCAGGGCGTTATTTCGACACACCCGATGGCAAAATTGTTCAGAATTATTTTCAAATAATTCTCCATTGATTTGTGAAGTCCCGTCACAGCTTTCAGGATCAGCACCGGTGCTTTTCAAGGTTTTGTTCCCAATTGCAAAGGTCTTTTTAAACAGGGCATTACCGGTTTTAATTTTAAATGTCCGGTCCACCACAAAAACAATCAGGGGAAGATTTTCCATGGATTCAAGAATCTCTTTTTTATCATCCCCCCGGGCAGGGTGGCTTGCAAGGGCATTGGATTTTTCCAATACCATGGATTCAAGGCTTTCTGTGTAGGCTTTCAGCCCCTGACGGATTTTTTGTTTTTTCTTTGCCCGGGAAATGGCAATCTCAAGGGTGGTGACATCCACCGGCTTGGTGATGAACTCCACGGCCTCATTTCTAAAACTTTCAATGGCAAGGTCCATGTCTCCATGGCCGGTGATCATGATGATTTCAGTTTCCGGAGAAATCTGTTTGATTTTTTTCAACAGCTCAATACCGTCCATGCCCGGCATTTTAATATCAGTGAGCACCATGGGGAAATCAGCTGCGACAAATTGTTCCAATGCGTCCTTGCCGTTTTCAGCAGTGGTGACATCGTATCCCATATCTTCCAGGGCAATGGTGAGGACATCCCGGATATCTTCTTCATCATCCACAAGCAGAATCCGTTGGGGCAGGTCGGTGATATTATTATCAGAATTTAGATTCATTGGATTCATTATCCTCTTTTTTAAACAATTCTCCAAGCTTATTTCCTACAGAGCCCCCCGAAGGGCAATGGGAACCGGCCAATTGAGCTGTCTACATCATTGCCCCCTCGGGGGGGCGGCATAATGCCATTTTCTATCTTCAGTATTTGTTGTGGCTGGAGGTTATAACTAAAAAAAACAAACATTTTAACCTCCTGTTATACTCATGCCACACCCGGCAGAACAATCTGAAACAATGTCCCTTCCGGCGATGTCTCTTTGATTTTAATGGTTCCCTTACTCTCCTTGATGATACCATAGCTGATGGAAAGCCCCAGACCGGTTCCCTTACCCACCTCCTTGGTGGTGAAAAAAGGCTGGAATATTTTTTCAGCCACCTGGTCGGGAATGCCGGTGCCGGTATCTTTAATCTCAATGATAAGCTGATGATTAACAAAATTATAACTTTTAACGGATATCTCTTTTTGCCGGTTGAGTCCGTGGTATTCCATTTTTGTTTTTTCTTCAATGGCATCCCGGGCATTGATGAGTAAATTAATAAACACCTGTTCCAATCGACCGGGATCGGCCATGACACTGGGCAGATCTTTTCCCAGATCCCAGGATACCTCAATGCCCCGGACCTTGAGTTGCTGGCTGAATATTTCATAGGCATTGCGTAATATGCCATTGACCTCCACGGGCTGGAGGTTGGTGTCGGATTTTCGGGAAAAATCCCGCATATGGGTAATAATTCTGGAGGCCCGGTCCACATTGGAATCGATTTTAACAAGCAGACGATGGAGAATATCCGGCTTAATGGACTCTTCTTTTTCAATTTTGGATCGACAAAAACTGGAGGATGTTTTAATCACCGAAAGGGGTTGGTTTAACTCATGGGCCACCCCGGTGGCCATCTCTCCCAAGGTGGCAAGCTTGGCAGCTTGGTTAAATTGCGCTTCGGTTTCCAAGCGATGGGTGATATCCGAAGTGGTCACCAGAAGCACCTTTTGCCCGGGATATTCCGACAGGGAAATCCAGATATCCACGGGGATAATAACATCATCATTTTTTTTATGCCAGGCTTTGTTCATGATCCGGGTTTTCTTAATGGTCTCCATTAATGTCTGGGGATCTTCCAGGGGGGTATCCTCATGTTGGGCAAAAAGTGTAATAAAAGATTTGCCAAGTAACACCTTTTCTGGGTACCCGTAAACCTGTTTGACACTCTCATTGCAGTTGAGAATTTTCAGGGTATCATAATCCAGCACAAACACCGGGTTGGGAATATTGTTAAATATGGCATGGTACTTTTTTTCAGAGGCTTCGGCCCGCTGTTCCAACAATTTGCGCTGGGTGATATCCAGGTTGATCTCCATGGCTGCCACGATGTTGCCCCGGGTGTCACGCACCGGGGAAGTTCTGACAATCCAGTGCTCCATGGTGCCGTCCCGGCCCCGGCCCAGTTCTTCGGAATAGTGGGACTTTCCATCGGCAAAGGTTTTTTCCACCGGGCAATTATCGCATTTGGTTTTTCTGCCTTTATATGCCTGGTAACAATAATCTCCGGGACTGGGGTTATATTTGGTGTAAAATTCCCGGTTAAAATTAATCAATTTAAAATCCCGATTCTGCACCGTGATGAGGCAGGGGACATTTTCAAACAAAGTCTGATATTCGTTTTTCTGTTTGGTCAGTTCCATTTGGTTGTCAAAGATACGCCGGCGCATGGTGTGAAATGCCGTGGCCAGTTGCCCGATTTCACTGTGAGGATCGGTTTTTATCAGATGACGTCCGTTTCTGTCTGTGATGTGACGGGTCTCCTCGGTGAGCAGACCAAGGGGATGGATGACAAATTTATATACAAATAAAAAAATACACAGGGAGGGAACAATGATGATGGCCACAGCCAGCAGAAAAATACTTTGTTCATATTTGATGATTTCTGCATCGGTGTCTTTCAGGGAGATGACCACATCCAGGGCTCCCAATACCTTATCTTCACTGTTGTGAAAATGACACTTTTCCGAACAGCCCGGCTCGTTGTAAATGGGTGTGATAATACCCAGCTGACGTTCACCGTCAGATGTTTGAAACAGGCGGCGGCGCTGGGCAAGGGAAAGTTTCACCAGGGGAGGGGATGTTTGATGGCACACCTGGCAGGTCCAGGAGGTCATCTCTTCGGTGCGATCCACCTCCGAGGGAATATTGGAAAATTTAATTTCGCCGCTTTTATTGGTGATGCGGACATTTTCAATGCCCTTTTGGGTGGCGGTGTTTTTAATGATCTGATTGATGTCATCCCTGGAGTTGAGCATCATTGAGTAGTGGGTACCCAGGCGGATTGTTTTGCTGATACGATCGGCAATATCAGTATTGTCATCCAGGGATTTATTGCGCTGGTACCGGATGGTGAAAAAGGCCCAGGTGGCAATGGCCACAAGACAGATACACCCCATTATTAAAATAAGCTTAAAAACAAGGCTGTGCTGTATTTGGCTGATTATTTTTTTCATTGGAGCATCAAAATTTGATGAACCTGTAAAAGCTCGGCCCATGAAATCCCGGCGACGTTATGCACAGGCTTGGAATCTATTATCCACAACATTAAGAATGGACATTAAGACTTTTTACGAAATCATCAAACTTTGTTCCTTAAAAACAGGTTTATGTACCTCCGACGGTTTTGGGACCGGAGCCATTCACCGTCGGGGCACATGATATCATTTTATCCAATGGTGTTTTTAACAATACCCACCAGTTTTTCAGGATCAAAGGGTTTGGAAAGCCAGGTAATGGCTTTGTCAATGGAAAGGTGACGACTGGCAAGCCCGCTGATAACAATCACGGGAATGTCTTTGAATTTTTCCTGTTTGGACAGCCTGCGAAAAAATTTAGGCCCCCATTCTCCATTGGGCATTTCAAGATCCAGGGTGATAAGGTCCGGATTTTCCTGTTTCATCACTTCAAATGCCTCTCCACCTTCATTGGCGGAACAGGTTTCATAGCCGTTGTCATTAAAAATATTGGTCAGGTACTTTACGATGGTGGGATCATCATCCACCACAAGTATTTTTTTAGTCATTTCAGCCTCCCTTGAATTCTGTTTTCATTGAATTCTATTTCTTATGACATTCACCACAGGTCACAGGACCGCTCTTACGTTCCAGATGACAACCGCGACACCGATCATGGTAACGGGCAATCAACGCCATCTGCTTTGAATCACCTTCAACCGCATGGCATTCTGAACAGGTGGAATCTTCTGAGGTCTCATCCGCCACAAGCTTACCGTCTTCATATACATGGTGACATACGGCACAATCTTCAATGCCTGCATTGTCGTTGTGATCATCATGGGAAAAGCAGACAAAAGGTCTTTTGTTATTTTCAAAAACGTCGGCATCAATATCCATGCAGTCATTGCACCAGGCAGCAAAGGAGATCAGACTTATGGCAAATATCATGGCTACTATTTTAAAGGTTCTGGGTCTTATTTTCAATTTAAATCTCCTTTGGCCTATTCTGGAAGTTCCAGGATTTCATAAATAATATCTCCAAAGAACTTCAACTCCATGTCAATGCCATAGTGGTGGATGATGTCCTCCAGACCGCCGTGGCAGTTGTGACACGGTGCAATGACCACCTCTGCCCCCTTTGCCTTGGCTGCAAATAACTGTTCTGCCTTGATTTTTCCGCTGTCCACCCGGGCATTTTTAAAGGGAGGGCCGCAGTTGATAACACCGCCACCGGCCACGCAGCAATAATTGTGCTCCCGGTTGGGGGTCATCTCAATAAAGTTTTTACAGGTGGCGTTAACAATATTTCTGGACATCTCATGCAGTCCCCGGCCCCGGACAATGTTGCAGGGGTCATGGAGGGTCACGGGACGGTCAAACTTCTTTTTGATTTTGATTTTTTCCTTCACAAAAAGATCATTATAATACTCTATGGCGTGGATTACTTCCAAGGGGGGCATTTTCCATCCCAATGCACGGTTTCCCATGTCATAGACCGATCGAAATGCATGGCCGCATTCTCCCATGACAATTTTTTTTACTTTCAAATTTGCGGCGGCCTCAAAATGGGCTTTTTTCAATCGTTCCATCATTTCATAGTCACCGGTGTACATGCACATGTCGCTGTTGTCCCATCCCGGCATGGAGGGCATGGTCCAGTTTTCTCCTGCGGCATTCATGATCACAGCAGCCTGGTAGATGAGCTGGGCCCGGAACTTGGGTTCCGGACCGATGACGGAATAAAAAACATCGGCCCCTTCCTTGTCCAGGGGAATTCTTAAATTTTCCACCTCATCCTGTGCCTCTTCTTCCTGCCACATGAGGGTATCCACCCACTCGTCATCCTTGATCCACATCTGATTTTTGGTAACAGAGTGACTGTGGGCCGTGTCCTGGATATACAGGGGAACCACACCCAGTTTATGGCAGATGCGACGCATAACGGACATGACATAAGCAATGTCAAGGCCAAAGGGACAATACATGGCGCATCTTTTACAAAGATTGCATTGGGTGTAAGCAACCACAGCGGCATTTTCAATAAATTCCGGGGTCACCTTTCCTTTTTTACGGATGATTTCCCACAGGGTCTGCTTTACCTTGGCTGCAGGGGAGTATTTGGGATCTCTGTCATGGGCCAGAAAATAATGGCATCCGTCGCTGCAAAGCCCACAATGAACACAGGTATCCACATAAGTTTTAAGCCTGGCGCCTGTTTCACTTTTCAGGACTTGGTTAATAACGCGTTCTATTTTTTCAGGGGAGAGTTGTTCTATACCTTTTATAATCCCCTGGTCGTCTATGGCAGTGTCTTTGACTGCCTTTGATTCAGTCATGGCAACCTTCTTTAATATATAATAAAATTTAAATTTTGTTTAAAAACCTGAAATGGATAAAGTCAGTCCAATCATATCCCATATGGGCATATAGCTGCTTATTTGATGTTTTATGGGAGTAACCCGGATTCTCCCGACATTTATCCCTAAAAAAAATACGGGAAATACCAGGCTCTATTCTACCAGTCTTTTGCCATCCGGACACTTCCAAATTCAGACCCCATATATCCCCGGGTAAAGGGAAACAAAAACATGTGAAAAAGTTTTGTAAAGGGAATGGCAACCAGCATAATTTCACCGGAAAGGATGTGCAGTATTGTCATGGTGGGAAAACCGGCCCATTGATGATACACCCAGAATCCGGTTATAAATGGGGCCGCAACTATAAAAAGAATAAGATAATCCACAGCAGTGGTTAAATATCTTACTTCGGGCAGCATGATCCGTCTGTAAAGAAAAAAACCGCAGGAAAAAATAACAACAAGCGTCATGAGATCGGCCAAAACACCGGGGAGGGTGAACCAGCTGATATTAAAACTTTCCTTCCACATGATGACATGGGCAAAAACAAAAAGAGGCACCAGAAACAGACAGATATGAAAGGCAAATGTGACAACGGTCATGGCCGGGTTCAAGTTCATGTTCCGGGTACCGAACGGGGTGAGCCAGTGCCCAATGGATCTAAGGGCAAATTTAAGATTCATGTACTCAAATACCAGGGCATCTTTTTTCCGGGCCAGTGAATAAAGGGAATAAAACCGGAAAGCACTCCCGCCAATGAAAACAATGAAGGCCAGCCAGGCCAGAGGGCCGGTGACAAAGGAATAAATGGAATGCATATTACAACCCTCCTTTTACTGAAATAATCTCTCTGTGGTATCTATTTTTTTCAATTCCTTTTATCAATAATTTTGATCCGTCGGAACTGAAAACAGGAGATTCCAGGTGATCATATGCGGTTTTAAAAACAGTGCCATCCACCACCACATGGTAGGCACCGTTGATTTCAACTTTGGCAGCCACTTTGCGGCCATCTGGACTGAAAACCGGTTTCCAGGCCATGTCAAATTTATCTTCCCAGGCCCCGCCGTCCACGGCAATACCCCACTTGTTATCATCTTTAAACACGCAGGCAGCCCGTTTGCCGTCATCACTTAACACCGCATCTGTAAGATATTGGGAAAAAGTGATCTCCCAGGGAGTATCATCCACAGCCAGGGTCCATTTACCAAATTCACTGGCCACAATGGCGGCTATTTTTAATCCATCCCGGGAATAAAAATGATGCCACAACTGATGATATCCCCGATCCCATACAATATCACCGTCCTTTGCCAAAAACCATTTCCCATTGGTTTTCACAGGAGCGGTCACTGATTTATCCACAGGAGAAAAGCGGGGCATCCATACAGAGGTAAAGGATTTGTTCCAGGTTTTACCATCCACGGCAATGAAATAGTCCTGATAATTGGTTCGTACAGATGCGGCCACCCGTGCATTATCCCAAGAAAAGACAGGGTCCCAGACATTCATGAAATTGGTGCCCCAGGGGGTACCGTCCACCGCCACGGAGTAACACCCTTTTCTGAATTTAAAAATTTCACTTTCAAGCACAGGAATGGTTTCCACCACTGCGGCAGTGTGGTTTCCATCCGGACTCAAGGCCATATCTGTCAAACGCGAATAACTGTTTTCCCAGGGCACATCATTGGTGATAACAGAATATTGCAGTTCCTTCTGGGTGGAAACAGAAACGTGAGTCCCTGCGGGGTTAAAGGTCATATCCCATGCAAAATCATAGGTGTTTTCCCAGGGGGTATCATCGGTGGAAACCGTCCATTCAGCCATGTCTGAAATCAGGGCAGACAATCGATTGTCCGGCCCATACTTGAGATTCCATATTTTATCATAACTGTTTTCCCATGTGATAAAACTTCCATCCGCTCCCTGGGAACATATGGTGAATTCCATGTCTTCATTTTTTACAATGGCAGCGATATTTTCCCCGTGGGGACTGATTCGTGCCTCCTCCATGTAGGAAAATTCATTGTGCCATGGTTCAAGATCGGCCACCAGGCGTTTGCCTGTGTCCCAATCCCAGCTGTTGTTGTTGCTCATGTTAAGGTGCTCCTAAGTGAAAAAAGCAAGGTTAAATTTCATCGAAAGGTTTTTATACGAAATACTCCGCAAATCAGGGGCGTATTTCAAACTTCGCTGTGGGCAGAGCCGGATCAAAATAAAATCTGCCGGTGGCAGTTGTTAAAAGGATGATGCGGCATTAAATAGTAAATGTTCTTTTGCTTCATAGCATATAGATTTTTTTTGTAAAGGGTATTTCCCCGGGGACCCCATGCATTCAGGGATGTTTAATGTCCATACTGGAATGGTATTTCTTAAAATCTGAGTGTTGAAAAGTTTTTATCTTCATAGTATCCTGCAAATTCGATAATATGGCAAAACAGACTCAATATTTTGAAAAGGCGGTCTTTATCATGGGTTACCACATTATTATAGTTCTCTTTTTCCTTTTGATCTCAACCTGCAATGGGTATTCAGAATCAGGAAGTACCTTGTTTGACAATGGTATTGCAGAATTCCAAAAAGGTCGATATCAGGATGCAGTTTTTTGGTTCACCAAACTCATTGAACAGGAACCCTTTAATGCCAAGGCATATAAGAACCGAGGGGTGGCGAGATTAAGTCTTCAAAGTTATGATATCGGCAGAGGTGGCATTGATGACAAATCTAATCATTCAAATTCGCTGTATAATGAAGAATATATCAAAGCCTTGGAGGATTTCAACAGTGCACTGAACTTGGATCCAGAACTTGAAGGAATACATAGCAATATGGGTGTAGCTTGGTATTATAAGGGTGATTATGAAAAAGCAATTGCTGAATATGGAAAAGAAATCGAAAAACACCCTGAAAATCATAGCGCTTTTTTTAACCGGGCAATTGCCTGGGTGGAACTTAAGGAATATGAAAATGCATTAAGGGACTTGCAATCGGTATTAATGATCAAACCTGATGAATATTGGGCTATTGCCTATCAAGGAGATATTTATGCTGATACAAATAATTCTGAATTGGCCCGAAAGTCTTATCTTGCAGCCATGGAGTTAAACCCTGAGAATCAATACGCACGGGAAAAACTTTTATCTCTTAATGAGCTTGTTACAAAATCTGGAAAAATTAACAATTCACATTCCTTTACAAGCGCATCAAACAATGCGTCAAAATCTGCTATGTCCACAGCCAATTTTAAAAAAAAGAGTTCCATGAAAAAGATGAATGCTACTATTCCGCAAAAAAATGATATTGAAATCTCCACTGTATCCACCAAAACACCAGTACCTCTTCCTGATAAAAAGATAAAAACACCCAAATTCACTGTACAGCTGGGAGCATTTTTAGACAGTAAAAATTCAGAGAATTTGGTTGAGAATCTTAAACGAAAAGGGTATGAACCCCGGGTACTTAAACTAAAGGATAAAAAAAATCGCCTATGGACCCTTGTGAGAACAGGTGGGTTTCAAAGTGCGCTTTTGGCAAAAAAAACAGTTGAAAAGCTTCAAAATGATTTTAAAATTAATGCAGTAGTTCGTCCTGTGGGGGAATTTTAATTCCCTGAATGGTGGATAAGCCTTTGGAGTGGAAAAAAAAAAGGCATTGTGGTATGATTCATTTCTGCTTATCCAACTATAATGTGGTAAAAATAATCAATTTAAAAACTTAACAGCCATTCATCCTTCATATAGTCTGAAAATTACACTGACGGGAAGGTAAGTGTATATTTTTCGAACAAATTTTTCTGAAAACAGCTAATGCATGAAGATGCTGACATTCAAAATTAAAATACAGGAGTCTCAAATGACCCAACCGATACTTGAAACAAATTTTGAAAATCTTAACATGGTGAGAAAAGGCAAAGTCCGGGACATATATGACCTGGGGGACACCCTTCTCATGGTCACCACAGACAGACTTTCCGCCTTTGATGTGGTGCTTCCCAACGGCATTCCCGATAAAGGAAAGGTTTTGACACAAATTTCCGCATTCTGGTTCAAGGAGATGGAAGATCTCATTGGCAATCATCTCATCACCCATGAAGTGGATCAGTTCCCGGAAATATGCAAGCCCTATGCAGAAATACTTGAGGGCAGAAGCATGCTGGTGAAAAAGGCAGAGCCCCTTCCTGTGGAATGCATTGTCCGGGGATACATCTCCGGTTCAGGCTGGAAATCATATCAAAAAGAAGGACATGTCTGCGGCATTGCCCTGCCCGATGGATTAAAAGAATCTGATAAGCTGCCCCAGCCCCTTTATACCCCATCCACCAAGGCGGAGGTGGGAGATCACGACATTAATGTGGATTTTGATCACACTGTGAAACTTCTTGGAAAAAAGCGTGCGGAAAAACTAAGGGACCTTAGCCTGGCCATCTATAACAGAGGCGTGGAAAAAGCCCTTGCAAAAAATATTATCATTGCCGACACCAAATTTGAGTTTGGTGTGGTGGACGGTGAAATTATTCTCATTGATGAAGTGCTGACCCCGGATTCTTCCCGATTCTGGCCCCAGGCAACTTACTGCCCCGGCGGTGCCCAGAAAAGTTTTGACAAACAATTCACCCGGGATTGGCTGGAATCCTCCGGCTGGGATAAAAAAGCGCCCGGTCCCGAACTTCCCGCAGAGGTCATTAAACACACCTCGGAAAAATACATGGAAGTTCTTGGGCTTATCACGGGATAAAAAAATATCCGGGGATTTGCTTAATATATCGGCATGTTTCATTTTTCAGTTTACACTTTTCAGGCAGATGTACCCATTTCCCGGGAAAACTTGATGAAAAAGGGGAATATTACCCGTTTCTCCCCAGTGTATCTTTTGAGCGCATAAAGCATTAATCTTTAATCTTTACTCAAAAACAATTGAATTTGAGCTGGATGCCCTGTCCTACGAGCATAAAATATGACGGTTGGGAAAAACAGGTAATGCTCCCATGTGAAAGATGCCAAGATATTGCATTAAAAAAGGTGACAGGCAAATGCCTGGCACCTTTAGAGTTTGTTTAAAAAAAGACAAAACCACTACAGTCTCATGGGAACGAACCCGGATTTTAAAAAATCGGTTCTCGTTCCCATGGGACTTTACTTTGATTTACCGGTTTTTAAGCAGTTTCTTATAAAACCTATTCTTCCTCTTCTGCCTTGATTTTATCAATGACCTTCTGGGAAAGTTCGCCCGGAACCTCGTCATAATGACCAAATTCCATGGTAAATGTTCCCCGGCCGCCGGTCATGGATCTCAGATCCGGCGCATATCTCAGGAATTCCGCCATGGGAACATTGGCGTTAATCACCTGTTTTTCTCCCAGGGTATCCATACCAAGCACACGACCCCGTCGGGAATTGAGATCTCCCATAATATCACCGGTGAACTCATCGGGAACCACAATGGACACATTCATGATGGGTTCCAAAAGAACTGCTTTGGCCTGTTCCGCTGCTTTTTTAAAGGCAATGGAGCCCGCCATTTTAAAAGCCATTTCCGATGAATCAACAGAGTGGTAGCTACCGTCATCCACGGTCACCTTGAAATCCACACAGGGGAATCCTGCCAGAAGTCCCTTTTCAGATGCTTCCACCACACCTTTTTCCACGGCAGGGATATAGGTTCTGGGAATGGAGCCGCCCACAATGGCATCCACAAATTCAAATCCTTTCCCTTTGGCAATGGGCTCCAAAGTGATCCAGCAGTCGCCAAACTGTCCATGGCCGCCGGACTGTTTTTTATGTTTTCCCTGGACCCGAATTTTTCTTTTAAAGGTTTCCCGATAGGGCACCTTGGGGGTTTTAATGCCCATTTCCACATTGAATTTTCGCTTGATTTTTTCAATGGTGGTTTCAATGTGCACAAGACCGCGGCCGGAAAGGATGGTTTCGTTGGTCTCTGCTTCCCGTTTGAGCTGAAGGCCTGTGTCTTCCTCAAGAATTTTTCTCAGGGCTCCATGGATTTTATCTTCATCGCCCTTGTTTTTGGAATAAACCGCAAAGGAAATCACCGGAGGCATGGGAGCAGGGGCCTCAAAGGTAATCTCTTTATCATCACTCATGGTGTCACCGGTGAAAGTTTCTTTGAGCTTTGCAACGGCCACGATGGCACCGGGCAGGGCTTCGGTGATGGGGGTCTGTTCCTTGCCCTGGATTTCCAGAAGCTGTGTAAATCGTTCCTTAGTGTTTTTATTTACATTAAGAAAATTTCCCTCTTTGCCCAGGGTACCGGAAATAACCCGGAACAGGGACAGTCTGCCGGCATAGGGATCAACAATGGTGTTAAAAACATAACCATAAAACGCACCGTCGGGATCAGGAGCGATTTCCACAGGTTCTCCTGCGTCATCTTTGGCAATCCATGCACCGCGATCCAGGGGGGAGGGCATGCTGGTGTTAATGAAATCAAAGAGAAGATCAATGCCCACAAAATTAGTGGCAGAACCGCACAGAACCGGAGAGAAATCACAGGCCAGAATGCCTTTTCTAAAGGTGGCTTTTAATTCATCCTCTGTGAGCTCTTCACCTTCGAGATATTTTTCCAGCAGATCATCATCAAGTTCTGCAATGTTCTCCACAAAGGATTCCCGGGCGGTTTCATAGGCATCTGCCATTTCTGCCGGGATATCGGTCTGGGTGGATTTGCCTTTATCATCATAGATATAGGCTTTGCCCGAAATGATGTCCACAATGCCCTTGAAATCATCCATTTGACCAATGGGGAGCTGAACAATAATGGTTTTTCTTTTAAGGGTGTTTTCACAGGTAACGGCCATTTCATCCACATTGGCCCGCTCTTTATCCATCTTATTGATGAAAAGTACCGATGGCAGGGAATGCTCTTCCACACATACGGCCACCTCTTCGGTCATGGCACTGGGACCATCCACGCCGTCCACAACTATGATAACACCGTCGGCAGCGGGGATACAGGTTTTTGCAGAGGAAAAGAAGTTCTGGTCTCCCGGGGTATCCATCAGGGTAATATGGTGCTTTTTCCAGGTATATTTGTGGAAAGCACTGCTTACACTTTGCTGTTTTCTCACTTCTTCCGGCTGGAAATCCATGGCGGTGTTGCCCTCTTCAACCTTACCCAGACGCTTGATAACCCCAGCGCTGAAAAGCATTGATTCAGCCAGAGAAGTTTTACCCGCACCCCCATGACCTGCCAGAGCGATGTTTCTCAATTTTGCGATTTGTTCCGTCATTACAGCTCCTTTTCCAGTGATTGACTCAAGTTTTAGAAATATGCTTTTTAAAAATGAACTCAGACATTTTCATTTAAATTTTCATTGGGCAGACGTGCTTTGACCCTTGTTTCAACTGCAATAAATCATGTCTGATACCATAGAATCTGCCAACTTCAAAATTTGAGTGATTAATAAATTGAATCAAGAATTTACATATATCAATTTATATCAATGATGCAAGGATAGTTTTACCCGAATGCAAGATTCATTGAAAAATTGATGTGGTAAATCAGAACACCTTGACTCCTTTTGTGAAATTATCTTTTTGATGCTTAAACGCATTTTAAAATTAAATTGTTTTTTTCATGGGAAGTATAAATTCAATATTTCCTTTGGGACCGGGCACGGGGGATTCAATAACAGGCTGGGTTTCATACCCACGCTGAACAAAAAAGGATACAATTTCTTCCACAATTTCCCGGCGTAACAGAGGGTCCCTGACCACCCCACCTTTACCGATGCGTTCCTTGCCTGCTTCAAACTGCGGTTTAATTAAAGCCAGAATCAAGGTGCCGGGTTCCATGAACTGTTCCGCCGCCGGTACCACCAGTTTCAAAGATATAAATGAGGTGTCAATGCTAATGAGATCCACTGACTCACCAATGGTGTCAAAATCAATATATCTGATATTGGTACGTTCAATGACCTTTACCCGTTTATCCTGTCGCAGGGACCAGGCCATCTGGCCATATCCCACATCCACGGCATACACTTTTGCCGCACCGTTCTGGAGCATGCAGTCGGTGAAGCCTCCGGTGGATGCCCCGATGTCCAGACAGGTAAGTCCGGACAGATCCAGGGAAAGTACATTCAAGGCCTTTTCCAGCTTCAGTCCCCCCCGGCTGACATAGGGGATGTCTTTTTCTTTTAATGACACCGTTACATGAGGTAAAAATTTTGTGCCGGCCTTGTCCACCACCACATCATTGACCCGCACATTACCGGCCATGATCATGGCCCGGGCCCGTTCCCGGGAAGGTGCCAGTTCCCGTTCCACCATGAGGCTGTCCAGCCTTGTCTTAAGTCCTTTAACCATGGTTCAGCAGTTCCTTTGCCGCTGATATCACCGCTGCGGCGTCCACCTTATATTCTTTGCGTAAAATTTTCTGGGGACCGTGTTCCACAAAGGTATCCTGTATGCCCACCCGTCTGACCCTGCAATGAAAGATATCATTGTCTGCCAGAAGTTCCAGAACGGCACTGCCAAACCCACCGTCCAGGACATGTTCTTCAACGGTGACAATGTTTTGGGTTTTTGCAGCCGTCTCCAATATGAGTTCCCGGTCCAGAGGCTTGATGAACCTGGCATTGATAACGGCCACAGAATGACCTTCCTGCTCCAGCACATCAGCAGCTTTTATGGCCTCTTGAACCACCCGTCCCACAGCCAGGATTAAAATATCCCTGCCGTCCCGGATGCATTCACCCTTGCCAATGTCCAGAATGGGCGCATCTTTAATAATATCGACACCTTCCCCTGGGCCCCGGGGATATCTCAGGGCAATGGGACCGTCATGATTAACGGCGGTTCTTAGCATAATGCCCAATTCGTTCTCATCCCTGGGAGCCATGATGGTCATATTGGGAATATTTCTTAGAAATGCATAATCAAAAAGCCCGTGATGGGTGGGCCCGTCTTCCCCCACAATTCCGCCGCGATCCAGGGCAAAAATAACAGGATGACTGTCAATGCACACATCATGGAGAATCTGATCATAGGCCCGTTGCATAAAGGTGGAGTAAATCGCCACCACCGGTCGCATGCCCCGGGATGCCATGCCTCCGGCAAAGGTGACGGCATGCTGTTCGGCAATGCCCACATCAAAAAATCTATGGGGGAATTTTTCTGAAAAGCCTTTTAACCCGGTACCTTCGGGCATGGCAGCGGTGATGGCCACCACCCGCTCATCCATGGCCGCAATGTCCATCATGGTACTGCCAAACACCTGGGTGTAGGAAGGTATTTTATTATTTGGGGCCGGTGTCTCTTTTTGAGGCGGACTGCCACCGGTTTCAACATCAAAGGCCCCCACACCATGGTAGTACACGGGATTTTTCTCCGCCGGAGGATATCCTTTTCCCTTGGTGGTAATGACATGGAGCAACACCGGTTCATCATGCTTTTTAATATTTTCCAAAATATCAATGAGATGATTTAACCGATGGCCGTCAATGGGACCAAAATAGTCAAAATTAAACGCTTCAAACAGCATGCCCGGGGTGACAAAGGTTTTAAAGGAGTCTTCGGAGCGTTTGGCAAGTTTATAAACATCATCCCCAATACCCGGTAAAGATTTTAAAAAGACACCAAACTCTTTTCTCATGCTCTGGAGGGAGTGGGCTGATAATTTCCTGCTTAAAAAAGAAGAAATGGCCCCCACATTGGGAGAAATGGACATGTCATTGTCGTTGAGTATCACAATAAGATCCCGGTCAGAATCCCCAGCCTGGTTCAATCCTTCATAGGCAAGTCCTGCCGTGAGGGAACCGTCTCCAATGACAGAAATCACTTTGGATCTGTCCTGCTTCAGGTGCTTGGCACTGGCAATGCCAAGTCCTGCGGAAATGGAGGTGCTGGCATGGCCCACAGTGAAGGCATCACAGGGATTTTCACTGATTTTAGTGAATCCGGAAATGCCTTTGTACGATCTCAGTGTGTCAAACTCTTTATCCCTTCCGGTGAGCAATTTATGGGCATATGCCTGGTGCCCCACGTCCCAGATAAGACTGTCCACGGGCAGATTAAATACGTAATGGATGGCCAGGGTCAGCTCCACCGCCCCCAGGCTGGAAGCCAGATGACCGCCGGTTTTTGACACCACAGAAATAATTCTTTCTCTGATTTCATTGGCCAGAATGGGCAGTTCATCCCGGGAAAACGCTTTGAGATCATCACCGTTTTGAATCTGTTGAAGCAGGCTCACTTCTTTATTCTCCTTAAAAATAACGAGTATGTCCCCACGGACACAACAAATATTAAAGGCAGTTATTTTTATATGAAATACCCCGCAAATCCGGGGAATATTTCTACCTTTGTTGTGGGCGGAACGAGGTCAGAATACGGTCCGCCCGTGGCGGTTTATATGAAAGAACAGTTCAATCTAACATTCTTTCATGGTTCGTTGTGGGCAGGGCAGTTATCTTTTTCTTGTTATTATATAATCTGCTATGGCCATTAACGGCCGGGCTTTTTCCCCAAAAGAGATCAGTGAGTCTTTTGCATCCGCCACAAGCTCTTTTGCAAATTTTCTGGACGGTTCAAGCCCCAGAAGGGCAGGGAAGGTTAATTTTTCATGTTCGGCGTCGGAACCGGTGGCTTTGCCCATGACGGCCGGGTCTCCTTCCACATTTAAGATATCATCCACCACTTGGAATGCCAGCCCTATTTTTTCTGAATACCGCCCCAGCTGATCCACCATTTCCCTTGAGCCCCCCACGGCAACAGCACCGGCCTGAACGCTAACCTTTATCATTTGACCGGTTTTAAGCCAATGCAGTTTTTTTAAGTAATTCAAAGCATTTTCCCTGGGCATATCCATGTCCGGTGCCAGCATGTCCATCATTTGCCCCTCCACCATGCCATTGACACCGGCGGCCCGGGAAATCATGAACACAAGTTCAAGCAAGGTGGCATTATTCGGGACAATATTAAAATACGGGGCAGGGTGGGCCAAAACGGTAAACGCATGGGTCAAAAGGGCGTCTCCGGCAAGGACAGCCGTGGCCTCGGAAAATGCTTTATGACAGGTGGGAACCCCCCGGCGAAGATCATCGTCATCCATGGCTGGCAGATCATCATGGATCAAGGAGTAGGTGTGTATCATCTCAATGGCACAGGCCGGAGGCAGAGCAAGATGATAATCCCCCCCCAGAGCCTGGGCTGCGGCCATGCACAAAACAGGTCGAAGGCGTTTACCTCCGGCCATGAGGGAGTGGCTCACGGCCCGGGTTAATTCAAGTTCAGCACTCTGCATGGAAAGGATTTTAAGAAGCGTGCTGTCAAGTAAATTTCGTTTTTTTGCCAGGTATTCTGACAGATCAAATGCATCAGGATTCATGGTTAAACGGCTCTTCAACCAGATCTCCCTGGCTGTCCTTCATTAATAAGGTTATTTTTTTTTCGGTTTTATCCAGTGTTTGAAGACAATATTTGGAACATGCCATGCCTGTTTCAAATTTTTTAATGGATTCTTCCAGGGTCAGGGTGCCGGACTCCAGTTCCCTGACAATCTCTTCCAATTGCATCAGTGTTGATTCAAATGTTTTCTTTCTGGGCATATTGTTTTTCCACCTGACAGATCAGCCGACCTTTGGAAAGAAGAACTTCGACTGAATCTCCGTTTTTAGTTGTTGTACTGTCTGTGATAATTTTTTGTTTTGAATCCCGGGTTCGGGTAATGCTGTAACCTCTGTGAAGCACGGCAAGGGGGCTTAATGCTCCCAGTTTTGAATGATTTTCATGGATTTTTGACCGGGCTGACGTCAGAGTAGATACCATGCTCTGCACAAGTTGCCGGTGCAGAAACCGGCAGGTTTCCTTTTGCTCAGACACCCGTCGCAGGGGAGATGCTGCATACAGGGCATTGGTATACCATGACAGCCTTTCTCCATGGGCTTTTAACTGCCCCTGCATCCGACCGGTGAGACGCTTCTCAAGATCTTCCAGTCGCATTCGAAGATCATCCACCCGGGAGCGGGGATTTTTCAGACGGGAATTAAGAGTTTTTACCTGGGTTTTCAAGTGCTTCAGACCACGTTTCAATGCCGTCTCCAGGGCGTTTTCATAGGTAATAATATCCCGGTGTAATTTTTTTCTTTCAGGCAAAACAAGTTCTGCGGCCGCCGACGGCGTGGGTGCCCGAAGATCTGAAACAAAATCACAAATGGTGAAATCTGTCTCATGTCCCACAGCAGATACAACAGGAATCGAGGATGCAAAAACAGCCCTTGCAACCCTTTCGGAGTTAAAGGCAGCCAGATCTTCCAGGGAACCGCCCCCCCGGGCCACGATAATCACCTGGGAAGTTGCACATTTATTTACTGTTTCAATGGCTTGCTCAATGTCTGTTTCTGCACCGTCTCCCTGGACTTTTACCGGTACAACCTCCAGGTGAATTCCGGAAAACCGTCGTTGGGAAACTTGTATGATATCCCGAACCACGGCTCCGGTGGGAGAGGTTATGATGCTGATTTTTAAAGGTAAAAAGGGCAGGGTGCTTTTATGGGATTTGTCAAAAAGCCCTTCTGCGGCCAGCTGTTTTTTTAGCAATTCAAATTTTGCATGTAAAAGCCCGGCACCGTCCGGAGCCATGTGCTCAAAAATAATTTGATAATTTCCCCGGGGTTCATACAGGGATAATCTGCCCATGCCGGTGATGCGCATGCCGTTTTCCGGATTAAAGGGCATACGCTTTAATTGGTTGCGAAACATTACACCATTGATGAGTGCACCGTCATCCTTTAAGGAAAAATAACAATGGCCTGAGGCCGGGCGTGACAGATTAGAAATTTCTCCGGTGAGCCATACAAAGGGATATGTGGACTCAATCAATTGCTTGAGCTGACGTGTCAAGCCTGAAACTGTGTAAATCTGTGGAGAATTCTTGCTGTTCATTATATATCCATAATTATTTAAATTTGCCCACACCCCGGGACCTCAATACATTCCCGGTTTTTTAATTTGCCGTTGGAATATTTTCATTCCAGCAAATCACATGGGGCGCACATAAGAACCGGAAAATTAATCAAAGGGGATAATAGAACAGACGGAGCGGAATGACAATACCAAATCATTCTCCACAAACCGGAATGGCTGTGAAATCTGCTGTTTTAAATTCCTCTCTGTAATTTTATGCCATTTGAGCACAGGCTGGCATAATAAAAATACTTAATGACTTGTGTAAAAATACGGGCACTGCAAAAAAAACATTGACAAATAATCTGGCATATTTTGTCAGAAGCAACGAATATTGAAAATGGGTACTATGCCAACACGGGCATGATTGGTTTGATGTTGGTGGCGCAGGCGCACAGGGATAATCCAAAAATCATACGGCATACGTTATGTAAACTTATTTATGGGAAAACCGGGACAAATGGAGATAAATATTATTTTCGATTTATTGATGCTGATAATATATATTATGTTAACTTTTTTCTTAAGTAAAAAGTTAAATACACAAATTATAAATCTCTCTCCCCTATTCACATAAATTGTCTGTGCATGAAAAATATCCTGAACTTTTTAAATTTCATCCAAACTTATTTCAAGTTTGATATGCTTAGGACTGCATTTGTGGGCCTTACAGCAAAGTTTTAAAAAATTTTTGACTCATCGGGATTCCTTTATTAAAATTGTAATTCTAATTTGAATTTTTTAGTGACCAAAAAATCAATGGATGATTTTCTAAAAATCGTATTTATAAATTTAAGTTGAAATGTCCATGGGCTGTGTTATATTTTTATATAATCGCCACGGGCGGACCGTATTCTGATCCGGCCCTGGCCACAACAAAGCTTGAAATACCCTCCCTGATTTGCGGAGTATTTCATATGCCAACTGAACTGAACGACAATTGTTTTAATTTTTCTAAAATAATACAGGAGATATTTTAAAATGAATCTTTCATCTTCCTTTTCCCAGGCCGGCTCACTGGTTCGCGTTAACGCATTTATCAGGAGCGTGTACAACTGGATGGCCATTGGCCTTGGCTTAACCGCCCTCACTGCTTTTTATGTGGCCACCACCCCTGCACTGCTTCAGTTTATCTTTGGAAACCAACTGGTTCTTTTTGGCATGATCATTGGTGAACTTGGCATGGTCTTTTACCTGTCTGCCCGGGTACAAAAAATGAGTGCATCCACAGCCACGGCACTGTTTGTCTTTTATTCCATACTCAACGGTGCCACCCTGGCATCCATTTTTATTATTTATACTGCTTCATCCATTGCCAGCACTTTTATTGCATGCGCCTTAACCTTTGGGGCATGCAGCATTTACGGCATGGTGACCAAACGTGATCTCACCTCCATGGGTGGTTTCCTCATGATGGGCCTCATGGGTATTATCATTGCCTCTTTGGTTAATATGTTTTTTAGAAGTCCCGGCGTCAGCATGGTTATTTCCTATGTGGGTGTGCTGGTTTTTGTGGGACTCACCGCCTATGATACTCAAAAACTCAAACAAATGGCCCTGACCCAGCCGGCAGATGCCAGTGGGGCCATGGTCAGAAAAGGTGCCATTATGGGTGCCCTTTCCCTGTATCTGGATTTTATCAATCTGTTCATCATGCTGCTTCATATTTTTGGTGTATCAAGGGATTAATATTTTCAAAACAATACTTGCAATCACAAATTAAACAGCAGATCCCAGACAGGGCCATGGGCCTTGTCTGGTGGCTTTTCTGCTGTTTTTTTATTTTCAAAACCACCCCAAAATCAATTACAGCTGCCTGCTGTGACCCGGCAGCCGGAGTTTCATATAAAAAACAAGGAGTTCTCGCCCTGATCATGGAGCTGTTTAAATCTGAAATTGACACGGACAACGGCAAAAATAAGGACGTCGGGTCCGCCGGTTATAATGCTGAATCCATAGAAGTTCTCAAGGGCCTTGATCCTGTCAAGCGTCGTCCCGGCATGTATACCGATACTGCAAGCCCGGACCATCTGGCCCAGGAGGTGATTGATAACAGCGTGGATGAAGCCATTGCCGGGCATGCCAATCGCATTGACGTAATCATGCACACCGACAACGCCCTTGAGGTCCGTGACAATGGACGCGGCATGCCCGTGGATATTCATCCCGTGGAAAAAATATCCGGGGTGGAGCTCATCATGACCCGCCTCCATGCCGGTGCCAAATTTTCCAGCAAAGATTATGATTTTTCCGGCGGCCTTCACGGGGTCGGTGTTTCTGTTGTAAATGCCCTTTCCACGTTCATGGAGGTTTTAATTCTCCGGGGGGGTACCCTTTACAGGATTACCTTTAAAGATGGTTTTAAGGACCGGGATCTTGAAATCATAAAAGAAACCAAAACAAAAAAATCCGGCACCACCATTCGATTTTATCCGGACACCTCCTATTTTGATGTGCCAAAATTTTCCAAAAAAACGTTGAAACATGTTTTGAAAGCCAAAGCGGTTCTCTGTCCCGGTCTTTTAATTACTCTATTGGATAAAAAAAACGGGACCCGGGATGAATGGCAATTTGAAAACGGTTTGCTTGATTATCTCACAGAATCCTTTGACGGCTGTGATACCTTGCTGGGAGATCCCTTTACCGGAACAAAAAAGACCGAGGATGCCGCTGTGGACTGGGCCGTGGACTGGAGTGAAGAAAAACGGGACAATCTGTGTGAAAGTTATGTCAACTTAATTCCCACCCGCCAGGGGGGTACCCATGTCAATGGATTCCGGTCCGGGCTTTTGGAATCCATACGGGAATTTTGCGGGTTCCACGATCTGTTGCCCAAAGGGGTTCACATTGCACCGGAGGATATCTGGCAAAACATTGGATTTATTTTATCGGTAAAGCTTTCCGATGCTCAGTTTTCCGGCCAAACCAAGGAACGCCTATCCTCCCGTCATTGCAGTGGTTTTGTCAATACCGCCGTGAGAGATGCATTCAGCCTGTGGCTAAATCAAAACACAGCAGTGGGTGAAAAACTGGCGGCAGCAGCCCTGGAAAATGCCAGAAGTCGATTGAGAAAAGCCAAAACCGTCACCCGCAAACGGGTCACTGCCGGCCCTGCCCTGCCCGGTAAATTGTCCGACTGCACCTCCAATGATCCTGCAAAAAGCGAATTGTTCCTGGTGGAAGGAGACTCTGCCGGCGGTTCGGCCAAACAGGCCCGGGACAGACAGTTCCAGGCCATCATGCCCCTGAGGGGAAAAATTCTAAACACCTGGGAAACCGATCCCTCCCAGATCCTGGCATCCCGGGAAATCCATGATATCTCCGTGGCCATGGGGGTGGACCCGGATACAGAGGATATTTCAGGCCTTCGCTACCATAAAATCTGTATTCTGGCCGATGCAGATTCCGACGGACTTCACATTGCCACCCTATTATGTGCATTGTTTTATCGTCATTTCAGTGAGGTGGTGCGCCGGGGACATATTTTTGTGGCCATGCCCCCCCTGTTTCGCATTGATGTGGGCAAAGAGGTGTTTTATGCACTGGATGAAGATGAAAAGGAAAGTATCATCAAAAAGATTGAACGCAGGAAAAAACATGGTAAAATCAATGTCCAGCGATTTAAGGGATTGGGAGAGATGAACCCGCTTCAGCTCAGGGAAACCACCATTTCGCCGGACACCCGCCGTCTGGTTCAACTCACCGTTGCAGAAAACGGGAAGCAAAATGCCAACAATAAGCCCCGGGGGGTTTTTGAAATAATGGATCTTTTACTGGGTAAAAAACGGGCCTCGGATCGACGCTGCTGGATCGAAGAAAACGGCAATTTAATGGAGGTGGAATAATGACAACTGTTTCACCTGTGGAGTTGGATGATTTTGAGAAAATGCCCTTTGGGGATTTTGCGGAAAAAGCGTATCTCAACTATGCCATGTATGTCATTCTGGACCGGGCCCTGCCCAACATTGCCGACGGACTTAAGCCCGTGCAGCGAAGAATTGTCTATGCCATGAGTCAGCTGGGGCTTTCAGCCACAGCAAAATATAAAAAATCTGCACGCACCGTGGGGGATGTGCTGGGTAAATTTCATCCCCATGGGGATTCTGCCTGCTACGAAGCCATGGTGCTTCTGGCCCAGCCGTTTTCCTGTCGTTACCCCCTGCTGGACGGCCAGGGCAACTGGGGTGCTCCGGATGATCCCAAATCCTTTGCCGCCATGCGTTATACAGAATCCAGACTTTCCCGGTACAGCGAGTTATTGCTCGCAGAGCTCAATGCCGGAGCCACCCAATGGCGTCCCAATTTTGACGGTACCCTTAAAGAGCCCACTCTGCTCCCTGCCCGTCTTCCCAACCTGATTCTCAACGGCACCACCGGTATTGCCGTGGGCATGGCCACGGATATCCCCCCCCATAATTTAACAGAGGTGGGCAAAGCCTGTATTTACCTTCTGGATCATCCCGGGGCTGACATAGATGCTGTCATGGCATTTCTCCAGGGACCGGATTACCCCACAGATGCCGAAATCATCACTCCGTCCCATGAAATCCGGGAAATGTACATCACCGGAAACGGTAGAATTAAAATGCGGGCCACCTATGTTGAAGACCGTGGGGACATTGTCATCACTGCACTGCCCTTTCACTCCTCCGGTGAAAAAATCCTTGAGCAGATTGCCGGTCAGATGGAGACCAAAAAATTACCCATGGTGTCAGATATCCGGGATGAATCTGATCACGAATCCCCCACCCGTCTGGTGATTGTGCCAAAATCTGCCAGAACCAATCTCAATGCCCTCATGGACCATCTGTTTGCCACCACGGATCTGGAACGCTCCTATCGGGTGAACATGAACATGATCGGTTTAAACGGCAAGCCCGAAGTAAAACCCATGCTGACCTTTTTGCATGAATGGCTTAAATTCCGCCGGGACACTGTAACCAAAAGGATTACCCACCGCCTGGATCAGGTTCTGGATCGGCTGCACATTCTGGAGGGGCTGCTCATCGCCTTTTTAAACATTGATGAGGTCATTGAGATTATCCGAACCCGGGACGATGCTGAAAATGCCTTGATGCAACGTTTCAATCTTTCAAACCGCCAGGCAAAATCCATCCTTGAAATTAAACTTCGCCATCTTGCCAGACTGGAGGAGATGAAAATAAAGGGGGAGCAGGAGGAGCTTGACAAGGAACGCAAATCCCTTGAAAAAATACTGGGCTCAAAAAAACAGCTGACCAATCTGATAAAAAAAGAGATCCGCCAGGACATCAAGGTCCACGGAGATGAAAGACGATCCCCCATCTGTGAACGAAAGGAGGCAGAAGCCTTTTCAGAGGAGGAGGTCATTGCCACAGAGCCTGTGACCGTCATTCTTTCCACCAACGGTTGGATCAGATCTGCCAAAGGCCATGACATTGATCCGTCAAAGCTTAAATTTAAAACAGGGGATTCCCTGCGAACCCATGCCAGAATCATGAGTAACCGCCCAGTGATCTTTCTGGACAACACAGGACGCAGCTATGCCCTCTCTGCCCACTCTCTTCCGTCGGCCAGGGGCATGGGAGAGCCGTTGACCGGACGACTGGCTCTGAAGCCGGAGGCCTTTATATGTCATATGGTAACCGGTGAAGATGATGCCCTTTATTTTATTTATTCAGATACGGGATTTGGTTTTATCACGGATTTTGAAAACCTGATCACCCGGAATAAAAACGGAAAGGTCCTCATTAATCTCTCCCCCCAGGCCCAACTGATGACGCCGGAAATAATAAAACAACCGTCCACGGATTTAATTGCAGTGATCACCACGGCCGGTCGTTTCTTGATTTTTCCGGTTCAGGAGATGCCGAAATTGGAAAAGGGAAAGGGGAATAAAATCATCGGCATTACCAAGGGGGAAATTGAAAATAGTCGGGGGGAACGCATCAACATACTGAAAATAATTCCCCGGGGAGCCACCTTGGTCATCCATGCGGGAAAACATTTTTTGCGATTAAAACCCGGGAACCAGGAAAATTACACAGGGAAACGCGGACTTCGCGGCAGAAAGCTTCCCCGGGGATTTCAGAATGTAAAAGACCTGGAAGTGATCCCCCCCGAGGTGACCAATGAACAAAAACCGCCAGAGGAATAAAATTTGATCCCTGAATTTAATTTTGAATGCCCAAAGTCATTTGCGGGTGTGAAAAAATTCATTGAGAATTATTTTTTATTAGCCCTTTTTCTGCTGCTCATCAGCGGGCTTGTGGTGGTTTGCATTTATATTGAAACCCCCCAAAAAAATGCAGACACCAATGCACTGTCAAGGATCTTAAAAAAGAAAAAAATTCGATTCATCACAGATAACAACGGCAATGCCTATTACACCTATCGCGGTGAATCCATGGGATTTGAATATGAACTTGCCCGGGCCTTTGCCGATTTCCTTGATGTGGAGCTGGAAGTGTTGACACCGGGATGGAACAGCATGATTTCCATGCTTGAAACCGGCAAAGGGGATTTCATTGGGGCTGCCCTCACCATTACCCAGCGACGGCAGGTGAACCTGCTTTTCTCCCAGCCTTACATGCAGGTTCAACAACAACTGATTTATCATAAAACAACCCCTGGCATTAAAACCCTTGAAGATCTCAAGGGTAAAACCGTCCATGTCCGCAGAAATACTTCCTACCACGATTGTCTTGAAAAATTAAAAGAAAGCGGTATTGATCTTAATATCGCCTTGCTGGACAACACCCCCTCGGAGGAGATCATTGGCATGGTGGCTGCAAAAAAAATTGACTATACCGTGGCAGACTCCAACATTGCCCAGCTCAACCGCCGGTATTATCCAGACATTGTCATCGGCATGGCGATTAAAGGGGTGGAATTTCTTGGATGGGCTGTTAACCCTCGGGAGATAAAGCTCATGGACCGCATCAATCTTTTTTTTTACAGCATCAATAAAACCGGATACTATCAAAAACTTGTCCAGACCTATTATGGAAATCTTGATAATTTTGACTACTTTGATGTAAAAAAATTTCATAAAAGACTGGAAACACGTTTTCCTAAATATCGCAAATATATTATTCAAGAATCCTTTAAGTATGGATTTGACTGGCGGATCGTGGCAGCCCTGGTGTACCAGGAATCTCATTTTGATCCCCTGGCCAGAAGTTTCACAGGAGTGCGTGGATTGATGCAGGTCACAGCAAGCACAGCCAGGGAAATGGGTATATCCAATCGCCTGAATCCAGTTCAAAGTCTCCGGGCCGGTATTAAATATCTCCATGTCATGTACCAAAAATTTGATGACATTGAAGACCCCGATGAAAAACTGCTTTTTGCCATTGGCAGTTATAATGTGGGATATGGTCATGTAAGGGACGCACAAAGGCTGGCAATAAAAGAGAGTCTGGACCCGTTAAAATGGGCATCCCTTGAAAAGACCCTTCCTCTTTTAAGTAAACGGAAATACTATCGTAAAACAAGGCATGGTTATGCCAGGGGATGGGAACCTGTCAGACATGTTCAACAGATTTTAATGTATTATGATATTTTAAAAAAGAAACTGGCACCGCCGGAGGAAAAACGTATTATCCCCCATCAATCCCCCGGAGCAGACGCTTAAAATTTCAGGCATAACCACAACATTCTCGATTTAAAAAAAATTGGTGTCAGGAATCCCAACGAATTTGTAAATACCCGGGTTGCTAATGTAAATACTTAACCAATGCCCACATTCACTTTGCAACTGCGTAGCATAAAAATGAGTGAGAGGGTAGCTGTGGAATCTTTAAAGGATTTTATGGGTGCAGCACCTCAAACACGGCCCGGGCCGACGGCAATGTCATTCCGGGCAATGCAGCAAGCTCTTCCAAGGGTGCAAGTTTCATGGCAGAAATCCCTTTATAAGCCTCTAACAACACCGTTTTTCGTTTTTTTCCAATACCGGGGATATCATCCAGAATTGATCCCCCAGCTCTGTTATTGCGCCTTTTTCTCTGAAATCCAATGGCCACTCTGTGGGCTTCGTCCCGCAATTGCTGTAAAAGATACAGCGCCTTTACTGCCCGGGCCGTGTTCAGGGGATTGGAGCGATGGGGAATATAAATTTTATCGTGCTCTTCGCCTTTTTCCACATCTTTTTTAGCAAGTCCCACCACAGGAATCTGCCCTGTCATTCCAAGGTCCTTTAACACAGCCATGGCCATGGACAATTGTCCTTTCCCGCCATCCACCACCAGAAGATCGGGAAACGGCAAAGGCTCTTTCTTGCCCGGAACAAACCGCCGGGTGAGCACTTCGGTCATGCAGGCATAATCATCAGGACCTTTTACCCCGTTAATAATGAACTTTCTATAAGCTGCCTTGTCCGGTTTTCCATCGGTAAACACCACCATGGAGGAAACCGGATCTGTGCCTGCCATGTTGGAGTTATCATAACATTCAATGCGCCGGGGAAGGCAGGGTAGCTCCAGAAGGTTCTGGAGCATGACAAGCACCCCACGGGTCTCTGCCCGTTGGGACAAAGAGGTGGAGAGCTCATTCTCTGCATTAAGACGGGCCATGTCCATGATTTTCTTTTTATCCCCCCGTTCCGGAGTGAGTAAATAAACCCTGCGGCCCTTTTTTTCTGTGAACCGCCTTTCAAGGATCTCTTGGTCCTCCACTCCATGGGATAACAAAATCTGGGGGGGAATAAATGTGTTGTTTTCATAATACTGCATGAGAAAGGCCCCCATGATTTCCGGGATAGCGTTCCAGATCATGTCAAAATGAAAATGCCGGGTACCGTTTACATAACCGGAACGGACATATAATAAGGTCACCACTGCCCTGCCCTGATCTCCGTGGCAGGCAATGACATCCCTGTCCATCATATCCGCGCTCACGGCAATTTGCCGCTCCAGTGTTTTTTCAATGGCAAACAGCGTATCCCTCAGATGGGCTGCCTTTTCAAAGTTCTGGAGATCTGCCTGGTGCATCATCTCCTTTTTCAGGCGCTGGATCAACTCCGGTGCCCTGCCCTTTAAAAAAAGCGTCACATCATTGACAATCTCCATGTACACTTCAGGGGGTACATCCAGGCAGCAGGGTCCCAGGCAGGTTTTCATCTGATATTGCAGACAAGGGCGGGAGCGGTTGTTAAACTGGGTATTTTTACATTTTCTGAGTTTAAAAATCCTATTGACCTGCTTTAAGGTGTATCTGACGCTGTGGGCCGATGAGTATGGACCAAAATAGGTGGCCCCGTCATTTTTAATTTTTCTCACCACCTGGAGGGCGGGATATTTGTCCGTGGTATCCAGGCGCAGGCAGGGGTAATTTTTGCCATCCTTGAGAATAACATTGTATTTTGGTTTATGTTTCTTGATCAATGTGGATTCAAGGATCAGGGCTTCATGGTCACCGGCCGTGACAATGAGATCAAAATCAACAATATTTTTAATGAGAATGCCGGTTTTTGGATCATGTCCCGTCTCTTTGATAAAATAAGCGGCCAGCCGTTTTTTTAAATTTCCGGCCTTGCCCACATAAATGATCCGGCCTTTGCCATCCTTCATGAGATATACCCCGGGGGCACCCGGGGTGTTTTTGTATTTTTCCTGTAAAGCGATGTCCATGGAAGGGTTATAACTCCTTGATGCGGTTGAGCTCTTTAATTTTGTCCCTTAAATCCGCTGCTTTTTCAAATCGCATCTCATCCGCGGCTTTTTTCATTTCCATGGTAAGGCCTTTGATGATCTCTTCCAGATTATCAGACGTGGCATCGTAACCCTGTATTTCTTCCCCAATACCTTCATCCGAACCGGAGATGTTTTTCTCCATGGTATAATCAAAGGTTCTTAACTCTTTTTTTATGGTGGAGGGAGTGATGTGATGCTTTTCATTGTGACTCTTTTGGATTTTGCGACGTCGATGGGTTTCTTCCATGGCTTTTTTCATGGATGGTGTGATGTGATCAGCATACATGATCACCTTTCCGGCAGCATTTCTGGCAGCCCTGCCAAAGGTCTGGATCAACGAACGATAGGATCGCAAAAAGCCTTCTTTATCGGCATCCAGAATGGCCACCAGGGACACCTCGGGAATGTCAAGCCCCTCCCGGAGAAGATTGATGCCAATGAGAACATCAAAAATGCCCTTTCTTAAATCCTGTATAATATCAATGCGCTCCACAGTGCCGATATCGGAATGGAGGTATTTCACCTTCATGCCAAAATCCGCAAAATAATCGGTCAAATCTTCGGACATGCGTTTGGTTAGAGTGGTCACCAGTACCCGTTCATCGGCCTCCACCCGCTTCATGATTTCTTCATAAAGATCATCCACCTGGGTTTTGGCGGTTCGCACCTCAAGGACCGGGTCCAGAAGGCCTGTGGGGCGCACAATCTGTTCAGCCACCCTGCCCCGGGATTTGTCCATTTCATAATCTGCCGGTGTGGCTGATACATACACCACACAGGCAGTTTTTTTCTTGAACTCTTCAAATTTTAACGGGCGATTATCCAGGGCCGAGGGCAGTCGAAAGCCGTGACTCACCAAATTTTCTTTGCGGGATCGGTCTGCCTTGTACATGGCACCCACCTGGGACACGGAGATATGACTTTCATCAAAAAAAAGAAGAAAATCATCGGGAAAATAATCCAGCAAGGTGGGGGGGGGCTCCCCCGGGGATCTGCCGGTGAGGTGCCGGGAATAATTTTCAATGCCGTTGCAATAACCGATTTCATTCATCATTTCAAGGTCGTACTGGGTCCGCTCTTCCAGGCGCTGGGCCTCTATTAATTTATTTTCCTTGTAAAAATATTCCAGACGCTGTTTTAATTCTTCGGTGATGGCCTTTACTGCCCGTTTCCGGGTCTGGCTCTGGGTGACGTAGTGAGACGCCGGAAAAATGGCGGTTTTTTTAATGGTGTGGAGCACGGTTCCTTTTAAAGGATCAATTTCGGCAATGCTTTCAATGTCATCCCCGAAAAAATCAATGCGCAACGCGATTTCCTCTTCATAGGCGGGAAACACCTCCACCCGATCCCCCCGGACCCGGAAAGTTCCCCTGTGGAAATCCACATCATTGCGGCTGTATTGAATGTCCACCAACTCTTTTAACAGGGATTCCCGGGATTTTTCCATATCCTGTTCAATTTCCACTCGCAAAGCCAGGTAATCCTCCGGGGCACCCAGTCCATATATGCAAGAAACACTGGCCACCACAATGACGTCTTTTCTGGCAAGTACGGACCGGGTGGCGGAATGACGCATCTTATCAATGAGTTCATTGATGGAAGAGTCCTTTTGAATATAGGTGTCACTGGAGGGGATATAGGCTTCCGGCTGATAATAATCATAATAACTGACAAAATACTCCACAGCATTTTCCGGGAACAATAATTTGAACTCATTGTAAAGCTGGGCAGCCAGGGTTTTATTGGGGGCAATGATGAGACTTGGCTTTTCATTCGATGCAATGATATTAGCCATGGTAAATGTTTTGCCGGACCCGGTGACCCCTAAAAGCACCTGATGGGCAGCCCCCTGTTGAATGCCCTGGGAAAGGTATTTAATGGCCCGGGGTTGATCACCGGTGGGTAGAAATTGTGATTTTATCTTAAACAGACCCATTAAGCTCCTGAAGTTAGCATGAAAATTTATTTATAAATCAAGGAAATGTCATCTATTATGGAGTGGTCAATTCCATCATATTATGGTAAGGATTATTTTCTAAAATTCAAATTTAATTTAAAAAAAAGGACTACCATGGAAGACGAAAATATCAAGCATAATTTTATTAAAACCATCATCAATGAAGATCTTGAAAAGGGAAAAAACAACGGACAGGTAGTCACCCGTTTTCCACCGGAACCCAACGGATTTCTGCACATGGGGCATTCCAAATCCATTTGTCTTAACTTTGGCATTGGAAAGGAGTTCAACGGAAAATGCAACCTTAGATTTGATGACACCAATCCGGAAAAAGAAGAGCAGAAATACATAGACGCCATCATTGAAGATGTTCATTGGCTGGGGTTTGACTGGGGAGAAACCATTCATTATGCTTCTGACTATTTTCATCAGCTCTATGATTTTGCCATTGAGCTGATCAAAAAGAATAAAGCCTATGTGTGCGCACTTTCTGCCGAAGAAATGCGAAAATACCGGGGAACCCTCACCGAGCCCGGCAAGGATAGTCCAGATCGCAATCGTTCTGTGGAAGAAAATTTAAAGTTGTTTGAAAGCATGAGAAAGGGAGAGTTTGAAGAAGGCGCGTATGTGCTCCGGGCAAAAATAGACATGGCCTCCCCCAACATCAATCTCAGAGATCCCATCATCTATCGCATAAAAAAAATGGATCATCCAAGAACCGGCAGTGAATGGTGTATCTACCCCATGTATGACTTCACCCATGGACTGTCCGATGCCATTGAAGGGATAACCCACTCCCTTTGCACCCTGGAATTCCAGGACCATCGTCCCCTTTATGACTGGATATTGGACGAGGTGTCAGCGCCCTGCCACCCCCAGCAGATTGAGTTTGCCCGCATGAACCTCAATTTCACGGTTTTAAGTAAACGAAAACTCCAGAAACTTGTGGAAAATCATCATGTGGAGGGTTGGGATGATCCCCGTCTGCCCACCCTTGCCGGTATCCGACGGCGGGGATACACTCCGGCATCCATTAGAAATTTTTGCAATATCATCGGGGTGAGTAAAAAGGAGAGCCGCATTGATGTGGGGCTTTTGGAAGACTGCCTGAGATCTGATCTCAATGAGCATGCCCCCCGGGTCATGGGGGTGCTAAAACCGTTGAAGGTCACCATTGAAAATTGGCCGGAGGGGAAAACCGAGGCTCTGGATGCAGCAAACCATCCCCAGAACCCGGACATGGGAAAACGGGAAGTGATTTTCTCAAGGGAAATCTTCATTGAGCAGGATGATTTTATGGAGGATGCACCCAAAAAATTCTTCCGTCTGGCCCCGGGCCGGGAAGTGCGGCTGCGTTATGCCTATTTTATCACCTGTAAAGAGGTGATCAAGGATGACACCGGACAGATTACGGAACTGATCTGCACCTATGATCCTGCCACCCGGGGTGGAGATTCACCCGACGGCAGAAAGGTTAAGGGTACCCTGCACTGGGTTTCCCGGGAGGGATCTGTGCCTGCCGAAATTAATCTTTACGACCGGTTGTTTCTCAATGAAGATCCCGAGGCAGACACCGATGACTTCACAAAAAATCTCAATCCGGAATCTTTGGTGGTGCTAAAAAACAGCCGGGTGGAAAAAAGTTTGGTAAATGCGGTTCCAGAAAAGGCGTACCAGTTTGAAAGAACCGGATATTTTTGTACGGATTCCAAGGAGTCATCACCGGACAAACTGGTTTTTAATCGTGCTGTCACCCTGCGGGATACCTGGGCCAAAATGAAACCCAAAGGAAAACCCCGGCCTAAAAAAACAAAAAACGCAAAAAAATAAACTATTTTCAGGGGAACACAACGAATATAGAAAATGGTATTATACCGCCCCCCCCGATGGGCAATGGTTCCGGACCGGAACTGTAGACAGCTCAATTGTCCGGTTCTTATTGCCCATCGGGGGGCGGCTTTGCCTTAGCTTGCTTTAGAGGCTGCATTGTATATAAAAACTGTCACGGGCAGACCTATTCTGATCTGGATCTGCCCACAACAAAGCTTACATAGACACCTGATTTGCTGAGTATTGCCTATAAAAAAAGAGCATTGGCGGTTTACGAAAATTTCCAGGTGGTGCCACCGGCCCCGTCTTCCAGAATGATGTTCAACTCATCCAGCCGGGCTCTGATTTCATCGGCCCTGGCAAAATTTTTATCCTTGCGGGCCTGGGTTCTTTCCATGACCAGTTGATCAATCATGGCAGAATCAATATCCCCACCGGCAAGGCCTGCCTCTTTTTTTCCTTTAAAATAGGCTGTGGGGGTCTGGGAAATAATTCCCAGTATCTCTCCCATCTTCTTTAAATCAGAACAAATTTCTGAAAGCTTGGAAAGGGTTTCTGCTGACACCGTCTCCCCTGCCTTGTCCAGCAAACGGTTTCCTTTTTTCACTGTGTCAAAAATGGTGGCCATGCCCCGGGCTGAATTAAAATCGTCGTCCATGGCCTGGGCAAACAGCTGCCACTCTTCTCCGGCATCCGGAGAAATGGACAGATCCACTCCGGCTTTTTCCGCCCGGTCCAGAAATGTATAGATTTTATCCAGGCTGGTGATGACCTCGTCCATGGAATTTTCATTGAAATCAATGGGGCTTCTGTAGTGCTTGGAAAGTAGAAACAGCCGAATAACCTCGGGGTGATAGGTTTCCAAAACATCCTTGATCATGGTGAAATTACCAAGGGATTTGGACATTTTTTCATTGTTGATATCCACAAATCCGTTGTGAACCCAGTATTTCACAAACTGCTTGCCAAAAAGGGCTTCGGACTGGGCAATTTCATTTTCATGGTGGGGAAAAATAAGATCCTTACCACCGCCATGGATGTCAAAGCTCTGGCCAAGGTAGCGGTTACTCATGGCAGAACATTCAATGTGCCAGCCGGGTCGTCCCGGTCCCCAGGGGCTGTCCCAAGACGGTTCACCGGGTTTTGCCGGTTTCCAAAGGGTAAAATCCATGGGACTTCGCTTGTTGGAATCCACGGCAATGCGGGCACCGGCAATCATGTCATCAGGATTCCGGCCGGAGAGTTTTCCATATTCTCCAAAGGATTCAATGGAGAAAAACACATCACTTCCCTCCACATAATAGGCTTTGCCCTGTTCAATGAGCTGTTCAATGAATTTAATGATATCATCAATGTGCTCTGTGGCCTTGGGCTCAATGGTGGGGCGAAGCACATTAAGCCCGTCCATCTCATTGTGAAATTCTTTAATGTACTTTTCAGAGATATCAGTGGGGCTCATGCCCCTTTCATTGGCCCGGTTAATGATTTTATCATCCACATCTGTGAAATTCCGGACATAATTTACATCATATCCCGATGCCGTGAGCCACCGAAAGATCACATCAAAAATCACAACAGACCGGGCATGGCCGATGTGGCTGGTGTCATAAACTGTGGGGCCGCACACATACATTCCCACCTTCCCCGGTTCCAGAGGAACGAATTCTTCTTTTTTTCCCTTTAGTGTATTATAAATTCTTAAGCTCATGGTATATGTCCTTGATTTGGTATTTTGATCAACTCCACGGGGGATACTTTGAAAATAATAAAAAAACTATTCATTAATAGTAAATATTCAGATTGGTAATGTAAATGTTTGGGCAGAGTGTCCCATATTTACCTGTTTGGGACTGCGTAATGCAACGTCAAATCTTAATTTCAGGATAACTGCTTCTGAACAGGCCGGAGCTACACCGGTCTGGAAAATGTATCATCCTGAATCTTAGCCTTGACTATGCAGTAGCATACTATTGGCCAAAACAGGTGATGGGGTGTTAACCGAATATTTACCATTGAAAAAGGATCGGTCAAGGTGTGCAAGTGTTATTTCTGCAGTTATGATTCCTGAACAAGCTTTTGCAGTAAAACCACGGCATGGGCACCAATGCCCTCCCCTCTTCCTTCAAAGCCCAACCCTTCTGTGGTGGTGGCTTTGATGTTTACCCTGTCCACGGAAACTCCGGCTGCCCGTGCCAGATTTTCTTCCATGGCTTTTTTATAAGGTGATATTCTGGGGGCCTGCGCAAAAACGGTACCGTCAATGTTGCCCACCTCATACCCTTTTTCCTGGAGCAGATGTCGGCAGTGCGCCATGAGAACAAGGCTGGAAATGCCTTTAAAGCTGGGGTCTGAATCAGGAAAATGTTCCCCGATATCCCCAAGACCTGCACCGCCCAGCATGGCATCACACACTGCATGAACAATAACATCTGCATCAGAGTGGCCTTTTAACCCCTTTTCATGGGAAATGGTGACACCCCCCAGAATCAGTTTGCGGTCGGAAACCAGCTGATGAACATCATATCCTGAGCCAATCCTGAAATTCATTTGACATTTAATTCCTGTTTGAATAACTGCCATGGATGGCGCTAAATAAAAAGCTGTCCCGGAGAAACGTCCTTTAAACAGGGATGAACAAGATCCTTATCCGATACCAGGGGGGCTTTCACCTGCCAGTCAATGCCAAGCTCCGGGTCATTGTACAATATGCCATACTCATCTCCCGGGGCATAATAATCCGAACATTTATAAGTGACATCGGCCACATCACTTAATACGGAAAATCCATGGGCAAATCCTTTGGGGACAAACAGTTGTTTTCGATTTTCATCGGATAAAAGACATCCGGTCCATTGACCAAAGGTGGCAGATCCTTTTCGAAGATCCACAGCCACATCAAATATGGTCCCCCGCACTGCATATACAAGCTTATCCTGGGCGTGCTTCAGTTGATAGTGAAGGCCGCGGATCACCCCTTTTTCCGATCGGGAATGGTTATCCTGGACAAAATCGGCATGGATACCGCCGTCCTTATATCGAATCTTTTGCCAGGTTTCCATGAAAAATCCCCGGGCATCTCCAAAAACATCCGGTTCAATAATAACAACCCCTTTAAGCGGGGTTTCAGTAAAACGTACGGCCATCAGAGCCCTTCTCCCAGGGGCATTTTATCCTTTAAAAGCCCCATTAGATATTGTCCATAATCATTTTTCAACATATCAGCAGCCACGGCTTTAAGGGTGCTGTCGCTGATGTACCCTAAGCGATAAGCAATCTCTTCAATGCAGGCTATTTTCATGCCCTGACGATTCTGCACCGCCTGAACATAGGCTGCCGCCTGCTGAAGGGCTTCGTGGGTGCCGGTGTCCAGCCAGGCAAAACCCCGTCCCAGAAGCTCCACCCGGAGCTCTTTTTGTGCCAGATACACATTGTTTACATCGGTGATCTCCAACTCCCCCCGGGGGGACGGTTTTAAATTCCGGGCAATGTCAACCACTTGGTTGTCATAGATATAAAGGCCGGGCACGGCATAGGTGGATTTAGGGTTGTCCGGTTTTTCTTCAATCCCCATGACCTTGCCCGATGCATCAAACTCCACCACACCGTATCGCTCTGGATCTTTCACCGGATATCCAAAGATAAGCCCGCCTTTTTTCATGGTCACCGCTTCTTTTAAGACATCCTGGAGCCTGGAACCATAAAAAATATTGTCTCCGAGAATCAAGGTGACACTCTGATCTGCAATGAATTCCCCGGCAAGGACAAAGGCCTGGGCAATGCCTTCGGGTCGAGGTTGCTCTTTATATGAAATTTCAAGACCCAGGGAAGAACCGTCCCCCAAAAGATCTTTAAAGCGGGGCAGATCCATGGGGGTTGAAATGATCATGATTTCTCTGATACCCGCCAGCATGAGTACAGAAAGCGGGTAATAGATCATGGGTTTATCATACACCGGCACCAGTTGTTTACTCACTGCCTTTGTAATGGGGTACAGTCGTGTTCCCGAGCCTCCTGCCAGAATGATTCCCTTCATATATATCTCCGTTTTATGTTAACGCTCCTTATGGACATAATGGATATACTTGCCGGTGGTCTGTTTATCCCATTGGCATTCAGGCGATTTGTGTCAAAAAATATACCGATCTGATTATCGCTTGCCCATTGCGGTATATTTTTATCCGGCATTAGCCTAATCTGCATAATGGCTTTTAATCCAGTCAAGGTATGCACCAGATTTAATTCGATCCACCCATGTGAGATTATCAAGATACCAGTTCACACTCTTTGTTATACCTGTATCAAAGGATTCCCTGGGACACCATCCCAGTTGGGTTTTTATTTTAGTGCAGTCAATGGCATATCTGAAATCATGGCCGGGACGGTCCTTTACATAGGTGATCAAATCCAGGCTGCGCTTCACCCCCGGTGATGTACGACCGGTGTCATCAATGAGTCCGCAGATGCGTTCCACAATTTCATGGTTTTTCATTTCACATTCACCACCGATATTATAGGTCTCCCCCCGGACACCCTTTTCCATGATACACCAGATGGCACGGCAGTGGTCTTCCACATAGAGCCAGTCCCGGACATTGGAGCCGTCCCCGTAAATGGGGAGGGTTTTTCCCTCCAGGGCATTTAAAATCATCAACGGAATGAGTTTTTCAGGAAACTGAAACGGACCATAATTGTTGGAGCAGTTGGAAATGGTCACCGGCAATCCATAGGTTTCATGATAGGCACGCACCAGGTGATCCGATGCGGCCTTGGATGCCGAATAGGGGCTATTGGGTTTATAGGCCGTTTCCTCTGTGAAATACCCTGTTTCCCCAAGGGTTCCATAGACCTCATCTGTGCTCACATGGTGAAATAATTTAAGATCTGAACCTTTCCTTCTGGCACATTCCAACAAGGTAAAGGTACCTTTTACATTGGTATCTATGAACACTTCAGGGGATGAAATGGATCGATCCACATGGGATTCAGCAGCAAAATGACACACCGTATCAATGTCATGGGCGGTGAAAATGCGCTCCATTTCCCCGGCATCACAGATATCTGCTTTTTCAAACAGGTAACGGTCCGGAAACGCTGTCTGGACATCCTCAAGACTTTCAGGGTTTCCGGCATAGGTCAACTTATCCACATTGATGACCCTGCCGGTGAATTCTGACTCCGCCAACAGGTATCGTATGAAATTAGATCCTATAAACCCACTTCCACCGGTTACTAACATATTTTTCATTATTTACACCTGTTCTTTTGACTCGCCAAGTCCCCGGCAAATTTCATTGTATAGGGTTTGCTTTTTTACACAGCACGCAAAACCCCAAACAACATCCCGGCAGGGGGCATCTGTAAATCAAAGGTTCCCATGGCATGTGTCGGGGTCTATGGATTTAAGCATCAAACGATTTTTTGAATAATTTTTTCAAGGCTTTCCGGGCATCCTCTGTGAGATTCCGGGTGCCGGTACCTGCAAAGGTTTTATGGCTGATGGTGGGGTTCACTTCCTGCCAGCTGCTGTCAATCCAGGAAAACCATGCCCGTCGATCCTGCTCATAGACAAACACCGGTCGGTTAAACAAGCGAGCCAGCTCCACGCCCCATCCGGTACCTCCCTTTACGGTGTTGTCCGGGAGTATCCAGCCCACCACAAATACCTGATAACCGTTGTTTACCATGTGAAAGATAGATTGAAACACTTTTCTGATTTTATCCACCCGGGAAAATTTTCTTCCCATGCGGGCAGATACAATATCCATGCTGATATCACCTTTTTTCAACTCTTCAGGGGAAAGGACTTTCATGCCCCGGGTGCGTTCAATGTTATGGCCTTCAAAGGAAAAGTTGACTTCATTGAGTCCAAATTTCTCTGCGAGTTTTCCAAATTCTGCCTCGGCTCCCCGGTGTCCCCCACTGAACAGTGTAACATCTGAATAATTGCTCATATCATGATTCTCCTGATTAATTGACAAATTAATTTTCCATTTCTTAAAGTCTTCTATCTGACATAAATTGGAAAAAAACTCAATGGATTTGATTTCTTTCTCTTTGACAAAACCTGTATTCAATAATAATTTGTCCCTATTATGAAAAAACATGAACCGAAATATCTAAAAGACTACAGGCCCCCGGCATACTGGATTGATACCATTGATCTCCAGTTTGATCTTTATGAAAAAGAGGTCATTGTCACCTCATTCATGAAAATTCAACGAAACAATGAACAGGCAGGGGAACATACGCCCCTGGTGCTGAATTGCCAAGATGCAGATATCCTCCATGTGGTTGCAGGGGACATGGTGCTGCTGCCCGGTGAATATGAACGGGGAGAGGATTATTTTAAACTGAACAGGGTACCCGAACAATTCACCCTGGAAATAAAAAACAGATTAACCCCCCAGAACAACACCTCCCTGGAGGGACTCTATAAATCCAGCGGCACATTCTGCACCCAGTGTGAGGCCGAAGGCTTTAGAAAAATCACCTGTTTCTCCGATCGTCCCGATGTCATGAGCCGATTTTCCTGCATTATCACTGCAGATGAAAACAAATATCCTGTTTTGCTCTCCAATGGCAACCTTGTGAAAAAGGGAAAGCTTGAAAACAATCGCCACTATGTAAAATGGGAAGATCCCTTTAAAAAACCAAGCTACCTGTTTGCCCTGGTGGCCGGGGATCTTGTGTGCATAAAGGACACTTTTACCACCTGTTCCGGACGAGAAATCGATCTTCACATTTATGTGGAAGCAGAAAACAAGGATAAATGCGGCCATGCCATGGCATCCCTGAAGCAATCCATGGCATGGGATGAACAACGGTTTGGCCGGGAGTATGACCTGGATCTCTACCAGATTGTTGCGGTAAATGATTTCAACATGGGAGCCATGGAAAACAAAGGCTTGAACGTCTTTAACTCAAAATATGTCCTTGCCCGCCCGGAAACGGCAACTGATCAGGATTTCATGAACATCCAGGGGGTCATCGGCCATGAGTATTTCCACAACTGGACCGGTAACCGTGTGACCTTGCAAAACTGGTTTCAATTGAGCCTGAAGGAGGGCTTGACCGTATTCAGGGACCAGGAGTTCACCGCAGATTTAAACTCCCGGGCCGTAAAACGCATTTCTGATGTAAAAAATTTAAGAACACTGCAATTCCCTGAAGATGCCGGTCCCATGTCCCATCCGGTACGTCCGGAATCCTACATAGAAATGAATAATTTCTACACAATGACTGTTTACGAAAAAGGCGCCGAGGTGATTCGTATGATTCATGAAATCCTTGGCAGGGAAATCTTTCGCAAGGGAATGGATCTCTATTTCCACCGTTTTGATGGCCGGGCAGTCACCACCGAGGATTTTATCCAAACCATGGAAGATGCGGCAGGGGTGGATCTTTCCCGGTTTCGATTGTGGTATTCCCAATCGGGTACCCCCCGGGTAACTGTGCGCCGCACTTACAATGAAAAACGTCGGCAGCTCACAATAAAAATCGCTCAGACAACCCCTCCGGATCATAATCAACAACAGAAAAAGGCCCTTCATATTCCCATTAAATTCGGCCTTTTGGACAAAAACGGCAAAGACATTACCCCACCGGAACACCACCTTCTGGAACTGAAATCTTTGGAAAAAGAATGGGTCTTTGATGACATCCCATCAGAAACAGTCCCTTCCCTGTTCCGGGGATTTTCCGCCCCTGTGATCATGGACACCGACCTTACCTGTGAAGAACTTTCATTTCTCATGGCCCATGACAATGATGCCTTTAATCGCTGGGATGCAGCCCAACAGCTTTATTTCCGGGAAATTGACACCCTTATTTCCGGTTTGCAGTCCCATGCCACCCCCACGGTGTCTTCCCATGTGATCAATGCCCTTGAAAAAGCATTAAAAGATCCCCACATGGACCGGGCTTTAATGGCAAAAACCATCACCCTGCCCGACGAAAATGAGATTGGTGAAAAATATGAAATTATAGATGTGGATGCCATCCATTCTGCCAGACAGTTCTTAAGACAAAGCATTGCAAAAGAGCTTGAAGGGTTGTTCATGGAAATCATTGACAGTGGTTCAGCCGTGGATCCCAAGGATCTATCCCACAATGCCATGGCCCACAGGAGTCTTGTAAATGCAGCCTTATCCTATGTGGCAGCCCTGGAAAGCCCACAAAGCCAGGAGATCATTTATCAACATTTTATATCCTCCGGCAATATGACCCGGGAAATTTTCAGTCTGACCCTTTTATGCGACATGACATCGCCATTTACAGGGCCCGCCCTGGAGCAGTTTTATGAAAAATGGCACACAGATCCCCTTGTCATGGACAAATGGTTCAGTGTACAGGCAGGGGCCACCGTGCCGGGCACCCTTGATAAAATTAAGTCATTATGCCGTCATCCTGATTTTACCTGGAAAAACCCCAACCGCATCAGATCCCTGATCGGTGTGTTTGGTATGACCAATCCCTTTGTGTTCCACCAAGCCGATGGTGCAGGCTATCAGTTTTTTGCAGATAAAGTCATTGACCTGGATAAAATAAATCCTCAAATTACAGCCCGTATGGTGTCTGTCTTTAATCGATACAAGCGATATGACGCCCGCAGGCGGGAATTAATGAAAAATCAATTAAAACGAATCCATGACGTCCGGGGACTTTCCCGGGATGTCTATGAAATTGTTTCCCGGGCATTGGGAGAATAAAAAAACAGTGGATAAAAAAAATATATATTATGTGAATGGAAAATTTGTTGAAGCGGATAAGGCCGTTATTCCTGTGGATGATCTTGCCGTTTTAAGGGGACTTGGAGTGTGTGACCTCATGAGAACATTTAACGGAATGCCCTGTTTTCTTGAAGAACACATTGCCCGCCTGGAAACCTCTGCTGAAAAAATCGGACTTACCCTTCCATGGTCCGGGGAGACCATTGAAAAAATAGTCCTGGAAACCCTGGAACGAAATTCAGATATGGATAATGCCAATATCCGGATCATCATCACCGGTGGCTCCAGCAGTGATTTTATGACCCCCCGGGGTGAACCCAGGCTTATTATACTGGTGACACCGATGCCCTCCATTCCTGCCCATTGGTATACCCATGGGGTTAAGGTGATCACCACCCTTTCCCAGCGTTCCATTCCCGGTGCCAAAAGTATTTCCTACATTTCAGCAAGCCTTGCTTTAAAAAAAGCACGGGAACAAAATGCCATGGAGGCCCTTCTCATGGATCGGGATGGAAATATTCCCGAAGGAACCACCAGCAATCTTTTTGCATTTATTGACAATATCCTTGTCACTGCCGATACCGGGGTGCTGGAAGGCATTACCCGAAAGGTGATTCTTTCCCTGGCAGAGCCTCTTTTTCCCATTGAATTCAGAACACTTCATATAGATGAACTGCTCAACGCCCGGGAGGTGTTTATCTCCGGAACCAACAAAGGTGTTGTGCCGGTGGTTCAGATCAATGATACGGTTGTGGGAAACGGTAAACCGGGTAAAAACACCCGAAAAATCATTAACGCCATGGAAAATCATTCCCCGGAGCTTAGCTGTGGAGGATAAGTAAATCCTGTGCCAAAAAGATCCATATAAATCTGTTCCCGGGCGGCGGCGGCATTGCACAATACTCCCACCCGGGTATCCACATAATCATAAACCGTTGCTTTATTCTTCCCCGGCGCAGGCCGAAGTATCCTGCCAAGGCATTGCATCAGCCGTCCGCTGAATCGGATGGGGGTCGTTAAAAAAAGGGTTGACAAGCGGGGAAGATCAAAACCTTCGGATAAAAGTGCAATGGTGGAAATCAATATGGCAGAGGAGCACTCTTTCAGGGAAGAAACGATTTCTTCTCGTTTTCCGGCGGGAGTACTGCCGGTGAGCACCATGGATGCCAGCCCATAATCCGCATCTAAAATTCTTGCCAGTTCATGGCAATGTTCCCGGCGATCGGACAATATGAGTTTTATTCCTTTATTATCGTCCAGCGAAATATCCCTGCAAATAAGACGATTTCGCTCCGGGTCACGGCAAAGTTCCTTCATCATAATGCTGTAATAGCGCCCCGGATCGGTGGGGGTTTCAAAGACAGTTTCCCGGGGAATCACCCGGGGTTTGATCAAGTTCCCCTGTTGGAATAACTGCTCCCGGGGGACTTGATGACGCTGTTCTCCCAGATGAAAATAGATGGAAAGGGTCAGTTTATCCCGGCGCCAGGGGGTTGCAGATAAGCCTGTAAAAAATTTTGCGTCAAATTGTGTTATAACATCCGTGAATGTCCTGGCCGGGCATTTATGACATTCATCCACAATCACATGCCCCACCTTTTTTGTGATTGCAGCATACTTATTTTTCAGGGTCTGTACCAATCCCACAGAAATGATGTTTCCCGGCTTGAATTTTCCTGCGCCCAGGATACCCACATCCGTAATACCCAAAAAGTGTTCAATGGCCCCCAGCCACTGATTTAAAAGCTCCCGGGTGTGGACAACAATAAGGGTGGGTTGACTGTGACGGGCAATGATGGCCAAAGCCATGACTGTTTTTCCACTTCCGGTGGGCGCAAAAAGAGTACCATGGGTGTGGGGAATCATTGCAGACACGGCGGTGTCTTGATAATCCCGGAGGGTCCCGGTGAAGTTAAAATCAACAGGGGGCAGCACCCTTCGGTTATCTTCCACTTTTATCCTGTCTTCATTTTGCCTGCAAATCCGATAGGCTTGATCAGAAAATCCCCGGGGGCATTGAAGGCCATTTTCAATATTGTTGAAGAATGTTAATTTTTCTGGTATATTGCCTGAATATCTCCCCATTTTTCGAGCTTCTTCATATTTTGGATTCAATAAAGTCAAATGTTGTTTGATAATATCGGCGGTTTGGGACTTCAATCCCAGCAGGTTTACCTGGTTATTTAAAATAAATTTCAATGAAAATCCTCATTATGAAGTTGATAAAAACAGCGCCACCCGGGAAGAGATAATCCGAAACGGTTCAAAACATCAAGTGATAACCGGTCCTTTTATTTTATATTTCCATGGTTAAATGGAGATTGATGGAACCGGGATTGATTTTATATCCATCGCCGTTGCTGTCAAGAAGGAATATTGAAAATCTATATTTTATGAAAATTATTCGAAAATATTTTATAAAATTATTGACCGCATACCGTCATAACGTGTATTGTTTACGTCAAGCCTGTAAAAGCCTTACAATAAAGTGGCGGAACCGATTGTTTTATCAAAAACAAATATATCTTGACAGATGTGTAAAATCTGATATTTTAGACATCATAAATAAAGGTGTGACATTGTGATATGATGCTATTTTTAGATCAGGCGATTTGTAAGGCTCTTTTTAAAAATAACCATGGACGACGCTGAAATTCATTCATTTTGTTTTTTTTAAATGCACTGATTTTGGAAATGATGTCGCACAAATTTAAAACACCTTAATCCAAGGAGAACCAATGAAGAAATTATCTAACTGGAAAACCCCTTTGACCGGATTGGCGATTTTAACTTTGATTGTCACCCTTGCAATGCCTGTTTCTGCAAAAACCTGGAAAGTGGCTGTGGGCGATGCTGCAAACAGCGCCCAGCACGAAATGGGAAAAAAGTTTGCTGAAGCACTGGAGTCAAAAACCGACGGTAAATATAAAGTAAATCTTTTTCTCAACGGTCAACTGGGAAGTGAGCAGGACACCGTAAATGACTGTTCCATGGGAACCCTTGACTTTTCCCTCCTTGCCATCAATAATATCACCCCCTTTTCCCCCACTGTGGGAAGCCTTTCTCTTCCCTATGTCATCCAGAGCCTTGAAGAAGCAGAGCAGCTGACCCAGGGTGAAGTGGGTAAAGAGCTTGCCGCCAACACCATTCGGGATGCCGGTGTTCGTATCCTTGGCTGGACCTACACAGGATTCCGGGTATTGACCAACTCCAAACGTCCGGTTAAAACATTGGAAGATCTTAAAGGGCTGGTGATCCGGGTTCCCAAAAATGCCATCATGATTGATTCTTATAAAGCCTGGGGCATCAACCCCACCCCCATGGCGTGGTCTGAAACCTTTACCGCTCTCCAGCAAAAGGTTGTGGATGGCCAGGACAATCCCTTTCTCACCGTTCATTCCATGAAATTTTATGAAATTCAGAAATATATCACCACCATCCGCTATATCTTCTCCCTTGAGCCCCTCATTGTTTCAGAGGGTCTTTTCCAGGATCAATCCAAGGAAATGCAGGCCATCCTGATTGAAGCCGGAAAAGAGGCCACACTCCACAGTGCAGCCCACCTGAGAGCTTCAGAAGATGCCATCAAAAAAGACCTTGTTGACAAAGGCATGGTTATTGATGAAGCTGCCGATGGTGAAAAAGAGTGGATTGAAAAAGCCACAAAGGCCGTATGGCCCAAATATTATGACAGCATTGGTGGAAAAGATAAGCTGGAAAAAATTCTCAACACACTGGGCCGAAGCATCTAAGCTATAACCAAAAGTTCATCAGCGTGCGAAGTGTGTCTGTTGCAACTTTTGGTTGGAAGGTGAGCGCAGCGATTCCTTCCAACACCGGATTATCCAGTAAAAAATTGTGCCACCTGCCATGCGATACACACATGGCAGGCGGCACAACCTGTTTCTAAAAAAGGAACCACCATGGAAAAGAAGCACCGCATCATATTTAAATTCCTTGATAACTTAGAAAATTATATTTGTCAGTTCCTGCTGGCATTTTTTGTAGTTCTCCTTTTTATCCAGATTCTTCTCCGTGAATTTTTTGAATACTCCCTGTCATGGGGTGAGGAGCTGGCCACCTATATGTTTGTGTGGTTTGTTTTTTTTGGAGCCTGTTACGCCTGCAGGCTGGGGGCCCATAACCGGGTGACCTTCCAATTTAAAATATTCCCCAAAAAAGTGGCCATGTGGATTGAAGCTTTCTCAGATTTAATATGGGTGGGTTTCAACTGTTATTTTATCTATCTTAGTTATCAATTTGTCTTTGTGAAAATGAATCTGTTCTGGAAATCCCAAACCATGGGAATTCCCATGAAGTATGTCTATATGGTTCTCCCCATCTCCTTTGTTTTCATGACCGTTCGGGTGCTTCAGATCAACTACCTGAAATTGGTTAAAGGTATTGATATCCGTGATCCCGATGCCATTGAGGTGGAAAAAACATTGGAATCAGGCGCAAACGAGATCAAAGACATCTAATTCAGGAGAAGAATTGATTTGGAAACCACAGTAGTTTATATCCTGTTCGGCGCATTCATCGGCCTGCTCTTATTGGGTGCTCCGATTTCAATATCCCTGGGTGTTTCGGCCATGGCAGCATTTATCTTCCTGGACGACAACCCCATTAAACTTGTACAGATTGCATTTACATCTGTCGGCTCATTTCCCCTTATGGCGTTGCCTGCCTTTATACTTGCAGGTTCCTTAATGGAAGCCGCCGGGGTGTCAAAACGCCTGGTTATTCTGGCAGAATCCTTTGCCGGTCCCGTCACCGGAGGTATTTCCTGTGCCACGGTTCTGGCCTGCATGTTCTTTGGTGCCATATCCGGTTCCGGTCCGGCCACCACCGCCGCTGTGGGCATGCTCATGATTCCGGCCATGATGAATCGAGGTTATGACAAGGGGTATGCCTCGGCCATCACTGCCTCCTCCGGCGGTCTTGGTGTTGTTATTCCCCCTTCCATTCCCATGGTTATTTTCGGCATTTCCGGCATGGGCATCCAGGCACCGGCCGAGGCTGTGGCCAAGTTTGGTGCCTTTCAAACGGTATCCATCCCCAAGCTTTTTGTGGCAGGATTTCTGCCCGGTCTTGTGATATCCGGAAGCCTTATGTTGATGAATTATTTTCTCTGCAAAAAACATGGTTATAAAGGCTTAACAGACAAATGGTCACTTGCCACCATCGGCAAGGCCTTTAAAAACGGTTTCTGGGCCATATTGGCCCCGGTTGTTATTCTCGGGGGAATTTACAGCGGTATGTTTACCCCCACAGAATCAGCCATTGTGGCAATTTTCTATACCTTGTTTGTGGGATTTGCCATCCACAGAGAACTGAAACTTAAAGATATCATGGCAGCCCTGGAAACCACCACCTGGCTCACCGGCCGGGTATTGCTCATTTTGTTCACCGCCACGGTGTTTGGGCGCCTTCTGGTGGAAAATCAGATTCCTGCCATTGTGGCTGAAGCCATGTTATCCCTCACCAGCAACCCCTATCTGATCTGGGCCATGATTATTTTCTTTTTGCTGTTTGTGGGCATGTTCATGGAAACCCTTGCCACCATTATGATTCTGACCCCGGTTCTTTTACCTGTCATGTATAATCTTGGCATTGATCCCATTCATTTTGGTATTGTGCTTGTATGTTGCTGCGAAATTGGATTTCAAACCCCGCCCCTGGGCGAAAACCTATTCATCGCATCAGGTATTGCGGATGTCACAATCGAAGAGATTTCACTTAAAGCCATTCCCTTCTCCATTGTAGCCACTGCAGCTGTTTTTCTCATTGCATACATTCCGCAGATTTCGCTGTGGTTCCCCAAATTATTAGGATATTAAGAAAAACAGCGATTAACTAACTTTTGCCCATATCAACCCCCACGATCCCAGGATCGTGGGGGTTCAATTTTTATTTTTTTGACTCAAACAGCCTTAATTCAAATCCAAGGACAAACAATGACAAATCAGATTAAAAAAATCTTATACGCAACAGACCTTTCACAGGCAGCACCGCATTTTTTTCAATATGCGCTTTTCCTTGCCAATCAATTCAACGCACACCTCACCAGTTTACATGTAATGGAAGAGCTTTCACCGGAAGCAAAACTGGCCTTTTCCTCTTACTTTGGTAAAGATGTGCGTAAAGAACTTCTTTTAAAAAGGGAACAAGGTGCCATGGATGAAATGAAAGCCAGGGTCAGGCGCCTGTGTGAAGCACCCCTGGAGGGGGGAGAACCCATTGACCCCCAGCGTCTCACCATCAAGGTGACCAAGGGGTATCCGGAAGAACAGATATTGAAAATATCAAAGGAGATGGACGCAGATCTCATTGTCATGGGCGCCCATGAAAAAGGATTTTCACAAACTTTTCTGGGAACCGTTGCCAAGCGGGTGCTACGACGCTCCAGAATACCGGTGACCGTGGTTCCCCTTGCAAAAAAATAGTTCGATAAGCGGTTTTAAAATCCATAAACTTATTGTGCAGAGCCCTATTTTGTATCCAGCACCCTTCGAACGGTCTCTGCCAGTACAGATATTTCAAAAGGTTTCATTAGATATGCGGCGGCCCCCACCCGGGCCGCTTCTTTTTTGTTCATACGGGAACTGTACCCGGAACAGATAATGACCCTGACATGGGGTTTTAATTCAATAAGTTTTTCAATGAGCTGATCACCTGTCATCCCGGGCATGGTCATGTCAGTGATAACCAGATCAAACGCATCTGGATTTTTTTTAAACAATGCCAGCGCTTTTTCAGGATTTTCTTCTGTGACGGCTCGGTATCCCAGTTTTTCCAGAATCTGCTCCCCCACTTTAACCACATGTACATTGTCATCCACAAATAAAATGTTTTCTTTTCCTTTTATTATTTTCCCCACAGGGTGAATCTCTGTTCCGGGCCTTCCGTTTCCCGGGGGAAAATAACATTCACAGGTGGTTCCTTCGTCGGGCCTACTGTATATTTTAATGAGTCCGCCATGGGCCTTCATGATCCCGTGAACCACGCTAAGGCCCATGCCTGAGCCCTTGTCAACGGGTTTGGTGGTAAAAAAAGGATTAAATATGTTATCCATAATCTCTCTGGAAATCCCCTGTCCGGTATCTGACACGCTCAATCGAACATATTTTCCCGGATCTATGTGTAAATCCTGGGATCGAAGCGGTTTGGTCAAAAAAACATTTTCCAATGTAATGGAAAGTCTTCCCCCGGATGTTTCCATGGCCTGGGCCGCATTATTGCAAAGGTTTATCATAACCTGATGTATCTGGGTGGGATTTCCGACAATGGGATGACAATCGGTTTGAATGCTTTTACTAAACTGTATGGTACTGGGAAGGGAAGCCCTGAGAAAAGAAATGGCATTATTAATTATTTCATTTACCTTGATCAGCTGCTTTGGGTGTTGTTCATCCCTTCGACTGAAACTGAGCAGCTGTGAAACAATCTCTTTTCCCCGCAAACTGGCGCTTTTAATCTCTTCCAGAAAATAACCCCGGGGATCATCCTGGGGAAAATCTTCAATGGCAAGTTCTGCATTGCCCAGTATCACGCCCAATATGTTATTGAACTCATGGGCAATACCGCCGGAAAGTGTCCCCACCGCCTCCATCTTATGGGCCTGTCGAAGTTCTTTTTCCAGATTTTTCAACTGGGTGACATCCTGGAGCACGCCGTTGATCTTATGGGGGGTACCTTTATCATCTTCTTCCAGTTCCATCATGGTGATGACGGTTTTCTGTTCACCGGTGTTTTGGGTGGTGATATTAAATTCCAACGGTATTGTGGATGATTTATTAACTTGTGACATCATAATTTGGTGTATGTCTGTTTTCTGGGGTATGCAGCGCTCCACATCCGCCACTGTCAGGAACTCTTTGTCCAGATCAAATCCGTAAATTCGTTTTGTCCCCTTTGATCCCCAGAAATTCTGGGTGGAAATATGATATTCCCAGTTTCCCACCTTGCCCATGAGCTGGGATTTTTCATACCTTTTTTCGCTGAGTTCAAGGGCTTCAAGGGTTTGTTCTCGTATTTCAACCATTTGATTGGCGGCAAGGGCTATGTTTCTGAACTCAAAAAAAGGCAGGGATTCCGGATCAATGTAGGTGGATGTTAAAGAGGCCTCTTCAAAAAAATTCCCAAAGGTTTTAATGCTTTGCTGAACCTTACCCGCCAGATGTCTGGCCCAGAAATAGATGACCAGAGACATTGCGAAAAAGAGAATAAAACTTGTAACGGCTTTATTTCTAAAATTTTTGTAAAGCGTATTTTTCCACGACAGGATGGTGCTGTCAATGGCATCAATGTAAATACCTGCACCGATAATCCATTTCCAGTCGGGAATATTTTGCACATACACAAGCTTGGGGATGGGAATTTGGGAATCAAGTTTATGCCAGGAATATTGGATAAACCCGCCTTCAGGCTTTTTTGAAACCCGGTCCATTTCCTGGATAATTTTGACCCCATCGCTGTCAGTAAGATTCCAGAGATTATCTCCGCCCCGGGTAATTTTTCCGTTGGTGAACAATGGAAATCCCCCATACTCACTGCCAAAAAAATATCCGTTCTGTCCAAACCGCATGTTACTGACCCGTTCCAGAACATCCGTTTGGATCTGCTCTTTCATGTCCTGTATATATATCCCTGTCCCAATACCCCAGCCATAGGGTTTAAAATATTTTACATAGGCAATTTTCTGGAACGAACGGCCGGTGTCACCGGGTTTTGTCCAGGTATATTGATAAAATCCACGGCTCTTTTCTTTTAGGATTTCAATCATATCTTTTACAACAAAGTCTCCACCGGGTCCCTGGACGGACAGCATGTTTCTGCCTTCCATTTCCGGGTGGTCGGCAAATAAAATTTCAGTTCCATCCATGGAAAATGCAAAAAAATACCCATTGCCGTTGTTAAAGCGAATGGGTCGAAGGGCATCTTTAATCATTTTGACTATTTCTGCCTTTGGTTTTACTTCTTTATTTTCTTCATAAAGATTGGAGGCAAGGGCATGGGCTTCTTTTACCCGGTTTTGAATGGTCTTTTTCAATTGAGTTTCAGTCTGCGCTTCCATGTATTGAATATAATCGAGTACCATTGTCACCTGATGTTTCAAGGTTTTCTTCTGGGATTTGATATATTCAATTTTCATCTGACGGGATTCCGTCACAAAAGCGGTGTACTCCGTGTAAATCCAAAATAAATATAAAAATCCCATGGCCGTGAAAATGGCGATGATCATATTTCGCAGAAAAAGTTTTTCAATGGTAAGCATGATACCCCCTTATACTTCCTGAAGATTTTATAAAAGGATATCTATTCACGATGAAAAAGGCAATAAATATTGGCAATCCCCCTTTCTGCCTGTTCATGATACAAAGCAGTGGACACTTTTTTGAAAACGCAGCAAACAAAGTATCCACCGGCTGAAGATTGAAACAGAGAATATAGGCAGCATCGGGACAGGATCGTTTAACAAACCGAAAGTTTATTTTTCAGCACTGCAAAATCCTTGTCAACCTGGTTTTGGATGCCTGCTTTATCTTCCAGTGAAAGATGCTTAAAGCGTCCCTGCAGGTTCAGGTATGCATCCACCGGCGTATCACCTTTTTCGTTGAGGGTGTAAGTGATGCCGTCTTCCACCTCGTACAGGGGAAACAGATTACACCGGGTGGCAAGACGGGCGATTTTAACCGCATACTCCGATGGGGCTCCCCATCCTGTTGTACAGGTGGCATAAACATGGATAAAGCGTGTACCACCCTTAAGTTCCCGGGCTTTTTTAAATTTTCGAATAAGATCCTCGGGGTAGGCAATGTTGGCAGTGGCTGCATAGGAAACGCCATGGGCTGCCATGATTTCAATCATATTTTTTTTCCGGGTTTTTTTCCATCCCTGTCCCGGTGTGGTGGTGGTGCGACTGCCGTAGGGGGTGGAAGAGCTTCTTTGGACCCCGGTGTTCATATATGCTTCATTGTCATAGCATACAAAAATAATATCATCGTTCCGCTCGGCAGCCCCGGATAGAGACTGAATGCCAATGTCAAAGGAGCCCCCGTCTCCGGCCCAGGCCACCACAGTGGTCTTGGTGTCCCCTTTCATGTCAAGGCCCGCCCGGACCCCGCTTGCAGTCACCGCCGCCGAAGGAAAGGCTGTGTGAAGGATGGGTACTTTTAAAGATGACATGGGATAGGGGCCTGCAATGATGGCCCAGCAACAGGCGGGAATCACCAAAATGGTGTCCTGCCCCAGAGCCTTTAACGCCAGATTCATGGCAATGCTTGCACCACATCCGGGACAGCTCATGTTTCCGGGTTCTGCAAAATCAACATCAGAAATATTTAATGTTTGCATATATATAGATTCCTGTAAAAAGAAATTCAAAATTTAACATCATGATTGATGCCTGGAATCAGCAATGGATGATCCATTGTCCCATGGGAATCAAATCAGAAAAATTCAAATGCCAAAAACAATGAAATTTTTTAATTCTCATCACGGGGGGAGGTTCCCAGCCACTCACTGCCACAAGGGGGCAGATCCCTGTCCCTGGTTTTTAAATAAACTTCCGAAATGATATCCGGGGTGATATCCCGCCCCCCAAGCCCGGCAATATAATTAAATACAACAGGTCCCTGGGAAAGAACCTGTAACGCCCCTTTGACCTCCTGGGCAAAAATGCCACCGGACCCAAAGGAGAAGTTTCTATCAAGCACAGCCACTTTTTTTGCTTTTTGCAGCGCATTACAAATAGCCTTTCCGGGAAAGGGACGAAATGTTTTGATTTTTAAAATACCAAAGCGTTCCCCCTGTTTTTCCATGTCCATCTGCACCTGCCTGGCAGTGCTGGTGGCAGATCCTGTGGTCACCAGTATAATATCGGCATTTTCACAGTTAATTTCTTCAATCATGCCGTATCGACGATGAAATACAGCGTCAAACTCGTTCTCCACCTCATGATAAATATCAAGGGTGTGTTCCATGGCCCTGTGAATACTCTGGCGCATCTCCATATATACATTGGGGGGAGCCATTTGAAACAAAGCAAAGGGATTGTCAGGATCAAGGGCAATGCGGGGTTCATAGGGGGGTAAAAAATCATCCACATGCTCCTGCTCGGGTATGGCCACCGGTTCAAAGGTGTGAGAAACAAAAAAAGCATCAATGACCACCATCACCGGCAGGTTTACAAGCTCTGCCAGGCGAAAGGCAAAAAGGGTGGTATCCATGGCCTCCTGCCCGTTCTCACAATAGAGCTGTATCCACCCGGTATCTCTCTGGGCAAGGGAATCACTCTGGTCCATCCAGATGTTCCACCCCGGCCCCAGGGCCCGGTTGACTTCCCCAAGCACAATGGGAAGCCTGGCACCGGCGGCCCAGTGAAGCATTTCGTGCATCAGGGCAAGGCCGTGGGATGAGGTGGCGGTGAAGGTGCGTACTCCGGTGCTTGCGGCCCCCACAACGGCTGCCATGGCCGAATGTTCACTTTCCACGGGAATAAATTTTGCTTTCATTTCGCCATTGGCACAATACTCGGAAATGGCCTCAATGATATGGGTCTGGGGGGTGATGGGATACCCGGAAACCACATCCACCCGGGCAAGTTTCACCGCTTCAGAAATGGCATGACTGCCTTCAATCACATGCTTCATTTTTCCTCCTCCATGGTGATGGCGTTCCGGGGACACTCCACCGAACAGACCCCGCACCCCTTGCAATAATCCAGATCAATCATCTTTTTGCCATTTTGCCGTGTGATGGAAATTTCCGGACAAAAAATTCGACAGTTTTCACACTCATTACAAAATCCGCATTGATAACAGCGCAGGGCCTCTGCCATGGCCGCTTCCCGGGTGAAAGTTTTTTCCACCTCTTTAAAGGAGGTCACCGAAGTTTTAAGTGGAATATGCCCAGGCTCAATTCTGGGGGTTGATGTAAAATAATCCAGGTTGATTTCCGTATCTGTCACCACATGATCTGAGTTGAGACGTCTTTCACCCTGTAAATATATCTCCATGGACAAGGCTTTTCCTGCACCCAGCCGGCAGATGTCCACGGTTTTTTTGACAGAATCGATGCCGGAATCAACATATGCCGATAAAGCAATGGCAGCTTCCTTGCCCGATGCAATGGCGTGGGTCACGCTTTGAACATCATTTACGCAATCTCCACCGTAGAGAAAAGGAATGTCTTTAAGATGAAAATCCACATGATCAAGCTTAATGGCGGACTCCGGGGCATCGGCATCGGCTTTCCAGCTATCATGGAGTGTTGCCCCGATTCCTGAATAAATTTCACTGAAAATCATGGTCTCTGGGGTGTTATCCACGGGCATCACCCGGGTTCGTCCATCATTGCCTTTTTCTGTAACCGGTGCCATGCTGACAAGATTCAAAATAAATCCTTTGTCAATTTTTTGAACTGCCACCGGAGATTTTAATTCAATGATTTCAATGCCTTCTTTTTCTGTATCCACAATTTCCTGGGCAAAGGCGGGCATATCTTGTTTGCGTCGGCGATACACAATTACCGGGTCAGCTCCCAGGCGTTTCAGAGACCTTGCCACATCAATGGCAGTATTACCGCCACCGATCACTGCCACCCTGCCCTGTTTTAAAGGCATATCCTTTGTCTGGATATCCATTAACAGCTGTAATCCCTGGTGAATATGGGATTCTCCCTCAATTCCCATGGTCAGGGGAACCGAAAGTCCGGGGCTGATAAACATTGCACCAAAAGAATGATGGGCCGTGGTCATGAATTCAGCATCAAGGGAATGGTTGTAATGAATTTTTATCCCCATGTTGACAATTCTCTGGATTTCATGGTCCAGCACTGATTTTGGCAGACGATGGGAAGGAATTCCCCATTGCATGACCCCACCGGCCTTGTCCGTGGATTCAAAAATTTCACAGGAAAACCCCAGACGGGTGAGAAAAAAGGCCGCAGACAAACCTGCCGGACCGGCCCCCAATATTGCCACCTTTATATTCCCGGCATTCCCGGCAGCAAGGGATTTGGCATCCAGGGGAAAATTTTCGGTGATGGCCATGTCTCCAATGTACCTTTCCAGGCATCGAAAGGCCACAGCCTGATCCTGGCTCCCACGGTTACAGGCAGATTCACAGGTATGGAAACAAACCCTGCCGCAGGTGGCCGGAAAGGGATTTTCCTGGATCAAGGCCCTGAAGGCCCCATGGATATTTTCCTTGGAAAGGTGCATCACCACTTTGGGAATATAATTGCCTGCCGGACAGGATGCACTACAGGGAGCGGTCTTATTTTCATACACCGGGCGGGCAAATCGCCATGATCCGGTTTTATTTATCCTTGAGCTTGCATGGGATTTTGAGATGTACAGTGATACGTTGTTCGTTAACCCTTGGAACGTGGGTTTGTCTTTTATCATTGCCTGGGATTCCATTGAACCTCCCTGCGCTTTTTAGCCATTTATTTATTATCCATAATTTTCACAGCACCATATGCCTGCTTTGCTGCTGCCACATTCTGATCTTGCTTCACCGGCACCTCTTTTAAAATGGCCTTTTCAATGTATTTCATGTCCGGCATTGCCATGACCCGGGAAAAGGCCCCCAGCATGGCCGTATTAATGATGGGCCGGGTCCGGCTGCCAAGGCCGTTTTCCAAGGCAACGGCTGCGGCATCCACCATGGCCACTTTAAAATCTTTAAACGGTGTCATGTCATCCGGGGGCTCTGAACCATTGATCAGGATCATGGCATTTTTTTTAAGTCCCCGGGTAACATCAATGGCCGTGAGCAGTTTACTGTCCATGACCACCAGATGATCCGGGGTGTAAACATTGCTCCGCACAAGGATATCGGATTTGGAAATTCTTAAAAAAGCCTCCACCGGCGCTCCCCGTCGTTCAACCCCGAACAATGGAAACGTCTGCACCTGGTATCCGGAATCAAAAAAAGCTTTGGCCAGGGAAATGGAGGCCAGCACCGTTCCCTGCCCCCCCCGCCCGTGGAACCTTATTTCAATCATATGGATGTCTCCTTTTACTTGATGATCAAGCTTTTTAAGCTGATTTTACAAGAATTGAGTTTGTTTTTTGATTAAAGCAAACATGTTTATTCTCACCAAATTAACTATTGATAAAAAAAGGTGATGTCAAGAAGAAATTCAATCTCATCATTGTAATCATGAATGACAATTTTGGATTGACCGCTTCCCATTGCCCTCTCAAGGGGTTTGCTGAGAACAATTGAACATTACTTTGTATATAACGGGCATGTCCTGGCGGATACAACGAATATAGGGTCGTAGACGCGGAGCCAAATGATATTATGCCGCCCCGGCCCGGACGGAACTGTAGACAGCTCAATTGTCCGGTTCCTATTACCCGTCGGGGGGGCTCTGCTGAGGGTACTTGAGCACGACCTTTTCATATAACCGCCACGGGCGGACCTTATTCTGTCCTCGCTCCGCCCACAACAAAGTTTGAAATACACCCCTGATTTGCGGAGTATTTCATATAAACCGCCATGGGCGGACCGTATTTTGATTCGGTTCCGCCCATAACGAAGCTTGAAATACGCCTCTGATTGGCGGAGTATTTCATATAAAAAAAATATTGACTTTAACAAAAAACGTGAGTAAGTTTCACTTACCCGATTAAATGTTGCATTTAATTCATGTAAACCCACATGACCTATCGGACACAACAAATATAGGGTCGTAGACGCGGAGCCAAATGGTATTATACCGCCGCCCCCCCCCGACAGGCAATGGCCGTAGACAGCTCAATTGCCCGGTTCCTATTGCCCATCGGAGGGGCGGCTCTGCCTGAGCTTGCCCGGAAGTTTTATTTTCTAATAAAAAACATTGCACCGAGTCATATAGTTCTAATGCATTGATCGGCATCCATCATCTGACCCCAAAAGTAGCTCACATTTTTTTGAAAACTTATTCCCCAAAAGGGACAATTGCTCTGAAAAGTGTAAAAAGGAAGTGAAGGATGCCCATTGATCAAATCAATTTAGGGTAGATAAAACAATGTCTCAATATCAACCACCTGGAAAAATTAAAATATTAGATGCCCTCTCCAGGCTTTTGGAACAAAAAAATTTTAATGCCGTGACCACTGCCAATATTGCCCGGGAAGCCGGGGTCACAGAGGGTTTGATCTATAAATACTTCAGGGATAAAAAAGATCTCCTGTTTGAACTGCTTGGAGAAAACCTCACCATATTTCACCGGTTGCTCACAGCAAAAATAATGAAAAAAGAGACAACCGTTGAAAAATTAAAAATTTTCATTCTGACCACCATCAGAGCATATTTGAAAAACAGGGTGTTTAGCAGAATTTTGCTTCTTGAAGTAAGAAACAGCCCTGAATATTTTCAATCCAATGCCCATGCCAAAATGATGTCCATTGAATCTTTTATACATGAAATCATCATAAACGGCATGGCCCGGGGAGAACTCAAAAAAAACATTGATTCCCATGTATTGCTCAAAGTTATGGTGGGTGCCATTGAACATGCCTGTCTTGATGCCATTATCTTTAATCAAGATATAAACACCTCAGCTGTTACAGATCTGATCAATGATATTATCTTTAAAGGAATTGAGCCATGAATCAACCGAACTGGGTAGAACAAAAAATAAACACTGCCATGGCGCAGAAGGTCACCATTCTTTCAGAAAAGGACGCCGGCGACATTTTAAATGCATATGATATTCCCATGGTTTCAAATAATATGGCTGGCAACGCCCAAGAAGCAATTGCCATTGCCGAAACCATGGAATTTCCTTTGGTACTCAAGGGATGCGGCAAGGAAATTGCCCATAAATCTGAACTGGGACTGGTAAAACCGGGACTTTTTTCATCCAAAGCTGTTCAACAGGCGGCTTTGGATATATTTGAAAAAGCACCTGTACAACTGGAAGGCGTATTGATTCAACCCATGATTCAGGGAAAACGGGAGTTTGTGGCAGGCATGTTCAAAGATCCCCATTTCGGGGCTGTGATCGTGTTCGGCCTTGGGGGAATTTTCACCGAAGCCCTGCACGATGTGGTGTTTCGTCTGGCCCCCCTGTCCCACAATGACATTATTACCATGGTGTCTGAAATTTCAGGGAAAAAGATGCTGGGCCCATTCAGGGGGGAAGTTGCCGTGGATTTCAAAAAAATTGAATCCACCCTTATGGGGCTTTCCCGCCTTGCCACCCACTGTCCGGAAATTCAGGAAGTTGACATCAATCCTCTCATTGCCACACCCACGGGGGATCTTGTGGGGGTGGATGCCCTGGTGAAAATCGGAACACCAGTGCAAAAAATCAACTCCCGCCCCCCCATTGATAAAAAACAGTTAAGTAAACTTTTTTTCCCAAATTCCGTTGCGTATATCGGCGCTTCCGGCACCATTGGCAAATGGGGGAACCTTTTACCCAGCAACACCATCAGCGGCGGATATGAAGGTCACATTTATATGGTTAATCCCGGCGGTGGGCGTATTCTGGGAAAATCGGTATATCGCCAACTATCCGATATCAAGGAGTCAGTGGATCTGGCAGTGGTAACGATTCCGGCAGCCCGGGTGGTGGATCTGATTCCACAGCTTAAGGAAAAGGGAATCAAGGGAATGCTACTTATCACCTCGGGTTTCAGTGAAACTGGAAAAGAAGGTAGACTTCTGGAAGAGAAAATTGTTCAAGCAGCAGCCCGGGCAGGTATTATTATTCTTGGTCCCAATACCATGGGAATCTGTTCCCCCCATAAAAAATTCTTTTGCACAAGCTCCCATACCCATCCAATGCCGGGGGGCACAGCCCTGGTATCCCAATCTGGTAATCTTGGGGTGCAATTGCTTAATTTTGCAGACCAACATGGACTTGGAATGCGTGCCTACAGCGGCTCCGGCAATGAAGGCATGGTAACGGTGGAAGATTATATGGAGCTTTTTGAAATAGATGAAAAAACACAAACCGTGGTGCTTTACCTTGAAAGCATCAAAGACGGTCACCGTTTTTTCAGTGCTGCGGCCCGGGTTTCCAGAAAGAAGCCGGTGATAATGTTAAAAGGAGGGCGCACCGAAGCAGGTTCCAGGGCTGCTGCCAGTCATTCCGGCGCCATGGCATCCGACGGAGTGGTGTTTGATGCCGCCTGCCGCCAGGCCGGCATTATTCAGGTGAAGAAACCCATGGAAATGGTGGATGCCGCCGTTGTATTTTCTTCCCTGCCCCTGCCTGCGGGTAACCGGGTGGGCATTGTTACATTGGGGGGAGGCTGGGGGGTGGTCACTTCAGATCTTTGCAACGAAAATGGACTTGAACTTGCTGATTTGCCTGATAATATCCTGGAAAAGCTCAATGCACTTTTGCCCGACTATTGGAGCAAAAGCAACCCCATTGATGTGGTGGGAGAATTTGATACAAATATTCCTCTGGTGGCCATGGAGGCGCTTCTTGAATGGGAGGGGTGTGATGCTGTTATCCATCTGGGTATTGATGGAAAACGTATTTTTGCAGATAAAATGTTGGCGTCGGTGGCTCAATCTGACCCTGATTTTGACAAAAAAGAAATGGACTCCATGAAAAAGGCTCTACAGGAGTTTGACCGGGATTTTAACCATCGCGTCAAGGAACTGGTCAATCAATATCAAAAACCCATACTCGGTGTGAGCCTCATGTCCGATGCCACGTCAAAAATGCTCCAGGGCACTGTAGAAGATCGCTATAAAACAGTTCTGTTCCCCTCACCGGAACGGGCCGTCAGGGCCCTGGCCTGCATGTGTGAATATTCAACCCGGCGCCGTTAAGAAATGTATGGCCAAAGCTATGGGATTTAGAGTGCTCAGTTCTAAATAACTGCCACGGGCAGACCGTATTCCGGCCTCGGCCCGCCCACAACAAAACTTGAAAAATGGTATTATACCGCCGCCACCCCCCGATGGGCAATGGGCCCGGACCGGAACTGTAGACAGCTCAATTGTCCGGTTCTTGGCACACTGAGCCCATCGGTACATTTAAAAATGCTGGCTTTGAAATGAAGCCCGAAAGTTGAGTTACAAATCAAAGAGATTCATCTGCTTTCCGGAAAACAAATTGGATTCACGATAAAATTTTACATTGTCCCGTTTGGTTTTATGGGAAATTGAAAAATCTTCGTACTCAACAACCATTTTATTCAAATTGGATGAACAAATATCTTTCACAAGGTTAAATTTTAATCTGCTTTCCTGCTTTGTCATCACTGGAAACCCATAAGTGTGATTTTCATGCTTCAATATTTTTTTATTCTGCTGATACTCTTTAACAAAATCCAGATGCTTTTCAATTCGCTGAACAAGGGTTTTGTTGGATAACTGTTTTGTATTCTTTAACCCTTCGCGAATGACATCTGAAAAATGGTTATCACACTCAACTCCCAAGGAATTTCGTTCCGATGCCATGGCCGCAAAAGTAGTGGTGCCGGTGCCCAGAAATGGATCAAGAACGGTATCATCTTTTACTGAATACATGTTAATTAATCGATGGGGCAATTCAAAGGGATATGCAGCATTCCGGTCCCTTGATTTTCCCGGCCCCATCTTCTGCCTGACCCCTTTAATGTCCCATGTGTCTGAAAACCAGCGATTTCTTTCTTCCCAGAAAATAGCACTTTCATTTCTGGTTTGTTTCTGCTCCGGTGTCTTAAATTCACGTTTTCCCCCTTTTCTAAAAATCATAATATATTCATGTTCCAGGGTAACATAGGCCCCTGCCGGGAGCATGCCTGAACCCATGAATTTATTGGGAGAGTTGGTTGCTTTTTTCCAGAGAATCACCGGTAATGATTGAAATGAAAGCCGGGTCAGTGCAGATGTTATGCGTGAATGGTTTGAATATAACTGAAACTGCTTACCGACGGTGCGGGTGGCATCTCCAATATTTATACACACAAATCCCGAGGGCTTGACAACCCTGTCAAGCTCCTGCCACACCTTGTCCAATTCCAAATGCATAAGTTCAAAGGCGATATTACCACAACCTTGATCCAATACCCTTTGAATATCTGGATTCATATTGATGAACAGATTGTCCCACATACTGATCATGGGATAGGGAGGAGATGTGACAACAAGATCAATGGAATCATTGGACAAGGAATTTAAATTCCGGGCATCGGAAAATATTACCCTGTGTTCGCTTTTCATCACAGGGCCTCCAGACGTCTAATTTCAGATTTTATTTCATCAATCACTTCTACATTGTAAATTGTTTTTTTCTTTCCCCGGGCTTTAATGGAATATACAAAAAAAACTTTTCCCAAAAATTTCTTTTGGAATTTTAAATGCTTCTTTCTATGGATTTCAACCCATTGATAGTTATTAATGGAATTTTCAGCAGAAATTGGTTTTATCTGGAGCCCAAGATAAGCATCTTTAACCTGAATAAAAAAATCAACACCAAAATGTCTGTCCCATTCATCGGGGGCAGGTTGAATTTTGTAATCAAGACATCCTTCAAGTTGCCCGTAAATTGTTTCAATCTCAGTCCTATAACCTTCATAGGTTCTGTTTAAAACCAGATTATAAACATAATCAATGCACTCTTGCTCTGAAATGGATTCAAGTTCATTTTGAACCACTTCAGAAAGCTTGACATAAAGTTTTCTCCCCAAATCTGAAATGTATTCCCTGGTAATTCCAATGCCGTCTTTTTTCTTTTGCCTGGCAAACTCAAAATAAAAAGCTTCCCACTCGTCAAAGGTCCCGGGCGCACAGCTTCTGATAAGCTCAGATGTGGCTCCGACACTGTATGCCTTATTAAGTCCCCATCTGTTCATTGCATAATTCAAAAGTGTTTCACGCCGGAATTTAAGGTTTTGACCTTCTGATTCTTTTATCCACGTTTTTTTGTTTGCCAAAGAATTACCATCCTAAGTTCAGTTTAAAAGACATTATCCGGCTGCAATTTTATCCGCAATGGCCCGGATGAAATCAGGAGTGGTGCCGCAGCATCCCCCCACCACATCAACTCCCATCTCCTTCAGCGCCATCATATTATTACAAAAATAATCCACTGTTTCAGGGTAAATCACCGTGTCTCCCATTTTTTTGGGGGCACCGGCATTGGGTTGAATCATCACAGGCACATCAACGCTGTCACGGATTATCTTTGCAAGTTCCACCATGGTGTCACTGGCAAGGGAACAATTGGCCCCCACCACCGAGGCACCGGCTTCCACCAGCTTATTCATGCTGTCACCGGGTTTGTTTCCCATGAGGGTAAAAAAACCGGTGGGTTTTTGTTGAAAAGTCATGGTGGCAAAGATGGGCAGATCCGATATGCTGCGAATGGCCCTTATGGCAGCCAAAATCTCGTTAAGATCAAAAAAAGTTTCAAGGATAAAAAAATCAATGCCCTCGGCCAGAAAACCGGCCTGCTCTACATAATGTTTTTCAGCTTCTTCCTCTGTGAGCAGGCCCGCAGGCTGGAGCATCTCTCCCAACGGCCCCATATCCCCTGCCACATACTGATCCGGCCCGGCAGCTCTTTTGGCGATCTCCACAGCCGCCATATTGATCTTTTCAGGATCTGCATCAATTCCCATTTTTTTTAATTTAAAGGGGGATGCTCCAAAGCTGTTGGTCACTGCCACATGGGAACCGGCATCAAAATAAGCTTTATGGACATCTTCTATTATTTGGGGGTTTTCAAGATTCCACAGCTCTGATATTTTACCGCCCTTGAGGCCTGCTGCAATGAGCATGGACCCCATGGCTCCGTCAAATATCAATCCGCTTTCTTTTACCTTATCCAGAATATTCATCTTATCTGTTCCTTTCATTTTTTTATTATGATCTTCATTGCGGGCAGAATGGCCCACCATATTTATTAGACAAATCGGCTTTTGTCAAACCGGGGGCAATTTGAAAAATAGACCATTTGAACAAATTTCCTTGACAAAGACCTTGCTTCAAGATCATATATTCAACTTACCATATATGATTGATAAAAAGCATATATACATACATATTTTAAGGGAGGTTTGCAAATGGACATATCCATTACCCGAGTAGAAAAACAGGGAAAAAGACCGGAGGATTCAGCTCTGGGCTTTGGTACCATATTCACCGATCACATGTTTAATATGGATTACAATCCGGAAAAAGGGTGGCACAATGCCCGCATTGAACCCCTGCATAATTTTTCAATTTCCCCTGCCACCATGACACTTCACTATGGCCAGACCATTTTTGAAGGATTAAAAGCATACAAAACAGCCAAGGGAGAGATTCAGCTGTTCAGGCCCCAGGAAAATTTTAAACGCCTTAACAGCTCTGCCCGGGGTCTTTGTATCCCAGAGATAGATGAAGCCTTTGCCCTTGAAGCGTTAAAAGAACTTTTAAAGGTTGAAAAAGAGTGGATTCCCGAAACCCCGGGTACCTCCCTTTATATCCGTCCCACGGTGTTTGCAACAGACCCGTTCCTGGGCGTTCGGGCCTCACACACCTATCGATACTTTGTCCTTCTTTCCCCGGTGGGAGCCTATTATGCCGAAGGCTTTAACCCGGTTAAAATTTTGATCTCCAAAGACCATGTCCGTGCTGTCAGGGGCGGGGTTGGAGAATATAAAACCGCCGGTAACTATGCGGCAAGCCTCCTGGCATCGGAAAAGGCCAAAGAAGAAGGCTATGCCCAGGTATTGTGGCTGGATGGTGTGGAGCAAAAATACATTGAAGAAGTGGGTGCCATGAACATTTTTTTCGTGATCAACGATGAACTGGTCACCCCCATGCTCAACGGCAGTATTCTACCCGGCATCACCCGTAATTCTGTTCTTCAGCTGGGCCGTAAATGGGGAATGAAAGTGTCAGAACGAAAAATCAGCATTGATGAACTGGCCCAGGCCCACAAAGACGGCAGCCTCACCGAGGCCTTTGGTTCCGGTACTGCTGCGGTTATTTCTCCGGTGGGGGAAATTAAATACGGTGATAACATCATGCACATCGGGGACGGCACCCCCGGAAAACTGGCCGTGAAATTCAATGAAGCCATCACCAATATCCAATATGGCATGGCCGAAGATACTGAGAACTGGATTGAAAAACTGTAGTAATCACGTCACAAACAAAAGATATGTGACGCTTTTCCGTTGAAGGAACAGCCCTTTTCAGGGGCAGGTATGTTTACCTGCCCCTTGGGGGTTGACATCCTTTTTTTTTAATATTATTAAATGACCGAGCGCTCGTTCATATTACTTTTGATAAAAGGAGTTCATACATGGCAAAGGAAAAAAATGAGCTGATTCCCATTGGAAAAAGAATCAGGCAAATTCGTCTGGAAAAAAAATTGACCCTGGATTTCCTGGCCAACGAAACCGGTCTGTCCAAGGAATTCATCAAAACAGTGGAGTCAGGGAGCAAACGTCCTCCTGTGGGCACTCTACTGCAAATTTCCCGGGCATTGGGGGTGGACTCCGGATTTTTACTCAAAGAACAGGAAGGCACCGAAGCTGAGAGAAAAGAAGCTTACACCAAACGAACGGATAATTATGCCTACTCTCCCCTGACCCCGGGTGCAGAAAACAAACATCTCAAGGCATTTCGTATTACCATTGATGCAGGGGCAGCCCATGAAGGTGTGGGGTTTCAACACGAAGGTGAAGAATTTTCCTATGTCCTTAAAGGAGAGGTGGAAATTTCAGTGGGAGACAATGTCAACAGGCTTGGCCCGGGAGAATCCCTCCATTTCAACTCTGCCATTAAACATGATCTGAAAAACGTGGGTGACACAGATGCGGAACTCATTGTGGTGGTCTACAGCCCCTAAATCACTAATTTTATGAGCTTAGAAGCCAAGCCCATGGACGAAAAAACACCTAAAATCGTCCCACTGCACCCATCCGCATGAAAAGGAGAGACAGATGTTATTCAACCTCACTGAAGAACAATTAATGATTCAAAGCATGGTCAGGGAATTTTCCAGAAAGGTGATTGCCCCCACGGCAGCCGAACGGGATAAAACCAAGGAATTTCCGAAAAAAAACTTTAAACAGATGGGAGAGCTGGGATTAATGGGCATGATGATTCCCCCGGAATATGGGGGTGAAGGGGCGGATACCATCTCCTATGTCCTGGCCCTGTCCGAAATTGCCTATTCATGCGCATCCACTTCCGTTGTCATGTCTGTTCAAAACTCCATTGTGTGTGAAAGCATTTTAAAATTCGGCACTGAAGCACAAAAAGAGGAATTTCTCATTCCCCTGGCCTCGGGAAAAATGATCGGCGCTTTTGCATTGACCGAGCCCGATGCCGGTTCTGATCCAGTGAGCCAGTCCACCACTGCCGTGCGTGACGGAGACGATTATATCATTGACGGTACCAAAAGATTCATAACATCAGGAAAAAACTGCGGGGCTGTCATTGTTACGGCAAAAACCGATGAAAGTGCAAAACACAAAGGTATCAGTGCCTTTCTGGTTTCCAAAAAAACGCCGGGCCTTGTGGTGGGGCATGTGGAAGACAAGATGGGCCTTCGGGCATCAGATACCACAGATTTAATTTTTGAAAATTGCCGGGTTCCTGCCTCAGCCCTTCTGGGAAAAGAAGGCGACGGATTTAAAATTGCCATGTCAGGGCTTGACGGCGGACGCATCGGCATTGCAGCCCAATCCTTAGGGGTGGCCCAGGCAGCCATGGATGCAGCCGTTAAATACGGAAAAGGCAGAAAACAATTTGGCAGCGCCATCACAAAACACCAGGGCATCCGTTGGCAGATTGCCGATATGGCCACCCAGATTGAAGCGGCCCGTCAGCTGGTTCTTTCTGCTGCTGCCATGAAAGATCGTAAGGAAAAATACACCACCCAGGCAGCCATGGCCAAACTGTTTGCATCGGAAATGGTCAACCAGGTCACAGCCAGAGCCATTCAGCTCCACGGCGGATACGGCTTTACAAAGGATTACGATGTGGAGCGATTTTACAGGGATGCCAGGGTTTTCACCATCTATGAAGGAACCTCTGAAATCCAGCGTGTTGTGATTTCTAATAATATCCTCAAAGACAAGAGAAAACCATAAAAGCGCAGTAAATATTCGGTGTGCACCCATCTTTACCGGTTTTGGTCTGCTCATCCCCCTAACATTTTTATGTTGCGCAGCTTCAAACAGGCGGATATGGGACGTTACCCAAAGATTTGCATAACTAAATCGAATACTTAAAAAATGCGAACATACCCGGTGTGATTCAGGCCGGTTCTGAAATCATTGTTAAAAAAAGAGCCCTCGGAACAAATATTTTGTCCGGGGGCTCTTTGGTGTATAGGTACTTTTCAGTTACTTTTCAGTTCCAAAAGTTCATCAGCATGCAATGCATGTCTGTTGCAGCTTTTGGTTGGAAGGCGATGGCAGCACGTCCTTCCAACAAATGATTCAGCCGAAGGATTCAAATATTTTTAAAGCCGCCTGGAGATCTTCAGGACAAAACACAAAAAGACATCTTCCATCGGAATCGGAAACCGAACCGTATACATAGTTTATATTTATCTCTTTTTCCCCAAATTCCCGGGTAATCTTGGAAAGGGTGCCGGGGGTATTTTCCAGCTCAATGGCAATAAGATCCTTGGTGTCAAAAATATACTCTTTTTCATTGAGTAATGCCACGGCTTCATCCGGCTTATCCACTAACATACGGATAAGAGAAACCTTGGCAGAATCCCGCTTTACATACTTGTAACTGTCTGCAGAAGCCAATCTCTTGATGGATTTTCCCCGGGCCTGGAAAATATTCTGGATATAGCTTGATGCATCCTGGATGGTGATGGCATCCACATTGATACCTGCATCGCTCAACAGGACTGTCATTTTACCAAGTTCACCAGGTACATTGCTCAAGAAAAGCGAAATTTCACGTCGAATCATACAACCCCCTTTTAAGATTAATTGATGTCCCGGGTCATGCATCTTGCCATGACCCATCTCATAATTACTTACCTTCGGCGAGTTCCAAGCCTTTATCAAAGGCTGCCATATTTAAAGGGATCAATTTTGCTTTGGAAGCAAATTGAGATTTAACACATTCCCTTAAAATTTCCAGATCCACCATTTTGCTTCGGGCTGCAAAGGCTGCCACGGCAATGATATTGGCACACCGAACACTTCCCACTTCAATGGCAGCGTCATTGGCAGGTACAATGAGCTCATCCACATCGTCCCTGCCGCTTCTAACAGGAATCAACGAGCTGTTGATCATTACCACCCCATCGGATTTTACCACAGGGGCAAATTTTTCCAAAGAGGGGCGATTCATTGCCACCAGATGGGTGGGATTCTTAACAATGGGGGACCCGATGAGACGATCACTGACGATCACTGTACAGTATGCCGTGCCTCCCCTCATTTCCGGACCATAGGAGGGAATCCACATCACCTCCGCTCCCTGGTTCATGGCTGCATGGGCCAGCAGTTTTGCACTGAGCAGGATACCCTGCCCGCCAAACCCTGCAAACATCACTTCTTTTTGCATATATGCCTCCTAAGAAAGATTCAATTTCAATCATTCAGGAATTTTCCATGGACAGACCTTTTTTTGTTTAAAGAGCATCAACGCATTCAGATACTTTTTCAATAAATGGCCGTATTAATGAAAATTCTTGACTCCCCCTGTTTATTCGGGAGATTTAAACTCTCCCAGGGGATAATAAGGGAGCAGGGTTTCTTCAGCCCATTTAAGGGCGTCCTGGGGGGTCATCCCCCAGTTGGTGGGACAGGTGCTGACCAACTCAACAAAACTGAAGCATTTATTTGCTTCCTGGTATTCAAAAGCTTTTTTAATGGCTTTTTTGGCTTTATTGATATATTTGGGTTTAAGCAAAGTCTGTCGCTCAACATATCCGGGTGTGGCAAGGCTTGAAAGCAGTTCACACATGCGGATGGGCATGCCGGTTTTCTCCACATCCCGGCCCATGGGGGCCGTGGTGGCCCGTTGACCCGGCATGGTGGTGGGTGCCATCTGTCCACCGGTCATACCATATATGGCATTATTGATAAAGATGGTGGTGAATTTTTCCCCACGGTTGGCGGCATGAATAATTTCTCCCATGCCGATGCTGGCAAGGTCACCATCCCCCTGGTAGGTAAAAACCATGAGATCAGGCCTCACCCGCTTCATGCCCGTGGCCATGGCAGGGGCCCTTCCGTGGGCTGCTTCCTGGAAATCACAGCTGAAATAGTTGTAGGCCATGACAGCACATCCCACCGGGGCAATGCCCACGGTTCTGCCTCTGATACCCAGTTCATCAATCACTTCTGCCACAAGTCTGTGGGCAATCCCATGGGTACACCCGGGGCAGTAGTGGGTATGTGCATCGGAAAGCGCTTCCGGTTTTGAAAATGTTTTTCCCATATCTGATATCCCCCGGTTTAACTGTTGAGCAATGATTGAATATGTTCCATGACTTTTTGTGGGGTGGGCACTTCACCACCGCACTGGCCATACCACTGCACCGGTGTTTTTCCCTTTACCACCCGCTCCACATCTTCCACCATCTGACCCATGCTCATCTCTATGCTCACCACCACTTTGCAACCCGGTTTTGATGCCGCATCATGGATGGCTTTTTCGGGAAAGGGAAACAAAGTCTTGGGTCTTACCATACCGATTTCAAGTCCCTGGGCCTTCATTTCATCAATGGCGGTCTTGCACACTCGGCTCATGGTGCCATAGCTGACAATCAAGGCCTGATAATCGCCGTCGGTGTTATAATTTTCAAATCTGACCTCTTCTTCTTTCATGCGATCATACTGGGATTTGAGCAGCAGATTATGATCATTGAGCACAGTGGGATCAAGATAGAGGGATTTAACAATATTTTTTGTGTCACTCTTACGGGTGTCCATGCCATTGGTGGCCCACTCATCTTTATTGGTGGGTGGCACGTAGAGATCTTCGGGGAATTCCACAGGTTCCATCATCTGCCCGATCATTCCGTCTCCCATGATCATCACAGGCCCCCGATATTTTTCTGCCAGGGGAAAAGCCTGCATGGTCATTTCCACAGCCTCCTGGACACCGTCCGGAGCCATGACCAGCATGTGATAATCTCCATGCCCGCCACCCTTGGTGGCCTGGAAATAATCTCCCTGGGAAGGCAAAATACCGCCAAGTCCCGGACCACCGCGCATGATATTAACAAATACGGCAGGACATCTGGCCCCGGCAATGTAGCTGATGGCCTCACTCATGAGGCTCACCCCGGGGCTGGAGGAAGTTGTCATCACCCGCTCACCGCAGGCTGCCGCACCAAAAATCATATATCCCACGGCCACTTCGCTTTCACCTTGAACAAAGGTACCACCGGCTTCCGGCAATCTCTTTGCCAAATATTCCGCCACCTCGGACTGGGGCGTAATGGGATAGGCAAAATAGTTCAGGCAGCCTGCCCGGATGGCAGCCTCTCCAATTGCTTCATTTCCTTTCATCAACACCTTGGCCATCAGTTTTCCTCCATTGCTTTTTCAGGGGTTTCGTCACTGGATTCAATAATGGTGATGGCCACATCAGGACACATCACACAGCACAATGTGCAGTGGATGCAATCCTCGGGTCTTGCCTGGAATATGGGAAAATATCCCTTGGCACTTACCGTATCAGAAATTTCCAGAACATTTTTAGGACAGACGTCTTTGCACAGGCCGCAGCCCTTACATCTCTCCGTATCAACAACATGTTTAAACGCCATACGCCTTTCTCCTATTGCCTGCTCCGCCGCCAGGGTGGAGCAAGTTTCCTCTCAATGGGTAATACAGGACAATCAAAACGGCTCAGATCCAGACCATCCATCAATTCCGTGGATGCCGTGATAAACTCCACCGGAATACCGGTCTTAAGGGCCAGGGCCTGCACCAGATCATATCCTCTATAAATATCTTGGGGGGTGGTGTCATCAATGAGGTTGGCATTGCTCACCCATCCGGTGACCTTCAATTTTGAGGAAATTTCAATCTCCTCCTTTATTTTCAGGCACCCTTCAACGGTTTCTGTGAAGGGCCTGTAAGGGTTTACTACCTGTAACATCTGAACGGTGTGTTCTGCCATGCTGTCGGCCAAAGCCGCAAGAACAGTGACACCCACATCATCGCCCCCGGCATCCAATATGGTGAGATCCGAAGAGTTTTTGATGATACCGGCTACCTTGGGTGATAAAATGGGAAGGTCTGCATGCATGTACTTTTCATCGGGCAAAACAACATTGATACCCTGGCGGGTAAGCACATCCCTGGCCTCCCGGGTTCTGAAATAAGGATTTACCAGATCAAGATCAACAATACTCACGGCAAGGCCTGCCTTTTTTCCATGAAGCGCCAGATTTACAGAGGTTTCAGTTTTTCCACTGCCGTAATTACCGGCAATGATGACAATGCCTTTAACTTCCATGTTTCTACTCAATTAGCTCCCCTCACAATCAGATCATTTTCAAACTGGACCCCCAGCTCGATTTTGTTATGCATCAAAAATTGCGCATCCCATTATTTAATCAGAAACTGGCATGATTTGTAAATCTTTTTCTTAAATTTTATCCTTGATATTGACACAAAAGCAGGTCAGTTCTATATTTTTAAAATGAAAAATTTAAATAAAATTCCATCTCCAAAAATCATATGTCTACAGATTTTAATTCTTTTTTCCCTGGCACTCATGGCCGGTCTTGGCGGTAATTTTCTTCGATCCGCTCCCCTTGCCCTGGTTCAGGATTGGTCTGTTGACGCCCAACTGACCACAGAAGACGGTCACACCATGGCCCTTGGGTTGGATCAGGCCATTGCGGTTTTTAATAAAAAGTCTGCTCTTTTCATCGATGCAAGGGATATCTCAAAATTTAATCAGGGTCATATTAAAGGGGCATTAAATTTGCCGTGGCATGATGTTCAGGAGCAATTCATGGCCGTTGCCCCCCAGATTGATCCAAGTGACCTTGTGATTACCTACTGCGATGGAAACACCTGCACCCTGAGCCATGATCTTGCTTTTTTCCTTAAAGAAATGGGATTTAATGTCAAGGTGATGACAGGGGGATGGGACGCATGGTTAAATGCAGAAATGCCCGTGGAATCCATTAACGGAGATAATGAAAATGTATAATTTTAAAGAGAATCGCATGGCAGGCAATACCCAATCCCCAACAAGCAAAATTTCAATTCCATTGATTTTTTACCATGGTGCCCGGTGGATATTGGGCGTAATATTTATCTACGCCAGTTACGATAAAATTATCCATCCCTTTGATTTTGCCACAGTGGTAAACAATTATCAACTATTGCCCGGGGAACTTGTTAATTTTACAGCCCTTGTGTTGCCCTGGCTGGAACTGTTCATGGGTATTTGTTTGTTAACCGGATGGTTAATGCCGGGCACCGCCATTGTCAGCACAGGGCTTCTTTTTATTTTTACCATGATAATTTATTATAATATCCATAGAGGCCTTGACATCAATTGCGGCTGCTTCTCAACCTCTGAGGACACGATGCCTGCCAATATTTTCACCATTACAAGGGATACTGTTTTTTTGCTGTTATCCTTTTATCTATGCTGGTTTAGCTTTATCGGATCTAACCGCCGCAGGCGGACCGCATTTTAATCTTTGATCAGTTTTTGCTTGAAAACTTCACTGACACGTTCTATTGTAGTATATATATTTTGATACTTTCTTACAAACTCAACTTTTGGGCTTCATTTCAAAGCTGGCATTTTTAAATGTACCGATGGGGTCAGTGTGCCGACGGGGTCAGGCTTTTGTTATTGATGTTATCGACCAAGACCTTTGCTAACGAAAAAAGCCTCGATAATGTCAATAACGAAAACCTGACCCCACCACGAAATGCGAACACCGAAAGTTGAGTTACAAAGTTCGACCCACTGATTTAAAAAATTTATCAACCTATTGCATGGCCAAGGCTTAAGATTTGGGATGATAAAGTTCAAAGAGAATTACACCACGAGATCTTTGAGAATTGACAATCCTAAAATTAAGATTTGACGTTGCACGGGCTTGGTTCTAACGTCGCCCAGTGCCAAATCAAAAAATTGTGCTTTAATATCGCCGAAATTTCCCAGGCGATGGGATTCCTGCTGAAAAACAGGGTAATAATTTTATGGGATATATGTCCACATTCCATATCATCAGATATCAGGAAAAAACCCATGAAACGGCAAACCAAAGGCACAACATTAGACAAAAATCGTTTTACAAACGCAACTTAACAACAAATGAGGTGAGCCCATGATCGAAGCTATGTATCATCTACTGGAAAGCGTTGGTTTTGTACATCCCCTTCACCCGGCAATGACACACATCCCCATGGGAATGGCCATGGGTGGTTTTGTCTTTGCACTGATTTTTTTTCTTCTGGAAAAAGAAGAATTTTTGCGCACTGCGTATTATTGCATCTCCTTTGGACTGGCCGGCATTTTACCCACGGTTGTGTTTGGTTTCACCGACTGGCAGTACCGGTTTGGCGGTGAATGGAACTTTCTCATTGTTATGAAAATGATATTCGCCGTCCTTTTAACAGCCTCTTTTTTCATGGCCATAAAGTTTTCTCTGAGCTGTCAAGAAAATCACAAAAAAATTTTATTTATCTATGCCCTTTGTCTTGCATTTGCAACGGGCCTGGGATTTATGGGTGGAGAATTGCAGTACGGATAATCAAGCAAAAAACCCGGTTCTTTAATGCCCTGGAAACTTAAAACAAAAGATTCAATCCCGGAAAAGGAGGCCAAAATGAAAGACAGATTATGCATAGTTGCAATCTTGATGATAATTTTCATCTCAACACCCTGCATGGCCGAAGAACGTCCCTTTGACCATCAATTAAAAACCGACACCATTGTTTTTAATTGGAGCATTGACGCAGACAACATAAGGATTCAGCTCTCTGCAAAAACAAAGGGCTGGGTGGGTATTGGCTTCAACCCCACCAAAAAAATGAAAGACGCCAATTTTATCCTTGGCTACGTCAAAAACAATAAAGTTTCCATTACCGATCATTTCGGTATCACATCCCACCAGCACAAGCCCGATAAAAAATTGGGAGGAAAAAGCAATATCAGCAACATCTCGGGTCAGGAAAAAGGAGGAATCACGACAATAAGTTTTACCATTCCCCTGAACTCCGAGGATGAAACTGATCGGATTATCTCAGGGCAAGGAAAAACCACGGTGCTGCTGGCCTATGGTTCCGGCAGGGACAGCTTTCGTTCCCGCCATAAGTTCAGAACAGTCCTGGAGGTGGAGTTAACTACCGGCACATTTGAAACAATCAAATAAAAATACCTGCGGGAGGTCAACCATCAAACAGACAGCGTATAATATTTCCTTTATTCTTTGTATGTTTATCTCCCTGGCTCTACTCTTTTCTCTGTTGGGTCCAGCCCGGATAACAACGGCACAGGAGTCACACCCAGACAACCGTCACATGGATGAAAATAACATGGAAGCCCATGTCATTGAAGTGCATGCAGATGTTGTAAGCGGTGAACCTTTTGAGTCCCACGACATGAGTGATCATGCCGCCCATGGCATGGCAACAGAAAACAATACCATGGGCATGGATTCTACAGACAAAAATGATCCGGGAGATGCTATTTCCGCCACGGAGGGAAATGGTCATTCCAAAACCCATGATCACTCTGCCATGCTGGCAAAATCCACAAATGAAGAAAAAAATTTATTTAAAAGTGTGGGTGTGGATGAAAAACTGGGACAAACCCTTCCCCTGGATATTTCATTTACAGATGAGAACGGTTTTCCCATAACACTTTCAGAACTGGTGGATCGCCCCACCCTGCTCCAGCTGGTATTTTATCACTGTCCCCAAACCTGCAACATGATGATGGCAAACCTTGCCAACACCCTGCCGTCGGTCACCTTTAAACCGGGCACTGATTTCAGGGTGGTCACCATCAGTTTTGACCATGAAGACACAGCCCAAATTGCCACAGATACCAAAACAAACTATATGAACCTGCTTCCCCGGGATTTTCCGGTGAAGGACTGGAGATTTCTCACCGGGTCCCTGGAGTCCATAAATGCGTTAACCCTTGCCGCAGGATTTCGGTTTAAACGCATTGAGCAGCATAATTTTATCCATCCCAATGTGCTTATCGTGCTGGGCGACGATGGAAAACTCATCCGGTATCTCTATGGCGTGGAATACCTGCCGTTTGATGTGAGCATGGCCATCACCGAAGCCACCCGGGGCACACCGGCCATCTCCATTAAAAAAATATTAACCTATTGTTTTGATTACGATCCCAAGGGTAAAAGATATGTGTTTAAAACCTTTCAAGTCACCGGGGTTTTACTGGTTTTAATCCTGGGGGCATTTTTCTTCTTTGTTTTGCGAAAAGGCAATAACTCGTAAATAGCTAAGGGGGGGCAACGCCCAAGTTATCAATGGCTGAAGGAGTTTCCTATAACGGGCATGTCCTGTCGGACACAACGAATATTGAAAATGGTGTCATGCCGCCCCCCCGAGGGGTAATGGTCCCGGCCCGGAACTGTAGACAGCTCGATTGGCCGGTTCCTATTACCCCTCGGGGGGGCTCTGCTGAGGATGCCCAGAAGTTTTATTTTCTAATAAAAAAAACATCTTACAAACAAGCAATGTAAGCTCTCAATAACCCGGGGTTATAAAGCCTGTTGAGCCTTTAAACGCCGGGTGCCATTCAAAAGAATTCTCTGAATGCCCGGACTTATTGAGAACTTACCAACCAATTCGGGGGACAATAAACTGGAAAATACCATATCATTTTACAAAACCCCATCCCCTGCACGATTCACCGGTATTGGGGCATGGCTTCTCACCACAGATCACAAGCGCATTGGTTTGATGTACATGGCAGCGATCATATTCTGGTTTGTGGTTGCTATTATTCTGGGGATACTCATCCGAACAGAACTCATGTCCGTGGGCACCACCCTCATGGAGGCGGAAACTTACAATGCCCTCTTTACCCTCCACGGGGTAATCATGATTTTTTTCTTTGTCATTCCTGCCATTCCTGCTATTTTTGGCAATTTTCTCCTGCCCATGCAGATTGGTACAGATGATGTTTTTTTTCCAAAATTAAACCTGCTCTCCTGGTATCTTTACATGCTGGGTGGGGTGTTGGCCATTTTTTCTCTTTTTGCCGACGGACCTCCAGACACTGGATGGACCTTTTATGTTCCCTTCAGTGTTTCCACCCACACCAATGTGGGATTAACCGTAACAGCTGCCTTTATTCTGGGTATGTCCTCCATGTTAACGGGGCTTAATTTTATCACCACCCTCCACCGCATGCGCATGAAGGGCATGGGATGGATGCAGATTCCTCTTTTTTCCTGGTCGTTGTATGCCACAGCCTGGGTTCAACTTCTGGCAACCCCGGTGCTTTCCATTACGCTTTTATTGATTATTTTTGAGCGCCTCTTCGGCAGTGGCATGTTTGATCCCAACAAGGGCGGTGATCCAGTGCTTTACCAACACCTGTTCTGGATGTATTCCCACCCGGCGGTTTACATCATGATTCTCCCGGGCATGGGGGTAATTTCAGAAATCATTCCGGTTTTTTCCAGAAAATCCATTTTTGGATACAAAGCCATTGTTTTATCCAGCATGGCCATTGCCGTTGCCGGTTCCCTGGTATGGGCCCACCACATGTTCACCAGCGGCATGAGCGATGTGGCCGTGTTTGTCTTTTCCTTTCTCACCTTTGTGGTGGCCATTCCCAGTGCCATAAAGGTATTTTCCTGGGTATCCACCATGTATCGGGGGTCCATTCTCATGACACCGCCTTTATTTCTTTCCCTTTGCTTTATCTATCTGTTTTCCATTGGAGGGCTAACAGGCCTTGTACTGGGGGCTGCCGGCACCAATATCCAGGTCCATGACACCCATTTTGTGGTGGCCCACTTTCATTTTGTGATGTTCGGAGGCACAGGGTTTGCTTTTTTTGCGGCCCTTCACTTCTGGTGGCCAAAATTCTTTGGACGGCTTTATCACTTTAAAACCGCATATGTGGCAGCCACATTAACCACCATGGGGTTCATGCTGCATTATATCCCCATGTTTGTTCTGGGAATGCAGGGGATGCCCCGGCGCTACTATGATTATCTGTCCCAGTTTGAAACCGGTAATTTCTTTGCCGGTATCGGCGCATACATCATGGCGGCAGGTATTTTTTTGATGTTCATTAACCTTGCCCTGAGTTTCAAAAACGGGGAAAAAATATCCCAAGATCCCTGGGGGGGGAGTACATTGGAATGGCAAAGTCCCTGCCCTCCTCCACTTCACAATTTTGTGGCACCCCCAACGGCCCCGGGATACCCCTATGACTTTAAAGCGGTTATCCAAAAAGCCAATGAGCCAAAAGGAACTGGAGGAGGCCCTTCATGAATCAATCCATGGACACCACCGGGTCCAGAACAGGCATGTGGCTGTTTCTCTACACGGAAATCATGCTGTTTGGTGGACTTTTTGTTATATATGCCGCCTACTACCGCATGCACACTATGGATTTCATTGCTTCGGGCAAAGAGCTTGATATGGTCATGGGGGCAGCAAACACGGTTATTTTGTTAATCAGCAGCTTTTGTGTTGCAGCTTCCATCACAGCTGTTCAACAGGAACGTAAAAAACTGGCCTGCACCCTTCTTTCCATTACCCTGGCACTGGGATTTTTATTTTTGATCAATAAGTATTTTGAATGGGGCCACAAATTTGATCTTGGGATTTATCCCGACTCTCCTGCCATGGAAGACAGCCCCCATGGACGTATTCTTTTTTTCAGCCTTTACTACACCATCACAGGACTTCATGGAATCCACATCGTCATCGGCATGATTTTGTTATCCGTGACAATGCTCTTTATTTTCATGGATAAAATCAGGGCAGATCATTTTGTTTTCCTGGAAAATGCCGGACTTTACTGGCATTTGGTTGATCTGATATGGATTTTTATTTTTCCGCTGTTTTACCTTATCCTGTAATGAAAAGAACTGGAGAGAATAATGATAAAAGAATCAGAATCCCACATGCAATCATATGGAAAACTTTTCTCCATACTATTGATATTACTGGCCCTGACAGGATTCACTGTTTTTATTTCCCGGGTGGATCTGGGCAGTGCCAATATCTGGGTTGCCATCCTGGTTGCATCCATTAAAGCCAGCTTTGTTCTGCTTTATTTCATGCACCTGAAATATGAAAGTTTTTTAATTAAAAGCTCATTTCTGGCCACCATTGGTTTTTTGGCCATTCTCATTGGTTTCATGTTCTGGGATATCGCCTTTAGATGAAAAATATCTTATGGACTCAACTTTCGGGCTTCATTTCAAAACTGGCATTTTTAACCGATGGGCTCAGTGTGCCGACGGGGTCAGGCTTTTGTTATTGATGTTATCGACCAAGGCCTTTGCCAACGAAAAAAGCCTCGATAATGTCAATAACGAAAGCCTGACCCCACCACGAAATGCGAACACCAAAAGTTGAGTTATGGAAAAACCCGTGTGAAAAAATTTGAACCCCGAATTTTACACCTGCAAAATAACCATAAATTCATTACCGATACCGGCCCCGGGACTGGGTATAAATGGAGCACTTTATGGATAAAATAATAAATCCTGTTGAACAGATTGATGCAGCTTTTTTATATATCATCGGTATATCCCTTGTGCTGTTAACCTTGATCACCATCACCATGATCTGGTTTGTCATTAAATACCGTCGCAGTAAACATCCTGTACCGGCTGACATCAGGGATAACTGGAAGCTGGAGATTGTCTGGACCGTCATCCCCACCATCATCGCCCTTTCCATGTTCTGGGTGGGATGGTCCTCCTATGCCGGGCTTCGCAACGTCCCTAAGAACGCCCTGGAAATAGAAACCATTGCCCAGATGTACTCCTGGATTTTTGTTTATCCCGACGGCAAGGAGACGGAAGATGAAATTGTTGTACCCACGGGCCGTCCCATCCGCCTGAACATCACCTCGGACGACGTGATTCATGGACTTTTCATTCCCGCTTTCAGGATCAAGGTGGATGCTGTTCCCGGTGTAAATACCTATGCCTGGTTCTATCCGGAAAAACCCGGTCGTTTTTTTGTGCAATGTACGGAATTTTGCGGGGTGGGACATGCGGATATGACAGCAATTCTCCGGGTGGTGCCGCCGGAAGAGTTCCAAAAATGGCTGGAACAGGAGGAATACTAACTGAGAGCTGCATTCATGTCATGGCAAAAGCAAGATTCACAAGCCGTGCGTATCCAAAAATTTCAGGTATTTAAACCCGGCATCAGTCTTGCCATCTCCCTTTCCGCCATGTTGGGTTACCTGGTGTACCACCCCCGGGCAGATACTCTTTTTTATCTCACCGGCATTTCCACTTTTCTGCTCTGCACCGGTGGCGGTGCTTTAAATAACTGCCAGGATCGTAACAGAGATGCGGCATTTCAACGAACCCGGAACCGTGCCCTTGCCTGCGGGACCCTTGATTTGTATTCTGTGCTGTTACAGTCCATTTTTCTTATTTTGCTGGGATTTTCAAGCCTGGGATTCACCCGGGAACCCCTTGTCTCAATGGGATTGGGTCTGGCCGGAGTGCTCCTTTACAATGGCGTATACACCCCGTTAAAATCTAAAACCATCCTTGCCATCATCCCCGGGGCCCTGTGCGGCATGGTGCCACCGGCCATGGGCTGGGCCGCAGCCGGGGGAAATATTTCCATGGACACATCTCTTTTATTGGTGATGGTCATTTTTGGAATATGGCAGCTTCCCCACTTCTGGTTGATTCTTCTGACCCATGAAAACGATTATCAAAACAATGCCGTTCCCAGCATGCTCACCTTTTTTTCTGTGAAGCAGCTGGAACAGATTCTTTTTGTATGGGTGATGCTCTTCAGCAGCATGATTTTAATGACCCCATTGTTTATTCCCCGTCTTAGCCCTCTGTCATGCATCGTTCTGGGAATTAACGCAATGGGAATGGTGATGTGGTTTTCAGGGCAGTTCTTCTTAAAAAATGAAAAATATACCCCCATCTCATTTATTGTGTTGAATATGGGCATGGGGGTATTTATGACAGTGATCATCATGGACAGGCTGTTAGGGGGGTGACCCGCGGCAATGGGCAAAACAGCCGGAGGTGACCTTTTTTCAGGGGTATAAAACTCTTATTTTTTTCTATTTTTTCCTTTTCTCGCAATCGGGCGGGAACGGGCCTGGGATCGGGAAAGTTTTTTCTCAAATTTTTTCGCTTTTTTGCCGGATGATGATTTTGAATCAGGTTTGCCTCCTTTGCCGGCACCTGCGGGTTTAGCGGCAGATGTCTTTGAAGCATTCCTTTTACTGACCACCTCTTTAATCCCCTTGCTTGCCTTTTTTTCACTGAAGGGATTTTTAGGCCGCAATAATACAAATTCCGGCACTGCACCATCCACGGTATAGCCTTCAACGGATTTTTTGGGAATTTTCTGCTTCAGCAGTTTCTCAATGGCCTTGAGACTGGCATTTTCATCATGATTCACCAGCGATACAGCCAAACCACTTACCCCGGCACGGCCCGTGCGGCCAATGCGATGGATATAATCCTCCGGGGCCCGGGGCATATCATAGTTCACCACATGGGGTAAATTACTGATATCAAGACCCCTTGCGGCCACATCCGTTGCCACCAGGGTTCTTATCTCCCCTTTTTTAAACTCCTTGAGTGTCCGGGTACGCTGGGACTGGCTCATGTTGCCATGGAGGGCAGCAGCACTTACCCCCTTTGCCATGAGTTTTTCCGTTAATTTGTTTGCCCCGTGTTTTGTCCGGGTAAAAACAAGGACCTGGGACCAGTTTCCCTTGCCCATTAAATGAACAAGCAGGGCGCATTTGTTCACCTGCTCCACCAGATGCACCCTTTGTGAAATGGAAGCAGCCGCTTTAATATTGGGGCTGACCTCTATCTTTTTGGGGTCATTGAGCATTTCATGGGCAAGTTGCCGGACCTGGGGCGTGTAGGTGGCAGAAAACAGCATGGTTTGACGATTCGTGGGCATAAGTTCAAGAATTGCAGATATTTCCCCGCTGAAGCCCAGGTCCAGCATTCTGTCTGCCTCGTCAAACACCAGAAATTCTATCTGGGAAAGATGCAGATCCCTATGGGATGCCAGATCAAGAAGTCGGCCCGGGGTGGCCACAAGAATATCAATGCCGCGTCTTAAACGATGGATTTGAGGATTGATGTTAACTCCTCCGTACACCACAGAGCACCGCAGGGACACCCTTCTGGCGTAATCTTTAAAGCAGTCACCCACCTGAAGGGCCAGTTCCCGGGTGGGCGCCAATATCAATGCCCGGGGATGTCGTGCATTGCTCTTTTGCCGGCTTAACATATGAACCAGAGGCAGGGCAAAAGCATCGGTTTTACCCGTTCCTGTCTGGGCCCGGGCAAGGACGTCCCGTCCCTTGATGATTGATGGAATGACCCGGCTCTGGATGGGAGTGGGGGCAGTGTAGCCGTTGGTTTTAACGGCTTTAAGCAGTTCGACCCGAAGGCCAAGATCTTCAAATGACATATTTATTCCAAATAATTTTTATTTTTTGATTAATTGGGCTTCATACCACAATTCGGTAAAAATGTCCCACAATTTTCAAGGCTTTAAAAATACATTTGATTTCGTTGACGGATAATTGCCCATGTGGGAATATTGCAAAAGCAAGGTGTACGGATTCTATTACTCCCCTGAATCAAAGGATCAAAAAGGGACTCCTTGGCAACAAGTTGAAAATATCTGAATCAAATAATAGTTAAAACACGAAAGGAAAAATTGATGGAAAATTTATTAAACGGCATTGAGGAGATAACCCTGATGGGTCCCGGCCCTTCCTGTGTGAACAAGGCTGTACTGGATGCCATGGCAAAAAGTACCCTGGGACACCTGGACCCCAAATTCATCAACATCATGGATGCCATTAAAGAGCAGATGAAAACATTGCTGCACACAAACAACAAGCTTACCATACCTGTATCAGGCACCGGTTCCGCCGGTATGGAAACCTGTTTTGTAAATTTGATTGAAAAGGATGATCCGGTTCTGATTCTCATCAATGGTGTGTTCGGCATGAGGATGCAGGATGTTGCCACCCGCCTGGGTGCAGATGTGGACACCATTGAGTTTGAATGGGGCACTCCTGTTGTTGTGGATGAGGTAAAAGCCAAACTATCTGAAAAAAAATATAAAATTGTGGCAGTTGTCCATGCTGAAACCTCCACAGGCGTGAAAAATCCAGTGCCGGAAATCGGTGCACTTGTCAAGGATACAGATGCCCTTTATCTGGTGGATGCGGTTACCTCGCTGGGGGGTATCCCCATCCGTCTGGATGACTGGAATATTGACGTGTTCTACAGCGGCACCCAAAAGTGTCTCTCCTGTCCTCCGGGTCTTGCACCTATTTCTTTTTCCGAAAAGGCGGTGGAAGCAATCAAGAAGAGAAAAACCAAGGTACCCAACTGGTATCTGGATCTGACCATGATCATCAACTATTGGGAAGGTGCCACCCGTGCCTACCACCATACAGCCCCCATCAATATGCTCTACGCTTTGTACCAGGCCCTTTATCTGATCCTTGAAGAAGGTGAAGAAAATGTTCACAAACGGCATATGAACAATCACCTGCGACTGGTGAACGGGCTTGATAAAATCGGCATTAAAATGCTGGTGGATTCACAATACCGCCTGCCCATGCTCAATTCCGTTTACATCCCCCAGGGAGCTGATGATGCCGGTGTCAGATCTGCCCTGCTCAAAGACCACAAAATTGAAATCGGTGCAGGACTTGGCCCCCTTGCCGGAAAAATCTGGCGCATCGGGCTCATGGGTCACACGGCACGATCTGAAAATGTGGACAAGCTGTTGACTGCTTTAAAAAGTTTAATCTAATGTCAACAGCTCCTGGGTTAAAGACTTAACAATTTCATTACCGTTTTTTATAGCGGGCATGTCCTGTCGGACACAACAAATATAGGGTCGTAGACGCGGAGCCAAATGGTATTATATCGCCGCCCCCGACGGGCAATTGGCCCGGACCGGAACTGTAGACAGCTCAATTGTCCGGTTCCTATTACCCTTCGGGGGGGCTCTGCTGAAGTAAACTTGGAGAGATCAATCAAAAAACACGTTCAGCAGGTATGGGACCATCCTGGGGGATACCGGCAAATGCCTGGGCGATTGCAAGCCATTGACCGGCATGTTTGCCCTGCCATTTCAAGCGGGTATCAGCCACATTGCGTCGCTGGGTCACCACCAGACAAAAGTCCCGGGCACTACCCCAGACCCGATTTGTTGCATCGGGTTGTCCCCATTCCCATTGTCCCCCATCCGGGCTGGACAACTCAACACGGGGCCCAATCGACGGAACAGTCAAATTTCTGAGCTTAAAGCTCCATTGAAAGGTGTTCACACCGATGTGAGCCACATGACGCAATCTGTTGGTGTCTCTTCTCTTTTTTTTGAGGGTATCAAAAATATCCTGGGAGTGAGCCCAGGTCTCCATTAAACGGGCAGTGGCAAAAGACCGGACACTCATATCCGGTCCATACCATGGCAACCTGTCCCCGGGTTTCATGGCACCAAAATGCTCAAGCAGGCGGGTGCGTGTCCGGTACCAGTAGGATAATAAGGTATCCGGCGTTTCAGGTTCCAGCATCCGATTGAATTGTTCCGGCCAGGGGTCTGATGAAACGACTATTTCCATAATTTTTCTGCTACGGGCCTTAAATCGAACCGGGTCTTCAACGGCCAACAGCGCCTCGTGGTCAAAAAAAGCAATGTGGGCAACTTCATCAAAAATCGTCCACTGAAAAAAGGGGGTTTTAAAATACCATTTGTTTTCATTTAACCCGGAAACCAGGTCGTGTAATGCCTGGTACTCTGCGCCAAGATCTGAACATATGTTTTTCATTTGGGATCCCATTGGTTGTTTTCCGCATTTTTCGGCATCTATCATTCTTGGTTTTTTTTATATTCAAATCACATTGGTTTTTAACTGCACTGTTTCTTTTACGGGACCTTTTTTCTGGATTAAAATGGAGGCAAAGGTAACCATGACAATGCCAAATATGTTATACAAATTAAGTGACTCATTGAAGATTGTGCAGGCAATGAATACTGCAACCACAATTTCCACCGTACTGATAATGGTGGCCTTTGAAGGCGGTACCCCCATGGAGAGCCCCTTTAAATACAATCCATAGGCAATCATGGCTGGAAAAAGTCCCAGAAAAAGAAATGTGCACCAGAAACGAAGGTCCAGTTTTATGGCTAATATTTTAAAGGGCTGTGCCATGGGGAGCAAGAAAAAACTGCCCCAGAGAAAACTGTAAAATAAAATGGTCCAGGAATCATATTTCCCCACAAGGCATTTATTTAAAATGGGCATCAATCCAAAGGTGAATCCTGCAAGAATGCCGGTGATAAAACCGATTGAATTAAACTTCAGAGTGCTGATGTCTCCGCCGGTGGCGGTGAGGACAACCCCTGTTACACAAAGGGCAATGGAAAACAGTTTTAATGGGGTAAAACATTCTCCATAGAGAAATCTGGAAATAATATTGGTAAAAACAGGGGCTGTATAAAGCAGGATCACGGCCGTTGTCAAGGTTGTCTGATTGATGGCGTAAAAATAAAGTCCATTGGGCATGGTCTGACCGATCAACCCGATGACGGCTGTGAACAAGAATCCCCTGCGATCAATTTTCAACAAAGAGATATCCTTGAACGACAGGTACATCAATATGAACAAACTTCCCATGAACAGTCGATAAAAGGAGATGTCTGGAGAATTGAGCCCATATTCAAATAATATTTTACAGATTAGACCAAGAGATCCCCATAAAGCGGCGGCCCCAAGTATATATAGATATCCTGACTTTTTAGCTGACGTCATATTTGTTGTTGCCTTTTTCCTGTGTAATTTATTACTATTTTTTTTGAGTTGTACGCGGTCATTACATCTTTATAGATGAATTCTTATCATCATACCAGTCTTTTCCATTAAAGACTTGTTATTATAGTAAATATTTACTTATAATAAGCCCTTATATGGCATCATCTGCATGTTCTATTTAAACTTTTCTTTGAACAGATCATGTGATCTTAAAAATACGAACACCTACCATAAAAGCAGTGATAACAGAGTTTTTTAAGTTTAAAACAAGGAGAATAAACAAAAGGCATTGACAAATTTTAATAAGATATAGATCATAATTAAAATTTTTATTGCATGATATAAAAGGAGCCAACCATGGGTAAAAAATCGTTATTAACAATGTGCATCCCATTGGGGATCATCTGTCTTTTAATGGGCTGCAATGAAAAAATTGAGCCCGGCACCACAGAAAAAAATGCCCCGGTAACCATAAACACGGCTGTGGCTGTGGCAGACATCAGCAATCAACCCTTTATTTATGAAGCCCTTGGTACCATAACTGCCCAGAACGCCAGTACCCTGTCCGGCAAAATCATGGGCACGGTGAAGGCTGTCAATGTCAAAGAAGGCGATGCAGTGGTCAAAGGGGATGTACTGGTAATATTAGATGAACGCCAGGTGGCCGCAGGTCTTCGCCGCAGTGAAGCCGGTCTCACCGAGGCCAGAAGGGCAGAAAATGCGGCCATCTCGGCCCGGAATGCTGCCCAGGCAGGAGCAGATCTTGCCAGGGCCACATACAAACGATTTAAAAAATTATTCCAGGAGGAGTCTGCCACCCGCCAGGAATTTGAAGAGGCAGAAGCCCGTCATCTCCAGGCCCGGGCAGCCCTTGCCCAGGCCCATGCCATGGTGTCAGCGGCCCGGTCCCGGGTGCAACAGGCAAAGGCCGCAGTATCCGGTGCCGGGGTTTCTAAAAAAGATGCCACAATTATTGCCCCCTATAACGGCACTGTCACTGCTAAAATGATCAATGTCGGGGATCTTGCATCCCCGGGAGCACCGCTTTTAACCCTGGAAAAAACAGGGGGGTTCCAGGTGGAATTTCTGTTACCGGAACATCATCTCCAGGCCGTACAATTGAATCAAAAAATGGCGGTTATTGTTCCGGCCCTGGTAAATACTCCCCCCATCATCGGTACCATAGAGACCATTGCCCCCACAGCAGACGAAAAAAGCAGATCCTTTACCGTAAAAATGGTTCTTCCGGAAAATGCCATGCTCCGGTCCGGCATGTTCAGCCGGGTGAACATCCCCGTGGGCGAAGATGGAATGCTTTTACTTCCTGAATCCGCCCGGATAACCCAGGGGCAGCTCACCGGTTATTTTATGGTGGATGAGCAGAACATTGCAAGATTCCGGCTCATGAGAACCGGCAGACATTTTAAAGATCAAATGGAAATCATTTCAGGGGTTAAACCCGGTACGCGATACGTTGTGTCCCCTCCACGTGAATTAAAGGATGGTATGAAAGTGGAGGATAAATCATGACCGTAAAACAAGGCCCTGCAGGTAAAATTGCCGCTTTTTTCATTGATTCCAAACTCACGCCACTGGTTATCATTGCCTCCATTCTTCTTGGCATTGCAGCGGTCATCGCCCTTCCCCGGGAAGAAGAACCACAAATCATTGTTCCCATGATTGATGTGTTTGTAAAAATGCCCGGGGCCAGTGTTAAAGAGGTGGAACAACGGGTGACCAAACCCATGGAAAAACTGCTCTGGGAAATCCCAGGGGTGGAATACATTTACTCCACCTCCATGCCCGGCATGTCCATGGCTGTGGTGCGTTTTCTGGTGGGGCAGGATGAAGAAGCCTCCATTGTAAAGCTTCAATCCAAGCTTATGTCAAATTACGATCGCATTCCCACGGGGGTGAGCCCTCCCCTGATCAGGCCCAGATACATTGATGATGTGCCTATACTGGCCCTGACTTTCTGGAGCGAAGAGGTGGACACTTACCAGCTCAGACGACTCACCGCCGAAGTGGAAGACATTGTTAAACGTGAACCCAATGTCTCCATCACCGGCATCATCGGCGGAGAGCAGCGCCAGGTAAGCGTTCACCTGGACCCCATCCGGCTGGCCGCTTATGGTCTTGATGTGGAACAGGTGACAAACCTGGTCTCTGCTGCCAACCAGGCCTCGGATTCGGGCAGTTTTCCCTCACGCCGGGGTCAGGTTATCATCCACACCGGGGGGCTTTTGAAAAACGCCAAAGAGGTGGGCCGGGTGGTGATCAATGTTTCCCATGGCCGCCCCGTATATCTAAGGGATGTGGCAGATATTGAAGACGGTCCTGCCGATCCCGGACAATATGTTTTTTTCGGCACCGGACCTGCAGCCATGGAAAAACAGATTCCAACGGTGGATGCCACCCGGGGGGTATGGCCCGCTGTCACCCTCACCGTGGCAAAAAGAAAGGGCACCAATGCCGTTGGTGTGGCAGAAAAAGTGCTTGAGCGTGTCAATGATGCCAGGGGAAGAATCATCCCGGACAATGTCCACATGACCCTTACCCGCCATTACGGAGAAACCGCCAAGGAAAAATCTGATGAGCTGCTGCTTCACATGCTCATTGCCGTGGTCTCCGTGACCATCCTCATCTGGTTCACCCTGGGCCACAGAGAATCCGGGGTGGTGGCCTTTGCCATCCCTGTCACCCTGGCCCTGACCTTGACCACCTTTTATCTCTATGGCTATACCTTAAATCGCATCACGTTGTTTGCCTTGATTTTTTCCATCGGTATTCTGGTGGATGATGCCATTGTGGTGGTGGAAAACGTGGTGCGCCATTATCGACTCCCTGAAAACAAAGGCCGATCCAAATTTAAGATGGCCCTTGAAGCCGTGGACGAGGTGGGTAATCCCACCATACTTGCCACCCTTGCCGTTATTGCCGCTATTTTACCCATGGCTTTTGTGGGCGGTCTCATGGGGCCATACATGCGCCCCATTCCCATGGGGGCATCGGCGGCCATGTTTTTTTCCCTGCTGGTGGCTTTTATTGTCACGCCCTGGGCCTCGGTGCGAATGATCAAAATCAAAGACGGTCAGGAACATGGCAGCCACCCGGACCATGGCAGTGAAGACTGGTCCACACGACTTTATCGTAAAGTCATGGACCCCTTACTCCACAAACCATTGTGGCAATGGGGCTTTTTGCTCTCTGTGGCAGCACTTTTGATTCTGGCCTGCGCCATGGTGGGGGTGGGGATGGTCCGGGTAAAAATGCTACCCTTTGATAATAAGAGTGAATTCCAGGTAATTCTGGATATGCCGGAAACCGCCACACTGGAAGAGACCACCTCTGCTGCCATGGAAATGGGCGAATATCTTAAAACCGTTAACGAAGTGGTGGATTACCAGATATACAGCGGTACTGCCGGTCCATTTAATTTTAACGGTCTGGTGCGCCATTATGATCTGAGAAAAGGCCCCGGCATGGCTGATATCCAGGTGAATCTGGCCGGGAAAGCCCATCGCAAACAGCAAAGCCACGCCATTGCCAAACGGGTGAGACCGCCCTTAAAAGCCATAGCTGACAAATATGGCGCAAGGGTGAAAATTGCCGAAGTGCCGCCGGGGCCCCCGGTGCTGTCCACACTGGTGGCAGAAATATACGGTCCGGACTATGACCGCCAAAGGGAACTTGCCCTCCAGGTAAGAAATATTTTTGAAAGTACTGCTGGGGTGGTGGATGTGGACTGGTACATGGAAGAAAACCAGGTGCGGTATCAACTGGACATTGACCAGGAAAAGGCCGCCCTCCACGGCATCAGCGTCAACAAAATTGCAAAAACCCTGCAGGTGGTTCTGGAGGGACAAAACGCAGGTCTTCTTCACCGGCCTCTGGAAAAAGAAGATGTACCCATTATCCTCCAGCCCTCCCTTGCCACCCGGGCCGGGGTGGATCGTCTGGGATCGGTGAAAATCCCCGCCGCCGACGGCACCCTGTTATCCCTGTCCTCCCTTGTGCGCATACACGAAACCCAGCCCGACCGCAGCATTTATCATAAGAATCTCATGCCGGTGGTCTATGTCACAGCAGATGTGGCAGGTGCCAAGGAGAGCCCGGTGTACGCCATCCTGGAGATGTGGAAAAAAATTAACACCATCACCACCCCGGAGGGCTATAATATTGTCCAACACACTGCAGCCCTTCCGGAAAGTGACCGTCATCTGTCCATGAAATGGGACGGGGAGTGGCACATCACCTATGAGGTGTTCCGGGATCTTGGATTTGCCTTTGGTGTGGTGCTGATTCTGATCTTTGTACTGGTGGTGGGATGGTTCCAGTCTTTTTCCACCCCCTTTGTGATCATGGTGGCCATTCCCTTTTCCCTTATCGGAATTTTACCGGCCCACTGGGCCATGGGGGCCTTTTTCTCGGCAACTTCCATGATCGGATTCATTGCCGGGGCCGGTATTGTGGTGAGAAACTCCATTATTCTGGTGGATTTCATTGAGCTCAGAATTGCCCAGGGCATGCCCCTGGATCAGGCGGTGATAGATGCCGGAGCTGTGCGATTTCGCCCCATGATGCTCACAGCCGCCGCTGTGGTGGTGGGGGCGTCGGTGATTTTGTTTGACCCCATTTTCCAGGGCCTTGCCATCTCTCTCATGGCAGGTGAAGTGGCGTCCCTTTTGTTTTCCCGCATGACAGTGCCGGTGCTCTATTTCATGGATAAGCGATGGGAGGCGGAACACATTAAACCGGCTGACAGCACCATGGTCTAATTGAAGGCAATTTTATATCGTTTGAACGCTATAACGCTATAAGGAGGAATAGGTGATACGGTTATTAAAAAAAAATAAAAACATGGTCTGGCCATTGTGGTTGATGCTTACATGCTTCATGGGATTTCCCATCCAGGGCCTGGCAGCGGATTTAAGTATGTCCCAGGCAGTGGACAAGGCCATTGCCCATAACCCAGGACTTGAGGCAGCGCATTTCCAGACCCTTTCGGCCCGGGAAAAAATCACCCAGGCCCGATCCGGTGCCCTGCCCCAGGTTTATTTCCAGGAACAGGTCAACCGCACCACCAACCCCATGTGGGCCTTTGGCACCAAACTCAACCAGGAATCCATTGCCACAAAGGATTTTAACCCGGACCTTCTCAATGATCCTGATGCCATCACCAATTATGCATCCAGACTGTCTGTGACCTGGCCGGTGTACGACAGTGGTCAGACCTGGTATGGGGTGCAACAGGCCCGGCTCAACCAGGAGGCCGGCGATTTTTCCCGGGAACGGACCCGTCAACAGGTCATTGCCGGAACTATCACCGCCTATATCCGGGCATTGCTGGCCCGGGAAAATCAGGGAGTGATTCAACAGATCCTGGAAACGGCAAAGATACACTTAAAACTGGTGCAATCCCGGTATGACGGTGGATTTGTGGCAAAAAGTGATCTCCTCCGGGCAAAGGTACACATTGCCGATCTTAAACAGCAACTATCAGAAAGCAAAAGCCAGACCGACATTGCCAAATGCATGCTTAAAATCGCCATGGGCGGAGCCGGTAACCTTGATGACACCTTGACCACCCCCCTTGCGGCAAAAAGCCCCATCACCGGGCATCTGGATGAGTGGATTGAAAAGGCCCTGGCCCATCGACCGGATTTAAAACAATTGATGTTTCAAAAACGCATTGCAGAAAAAGAAAAAGAAAAATCCAGGGCCGGCCGCCTTCCGTCTGTGAGTCTCTCTGGAAATTTTGAGGTGAACAGCGAAGACTTCAACGACAATGGCAACAACTACACCGTGGGGGCCGTGGCTTCCCTGCCTCTTTTCACCGGGGGACGGATTTCGTCAAATATACGTGAGGCTGAATTTAATCTGAAACAGATCAACGCCATGCTCAAGGGTATGGAACAGCGCATCTGCGGAGAGACCCGCCATGCTTTTTTCAATGCCCGGAGTGCCTGGGAACGCATCCAGGTGGCCAAAGCTGCCATTGGTCAGTCCAGAGAATCTCTTCGCATTGTAAAAAACAGGTATAACAGCGGTCTTTTCACCATCACAGATCTTCTGGATGCTGAGGTTACAGTTCAACAAAGTCTGACCAATCATCTCAAGGCCATTCACGACTACCGGGCCGCCATGACCCATCTTGAGCTGGCTTCGGGCATCATGGATGTGCAATGATTTGTGCCTTGAGCCCAGGCTAAAGCTAACACCTTCGCTAAATTCAAAATAGTTAACTACTGCCTTGCCCGGGCGGACCGGCCAGATGTTTTAAATGGGCCAGAACCAACCTGATCTCACCATAAGAGCAGGCATCCCCCAGCGATTCCTTAATGGGTTTTAAAAAACCACCGTGAACCTCGGATGATTCCCGGGATTCTTCCTGACGTTTGGCAACGGCCTTTTCAATGAGTTGTTGTTTTTCTTTGGTAACCACCTTGTCAATGGCAAGCTCGCCTTTTTCCACAAAAAAAGCAAGATGGCTTTGAATGGTGCCCGGCACAAGACCTCTTTCTTCGGCAATGGCGGGAATGCTTAATTCCTTGGTTAAAAACAGGTCAAGGGTGATCTGGCGGGTGCCTGCCCCCCCTGCTCGTCTCCGGGATTTGGATTTATCCGCTCCGGCATCCCCGGAAACCTCTTCGGGCACCACCCGGGGTGGATTTAAGATAACCGTTTCAATGCCATGGGCCTTGCGGTAGGCAGCAACCATGGCTATGATCTCATCGCCATAATTTTCAATGGTTTTGGGTCCCACGCCACTGATTTTTCTCAAATCTGTTTTATTGTCAGGCAGATGCACCACAATCTGGATCAACACCCGCTGGTGTAAAATTTGAAAATGAGCAACCTCCAGCTCCTGGGCCTTTTGGTTTCGCCAGGCCATCATGGAGCGGAACAACTCGGGGTGCTCAATATCCGACTCCCCATAGCTTGGGCGGGTGGAAGATTTCACCTTTTCCGGCACAAAATCAATCTCAGCCACGGCCACGGCCCGCTGGTATTGGGCCGGGGAGAACCCTTTTTCGCAGCATTGAATTCCAGATCTTTTAATTTTAATCTCCTGTTTGAGATTATTCAGGGCATTGCCGATTTTTTTTCTAAGCTCTTTATTGTCCGTCTGCACATGCAGTTTTTCCACAATATCATCAAAACAGTGGGAAAATTTTTTCTGGAACCAGCCCGATGCCTTGGCAATGCGTTCCAGAGTATGATCATGGGATTGGGGCAGATGGCCCCCGGCAAAAATCCCCATCAACTGATGTTTAAATTTTTCACTGACTGAAAAGATGTCCTTCCAGGCCATGTGACGCAGCCCGGGAACATCACTGACCCCGGAAACCTGCACCACCCGGGCATTGCCTGTTAACAGCCCGGTGAGATAATTAAAACGGCTTTGCAAACGTTTAAAATCAAAACACTCTAAGAGCAGTTTTTGCTGAAATTCAACCCTGGCAGCCTCCAGTTTTTCCACTGTGGGATGATTTTCCCGGGCCGTGGCCAAAAAGGAAAGAATGGTGCCGTCGGCATCAATGCCCCGGGAGGGAATGGGGGAATTGAGTACCATGCCCCCAAGGGTTCTGCACCGGCTCAAGGCCACGTACACCTGACCATGGGCAAAGGCGGCCCCAGCCTCAATCACCGCTTTATCAAAGGTCAGTCCCTGGCTTTTATGGATGGTGATGGCCCAGGCAAGTTTCAGCGGAAATTGTTTAAATTTACCAATAATCTCGGTCTGGATCTCCTTGGTCTGTTCATCCACGGTGTATTTGATATTTTCCCACTGCACAGGTTCCACTTTTATGGCATCGCTTTCCCCGGGGCAGGAAATCCAGATTTCCTCCGGTGACATGGTGGTGATTTTACCGATTTTGCCATTAAAATAGCGCTTATCAGGGGATGTATCATTGCGTAAAAACATCACCTGAGCCCCTTTTTTAAGCAACAGATTGGCCGGGGTGGGAAAACTGTGGCCGGGAAACTCCCCGGACACCTCGGCTTCAAACCCTGAAGGTGTGCCGTGAAGTTCTTTTAACCGATTGTTGTTGATGGATTCTGCAGTGAGATTGTGGGTGGTAAGGGTGATATATCCCTGATCCGGGTCCGGGGTGAAGCCCTGCACATACCGCCGGTTCAATGCTTCCATTCCCCGGTTGTCCAGGCAATTGTCCCGGACCTGGTTAAGCAGCCGGATAAACCGGGCATCGGTCTGGCGGTAAATATGCTGCAATTCAATGGATATCAATTCTGACTGAAGCAGGCTGAGGCTGCTGAAAAAATAGGGTGATTCGTAATATTGCTGTAAAAGGTCCCACTCGTCCTGCTTCACCACCGGCGGCAGCTGGTGCAGGTCCCCGATCATGAGTAATTGCACCCCGCCAAAGGGGCGCTCATTGCGACGCAGGCGGCGAAGCACTGCATCCACGGCATCCAGAAGATCTGAACGCACCATGCTGATCTCATCAATAACCAGAAGATCCAGGGAACGAATGATTTTCAATTTTTCCCGGCTGAACCGAAACATGCGCCGGCGGTTGTGTTCCTGGGTTTCACTTCCCGGCACAAAGGGTCCAAAAGGCAGCTGAAAAAAAGAATGCAGGGTCACCCCACCGGCATTAATGGCGGCCACGCCGGTGGGGGCCGTGATGATCATCTGTTTGGCTGTGGCTTTTTCCAGCGTTTTTAAGAAAGTGGTTTTTCCGGTGCCTGCTTTGCCCGTTAAAAACAGATGACACCCAGTGTGCAGCACAAATTCCCGGGCCAGGTCCAGTTCTGGATTTTTTTGGGGTTCTACCCCCCTTTGCGTTGTTTCATTCATGATCTGAATATCTTTAAAAAGCTACAAAAAATCAAGAAAATTATGAAACTGTCCACCCCGGAAAAAACAATTTATTTGCCAATTTAGTTATGCGCGCCACAAAACACCATGGTCTTGCCAGCTTAATTTATTCTTTGGCATAATATGCGTCAATTCTGTCAGCAACGTTTTGCTGCAAATTTCTGTAGAAAAATATTTGATCATAATCATGATAACCGCCATAGGGTTGTCTGTCAGGATCATAATAATCGTCTGGATCAGGTGTGGTAACAGCCAGGGCACCATCATCACGAATCTGAGCATCAGTAAAGTTTTCTATTTCCTGGGTGATATTACCATCACTATCTGTCCAAACGGCTCCAAGGTTTTCTGTTTGCGGAGCATAAGTGGTGTCTGTGGTCCATAAAAGTGGATTTACACACAAGCTGCCTGTTTGAAAAGAAGAAGATTCATAGTGTTGAGAATCCAAGGTATTATAAATAATTACCACCCCCAGATCGGTTGCTGACTGAGCTATTTTTATCCATGGATAGTTCACAGTGTCACTATTCATAATTGAAACACCGGTTGTATAAGCAGCAATCATTTTTTCCATATATGATTCATTGTGAAATTCATTTCTCAACAGATCGACCAATATTCCTGCTCCCTGGCTATGCCCCACAAGGATAAAAGGACGACCGTCATTCAGGTTTTGCATGTAATACTTAAATGCACAGACAATGTCTTCATAGGCAACATTTAATAATTCTGACGCTTCTTCTGCTGGGAGGTCATCAAACCCATCTCGATACATTTGCCGATAGTATGGAGCAAAGATATTGGTGTATGGAGAATACAATCCCATTTGTGCATTCATTTTATCGATAACATCCTGTCGATTCTTTTCGTCTGTAATATCCATGTTCGGGGGGTCTGCATCAAAATAAACAGTTGGGTAGGCATAAAAGACATCAACGTCTTTTACTATTGAGGATGGTAATGAAGCCCAGTTGTAGGGGTCGTCATACGCAATTTGTGTTTGCAAGTCATTATCATTATTATCACTATGTCCATCGTAGCAACCACATAATGTTGCAAAAAACACAATGAAAAATAAAATTTCAAAAACTCGCAAAATGTATTTTGATTTACATAAACTCAATTTTGTTTTGTTTAATTTCATCATAATCCTTTCATGTAGTTATCATAACTATGTTAAAATATTTTCTTTTAAGCGTCATAACAAGCTTTCATTATTTAGATATGGGGTGACCTTGACGCTTAGAAATTCCACATTTTACGAAAAAATACGCCTGTAACCTGCAAGTAAAATACATTACAAAACGACACGAACTTCCTTAATATTGAATTAAGAATCAAACAATGTTAAGCATATACTTGAAACATCGCTAAAAAGTCAATTGCTAAATCCTATTCATAAAGGAATTGAGCCTAAACAATACTACCCATCTGTGATAAAAAAATACATATTAGTTTTATAACCGTCACGAGTGGACCGCATTCTGACCTCAATCTGCCCACAACAAAGCTTGAAATGCGCCCCTGAATGGGATTATGCCGCCCTCCCGAGGGGCCAATGGGCCCGGCCGGAACTGTAGACAGTTCAATTGGCCGATTCCTATTGCCCCCCCGGGGGGGCTCTGCTGAGGTTACCCGAAAGTTTTATTTTCTAATAAAAACATTCCATCCATATTTAAAAGGAAAAACACATGAAATCCATGTCTGTTCAAGCCTTTCAAAAATACAGAAGCCAAAAAAATGAGAAGGACTATCTTCTCATTGATGTAAGACAACCGGTGGAATACATGGATACCCACATTCCCGGTGCGATATTAATCCCCTTGAAAGAGTTTGAAGAACAAGTGGAGGAACTTCCTGATAAAGATCTGATTTTTTATTGCAGAAACGGTGCCAGATCAAAAGCGGCAGCATTGACAGCGGATTTTTTCGACAAGGGAAACCGAAAAACCTATAATATTGACGGAGGCATGCTGGCATGGAAAGGGAAAAGAATCAAAGGCGTTCCCCGGTTGAAATATTTTGATCCGGCAAAAGGGATAAAAGAGAGTCTGCTCTTTGCCATGAATCTTGAAAAAGGGGCTTTTCGTTTTTACAGCCACATCATTGATCATTACGCTCATCTGGGGCTTAACCCGGTGATGGAAAAAATCCGGGACGGCGAAACAGCCCATGCCACATTGATCTACTCCCATTTAAAATCCGTTATAAAAAAAGATGTGTCACCCTATGAAAGGCTTTATGCCCAATTATCAGGAGAAATTCTGGAGGGGGGAATCCTTCTGAATGATCTGATGAACACCCTTGCAGCAGAGGGTAAGACCACGACCATGGATATTCTTGAAAATGCCATAAATATGGAATACCATGCTTTTGATCTTTATCGGTTTATGGCGCATAAAACCAGTGAGACGTCCCTGCAATCGGCATTTATTTCCCTTTCCCAAGCAGAAAAAAATCATATGCATATTTTGATTGATGCCATTGAAGAGTACACTCAACAGTCATAACCGGATATCTCGATTATTATTTGTATCTCTGCTACGGGCTAACATTGTTATGAATTTTCGGCACCATTTCCCATTTTTCATTGACATGATTTTTTATTGAGCTATAGTGCCTTTGAATTCTCAGGGCGGGGTGAAATTCCCCACCGGCGGTTATTTTGATGAAATCAAATAAGCCCGCGAGCGCCTGCGGTTAACGCAGGGTCAGCAGATCTGGTGAAATTCCAGAGCCGACGGTTAAAGTCCGGATGGGAGAGAATAAAAAGCTGCTGTAAAGTTCTGTATGAAACCGCAGAGGTGTTGCGGCGTTTTGCGGCTGCAATAAGGTATCTTTGATATTGTCATTGATGTTCCATTTCCCACCATCTTTCCCTGATATTATGTTTTTTTCTTATAATAGTCTTTGATGTCCGGTTTTCAGGCAGAATCTGCCGAAACTGACTCATCAAAGAAAAGGGAGTTTCTCATGAATGAAGTATCTATTACAAAATTTGGCAATCCGGTTGAAAGGGTGAACCGAGCCCTTGAGGCTCTTAACAACGGTAAAGGCGTTCTGCTGGTGGATGATGAAGATCGGGAAAATGAAGGGGACCTGATTTTTCCTGCCGAAGCCATCACAGAGTCCCAGATGGCTATTCTTATCCGGGAGTGCAGCGGTATTGTCTGTCTTTGCCTGACCCCGGAAAAGGTGGAACAGCTGGGCTTACCCCAGATGGTAAACTCCAACACCTCTGTTTATCAAACCGCATTCACCATATCCATCGAAGCGGCCAGCGGTGTAACAACAGGGGTATCTGCGGCAGATCGTGCCACCACCATTCGGTGTGCGGCAGCCTCAGATGCCACCCCTACTGATATTCACAGCCCGGGTCATGTATTTCCCCTTAGGGCTGCGGCCAACGGCGTGTTTGACCGAAGGGGGCACACCGAAGGAACCGTGGACCTCATGCGCCTTGCAGGACTATGTCCTGCAGGCGTCCTTTGTGAGCTGACCAACCCCGACGGTACCATGGCAAGGCTGCCACAGATTATTGACTTTGCCGATGCCCATGATTTTCCTGTATTGAGCATTGAAGACATTGTTGACTACAGGTCCCGGGCCCAGAGCATGAGCGCTTGATCGTTCGTCTTTTACCTTCAAGTTGATGGACACGGCAAAGAGGCTGATACCGGTCAAGTTGTTTTTTTACCTCAATGCTCCATGAATTGATTTAAATTTGATATTCCAAACTACTAAAAATAATCACGGTGCTGACCGGCACCGTGCACAGATTAAGTGGAAATCCCGGCAACGGCTGAGGCTGCTATGCCCCTGAGATTTCCGGTATTGGGAACCACAACGCTTTTAACATTTTTTATGATATTGTCAGACACTTCCACCACCACCCGTTGAGGCATGGTGCCAAGAGTTTCTCTGGCCTTTGCTGCTGCACAGGCAATGGCAATGGGTTCTGTGCAGCCCATGGCCGGTACCAGTTCTTCTTTCAGGATATTGAGACAGGCCTTGTAACGCTTATCGTTTTTTTCCATGATGACTCCTTTGGCATTTGGGGCTTGATCATAACATGGGCCAAATGGCAGATCTTCTGCCTGATATGGTAATGAAGACTGGTACATTAAAATGAAAGATGAAAAATAAGAAAAAACTTTCTGCATAGATGAAAAATAAGAAAAAACTTTCTGCATAATGGACCACCGGTGACAAGGTGTGGCCCATTATGCACTCACATAACATATTTTTTAAAACAATCTCTGGCAAAAATTCAAACAACTGACATCCGATTAAATGAGCTAAGGGTTCTTATCGGTGCAGGCCTGTCATTTTTTTTTACACATTGGAAAATAACACACCTGTAATCCTTTGTTGGAAGACTCGCTGCGTTCGCTTTCCAACCCCAAATTGCAACAAACACACTTCGCATGCTGATGACCTTTTGGATCTCTTTACACTCACCTGATCAGTCCACCTGTCTTTTATGCTGGCCGCTTCTGACACTGAAAACAGGAACAGGAGAATGCCTGAACACTTTTTCCGCCTGGGAACCAAACAGCGTTTTTGAAAGATTGCTACGCCCTTTATTGCCCATGACTATGAAATCCACATCCTGTGAAACGGCTGTTTGAATAATTTCTTCAAAGGGAGTACCGGTTTTAATATGAATGGTTACGGCAGATTTGAAATCAGAGAAATGATTGTCAATGAGTTGGGTTACGCCTGCTTTTCGGTCTTCTGTGGTTTTCTTTATATATCCATCCACATCAATACTCCCTGAATAGTAGGGGGGGACCATGGTGGCAACAGAGATATCCCGTTGGTTAATGACATTGATAATGTGGATTTCAGCACCGCTGTTTTCTGCAATGGTAATGGCACTTTGCAGGGTGGTTAGAGAATAATCGGACAGATCAATGCAAACCAGTATTTTTTTGATTTTTTTCATATTACTTTTCTCCTGAATTTATGTTGCTGTTTTTACAAACACCACCCTTTTCAAAAGCAAATAACATGCCATTTTCAAAAATGATAATCAGCGGTCACTTTTATTTTTGGGATTCCCGTGCCAACAGATCGCCCAAACCCGAAGCCCGGCGGGTTTTGCGTTTAACAGCCCACCCAAAGGAACTTCCCCGGGGTTCCACCAAGGTAAACCGGGCCCGGGCCCGGGTGATACCGGTGTAAAGCAATTCCCTTGTCAACACAGGGCTTTTTGTGTCAGGAAGCACCAGTACCGTGTGATCAAATTCTGATCCCTGGGATTTATGCACGGTCATCACATACACCGTTTCAACGGTATCCAGGCGGGAAGGCAGCACCTTTTTAAGTGTACCGTCCACCATGGGAAACACCACCCGGTATATCTCTTTTTCCGCGACAAAATCCCACACCGGCAGATAAATACCCACATCGCCATTCATTAATCCAAGGGAATAATCATTGCGGGTGACCATCACCGGACGACCGGGATACCAGCCGTCAGTGGCGGGAATCAATCCCCTGGCAGCCAGAACCCGGGCCACGGACCGGTTCAATCCCTCCACCCCAAAGGGCCCTTTTCTCACCACTGCCAGCAATTGAAACTGCCCAAACAGCTCCAGTACCTGGCGTAACCACAGGATTTCTGATTCTTTCGTCACCCCACCCTTTTTAAGGGGAGATGCTGCCACCGCTTCCAAATACACCCGATATCCGCCTTTTTTTTGCTGTACCTTTGATTGATCCACAGCATGGGCTTTATCATCTCCCCTGCCCTTCATAGCATTAAACTGTGGAGGTGTGGGTTCATGGGTATTGGATGATTTATCACAACTGACACAAGGAGCAATCTTTCCATTTTTCCCTGTGGCAGATTCATCAAGGCCATCAAGGACCAGGTGCAGAAACTCCTTGACATCCAGGGATTCCAGGGTCATGCGTTGAATGTCAGCAAATTCTCCCTGGAAAAGTTTTATGCTTTTTCGGTCATCCCCGGCATTCACAGCCCGGGCCAGGGCCCCAATGCCGCTGTTCTCCCCAAATCGATGACTTTTCTGAAGCACCACAATGTGTTCCTGCATGGAATTTGCTTTTCCCCGGAATTTTTTAAGGGAATATCCAGTGTACTCTTTGGCCCAGTCCACAAAAGCCTTGTCATACCGGGGGGGATCTGCATCCCGGCAAAGATCCCCCAGCACGGCCCCGGCCTCCACCGATGCCAGCTGGTCTTTGTCTCCCAACAATATCAAGCGGGCATGGGCGGGTAACGCATCCAGCATGGCCGCCATCATCTCCAGATCCACCATGGAGGCCTCATCCACCACCAGAAGATCTGCGTGGAGGCGATTTTGACCATGGTGTAAAAAATGCCGGGAGTCCGGGCGGCTTCCCAGAAGCCGATGAATGGTGGTTACCTCCCGGGGCATATGCGGTTTAATATCATCGGATAATTGATCAAGGGCACTTCCCATGGATTCTGTGAGCCGGGCCGCAGCCTTGCCCGTGGGCGCTGCCAGACGGATCTTTAAGGGTGAATTTTCTTCCAGGGCCAGGGATTGCAAAAGAGCCAGAATCTGCACCACTGTGGTGGTTTTACCAGTGCCGGGCCCCCCGGAAATAACAGTAAAGGCGTTTCTGGCAGCCACACCGGCGGCAATACTCTGCCAGTGGATTTCCTTTCCTGATGCCTCTTTGGGCGATCTTAAAGAAGAAAAGGCCCAACCCAGTCGCCAGCTTAGATCCCCGGGAACAGAAAAGCGCCGGGCCATGAGATCCTTTATGGTTTCTGCCACAAAACAGGTGTGGTGCCAGGATCGATAAAGATAGAGCCGGTGGTTGTTTAATATCAAAGGCCTTTTTCGGGTGTTATCCAAAGAGACCAGAACAGAATCCGTTAGAAGTGTTTCCCAGGCTTTCAGGGTCACCCCCTGGAGCACCTGGGAGGGTTTGTCCGGCAAATCTTCCCCGGTTTCTCCCTCGGGCGGTAAAGACAAAGTGGCATCGGGATCAGCCAGGGCAATTTCAAGATCCAGGCACACATGGCCCCGGCCCAACTGATGACTCACCAGGGCAGCTGCCAGTAATACTTCCCCAGACTTCTGGGGTGATTCCTGGTTTAAAAACCGCACAAAGGCCCTGTCCAGGGAGCGCATCCACCCCCTGTGGGTCCAGGCATCCAGAAGCTCAAACAATTGTTCCGGTGTCAAATTCATTTCCCCTTTTCTTTTTTCGCAAAAGCCATAGCCTTCCATGTTCCATAAAATCGAATCAAAATAAAATCTGCCCGTGGTAATAATATGACATTGCAACACCTGAATTCCCACAGCAGAGTCCCCCACTGCTGACATATTCAATAACAAAAGCCCTTTAAAAGGGCAATTTCCTCTGCCCAGATGGCATTGTCAGGTGTTTCAAGGATCATGGGAATATTGTCCATCCGTGTGTCTTCCATAATTCGTTGAAAGGCATCAAGGCCGATTTCGCCTTTTCCAATACTTGCATGGCGGTCCACCCTGGAGCCCAGGCCTTTTTTGGAATCATTGAGATGCATGCCTTTAAGAAAAGAAAAGCCGATGACATCATCAAAGTGTGACCATGTTTTATCATAGCCCCGGGCGGATGCAAGATCATAACCGGCAGCAAAGGCATGGCAGGTGTCAATGCAGACTCCCATGCGTGATGGATCGTTTACCCCATCAATAATGGCCCGTATATGTTCAAAGGTATATCCCATATTGCTCCCCTGACCGGCTGTGTTTTCCACCACCGTGATCACCCCGGGCACTGCTTCATGGGCCAGATTCAGGCTATTGGCTATCCTCTCAACACAACGCTCTTCACTGATTTTTTTCAGGGTGGAGCCCGGATGAAAATTCAGCATGCCAATGCCAAGTTGCCTGCAACGGGTCAACTCGTCAATAAACGCATGCTTTGATTTTTCCCATGCGTCTTCATCCGGATGTCCCAAATTAATGAGATATGAATCATGGGCCAGAACCTTTTGGGGATCAAATCCAAACCGACTGCACCTCTCCTTGAATGCTGCAATATTTTTTTCCGTCAGCGGTTTGGCTTTCCATTGCCGCTGATTTTTGGTAAATACGGCAAATCCTTGGGCAAAAATCTTGTTGGCATTAACAGGGGCATTTTCAACGCCCCCTGCAGCACTGACATGGGCACCGATATATTTCATACACACTCCATTTTTTTATCATCAAAATAACCGCCATGGGTGGATCTTATTTAACTCAACTTATGGTCAGCTCGTGACCGTTTATAATGTGGACACTTTTCCGGTAAACATCCCATCCAGTTTTTCCACGAGCGCCCGGGGGGGCCGTTCTCCATACACCCCGTTTCCCGTGCCGTCCACCCCCCGCAAAAAAAGATATACAGCCCCGCCCACATGGATATCATAGTCATAATCCGGCAAACGGGATTTTAAAAGGCGGTGAAGAGCCAAATTATAAAGCACCAATTGCAGATCATACCGGTGGGCCAGCATGGCATCTCCCATGGCTTGCCTGGTATAATGGGCGTTGTCCTCCCCCAGGTAATTGGATTTATAATCCATCACATAATATTTTTCTTGAAAAACAAACACCAGATCCATGAACCCCTTGACCATGCCGTTGAGCCGGTTTCTTTTCAATAAAGGACGTCGCACCCCTGCCAGTAACGTTCCATTCACCGCCTGATCCAGACTGCGGGTATCCACATGGGTGGCAGAAAACATGAATTCCATTTCCGCATAACAGGCATGGCGGTCAAGATGTGACAAAGACATAAAGGGATCTGACCCCATGGTAAGATGCAAAGGGGTTAAAAGTAATTGATGAAACCAGTTGGCAAGGGGCTCCACCCACTCTTCCCAGCCGTGGCGGGGACATACCAGGGAAAGATGTTCCTGGATCATCCCCGGATTTTTGGCAACAATATCAAACCCCTGTTTTGCCGCCCATTCAAATAGATCATGCAAAAAAGTGCCGGGTTCAGGCCCCCGGGCAAAGGTATGGATGGAACGGGCAGGTGTGATGATGGCAGAATCGGTGCCGGGTTCAAATTCTGCTTCCATGAGCTGATCGGCCCGGGCTGAGTCTGGAGAATCAGAGTCTGCCATGTCAGCGTCAGGGGCCTTTCCGGGCACATGGGTATCGGGCATGGTGGCCCCGTCGGAAATGCCGCTGTAGCTTGTGATGAACCAGCGTTGCCATCCAGGATGGGAAAAATGCCGGGCCGGGGCAAAAAGCTCCGTGCTGTCCCCCGGTGTTTCAAGCATATCCGGACATTCCGGAGCCACGGTAACGCAGATGTCATCGCAGTTTTGCCCCATGTTATCCAGCAATTGAAAAATCTCCCGGGTGGTATGTTCTTTTCCCCCGGTGATCACATGGCCAATGCCCGAGCAGTGGAACTCATTGGTTTCTCCTTTTTTCAACATCTTTCCCACAACCCCCATACCCAGAAAACAGGCATGACAGGCCCGGGTCATGGCCACATAAAGAAGCCTTAAATCCTCGGCCAGGGCCTCCTGGGCAGCCTTTTCAAGCTCCGTGTCCCCGGGGTTGATCCCCACTTGGCGACGGCCCTGTTCATCGTGCCAGAACACCGGAGATTTACCCGCTGCAACCTTTCTATGGCTGCAAATAAAGGGCAGAAACACCAAAGGATATTCAAGACCCTTGGATTTATGGATGGTCACCACCTTTACCAAATTTTCATCACTTTCCAGGCGAAGAATGCCCTCATCAGACACGGTATCCGGTGTTCCAAGCTGCCGGGTGAACCATCGTATCACAGCATGTTCCCCATCCAGGGACATGGCTTTGGCCTGGATCAATTCCGCCAAATGCAACACATTGGTCAAACGCCTCTCCCCCATGGAAGTGGCCAATAACCGGGCCGGCACTTTAAAATCACGCAGCAGTGCCCGGACCATGGGGAGCACCCCGTTATGGTGCCAGATAAGATGATACTGCCGAAACCGCTCCCCTTCTGCCTCCCAGGCCAGTTCATCCATGGTGAGATTATCCAGAAAAGCAAAGGAAAGATCCAACAAATCCGTTCCCAGGGCTGTCTTGATGTATCCGGCATTGCCCGGGGAGGCACAGGCCCGTAAAAGATACAAAAGATCCAGGGCTTCAGGAGACTCAAACACCGATCGTTTATCGGACAAATACACGGTGCGCACTCCCCGGTGATCCAGGGCCTGGCGCACGGCAGCGGCCTCTGTTTTATTTCTCACCAAAATGGCCATATCTCCGGGGGTCAATGGGATAATGCTGCCCAGCCGGTCTTTAAACCCGCATTGGGCAGGGGATTGACCTGCCAGGTTCAACAGGCGCACCATTTCACCGGCGCAGACGTCTGCCATGTGATGGATGTAGCCTTTGTCTCCGGTTTTAGTGATGGGTTCTTCCTGGTCCTCCTTCCACAGGGTCAGGGGCCGGGGAAATTGATCTTCAACAAAAAAACGATCCTCCCTTCCCCGGGCCTTCACCGGTGTAAAGGGAATTTCATCGTAAAATAAAAACGGCCCTTGTTCATGGACCGTGGCCAGATCAAAAAAATAATTCACCGCTGCCACCATATCCCCGGCCGAGCGATAATTGGTGTCCAGGGTATAAAGACGATCTGCGGCATCCTTGCGGGCCAGAAGATAGGTGTGGATATCGGCCCCGCGAAAGGCGTAAATGGCCTGTTTGGGATCACCGATCATAAAAAATCCTGTGTCCGGCTGATTGAGATAAATGGTGCCAAGGGTGCTGTATTGCACAGGATCTGTATCCTGGAACTCATCCACCAGGGCCACGGGGAACTGCTGTCTGATCATCTGGGGCAGCTGCTCATTTCCCGGGCGGTGAATGGCTTGTTCCAACTGTGTGAGAAGATCATCAAATCCCACCAGAGCCTGGCGGTTTTTTTCCCGATCCACTCGGGCTTTAATTTGACCGGCCCCGTGGACATAAAGCGTGGGCTCCAGATCCAGCTCTTCCAGGGCCGTGTTCAGGGCATCCAGAGCATCAAAGGCCGGATGTTCCGGGGGCACCCCTTTTTTGCTTTTGCCTGCCGCAAGGCCGAAAGCGGACAATTGGACCAAGGCCTTTTCCCCGGGCAGTTCACACTTTCCGGCAATCCAGGATTTCATTTCTTTGAGCCATTTTTCAAGGGAGGCTTCCCGGTATTTATTGCCGTTGAGGTCTTTCTGAGTTCTTGCCCGGCGCACCAGATCGGCCGCTTTTTCAAAATCAGAAGCCCAGCATTGCCGGGCTCTTTCAATGACCGCTTCCCTTTGCTCCAGAATTTCCCGGGGTTCCCTGGGGGGAGCAGGGTGATGCGCCCCCATAAAGGGTCTGACCTTTGCCAATAATGCCTGGGGGGTGGTGACACCCAGGGTATTTAATACCATGGCAAGCTGGGAGGCGGGTAAGGGATAAAAAGTGGCACGCCAATAGTCACAGGCGGCCTGCTCCATGAGTTGATCTTCCCCGGGGGCCAGTTCCAGATCAAACAGACTGCCACTGCCAAAGGCGTAGCGCTTTAACATGCGTTGACTCCAGGAATGGATGGTGAAGATGGCGGCCTCGTCCATCCATTGGGCTGCCTGGTCCAGCAGCCGGGCATTACCCGGCCATGTATCCTCATCACAATTTTCACCCAGGCTGACCAAAAAATCATCTCCGGGGTCCTGGTGTCTGAAAAAAGCTGCGGCCTGGGTCAATCGACTTCGAATGCGGTCCCGGAGCTCCTGGGTGGCGGCATTGGTAAAGGTGACCACCAGAATTTCCGGCGGGGTCAGGGGACGGACAAAGGCATTTTTGTCACCGTGCCCCAGCACCAGACGGACATAAAGGGCTGCAATGGTATAGGTTTTACCGGTACCGGCACTGGCCTCTATCAAGCGGGTGCCGTGGAGGGGAAATGTCAGAGGATTTAAGGGGTGTACCATGGTCAGGGAGTTCCTTAAAATTTATATAAGGGAGTCAGAAGAATTTAATTTACCGTTAAAGGCTTGATTATGATATCCTACCAAGGCAATTTTTCAGAACGAATAAGCCGCTTTTCAAGCTCTCTCTTCTCTTTGGCACAAAGTGAGATCCCTTTTTGATAAGTCGATTTCAATAATTTGACTGACGTCTTTTGGCCCAGGGAACTTTTTTCACAATACTTGCAACGTTCTTTATTACCTCGGGCGATATTCCATTTTTTTCGACAGTAGATTTTTTCACGCTATTTGCTCCATATTTTGGTTTAGAGCATCATATAGCAAATAAATGGTAAATTGAAAACTGCTGACCCCCTAAAGCAATCAAGGCAGGCGGCTGCCAGCCTTAATAACCCAAAAATTCGGCAACATATTTTGCTGCGGTAAAAACAAGAATGGCAGCCAACATTCCCTTGATCACCCGGGCCGGGACAAATTTCTGACAACGGGCTCCAAGGTACATTCCCACCGTTCCACCAAGTCCAAACAAGATACCCAACAGCCAATCGGGTGCCACCGACATTTCCGGATAAAAAGGGGCAATAATCTGGTAAAAAGCGACACCCGCCACGGAAGTTATGAAAGTCCCCATCAAGGCAGCCCCTGCCACGGTAAACACCGGCAGCCCGAAAAAAGTCACAAAAAACGGGGCGATGATGGCACCGCCGCCGATGCCGTAAATGCCACCCACGATACCAACGATAAAACTCAGGGAAAAAATACCCCAGAACGGCACATCAAATGCCTGATCATAGAAGGTGTAACCGATTCGCCGGAGGTTGAAGAGGGTCACTTTCACAGTCTTTAAAGTGCTTGAAGCAATTACTCCGGAAAGCACTGCAGTATCACGGTGACGATATACCATGTCTTGAAACTGCTGTTCACTGCTGATTTTACTGGAAGTGTCCTTCTTTCTTTTCAGAAGATCCAGCACCATTTTAAACCCGATATAAAACAGAACCGTGGCGGCGAACAGTTTAAAGAGAGCAGGATCCGGCAGATAATTCACACGGACGAAGGCCCCGATAAAAACCCCCGGCAGGGTCCCGCCCACAACCACCCAGGTAAGTGGCCATACCATTCGGCCCTCTTTACAGTAGCGATACACACCACTTGGAATGGCGACGATGTTAAACAGCTGATTGGTGGCACTCACCGAAGGATTGGTGTAGCCAAGAAATGACATTTGAAATGGCAGCAAAAGAAACGCCCCGGAAACCCCAGCCATGGATGTAAAAAACGAAATCCCAAAGGCCACCAGGGGAGGAATCCATGGAGCGACTTCAATGCCTGCAGTATGAAAGACCATTTTCACCTCCAACATCAATCATGAATTAAATAATTGACACGATTAAGTAAATATTCGTGTCAGTCTATCCATTCGGTATTTCACTGTCAAGCATATTTTTCTTCATTTTAGCCCATGGATTCCCAGCCCAAATGTGCTATAATTTCTCGATGAATCAAGGGGGCAGCTCTGGATTGTTATGGAGAGGGGGCAACCTTGCACTATTGGCATTATCGTTGGTTTTAGCGTTTGAACAGGATGTGGTCAATAACACCAACAACACAAGTCTGACCCCATTGGCCCGCCAACTGTGACGGGTGGCCCATGTTGTGACCAAGCCCCAAAGTTCCAACCACTCGACAATAACCCAGGCCGACTGACTCCCCAATGGAGTATTCTCAAATACAAAGAAGCGGATAGACAAAACAAATGAATTCAAAATTGATACCGGGCGCCCCTTTGCTGAATCAACAGATTTCTTTGGAAAAGGGTATAAAACAGGGAGGGATTGTCTCAATTTCCAAAGATGGGCAATGTCTGGATTCCATACAGCTCAATCAGTTGGAACAATCCTTTCGCCAATGGACGCAAAAATCTCCACGTGCAGATGTACGATTGGCTCGCCGTCGAATTCTGGTCATCTTCCTATTGATCCGCTACACCGGCGCAAAGCTCAATGAAGTCCTGGCCCTTAACCCTTTTAAGGACATTGATTTCAAAGAGCACTCCGTGCATTTCAACAACGAAAATCCAGACACCAGAAACCTTCCAAGAAAGGTTCAAATATCCACACTGCTTTCATCGGAAATCCAGGAAGCCCTTGGGGACCGCTTGTTCAAAAGCGCCCTGGAAAATCGGTTTGATGTGGACCCAGGTTTTGTCCGACGCAAATTCTATGAACGTGCCCAGGCCTGCGGGTTTTCCAAGGGCCTTGGTGGACCGGAGATGGTAAGAAAAGCCCGTGCAATTGAGTTGTTGCAGCGGAACATGCCCCTACCCGCTGTCCAGAAAGTACTGGGTCACTCAACGCCAAACCTCACCGGTTCCTATGTATCCTTTTCTGCGGAGGAGATTCAACGACTGACCCGGATTTTCATTGAAAGAGAGGCATCGCACAAAAGCAGTGCCAGGAATTCATTTTTCGGGAAAATTCAAGCGCTCCAGAGGGGAGATATTCAAACCCGGGTAACCTTGACAACCATCAGCGGTTATTGCCTTATCACAGTTATCACCAACGACAGCTTAGAGCAGCTTGCCCTGGACGAAGGACGACTGGTCACCGCAGAAGTTAAGGCACCCTGGATCATCTTGCACAACAGTAAAGAAGCACCCAGATGCAGCGCTGAGAATAAGTTTAATGGTGTGATTGAGGACATTAATAAAGGAAAAATAAACACAGAATATACAGTGCGCATCACAGACGGAACCTTATTATGCGCCGTGGTTTCAACAAAAGGTGCCCAGACCCTTGGACTTAACCCCGGCGACCCGGTTTGGGCACTATTCAGCTGTTTTGCCGTGATTTTGAATGTGGATTGACATTTATGAATATTTCACCAGGGGAAATTGAAGTCATCAACCATGGAGAATGGCCCAGGGATGATACCATGGATTCGATCCCATCGGTGGTATCAAGAAAACCATATCCGGAATAACTGTCGGTCTGGACAACCCCATGATAGCCTTTCAAAAAGGAAGCTATGGAAACAGCAGGGGGGCCTGCCCAGACAGCTTCTGGGGATTCAATATTATATGGGGGGCGTAATCTGAAATTTTTTCATTTTTCGCCACAAAGTGGTGCGATCAATCTTCAGTGCCTGGGCTGCATTCCCCCGATGCCAGTTATGGATGTTAAGCGTTTTTATCAAAGCATCCCGTTCTGATAAATTTTCCCGGGGTATTGATTTCCGGGAGTTTGTTTGCTGAACCGGAACAAAAGGATGGGTGTGATCCACAAGGTAGGCCGGCAGATGCTCCGGCCGGACCATACCATCCTGGCAGATAATAAGGGAATGCTCCAGAATATTTTCCAGCTCCCGGACATTGCCGGGATACCCATAATTCAAAAGAAACTGCATGGCACTTTCACAAATATCGGGCACCGGTTTTTCCATGGCAGCCGATTGTTTTCGTAGAATATGACGAATCAGCAGGGGTAAATCCCCCTGACGACGGGAAAGGGGCGGTAAATCCAGCCGCAGCACATTGAGCCTGTAAAAAAGATCTTCCCTGAATTTTTTTTCCGCCACCAGGTGCTCCAGACGACGATTGGTGGCGGAAATAATACGAATATCCACTTTTTGGGTTTTTCTGCTGCCCAAAGGATAGAACTCCCTGTCCTCCAGAACCCTGAGCAATTTGGCCTGGAGAGAAAGGGGCAAATCCCCGATTTCATCCAGAAAAATCGTCCCGGTGTGGGCCTGGCTGAATCGCCCGGGTTTGTCCCGGTCCGCCCCGGTAAAGGCCCCTTTGGCATAACCGAAAATTTCCGATTCCAGAAGGTTTTCCGGAATGGCGGCACAATTGACCTTTATAAAGGGTTTGCCTGCCCTGCGACTCCGGGAATGGATGATTTTGGCCATGAGGTCTTTACCTGTCCCTGTGGGGCCTTCAATGAGTATGGTGGATTCCGTTCCTGCCACCACCCTGGCAAGGTTAAACAGTTTTTCCATGACAGGGGCCTTGCCGATCATGTGATGGAAATCATACTTATGGTGTTTAACCTGATCCAGCTGGTGTACCAATGTCATATCCTGGAGGGCTGTCAATCCGCCAATCACTTTGTTCTGGTTGTTAATCAGAGGGATATAGTCCACTGCAACAGGAATTTTTTCATCTTCTGAATTTAACAAGGTACCTTTAATGCCACTCACCGGCACGCCCTTTTTAATGGCCTGACGAATCAAACCCCGTCCTTTTTTATCCCGGTGGCCAAACAGGGTGCAGCTTTCCTTACCCAGAAGATTCATGCGATTATAGCCGGATATTTTTTCTGCAGTGCGGTTAAAAAAAGTGATCAAACCATTACGGTTTACGGTGAAAATGCCCATATTCAGGCTGTCCAGAATGATTTTAAGGCTCTGCTCTTCATAATTTATGCGGTTCACCAGCTCTGAATATGGGGCATGATCCTGGAGTATGGACACACATCCCTGCACATTGCCGTTTCCGTCAAGAAGGGGAGCACCCACCCGGGTGATGCGGTGTTTTCCATTGTCTTCATCAAGGAGTTCAATGTCCATGTCCCGTACATCAGCACTTTTTTTTTCATGGAACGGGCAAATGGAAAAACAGGGAATGCCGCAAAAAATTTCCTGGCAGTCACCGTCCTGGATTTCATGATCCTCCAGACCCACCAGTACTTTAGCACTGGTGTTAAATTGCCTGATCCGACGATGGGCATCAATGAGGAATACGCCAATATTAAGATGATCCAGAATTAAAAGCCATTGATGATAGAGTTTCATATCCATTAAATGTCTCCTTTGGGCATCTTTCATAAAACTGCCACGGGCAGATCATATTGGGATTTGACCGGCCCATACCGAAAAGTGAAACCCTAATTATGCTTGTTTTCAGGGCATAGCCGGTAAATGAAGGGTAAATGTGGTGCCTTTTCCCGGGGTTGACTCCACCCCCACGCTTCCGTTGTGGGCCTCCATGATGCCAAACAAAATAGCCAATCCCAATCCCACCCCATAACCCTCATTTTTAGTGGTGAAAAAAGGTTCAAATATTCGCTGTCTGTTTTCCGGTGTGATGCCGTGCCCTGAGTCTTTAACTTTAATGAATACGCTTTTATTCACGGCATCATACCCGGCACTGATCTCCATTGCTCCACCGTTATCCATGGCATCCATTGCATTGAAAATAAGATTAATGAGGCATTGCTGGATCTGGTGGGGATCTGCCTTTATTGGGGGAATGTCCCCGGAAATATCCCGGTGTAGCGCAATATTGGCAAGACGCATGCGATGTTGGCTGAGCAAAATGCATTTATCAATGAGGCGGGTGACAAAAACGGCTTCCCTGGTGGGTTCAGTTTTTCTTGAAAAGGTCAAAAGACTGGAAACGATCTGGGAAATGCGCTGGGATTCTGATTCCATGAGGGCGAGATATCGGGAAAATTTTTCCTGGCGCTCCTTGGTCAGTGCTCCCTTTCCAAGAATGCGGTTCATCAACCGGGCATAGTTTAAAATACCGGCCAGGGGGTTATTGATCTCATGGACCACCCCGGCGGACAGTCTGCCAAGGGAAATCATTTTATCCCGATGGAGCAGTTTTGCCTGGGTGATATTGGCCTGCTCCAGAAAGGCGGTGTACTCTTTTAATTTTTTTCTGGAGATATATCGTTCCCTGGCCCGATTTAGGGCAAGCTCAAGTGCCACACCGTCAACGGGTTTTGTGATGAAATCCGAGGCATCCAGGTGCAGGGCTTTAACGGCATATTCAAGTTCCCCAAAGGCGGTCATGACAATGACTTCAATGTCCTCAAATTTTTCCTTTAAATGTGCAAGCACTTCAAGTCCATCCATTTCCGGCATTCTCACATCGGTGAGAACGATCTGGGGATGTATCCCGGTGCATAGATCAAGGCCCTCACGACCATTGGCCGCTGTTTTAACATCATAGCCCTGATCTTCAAGCACAATGGAAACCACATCCAGGATATCCGGTTCATCATCCATCACCACTATTTTCCAGGGTATTTCCGATGTCATCTTGCCTCCTTGGGATTTTTGGATTTTGCCCGTCCGGTGGCTTGTGCTTCCAGGGGATTATCCGGCCAGTAATGGCGGGGATAGCGCCCCTTTAGATCTTTTTTTACATCAATGTAGGTGTTTTCCCAGAAACTTTTCAAGTCCCGGGTAATCTGCACCGGTCGACCGGCCGGAGAAAGCAGATGAAGGGTCACCGGCACTGATCCCCGGGCAACGGTGGGGGTATCAAGGCTTCCAAACATCTCCTGGAGTCTCACCGGCAAAACCGGACCGGGGAGCTTCTCTTTTTTTCTCAATGTTTCTTGTTTTTTATGATGTGGTGATTGTGAGTGTTGATCTTTTTCCGGTAACCGCAACGGCATGTCTATGTTTGCCGGGGAGATACAGGGATCAGCATACACCAGGGGAATGCGGGAGCCGCTGGGCACAACAATGTGTGTGGGGGCATCCTTGTGGATTTGCTGCTGTTGTGCCCAGGTAAATGGCGATTTCAGGGCCGCGGCCAGATTAAGCCGTTTTAAAGCCCCGGCCGAGGAGATGCCGGAAAGAAAGGGTAACAGCCATGATTCTAAGTTTTGTAGAAGAAAAGCATCATCCAGTGCAGGGAAATCGGGATATCCGCCTGTGGACACAAGAAAACATACCCTGGCTTGCCAGGTTTTCAGCTGTTTTGTCCAGGGAAGGATGGAAAGCCCTTGGCATCGAATACCTTCCAGCATGGCCATGGCTGTTTTGTGTTCATCCACCTTTTTAAGAACAGATGAGGAAAGCTGCAATGCCCCGTATTTTTTCTCTTTCCGGGCCCGGACGGATTTAGTTGTATCATCCCAGGTGACGATCTCCTGTTCAATGATTTTGTCCTTAAAATCCCTTTTCACACAGGCGGCATCATGGGGAGCTCCCAGAAAAACAAGGGCATTGTTTCCCTGGCCGTCCAGCTGGGCTGCAACAATAAAGGGTGCCCCTGCCAGGGGGGCTTCCCTGTGCACTCTTACCCCGGCACCGGAGGCCATTAGAAAAAAACCGCGCTGCCCGGGTCTTGCCATGGCAATGCGTTCCGGAAAGGCAAAGGAAAGCAATGAACCGGCCCGTTTAAAGTTTAAAAAAGGTTTTTTTGTGTCCTGATTGTCTGAAAATTTTATTTTCCGGGCCAGATGGCGGGCCGTTCGAATGACCTGATCCACGGCTTTGCCGTTGATGATAATACCATTATTTTTTTCCCATGCAGGGGGATTTTTATTGTCTTTGCCAATGCCATGGGAGTGGTGGCGATCCCCACCGGAATGATTGGACATATTGTTTCTGCCACCACACTGGACATTGCCATGCTTGGCACGGGCATAAACAAGTTCCAGGCGAAGGGTGATATCCACATCCCTGGGACCATGTTTAAAACTGATAATATCGCGCTCCTGGAGCAATGCTGCCATGTAACAGGCCGTCAGGGCGTCTCCCATGGCCTTTGCCCGGCAGATCATATGCCCCAGACGGGGATGAATGCCAAGCCGGGCCAAGTTTTTACCATGTTGGGTAATACCATGGTTTTCATCCAGTGCCCCAAGTTCAATCAACAGATCCCTTGCCTGGGAAAAGGTGCTTTCCGGGGGAAGGTCCAGCCATTTTAATTGTGACGGTTTTTTCACCCCCCACAGGCCCAGCTGCAGCACCGTGTCTGCAAGGTCTGTCTGGGTAATCTCCGGGGCGGGAAAAGGGGGACGCAAAGCATGGTTTGCCCGGGACCACAACCGAAAACAGACCCCCGGAGCCGTGCGCCCTGCCCTTCCCCGTCGCTGATCCACAGAGGAGATGGGGGCCACCACGGTTTCCAAACGGTCCATGCCCCTGCCCGGATAAAACCGGGATATACGCATCAATCCCATATCAATGACAATGGTGACCCCTTCCATGGTGATGGAGGTTTCGGCAATGGCCGTGGCCAGGACTATTTTTCGGTGTCCCATGGGATGTTTTAAAATGGCACGGTCCTGGGCCTGGGGAGGAAGGCTGCCATGGAGGGGAAGCACTTCCATGGCAGGGGTGAGGATATCTGAAAGATCTGTTTTAATGCGTTTTTCCATGTTTCGAATTTCACGCATTCCCGGTAAAAACACCAGAATGTCCCCTTGTTCCCGGGTCAGGGCCTGCCTGAGGGCCGCTGCACACGCTTTTTCCAGGGCTGTTGTTTCCTGGTGCTGCCGGTATTTAACCCCTCCGGTGAAATTGCCCCGGGCTTTGGATAAAAACTGGGTCGGGTCCACATAATGGGTTTTCACCGGCCAGGATTTTCCCCGGGAGATAAGGATGGAGGCATTGTCCATCATGGTTGACACCGATTGTGAATCCAGGGTGGCGGACATCACCACTATTTTTAAATCCTCCCGCAGGGCCTCCTGAATTTCCAGACACAGGGCAAGGCCAAGGTCACTGTTTAAATTTCGTTCATGGAATTCATCAAATATCACAGCCCCCACTGTCTCCAGGGAAGGGTCGGACTGAAGCCGTGCCGTTAAAATTCCTTCGGTGACCACTTCAATGCGGGTTGCCTTGGATATTTTACGCTCCATGCGAATTTGATATCCAACGCGCTCTCCCACAGCCTGTCCCAGACGGGAGGCCATGTAACGGGCCGCTGACCTTACTGCCACCCTGCGGGGTTCCAGCATGATTATATTCCGGTGCCCCAGCCAGGGAGCATCCAAAAGGGCCAGGGGAACCTGGGTGGTTTTGCCGGCCCCCGGGGGGGCCTGGATCACCAATGTATTGTGATGGATCAGGGTGGTGCTGATTTGAGATAGTATTTCATCAATGGGAAGTGAATTTGTCATATGTATCTGGTACCATATTCTGATTGGCTCTGCCAGTTTCTATTTTTTGCTTTTTATACTATATTACATTTTTTAAAAATGGGTTTGGTCATAAAGTCGGCCATTTTATTGTAAAAGTTTAGTGCTAACAATCAAGCCCAATCATTACAGTATCTTGAAATGAATAAAATTTTATTCCCCGTATAGTGGCCCAGCTTATGACCAAATCTTTAAAAACGATCACCGGGAAATGGGTATTCCCCCTGCGAAAATATAAAGTAAAAATGAAAGATGCCAAAAACCTTTAAAAACAGATCAAAAAAAGAGAGTTGCCATGATAAGTGTTATTTCCCCATCCAAAACCCTGGATTTCCAATGCATCCCCCACCCGCGTTACACCATGCCTGCTCTATTGCCCCACACCCAGGTATTGGCAGACCATATGAAGACCCTTTCCCAGAAGAATCTGGAAAGTCTGATGAAAATCAGTCCCAAATTATCAGCCCTTAACCATCAGCGTTATCAAACATTTCACATGCCCTTTAACCCGGAAAATGCCCGCCAGGCCCTGTTGGCATTTAAAGGTGATGTTTACCGGGGCATTGAGCTGGAACAATACTGTGATGACGATCTTGATTTTGCCCAGGAACATCTGCGCATTTTATCGGGATTTTATGGGCTGTTACGTCCCCTGGATCTTATTCAGCCCTACCGCCTGGAAATGGGAACCCGTTTGTCCGGAGAGTGGGGAAAAAATTTATATGCATTCTGGAAAAACCGTATCACTGAACAGCTCACCCGGGAAATGGATCAATCCCGTGGAGAACAGGTGCTGGTAAATCTGGCATCCCAGGAGTATTTCAAGGCCATTCAACCCAAAGCGTTTAAGATACCGATTTTAACGGTGTTGTTTAAAGAAAAAAAAGGTGACAACTTTAAAGTCATCGGCATCCACGCCAAACGTGCCCGGGGATTAATGGTGAATTTCATCATAAAAAACCGCATTGAACAAACAGAAAATTTAAAAAAATTCACCGACAATGGATATTGTTTCAATCCGGATCTTTCCAGCACCCATGAATGGGTTTTTACACGGGGATGAGGTATGGGACATTCCCATTTTTTAGGTTTGCTCATTGGCAGGTGCAACAGTGGAATGCACAGTAAAATATTATTTTGAATAATCCCGGCACCGGATTTCCGGCGGAGATGAATAAAAGCCTGTTTAAAGGAGGTTATTTTGTCAATTCGTAAATTCATATCAATGATCACCATTGTTTTTGTCCTTGTGATATCAGCACATGCAGCAGTATTTGGTGCTGAGAAACTCACCATATTAACCACCAATGATCACCATGGACATTTTATGGCCAACCGTAAGGGTGAATATGGTATGGCTGCAAGGATGACCTTGGTGGAAAAAATACGACAGGAGGTCCGGGAAAGTGGCGGCCATCTCTTATTGCTTTCAGGCGGAGACGTCAACACAGGCACACCGGAATCAGATTTTTTAAAGGCAGAGCCCGACATAAAAGCCATGAATCTCATGGGATATACGGCCATGGCCGTGGGCAATCACGAATTTGACAAAGGGCTTGAGGTGCTGAAACAACAAATTCAATGGGCTGATTTTCCCTTTTTATCTGCCAATATTTTTTGGGAAAAAACACAACAGCCTGCATTTGTGCCCTATATCATTAAAAAGGCAGGTGCCCTGCGCGTGGCCATTGTGGGATTAACCACCACAGATACACCCATGCGCACCAGTGGTGAAAATGTGACAGGCCTGGTATTTAAGGAACCGGAAAAAGTGATTCAAACACTCATGCCAACCTTGAAGCAGGAAAGTGACATGATCATCGCCGTCACCCACATGGGGTATTACAAAGATGGAAACCACGGCATTGATGCCCCGGGAGATGTCACCCTTGCCCGCCGAATTGAGGGCATAGATTTCATTGCAGGGGGGCACACCCACGAGCTATTGACATCTCCTTATAAAATAAACAACACACTCATTGTCCAGGCCGGGGAGTGGGGGAAATACATCTCCCGCACAGATCTGGAGTACTCCCGGGAAACAGGCATTTTATTAAAAAATTACCAACTCATTCCCATAAATCTTGAAATAAAAGAATTACAATCCACCGCCATGGACCAGACCCGGGCCGGGCAATCATCCCCTTTAAAAATTTCCCCCCATCCGGAAATGACAGCGCTTCTTGCTCCCTATGCGGCAAAGGTGGAAAAACAGTTACAACAGCAAATCGGTACTGTGGACGGATATTTTGAAGGCAATCGGGATGTAATCCGAACCCAGGAAACCAACCTTGGCAATCTGGTGGCCTGTGCCATGGCATCCATTACCGGTTGCAGCATGGGTATTCAGAACAGCGGCGGCATCAGGGACAGCCTGCCCAAAGGACCTGTTACCTTCCGGGACCTCATTAAAATAAATCCCTTTGGCAATACCATCAGCCAGGTGACCCTCACAGGGCGTGAATTAAAAACATATCTTGAAAAGGTGCTCTCCCTTCCGGCAGGGCATGGCAGTTTTGCCCAGACCTGGGGCCTTTGCGCAACCCTTAAGAAAGGAAAACTGATAAAAATTTCAGTGAATGGAAAAACAGTGGCAGATGACAGTCAGTACAGCGTGGCCCTGAATAATTTCATTGCCACAGGTGGTGACGGTTATCCAGATATCTCCGGTCATTTATCCTACCTGGACACTGGATATACAATGGATCAGGCAATTATTGAATTGTTTAAACATCGAGAAACCGTCACCATGGGTGAGTTTCAGATACAAAACGCCATTAAACGATTTTAAAAAACAATTCGGTTTTTGTCCATAAATATGCTATATGGCTGATTTCGTAAAAAACCACGGGATAAAAATTCCGTGGTTTCCTATTTTGGTACCCGTCATAACAACCCAGACTAATTATTTTGACTTTGGTATGTCCACAACAAAACATAAAAACCAATGTCTGGTATAAAAAATAAGGATAAACACACATGATCTGCACAACCGACGTCTCCCTGGCCTACGGCAAACGGGTTCTGTTCAAAGACGTTAATATAAAATTTGCCCCGGGAAACTGCTATGGGCTCATCGGAGCCAATGGGGCGGGGAAATCCACCTTTTTAAAAATTCTTGCAGGGGACATTGAATCTGATTCCGGAACGGTATCTGTGGGCTCCAGGGAACGCATTGCCGTATTACGCCAGGATCACTTTGCCTTTGATGAAGAAACCGTTTTAAACACCGTGATCATGGGCCACAAAAAGCTGTACACCATCATGGCTGAAAGGGATGCTTTGTATGCCAAACCGGATTTTTCCGAAGAAGACGGCATCCGATCCGGGGAGCTTGAGGTGGAATTTGCTGAAATGGACGGCTACGATGCCGAACCTGAAGCAGCCGTATTGTTAAATAATCTGGACATCCCCGAGGGCCTGCACCAGAAAAAAATGAAAGAGCTTGAAGGTGGCGAAAAGGTGCGGGTGCTTCTTGCCCAGGCCCTGTTTGGTAACCCTGATGTGCTGTTGTTGGATGAGCCCACCAACAACCTGGACATTAAATCCATTGCCTGGCTGGAGGATTTTCTTTATCGGTTTCAAAACACGGTGATTGTGGTGTCCCATGATCGCCATTTCATGAACCAGGTGTGCACCCACATTGCAGACATTGATTTTGGAAAAATTTCCATATATGTGGGTAATTATGATTTCTGGTACCAGGCAAGCCAGCTGAACCTGAAGCAAAAACAGGCGGAAAATAAAAAGGTGACCCACAGGGCCAATGAACTGAAATCCTTTATCCAGCGTTTTAGTTCCAATGCCTCCAAATCCAAGCAGGCCACCTCCCGGAAAAAACTGCTGGAAAAACTCACCATTGAAGATATGCCTGTCTCCTCCCGGAAATACCCTTTTATCTCTTTTGCACCGGAACGCCCTTGCGGCAATGTGATTCTGGAAGTGGAAGGCCTGTCCAAGACCATTGAGGGCGAAAAGGTGCTCAATAATGTAAGTTTCACTGTGAACGGCGGGGATAAAATCGCATTCATGGGTGGCAACAGTGTGGCCAAAACCACTTTATTCCAGATTCTGGCAGGAGAAATGGAACCGGACAGCGGCAGTTTTCGCTGGGGGGTTACCATATCCCACTCCCACTTTCCCAAGGAACACAGCGCCTATTTCAAAGGAGACTGTAACCTCATTCAATGGCTGCTGCAATTTGCCCCGCCCCAGGAGGGGGAAAGCTTTGCCCGAACCTTTCTTGGCCGCATGCTTTTTTCCGGTGAAGAAGCCACCAAAAAAATAAACGTCCTGTCCGGGGGGGAAAAAGTGCGGTGCATGCTGTCACGGATGATGCTTGCCGAGTCCAATGTTTTAATGCTGGATGAACCCACCAATCACCTGGATCTGGAATCCATCACCGCCTTAAATAACAGTCTGGTAAAATTCAAAGAGGTAATTCTTTTCACCTCCCATGACCAGGAATTTGTCAACACCGTGGCCAACCGCATCATTGAAATCACCCCCGGCGGGGTCATTGATCGGTTCATGACCTTTGAAGAGTATCTCAAAAGCACAGAAGTTGCCAAAACCCGGGAGTCCTTGATGCAAAAAGCGGCCTGATTTAATAATGGGGTGGTTTCTCATCTGCCGGGCCGTCACTGCCTGGAACAAAATTTGAAAACTCCCGGGTGCGTTTTAGCACAAGCTCACAAATAGCACCAAGGCGTTCAATTTCCTGTTGTTGTTCGTAAATCACCTCATTGAGCTCTTTGATGGTTTTTTCCTGAAATGCAATTTTCATTTCAATGTCCATCAATCTTTCTTCATTCATTTTAATTCCTGTATGATTTAAAAACCGCCACCACGGCCCCAATGCAATATGGGTCCGTGTGGCGGTTTTTTAACATAAAAAAGTTTGAAGTACGTCCCCTGCCGGGGTTATGCCTTGGACATGAACTTTCTGGTTTCAGTATTCACCTTCACCATTTCTCCGGGTTCAAGGTATTCCGGGACCTGGATTTCAACGCCGTTGGACAAGGTGGCAGGTTTGGTCCTTGCCGTTGCACTGGCTCCCCTCATTCCCGGGGCCGTTTCTGTGACCTCAAAGACAAGGGATTTGGGTATTTCAAGGCAAACCATGTTTTCATCAATGATGGTGGCCAAAAGCCCTTCCATCTCATCGGAGATCCACACCAGTTCATCTTCCATGTCTTCGGTGGAGATCATATACTGGGTATAGTCTTCTTTGTCCATGAACACATGGAGATTTCCATCGGGATAGAGATATTGCACCGACCGTTTTAGAAGATCCACATCAATGAGCATGTCATTTCCCTTAAAGGTATCTTCGTATTTCTGCCGGGTTTTTACATTACTGAATCTGACTTTGTAGAGGGTGGCAGCCCCCCTTGCCGTTGGGGATTTCACAGTGATATCTTTTACCACATAGGGTTCATTGTTGATTTCCACCACATGGCCTTTTTTCAAATCACACGCATTGGGCATTTTCTTTTATGACTCCTTAAAACAATTAACTCAACTTTCGGTGTTCGCATTTCGTGGTGGGGTCAGGCTTTCGTTATTGACATTATCGAGGCTTTTTTCGTTGGCAAAGGCCTTGGTCCATAACATCAATAACAAAAGCCTGACCCCGTCGGTACATTTAAAAATGCCAGCTTTGAAATGAAGCCCGAAAGTTGAGACAATTAAACAACCTGGCTCTTTCATTCCCGAATTATGGGCTATCTTTAAAAACGTGCCCCCTTTTAACAAACAACATAAAGGAAACCAAGAATTAAAAATTTCGGCATCCATCATATGCTCCCAAAAGAAGTTTACACCTTTCGATTAAGTTGTCCCGGGAAATGGTAAGATTACCCTGAAAATTTAATGCAGGGATGAATAATGCCAACAAAATTTTATGGAATTTATTTTTTATCCTTTAACAGATCTGCAAGCCCGGCAAAGGGGTTATCTGAAAAATCGTTATCCGGTTCTGTATCTCTGTCCGTGGATGGCGTGGAATCATAGGCATCGGCAACCAGATCCCGGGAATGCTCATTTTCATGGCAGTAAATGCAGAGTAACTCCCAGTTGCTTCCGTCAGGTGGATTGTTATCATGGTTATGGTCTTTGTGATGTACGGTGAGCTCTTTAAGATTTTTGCCGTTGAATTCGCGGCAACAGTGAGTACATATCCAGGGAAACATTTTAAGGGCCCGTTCCCGATAGCTTTTTTCACGTTCCCGTTGGCTGCGGATCATGTCTGAAACGGCAATGGTCCCTGATTTTTTTGAAGCCATTTTAAAATTTTCTCCTAAGTTAGATTTTACTCAACTTTCGGTGTTCGCATTTCGTGTGGGGTCAGGCTTTCGTTATTGACATTATCGAGGCTTTTTTCGTTGGCAAAGGCCTTGGTCGATAACATCAATAACAAAAGCCTGACCCCGTCGGCACACTGACCCCATCGGTACATTTAAAAATGCCGGCTTTGAAATGAAGCCCGAAAGTTGAGTTAGATTTTACATAAAAGGCAAAAACGTATGCAGCAGGTCAGGGCCGATTTTTGACTTGTAACCCAGTCCGGCAGATTATTTCAACAGTGATGAAGTTTACTAATAATTTGCAGAATTATCAAGTCCATTGCCTTAAACAGATTCCTTAACAGCCGGGGGAGATTTTTACATAAATATCAAAATTATTTTATGGCATCCTCTATCGAAATAAGAAAAGCTATGATAAAAAGGTGGTTAAAAGTCCCATTGGATTTTAAAACGCAAATCTCATTTAAGGCTATTTGTGTCAAAAAATATACCGGCTTGCTTCTATTTTCAGTCGCCGATAGCCTGACCGAAATATGCAAAAATCGTTAATACATTGTTCAGGCTGGACAGTTTACCGGAGGGAACAGATGACAGAAACGGACGACATGGAAAATATAAAAACCTTAACCCTTCGCCTCCGGGAGCTGAAAAAGGCCATCTCAGAAACAAAAAAACGACTGCCGGCCCATTCCACCAAACCGGCGGTGATGATGGATCTTTTAGCGCTTGAAGATGAATACCATGAAATTTTACTTAAAATACGATCATTAAACAAAAACCCATAACGGTAAAACCATGACAAAATCAAAAACCGAACTTCCCCAGCGTTATGCAAACAGAGCCAGCGTCAATACCATACGGGAGGTCTTTGATTATATCAGCCGATACAGGGGGAAAATTTTTGTCCTTAAAATTGAAGACAGCCTCATTGGTAACCCCTTATTTCCTTTGCTGATGAAGGATATTATCCAGCTTCATAACATCGGTGTCCAATTGATTATTGTCACCGGTACCCGGACCACCATTGCCAGAAATCTTACTGCTGCCGGAATTAAAAGCACCTTTGTCAAAGGCATACGCATCACCCCGGATAGCGTTCTTCCCCACATCAAACTTGCTGCCATGGAGGTGGTGCAAACCATTATCTCCCACCTTGCCGCAGGCGGTGCCAACGGGATCATGGGCAACTGGACCAAGGCCCGTTCTCTGGGGGTTCGAAAAGGCATTGATTTCCAGTGGACCGGCCAGGTTGAAAAAGTCAGGTCAGACATTGTTCATAAATTGCTGGCCCAGGAATTTATTCCGGTATTGTACAACATCGGCCTGAACGCCAAAGGGGACTGCTACAATCTTAACTCCAACCAGATCACCCGGCAACTGTGTCTGGATCTGAACATAGAAAAGCTTTTTTTCATCCGATCCCAGGATGCGTTGACAACAAAGGGATTGCTCATTCCACCGGGGGCCCAGGTGCATCCCAACGGAAAAATTCTCTCCAACATTGATCTTTCCCATGTGGATTTTATTCTGAGCAATAATCACACTGTTTTAAGCCCTGAAGACCGGGAGTTGCTGGCCCATGCAAAGGCTGTGATCTCCCGTCCCAACGGGGTTAACAGGGTGCACATCATAGATGGAAGAAAGGAAGGCAGGCTTCTCCAGGAAGTTTTCACCAGTGTGGGGGGCGGAACCATGGTGTATGGTAACCGTTATGCCCATATCCGCCGGGCAACACAGGATGATGTTCCGGAAATAATGCACCTCATGGACGGATATGTGAAAAAAGGAAATCTGGTCATGCGCACGGACCTGGATATTAAGAATCAAATAAACGACTATTATATCTATGAGGTGGACCATGCCATATATGGATGCGGAGCCCTTTATGACATGGGGCAACGGTGCGCAGAAATCGGTGCCATTGCTGTAAACACGGCCTATAAATCCAAGGGGGTGGGTCGGGGGATCATGCAATATCTCATCCAGAAAGCCCGTGATAAAAACATAAAAACCCTTTTTCTGCTCACCACCCGGGCCGCTGACTGGTTCTTTGAATTTGGTTTTATCCAGGGCCGCCCGGAAGATTTACCGGAACATCGGAAAAACAATTATAACATGGAGCGAAATTCCAGAGTACTATTGCTGGATCTATGACAATTGATCACCTGCCCAAACCCTGTATGAATAAAATTATGTACAGGGCATCAATGCACTTCTTGATCATTCATCCAAAACCTCTCGAATGGTTTCCCCAATTTTCCTGAGTGAAAAAGGCTTATCCAGATAGGCATTGAATTTTAGTTTCCGGGCCTTTTCAGTATTGACCTGATCACTGAACCCGGAGCATAAAATAACCGGCAGACTCTGCCGAATGGCCCGGGCACGGGATAATAATTCCACCCCGGTCATTTGCGGCATGGTCATATCTGTAATCAAAAGATCAAAATCCGAAGGTGTTCGGGAAAATATCTGCAGGGCATCATCACCGGCAGTTGTCATGGTCACATGATACCCAAGGCGCTCCAACATCTGATGTGCCATGCAGGCAACGGATTTTTCATCATCCACCAGAAGAATATGTTCATTGCCCCGGGGAATAGGGATCTCCTCGGGTACAAATTGAATTTGCTGTTCCCCGGACATGAGGGGAAAGTAGATGCAAAATTCAGTACCCACGCCCTTTTGACTTTGTACCCTGATATTTCCTTTGAACTCTTCAATGATGGATTTCACCACGGAAAGTCCCAGTCCCGAGCCTTTCCCCCTGCTTTTGGTGGTAAAATGGGGATCAAATATTTTTTCAAGGATCTGTTTATCCATGCCCTCCCCTGTATCCCGGAAGACCAGTAACCCATAGCGACCGGGGGGAAGATCCGGGGTGGGACAAAATCCCTCTTCAACCAGACTTTCTTCAAAAATAACCCACAGGGTTCCTCCGGTTAACTCCATGGCGTGGTAGGCGTTGATGCCAAGATTCATCATCACCTGGTGTAGTTTTGTGGGATCACCAAATACCTTGTCGCATTGTGTGTCTATGATGGATTCAATGTGAATGGTTCTGGGAATGGTTGAACGAAGTAAATTTAAACACTCCCTGGCCACTTTTTGCACAGCCACCGGCTGACGAATTTCTGATTCCTGGCGACTGAAAGATAAAATCTGAGCAACAAGATTTTTGGCCCGGACAGATGCCTTGAGGACCTCATCCAGATTACTCTGGAGTTCAGGCTTATCCACAAGTTCTTCCTTGATCATTTCCGAATACCCGATCATGGGAGAAAGTATATTATTAAAATCATGGGCAATTCCCCCGGCAAGGGAGCCGATGGCTTCCATTTTCTGCATCTGTTGAATACGGGTTTCGTATTTAATGCGCTCCTTTTCCATCTCTTTCAGGGTGGCAATGGTCCCACGGTGGGCCTGGATCTGCCGATTTAATTGTCGGGCAGTTTTTTTAAGCTCTTCACCGGTCTTTCGGGAACGTTCAAGGGAACGTGAAAGCCCCCGGATTAACCGCCCCATGCTCACAACCGAAATAATACTCAAAAACATGAAAGTAATGGAAGTGGTCACCCATATATCTCTGGAATAGGTTTGAAGGTTTGCCCAGAAGGAAAAGTTGATTTTAAGAAGATGGGTAAAGCAGAGCAGAACAATCAGTTGTAGCGTTAGAACAAATATTCCTGAATTTATCCCCAGAACCAGGGTGGCAAAAACCGAGGCAAAAAACATCCATATTCGTCCACTGCCCAGGGGACCAATGGAGAACATAGCCAGACAGCCAAGCCCAAATAACACCATAACCCCCATCCAGGCCCGCAGTTTAAACGGGAGATACCAAGCCACAGTGATAAAAAAGCATAACAGATATGATAGTACATACAAGGTCAGATTCACCCACAAACCGTCTCCGGCAGCTCTGATGCAGCTGTTAATCAGCGGAAACAAGGATACCACACAGATACACATAAGAACAAATACAAAACTCTTTTCCTGCCATTGTGCCAGGGTGATGCTTTTGTGGGAAAAAAGTTTGTCTTTAAGATATGAAAAAATTGCTTTCATGTGACTGATCCTGTGGAGTTGATCGTTCGTCTTAAATGTAAATACATACTTACACAGAATCACCGTGAAAATCAAGACGTCAAGACAAAATCCGTTGAAATATACGAATAAGAAACCACGATGGACAAATAATAACATTTAATTTTAATTGCATTATGCCGTCCCTCCCACGGCAATGGTCCCGGACCGGAACTGTAGACAGCTCAATTGTCCGGTTCCCATTGCCCATCGGAGGGCGGCTCTGCCTTGGCATGCCTTGAAGTTTACATTTTTTTTACAAAAACATTTTCAACATACTTTACACGCATAAAGCATTAAAATAACAACCAAACAACTATTCGGCAAAATGCAAATTAAGATATAAATAAATTAATATTAAATTACCCTTACTTGTATTTCCTTTTTTTCTCCATTATATGGTTGGGGTTATGACTTTACATAGAGAAAAAATAGCAGTTGTGGGTATTTCCGGAATTTTCCCCGGAGCCCCAGATGTGGACACCTTCAGCCGGAATATCATGGCAAAAAAAGAAGCTGTCATTGACGTGCCCCCCGGTCGATGGGACATTCCACCGGAACAGGCCCATTCCACCGTATACCGGCCGGACACCGTTGCCTCAAAACGGGCGGGATTGATCACGGATTTCATCTTTGATCCCCATGGCTTTACCCTGTCACCGGATCTATTATCAGCCCTTGATCCCCTGCATCACCTGGTGCTTTCCGCAGGGCAGCGGGCCTTGTCCCATTGCCATTGCCCGGAACAGATCAAGGCAAAAACAGGGGTGATCCTTGCAGCCATTGCCCTTCCCACCCAATGCACCTCGGATATTGCCCGCCAGGTGATCATGGAGCACCGTGGGGATGCGTTGACCCGGGCCCAGGCCCTGGCAGCCGGGGTGGTGTCTGTACCGGCAGCACTTCTGGCACGGGCCATGGGACTCCATGGCGGTTGTTTTACTTTGGATGCGGCCTGTGCATCCTCTCTTTTTGCCATCAAACTTGCCTGCGATCAGCTTGCCCTGGGCCGGACAGACATGATGATCGCCGGCGGTGTTTCCCGCCCGGATTCTCTCTATACCCAGGTTGGATTTACCCAGTTAAAAGCCCTTTCTCCTTCAGGGCGATGCGCTCCCTTTGACCAACAGGCAGACGGCCTTGTGGTGGGGGAAGGCACCGGCATGGTGGTTTTAAAGCGCATGACAGATGCCCTGGCCTGCCAAGACACCATCCACGGCGTCATCACCGGCACGGGGTGGTCCAACGACATTGGCGGCAACCTTGTGGCCCCCTCTTCCGACGGTCAAATCCGGGCCATGGCAGCGGCCTATCAACAGGCCGGGTGGTCCCCCAAAGATGTGCAGCACATTGAGTGTCACGGCTCTGCCACACCGGTGGGGGACGGAGTTGAACTAAACTCCATGAAGACCTTGTGGGAAAATGCCGGTATTACCGGAGATAATAACCTTACCTGTGCCATTGGTTCGGTTAAATCCATGGTGGGGCATCTGCTCACCGCTGCCGGGGCTGCCGGATTTATTAAAACCCTCATGGCCATGAAAACAAAACAACTTCCCCCCTCACTGAACTTCACGGCCCCCCCGAAAAACAGCCCGCTTTATCAAACCCCCTTCCGGGTGCAGACAGATCCTGAGCCCTGGATTCCCTGTTCCCTTTCCCGGGATAAATCCATTGCCATGGCCCGACGGGCGGGCGTCAGTGCCTTTGGATTTGGCGGCATTAATGCTCATATTCTGGTGGAAGAATACCGAAAAGAGATTCCCGCCTTTTATTATACTGCCAACGCTCTCTTTGCCCATACGGACAAAAAAAACAGGCTCCAAGACCGTTCCCGATCCTTGGCCGCATCTGCCCCCCATGGCAATGGCGGGGATGTACCGCCATGGCAGCACAATATTGATGCCGATCATTCCATGGACAGCTCCCCCGATAAAAAAAATCAGAACGCCCAATCCCATGGAGTTGCCATCGTAGGCATGGCATTGATCACCCCCGGAGCAGAAGACATTGATGCCCTGGCACAGTTAATGATATCCCCCGGGCAGAAAAAGACCACGCCCATCCCGGAATCCCTTTGCCACGGCACAATCGGCCAGTGGATGGATGAGATCCACACCTTTGCCGGGGAGTTCCATATTCCCCCCAACCAGATCCCGGATCTTCTCTCCCAGCATCTGATGATGCTCAAAGCTGCCATGACTGCCATGAAAGATGCCGGTATTTCCCTCCGTCCCAACAAAAAACAGGCCCTTAGAAACCGGTTTGGTGCGGCCATTGGCATTGAGTTTGATCATGGGGCCACAGATTTCCATCTTGGCTGGCTGCAACGGCATGGCAAAGCACAGCCGAATGCATCCCATGGGGCATTGCCCCTCCCCTCCCTTACAGCCAACAAAACACTGGGGGCCCTGGGGGGCATTGTGGCCAGTCGTATTGCCAGGGAATTTCAGCTGGGCGGCCCCTGCTTTACCCTGTCCGCCGATGCAAACTCCGGTTTAAAGGCCCTGGAAGTGGGAATCAATGCCATTGAAGCCAACGAGACCGATATTTTTCTTTGCGGGGCCGTGGACATGGCCGGGGATCTGCGACAAACACTGCTTGCCCGGTGTCTTGCCACCCAAGATCATTGCCGGAATACTGACCTGAAAAACAGCCCCCCAAAGGAGCCCTCCTGGTCCGAAGGGGCCGTGGCCGTGGTGCTGAAGTCCCTGGAAAAAGCCATGGCAGATAAGGACAATATCTACAGTGTCATCACCGCCACCGGTGGTACCTGTGGGGGGGAAATGGCCGCCGAAGGCCCATCCTTGTCCAGCCCCGTCCTGGAAAAAGCCTATGAAACCAGCCTTAAAACGACCCTGGACCGGGGAAATCTTTCTTTCTCAAACATTGAATTTCATATGATCCAGGGGTGTGGCGCCTGCCGTTCCATGGAAATGGATATATTAAAAAAGCTGCATCAATCCCCCAAAAAAAGAACCCAAGTGCCCTCCATGGGGGCTTCCTGTGATACCCTGGGCCATACCTTTGGTATTTCCGGACTTGTTTCCACGGTTCAGGCATCCCTTGCCCTTTACCATGGATTAACTCCCGGCATGGAAACAGATATCATATCCATGGGCCATGGCACTTCCCGGGAAAACGGGGTCCCACGCTCACCTGTCACCCCACCCCCATGGATCAGTCATGTCCCCACAAATAAAGCGGTGCATGCCTGCGTGGCAAGCGTCACCCGGGACGGTGCCTGTGGCCACGTGATACTTAAATCCCCCCCCATGGGAATCACAGCCCTGGCTGACACCGCAAAAAAAGCCGGGGAAAAAAATACGACACCGGCGATTTCTCCTGAAAATAAAATTATTTTAAAGGCCCATGGCTTTCCGTCAGATAAATTTATCCCCCTGCCCTTACCCCATGAACGGATAAAGGCACCGCAAAATCGGGACAAACAACTTCACTCCGGAACCACATTACCCCAAAGAGATTCACGTTCCCAGGGTGCCATCCAATCCTTTTCCCGGAACTCTTCAGATGCCGTCGCTTCTGGAAATTTTTCCGGTAACGGCCTTGCACAATCCATTACTGCCACTGAAAAGGCCCACATGAAATTCCTTGAACTATCCCAGGAAAACACAAAGGCCCTTGAAACACAATTCAATACCCTGACCCACCTGGCTTCCACCCTGGTGAAAACGAACCCCATGGCCCGGGGAGGTTTCATGGATGTTACCTGTGAAGACAATGTTTTTTCTCCCTTTCCAGATAAAGACAATTCAAGTGGCCGGAAAAATGCAGATCATTCTGTGGAAATATCCCGGGAAAAAAGAACAGAACAAATCCATGCACCAACAGATATTCCACCAGCCAAAAGAAAAGAACCGCTGTTTGACCGGCACCATTGTTTGACCTTTGCTGTGGGAAATGCCGGTGCCGTACTGGGGAAAAAATTTAATATCATTGACACCTATCCTGTACGGGTGAGACTTCCGGATGAACCCCTGATGCTGGTGGACCGCATCATGGCCATAGAAGGTGAAATGTTGTCCATGGGGCCGGGTAAAATCATCACCCAGCACGATGTTCACCCCGATGCCTGGTACCTTGACGGTGGCAAAGCCCCGGTGTCCATCTCCATTGAAGCGGGCCAGGCAGATCTTTTTCTCTGCTCCTTTTTAGGGATTGATCATAAGGTAAAGGGGCATCGACGATACCGACTGCTGGATGCCAGGGTCACCTTTCATCGTCCGTTGCCCCAACCCGGTGAGACCATAGAATATCATATTGTCATTGATCGATTTTTAAAACAGGGGGATGTCTATCTGTTTTTCTTTCATTATAAAGGCTACATAGATAACACCCTTTTCATATCCATGCGGGACGGATGTGCCGGTTTTTTCACCCCCCTGGAGGTGGAAAACTCCGGTGGGATTATTCTTAAAAAAGAAGAAATTGCCAAGGATACCCGTATTTGTGATTTTCAGATTCCTGTGCCGGTGCAAAAAGAACAATACACCAAAACCCAGGTGGAAGCCCTGCGTCAAGGGGACCTGGCAGCCTGTTTTGGCTCCATATTTGAAGGTGTTGTTCTGGGTAAAAAATTACGCCTGCCCGGGGGGCGCATGCACCTTATTGACCGGGTTGTCTCATTTGACCCTGCTGGAGGGCGTTTTGGTCTTGGCCTGATCATTGCCGAAGCAGATATCCACCCTGATGACTGGTTTCTTACCTGCCATTTTGTGGATGACAAGGTGATGCCCGGCACCCTGATGTATGAGTGCTGTGCCCATGCCCTTAGAATTTTCACCCAGCGTGTGGGCTGGATCTCCCAAGGAGATGATGTGCATTACGATATCATTCCCGGCATGGAAAGCGATCTTAAATGCCGGGGACCGGTCACCCCGGAAACCCGCAAAGCACGATATGAAATAGAAATCAAAACAATGGGATATGACCCTGAACCCTTTGTGGTGGCAGATGCCCATATGTTCTCCGATGATCACAGGATTGTATTATATAAAAACATGGGAATGAAACTGGTGGGACTTTCCCGCCGGGAAATTGAAAATTTCTGGAGCAATAGATGAAATATTCCAAGGTATATATTGACGCGCTGGGCTATGAGCTGGCCCCCAACGTCATCACCACCGATGAGATAGAAAAACGCCTTGAGCCCTTTTATACGTCAGCCGGCTTTAAAATGGGGCAACTGGAGGTGTTAACCGGCATAAAAGAGCGAAGATTCTGGGATGTGGACCATACCCTGGCCCAGGGATCGGCCAAGGCCGGGCAAAAGGCCCTGACGGCAGCTGATGTCTCTCCAGATGATATCGGTGCGCTGGTGTTTTGCGGCGTTGGGCGGGATGGATTTGAACCTGCCACGGCCTGTGCTGTTGCCGATGCGCTTAAAATAAGCAACACCGCTCATATTTATGATGTTTCCAATGCCTGTCTTGGCATGATCACCGGCATGGTGGAAGTGGCCAATGCCATTGAACTGGGACAAATCCGGGCAGGGCTGGTGGTCTCCTGTGAAACAGCAAGACAGATTGTTGATGCCACCATTGATGAGATAAACCGGGAAAAAACCGTTGAGTTCTATAGCAAAACCATTGCCACCATGACCGGCGGTGCCGGTGCTGCTGCCGTCCTTCTCACCGACGGCACCCTGGGAAATAATGTGGAGAGCAGACATACCCTCAAAGGCGGGGTGGTGAGACATGACAATAGATTCCATGATCTTTGTCGATGGACCTTCAATGAATCGGGCATGCCCACCCATGCCACGGTGCGGATGCGTACCAATGCTCACGGGGTATTGGAAAACGGCCTTGCCCTGGCCAGACAAACCTTTGAAGATTTCACCCGGGAAATGGATATCCCCAACAACATGCCTGACAAGTTCATCTGTCATCAAGTGGGGTCCACCCACCAGAAGATGTTTCACAAAATCATGAATATTGATCCGAAAAAAGATTATTCCACCTTTCCCTATCTGGGAAACATGGGCACAGTGTCCCTGCCCATGACCGCTGCCATTGCGCATGAACGGGGATTTTTAAAATCCGGTGATTATGTGGGATTTATGGGGATTGGATCTGGTCTGAATTGCCTTATGATGGGCATTGAATGGTGATAATAAAGGAAAATTATGGAACGTAATATCAATGGGAAAGTGCTGTCCACCCAAAAGTTTGCATCTCTTTATCCCTTTAAGCCCAAGCATGTAAATACCCGGGGCCATGCGCTTTACTATCTGGATGAGGGCAGCGGTCCTCCAGTACTCATGGTGCATGGCAACCCCACCTGGTCTTTTTACTATCGTCACCTGGTAAAAGCGTTGTCACCGAATCACCGCACCATTGTGCCGGATCATATTGGGTGTGGATTTTCTGACAAGCCCGATGCCAATGCGTACCAATACACCCTTCAATCCCGGGTGGAGGATCTTGATACTCTGATAAATAAATTAAACCTCACTGAAAAAATTTCCCTGATTGTCCATGACTGGGGGGGAATGATCGGTCTTGCCTGGGCCCTGGATCACCTGGATCGTGTGGACCGCATTGTCATCACAAACACCTCCGGCTTTTTTCTGCCCCGGGGAAAAAAATTTCCATTGAGACTGTGGCTTTTAAAGTATCTTGCCCCCTTTGCCATTCCTGCGGTTCAGGCAGGCAATATTTTCTCTTGGGCGGCTCTTTACATGGCCCCTCGTTTTCCCCTTTCAAAGCAGATAAAACAAGGCTTAACCGCTCCCTATGATTCCTGGAAAAACAGAATTGCCACCCTGAAATTTGTCCAGGATATCCCCCTATCCCCCCGGGATGAAAGTTATGCCCTGGTCAAAAAGGTGGAGGACAACCTCCAGCAATTGGAAAAAATCCCCATGATGATTCTTTGGGGGCGCCATGATTTTGTTTTTGATCTTTCGTTTTTAAACGAATGGAAACTGCGGTTTCCCCGGGTACCGGTGCATCTGTTTGATGATGCCGGACATTACCTTTTTGAGGACAAACCCGGGGAAAGTACAGCATTAATAAAAAAATTTATGGAAACATAAAGGATAGTCTTACATCATTCTGGGTCAGGCAGACTTCACCTATGGTGGTTCTATAAAATCCGATTAACCCCGGTGGCAATGTTATAACAATAATCCCCCATCTTCTCATAATAGGAGATCAGTGCCACAAACAGCACTCCGGTGTCAACGGAACAGCTGCTGACCTGTAAGCGTTTAATATGTTTTTCACGCATTTTTTCCCGCATTTGGTCAATGAGGTCTTCCTGGGCCAGGGCTTTTTGGTAAAACCCTTCGGTTTTTTCGTTCATTTCCCGTATGACAAATCCCATGAAACGGTCCACCTCATCGGAAATCTCCACAAGATCTTTAATGGCGGCATCACTGAACTGAAATCCCTGGTCATAGATTTTTTCAAGGGTCCTGGAAACGTTTTCCATGGTGTCCCCCAGACGTTCAATATTATTGGTAATGCGCATCATTTCTGAAATCTCTTTTGATTCCGGTGCGTTGATTTCTCCCTGGGATATGGTGATAAGATATTTAATGATCACCTTTTGAAAAGAGTCCAGATGATCTTCTATGGCCTCCCGCTCACCCAGAATATCATCATCCCGTACCTTGAGGCAGGTGGATGTTTTTCTCAGACCCATATGTGCAAAATCTGCCATGCGGATAATTTCGCCTTTGACCCTTGCCAGGGCAGCAATGGGAGAATCCATAAAACGAGCGTCAAATTCAGGTATCTGATATCTTTCCTTTTTAGCCTTTTTCTTGGGAGAGATAAAAATGGTCAACTGCACCAGTCGGGGTAAAATTATCAAAAAAATGGCCGCATTGATCACATTAAAAAGGGTGTGACCGTTGGCAATATACCGGGCCGCATTCACGTACTCTCCATCAACTAACAAATCCACAGGGCCTGCACCTATTTTCAAAGACAAGGTCTGCACTGTATTGACAAAGACGGGAAATATTAAAAGAATAATACCCACCCCGGCCACATTAAACACGGTATGGGCATTGGCGGTCTGATGGGCTTCGATATTTTTTGAGCCAATGGTGGCAAGCTGGGCTGTAATGGTGGTACCGATGTTTTCTCCAAGCACCAGGGCCATGGCTGTGGGAAATTCCAAAAGACCGGATGTGGCAAGGGTCATGGTCAAGCCAACAGTGGCTGAAGACGATTGCACCATCACTGTCAGCAGCGCCCCCATGCCAACGCATAAAAGGATGCCCAGCATGCTGTCCGTGGAAAAAGTGGTGAAAAAAGAGATGAACTGCGGGTCTGTTTTAATGGGGGCAAGACCCTGCTTCATCACGGTCATGCCGTAAAACAAAAGACCGAATCCCAATACCACATCCCCGATGTGGCGAAAATTCCGTTCCTTGGAAAAATATTTTAACCCCACACCCACGGCAATGGCAGGCAGGGCTACTTTGGTTAATTTAAAGGCGATCATCTGTCCTGTAATGGTGGTGCCCACATTGGCACCAATGACCACCCCCACGGCATTTTCCAGGGACATGATACCGGCGCTGACAAAACCGATGAGCATCACCGTGGTGGCAGATGAAGATTGAACCATGGCCGTAACACCGGCCCCGGTGAGACATCCTAAGAAACGATTGGATGAAATGGCTTCAAGAATGCCTCGAATTTTCTGTCCAGCTGCGGCCTGTAATCCTTCGGTCATCATTTTCATGCCAAGGATAAAAAGCCCCAACCCACCAAGTGTTTGAAATATAATTCCGCTTATGTTCAAGGTTATCTCCCATATATGCAGCTATTATTCTATTGTTGTTTGATGATAAAGTTTTTGCGGGAGAAGCTTTCCCCATCCTAATCCATCAACCAAAAAATTTGATTATCCAGTATCTGGGCACCCATTTTCCAGTACCTGTGCTTAAAAAATGGGTGGTAATTCAGCTTCCATGGGGTTTATATGCCAAATGAAAGGTTATTTCAATAATAATTGGCTTAGAGCCTGTTTAAAAATAGATGAATCCGCTACTCCTCCATGAGAACAGCCCCTAATTTTCAAAATTTTCGATTAATAGTCCTACTATTAATCGAAAATTTGAGAAAATTGGTTCCATTTCTCATGAAATTTCATTTTAATCCCCTGATTTTTTAGCGGGCTTTTAATCTTTATCAAGGGTTTGAAAATGATAATAAAAGCCCTTTTCCGCCATCAGGGTCCCATGGTCCCCATACTCAATGATTTCACCGTCTTTTAATACCATGATGCGGTCAGCGGTCATGGCAGATCTCAACCGGTGGGCAATGGTGATGGAGGTGCGATTTTCCTTGAGTTTCTCCGTTGCCAGCCGTATTTTCTCTTCGGATTCTGTGTCCACATAGGAGGTGGCCTCATCAAAAATAATCAGGTGGGGCTCCCGGGCAAAGGCCCTTGCAATGGATATGAGCTGTCGTTCGCCACTGGAAAGGGAGCTGCCCCCCTGGGACAGAACAGTGTCAAGCCCTTTGGGCATGTGATCAATGAGAGAACGGACATGGGATCGTTCCAGGATGGCATCAAGGGTGGCGGTATCCATGATGGTTCCCGGGGGAACAATGTTGTCCCGGATGGTGCCGGAAAAGAGATAGGGGTCCTGGGTTACCAGGGCGATTTTATTGCGCAGAGCCCATGTGGTGTAGTCATCTATATCTTTACCGTTTATCCGGATCTCTCCCCGATTTCTGGGATAAAATTTTACAATAAGATTAATCAATGAAGTCTTCCCCGAACCTGTGGGACCAAGAATGGCCAGGGATTCACCGGCATTAAGTTCAAAGGAGATATCCTTTAAAATATCTTCCCCCGGGGTGTAGGCAAACCCCACATGCTTAAATTCAAGGGATTTAAGGCCGTCAAGCGCCAGTTCCCCCCCGGTTTCATCCACCTTTTTATCCAGAATCTGGGTGATGCGCTCCCCGGAAGAGAGGGCATTCTGAAGGACATTGTGTTTTTCTGACAAATCCCGCACCGGCCTGAAAAACATTTTGGTATAGGAAATAAATGCCACCAGGGTACCAAGACTCAGGGCCTCGGATACAGCCCTTCCTCCGCCGTAAAAAATCACAATGGCAAGGGCAAATGAACTCAACAGGTCAATCACCGGCATGAACAGGCCGAATATTTTCACCTGGCTCACCCCGGCCAGGTAGTTTTCATGGTTGATCTCCTTAAATTGTTCCATCATCTGTTTTTGCCGGGAAAAAAGCTGTATCACCCGGATCCCCCCGGTGGATTCGGAAAACATGGAATTAATCTCCGCAATGTTGGCCCGGAGACGACGAAAAACAGCCCGGGAGTACCGGGAAAAAAACCATGTGGAAAAAATCACCAAAGGTATCACAAAAAAAAGGGCCAGGGACAATTTCACATCCATGGCCACCACAATGATAATAATGCCTGTCAGGGTAAAAAGATCTTTCATCACAAAGGTGATCACCGTGGTGAACATCTCCTGCATGTTCTGAATGTCATTGGTCACCCGGGTGGCCAGACGTCCCACCGTGTTTTTTGTGAAAAAGGAGACGGGAAGGGCCTGGATGTGGGAAAAAACCTTGATACGCAGTTCGTGCATCATGCGCTGGCCCGCATATTCCATGACCATGATCTGAATAAAGCTGAAAATCAGCCGGGCCAGGGCCACCCCGAAAAGGGCAATGCCGCCCCAGAAAGCACCCATGAGGTATCGGGATTTATCGGGGTCTGCCATGGACGGCATGATATAGTCATCCACCACCATGCGGGTGACAAAGGGAACCACAATATCCAACAGGGACAATAACACCATGAGCAGGATGGAAAAAACAATCATGGTGATATTCTTGGTTAAAAGGGGTACAAAACGTGCCAGAAGCCGTATATCTTTTTGTTTTTTCAGTTCTTCTTCCTGGTATCCGCCAAGGCCGAATTTCATGACTCACTCCTTACCAACGCCGCTTCTGTTTCCTGCATCTGCCAGGACCGGGCATAATACCCGTTGTGATCAATGAGCTCCCGGTGGGTGCCCTGCTCCACTATCCTGCCCTGTTCCAATACCATCACCAGATCCGCATTCTTAAAAATGGAAAACCGATGGGAAATAATGATGATGGTTTTTTTGCCTGCCATGGCATCAATGATCCGGATAATGTCCGAGGCCGTCCCCATGTCCACCTGGCTCACCGGATCATCCAGGATCAAAATGGGGGCATCCTTTAAAAAGGCCCGGGCAAGGGCAATGCGCTGTTTTTGACCGCCGGAGAGCATCACCCCTTTTTCACCGATAACGGTATCAAGCCCCTTGGGAAACCCTGCAATGGTGTCTGTGAGCCCGGCCATGGCCAAGGCGTTATTGATTTTTTCTTCATCTGCGTTGGGGTCACCAAATCTGAGGTTGGTTTCAATGCTGCCGGAAAAAAGAAAGGGTTCCTGGGGCATGAAAGAGATGGATCGACGCAGGGTTTTAAGGGAGATGTGGCCAATGTCCATGCCGTCAATGAAAATGGTGCCCAGATCAGGATCATACAGCCGGGGTAAAAGGCTTGCCAGGGTGGTTTTACCGCTGCCCGGGGGACCTGCAATGCCAAGTACTTTGCCCGGTTCCAGCTTAAACCGCACCTTGTCAATGACTTTTTTATCAAAGGAAAAAGAGATATTATCCACAACAATATCACCGTTAATTTTTGAAGGGGTGACTGTTTTTCCCGGTTTTTCCTGTTCCCGGGGCACATCCAGAATGGCAATAATGCGATCAATGGAAGCCTTTCCCCGCTGGATCATATTGGTAACCCACCCCACGGCCATCACCGGCCAGGTAAGAAGGTTCATATAACTGATAAATGCCACAAAATCGCCGGTGGAGATATCGGCAAGAATTACCTTGCGGCCCCCGGCTCCCAATATGATGGCAAGGCTGACATTATTAAGAAAAATCACCAGGGGAAAAATCAATCCCCTGAGTTTCACAAGCTTCATGTTGCTGGAAATGTAGGCTTTGGATTCCCGGGTCATGCCTGCCACTTCTGTTTCTTCCCGGTTAAACGCTTTGATGATGCGAATACCGGCAAAGCGCTCCCGGGTGGACTCCATGAGATTGGAAAAGGACTCCTGAACGTCCCGGTATGCCCGGAAAAGTTTTTTGCTTAATATCTTGGTGAAAAGTGCAATAAAAGGCATGGGTAAAAGGGCAAGAACGGTAAGTTCCAGATTAATGTATGCCATGAAAAAAACCGCAGCACATCCCAGCACAACAGTGTCGGTCAACCCCACAATGCCCATGCCCAGGGCCATGCGGATATTGGTCATGTCATTGGTGGCATGGGCCATGATATCTCCACTGGAAGTGGTATCAAAAAAACGGGTGGGCAGGGTCTGTATATGATCAAACAACTGCCCCCTGATGCCCTCTTCCATGCGCCGGGCCGTACCCATGATAAGATAGCGCCAGCAAAATCGGAAAACACCAATGGCCATGGCAGACAGGGCAATGTACAATCCATATTTGAACAACGCCATCCGGGTCACCGATTGCAGGGTGATGTCGTCAATGGCACATTTGACGATGCGTGGAATATACAGCTGAAACAGGTCCACAAGTAAAAGAGATAGAAGGCCTGCGGCAATGTGAAATTTCCGCTCCAGAAGATAGGGTTTCAGTAATTGGAACTGTTTCAAATTCACCTCTTAATTTTGTTATCGCCACGGGAGACGCTCATTTATGGAAAATGATATAGAACCGCCCCCGAGGGACCTTATTTTATCTGTCAGACAGTTGATCTAATTTGTTTTTCAGCAGAGAATGAAGGGCATTGGCGGCAGCCTCCCGTTGCTTTGATTTTTTTTGGGTGATGACGTCAAAATACGTTTTACAGATTTTTTTATCCCGGGCGCTCCAAAAGGCAGTGTATCCTTTTTTCAGACGGCCCGCCATGTCCGGATCACCCCTTTGATCCCCGTCACGCCGTCCATGGGCCCAATTGATCACGCTGGCAAAATAAATAAGCGCCCGATCCAGCAATACGTAAAAAAATTGAATGGATGACGGCGGTCCCACCTGGATTTGATCCCTTCCCAGCTTGACGCCTTTAAAAGAGAGATTGGCCATGCGCCGACCGCTGATGGCAGCAGATCCCGCCCCCACAAGCCCCCCGATGGTGGAAAAGACACCAAAGGTGAGGCCTGCGGCAGCCACATCAAGGGCGGCTCCGGCGGCCCCCCCTGCCACACCTGCAGCCAGGACAACTTCCCCGGGTTTTAACCCCAGAAAACGCCAGGTATCCTGACTGAACAGGTTTTCATGGAGAATACTGTTGGGCGGAAGGGTGAGATTAAAAATATTATGTTTAAAACATTTTTTAATACCTGCATGGGCTTTTTTTTCCATGGCCTCAATTTTGCTGCGATGTTTTTCTTCCAGCTCTTTTCTCACCTTTTGGGCATCTTTGTTCTTTTTGATGCTGCCGGTCAAGGTGAGGCCCAGGGTTGCTTCAATCAATTGCATTATAATCCGGGCAGTCCCCTCAATGCGGTGATCCCACTCCTGTTTAAAAACATCAATGACAATGTTCAAGGCCGGTTGCCAGTCCTGGTCCACCCGTTTCAAGCTCTCCAAAAGCTCCAGACGTTCGGCATAGGTGGCGTGGTGTGCATTGAACTGACGAATGGCATTGAACTGGCGCCGGAACTCCATTTTCCAGGCATCCAGATATTGGGTGTCACTCTCCTTGGCGTTGATGATGGCCATGCGGGGGCGGGCCGTCAAACGAAGAATTTCCATTTCAATGCGGTCCACCTTGCGCAGGGGCCGGGAGCCGTCCACCACATAAATAATACCTGCCCCCCGGGCAATGGGGCTTAAAAGTTCACACTCATCCATAAAATCAAGGTGATCTTTGTGGGCCTCAATAAAGGCGTCCACAATGCCGTGGCCCGGGCCTTTGTACCGCTGCATCCATGCCAGGGTCTGGCGGGGATTCTGAAATCCCGGGGTGTCCACAAACCGGATGATCTCTTTGCCGTCCACCACCACCGGAAAGGTCTGGCACACGGTGGTTTCTCCGGGGAACGGGCCGATGCGCACCGTATCATCCTCACTGAGGGTGGAAACCACTGAGGATTTCCCCTCGTTGGGATGACCGATGATGGCAAATTCAGGCACCTCTTGATCTGTCATTATTTTTTCTCCATGGATTCCATGCGAAGCCAAGGGTCCCCCAGGGCATCCAGTTTTTTCTGCCACACAGATAAATCCATGGCAGACGGCGGGGTAAATAAGGTGTCCGCCGATGGTTTTCCCACCAAAGTCACAATGATATCCATGTTGTCTCCTGCCACCCTGCGAAGCTCCCTGAGAAAGGAGAGTGTCTCCTTGATGGGCGGCTGCCAGGCCTCGTGCATCCATACAATGGATGAAATTGCCCCGGTGGTGGAATTTGTGGATTGCGTGTGACAGTTTTTGGGGCCCATGTCGGGGTTTGACGGCTGGGTTGGGATCTCTTGTTTAATCTCATTACCGGGACGCTGTTCTGTTTTTTCTTTTAACGACATATGGGAACCCCTGCATATGGACTGAATCTGCCCAAGCTCTTTGTGGATATCCATGCCCACGGGCATCTGCACCGCAAGGGTAACCCCGCATTGCATTAATACCCGGTCCCCCAGTTCCTCCCCAGCCAGCATCTCTTCCAGATCATCGGATACCAGCACCAGGGCCCGGCGGGAGGAAAGCAATGGATCTCCAGGGGATGGGAAAGGCAGTTCCGGGTGCATGGAAACAGCAGGTTCATTTTTTTTGTCCGGCACAGGAAAAATATCCACAGGCGGTTTGTCTGATATATCTGCCTCTAAATTTTTCCGTAACTCTTCCTGTTCTTTCACATCTGTCTGCACGTCGCTGTTTTTTCTTTCATCTACCCCACCACAATCTGAAATGTCAATTTTTTCTTCTCCTTCAGGATGAGGGGATAAAGGGGAAAGTGAAGCATCAATGGAAACCACGGGTGTGGTCATCCGGCCCAAAAGGCGTTGGCAGGCGGCATGGTTAAAGGCAAAGGCCCCAAGGCAGCGATTTTTCATCCATAATCCCACACCGGCCAGACCCAGCCGGGGCAATAACCCATAAAAAAACACACAAAAACACAAAAAAGGCCACCAGGAAATGAGATCTCCGGTGGTGAGATGGTAGATGCCGTCTTTGAGTATCATGCGGCTTCCGGCGATCTGTTCCAGTGTGGGACAGGCCACTCCCTGGGGGAAAAGCCAGGACCATGGCAACGCCACCACAGAAACCATTTTATGCACCAGTTCCGGGCCCACCTGGAGCGTGGACTGCCAGCCAAAGGCAGTGTCGGAAAAAAATACCCGGGCCAGGGTCATGCCGATCACCCCCACATTAAACCCCAGGGCAAATATCTGGGCCAGAATAAACAAAGGCCAGAAAAAAAGGGAGCCGTAAATCTGGTGTTTTGCCCGGACAAGTCCCAGGGCGCTGGCCATGGCATCCCGGTGATCCCCACGAAGATGTGCCCGGGATTTTTGCTTAAAAAATTTCACCGTCTTATCAACACAAAGCGCCAAAAGGCGCTGGAGTAAAGGCATTGGAGAAGAAGTGCCGGCCATTCCTTTAAACGCCAGCCCGACCATGCCCACCCCAAGCAATATCAATTGCCCCAAAAGGGTCAGAGTCAGGTAATAGGAAATATTTAACGGACGGGCCCCGGCGTAGGAAAAAAAAGAGGCCACCACAATGATGCCAAGAAAGAGACCGGCGCATAAGAAAAACCAGGTGGCAAGGGTTGATGTCTCCCCATAAAGCGCCCCGGGAAGCAGAACATCCTGTTGTTGTTCTGCGTTCCGCCTTAATTCAAGCCATTTAAAAATCACCTCTCTTTCCAGTTTGTCCCCTTTAATATTTTTTGCATCACGGGCAACAAGCGTCTTTACATGGGGTTGAATAGCATTTAGATACAGCTCTCTGTCTCTTTTTTTAAGGCGGGTCTCTTCTTTTGTTTCCCGGTCCTGTTCCAAAAAATATTCAAGGTCCACAATGTCTGAAAGTGTCCATTTCATGGCATTTTTTTTATTCTCAATATTTTTCATATGAAATACTCCGCAAATCCGGGGAGTATTTCAGCTTTTGTTGTGGGCGGAACGGGATCAGAATACGGTCTGCCCGTGGCGGTTTCTATGAAACTTATGAATAACTCAACTTTCGGTGTTCGCATTTCGTGGTGGGGTCAGGCTTTCGTTATTGACATTATCGAGGCTTTTTTCGCTGGCAAAGGCCTTGGTCGATAACATCAATAACAAAAGCCTGACCCCGTCAGCACACTGAGCCCATCGGTACATTTAAAAATGCCGGCTTTGAAATGAAGCCCGAAAGTTGAGTGAATAATAACCCCTGAACAAGAATTATCAAGCACAATTAAAGTACATGGATCAAATTTATTGGTCAAGCAAGAGCCTGCATTATTGAATATCAAGCATATATTTTCCATGTTCTTTACATAGAATAGGCCATAAAGCCTTTGATTGTTTGAACTTTCCCTGTGGATAGAACTGGATCAAAATACAGTCTGCCCGTGGCAGTTATAAAAAAATACTGACAAAACAGATAAAATCTGAAATAAATATCCAGAGTACGTAACATAACATTCGAAATTTAAAACATCATAAAGAATAAATCACACACAGCGGAACAGGTTTTTTATGAACGATATTATGAACATTTCATCCTGGTTGAAAACAAGCGCAGAAACCTTTCCATATAAAAGGGCAGTGGTGGTACCCGATTCCAGGGACGCAAAGGGACAGGTACTTTACAGCCACATGACCTTCAGCCAGCTGGACACGGCCTCGGACAACCTGGCCTTTGCCTTTGAGGCAAACGGCATCACCCGGGGGGTGAGAACCATTTTGATGGTTCCGCCGAGCCTTGATTTTTTTACCATTATTTTTGCCCTTTTCAAGGTGGGGGCCGTACCGGTGGTGGTGGACCCCGGCATGGGAGTCAAGCGCATGCTGTCTTGTTTTAAACAAGGTAAACCCACGGCATTCATCGGCATTGAAAAAGCCCATTTTTTAAGGGTCCTCAAACCGTGGGGATTTAAAACCGTCACCACCTTTGTCACCGTGGGAAGACGGTTATTGTGGGGAGGCCTGAGCCTGGATAAGCTACTTGCCTATGAATCCAATACGCCCTTTCCTACGGTACCCACAGCCCCCCATGAAACCGCAGCCATTCTTTTTACCACGGGCAGCACCGGTCCTGCAAAAGGGGTGATCTACACCCATGCCAACTTTGATGCCCAACTCAGACAGATCCAGGCACATTTTGACATTGGTGCGGATGAAATAGACCTGCCCACCTTTCCTTTGTTTGCTCTGTTTGATCCGGCCCTTGGCATGACCGCTGTTATTCCGGATATGGACCCCACAAAACCTGCCCATGTCAATCCTGAAAAAATCATTGAGGCCATTGAAAACCAGGGTGTAACCAATATGTTTGCCTCCCCTGCCCTTCTCAACCGGGTGGGGAAATATGGAAAAGAGATGGGTATTAAACTGCCATCTTTAAAAAGGGTGGTGTCTGCCGGTGCGCCGGTGACCCCGGCCAACATAGAGCAGTTTTCCACCATGCTGTCACCGGACACCGAGATACACACCCCCTATGGGGCCACAGAGGCAGTGCCCATTGTCTCCATCGGCAGCAAGGAGATTTTATCCGAAACCCGACGCTTGAGTGAACAGGGGTTTGGCATGTGTGTGGGATATCCCATTGGTAACACCACCGTTGAAATCATCACCATCACCGATGATCCCATTGTACAATGGCATGACGACCTTAGAATGCCCCCCAAGGAGGTGGGAGAAATTGTTGTTAAAGCTCCACTGGTCACTTCAGGTTATTTTAACAATCCCAAGGCAGATATGCTGGCTAAAATTGAAGACGGAGATGGGGGGGTGTGGCACCGCATGGGGGATCTTGCCTGGCAGGATACCAAGGGGCGTATCTGGTTCTGCGGCAGAAAAAGTCACCGGGTTACCACGGGTAAAGGCACGCTGTTCACCATTCCCGTGGAAGCTGTCTTTAATAATCATCCCCAAGTGTTCAGAAGTGCCCTCACAGGGGTGGGCCCCCGGGACATGCAGACAGCGGTGATGTGTATTGAGACGCAACCTGATATTACAAACCCTCAGATGCTTCTGGACGAACTCTATACCATGGCTGGCAAACACCCCTTGACCGATGCCATTGAGCACATATTCATCCACCCGGGCTTTCCAGTGGACATCCGACACAACTCTAAAATTTTCAGGGAAAAACTGGCCCTGTGGGCCGGCAAAAAAGTTGATACGTAGATTTGTTGGGATTCAGACCCCATGGATTTATCATTTAACAATTTCCGGTTATTATTTTGGGGTTGACCATAAGCTGGGCCACCATACGTGAGATAAAATTTTATTGACCGCAACGTACCGTAATTAAAGCATTAATTTTCAATTCCTAAAATTTCATTACAACATGGCCCACGTTATGACCAAGCCCATTATTTTCCATGAATGAAACCCCGATTTAAATCGGCGGATTTAAAATTGCTGAGCCCCCTTATATTTCCCTCCCAACGACCCGGGATCTGCAAAGTCAGTCAGGAAGGATATCATAAAAATAAACCATGGTGTCAGACCGGGTGACAATGCCGATGATCTCGTCATCCTGGATGACTGGGATCCGGCCGATATCATGTTTTATCATGAGGCGTGCGGCATCAATGGCACTGCTGTGGGGGGATATGGATATCACCTCCCGGCTCATGAATGCCTTTATGGGTGATCTCATGTGACTGTCTTTTTTTATTTTTTTAAAATCCCGGCGGGAAATAATTCCCACCATGCGGTTATCATCATCCACCACAGGCATGCCGGTACAGCCTTGTTCGCGCAGCAACATGGCCACTTCATCCACAATGGTATTTTCATGCACTGTGACAACGGGATAGGACATGATATCGGATAATTTCACAGATGAGTGCTGGTTGCCCTTGAGCATTTCCTCAATCATCTCCCGGATCACAACGGGATTGGTGTTTTTCAAAAGAGCAGAGCCTGCCCCGGGATGCCCCCCGCCGCCCATGCTTCGCATGATCACACCGATATTAAGACCATCAATATTACTTCTGCCAATGACCATGCAGCGGTTCCGTTCAATATCCTTAAAAATAGCAAAGGCCGCATCCACATTGACAATTTCACGATACATTTGAACCACCATGGAAAGGTTTTGCACATGCCCCATGATATCCATGGAAATAATGCTCACATTAAAGCCTGCCACCTCACTGGTTTGGGCTTTCTGGATCATCTGAAATAAGATATCCTTTTGCTGCTTGCCATAGGCCTGACGAAGAAAAGTGGATAAAATCTGTAAATCTGCTTTCCGTTCCAGAAGGTAAGCCGCTGCCATGGCATCTTCTGCCAGGGTGCAGGAAAAGGTTAAATTACCGGTGTCTTCATACAGCCCCATGAGAAAAAGAGTGGCCTGTATGGGGGACAATAATTTTCGCTGGACCTTTAATTCCCGAATCATCAGGGTTATATTGGCTCCGCACTCTTCCCGGTGCAGTTCATGGGCATCAATGTCCCCATTGACATGGTGATCCCACACCGTTATTCTTAAATCCTTACGCTTTTGCAGGTCCTCCATGCCGTCCAGGCGTTTCCAGGTATTGGTGTCCACCACCACAAGTTCTGTGACCTCATCCAGATTAATTTCCCGGGGGGAGTAAAAGCCAAACAAATCTTTATGGATGGAAAGAAATGCCTTCAGGTTTGGATTAATTACATGGGGCAGCACCGCCCTGGCACCGGGATACAGAAGTTTCCCTGCCACCAGGGAAGCCAGGGCATCAAAATCTGTTCCTTTATGGGTGGTGATAATCTTCATTTCTCTGCCCCCACCGCATCTTCCGCCTCAACATCTTCATACCCGATGAGCTGGGGCTTTTCACCACTGTCATACCCCAGAGCTGGAACACCGCTTAACTGTCGCTCATGTTGAAGCTGGAGTTCAAATTTGCGAATTTCCGTCTGGGCATCCATGCTTTTTTTGGCCAGTTGATATCTCATGTACATGAACCAGGCAAATAAAAGGAAAAGAACGCCAATGATTCCCATGAAAAAATATTTATAATTTTCAAAGGTTTCAATGCCTGCCTTGGCAAGAAAAGTGAGCATATTGGGTACAATCCAATAAAGCAGGACCACGCTGATCAGCAAAAAGCCGATGATAAAAATATTGAGGCGGCCGGCACTGGAGAGTAACCTTTGGGCACGGCCCTGGGGATTATCCGCCTTGTCATCAAAGAGATTAACCTCTTCATCCCTTCCCTGTATCAATGACTTGAACGCCTTGAGAACAAAGGCCAGCAAGAGCACCAGGCCCACGGGAATCCCCACCGATGCTGACAACCAAGCCCTGAAGGGGAAAGGAATTTCCTTGGTATATAGTTTTACCTGGTATTGATCCAGGGAACCAAAGGTGTTTTCAAAATAGTATTTATTAAAATTGGTCAAGGTGGAGCCTTTGACTTCGTAAATGATCTGCCCGCCGTCATCCACCACCTTTAACCAGGATTGTCTACCCGATTTCATGGAAGACATCACCAGTATTTGCAGCTCAATGAGAAAAAATCCAACAATGACAATCAACAGCACAACTTTATATTCCCTGACAAACGCTGACCAGCCTTTTTCTACCATTTAAATTTCTTTGCTCCACATAATAAAAAAACAAGGATTATCCAATGCAGTCGCAATGGATATCATTATCCATCAAAGAACTGCACACCTGACCCAAATTTTGGATTTCATCACAATATTGCCTGTGAAAATGAGTTACGACCCATGGAAAAAATATCCCATGATATTCTTTGCACCATTTCATTGGGGATTGCGTCAAAAACCGAATACCTGTCAGTATAAGCATAGTTCCCCCAAACATCAATATTTTTAGTTTACCTCTTGGCTGGAATGGTTTATTAAACCCATTTACTTACTGGATTGTTTTTCTTTGCTGACTTTGATTTTTTTCAAACTTTCATGCTTAGTTTTGGGCAGACCGAGGTCAAAATAAGGTCTGCCCATGGCAGTTATAAAAATTTCTGAAATTTTCAGGGATCACCACATAAGGAGTTATCATTCATGGAAAAATTGATTATCACCGTTCTGGGAAAGGACAGACCCGGAATCATCGCCAAGGTATCTGCCGGTCTGTATGCCTTGGACTGCAACCTTCAAAATGTTAATCAAATGATCCTGCAAAATGAATTTTCAGGTTTCTTCATTGTAGAGCCCCCGGAAACACTGAACATGGAAACCCTGCAGCAACGCCTTGACCGGGATCTTTCCGGAGAAGGGCTTCAAATTTACATTGATCAAATGTCCCCTTTGGATACCAAACAGGTGTCCGGTGTTTCAGAAACATTTCTCATCACCACCATTGGACCTGATCAGAAAGGGCTTGTGGCCAGATTCACAAAAATCATTGCAGATCATGGAGTCAACGTAACCAACCTCACTGCGGTGTTCAAGGGAGGGAATGACCCCAATGCCAACATCATGGTGTATGAAATTGCAGTGACCCACACCACTGACCAGACCCATCTGTTTGAGGCACTAAGAGCCAAAGCCTCTACGCTGGGCCTGGATATTTCAATTCAGCATAAAAATATTTTTGAAACCATTAATAAAATTTGATGCTCTGGACAGAACACACAGCACCCCAAAATTAAGGAATAATCATGTATAATGAACAGGAAATTTTATCAACCATAGAAATGGTTAAAAACGAACATCTTGATGTGCGTGCCGTGACATTGGGAATCAGTCTTTTTGACTGTGTCAGTGACGACCTTGCTGTATTTAAGAAAAACATCCGTGCCAAGATTCTTCGCAATGCAGCGGAACTTGTTCAAGTGTGCGATTTTGTGGGGGAAAAATACGGCATTGCCGTGGTGAACAAACGGATTTCACTGAGTCCCATTGGTCTGGTGGGGGCCCCTTTTTCCGCCCCCCAGATGGTGGAAATTGCCCATACCCTCAATGATGTTGCCAAGGCCGTTAATATTGATTTCATGGGAGGTTTTTCCGCCCTGGTGGAAAAAGGCATTGCCCCGGGGGACAGGGCTCTCATGGATGCGTTGCCCCAGGCCCTGGCCCAGACCCAGCGACTTTGTGCTTCGGTGAATGTGGCCACCACCCGCTCGGGTATCAACATGGATGCCGTGTATGAAATGTCCCGGGTGATTAAGAAATCCGCAGCGTTGACAGCAGATGATGACGGACTGGGATGCGCCAAAATGTGCGTGTTTTGCAACATCCCCCAGGATATGCCCTTTATGGCAGGGGCCTACCTCGGGGTGGGTGTGGGTGACGCTGTTATCAATGTGGGGGTCAGCGGCCCCGGTGTGGTGAAAAAAGCCATTGAAAGGGCTTTGGAAAAATCCCCGGGACTGCGGTTGGGACAAATTGCAGAAATAATTAAAAACACAGCGTGCAAGGTCACCCGGGTGGGGGAACTCATTGGCCGTGAAGTGGCAGAAACCTTAAATATCCGATTTGGTGTGGTGGATCTTTCCCTGGCCCCCACCCCCACGGTGGGAGACAGCATCGGAGAAATCTTCCAGGCACTGGGGCTTACCAGCATTGGCGTGCCCGGCTCCACGGCAGCCCTTGCCATGCTCAACGATGCCGTGAAAAAAGGAGGGGCCTTTGCAAGTTCCCATGTGGGCGGTTTAAGCGGAGCCTTTATTCCAGTGACAGAGGATTTAAATATTGCCGAGGCCGCAGCCAACGGATATCTTTCCATTGAAAAGCTGGAAGCCATGACCTGTGTCTGTTCCGTGGGTCTGGACATGGTGCCGGTGCCCGGTGATATCACAGAGGAAACCCTGGCAGGAATCATTGCCGATGAAATGGCCATTGGAATGATTAACAATAAAACCACAGCCACGCGCATCATTCCTGTGCCGGGGAAAAAAGCCGGAGAAAAAGTCTATTTTGGCGGTCTTTTGGGAGAATCCCAAATCATGGATGTGCCCCATGCCGAATTGAGGGACACCTTTGTAAAACAGGGTGGCAGGATCCCAGCCCCTATCCACAGTATGAAAAATTAATTTTCTATAACCCACATGTCCCGGCGGACACAACAAATATAGGGTCGTAGACGCGGAGCCAAATGGTATTATACCGCCGCCCCCCCGACGGGCAATGGGCCCGGACCGGAACTGTAGACAGCTCAATTGTCCGGTTCCTATTGCCCATCGGGGAGGCGGCTCTGCTGAGGTAACCTTGGAGGTTACCTTTTCATATAACCGCCACGGGCGGAGCGTATTTTGATCCGTCCGTGGCGGTTATATACAAAAAAGGACTGGATTTTGGGCGCTAACAGCAACTGTTTTTTCATTGTTCGCTGTAACAGGATAGCCTGTCATGGGGTTATAAAGGATATGGTGTCAAACTTTCCCAGCCTGTGTCAGTGACCAGAAAAGTTTGTTCAAACTGGGCAGACAGCGAACTATCATTTGTAACGGCGGTCCATTGGTCATCCAGAATGTGAAGGTCCCGCTTTCCAAGATTGATCATGGGTTCAATGGTGAACACCATGCCGGGAACCAGCTTGACCCCCCTGCCTCTTTTACCAAAATGAAGCACCTGGGGCTGCTCGTGAAAATCCAGCCCCACCCCATGACCCACAAATTCACGGACAACGGAACAGCCCTGGGCCTCGGCATAATTCTGGATGGCCCAGCCGATATCTCCCAGATGGGCTCCGGGTCGAATCATTTCCATGCCCCGCTTCAGGGATTCAGCTGCCACAGACACAATCTTTTTTCCTTCCTTTGTGGGGGTTCCCACAAAAAAAGTTTTATTGGCATCGGCATAGAATCCGTTTAATATGGGGGTGATATCCACGTTGACAATATCCCCGTCATTCAGGATACGATCTCCTGGAATACCATGGCAGATTACCTCATTGACGGACACGCACACGCTCTTGGGAAACCCGCGATACCCCAGAGGGGCAGGAATCGCACCGGCTTTTACGGTCTCTTCATGGACCAGGGTGTTGATCTCATCGGTTTTTATGCCCGGTGCAATCATCTTTTCCACCTTGTTCATGATATCCAGAAGAAGCACTCCGGATTTTCGGATACCCTCAATTTCATGGGGTTCTTTAAGGGTGATATCAAATTTCTTTTTGTACTCTTCCTTAAGGGTCATTACCTTGGGAGTCGGGTTCATGCAACAATTTTTAAATTTCTTTCCGCTTCCACAGGGACAGGGACTGTTTCTGCCCACTTTTTTCTTTTTAACGGCGTTTCTCACAATTACTCCCCTGCACATGTTCCCCAGAGAGAGTGGGAATAGGCATGTGCTATTTTTATGTTCACCAAATCTCCCGGGACAACGCCCGCAGCAGAGAAATGGACAATTTTACCTGTATCTGTACGCCCGGTCATCTGGGGTTCTGTGATGTTTTCCCCGGGTTCGGTATGACGTTTTTTAAGACTTTCCCCCTCCACCAACACCCTTTGAACGGTCCCCACAAGAGCATTGTTTTTCTTTTCAGTGAAGGATTCCTGAAGGGCCAGAAGCTCATTGAGCCGGGCCATTTTTTCTGTTTCATCCACGGCCCCGGAAAATTTGGAGGCCGGTGCATTGGGGCGGTCGGAATAGGCAAAGGCAAATATGCCGTCAAATCCCACCGTGGAAACAAGGGAGAGGGTCTGCTCAAAATCGTGGCGGGTCTCCGAGGGGAATCCCACAATCATATCCGATGAAAGTCCCACGTCGGGGCAATGGGTGCGCAGCATATCAATGCGCTCAAGGTATATCTCCCGGGTGTAGCCCCGGTGCATTTTTTTTAAAATCCCATTGGAACCGGACTGCACAGGCAGATGAAGCTGGTTGCAGACTTTATCAAAATCACGCATGGCAAAAATCAATTCATCGGAAAGGTCTTTGGGATGGGAGGTGGCAAAGCGTATCCGTTCAAGTTTTGGAATGTCGTTGATTTTGGCAAGCAGTTGGGCAAAAGAGCAAATGCCCTCTTTTTGTCCATAGGAGTTAACGTTCTGTCCCAGCAACGTCACCTCTTTTACGCCATTGTCAGCCAGGGTGGAGATCTCCTCCACAATACTTTCTGGTGTTCGGCTTCGCTCCCGGCCCCGGACATAGGGCACCACACAATAGGTGCAATAATTATCACAACCCTGCATGATGGTGACAAATCGAGAAATTTTAGGCGCAGTATTTTCTTCAATGCGGGGAGGGGTTTCAAATATGGTATGACTCTCCCGGGTTTCGGTGATTCGGGTTTTTCCTGATTTAACCGCCTCAATGATACGGGGAAGTGTTTCCACGGCATGGGTGCCCAGCACCACATCCAGATGGGGGATTCGCTTAAACACCTTATCCTTTTCCTGCTGGGCCACACAACCTGCCATGATGGATATCAAATGGGGTTTTTTCTTTTTCTTGTCAGCAAGCCTTCCCAAAAAGCTGAATGCCTTTTCCTGGGCTTTTTCCCGAATGGAGCAGGTATTACAGATCACAATATCTGCCTGGTTTAACTCCTCTGTTTTTTGGTATCCCATCTTGTCCAGAATGACAAATAATTTCTCAGAATCATAGCTGTTCATCTGACAGCCAATGGTATAAATATATGCGTACCCCTTACACTTCATTAATGCTCACATCCTTTTTCAAATCGTCTAAAATGGCTTCCACCTCGGCAACACACCCCGGTGCAATGGCAAACTGCACATATCCTGAACCCGCTTCCAGGGTGGTGATAACCGCAAGGCCGTCATGGGCCTCAAAAATAAATTTTAAAAAACCGATTCGGGTCTTATCCACCTGGAATTTTTTTATGATGGTATTCATCTCTGCCTGCCCCCATGATTGACCTGAAAAGTTCAAAATCTATATATATACCACCATTGATAGACCATGGCCAACAAATTCTATAAAAAACGCCCTCGACGTCTTTGTTCCAACCAGATAAGGTCTGTCCGTGGCAGTTTTATATAAAACTCCGTCCAAAGGCTTGGAATCACGAGAGTTTCAATATTCGTTGTGGCTGGTGGTTACAGCCATATATGTTTATATGAAAAAGCAGCCTCCAAGGCAACCTCAGCAGAGCTGCCCCCCCGATGGGCAATAGGAACCGGACAATTGAGCTGTCTACAGTTCCGGTCCGGGCCCATTGTCCATCGGGGGGGCGGCGGTATAATACCATTTGGCTCCGCGTCTACGACCCTATATTCGTTGTGTCCGCCGGGACATGTGGGTTATATGAAAATGATCATCAGAAAGGATTCATGGTATATTTTGACTTTAAGTGAGCAATTGGATATAAAGAAAAATTTTAGAAAAACAGGACAAACATATGGATATGGAATGGATATACAAAAGTGCTGATCCCGGTACGGTGACCAAAATTTCCCGCGTCATCGGATGTCACCGGGCCGTTGCCGAACTTTTGGTGAACCGGGGTATCACCACACCGGAGGCGGCATTTTCCTTTCTGAACCCCAGCTTTGACAATCTTGCATCTCCCTTTGTCATGAAAGATATGAAACCTGCGGTGGAACGAATTTATACAGCCGTGTGTCACCGGGAAAAAATTATGATTTTTGGAGATTTTGATGCCGACGGTATCACTGCCACAGCCATCCTCCATGACTTTTTTACCCATGTAAATGCTGAAGTTTCCTGGTACATTCCCCACCGGACAAAGGAAGGGTACAGCATGAAACCGGAACACATTGCCATGGCAGTGGAACAGCGCATTGATCTTATTATCACTGTGGACTGCGGTTCAGACAATCACGATGCCGTGGATGCGGCACTTAAAGAAGACATGGACGTCATCATCACCGACCATCATGAGATTTCCCATCCCTTTCCCCGGGCTGTTGCCATTGTCAATCCCAAACGCCAAGACTGCATGGCAGGGCTTGATCACCTGGCCGGTGTGGGGGTGGCTTTTTATCTGATCATTGCCCTTAGAAAACACATGAGGGAGCAACACTTCTGGAAAGAAATCACGGAACCGAACCTCATGTCCTATTGTGACCTTGTGGCCATTGGTACCATGGCGGACATGGTTCCCCTGAAAAACGAAAATCGCATTTTTACCACCGCTGGCATTCGGGTAATTCAACAGGGAAAAAGGCCGGGGATAAAGGCCCTTGCCGATGTTAGCCGGGTGGATCATACTGTATTTGACTCGGATGATATCTCCTTTCGCATCGCCCCGAGGATCAATGCGGCAGGGCGCATGGCCCATGCCCGCATCTGTGTGGGCATGCTCACCACCCGGGAAAAAAGCAGTGCAGAGCAGACTGCAGCCCTTTTAGATCAGCTGAACCTGAAACGTCAGCAGACAGAAAAAAGCATTGTGGAAGACATTGAAAATCAAATACAGCGACAACCGGATATTCTTGACAACCAGGCCATTGTGCTTGCCCATGAAAAATGGAATCCCGGCGTACTGGGCATTGCCGCATCTAAAACCGCCCGGAAATATTTTAAACCCGTGGTACTGATCTCCACAGCTGCCACACCGGCCACAGGCTCCTGCCGAAGTGTGGGCGGTGTGGATATTCATGCCATTTTAACCCAGTGCAACACCCTCCTGGAAAAATTTGGCGGGCATGTGATGGCTGCCGGCATTTCCATTAAAGAAAAAAACATTAACCACTTTGCCCGTTTATTTTCAGAAAAGGTAGCACTGGCTGTCCAGGGTCACCCTCTGGAAAAAAAATTAGTTCTGGATTGTTTTGTGGAAATAAATGAAATAACAGAGGATTTTATTAAAAACATAGACAGGCTCCGTCCCTTTGGTACAGACAATCCAGAACCGCTTTTTTACTGCAACGATCTTAAAGTAATCTCCTCTTTCATCATTGCAGATAAACACCGAAAAATGACACTGGAAAAGTCATCCGCCCAGGGTTCCGGCGCGACCATTGAAGCATTTCAATTCAATATTGATGTCCGCCATCCCCTTCCCATGCACTTTGAAAGAATTGCTTTCAGGGTTCGAATGAATCGATTCAACAAAAAAAGTTTCCCCCAGATTATTATTGAGGCCATATGATTTTTATCTTGTAACCCTTGTTCATTTCCGATTATAATTCCACAAGAAAAAAAGATTTAAACCATATTTAAACATAAAGGGACAGGGTTATGGGTAAAACATTTAATGTGGGACACAGGGAAGCAAAACTGCTTTCCAAAATAGAATCTTCCAAAGAACGGGAAAGGGGTCGGGCCATCCATGCGGTACGGGAAAATATTGATATGTTCAGCAACAAGGTATCCATGGCCCTTGTGGAAAACGGCATTGTGGAAACCTTGAGCAAAAACGCCATCCAGGAACAGATCGGCAAATCCCTTGACACCCTTTGCAAAGCCGAAGATTTTGACATTGATTTTCAGATTGCGCCCTTTCGAACCCTGGTGCAGAACCCCAATGTGGTCAGCATATATCTCACAGCCTTTATTCTTGAAAAATTGATCAACCACAGGGATGTTGTGGATGTTTTCGGCAGTGACGAGGATATTTACCACTGTATCCAAAAAGAGACTGAAAAACTCCTGTCCGGTCCCCGGCGATAATTGATCATTCTTCCGGGAAATCCGGCATAACGCTTTTTATAACTGCCATGGGCAGACCGTATACTGATCCGGCTCTGCCCACAATAAAGCTTGAAATACGCACCTGATAAACCCCATTTAAAAAATTAATTTCTAATCTGCCTTTACCCCCACCGGTATTCATAAAAAAGTGTGCTCGTCAAATTTTACGTTTTCCAGCTTGACTTATTCAAGGTTTCGTATATATTAAAAAAATAAACTATAAAAAATAAATCTTTCTGTATTCAATAATTCCAGTTCACTGACCTTTTAAATACCAAATTAAAACCAGAACCCATTATCTCCATGGACAATTCAGGGTGGCAATGCCCAAGTACCTTCATTATTCCAATGGATGTACCTTATGATAATCGCCATATTTTCAGGAGGTTTCATGAATGAATTTTTAAAAAATCTGAGAAATCCCCAGCGAAGTCAAAAATCAAGATTCAGTGCCACCACCCGAAAAGGTGCGGAAGGAAATTTTCATCCTTCCGTTGACAAACGGAGAAATAAAGAGCGACGATCATCGCAACCCCCCTCCTTTGACGATCTCACCCAGGAAAGCGACACTTTAATCCAGGCGCTTCCCACCATAAAGGCTCATTTAACAACCATCTCCACTGCTGTGGAGCGAATGTGCGAAACCGGAGAAAAGCTGGCAGAAACCCAGGCGGAACTCCACCGGGCGATTACTTGCTTTTTTAATAATGTAAATGATATTCTCACAGAAAAGGTGGTTCCCCAAGGTGCCACCGGTGATATTTTTCAGGAAAAAGGCAATACCACGGCCCCCCCTCCCCTGGATGGTGAGCGATTTACCAAAGCTGAAGTGATCCGGCTCATCCAGGAAATGCGGGAAAAAAGATGTACATTTGGAGAAATTGCATTGGAGTTGAAGGCCCGGGGCATACCGACGTTTTCGGGCAGGGGGGAGTGGCATGCCCAGACCATTCACAGGTTGTGTCGAAAATGAAAGTTGACCACAGCACATGCGGGGATACCGCATGTGTGCAGACAAAATCAAGGCTTGTCAGATTGGGTCAATCCGATGGCAATGAGCTCAAAGGCGGTTTCCAGTGTCTGTATAACAAAATCTTTTTCATTGTTTAAAAGCCGTTTACTGTCCACCCACAACACCACACCCGAGTAGGTTGCCCAGATAATATCTGCAAGGGCAACGGGGTGGCGTTCCACAAATACCCCCTGGTCAATCCCCTCTTGCACAATGGCTGTGATGGCCCCGATGGCATCGGCGGATGTCTCTTTAATTTCATTCAAAACCGGACCGGAAAGGTTCTTCAGCGTTTCTCCGGACTGGAGATGAAAAAGATTAATAAGCACCATGGCGTCATATTCATACACTTTAATGAAAACGTCCTTAAGGGCCATGAGTTTTTCCATGGCATCAAGGTTTTTATCATGGACAAAAGCGATCATCTGTTCCGTCAGATGTTGAAGTATATTGATGGAAAGGGATGTGTGCAGCTCTTCTTTGTTTTTAAAATAAAGATACAGCGTTCCCGGACTGAGTTCAGCCTCCCCTGCAATTTCTTCCATGGTTGCTCTGTTGAACCCCTTGGCGGAAAAAACTGTTTTAGCCGCTTCCATGATCTGTTTTCGACGCTGTTCTTTTTCTCTTTGTTTACGTTCGTGTATTCCCATATCAAACCTCTTTATATTTTGAACCTTCTTTACTGTATACTGAGTGATTTATTAAATACATGGGGCGCAAAAAAACCTCAAGAAAAAAATACCTTTCATATGACATTTTTTCTTTTTTTTTATATAACTGCCATGGGCAGACCTTATTCTGATCCGGCCCTGCCCACAACGAAGCATGAAATACGCCCCTGATCTGTAGAGTATTTCATATAAAAAAGACAGCCTCCAAGCCAAGCTAAGGCAGAGCCGCCCCCCCGATGGGTAATAGGAACCGGATAATTGGGCTGTCTACAGTTCCGGTCCGGGCCCATTGCCCATCGGGGGGGCGGCGGCATAATACTATTTGGCTCCGCGTCTACGACCCTATATTTGTTGTGTCCGCCAGGACATGTGGGTTATATGAAATACTCCGCAACCCCGGGGAGTATTTCTAACTTTGTTGTGGGCGGAACCGAATCAGAATACGGTCCGCCCGTGGCGGTTATATGAAACACTCCGCAAATCTCAGGCGTATTTTATTTTTTTTGTGGACATAATCGGGTCAAAATTCGGTCTATATCTGACGTTCCAGTCCCCACACCTCCCCGGCATACTCCCTGATGGTACGATCACTGGAAAAAATACCAGTGCGGGCTGTATTTAACAGGGTCATCTGTGCCCATTTTTTTTTGTCAACATAATCCCCGGACAACCGAACCTGGGCATCCACATAGGATTGAAAATCCGCAAGGTTCATATAATAATCACCGTGGTTGACCACTGCATCAAAGAGAGGAAAAAAAAGATCGTTTTCCCATCCGCAGAACAACGGAGAATTAACAGCATTAAGCACCCGTTGGATATGGGGACTTTGTGCCAATATTTTTCCCGGATCATATGCCCCCCGCATGGCCTGGATCTCTTCCACATCATGGCCGAAAATATAGATATTATCCGGCCCCACGGCTTCGGCAATTTCAATGTTGGCACCATCCATGGTACCCATGGTCACCGCCCCGTTAATGGCAAACTTCATGTTGCCTGTACCCGAGGCCTCCATGCCCGCAGTGGAAATCTGCTCACTGACATCTGCACCGGGGATAATAATTTCGGCCAGGGAAACCTTGTAATCCGGAATAAAGGCCACCTTGATCCATTGGCTCACCAGGGGATCTTTGTTCACCACATCCGCCACACCGTGTATCAGACGAATGAGCAACTTTGCAAGGAAATAACCCGGTGCAGCCTTGCCGGAAAAAATATAAGTCCGGGGGGCCGTGGGAATAACCCCCTCTTCCTGGATCATGAAATATCCATGGATAATGTGCATGACATTTAAAAATTGTCTTTTATATTCGTGGATTCTTTTGGCATGGATGTCAAAAATGGAATCAGGGTCCACATCAATGTAAGCGGTTTTTTTGATCAATCTTGCCAGTCGAACTTTATTTTCCCTTTTTATCATGGAAAATTTTTCCAGAAAAGCAGGGTCCCGCCCCAGTGATTCAAGGGCTTTAAGGGTGTCAAGATCAACAATCCATTTATCACCGATGGACTCGGTGATGAGACGGGCAAGGCCGGGGTTGGCAGACAAAAGCCATCGCCGGGGAGTGACTCCGTTGGTTTTATTGTTGAATTTTTCCGGCCACAGATCATAAAAATCAGGCACCAGACCGGTTTTCACCAAATGGGAATGGATTTTTGCCACCCCATTCACCGAATGGCTGCCCACAATGGCCAAGTGTGCCATCCTTACCTGTTTTTCATCTCCCTCTTCAATGATGGACATGCGATGGAGGCGTTGGGGATCATCCGGATAGTTTACGGTAAGGGTTTCCAGAAACCGCCGATTAATCTCATATATGATCTGAAGGTGGCGGGGAATCACCTTTTCCACAATGGCCAGGGGCCACTTTTCCAGGGCTTCGGGCAGCAGGGTATGATTGGTATATGCCAGGGTTTGGGTGGTGATATCCCAGGCATTATCCCATTCCAGGCCATGGACATCCACAAGCGATCGCATCAATTCAGCCACGGTGAGGGCCGGATGGGTGTCATTGAGCTGAATGGCCACTTTTTTGGAAAACTGATTAAAATCATCGTGCTGTTTCAAATAGATGCGAATAATATCCTGCACCGCGCAGGCCACCAGAAAATATTCCTGGACCAGACGAAGCTCCCTTCCTGCCTCCTGGGAATCGGAAGGATAAAGAATTTTAGAAATATTTTCAGAACTGATCTTTCGCTCCACAGCCCGGAAATAATCCCCCTCGTTGAAAATCTGAATATCAAAATCTTCCGAAGCCCAGGCAGAAAAAAGGCGCAAACGGTTTGCCGTGTGCCCCCCATATCCCACCACAGGAATATCATGGGGTCTGCCCACCACAAGCTTCCATTCTGACCACATGGGGTTGTATCCCCCTTCAATATCCTCGGTATCCACAATGCGGCCATACACCGGTACCATGCATTTTTCACCGGATCTTGCAATGAGCCACGGCGAGGACCTGCTGGGCCAATAATCGGGCTTTTCCCGTTGGTACCCTCCCATGATACTCTGTTTGAACAACCCATAATCATAATTTATGCCATATCCGAATCCCGGCATGTCCAGACTGGCCAGGGAATCCAGAAAACAGGCTGCCAGACGACCAAGGCCCCCGTTTCCAAGGGAAGGATCCGGCTCACAGGCCATCAAAATATCCAGGTCCAGCCCCATATTTTTTAAAATAGCACGAACATCTTCCTGTATACCCATGTTCAAAAGATTATTGGCAAGAAGGGGACCGGTGAGAAACTCCATGGAGATATAGTGCATTCGTTTGACATCCCTTCTATCATACCGCTGTTCCGTTTCAATGCGAATATCCATGAGTAATTTACGCACCGCAGAAGAGACCCCGTTGAACAGATCTGTGGAAGTGGCATCGGTCATGGGTTTGCCCAGCACATATCTCACATAATCACGAATTGTATTTTCAAACCCGGAAAGATCCGGTTTTATAATGGAATCCATATTCATTCTCCTTCAGTACTTCATGGGTCATCAGTTGCCACCTGAAAACTACATATCCGGGGCCTTGCATATCCGGTCAAAACACATTTACAGCGTTCAGTTTTCAGTTTTTTTCACTGAATTTCCAGCCGTGCCGCTTCCAGTAGTTCATTGCGAAAACGAGATACAAACTGTTCCACACCGTGACGCCATCCGGTCATGCGATGGATGTTCTCCTGCTTTAAGCGTTTGTTTTCAAGAATGGAATTAAAGGGCCTGGCCGTGGGGGTGGGGTATTGGGCTGTGGTGCAGGGAATCAGGTTATGGGGGACATCCATTTTTTTTAGAAAAAAAACAGCCAGTTCATACCAGGAACAATAGCCTTCGGAAGTGGCATGATAAATGCCCCGCCCCTCTTCTTTCACCAACCTTTCCATTTGAAGTGCCAATCTCAAGGACCAGGTGGGGGAGCCGTATTGATCATCCACAACCTTAAATTCTTTTTCCGGGTTGGCAAGGGTCAGACGCAACATGGTTTTAAGGAAATTATTGCCATGGGCTCCGTAAAGCCATGCCGTTCGAACAATAATATGATCCTCCCACACCGTTGCCAGTTTTTGTTCACCCTCAAGTTTGCTCTGGCCATACACGGACACAGGATGGGGCGCATCGCTTTCCGACCAGGCCAGCGGCAGTTCACGATTTCCGTCAAACACATAATCCGTTGATACATGGACAAGGGTTGCCCGATGTCGGGCACAGGCCTTTGCCAAATGGTGGGGACCCAGGGTGTTGATTTTAAATGCCGTCTCTTTTTCTGTTTCACACCGGTCCACATGGGTAAAGGCTGCACAGTTAATGAGCACCTGGGGCATCACCCGGGCCACGGTGTCTTCCACAGCATGGGAATCGCTTATATCCAGCTGGGTACGATTAAAGGAAAAAATTTCATTGTCAGCTCCAAACACCCGGATACAATCCCATCCCAGTTGACCGTCACTGCCACATATCATTATTTTCATTTTAACCTCTTCTCCGGTGTTCAGATAAACATTTTTACCAACCGCACGGGAAAAACCGTATTTTAACCCGGTTCTGCCCACAACAAAACTTGAAAGACACCCCCTGATCTGCGAGGCATTTGATATAACGGGCATCTCCTGTCGGACACAACAAATATAGGGCCGTAGACGCGGAGCCAAATGGTATTATACCGCCGCCCCCCCCGACGGGCAATGGGCCCGGACCGGAACTGTAGACAGCTCAATTGTCCGGTTCCTATTGCCCGTCGGGGGGCGGCTCTGCCTTAGCTTGCCTTGGAGGCTGCCTTTTCATATATAAAAAAATCCGCAGATAAATTCTAAACATTCAGCTTAATATTTTTTACATGGCCATACAAGCTTTTTTCGTGGTGAATTTGAACTTTTGCCAATTTAATTTTCAACTTATCGGTGTGTTGATACCTGTGAAAAAAAGATTGATTTGAGCGCTGGCTAATTTGAATTAAAACAGCCACATCCCTTTAAATTTGAACATCTTGACATTTAAATTTTTCATACATAATCTATGTCCGTTCTATAAAAAAATTTGCTCAAATCTGACAATTTTTCAAGCACGCTATTTTCGACCATGTTGGATTTCAAATGTGAATGCTTATTTAAAAAAGCGCATTTTTTCAAACAATCGGAGCAACAGAAGCATCAATCTTTTACAGGAGTAAAACAGCAATGAAAGCAGCATTTCCCACAAACAGTGAAAATGGGCTCCAAAGTGAAGTGTACAATCATTTTGGTTCTGCAGCCTTTTTTATTCTGGTGGATACAGACACCCAGACCCATGAAGTTCTTGAGAATAAAGACAAAGACCATGCCCACGGTCAATGCCAGCCGTTAAAAGCCCTGGGTGATATTAAAACCGATGCCATTGTGGTGGGGGGCATTGGGAAGGGTGCCTTAAATAAACTCCTGGCAGGAGGGGTTAAAACATACCGGGCCGTGGAAGGCACGGTTCAAGAAAACCTGGATCTGCTCAATGGGGGAAAGCTTTCTGAATTTCTTCCCGGTCAAACATGTAAAGGACACGCCCTTGGTGGCGGATGTGCACATTAAGGGGAAATAAATACCATGGAAATAAGCGTCAAACCCAATGAAAGCGTTCGTGCCATGCTGGTGGACTCCGGTTATTCAAATACGGCCATTGATTACTACCTGAACCAGCCGGACATGGGAAGCCTTGCCGATGCCGACCATGTGAGTGAACTCACCGGTCAGTGCGGGGATACCATGAAAATTTTTTTAAAAATGAACAATGACATCATTGAAAATGCCAAAATTCAGGTATTGGGATGCCCCGGTGCCATTTCCGCCGCCATGGTGTGCATGGAGATGATAAAGGGGCAGAGCATTGAATATGCCCGCACCATCACGGACCGGGATATTTTCAGAAAATTGATTGAAATACCCGATCAAAAGCAACATTGCATCCGCTTGGCTGTAAAGACCATGAACAAAGCCCTTGATGAAATAACACAGGCCCAGCCCGCCGCAGTATAACTGCCGAACGGACCACGTGCTGATCCGACTCTTTCCACAACAAATATTCCCCTGCATCATCCACAGAATGCAGGGGAATGGATTTTCTTCCGGGGAATATGATTAAGCCCCGATGATTCCAAGCCCTTCTTCAATTTCAAGATAGGTTTTTATTTCATACTTATATCCCGGCACCCCAATGTAGACCGCCATGCTTTCTCCCACAGCAACCAAACCCTGGGCAAGCCGCGCATTGTCAAGTTCATAAAAGGTAATGGAATGAATACCTTTTTTAACATCCGCAGAAATATAAGGGCCTTTTTTGGTCAGATAATCGGGCAGCACCGGTGCTGTTAAAAATCGCCTGGCCACTTCTTTGGCACTTTCCGGCGGATAGGTCACGTTTGAAATGATAATCATTGATTTTATTCCTTATTAATGGATAATAAACGTTTATTTTCTATTTTTATACCATTCACTCAATCCCTTTATTTACCATAGCACCTGCCGCTGTCAAGAAGAACATACCCTTTGCGGCTGTCGGCAACATTAAGCCTTGACCTGATTTTTCATGGTGATAATTAATGTAAATTAATAATGACTGAAAAACAGGCAATGCCTGCCATGCACTTTTAAACAAAGAAAGGCTGCATGATCCATGACCACCTTTGAATATACGGCCCTGAACCGCAAGGGAAAAAAAGAGCAGGGACTGATCACAGCAGACAGCAAAACCGCTGCAGGATCACTTTTGAAAAAAAAAGCCGTGTACCTTGTCTCCATCAATGAAATCAACGCGGAAACCACCCATAGGGGGGCTGACGGAAAATTGTCCAGTACCGGAACCATGATTTTCTCCAGAATATCCAAAGGGGAGATTTCCATGATGACTCGACAACTGGCCACCCTTGTATCTGCCGGATTCAATCTTGTTTCGGCCCTGAATACATTGGTTTTACAGACCCCGTCCAAATCATTGATCAAAGTGATATCCAAAATGAAAAACGCCATTGAAGAGGGCAGCAGTTTTTCCCAGGCCCTGTCCCTTTATCCTTCCATTTTCACCCCCATTTATATCAACATGGTAAAAGCCGGGGAATCTTCCGGCACCCTGGACATTGTGCTGGAACGCCTGGCCGATCTCATGGAAAACCAGGAAGAGACCCGGTCAAAGATACAGGCATCCCTTGCGTATCCTGTACTCATGGCCCTGGTGGGGGTGCTGGTGCTTTTATTTTTGCTCACCTATATTGTGCCGGGCCTTGTGGGTATATTTTCTGACATGAATCAGACCCTGCCCGGCCCCACCCGGTTTCTCATTACGGTGAGCGATTTTTTAAAATCCTTCTGGTGGGTTTTAGTGTTGACGGTTTTGATGATGGCTGCAGGATTTTATCTGCTCAAAAGAACAGAAAAAGGCGCTTTTTTCATTGATAAAACCATTTTCATGCTTCCCAAAATCGGTTCCCTCTTAAAAAAATCCGCAGCTGCAAGATTTTCACGGATACTGGGGTCGCTTCTGGAACATGGGGTTCCGGTTTTGACAGCCCTTGACATTGCAAAGAGCATCATTGGAAATAAAGTTCTTTCCGGTATTGTCACCCAGGCAGAAACCGAAGTACAGCAGGGGGGAGAGCTGGGGCGTGCCCTGGAGCAGCACAGTGCCTTTCCTCCCCTGGCCACCCAGATGATCAAGGTGGGGGAAAAAAGCGGCACCCTGGAAAAAATGCTGGAACGCACCGCCGCCTTTTATGAAAAAGAGGTGGACACCTCCCTTACGGCCATGACTGCCATGCTGGAACCTGTGATCATCCTTGTCATGGGCGTGGTTGTGGGATTTATTGTACTGTCGGTGTGCCTGCCCATCTTTGAAATGAATCAGCTGGTCAAATAGAAAGTGATTTTTTGAACCGTGCCACCTGCTCTTGGTAATAGTCTCTTCTATCCTCGGCTGTTTCAAGGGCTTGTTTTGCCACCTTAAGGGCCTGCTCAAGATGCCCGTTAATAAACAATGCCTCGGCAAAGGTGTCCAAGACATGGGGGGAACGATCCACAGATACGGCTTGTTTTGCCAGGGTTAAAGCCCTTGGGGGATTACGATGGGAAAAATCCTTGCAGGTGGCATAGAGCCAGGCAAGATTATTCAATGCATGGGCATTATCTGGATCATTCTCAATGGCGGTCTGGTAAAACACAATGGCCTTATCAAAGGCCCCGGTCTCGTAATAATAATCCCCGGCCAGAAGCTGAGCTTCCAGGTCATTTCCCCGTTGCTCCAGGTTCTGGAGAACAATTTTTTCCGTTACATATTGATTGATACCGACTTTGCCGGGACCAAAATTCAAATAATATGCCAAAATGCACACCCCAGCCAGAAAGACAATATATCCCCACATCATGGCACGCACTTTCTTATGGTGCCCCTTAATGAGCAAGTGATCTGCCTCACACCGGGCCAGAAAATGTACCCGTTCCTTAATGCTGAAATGATGCCAGTTGGGCTTGTCCCAGGGCTGGTGACTGTGGGCTGCTATTTTATGGAATGTGGTGATCATGGATCTTGCATTGGGCAAATATTGATACACATGAAGATCGGCTTGGCGTTCAAAATTTCTCATGTAAAACCCAAAGCCATATCTAAAATAAAGGACAAACAATAAAATAAGCACACAACTGAGCACCAAGGTCATCATTGCTTCCCGGGAGATGCCCGCAAATGCCATCACTTCCAGCATGGGGCCGGAAACAATAATCATGATCAGTGGGTCCAGGAAAGCATAGATGCAGGCAATATATCCCACAAAGAACAACAGATAAAAATGAATGTGACGATTTTCCACATGGCCGATTTCATGGACAATCACAGCATCCAATTCCCCATTTCCAAGCAGAGACATTAAAGAAGGAGTCACCAGAATATACCTAAATCGTCCCCAGATTCCCATGACACCGGCGGTGATCATGGAACCGCCAAACAGCTCCCATTTGAGGATATCACGATATTTCACACCGGCCCTGCGACATAATTGTTCAATGCGTTGCCGTATGGGTCCCGGGTTCAAAGAGTGACATCCCCACACCTTCTGAATTAAAAAAGGCCCCAATGCGGCAATGGCCACCATAAAGGTGAGTACATACACAACTTCGCCCAGGGGGGTGGCAAGAAATGCTCCGGGCTGTTCAAAGGGAAGCAGTTCCAGTAAATCCGCCAGAATGGAAACCAGAAACCATGGTAACAAAGCTGGCAGGGAAAAAGAGATATTGGAACGTATAAACTCTTTTTGGGATAATGTACCGGAAAAATATTTTTTCTGCACAGGCCAGGCACAGGCCCAGACAATGACAAGATAAAGCAAAAACAACCCCATAAAAACCAGGGCTTCCAGGGTGGGAAAAATCTTAAAAATTTTGAAATCAGCCAGGAGTTGATTCAGGTGCAACAAATAAAGATCCACGGCAAAAAGGCAAAGCGCTCCCATGGAAAACCTGGCAATGAGCTTGTCCATGGAGATATTCAGCTCCGGGACAAAACCATGTTTTATCTTTTTTTCAAGGCGGTTAAAAAAAAATCGACAGCCCCACCAGAAAAGCGCCACCAGACCCAGTGCAATTCCCATCCCATAATCAGGAATGGCCACATCCGCCCCTGGATAATCGCAGGTGGAGTAAAGCACCAGGGCCACCAGAAGATAAATAAAATTTGCAAACATTTAAATAGTTCCGGTTTTTACAAAGTGTTCCAAAATAATCCAGGATTTCACATCAAACTTTAATTCCGGGGTATTTAAAAGCCCCTTTGCATCCTCCCGGGAAAGCAAAAGCACGCTGATCTCTTCAGAATCCTCATTGCCTTCCAGGCTTTCTTTTCCGTCACAGGCGGCAAATACAAGGGAAACAGATTCATCTGTCATGCCGGATGAAGAGTAAATGGGAGGGCTTGTCCGCAAAACGGTTTTAAGGGCAAAACCGGTCTCTTCTTTGAGCTCCCTTGCTGCTGCCATTTCAATGGTTTCACCGGGGTCCACAAGCCCTGCGGGAAACCCATACTGAAATCCCCCCAGGGGCACCCAAAATTCCCGGATCATCACAAGTTTTTTCTCCTCCCGGTGAAAGGGGACAATGACAACGGCATCGGCAAGGGGAAAATTGTTATCTGCCACCTCGGGCACCTTTTTTCTGGATGCAAATACCCATGATTTTTCATGGCTCCTTTGATCCACATAGGAAATGGAAAAGAGGTTTAAATGGGTTTGCTCAGTTATTTTTTCAATATTTTTAATTTGCATGGATTTCCTTGGAAAACAAAATCAGGGTTTGGTCATAGCATTGGCCAGCTGCCGCAATTGGCGAAATCATGGGGTCAAATCAAGAGACATCCTTGGGAAAACAATTGAATTTAAATCTCGTTAATCTATCCTTATGCGCTACAATTATAGTAAATATTCGGCTTGCTTGTGTAAAGGTTTGGACAGTGCCCCATATTTGCCTGTCTGGGGCTGCGTCGCATACTAATGTCAGGTTAGCAGACCAAAACAGATGAAGATGAGGAGCTGACCGAATATTTACCAAATTATATGGGTGATTTCTATATCATTCAATAGTTTTGTCAGTTTTAAATCCTACAGCATTGTCATCACACAAAAAAACATCAACCTTCACAATTAGAATTGCTGCTTTACAACATATTTATAACTGCCACGGGGACCGTATTCTGTCCCCGCTCCACCCACAACAAAGCCTGAAATACACCCCTGATTTGCGGAGTATTTCACATAAAACCCCGGCAAAAAAATAAAAATGTTATACAATGGAACAAATTGTCAAAAAAACCTATCATTGAGCAGCTGCATCCCCTCCCATTAAATAAACACCGAGAAAATACCCATACTAACAATAAAACTTGACTGATTGGGCAAATATCAGTAGAAAACGATCCTAAAATATTAAGAAAGGTTGGATTATTAACAACTGCGTATTGACAATGGAATGCACCATTTTATTGATAATCAGGAGGAATTCATGAAAAAAATATTATCCTTTTATTTAATTTTATTCTTATGCACATTTATATCAACGGTTTTTGCCCAGAAATCGTCCCCTTTTTATGATCTGGGAGAGGTGGTGGTCACCGATCAGGTTAATTCTGCAGAATCCGTGGCCACGGTGCACACGGTAACGGCCATGGACATTGAAAAAAGGGGCGTAAGAACCCTGAATGAGGCGTTAAAACTCATCCCCGGTGTTTATGTCCGTCAAGCTGCGGCCAATATCCCCAGAATTGATATCCGGGGCCTTCGCACCCGTCATGTTTTGTTATTACTCAACGGTATTCCCATTAAAGATACCTATGACGGTCAATTTGATCCCACCACCATACCCGTGGACAACATTGCCCGCATCAAGGTAACCACCGGCGGAGGCTCCGTGCTTTACGGTGCCAACGGCAGTGCCGGCATCATCAACATCATCACCAAAACCGGCGACAAAATCCCCCATGTTACCCTTTTGAACGAGTTGGGGGAAAACGGATATTATTCCACCAATGCCACCGTCACCGGCGGTACTGATAAGGCAGACGCTGTGGTCAGTCTTGGCAGCACCACCTTGGATGACGTGGAACTGTCCGGCGATTTTGACAACACCTCCATGCAGGCGGATGACACCCGGGAAAACAGTGATTTTGAACGTCAGACCGCTTTTGTGGGACTTAATTATGCTGCCACAGACGCACTCAATCTTGGAATAACCTTTAATTACCAGGACGGAGAAAACGGCACACCACCTTCCACCATCAACAACAAAAAAGATCTGTTTGCTTCCAGCGTAAAATACGATCGCACAGAAGAAGTTGAAACCCAATCACTGCAAGCGGCATTTGATTATACTTTTAGCGTTCCCCTACAGCTGCGGGGATGGGTGTTTGCCAGCCAGGGCGATACCACCAGCAAGCGTTATGATGATGACACCTACACCACCATTTCCAAAAAAGGCGGATATGATGAGGATGCCACCAGCAAGGTAAACGGGGTGAATCTACAGCTTGCCTGGCTTCCCCGGGCATCGGACCGCATCACCCTTGCGGCCCTTTATGAAAGAGATTCCTGGGAATCCAATGGGTATGAAATCGATAAAAAAGGAAAAGAACAAGCCTTTGACATTGACACAGACCTTGATTTTGCCAGCCTTGCCCTGGAGTACAGCACCCGAATCACCGAGCAGTTAAAGGCAGTGGTGGGATTTGGATATCACGCCATGGACAAGGATACAGGGAATGATGAAGATGATTTTTCCTGCATGGCAGGACTTTCCTATGATTTGATACCCGGCACCACAATAAAAGGTTCCTGGAGTCGAAGCATCAAATTTCCCAGCACCAAGCAGCTCTACTCCCTGGATGCAGGTAACCCGGATCTCACCCCGGAAACCATCCACAACTGGGAACTGGGGATTTCCCAGGAACTGCCCGCAGCCACCACCGTGTCTGTCACCGGTTACATCAAAGATGCTGAAGATTTCATTGAAAAGGATGTGGATGATATCTACAGAAATTATGAAGACTATCATTTCAAAGGCGTTGAGTTTGAGGTGGTAAACACCTTTGTTGAAAATCTCACCCTCACCGGCTCTGCGGCGTTTATGACCTCCAAGGACAAGTCTGACAACACGGAAAAAGATGAGCTCCAGAATCGACCTGAACAGAAATTTTCCGTGGAGGGAACATATCAGTTTCCCTTTGGTTTAACGGCCCAGGCCTCTTTTCTCCATGTGGCAGACCAATACTACTACAGCAAAAAATCTCCCCTGGAAAAAGCCAAGCTGGATGATTTTCAAATCATTGACTGCAAAGTATCACAAACGCTTTTTGAAGATGCCCTGGAAGTCTATTTAAGGGCAGCAAATCTTTTGGATGAAGATTACGAACAAAGTTATGGCTACCCTGCCCAGGGCCGTACTTTCTATGTGGGGGCTGTGCTCCGGTTTTAATGACAGATCACCTTATTCCGATCCCGATCTGCCCACAACAAACATAGGGTCGTAGACGCGAAGCCAAATGGTATTATACCGCCGCCCCCCAACGGGCAATGGTCCCGGACCGGAACTGTAGACAGCTCAATTGTCCGGTTCCTATTGCCCGTCGGGGGGCGGCTCGCCTTAGCTTGCCTTTTCATAACAAAAAAACAAACCGGTGAAAAATGAAAATTCTTGTATGCATAGACGATACCGATAATCTTGAGAGCAGAGGCACAGGGCAGCTGTCCCAGTTGTTTGCCGAAGCCATTGAAAAAAAAGGATGGGGCAATTGCACATCCATCAGCCGCCATCAACTGTTTGTGCACGAGGATATCCCATACACCTCCCACAACAGTTCCATGTGCTTTAAGGCCAACATTGATGGAAAGACCCTGCAGCCCCTCATTGATTTCATGCAAAAAGGGCTTGAAATTGAAAGTGCACCGGGCTCTGATGCAGGTCTTTGCGTTGCTGTGGACAATGAAGCGCTGGATAAAAAACGCCTCATGGCCTATGGCAACAAGGCCAAAGACACCGTATTAAACAAACCCATGGCCTATGCGCTGGCCGCAGATCTGGGAATTCATCTATCAGAGCACGGCGGTACCGGAGACGGCATCATCGGTGCCCTGGCAGGGGTGGGCTTAAGACTGGGGGGCAATGACGGGCGATTCCGGGGATGGTACCATTTTGATAAAAGCGGTACCACCATGGGCGTGGATGCCCTGTGCAGACATTCCTTTGTGGATGTGGTCAAACCCCTTAACGGTGATCCTCTGGATATGAATCAACATGTTGTGCTGGGGGATGACAAGGTAAAAATCATTCTCCAGGCTGGCAGACAGGTGCTTCCGGTGGAGGCCGGCCGGGATTCGTCAGGGGCTCCGGTGTGGATCACGTTGACCAAGGATCGTATAAAACAACTCTGGCCGTAAATATTCGGTCTCCCGTTTATTTGCCTTTGTATTCCCGCACCGCACCATACATGAAATAGGCACACACCCCACAGGCGCACCCGATGAGGGGATAGGTTACAAGGCCGGGATAAAATTTTATCAACACCACTTCCAGGGGTTTTCCTGTGACAAGGTTGAGCCCTGATTTAACCCCGTGCATGATCAGAGCTGCCAGCACACCTTCCACCATCCGGTTGACCATGGGATGGCCCAGGGTGGGCAGATACCGGGTCAATTCCAGAAAAAAGGCGGGCATGCAAAACCGCAATATATCCAAAACACCCTTTCTGGACCCGGCAATCACCGCAAAGATACCTGCCACAATCCCCATGTAAGCCGCGGCCCCTTTTTTGTTCACATAACACGGCCCAAATACCAGAAAAAAAATATACACCACATAGGAATGGCCGGGAAGGTTTAGATCCAGCCGAAGCATCTGTTTCACAGCCACTGACACCAGGGCAAACAGGGTCAACAGTATGGTTTCTGAAATGGTCAAAGGTGATTTCTTGTTTTTCTCCCCTTGGGCCTTTGCAGGCCCTGCTTCACTTAGAACCGTTGATCCGGAGGCCGTTTTCTGGGCTGTTTTTTTATAATGCATCACTCTTCCATTCCTTTGAGTTTCAACGACAATCCCGCCAATGTACAGATATCTTCCATAAGAATCAAAAGGGGAATAAACAAGGCTTTAAGGCCCACAAACAATTGTTTGGGATGGAGCAGATCTTTTTTATCAGGCATTAATCCCTTTTGGCTCTGAATATGGATAATCTCCCTGGCATCGGCGGTGATGCAGGGAAGCAGGCCAAAGGCAATACCCATAGCCAGTTTCTTATTCCGGGACAAAAACCGGGAAAAAAGGGACATCCATTCCCCCACGGTGGTGGTCCGCATCATTACCATCACAGGAATAAAAAACAGCCACACCCGGACGCCGGCCAGGACTCCCTCCCGGACAGCACTGATATCCCAGCGAAATATGGGCATAAACACGGCAAACACAAAACTTTGAATCACAAAAAAACGACTGTCCGCCAGAAAACGCCCCACCCCCATGCCCGAGAGCAGATAATAAAAAAATAAAAGGAGAGCCAATGGGAGATATCCCCGGGGTCCAAGGGTGTAGATGAGAAACCAGATGGCCATATTGATGGTCATTTTTATCCAGGGGGGAGCATTGTGCAGCGGTGAGGTTCCAGGCACATAATCATAGGCCGGGGCCTTGAATGCCTTGAGCATCTGTTTAAAGACCCCTCCTGTGCGTTTTTTTTGCTTTCCATTTTTTCCCGGGATACCGGAATAACAGGTTGGGTGGGAAATTTTTTCTTTCGCTTTGGGTAAATAATCCCCCAGGCAGATAACCATGGCCTCCGGGGTATTGGCATATCGGCCCCGACTGCTGGTGAACACCAGACCACAACCGGTGCGGGCCATGGCCGTGCGTAAAAAAAAGAGCAGGTGCTCTCGCTCCGCTCCATCCAGAAAACCCAAAATATCATCCACAAAGATAAAATCCGGACGCAGTAGAACCGCCTGGGCCGCCGCCAGATGAACTTTTTCACCAAAGGAGAGTTTAAATGGAGACACCTGTGCTTTTCCGGCGAGCCCCACACAGTCCAGAAGGATATTGATTTCATGGGTGGCAGCCTTGAGTTTTTCAAGATCCCTTTGTTTACCCATTAATGCGGCGGCCATCTCCTTTTTAACGGTGGGTTCAAAAAAATGTCTGTCTGGATTCTGGGTCAGGGTTATCACCCGAAAGGGGTTTTTTCCTCCCCTTTCAATCACTTCACCCCACTCAGGTTCCCGGCCCCCGGACAGAATATTGAGTAAAGTGGTTTTACCGGAGCCGTTATTTCCTTCGATCCAGAACTCCTTTCCCCGGCTGAATTCCAGGCAGATATTGGCCGCAAGCAGTGACTTACCATCGTACCCGTATCCCACCCGGTCAAGAATAAGTTTTTTTCCTCCATGCTCTCCCGCAGGGTCAGCAAGGGATATTTCAGGAAAGGATAAAACTCTTTTGGGTGGGGGGGCAAGCAAAACAACCTGTTCTGCCTCCCGGGAAGGAATAATACCGGGATGGGAGGTGAGCAGCACCCCCACCCCCTTTTTTCGGAGATAGCTTATATAATCAAGAATTTTTCTAATATTAGCAGGATCAAGGTAGAGAAAGGGTTCATCCATTAACAGCAATTCAGGATGTCGAATCCCGGCAGCAGCAATGGCCACCAAGTGTTTCTGGCCCGAGGACAGTGTCCTGATTGACTGATCCAGCAGGGAGTCAAGCCCCAGAATCTCCACTTCCTTTTGAAAGCGTTCCCGGATATCCATGGGGGCACCATTTTCCATTCCAAACATCAACTCTTCACGCACCAGGGTGGATACCATCTGGGAGTGGGGATTTTGTAAAATCAACCCCATGCCCTGCCGGGCAGCGGTGTCCACGGGGGCGTTGTTGTAAAAAATTTTTCCGGTGTATTTTTTTTCTTCATGGCTGATCCCACGGATACCAAATAACAGGGAGGATTTTCCCCTGCCTGAGCCGCCCTCAATGCACACCAGTTCCCCATGATCCACCTGAAAGGACAGTGGCGTGAAAATTGATTTTTCTCCAATGGTGCAGCTTAAAGAATGAATGTCCAGTAACACACTATATCCTTATTGTTTACGATCCCATGAAATGACTGCTTTTGAGGTTGTTATTTCCCCATATGGTTCCAAAAAAAAATATTTACATGAATTCATAACCAATTACAACTCTTTTGCATGGGACAAAACAAGTGCAATTCTTGAGAGCATATCAGGAGTGAACAAACTGGCATGGTTGGAGGAGAAAGACGGAGAATAAATTTTTAAAATGGAGATAATGGCAGGCCGAAGCCAGGATACGGTCTGCCCGTGGCAGTTTATATGAAATACTCCGCAAATCAGGGGTGTATTTCAAGTTTTGTTGTGGGCGGAGCGAGGACAGAATACGGTCCGCCCGTGGCGGTTATATACAATGCAGCCTCCAAGGCAAGCTATGGCTTTGGACCGTTCTGGAAAGGATTGGCATATTAAAGTAAGTGTTCAAGGGTCCAGCATTGGTCACGTTCCAGCATGGCCTCAAATTCCTTCGCTGGCACAGGACGGCTGAAATGGTACCCCTGGCCGTAACGACAACCCAGGTCATGCAGAAAACGCCACTGCTCGAAGGTCTCAATGCCCTCGGCCAGGGCTTGGAGTCCTAAGTTATGCGCCAGTTGAGTGATGGCCGTTACAATGGCGGTATCGTTTTCCTTTCCGGGAATGCCGTCCACGAACGATTTGTCAATTTTAAGCTTATCTATTGGGAACCGCTTGAGCCGGTTCAATGAAGAATATCCGGTGCCGAAATCGTCCAGGGAAATGCTCAACCCATGGTCGCTGAACTGCCTGAGGACGGTCTCCGTGTGCACCGGGTCCAGACTAAGCATGCTTTCGGTGATTTCCAATTCCAGCGCATCGTGCCGGATTCCGAATTTATTTACGGCATCCAGCACCTTAGAAACGATATCTCCCTGCCAGAACTGGCGTACCGAAAAATTCACCGCAACTTTCAGTTCCAAGCCCTTATCCTGCCAGGCGCGGATCTGGCGACAGACCTCCATCAGGACCCAGTCGCTGATAGGAATAATCAGGCCGGTATCTTCTGCAACCGGCAGGAAATCGGCAGGCGGAATCAGGCGTCCTTTTTTTTCCTGCCAGCGGATCAGCGCTTCAGCCCCAACCATTTGCCCTGAGGTCAATTCGACAAAAGGCTGGTAAAAAAGCACAAATTCTTGCTGTTCAATTGCCCGGTGCAAGCGGGTAGTAAGCGAATGGCGTTTATGAGCACGCTCTGACAACTCTATGGAATAGAACCGGTAGCCCCCCTTGCCATTTTTTTTGGCGTGGTACATGGCACTGTCCGCCTGTTGCATAAGAGTGTGCGCATCCTTAGCGTTGTCTGGGAACAGACTGATACCGATACTGGCACCGATGTATGATTCCTGTCCTTTGATCTGAAATGGAATCTTAATCATGTTGATGATGCGCCGGGCAACATCGGCGGTTTCTTCTTCGAAGCGTTTCACCGTCCACAATCCGTTGATGTCATGGCTGGTCAGGAGCACGATGAACTCGTCTCCCCCCTGACGTGCCACCATATCTGTTTCTCGAATCGAACCTCGCAGCCGCTCTGCAACATGGCACAACAGCTCATCCCCTGCCTCGTGTCCCTGGATATCATTGATCAGCTTAAAATCATCCAGATCAATGAAAAGGATCGCCACTGATCCCGAAAAACGTTTGGCCCGGGCCAGGGCAAAGGTAAGGCTCTCCATGATCATGGCCCGGTTGGGCAGGCCCGTCAGGCTGTCGTGGTAAGCTTGGTAGGTAAGCTTCTCCTCTGCTTCTTGGTGCTTTCTCTGGGTTCGTAACGCCACAATGCCGTAACCCAGGTCGTTTGCCATTTCTGACAGCAGCTCAACTTCCTCGGCGTCAAAGGCTCTGGGCTCTGTGGCACAAATGATTAAAACACCAAAGGTTGTTTCACCATCCATAAGAGGCAGTCCGATCAACGACCCATAGCCGTTTATCGCTCTTTCCTTGATCCAGGGAGCAGAATCCGGCACAGCCGCAACGCTATCAATAATACAGGGCCTGCCGGTGCGGATGGCAGCACCGGCAGGGTCGCTGCCATGCCCGTCTTCCGCCCAGCTGGGCTTTGCCGCATAGTTATAGTCTTCTTCGTATCCGGCCCTGATCACAGGACGTATGGTCTTGACTTCATCCTGCTCGGCAAGACCGACCCATACCAATCGGTATCCGGTCTGCTCCACAATGCAATTGCATACCCCTTCAAGCAGCAAGCGCTCATCACCGGTCCGTGTGAGAAGCGTGTTGCATGCGTGAATCATTCCCAGTGTCCGGCTGGTTTTCCGCAATTTTTCTTCCGCCTCTTTACGCTCGGTGATGTCCTGTGCTGTGATGACAATCCCCCGGTTTTTTTCGTCTTTATCATTCATAACAGAGGCAGAAACTAACATGGGATATTTCTCACCATTTTTTGCCTGGTAAGTAATTTCAACCCCTGCGATAGAACCTTTTTGAAATAATTTTTCAATTTCCGGTTTTTTGAAAGACGCTTCTTCTTTTTTTATGATCAGATGGATTGTATGCCCCACAAGTTCCTGCTCTTCATATTTCAAGAGAAGGAGTGCGGCTTGATTAACAGTACGAATCGTAGCATCCGGATTGAGCACAATGAGGGTGTTAATCATGGATGTAAGGATATTATCAACATAGGTTTTGGAAACCGTAGTTCTGGATATGTCGTCCGCCATCTGATTAAAGGCTTTGCTTAACTCACCGATCTCATCGCGGGATTTAATCTCAACCCTGGTATCTACTTTGCCATTACCGAGCATAACCACAGCGTCCTTTAACCTATTCAAAGGCCGAGAAAGCTTTATGGAAATAATGGAAGATAGAATAAAAATCAGTATAATGCCGGGGAATAATATAAGCAACCATGTGTTTTTTAATGCAACAATCGGAGCAAAAACGATACGGGTGGGAATATAGATACACAGCGTCCAACCATTTCCCTCAAAATCCAAATAGCCCTGTTCGTGGCAGAAAGCCATGATCATTTCTTCTTCTCCGGGAGGGGTACCAATTTTAAAATTTACCTTTTCTTTGATAATATTATTATTTTCTTCTTCCCAGCCCGGAAATTTCTCTCTTAGTATCCCTTTACGGTTATTATTAGAATAAATAATCAAACCATCTTTGTTCAATAGATTAATGCGCAAACATTCTCCCATGTGTACTGTAGAATTGTTTCTCCCTATTATGTCGTACACTGCAGCCACCGACATTCTGGAGATCACAGCTCCGAACGGCCGGCTGTTCTTATCCTTCACGAGTGAGGCAAAATAGATAGTAGGGTTATTCAATTCTTCGGCAACCCTGATGTCTGATGCAATGCTCAACTTGTCTTGTAAAACATCCTCCCAGTATTTTGTCATGACCTGCTTCACACCTAAATGCAGTCCAGAGGTGTCCGCGATTCGTACTCGGTCTAAGTCAAAGAAAGACAGGGAAATATACCTTTTATAAATATTTCTGAATTCAAGCAATCTTTCAGTGATGTCCCGGGGAGTGGAATCCCTGGACATAATTATCGGATCAGTGGAGATGGTCTCCAGATTATGCATCCTTTCAGCAAGGTCCCGATCTATCTTATCCATGATATTAACTGCCATCGCCCCAATTTTTTCCTTAACCTGTGTCTCTAATGCCTTTATGTTGGAGATCCAGGTAACATAAAGCACCACCCCAAATGTAAAAAGCGATACTGCGACTATGGTAAGGGTTAATTTAGACAGTAATTTCATTTAATGCCTTTGCTAATTTTGTTTTAACCTAATATTGCATTGCATATATAGACATCTAAACCTAAAACAAGCGTGTTCATTAAGGTTCGATCGTGGACATTTTCGATAATTCCATATAGATACTTTTGAAACGAAGTTGAAAAAAACAAGAAAAAAAAGAGCGCAACTCTCCCTAAGAAATATTTGTGTTACAATTTTTAGTCATGATCACTTGGTGCCTTCCTTTTGCTATGATTGGGTTATGACTCACCATTTCAACCCGTTTAAAATGGCTGTCCGTTTATCCCTTGATTATGAAAATTCAAATTTTTTCAAAAGGAAAAGAAAATTGAAAACATGGTTGAGTTGATTATTATATCCGACAATCCGATAGACAATTTTTCTGGATTTTTTGATAATCAGACATGGAATATTAATAAAGGTACGGATGAATCGCTTAAATTCCATTTTCATAATCTGATTCCCCAGAACCCGGTAAGGCATCAACATGCCACACCATGCTTTGAGATCCCATGCCAAGGCGGCTATGACCATATAGGCCCAATTGGAATTCAGTGTGTTTGAAGGCGCTTTCAGGGCTTGAACTCCATTCTTCAACTGTTCAATGTCGTTTTCATGGTTTGCCCGATCCCGATAAAGATGAATCAATGATTCCGTACTTTTGACCTGGTCATTGGTGATATAGAAAAAAAATCGACAATCATCAAAAAGTTGTTCCTCTCCTTTTGAGACATTGATTATTTTTCTGATAGCGATCATTCGATATGATTTCTGGCATTTTCCCGGCTGATACTCAAATTCAGCAAAAAATTCGCATTCGGTCTGAAGATTTTTAAATTTTCTATTTTTTACTACCTGGGCCTTTATGTTTTCCGGTTTTTCACGTTCCTGAGTCTTTATCACCCGCTGAGGTTTATTGAACAACTGCCATTCTGTTTCTGAGATATCACAGGCTTTTTTTATCAAATTCTTTTTGGCATCCATACCAAAGATAAAGGTGCACCTTTCATCCCATCTGTCAAAATTGCCGGTCAGGCTAAAATCTGTATCCCCGCGCAGTATCACTTTTTCAAAATCAGGGCAAACAAGGTCAAGGCTTTTATCAATCCAGTGGGCTGATCCAAGGTGAGATGGCGCATTTCCTGATCGATTGACAATGTAAAGGGGTTCGCGGGTTCTATTCAATGAGACAATCAAAGGAGCATAGCCCCATATCCCTTTATAAGAAATATCCATCCC
>NZ_FWXY01000035.1 GCF_900176365.1 Desulfocicer vacuolatum DSM 3385 | reverse complement strand
CAAAGTTCCTCAAAGACATATTGAAGTTGTTCGAGTCCTCGATCATTAATGGCTTCACAAAAACTGCTGAGACTGATACCACCATCAGGCGCTATGTTATTTTTGGCAAAATCATCTTCTTTCATGCACTGGACAAGATCTCTTGCAGACTCATGCTCTTGAAGGTGATAGAATAATAAAGCATTGAGTTGGTCTTCAAACGTCATTTTCAATGGCCGATACCCCCTTGAATTAAGCGCAGGGGTAGTGAGCAGAATTTTTTGTAGAGGTAGCAGATATTGTATAAAGGATTCAGCATCAAATTTGATCTTTTGTTTTTTGCATTGGGTTATGGGCATTAACTTCTCCTTGTTATAGAATCAATTACAACAAGACAAAAGCAATGCTTAGGTAGCTCTTATTTTTTAATAAATCAAGTGTTTTATATTCTTTTTTAAGCATGCAAAAACCTAACCGGACATCACTGAACTTTTATAATATATAACTGCCACGGTAGACCACATTCTGACCCGGCTCTGCCCACAGCAAATATAGAAATATTATGCAATCCCCCACGGCGGACCTGTCTGGAACGGAAATGTCGGGGGGAATTTTTGCCACAGAAAACTTGGATTTAAAGGCTTGCTTTATGAAAAAAACAGGATTTTTTTATCTCTCTCTTTTTGTTTGCAGCATGATTTTCATGGGATGCTGCTGGAAAACATCCCGGCAAAATGCCCAGATCGGTTCAGCGTCTGTTTTATATGGTCTGCAGTCTCATTTTTCCATACCCGGACCCGGGTTTGTTTTTGATGTTCTTGCCGACGGTCGATTAATCGGTGTCTCCGGCAATGGGCTTTTTATGGAAACAGGATTGGAAACCCGGGATTTTAATGATCTGGGCCCCCTTCCCGGCCTGAAGACCGGCCCCTATGGTCCTTCCTTTTTAAAGGTTTCCCCGGATGGTACCCGGTTTGCTCTGGGCGACGGCAACGGACGTATTGGTATTTATAATATCAACAGTATGGCATCGGAATGGTTTGCCATGCCCCATTTTGATGCTGAATGGGCAGATAATACCCTGATGGTGGTAAGCCATGGAGAATTCGGGGAGCCCGGCAGGCTATCCTTTGTGCCACTTGCCGGTGAGAAGAGAGTTCCCGTCACACTTATTCGGAACATTGGAGGTGCCCCGGCCGGTATTGCCTTTGACAGCCGGGGCAACCTGTTCACCGCAAACGGCTTTAAAAGTTCCGGCCCCAGCGGTACGGGAACAGTGAAGTACTTTCCCCGGAACCTGTGGCAGTCTGCCATGCGTTCTCATTCTCCCCTGGATTTTGAAGCCCAGGGCCAGGTCATTGTGGATATTTTGTCAGGATCCTCCCTGGGATTTGATCACCGGGGAAATCTTCATGTGGGGGGAAGTGATGCCTTTGGAGATGGAAAGGATGTCAATTTTGCAGCCCTGATCACCCGTGGTGCCCTGGATGAGGCCATCAGGAATAATGTTGCCGTTGATCCCACGGATGCCCATGCGGTTCATCGTTTTGATCCTGACAAAGAAAACGCCACCAGCCGTTACATCCTTAATTTTAATCCAGTGACCCGTGAGCTATATTTTTTCAGTGACAACGCCGTTTATGTTTACAGACCCGGCGTTATCCCGGTATCCGGGGAATTCTCATCCCCAGCTGAGCCCCGGGAGCCCATTGCCCCCAGGCCTGTGTCACCTTCCCGTTCCCCCGGAACCCTTCGTGTGATGACATACAATGTTTGTGGTAACTTTCTGGCCGACACCCGCCTGGATGACACCTTTGCCAGAATATTTTCCCATGTTGCACCGGATATTTTTGTTTTCCAGGAATTCACCACCACCATGGCATCGCAATTGCCCGGTCGTCTTAAAGCCCTTTTGGGGGGCACCTGGTATGTTTTCGGGGGCATGGGCTCCGGGATTTATCAAACCATGATTGCATCCCGGTATCCCCTGGTGCTCACTTCCCGGGATACCCTGCCGCCGTCAGATATCAGGGGCATCACTGCTGCCTTGGTGGATTTGCCCGGGGAAACATTTTCCCGGGATCTTTATCTCATGGGATTTCATCTGCAATGTTGTGATTCTCCGGAATTCAAGGCCCGGCGTCAGCGCAGTGCCGATGCTGCCATGGCCTGGATTCGGGATGCAAAAACAGCAGGGGGAGCGATTTCTTTGCCTTTGCAAACACCCATGATTCTCACCGGAGATTTCAATTTCATCGGCAAGGCCGGTCCTGAAATCACCTTTACCACAGGCAATATCAAGGATGAAGCTGTATTTGGACCGGATGTAATGCCGGACTGGGATGATTCCCATTTAAAGGATCTTCTTCCCAGGGATGCCAACACGGGTAAAATCAACACCTGGCCGGGATCTGCAACAGATCCTGATATTCGTTATGACCGGTTTTATTATACAGACAGTGTACTTCCCTCTGTCCGGGGATTTGTTTTAAATACATTGAATTTCAATGAAAAACAGCTGGCACAGGCCGGGCTTAAAAAAGCGGATACTGTTTTTGCCTCGGACCATCTGCCTGTCATAATGGATGTTCAGTTTCCGTAAATAATGGATTTTATTGACATCACATCGGCAATGAATTATTTTCATCGCCATTGAAAAAATTGCAGCCGTCGGACCGGACCGGGACCGGAACTGTAGACAGCTCAAGTATAAATGTATAAAAAATATAAGTATCAGATGGATGGATAAAAATATGGGATATAAGGGCCGGGATGTTGAAGTCAGCATGTTGGAGCAGGGGCTTTGTCTGGTGGTTGCCTGTGATTCCTGTGGTGCCATTGGAGAGAAAAAACTGGACCTTTTGAAGGTGCCCCATCCTTTGGTGGGGCAATTGACGGCCCGGGTGGCACTCATGGAGGTGCTTTGCACAGGGGCTGTTCCCAGGGTTATGACCGTGGCAATATCTTCAGAGCCCGAGCCCACCGGCAGACAGATTCTTAACGGGGTGCGACAAGAACTGGAAACAGCAGGATTTAAGGACCTTTCCCTGGTCATCAGTACGGAGAAAAATTTTGTGCCCTCACAGACCGGCCTGGGCATTGGTGTCACCGGTTCCTGCAGGATCAATGATTTGAGAATTGCAGGCTCCGGGCCCGGTGATGGGGTTTATTGTCTGGGAATCCCCCGGGTGGGGCAGGAAGTGGCAAAGGCCCCGGCGTCCAGTATCATCGGAACGGCCCAAATCCGTGAACTCCTGGCCCAGCCTGATATCCATGACATTGTGCCTGTGGGGTCCAGGGGGATTCTGGCTGAGGCCAGGGAACTTGCCTGTCATACCCATTCCCGATTTATCCCTGATGCATCTATGGAAGTGGATTTGAACAAATCTGCCGGACCTTCCACCTGTGCTCTGTTTACCTGTGCCCCGGAAACTGTACCCCAAATTCAGGGAAATTTGCCCCTGTTTCGGGTGGGATCACTGGTTGGATCTTAACCGTTTTTATATGAAAAGGCAGCCCCCAGGTCTACCTCAGCAGAGCCGCTCCCCCGATGGGCAATAGGAACCGGACAATTGAGCTGTCTACAGTTCCGGTCCGGGACCATTGCCCATCGGGGGGGCGGCGGTATAATACCATTTGGCTCCGCGTCTACGACCCTATATTTGTTGTGTCCGCCGGGAGATGCCCGTTTATTAGAAAATAAAACCTCCGGGCAATTTCAGCAGAGCTCCCCGAGGGGTAATAGGAACCGGCCAATCGAGCTGTCTACAGTTCCGGTCCGGGACCATTACCCCTCGGGGGGGGGCGGCATGACACCATTTTCAATATTCGTTGTGTCCGACAGGACATGCCTGTTATATAAAAAACCGCCCGGAGCCCGGCCTGCCCGGAAAGGGAACGTCGGGGGAAAATTTTTGAGGAAAATTATATGTCAAACATACCGGATCAAAAAGGCGATCTGAACACCCGGACCCTGTCTGTTAAACGCATGGCCTATATGGCCGTTTTCATAGCCCTGAGTGCCGTGGGTGCCATGGTTAAAATCCCCAGTCCGGTGGGCACCATTGGTCTGGACTCGGCACCGGGATATTTTTGCGGCCTGGCCCTGGGCTATGTGGAGGGAATCTGTGTTATTTTCATGGGACACCTTATCACATCAGGGATCATGGGGTTTCCCCTGGGAATTCCCATCCATTTTTTCATTGCATTGCAGCTGGCTTTATGGGTGACGGTCTTTGTTTGGGTGAGCCGTCGGTTTGGGGCTGTTCCCGGTGCCATTGTTGCCGTTGTTTTAAACGGAGGGGTGTCTGCCTTTACCATGGCATTGGTGGGAGGCATGGGCGCGGTTCTTGGCACCATGCCGTTTTTAATTGCAGGCTCTTTGGTCAATGTGGCCATTGCGGTTATTTCACACCGGGTGGTTCATGCAGGAAAACTGGTGTGATAACGGAAAAGTAATGCAAAAGGCCATAAAACTCTCCCGGGTGTCTTTTAAATATAAAGGTGCCGATACCCTTGCCCTGTCAGATATATCATGGTCCCTGAAACCCGGGGAGTGTGCCGTGATCATGGGACCGTCTGCTTCGGGTAAAACCACCCTTTGCCGATGCCTTAACGGTCTGATTCCCCAGGCTCTGGAAGGGTCCCTTTCCGGGGATATTGTTGTGGCGGGAAAGGATGTTTCTATTTTCAGAACCCAGACCCTGGCAAAGGATGTGGGATTTGTCATGCAGGACCCTGAGGTCCAGATTGTGGGGCGTACCGTATGTGAAGATCTGGCCTTTGGCCCCAGAAATCTTCTGGTGCCTGCCCGGGAAATTGAAGAAAGAATCCCCAAAGTCCTTTCCCAGGTGGGACTTTCCGGTTATGAAAATCGTTTCACCGCAGACCTGTCCGGGGGAGAAAAACAGCGACTGGCCATTGCCGGGGTGTTGGCCATGGAACCTTCTGTGTTGATCCTTGACGAACCGGCATCGGAACTGGACCCTGCCGGGCGGGCAGATCTCTACCGTCATCTGGACCGTTTGCGGCAATCAAAGGGGTTAACCCTGGTGATTGTGGAGCAGAATATAGAAGAGATTCGATCCATGGTGGACCAGGTTTTAATCCTGGAAAAGGGCAGAATGGTGACCCGGGGATCACTGGAAGGTCTGGAAAAATCATGGCCCCATACCCTGCCGTCAGCACCAACACCGGGCATGGATTCTTTACCTCTTGACACTGCGCCATCCCTTGAAATAAACCACCTTAATTTTGAATACACTCCGGGGATTCCGGTGCTCAAGGATATTGATTTTTCGGTGTGCCCGGGGGATTTCATGGCCCTTATGGGACACAACGGCGCTGGGAAAACCACCCTGGTGAAACATCTCAACGGCCTTATACCCAGTCATCCCGGCACCATTTTGTTTGAGGGTAAAGCCGTCAACAGGTTCAAAATCAAAGATCTTGCCCGATGTGTGGGATTTGTTTTCCAGAACCCTGATCATCAGATTTTTGAAAATTCCGTGGAAAAAGAAATTGCATTTGGTTTGACCCACATGGGAGGTTCCCGGAGGGCAGTTGCCCGGACAGTGGATGATATCCTTGAAAAAACCGGCCTTGACCCCTTTCGTCACCATCATCCCTTTACCCTGGGAAAGGGCATGCGGCAGATGATTGCCGTGGCTTCCATTGCTGCTTTAAACCCCAGGGTTCTGGTGGTGGATGAGCCCACAACAGGGCTTGATGCCTCTGGCAGCCATATGATCATGGATCTCATCCTGGCACTGCACAGCAAGGGAACTGCCGTTGTTCTCATCACCCATGATCTTGCCATGGCAGCCCGATATGCCACACGTCTGGTGGTCATGGCAAAGGGGAAAATCGTATTGGATGAATCCATGGAAAAAGGGCTGGAAAAAAACGATGTATTGCACCGGGCAGGGCTGGTCCCGGATCATTTGAGATCTTTTTCTTTAAAAACAGGTGGTTCCCATGGTTGAAAATCCTTCATTAACGGGGTCTGGGGGCCTGGATATCCGGAGCAAATGCGCTTTGTTTATTCAATTCATGGTCTGGACCGTCCTGTACGATCACCCGGCCTGCCACGGGGTCATATCTTGTATGATTGTGGGGGGAGGTCTTTATGTGGGACTTTCCATGAAGCAGATGTTTTTCCGCTTGATTCCCCTGGTCCCACTGTTTGTAATGATCATGCTGTTCACCGGATTTAACAGTGGCACCGGGTTTGTGCATCTGGAAAACAAGGTGGCTCTTTTCACCCTGTGGCCGGGTGCTTCCCTCACCCGGGGCGGTCTTATGCTGGGGGCTACTTTTCTTTTCAGATTGTTGAACATGGTGGTGCTGACCCAGATCATTCTTTTCACCACCCCTTTGGATCAATTCATTAACCTGTTTGTTAAATTGAAATTGCCCCCTGCACTTTCTTTTCTCATCACCACAGCCATTCGGTTTGTACCGGCCCTGGATAAAAAAAGAAATTTGATCATTGCGGCCCAGCGTGCCCGGGGGATTGACATGGATGAGGGCAGTCTGTTTGAAAAATTTAAGGCCCGGGTGGCCATCATGATTCCCTTGATGGTCAATGCCATTGTCATCTCAGACCAGTTATCCATGGCATTGATGAACCGCGGGTTTGGATATCGCAAAAATTGGACCGTCATGACCCGGCTTCAATTTCGCATGCCGGATTATTTTGTGCTGTGCCTGAGTCTGGGCAGCCTGGTCCCGGCCTTTGTCATCCGATATCCGGGACTTATTGAAAAATATCTGGATATTGAGCATGTGTCCGTTCTTTTCAGGATCTGATTTTGTTTTTTCTGTTTTTCCCCGGCCCTTCCCACTGCTGAAACCAACGGGAGCCCTCCATTAATTTTGAAATGAGACGTCAAGAACGGATTCCATGCCCTGTTTTAATCCCACAAAATCTCTTACCTTGCGAATACCCATGAGGGCACCTTCCACAAAGGGAACAGCACTGTCCCCCACCTCATGGCGCAGGGAAAGTTTCTCTCCGGGAAGGCCAAAGATGGTTTCAATGGCACTGACATAACCGGGGAGGCGAACAGAGTGAACCTGGGTTCCGGCCAGGCGTGTCCCCCGGCTTTCCCCGGGACCCCAGATTTTGTCCAGGGGAACATCCAGTTTGGATTCTCTTACAGCACCAATGTGATGGGCAATGGAACGGGCCGTTCCACTGGGGGAGTCGACTTTGTCTTCGTGGGTGTAATCAATGATTTCACAGTGGGGTATATATTGGGCTGCCACCTGGGAAAATTTTTGCAGTAAAAAACAGGTGAGCGAAAAATTGCCCCCTTCAAATACACCGCAATTGTTTTGCCTGGCAACGGTGTCAAACTCGGCAAGGGCATCCTGGGACATGCCCGAGGTGCCAATAACAGTGCTGATACCCCGATTCAGGGCATAAATTATATGCTGCCGGGCATGGGCCGGTTTGGTGTATTCCACAAACACATCGCAAGGTGTTTCCAGGGCTTCTTCAACGGTGGCAAATATTGGAACCTCTGCCGTGCTATCCGATAAAATTGAATCCAGGGTTTTTCCTGCGTGGGTTCTTGATACGGCGCTGACCAGATGCATGTCCCGGGAATTTATAACTCCTTGGGCCAGGGCAGATCCGGCCCATCCTGTGGCCCCTGCAATACAGACCTTAATTGACATTGAATCTCTCCATTAAATGACGTTAAATATGGCAAAGATGTTGTCGATCAATTAATTTTGCCATAAAATTTTTACCCGGGTCCCTTGACCGGCCGGGCTTTCAATGCACAGTTCCCAACCATATCTTATGCACAGGCGGCTGACAATGCTTAATCCCAGTCCAAATCCTTTACTTTGTTCTGATTTAATGTGCGGCTGGGTCAGGCAGGCTATTTTTTCTTTTGGGATTCCCATTCCCGTATCCCGGACTTCAATATATGGGTTTGCCACTTTAATGAACACAGTGCCCCGGCGGGTAAAATTAAAGGCATTTCGAAGCAGGTTGGAGATGGTTATGTAAAGAATCTCTTCTTTAACGCTTAACACTTTATCCGTGCAGATCTCAAGATCCACCATAATATTTTTTTGATCGATAAGGTGCCGGTGGTCAGCAATGGCCTTTTCCACCACCGGTGCCACATGACAGGTTCCCGGGGGATCAACATCCTCCCGGGCCAGCCACAGAAATGTATTTATGGTGGTTTCCATACCGGCCACAGAATGGGCAATCCGGGTCAGGGGCTTTTTAAGCAATGGGTTTTCCCGGGTTTCTTTTTGATCCTCCATGATTTCAACAGCCCCTTTAATAACGGTTAAGGGAGTTCGAAGTTCGTGGCTTGCATCCCGGGTAAACTGTTTTTCCCGCAGAATAAATTCTTTTATGCGGGACATGGCGTTTTCAAGGGTCTGGGTGAGCATGCCAACTTCGTTGGAACATTGTTTGCCTGCAAACTGGTCGGGAATTTTTTCCGGATTCAGTCTTTTAATTTTTTCTATAAGTTCCGTTACCGGATCAAGAAGCATCTTGTAAAAAAAGAGTCCTAAGAGCATAGCCGGGGCAAGCAGGAGGCCAAGGGAGATCAATAAAATCTGAAAGGGGCGAAGAAAGGCATTTTCTTCAAAGAACTCATGTCCGTGGAAAAGCATGTAATAAGGTTGGGATTGATCCGGCAATTCAATCACTGCAATGTGAAGGGGAGGGTGGTTTTTTGATGGAGGAATGCTGTGAACCCCGGGGGGCAGGCTCTTTACCCGCTCTTGAAATCTTTGGGGAATTTGTTCAATATGTTTATACATTTTGACAAACCGGGAGTGGGGCAGGGGGGCTGTACGGTCGTTTTCATACTGGTAAAGAAAAGAAGTGACCTCGGTTTCCATGAGGGTATTCACCAGCCTTGAAAAAGTTTTTCCCATGACAAAAAAGGTAATACTGGCATTAAGGCTGATAAGCAAAACACCAAATAAAAAAATCGATCCAAGGAGCCGGAACCGGAGACTCTTATAAAACTTCATTCTGTCCTTCCTCTTAACTTGAATCCAATGCCGTGGACGGTTTCAATCATGGGATGATCAAAGGGTTTATCTATTTTTTTTCTCAGGGCATAGATATGACTTCGAAGAACATCACTTCCCGGCGGCATATCCCCCCACAGGCGGTTTTCCAACTCTTTTCTTGTGACCACATTGGGAGCCGCTTCCATGAGGATGCGTAGAATTAAAATCCCGGTGTTGTTTAATTCCATGGAAGTATTTTGGCGTGAAATTTCAAGGGTGCCGGTGTTCATCTCAAGGTCTCCCACTTTTAATAAGCCCGTGGTGGTGGGGTGCCGTTTGGACAAAGCCTTGATACGGGCTTCAAGCTCCTTGAGTGCAAAGGGCTTGACCAGATAATCGTCTGCCCCGGAATCAAAACCTATTAATTTATCTTCCAGGGTGTCCCTGGCGGTGAGCATGATCACCGGAACCTGTTTGCCGGCCTCTTTGCGAAGTTTTTGGCACAAAGTGATGCCGTCCATGCCCGGCAGCATGAGATCCAGGACGATGACATCATAGTTATGGGATATGGCCAGGTGCAGCCCTCCAATGCCGTCCATGGAATAATCCAGGATATAACCTTTGGGCTCCAGAAAATCAGTTATATTTTCCACAATGGCCGGGTTGTCTTCAATGATCAAGACCCTGATGTTTTTTGTCATGGGAGTTTTTCCAAAAAAAGGATAAAAATAGCCTTAACGCCGGGTCTGCCTTGGCATCTTAAGTATATGGGATAGGGTTTTAAAAATTTTGTCCTGTATAATAATCAAATTCTTCCAGGGCCAGAGCCAGGGAAATGTGGGCAATGGCCAGCTTTCCCATGGCAGACACCAGATCATTCTGGGCTTCATTGAGCCGTACCAGTGAAGTCTGACCGGACTGATATTCTTTTTGAACAAGATCCCGGGTGGTTTTTATAAGGGCGGTGTTTTCCTTCTGAAGGGCCAGCTGCTGACGGGCCGTTGAAATTTTTTCCTTGGAGGTGTGTAGGGCTGCCATGGCATTGGTGCTTGTTTTTTTCATGTTTTCTTCCAGTTCCCGCTGGCCGGCAAGGCCTTGTCGGATTTTAGAGCCGGTGGAACCTCCGGTGAAAAGGTCAAAACTAAGGTTAAGCCCAAGTGAAGTGCCCATGCTGTCGGTGTCGTCAAATCCGTCTCCGGCCTGGGTGCCATAGCCTCCGGTGAGATAAACCGTGGGAAAATACTCTGCCCGGGCCGCTTTAACTTGGGCCCGGGCTTCTTCAATGGCCAGGGCTGCCTGTTCCAGATCCGGTCGCTTGCGTGCCAGGTGCTGTATTTTATCGTCTGACAGGGAGTCTATTTTTGAATACCTGGGATTTTTTTTCTCATGGGTGTTCAAAGCCGCAAGTGCCATTCCCCGGGGCAGTCGGGCATTTTCATACCCCATGAGAGCGGCCAATCCGTGGATGGCCTCGGTAAAGTCCTGTCGAGCCGTGAGCAAGGCAGACTTTGCCGTGTTCACTTTTGTTTTAAAATTCAATACATCAGAATAAGAGCCTGTACCCATCTGCTCCTTGGCCGAGGCCTCTGTTTCCTGATCCTGGTTAAATTTCATGTCCGACCTGGCAATGCTGATGTTTTCCCTTGCCAGCTGGGCATTTAACACTGCCTGGGCCACAGACCAACTCAGGATTCTCCGGGCATCCAAAAGGGCTGCATTGCTCTTTTTTTCACCATACTTCGCAGCCTGGATTGAATATTTCCGGTAAAAACCGTCAAACAATACCTGGGTGGCAGACATCTGGACCGTGTACAGGGTTTCATTGATAGCCGATGCGGAATTGGATCTGTTTTCCGTATAATTTTTTCCGGAAGCGGCTGATATGGTGGGAAAATAAGCGGCCCGGGCCTGGGCAACTGCCTCTTTGGCCTGGTTAATTCTTTCCAGTGCGCTGTCCAGGGAAGGATTGTTTTTAAGAGCAATCTCTTTGGCTCTTTCCAGGGTCAGGGGGACCATGGGAGGGGTCTGGGGGATTTCTGTGTCTGTGGTGGCCCTGGATGTCTGGGCCGCCAGGGCAACATTTTCCGGGCATTGTAGGAAGAGCAGACTCCATATGAGGCAGAGGATAAACATCGTACCGGAACCCAGGGGTATTTGTTTATAATTCATCATTTTTTCATCCTTATTTTTTTATGAAAAACTCCGGGACAGATCCTGGTCCAATTCGTCTGTCCGACGTTGAAATGCCGGTTCCAGTTCATGGCGTTCCAGGTCTTGTTTTCCCTTTAATTTTGCCAGGATCTGTCTGATATCGTTGACAATGCAAAGCATACAGGGCAGCAAAATCAGGGTCAGCACTGTGGCAAACGCCACACCAAATGCCAGGGAAATTCCCATGGGTACCAGTTGCTGGGCGTGCTGGCTGGTTTCAAGGATCAAGGGGGCAAGCCCCCCCACCGTGGAAAGGGAGGTGAGCATCACGGCCCGGAACCGCCGGGTGCCTCCTTTAAAAAGAGCATTGAAAAATTTCATACCTTGTTCCAGGTTCATGTTCACCCGCTCAATGAGCACAATGGCGTCATTGACCACCACCCCGGCCAGGGCCACCATGCCAAAGACAGATAACAAGGACAGCATGTGTCCCATGACAAAATGGCCCAGCACAGCCCCCATCAGGCCAAAGGGAATGGTAAGTAGAACCAGGGCTGGCTGTACATAAGAACGGAACATGGTGGCAATAATCACAAACATCCCCATGACGGCAATGGGAACCCAGACATGGAGACTGCCAAAGGATTCCGCCGATCGTTTGGCATCTCCGTCCAGGGAGACTACAATCCCGGGATACCGGTTTGATAATTCTTTTAGCAGGCCTTTGTCAAGGGTATGGATCACTTCAGTGGATACCACCTTGTTTGTGTCCACCTTGGCAGATACCTTTATCTGACGCATACCATTTTTTCTGGTAATGGTTGAAAATCCCCGGGAATAGGTGATATCCACCAGGGCTGACAGGGGCACCCAGGTGTTGTCTGCGGTCTTGATTTTCATTGTTTCAAGGCTGGTTCGGGTGTGGCGTTCTTTTTGTGTTAAACGTACATTGACTTCAACTTCGTCATTGTCCCGCTGGATTTTAACGGCCTCAATGCCGTAATAGTTTCCATAAATCTGGGAGGCCACATCGGACAGATTCACCCCAAGATACTCGGCTTCGGGTTTAAGATAAAATTTAAATTCATTTTTGCCCGGTGAATTATCAGAAAAAACCTGGGACACCCCGTCAATGGAGCGCAGGGTTGCCATGACTTTTTCTGCTGCCTTGGATAAATTATCAAGGTTATCCCCCTGGATACCGATTTGAACGGGGGCGCCGGGGGGGCCGCTGTTGGAGGCTGAGAAATCAAGGGTTTGAACCCCGGAGATATTACCTGTTTCATGTTCCCATGCCTGCATGAAATCATCTGAATGAATGCCACTTTCACCCGGATCCAGAAGGGTGATCCGGACCCCGCCGATGTTGGGGGAAGCTGTATCAGAGGATGTTTCTTTTTCTCCGGCAGCCTGTCCAATGGTGGCCAGGGTATTTACCACAAGGGGTGTTGTGCCATGATAATTCATGGCCATGGCAGCCCGGTAAACGGCTTTTTCCATTTGATTGACAGCCTGTTGGGTTTTTTCAAAGGGGGTACCGTCGGGAAATTCCACAGAAGCCACCACAATATTGGATGCCTGTTTGGGAAATACATTAAATTTGATCATGCCCCCGGTTACAAGACCTGTGCACAGAAGCATGCCGGAGATGCACAGGCTTAAAAAAAGATATCGAAACCGCACCGCCGTTTTGAGTATAGGCAGATAAACCTGCCGGGCCGCCCAGTCCATGCTGCCCACGGTAAAGGCGTGAAATTTATCAATGATTTCCCCTGCCCCATGGGTAGAACCATGGGTTTTAGTTTGTATATTGGATAAATGGGCCGGCAGCATGACCATGCATTCTAAAAGGGAGATCACAAGACAGGCAATCACTGCGCTGGGAAGGGCCAGGATGAATTTTCCCATGATGCCGTTAATGTGATACAGGGGTAAAAAAGCCACAATGGTGGTTAAAACTGCGGCCAGCACGGGCATCCCCACCTCCGAGACCCCTTTGACCACAGCCTCCAGGGGCCCGGCCCCCTTTTCCCTGTGGTGAAAAATGGATTCTCCCACCACAATGGCGTCATCTGCCACAATCCCCAGAACCATGATCAGACCAAAAAGGGTGATCTTGTTTAATGTAATGCCTGAAAAATGAACAATGGCAAGTCCCCCCAAAAGGGATATGGGAATCCCCATGCCCGCCCAGAAAGAGACCTTGGTGTCCATGAACAGCCAGAGAAGAATGAATACCAGTATCAGCCCCATGACCGCATTGGAAAATAAGATTTCCAGGTTGGCCCGGGTTTTTTCCGTGTTGTCCGAAAGAATAATGATCCGGGAACCTTCAGGAATGCCGGTATTTTCTTTTTTTACAAAGGCTCGGACTTGGTCGGCAATGTCAATGGTGTCTTCGTCCCCGGCCAGTACATTAATAATAACGGCAGGGGTTCCATTGGCCTGGATGGAGAGATTGTTTTCCGTAAATCCGTCCTTTATTGTTGCGATGTCGCCAAGATAAAGGGTGTCTCCTTTTTCTCCAGAGATAATTTTGATGTCGGCAAGCTCTTTTCCCGTGTATTTTCGCCCCATGGTTCGTAACCGAATTTCTTCGGCCGAGGTTTTAACGGTGCCTCCGGAAAGATTGAGGCTGCCATTGGCAATGATACCTGCCACCTCATTTATGGTAAGATCGTATTTCATCAGGGTGGCAAGGTCAAGCTCCACTGCGATTTCATAGGCCCGGGTGCCGGAAATTTCCACCTGGCTTACCCCGGCAAGCCGCCCTATTTTTTTGTCCATGTCATCGGCCCATTCCTTGAGCCGGGCTTCGGGCATCTGGCTGACAAGGCCCAGACTGATCACCGCCTTTTGAATCTGGGGGCGCACAACAGACGGCTCTTCAGCATCGTCGGGAAAAGTTGTGATTCCGTCCACCTCGTTTCTGATTCGATCCAGCAGCACATCGGCATCATACCCGTCAATAACCATGACCGTGGTATTGGAAATACCTTCTGAGGATGTGGAGGTATACTCATCAATCCCTTCCAGTCCATCAATGGCCTCTTCAATTTTTCTTGAAATGCCTTCTTCGATCTCTTCGGGATCGGCCCCGGGGTAAGCCACGGAAATGGTGATGAAATCCAGATCCATCTCAGGCATGTCTTCACGGATCATGAGGGTGCTACTTAAAATACCGGCCATGAGCACCGTGACCATGAGAAGATTGGCAAATACCCGGTTCTGGGCAAAGGCTTTGATTATGTTTTTCATTTCACCTCTTCCTTGTAAAGGGCCAGCTCCTTTTGTCTATTCCCGGGCAGGGGAACAGGATTTTTATCCCAGGTGGGTGCCAGTTTTATATTTTCAAGGGGATTGTTTAAAGTTGTGGTGATAATTCGGTCGTTGGGTAAAAATTGACTGCCTGTGACATAGACATCATCACCATTGGTGATGACAGGGGTGACTTCCAGGGTTTTTAATAGATGGTTTCGGTCCAGATACACGGTATTGTTGGAATTCAAGGCATTGGCAGGAATTTTGACTAAATTTTCAATGACAGGCCCGGTGAAGATGGTTTTACAGAACATGCCATCCATGATGGGAAAGGCCATTCCGGTCATATCTTTTCCCTGTACCCGGACAGCAAGGCTGAGGGTTCTGGACTCAGAATCATATTCAATGACCCGGTGAATGGCGGCCTTTATGGATTCATTTTCCCGGCTGGAGACGCTTTCCACCCGGCAGGTGAGGTTGTGAATATCCACCCGGCCGGGGAAATTTGCATCGGTGCCGATATTAAGCGTTTCAAAGGCCTCCCGGTCGCTTAAGGGCACTTTGATTTCCAGAATATCATCGTCACAAAGGGTCAATGCAGACATTCCTGTGGAAACATGGGAACCGATTTCAATATTGTTTTTCTTTATTCTACCGGCAAAGGGGGCATATATGACGCAGCGTTCCACATCCAGCCGGGCCGCTTTCAGGTCTGCCTTTTCATCTGCCAGATTGGCCCGGGCCTCGGCGATTTGAAGGGGATAAAGAACCAGGGCTTTTTTAAGGTTTTTTTCTGTATCCAGCAGGGAGTTATAAGTCTGTTCTGCGCTGTCTCTGGCTGAAATAGTTCCCACCCGGCTGTTTTCATATAATTTTTTAAGCCGTGAAAACTCTTTTTGGGCAAGCCGGGTATTGTCTTGGACGGCGGACAGTCTGTCCTTGTCCTTTTTAAAAGAGATTTTGAGCTGTTCAATCTGGTTTTTTCTAAGTGCCACCTGGATGGATGCTTTTTCTGCGTCTATTTGATAATCCGTGGCATCAATTTTAAATAGAAATTCACCCTTTTCAACCCGTCCTCCCGGGTCAAGGCCGGGGTTCTTTTCCATTACAATGCCCGATACCCGGGGGCTGATGACATCCTCCCGGACAGGGGTTGCCTGGCCGTAGCCCACGGCCGTTACCGGGGCCGTCTGCTTAGTAACAGGTATGGAACTGACTGCCATCTCTTTTTGGGCCGGCGGTTTTTTGGGAGGAGACGGTTTTGTCTGGGCCAGCAAGCTCATTCCCCCAATGCCTGTGAGCAGAATCGCCACACAGATAAGGGGCATCAGGCTGCCCTTTAATATTGATTGATTTTTTCCACTGATTTTCACGCTGTTACCTCCCCATTAGTAAATATTCGGGTTGGTTTTGTAAATGTTTGGCCGGTGCCCCATATTCGCTTAGTTGGGACTGCGTAGCATACTATTGCTATGTGAGCAGGGCCAAATGAGTGAAGATGGGGTGCTGCCCGAATATTTACCCCCATTAATTAAGATTTCTTACGATATGGGCAGATATTATTATATGGCGCATGAAAATCATGTGAAATTGATGTGAAAAAAATGTGAAATAACTTTTTGGCATCCTTCATATGACCCGAAAAGTATTTTACAATTTTTTGGGGAAAAGCCTCAGGTGACTTCAGCAGAGCCCCCCGAGGGGCAACAGGAACCGGCCAATTGAGCTGCCTACAGTTCCGGGCCGGGCCATTGCCCCCCGGGGGGGCGGTATATTAGCGTTTTTTTGGTTTTGTTTTTTCAAACTCAACTTTCGGTGTTCGCATTTTGTGGTAGGGTCAGGCTTTCGTTATTGACATTATCGAGGCTTTTTTCGTTGGCAAAGGCCTTGGTCGATAACATCAATAACAAAAGCCTGACCCCGTCGGCACACTGAGCCCATCGGTACATTTAAAAATGCCGGCTTTGAAATGAAGCCCGAAAGTTGAGTTTCAAAGATATCCTTTAGACGGTGGAGATCAGATCATTTTCCACACCCATTTTACGCCGAGAAAAATGGTGACCGCCAGGGCCATGGCACCGCCTGCATTGAGAAAAAGGCTGTTTTTATTTTCCTTTGCAAAGGATTTGTCATTTAGCAATTTCATGAAAATACCCACAAAAAGAGGGGTGCCCACAAAGGAGAGCGCCAGCATGAGCATTAAAAGACTTACAGGTTTTCCCGGCAGAAAAGAGCCGGGCAGTGCAATGAGGCAGCCAATGAGAATGATACGTCGGTATGCTTTGTCTTCCGGTCCGAATTTTCTATCCATCTGATCCCCCACTACATAGGCTGCGGCAATAAAGGTGGGCATGATGGTGGAAAACACAGCGCACCAGATCCCAAGGCAGAAAAAACCGTAGGCATAGTCTCCCAAAAGCGGTTTGATGGCTTCTGCCATCTCAAAAAGATTGGTCACCTTTATGCCGGCAGGATGAAGCACACTTGCACCGGTGAGGTAGATGGCCGTGCAATAAAGACCAAAGGCACCCAGAAGGGACACTGCCGTATCAGCCAGGGCCAGGCTTAAATCTTTTTTTGTCCATCCCCGTTCATGCACGGTGTAGGTCTGCATGGAAAGAATGGTAACGTGTATGGAGCCGCCCATGACGGCTGTCATCATTAAAACTTCGGCCTGTCCAAAATTTGAAAAATCAGGAATCAAGCCCGTTAATACGGCGGCAAAATCGGGTTTTGCAATAAACAGGGTAAAAATAAAGCAGGTCACCAAAAGGGATACAACGACCTTGCACACCATTTCAATGATTTTATAGCCGCCATGGGCCACCAGGCCATAAAACAGGGTCACAAACAATATGCCCCACAGGGGGCTGTTTATCCCTGTTATAAATCCAGTGATGGATACCAGAACTTTTAACAGAACCACATTGCAAAGCCAGATCACGATGAGGGCATCCAGGGCCACAAAAGAGGCCAGGCCCTTGCCCCATTTGTCCCGGACAATGCCCACAATACCCTTGCCTCCGATGAGGGCGGTTTTGGCAGCCATGTACTGGCACACAAAGGCAAGAAGAACACTGAGAAGTATCACCCACAGAAAACCGTATCCATAGGTGCCACCGGCCTTGGCAACGCTTAGGGTGGTTCCGGGGCCTGCGGCAACAGCGCTGATGAGCCAGGCAGGGCCAAAGGAGAGAATAATTCGTTTAAATCTGGGTAGGGTGCTGATGTTTTCCATTTGTTATTTCCTTTTCAAATATAGTAATTTTTCATTGTTCGCTGTGGTTGGAGGTTGCATTATACCTCAACTTTCGGGCTTCATTTCAAAGCCGACATTTTTAAATGTACCGATGGGGTCAGGCTTTTGTTATTGATGTTATCGACCAAAGCCTTTGCCAACGAAAAAAGCCTCGATAATGTCAATAACGAAAGCCTGACCCCACCACGGAATGCGAACACCGAAAGTTGAGTTATACCTTGTTGGAGTTACCGGTGGCTGAGGGGTAAGGGAATTGACGTTCGGTTTTTAACCGGGTGATCAGGGTTTTCTCATCAAGGTTATAGAGAGAATCCATGAAGTGGGGAAGAAAGGTCCCGGGCCCCGATGCCTTTTCTGCGGCAATTTCCCCTGCAATCGCTGATGTGGCACAGGCGGCGGTGGCTGCTTCAAAGGGCTCAGGGCACACCGCATAAAAAGCGGCGGTGATGGCTGACAGGATGCATCCGGTACCTGTGACAGCATTCATGAGATCAGAGCCGTTTTTTAAAATCAAAGTCCGGGTGTTGTCCAGAACCATGTCCTCTTTACCGCTGGTGACAACACAGGAGGCCATGGTTGAAAAGATCTCCACTCCTTTATCTCGGAGGTCATGCTGATGGTCTGGTGCACATTGATCAGCAGTCCGGCCGTGGGTGACCAGGATTTCTTTTGCGTCTGCCGGGGAGATGGTGCTGTCCACCCCCCGGGTGGTGGTATGTTCATGGGTGAGGGAGCATATTTCAGAGGCATTTCCACGGATGATTTTGTGGGGGGCCAGGGCCGATAGTTGTCTTGCGATTTCTGTTCTGTGGGGTCCTGCCCCAGACCCCACAGGATCAAGGACAAGGGGTTTTTTCGATTGTTGGGCCAGCGCCATGAGCGTTATCATGGCCTCAACTCTTTCCCGGGTGGGGGTTCCCATGTTGATGCACAGTCCGTCTGAAATGCCGGACATATATTCAAGGTCTTCCCGGGCCCAGGACATGGTGGGGGCTGCCCCCAGGGCCAGCAGGGCATTGGCCGTCTGGTTCATGACCACAAAATTGGTCACCACATGTATCAAGGGGCGTTGTTCCCTGATTTTTCGGCATAGCCCATGAATTCTTATGGCCAGATTTTTCTGTATATCCATTTTTCCTCCTGTTTTTGAGCGCCCAGCCGTTTATTTCATCCTTGGATGGATAAGGTGAGGCAAACAAAACCGGGGGAGAAGGTTTGATGCAGAAAATATCGTTAATTTTGAATAGGGAAAAATGACTTGCATCAGGCATGATTCGCTTCCCTACGTCGGTACTAACCGCATCAGGTTCCAAGGGTCAGGAAATTATTTTCCTTCTCAGCCTTTCAAAGCTCCCCCAGCAAAACTTATTGAAAGCTTTATATGCGCTTTTCAAAAAGTGTTGTCAATGATAATTTGTCTGCAATGTTTTTGGTACACTTCAAACATTTACATTGCCAACACGAATATTTATAAAGGAGCGTTTTAATGACCTATTCCCCTACATTAAGTTCCGGATTCACATTTGCAAAAAATCGCAGCAGTTTTATTTCCCCTCAGTCGGGTATGTGTTCCTTTTGTACCGAGGATTGCGGCGGAACCTGCGAGCTTGCCCAGGCAGCTGTTCTGGGTGCCCAGACCGTATATCCCACCACCACCGGGAACAACCAGATTGCATCGGAAAAAAATTATCCCATTGATTTTTCACATTTTAATATCAACGGCCGGGTTTTCGGAGCCCAGGGGGGGCAAGCCACCCAGGATGAGGCCACCATTTTCAATGTTAACTTAGAGCGGACTTACGGCATGATCAACCCGGTGAAAATGGCCATGCCCGTCATCCTCCCGGCATTGATCAAGCTTAACTGGCAGGATTACTTTTCCGGGGCCGCCATGGCCGGGGTCACCTGTGTCATAGGGGAAGATGCCAGGAATAAGGAACCCAACCTGAAAATTAACAATGGCCAGGTCAGCGATTTGCCCCTGCTGGAAGATGCCCTGGACTGTTTTCGGCGATATGATAGGGGCTTTGGTCAGATTGTGCTCCAGTGCAATGCCGAGGATAATCTCATGGGAGTGCCCAAAATTGCCGTGGAAAAATACGGTGCCAAAGCCATGGAAATTAAATTTGGCCAGGCCGCCAAGGGAACCCAGCCAGCAATCCGGGTAACGAATCTTAAAACCGCACAGCTCAAACAGGCCCAGGGGAATCTGGTCCATCCCGATCCCAGTGACCCGGCCGTTCAAAAAGCCTATGAAGAGGGCACCTGTCCCAATTTTTACACCTACGGCCGCCTGCCCCTGTGGACGGAAGAATCCCTGACAGAGCACATTGCCATGCTCAGGGATATGGGCGTGGAAAATATTTATTTTAAGATGGCCGGGTTTGACCGGGCTGATATTGAGCGCGTCATCCGTCTGGCCTGCCTGGCCCAGGTGGATATGGTGACCTTTGACGGGGCTGGCGGCGGGTCCGGTTACAGCCCCTCCAAGATGATGAATGAATGGTCTCTGCCCACGGTTTGTCTGGAAGATGCCGTTGTCCGTATCAGCAGGCAGTTGGAAGCCCAGGGCCTTACCCTGCCCGCCATGGTCATCACCGGAGGCTTTGCCAGTGAGGATCAGGTGTTCAAGGGGTTGGCCTATGGTGACGGATATGTTCAAGGGATCGGCTTGTGCCGGGCTTCCATGGCGGCGGCCATGACGGCAAAAAATATCGGGCAACAGATCCGGGAAGGAAATGTGCCGGAACGATTTAAATCCTACGGTACCACCATTGAAGAAATCTTCTGCGATCTGCCGGACCTGCGTGCCCTTTACGGTACCCGTGCCAATGGATTCCCCACCGGAGCCATGGGGGTGTTTTCGTATCTCAATAAAATTGCATTCGGGCTAAAGCATTTTGCCGCCTTGAATCGAAAGTTTGATATCGGACTTTTGGATAAAAGTGATCTGATTCCTTTGACAGCCGATGCCAGGGATTTGATGACAAATAGGTGGTTTGTTCCCCGGCAATAAATGCCTTTATTCTGTTTTAAGGGGAGCGGGCGGGCCAGCGGCGAGGGGTAGTTGTGAGCATCAGATTTTTTTGGGTGAAGATGATCCTCCAATTCAGTTTGGTAAAAGGAGGGAGGTATCGACAAATTGTTGCACCTTCATCAAAAAAATATGAGTCTTACTTCAAGGGGAGCATACCTGTTTCTCCCAGCCGTCACATTCTATGCTCGTAGAACAGGGTATCCAGCGCAAATTCAATTATTTTTGAATAAAAATCAATGCTTCATGCGCTTAAAAGATACACTGGGGAGAAACGGGTAATGCTCCCTATTTCAAGTCAGCCGGTAATACCATCAATTCCAACGTTTTCAAGGAGCTCAAGCTCCTGTATAACTAATGAAATATCTTTTTTGCTTTGAAGAATACTGCCATGCTGCGGTGCGATTCTGTCAATGGGAATATCTTTTATGACTTTCATGGCAAATCGCAGCGATCTGTTGCAGGGAAATATGTCTTTGTGAAAGGTCAGGATATCGGTGATGGGACAGTCTAACACCTTATTGGGGCAGGCTTCACGATCATTGCAGGAGTAGCAGGTTTCATTCAATTCTAAAAACAGATCCCATTGGCTGGCATAACTGCCAAACAGATCACTGCTGAAAAGTGTTTGGGTTTTTTTGTCGTAGGTGACAAAACTGCCGGGGCTGTGGCAATAGGGTGTTGCGTAAAATTTAAGTATCCGTCCGTTGAGATTCAATGAATACCCATGATTTTGGATGGATTCCAGGAGGGGAAAATTTTCCCGGCTGATATAAAAGGAAATAAAAGTGTTGTTCTTTTTTTCTGATATGATTCTCAGTGCGGGATTATCAATCATGTCAATGAAGTTGGGCATTGATCCGCACAGATCGGGATCGTAATGCTGGTATATGAGGCCAACGATGTTTTGGGGATTAATCCCGGTTTGTAAAATTTTCATCATCACCACGGAAAAATCCGTTCTGCTGCCCCCGTCGATCAATACGGCACGGTCCCCCTGAACGATAAGATATGGGTTACAGGTCATGTTGGACTCTTCATCCCGGAATCCCACCCAATATATGCCTTCTGCCACCTGGATGGGGCGGTCATATTTGTTTTTATTGGTCATCTTAAATATTCCTTTAGAGCTTGTTTAAAAAATTTTCAGCCGTCTTTTTGTTCCAAAAGAGAATGACATGTTTTTGAAATAGTATATAATGGGCATGTCCTGTAGAACACAACAAATATAGGGTCGTAGACGCGACACCAAATGGTATTATACCGCCGCCCCCCCCCGATGGGCAATGGACCCGGACCGGAACTGTAGACAGCTCAATTGTCCGGTTCCTATTGCCCATCGGAGGGGGCGGCTCTGCTGAGGTTGCATTGTATATAACCGCCACGGGTGGACCGTATTCTGATTCGGTTCCGCCCACAACAAAGGTAGAAATACATCCCTGGTTTGCGGAGTATTTCATATAAAAAAAAAGATGTTGTTTTGTGATCTGCTCTGTTTATTTTTCTCCAACGGCAAAGTAGGCATGCATCTTTTTTTTATTTTTCAGTGCAATAAGCCCCCTGTTTTCAAACTTAAAATAATTTTCAGCAAGCCTGTGGGTGGTTTCTGACACATTGATTTTATCCTTTTTTCCAGAAGATTCAAATCGGGACGCAATATTTACATCATCGCCAAATACATCAAACTGCATGCGTTCTTTTCCCACAACACCGCCCATGACCTGGCCGGAGTGAATACCCACCCGCATGTGGAAAGGATATTGGGAAGCTGAGTTGAATTTTTCCATGGATTTCAGCATTGCAAAGGCTGCCTGGATGGCTTTTCTTGCATGATTTTCACAGGGAATGGGGGCTCCAAAAATTGCCATATATGCGTCCCCGACGGTTTTTATTTTGGTGCCCCTGAATTTGTTGATATTGATATCAAATTCAGTGAAAATCATGTCCAGTGTTTCCAGCAGAACCGTTTTTTCCATCACTTCTGATAAGGCTGTAAATCCCACAAAATCCGTGAAAAGAATGGTGCAGTTATAGGGCCGTGGTTGAAAATGTCCCTGGATTTTAAGCTCCTCTGCAACGGCTTCCGGCAGGATGTTTTTCAGCAGAGAATCTACTTTTTTTTCAAGCAATACATAATTTTGGATTAAATTTTTTAGAAACCGTTTTTGCAGTGCATCGTCGTCAATGGTGGCAAGGGCTTCCAAATTGTTTTCCAAAAGGACATTGCCGGAAATGTCATCCGGATGAGATGTTATCCATTCAGATAATATTTTGTTTTTCACAAAGTTTCTCCGCGTTTTTCCAGCAATCAATGGATTTTTTCAATTTCGTTGGCATTTCGAGGCATTCATATTACAAACGGTGCCCAAATATAATATGTGCATGATAATGGCGGTTTTGTCACGCTTTTGTCAAAACTTTGTGTTTAAAAATGAGTTTCAACAAAAGCGTCAATAATGTAAACCTGATCCTGCCCCCCCCCTTTTCATTGTTATCAATATGAAAAATGTGAATATCAATGGAGAACAAAAAATGAGGGGCCTGGGGGACGTTTCCAGGTTACATGGTGTAAAGATCATTGGTGGCAAATAGAGGATCGGTGGTGAGGTTGATGCCAAGCCTTCTTATTCCTTCCTCATCCCCGGGGGAGGGCATGTGGGTCATGTGCATTTCACAGTCTTTGAATTCCGCAAGCATTTCCATGGCAAGCTCCACCGCATGGTTGCTGGTGGCGCTTATGGCAAGGGCGATGAGGGTTTCCTGAAGATCCATGCTCAGGCTTTTTTCATTCAGGATTTCGGTTTTCATGTTACTCACCGAATCGCAGATCTTTTCCGGCATCAGCTGAATTTTATTGGGAATGCCTGCCAGATGTTTCAGTGCCCGGACAATGACGCTGGACGCAGCATGCATTCTGGGGGAGTTGGTGCCTGTGATAATGGTGCCGTCGGCAAGTTCAATGGCTGCCCCCACATAGATGCCTTCACTGCCGAGCCTGGGATCATTAATTGCTTTTTGAGCTGTCTCCTGGGCAGGGGAGACCACGGGGCGGTCTTCCGGGCAGAGGTTAAACTCTTTCATCAGAAGCTCTGCACGCTGGACAGTTTCCCGGGTGGTGAGTCCCAAGGCGTATTCACACTGATATCTCAGAAATCGTCGGATAAGTTCCTGTAGAGCCGCTTTTTTTGCCCCTTCATCATCGGTAATGGCAAATCCCACCCGGTTAACCCCCATGTCCGTGGGAGACCGGTAACAGGATTGATCTCCGGTGATTTTTTTGAGTATCCTTTGAAGAACGGGAAACACATCCACATCCCGGTTGTAGTTCACCGACTGAACCTGGTAAGCTTCAAGGTGAAAGGGGTCAATCATATTCAGATCTGCAAGATCTGCTGTGGCGGCTTCATAGGCCACATTCACCGGGTGTTTCAGGGGCAGGTTCCATACGGGGAATGTTTCAAATTTTGCATAACCGGATTGAATGCCGTGTCTGTGGTCGTGGAACAGCTGGGAAAGACAGGTGGCCATTTTCCCACTTCCCGGTCCCGGGCCGGTGACGATGACCAATGGTCTTTCTGTCTTGATATAATCATTGGCTCCATAGCCCTCGTCACTGACAATAAGCTCGACATCGGTGGGATAGCCCTTGGTAAAGTAGTGAGTATAAACGTTGATATTACGTCTTTCAAGCTTCTTTTTAAAAATCACCGCCGAGGGTTGGTTTTCAAAGCGTGTAATAATCACGCCCCGGACAAACACCCCCCAGCTTTTCAGGTCATCAATGATTTTCAGTATGTCTGTTTCATAGGTGATACCAAAGTCTGCCCGGATTTTTTTCCGTTCAATGTCCCCTGCATAAATGCAGATCAACACCTCTGCCTGATCTTTGAGCTCCTGGAGCAGGCGAATCTTGATGTTGGGGTCATAACCCGGTAACACCCGGGCTGCATGATAATCAAACAGGAGCTTACCGCCGAACTCCAGGTAAAGTTTGTTGTCAAAATCTTTAATTCGCTGCCTTATTTTACCGGCCTGTTCCTTTAGATACTGATCATTGTCAAATATTGTTTTCTTCGACATCTTGTCCTTTGCACACTAAGGAACGAGGTTTTAGGAAATAAGATTTTATTGATTTACCGTTTTAAATTCCAGGCAGCCAAGCCTTTAAGGCTGCTGTTTTGAATAGGCGGTGAATTAAAAAATGTTGGCTTATTGTCCATGGCAGTTAAAAAATAACATAACCTTATTGGAAAGACTCATTGGCTTGCCTTCCAATCAAAAGTTGCAACAGGTATGCTTTGCATATTGATGAACGTTTGATAATATTGAAGATTATGTTAAAAGTGCCAGTGCTGTAAAATTCTCATTCCCAAGCAATGTTATGAATTTGTTATGTTTTGGGTGCCTCTAACCGGGAGCACTTCCTGACGGTCGTTTGCTCCACCAACCGACATTTTTTATCATAACTTAAACCTCTTTTCAAATAATTGTTTTTTTGTTGGTCAGCCTACTTGTCCATGGCTTCGTTTAAATCCATTTGAAATCGAACAGGTCCTCTGTATTCCTTGTTTTGGCCAAACCGTTTGTGCAGTGCAAAGGCAGATTCAGGATGTGACCAGGAGGTGGCAATGGCAACATGACCCTTGGGAAAGGGTGTAACCTCAATGTCAATATGGTCAAGGGGGGCAAGGGCCGTCTCTTTTTCCACCAGATCATCATCTTCGCCATAGCAGAGCAGCCAGGGTATTTTTTTTTCTTCTATTCCTTTGAAATTCAATTTTCTGTCAAATATCTTCACCGGCAGAGTGCCCTCTGCCGTGACAGGAATATTATAGGATGCAAAACTCATTTCAGTGATGGATAAAGGAATGTCCGCCCTTTCATTTTGCAGCCAGTAGTTAAGGGCGGCAGCGGTTTTACTGATGGTTTTAGAATGTTTTTCCATCTGTGCCACCATGAACATGTCTCTTAAGAATGATACCACCGGCGCTTGATCCTCAATGCTTTTAAGCTTGTATACCCAGCCCATGAGTTGTCCGTCTGCCACCTTGTTTCCATTGGGCAGGGTTTTTGTCCCATAAAGCAAGTCATTGAAACGGGGGGGAAGGCTGTTTAAAAAATCTCCCAACCCTTTGCTTTTTGTTCCATCCATGGGGGCCACACAGGTGATTAATGCATCCACCACATGGTCCAGCTCATTGGAAAGTATATTGCATACAGCCGTATATCCTCCTTGACAATAACCATTTAGTGTAACTTTTTTGCCATGGGTTTCCATAACTTTTTCGCAAAAATAGCGTGTATCCATGGCATCATCTTCCATGGTCATGGTCTGGAAAGCCGGTGTAATATTAATATCCTTCATTATACGGATATAGGTGGGAATGCCTTGATTTGCATAACAGTGAATGTAGCTTTTCTTTTCTCCGGGCAGAAAGCTTAAAATATTGGCACCCAAAACAAAGGGAGGAATAACAATAATGGGTTTTCCCTTTTCATTCACTTTAATTTTTTTATCACTGGGTTCAATTCGGTAGAGAAAAAAACGGTCAGTTTCAGCAAAAAGAGGGTTTTCCCGGCGTTCAAAATGAAAACCATATTCCGGTTCAATCTCTTTGATGGCCTTGGGAAGGTTTTTGCCCACACCTGAAATCATATCAAATTGACGGGCAAAAAACACGTCCAGCTTTTCTCCTTTGCTTTGTGAAAATGAGTTGCAAAAGGCGATAATATAGTTTTCAAGCTCTTTTTTAAGGCATTCATCCATGGCCCGCATGCTTCCTGAAAAGTATTTCCCCAGCAAATTCAGATTGAATTTCAGGAGATCCACATATGCATTCCACTGCTCTCCCGGTGATTCCATATTTAATTTTGACAGCTCGGCTTTGCTGAAGTAGGCAGTGGAAATCAGATATGGGAGAATAAAGTCGTTATTGTATCTTGCAAAGCCTGCGAATAAATTTTGGGCAGCAATCATCTGCTCTATAAAAAACTTGGAGTCGTTTTCGATTTTTTTAAATAAGTTTTCCATGAATAGAACCTCAATATTGTCAACATGGGATAATCACAGTAGGCCATCTTAGGGACTCAGATCTTATTGATTTACCATTTAACCATACCAAAATTGATATGTTTTATGGATGAAATTTCGGGTAAACGGTAAATTAAAAACTGCTGATTTCCTTATGATCAACATCCAAAATAAAAATGCCGGCCATAAAAATGCAGCCGGCATATGGGGTTGCCTATGGATCTTATTTTTTACTTGTTTCAACCGGAGCTGGAAAAGGTACAGATTCTGGCGCTGGAGAGGATACAGGTTCGGGGGATGCAAAAAAAGCTTTGGCCCTGTCAAAGCTCCAGTCAACATATTTTTTGTAGTTGTTTTGGCCTTGCTTTGTAACATCAACCCAATAGGAACGAATTTTTTTGCTTCCATCCGGCAGCAGTTTTTTTTCAAAAGCCAGATCCATCATCTTGTTCCCTTGATCCTGAAGTGAGGTCATCATGGCAAAAGAGTTATCAAACAAATTTTTGTGATACTCAACAGCCTTAGTCATCATTGTTGTGCTGTACATATGTCGTCCTCCAGAAATATCATCCGGTGCGGTGGGTTATCACTTTACGAATGTATAATAATCGATCTATTTTTGATCAAATATTTTCTCAAATTGGGTGTATCCTTCATCAATGGCTTTTTTAAAATCATTCCTGAATTTTTTGGTATACGCAAAGGTTTCATCTATCTGTTTTTTTCCATCCTCGGTTACCCAAGGCATTTTTCCAATAAAATTATTAAGCATGTTTTCCGTTTGATCCTGTACAACATTCATGGTATTAAAGCTGTTTTCAAAAACAGTTTTTTGGAATCCAACCATCTGTTTTGCGGCTTTTGCTGTGGTCTCCATAACAAATCTCCTTTTTGGTGAGTGATTTAATGTTCCATTTTAGTTATATAAACGAAATATATGGAACGTAGGATTTTAAATTTTTCATCATTATGTATTATTGTTCAATAATAGTGCCCGTTAATTTTTTTTTCAATTCCCCTAAACAAAAGATGAATAAAAGTAATGCGGACAAGCAGGTTTAATGTTTGATTTGTTCTCCCTTTGACTCAGGTATGAAATCATCCATGATACCCTCCACTGCTTAAACCTTTTTCAGCGCTACCCGGCCTGGGGAGGATGAATAACCGCTTTTCCGTCAACCACAATGGTGCCTCCTTGATTCACGCAGCTTGTTCGCAGGCTTACTTTGTTTTTTTCAGTGTTGATGCCCTGTATCTCAACCCTGGCTGTAATGGTATCGCCAACGTGGACGGGGGCTAAAAAATTGAGTTGTTGCTCACGGTAAATGCTTCCGGGGCCGGGAAGTTTCATGCCGATTACAGTTGAGATAAACCCTCCAACTAACATGCCATGGGCTATTCTTCCTTTGAAAAAGCTCTTTTTCCCATACTCTTCATTTATGTGGGCAGGGTTCAGATCCCCTGTTATACCCCCAAATAGATAAATATCAGATTCAGAAATTGTTTTACTAAACTCATCTGAGTCTCCGATGTGCAATTGGTCAATGGTTTTGCCAGTCATGTTTTCTCCTTTTTCGGAGGAATTTCAGTTGTGATATGGCGTTAAGGGATTCAGTGGTTTTCAATGTACCGTATACACACGGCAAAATCTTTAGACCACCGTTTCCTGGAATTTATAATCGGTAAAGCAAATAAGTTATGCATCCTTTTAGGGCCGCAGATGAAATAACTTGATCAGAAATAGCGCAGACCAAATCTATAAAATCTGGTGGTTCATCTACAAGGCGCATTAAAGGTTTAATAGCTCAGCCCTATTTGGCCTTTGATGCAACGCAGTAGATGGGCCAAAAGGCAAGCTATTTCGTTCAAGTTATAAAATTTGCGGTCCTTAAGCTCTTTTAATCGCTTTTTCTTCATTTCTTAAAGAAGATAAGTGGGAGATCTCTGTCTGTGGTTTTTCCCTCTGGGAGAGCCAGTTGACTATTTTGGGTGTAAATTCTTTTTGATATTTGGAGCTGACATAGATACCGATGTGTCCGGTATTCAGGCAGAGATCTTCAACATCTTGGGAACCAACCCTGGCGGTGAGGAATTTCGCGGCTTCCGGAGGAACCAGATGGTCAAATTTTGCGTAAATATTGAGTAAAGGCATGGAAATATTTTTTAGATCCACCACATTTCCGTTGAGTTTCATTTTGCTTTGAATCAAAAGGTTTTGCTGATAACAGTCTGTGATGAACTGTTTAAAAGTCTCCCCGGGAACATCCGGGCTGTCAAAAATCCATTTTTCCATTCGAATGAAATTTTCAACAAAGGTTTTATTGGCCATGTTGTCCATAAAACCCACATATTTATCCATCATCAGGCGGGCGGGATTCATCAGAAGAAAGCCCATATTCATGATATCACCCGCCAGATTGCCTCCGGTTGAGACAAGTTTGTCAGGGTGCATCTGCCGGGTCCAGAGGTGGAGAAATCCCTTGTCTGTATCAAAATTGGTGGGCGTGACAGTGGTCACAAGGTTTTTGATCTTGTCCGGATGAAGTGCCGCATACATGACGCTGAACGTTCCTCCCATGCAGATGCCCATGAGATTTATTTTTTCAAGGCCATGGCGTTTTTGGATGAAATTCACCATATCATCCATATACCAGTTGACATGATCATCAATGGTGAGATATCTGTCCTTTCGTCCGGGATAGCCCCAATCAATCATATACACCTCCTGACCATGGGAGAGCATGGCCTGGATCACGCTTCTTTCCGGTTGAAGATCCAGCATGGTTTCCCGGTTAATCAGGGCATAGACAATGAGCAGTGGGGTTTTACTTTTTATCGTTTCCGGCAAATAATGTTTAAGCTTAACCCGATCTTCCTGATATACCACCTCACAGGGAGTCTCAGCGATGTCGGTATTAAGATCTTCCATCATGACATCATAGCCTTTTTGAATCAGAAGGCTGTTTTTTATTATTTCTTTTGTGACTTTATTGGCAAAACATTCAACCGCAATATTGGTACGACTCATAAATACCTCTCACTTACTTTCCGGATAAATCAACGTCGTTGGTATTGTAATGTTTAAAGCATATTTTTTTTTGTCTGTTTGGTTGCCTTGGCTTTTTTGGAACTTGTTTGGGCATTTTTTTTCGTTGGGGAAGCAACTTGGGCGGGCTTGGCAGCAGTTCTTACAGGCTTGGCTCTGGTGGATTTATCAGACCGTGGTGTTGTTGTCTGTTTCTTTTTTGAGGCCGCTTTTTTAGGAATGGAAATTTCAAATTTATTGGTTTCGGCTTTTTTTATGTCGTTTTCAGGTGTGGAAATTTCGACTTCTTTGGTCATGGATTTTAATTGTTTCTCAACACCTTTGAGTCTTTTTTTCAGGTTATATAGGTCTTGATAAAGTTCGTCCATTTCCGAGTTGCTTGGAATCTGAAGTTGACGAAGTATGGCGTTAATGAGCTTTCCCTTTGACTCCTTGTGGTCTGAAATCGTATCGATGAGCGAATGCATGGCATTGATATATTCAGGCGACTGAAGCATTTCCATGAAATATCTTTCAAGGGCTTTGATCCAGATGTCGTATATCGCTTTGGGGTCTTTCGGAAATTCATTCTTGTCCATCATTTTTGTGAATTCATCCATGACCATTGCACCGGCTCTTTCCACCGGAATATAGAGCAGCGCCATGAAGTGTGAGAATGCAATCATGGACTTGTTCGCTGCATTCATGGCCGAGCTTGCCTGTTCCTGATAATTCCTGCCAATGCCCAGCTGGGGAATGTTAAAAAATTTTTGGAAATTTGATTCATACATATCTTTCCAGATGGTGGCGATGTTGTTTCTGAAATCATCGGCACAAAGGCTTTTGTCTTCCTTATTCCAATGATTAAAGCTTGAAAATGAATTCATGTACTGTTTCCACATGGAAGGCAGATTGCCCATTAGCTCATCCTGCATCTTAAAGGTATTGCCCCATAATGTGGATGTGTTTTCTATCCAATTTTGTGATAACTCATGAAAATAATTTTTTTCTGTTTCTTTTTTTTTCATTAGAAATCCTTTATTTTGATACCTTTACCCGGGTTTAATAGATTTGAAAAGCAAGTTGCGTGCCCATGTGATTGATAGATGTAAGAATTTGATTTAAAATGGTATTGTGCCATGTGATCGTTGTGCTTATGATTATTTGTTGAAAATTGAAATGGTTTTCTTTTGCAGGTTGTAAAATATTCCGACAGTTCTGGTTGTTTTTTTCTTAATGGACCGCACACATTCAAATTTTCTTGGGTTGTGTGATAAATATATAACTCTTTAATCTTGCTGTGGGGGGTTAAATGACGTTGCCCATTATGAATCTCGTGATATTTGTTTCCAGTGTTTTTTCTGAGAATTGGGAGATAGATGTAAAACAACTCTGGCACAGGAGTATGTGCTCGTCGGTTTTGACGATTTCCTGTATTGAGGGCGCCCCGCACAACTCACAACAATGAATTGATGGGTTGATATCTTTCTTTTTTATGATTTTTGCTTTCCCCAGTCGTTTGATGCCGACTCCGTAACTGGAATTAATATTTTGCCTTTGGCACCACTTGACCTGAACAACACAGGCATCATAGGATTCAAACGGTTCAAAAACGGGAAGCAGGTCATCTATTTTTATAAAAAAACACTCCCCCTGGGAAAATATCTGGGTTGATTCAAAACAGATTCCATCCACACTCACATTGTGGGTGACGGCTTGGTGGTATGGGGCATCATAACCTTTTATAAAACAAATGGGTACATTGATCTTTTTACGGGCTTGCAATCGCCTGTCATTTTCCATAAAATTACTCCTTGGTACAGGATTTATATTTAAAAGATTATCGAAAAAGTCTGTGCAATGTTAAGGAACGATTTGAGTCAGCAGATCGTTAAGGAACGCTTTGAGCCCGCAGATCATTAAGGGGCGCTTTGAGTCAGCAGATTGCGTGGTGCGCCATTGATTGAGAACGCATTTGAAAACTTAGAAGATGTTTGATTTGTTATATCTTAGATTCTTATCTCTTATTTTCGTGTTGTTTTGGCAAAAGAATTATGTAGACTACTCATAACTATTTGCCAATTCAGGGATTATCACCATTG
>NZ_FWXY01000003.1 GCF_900176365.1 Desulfocicer vacuolatum DSM 3385 | reverse complement strand
TATACCTTTATAACGACCATCCATTTCATAGTGAATGTTGGATGCCTGGAGCATAGGTGACAGTTGTTCTTTCCAATTTCGTTTTTTGGTCCTTTTACGAATTTTTTGCTTGCGTTTATTTATTTTTTTATCGATAATTCTCTTCACTCGAAATGTCCTTTTTTATGTTATATTTTTTTGTAGTGGATCAAATATACACTGTAATTAAAGGCATTTCGAGCTTTTTTTTGATGTTTTTTGTTTAAAACACGCTTATTTTAGGCCTAGTGGCTCACTTTTAAATGACCATTTTTGGCTCAATTTAACATGACCATCGACAGGCAATCAAGGTGTTAACAAAAAGAACCAGAAAAAAGAAAAAGAAGTCTGCAAAAACCTAACCGGACATCACTGGGTTCTACTTGATTTGTAAATTCTGATATCTGCCAGGCCATTGGTATCGCAGATTCAAGGGAAGCCCTGGACTACCTCACCCCTAAAGAAATGAACGTCATTGAGGGCAGGATATCAGCGACCCGGCGAAATCCTTCTTACCATCATTTCTGAGTCTGGTATGAAGAAACTTGTTCACCATTCCTGCAACCACGAAGCCAAAGACTCCATACTTGCCCTGAGCCACCTATCAGACATTGACAACCAAAACCCCGGCATAACTGAAGATATTTTTTCCAAGGTCAGATCACTCCATTTAAAAGCCCTGGGCAAAAGCAACTTGCAAGCAGTCATGAATACCATGCAGGTGTTAAAAGATGGCCACCCCAAGGAATACGCCGAAGCCATCCAATACATTGACAGAACCCATGACTTTTTTTGATTACCCGGAAATGCGGGAGGCATATATCATATGAAAGCAGTTAGGGACTTACCCGAGAATAAACTACCACTATGTCCATTTTAATATGTTGATATTGCATTGTAAAAAAAATTAAATTGGTAGCTTATTTTCGTCCAAGTCCCTTACCAGAAGCGCAGAAGAGAACATGTGACTTATCCTACTGGCAGATATTAACACTCACCACCCTGATGTGGTGCCGGGTATCGTTGCCAAGGCCAAGGTGATGCGCATCAGAATGGGCAAGGATGATGCAAACCTTATCACATCTGTTATGCGTGGTTTAAGAAATCTTCAAAAGGAAGACGATCAAAACCAGGGATCAGCAAGGAGGCTTGAAGGCACAATTTTTCCAACCGGTCACAAAGTGGTCACAAAATCAAAAAAGGGCTTACAGAGAGAATCTGTAAACCCTTGATTTTATATGGTGGGCGATACTGGGATTGAACCAGTGACTTCTACCGTGTGAAGGTAGCACTCTCCCGCTGAGTTAATCGCCCGTTCAGCTGAAGAGGTATATAAAGGATTCTATCCGGTGGGTCAAGGTTTTTTTTAAAAGATTTCAACACTTCCATATTGATCCACGAATCATCCTGGGTCGTGTGCATTAAATTTGCGGTTAAAGACCTGGAATTCCTATGGGACCTGGAAGATCAGGAATACCACATCCCAGAAATATCATGGCTGCTGTTAAGAGAATAATGAATATTGTGCATGCTTTTATTTTTTTATTGTCTTTCACCTGCCGAAATCCTCTGGTTTAAAAATACTCGGGGTGCCAGCGCATTTTATCAATTAAAAGATTGAGACGGCCCAGGTCGTTGTTGTGTTTGTAAGTGGAAAACGGGCAATCATTCCGGGTGACCCCGGCTTTGATTGCTTCTGCCCCCACCCGTCTTGCCACTTCAAGGGAGACCTCTTTTAATTGATCCAGGGGAGGACATAAAATTCCGTCCTTGATATCAGCCTCATTGACAAATTCCGCCACAGCATGGGCCGCAGCGGAAAAGAATACCGGCAGCACACAGGTGGCACCGGATGCCACAATACCAAGGCCAGCACCGGGAAATACAAAGGCATTGTTCATCTGGCCAATGCGGTATGATTTACCGTTGTGTTCCACCGGGTCAAAGGGAGAGCCTGTGGCCACAAGGGCTTTGCCGTCGGTCCACTCGTAAATGTCTTTGGGCAGCGCTTCGGTTTTTGTGGTGGGGTTACTCAAGGGCAGAACCACAGGACGGTGGGTGTGCTCACCCACAGCTTCAACCACCTCTTTGGTAAAGCAACCGGGCTGGCCGGAAGTACCGATGAGAACCGTGACCTTTTCATTTTTAACCACGTTGACAAGGGTGTTGTCTTCGGGTTTTTTTAACCAGGTCAATTTTTCAGGGTCTTTGGCAAATTTGATTTTATACGCTTCAAGGTCCCGGTCCGATGTGACAACCCCCCGGGAGTCCAGGGTGAAAATACGTGCATCAGCTTCTTTTTCATCCATGCCCTGTTCCATGAGTTCTGTCTGGATCTGCTCGGCAATACCGATACCGCCGGCACCGGCACCATGGATCAGGTAGACCTGGTCGGTCATTTTTTCTTTTTTTACCTTCATGGCGGCAAGGATACCGGCCAGGGCAATGGAACCGGTGCCCTGGATATCATCATTAAAGGAAATAACCGTATCAAGGTATTTATCCCGAACATCAAAGGCGGTCTGTTTGGAAAAATCTTCCCACTGGCAAAGGGCATTGGGAAATACCCGTTTAAATGCCGTTACAAATTTATCAATAAACGCGTCGTAGGCCTGTCCGGTGAGCCGGGCTTCCCGGTGACCCAGATAATTGGGATCATCCAGCAGGGTGTTATTGTCCGTACCCACATCAAGGGAGATGGGCAGGCAGTGCCAGGGAGCAATGCCTGCCCCTTGGGTGTAGAGCATGAGTTTACCAAGGCAGATGGGCATTCCTCCGGCCCCCTGGTCCCCAATACCAAGAATCCCCTGATTGTCAGTGACCACTGCCACACGGATATCCTGGGCCGTGTAGTTACGCAGGATATCTTCTGCCTGGTCAATGTTGCCGGGATAGAGATGGATGCCGTTGGCCTTTCGGAACATGGTGGAGTAAAGCTGGCAGGCAAGCCCCACGGTGGGGGTATAAATAATGGGCAGAAAGCGGATGACATCACTTGCAATAACGGCATGGGCCAATACCACATTTCTGTCATAAAGACTTCTTATGTAAATGAATTTTTCAATGTCAGTGTCTTTTTTGTCAATGATATCAAGGCTTGAGTGGATCTGTTCAGCCAGGGTTTTAACCCGGGGCGGCAGATAACCGTTCAACTTCAGCTTTACCCGCTCATCCATGGTAAAGGCGGTTCCTTTACTGATATAATTATAGCGAAGGACATGATAGCCCCTTAAGCTGATGCTAACTCCCAGGGTTTCGCCGTATTGGCCATACTCAAATTCGTAATGTTTGATCTGCATAAGAATCAACCTCTTTAAGTGTTTGGTGCACTGACGATGACATTAAAAAACGGTAAAAATGAATATACCATGTTTTTTAGGGTAAGCAAAGCAAAGATGAATCAATTTCATTAATTGAGGCAATGATATCAATGGATTTTAAGTTTATCGATTTTATATCTTAAAGTCCCCCGGGGAATCCCTAACAGCTGGGCCGCCCGGGTGGTGTTGCCGTTACTTTTTTTAAGGGCCTTGTGCACCATGCGGATGGTCACTTCCTCAAGCACCGATTCCAGGTCGTACAGTTCCTCCGGGATTTCCACAAAGGCATCCGGAGCCATGGGAGCATCATCAATTTCCGGGGGCAGGTGCGACAGTTTCAATGTGTCATCATTGTGCATGATACAAATTCGTTCAAAAACGTTTTTCAATTCCCGGACATTTCCGGGCCAGGGATATTCCAGGAGTCGTGCCTTGGTTTTATGATCAATGGTGGTGAACTGTTTATGAAATTTCCGGGCAAATTTTTCCAGAAACAGCACACAAAGGGCAGAGATATCCTCGGGCCGCTTTCGTAACGGTGGAATGTGGATGGGAAAAACCCCCAGACGATAATAAAGGTCCTGGCGAAATTTTTTTTCGGCAATGGCCTGTTTTAAGTCAATGTTGGTGGCGGCAATGATTTTAACATCGGTTTTTATGTCCCTGTTTCCGCCAATGCGCCGGAATTGTTTCCGTTCCAGCACCCCCAGAAGTTTGGCCTGGAGCTGGATGGGCATTTCTCCGATTTCGTCCAGAAACACCGTGCCACCTTCGGCCATTTCAAACAACCCCTTGTTTTTTTTGACAGCATCGGTGAATGCCCCCTTTTCATGGCCGAATAATTCGCTTTCCAGAAGATGCTCCGGCAGGGCGGCACAATTGATGATCACCATGGGCATGTCATGGCGGGGGCTTGCGTGGTGAATGGTCTGGGCCACCACTTCTTTGCCGCAGCCGCTTTCTCCTGTGATGAGCACATTGGCACTTTCATGCCGGGCCACCTCCCGGGACTGGGATACAATGGCCTGCATCTGGGGGCTCTGGGCCACAAGATCCAGTTTGTCCGGCAGGTTAAGGGTTTTCTTTAAAATCCCCACCTGTTGTTTCAGTTGACTGGTCTCCATGGCAAGGCGCAGAATCAGCTTTATGGCATCGGCCTTGAATGGCTTTTTGATGTAGTCATAGGCCCCCATTTTAAGGGCTTTCACCGCTGATTCAATGGATGCATAGCCTGTTATGATAATGACCAGAATATCCGGGTCCACAGTCTTGGCCTGTTTCAGCACATCAAGGCCGTGGATGTCCGGGAGATTGAGATCCAGAAGTACAATATCCACATCATTGGCATTGATGAAATCAAGACCCGCCTGTCCCGAGGGCTCGGTTGCCACGTCATATCCTTCTTCGGTCAATATGCGGTGCAGATTTTCCCGGATGATGGATTCATCATCCACAACAAGAATTTTTTTCATATTTAAAGCTCCATGGGTATCCGTCCTATTAAATCAGGAATGGATGCTTTGATGGTGACAAGGGAACGGGCCGGTGCAGATAAGCGACTCGCCTTGATTTGTTTGTTTTTGGGGCACGGTGAAATGGTGGCATTTTATCTGTCATGACACAGGTAAATGGATATTAAAGCAGGTACCCCATTCCGGGTCGCTTTCCACGGTTATTTTACCTCCGTGTTCTTCCACAATGGTGTGGGTGATGGACAATCCCAAACCAAACCCTTCGGGGTTGTGGCTGAAAAAAGGGTCAAAGATCATGTCAATATCTTCCTTGGCAATACCCGGACCGTCGTCGGCAATGGATAAAAGGACGAATGTTCCGGCATCTTCCCGGGACAGGCTTGTGGTGATGGTGATATTGCCCTTATGGTCCAGTACATTCAGGGCGTTGAGTACAATGTTTATGATGGCCTGGCGGATGCGTTCTTTATCCATGTGAATGCGCGGCAGGTTTTCTCCAGGCTCCCGATTGAGGGTAACGCCCTGCTTTCTACACTGTTTGGAGATAAAGAACATGGTGTCGTCAATGACATGGTTGATGTCCTCCAGTGTGGGGGAGTGGGCCGGTTTGGCAGCAAAATCCAGCAGGCGGTTAACAATGTTTTCCAGCTTTTCAATCTCTTCCAGGGCACGTTGAATCAAAAGGCGGTCACCGGTTTTGTTGGCAATGCGATCGTGGAAATCATCCAGCATCAAGGTGATACCTGTGAGGGGATTGCGGATTTCATGGGCAATGCCCGCAGCCAGAATGCCAAGGGAGACCAGCTTGTCTGAGCGGGCAATGTGTTTTTCCATGTTTTTACGCCGGGTGACGTCCCGGAAAATCAACAGGGTTGATCTGTTCTCTTCACTGGAACCGTTTGATTTCGGACAGCCGTCCAGCAGGGAGGCAATGGCGGTTTCCAGGTTCAACGGGCTGTTATCCGGTCGTTTGATATCCAGTGGCGTGGCCTGGTGCCCGGTATTGGGAATATTGTTCCGGATCAGCTCCAGCCAGGCAGGGTAGGGGGCCAAAAGATCTGTGATGGTTTTACCGGTGATCTCTTGCTGGGATTGTTTGAAAAACCGGGTGGCCTTGGGGTTGGCAGAGAGGATGGTGCCGTTTTTATCAAAGACCATGAGTCCTGACAGCATATTATTAAAGATGCTGTTGAGCATGTGGGCCTGTTTTTCCAGATCGGTGAGTGATTTTACAAGATCCTGCTCGTTTTGCTTGAGCCTTTTTCCCATGGATTTGAATTCCCTGAACAAAATTTCCAGTTCATCTCCGGTTTTAATGGAGATGTCCACCTCATAGTTACCCCGGCTGATTTTTCCCATATTGCGGCACAGCATGCGGATGGGGTGGGTGAAGTTCCGGGAAAGGATGATGGCCACCATGGCCACAATAACGCCGGTGAAAACAAGCAGCAGAAGATAGTTGTGGGCAATTTTTTTAAGGATGGCCCGGATGGTGACAGAGGTGCTGTTCACTGTGTTGTGAAAGCGACCGGTCTGCACCCCAAGGGTGACACCGCCAAAGCAGCCGGTCTCCCGGTATTCCCCCAGATTGAATTTTATGGGGGCATAGGCCAGTATCCGGGGAATTCCGCCCACACTGGCGGTTTGACGAACCCCGGAAAATCCCTGGATCACCTGTTGGGCAATGGTGGCATAATTTTCATGGACAAAGGGAACATGGAGCAGATTAAAGGGCAGTTTGCCTGCCTGCACTTTGTCTTTTTCATAGGCCGCAGTGGCAGGGTCCACCAATACGCCTGTGTGGCCCACTCCCCGGATATCCCAGGGTTTGGGGTGGGTGATCATCCATCCCTGATCGTCAAATATAAAGGCGTAATCTCCGCTGAAATAGTTTGGAGAGGGAACCTCTTCGTTGCCAAACGGCTGGACATGCTGGGTGAATTCCATGAGATGTCTGTGGTCCAGGGCAAGGGAAACCACGCCCACGGGCCTGCCATGGTTAAAGACTTTCCGGGAAAAGCGGATGATGCCGGAAAAGGTTTTGTTTTTGACAGGTTGCATGGGAATTTCTGCGTCCGATACCTGGTTGACACCTGACGGGGTCTCCGGCTTTGCCACATGGAACCCCAGAAGATGAGATACATGGGGATTGTCACCGGTCATGGCCATGGTTTTTTTGAAAAAATTTTCTTTGCCGAATTTGCTCAAAAAGGGGCTGGACAGATCCCTTGATGAAGCAATGGGCTGACCCTCCCGGATGAGGATGCGCTCTTGGCCGTTGAGATCTATAAAGGATATTTCAGCATAAAGGGGGATGGTGGTTTTCATGCTTTGCCTGACCCCGGTTTCCGGGGAAGGAACCCAGACAGCGCGCTGGTGAACCCGGTAAAAACCGCTGTATATTTCAGGTGCCGGGGGCAAGGTGGCCAGCATGTTTAAATCAATCACCACGGTGTTTAAAAATTGTTCCACCTGGGTGGCAATGGCCCCGGCCCGGGCCTGGAGCAGGGACATGGAGGTTTGGGTCAATGCGGTCCGGCTGCTGTCCACCAGCAGTTCCACCACATGGTTCATGCGCACCCAGGTGTACATGCCCACTACCATCATGGGTACCAGGGAAAGCACCAGAAATCCTGCCAGAAATTTTTTTAAAATGCCAAATTTCATTTTTTGAATCATTTTTTTTTCAGTTTCCATGGTGTGCAGTAATGCAAAAAAGATGCCACTATTATTTCATAAAACTGCCACATGCAGACCTTCGTTAGAAGGTCTTGATGTTAACCGCTTGGGTCTCTCACTTGATCTTTACTTATATGCACAAACTTCTTTGCAAAAGGCAAATGATAAAACGGCGGAAATCCGCCTTTCATCGGTGGATTTCAGTCTCTAAAAAAGAAAATCCCTTCTGCTTTCCTTTGTTCCTCAGCCGTTATTCTTTCTTTTTATCCATGGAACTCCTTTAAATAAAGGGCTTTGTGGAGAGATCTATCATAATTTTCATCATCTGAATAATAGTGGTACAGCCTTTGCAAATTACCCTGAAAAGGAAAAAGAATCACATTTATTTGGCTGAAATATCTGAGACTTTAAAATTAACATTATTTTTATAACCCAATAATAACCAATAAACCCGGAGGTCAACATGGCACCCTACGTATTAAATAATCGATCAAGACTTCAATTAAGCGGTCTGGTTCTTGGTCCCTTACTTTTTCTACTTGTATGGATGATGGATCTTGATCCGGCTCATCCGGAAGTCACCCGAATGGCCGCTGTTGCTGTATTGATGGCTGTGATGTGGGTAACAGAGGCCATACCCCTGGCTGCCACCTCCCTGTTGCCGGTGATCTGTTATCCGCTTCTGGGTATCATGAAAGGGAAAGCCGCTGCCGGGGTTTATTTTAACAGCACCATTTTTCTATTCATGGGCGGTTTTCTCATTGCCCTTGCCATGGAGAAGTGGAATCTGCACAAACGCATCGCCCTTTTTGTGGTGAGAACCATTGGAGGAGGCCCGGCCCGCATTGTTTTTGGCTTTATGGTTGCATCTGCTTTTCTTTCCATGTGGATTTCCAATACAGCCACCGCTGTGATGATGCTTCCCATTGCTTTATCCATTGTTTTAAAGATGGAAGAACAGTTTGGAAAAGATGACGCCAAAACCTTTGCGCTTCCCCTTCTTCTTGGAATTGCCTATGCCGCATCCATGGGGGGCGCCGCCACCCTGGTGGGTACCCCCCCGAACCTGGTTCTCACCCGGACCTTTGAGCAGCTTTTTCCCACGGCTCCTGCCATTTCCTTTGGAACATGGATGATCATGGCTTTGCCTTTGACCTTTGTTATGATTGGGATTATCTGGCTTCTGCTTACCCAGGTGTTTTATCGTACCCCGGACCATGTCCAGGTGGACCGGGAGGTTGTTGAAAAAGAGTACAAAGAGCTTGGCCCCATTTCTCCAGAAGAAAAAAAGGTGTTGATTGTTTTTGCCATGACCGCTCTTTTGTGGATTTTCAGAAAAGATCTCAACCTTGGTCTTGCAGTGGTTCCGGGGTGGGCTTCCCTGCTTCCCTTCACCGGCATGGTGGATGACGGCACCGTTGCCATTACCATGGCCATTACCCTGTTTTTTCTGCCCACCACAAGAAAGGATGCCGATACCCCCACCATATTGGATGCTGATGTGTTCACCAAATTGCCCTGGGGTATTATTCTGCTGTTTGGCGGTGGGTTTGCCCTGGCCAAAGGCTTTCAGGTGTCTGGACTTTCCGTTTTCATTGGAAATAAACTTCAGATTCTGGAAGGAACCAGCACTGTGGCCATGATTTCAAGCATTTGCGGTACGCTGACCTTTTTAACGGAATTAACATCCAACACCGCCACCACCCAGATGATTCTGCCCATTTTATCCTCCATTGCCGTGGCCATGAAGATCAACCCGCTGATGCTGCTGATACCGGCCACTTTGTCTGCGTCCTGTGCTTTTATGATGCCCATTGCAACCCCTCCAAATGCCATTGTGTTCAGCAGCGGCAGAATCAAGATGATTGAAATGGTCAGAGCAGGTATTTTGATCAATTTCATCGGAGTGGCGGTTATTACGGCGGTATTTCTGGTTTTTGGCGTCACGGTGTTTACCATTGATCCTAATGTTATTCCCCAGTGGGCACTTCTGACAGCTCAATAAATTTTTAATGATATTGCATGGGCTTTTCCATGGAAAAGTGTTATGACAACTTGCCTGTTTAACCAATGATGGAAAATTAATAAAAACAGGGTAAATTTTGGCTTATGCTCATATGAAGAGAGTTTACCTTTGAATATACTAAAATCGGTGTTCTCCAGGTAATATACCAGGCATGGAATTAACATGAATGATTTTTTGAGGGATGCCGTTTTTTATAACCACAATTAATGTAGAAGGAAATTTAGATTATGTACAAAGAAGCGTGTCCCATGACCGATTTCAAAGACGATGTACTAAGTTATCACTCTTTTCCGGTGGCAGGCAAAGTTGAGGTGATGCCCACTAAACCGTGCCAGACAGCAGATGATCTTTCCATGGCCTACACCCCCGGTGTGGCACTTCCGGTGAAAGCCATTGCAGAAAATTCAGAATGTGCCAAAACATTCACCAGCCGACAGAATCTGGTGGGGGTTGTTTCCAATGGCACGGCAATTCTTGGCCTTGGGAATCTGGGACCGCTGGCAAGTAAACCGGTTATGGAAGGCAAGGGCGTATTATTCAAAAGATTTGCTGATGTGGATGTATTTGACATTGAGCTTGACACCGAAGACCCTAAGAAAATAATTGATATTGTCAAAACCATGGAGCCCACCTTTGGAGGGATCAACCTGGAAGATATCAAAGCACCGGAGTGTTTTGAGATTGAAGAAACCTTGATTGAGCTTTGCAATATCCCTGTTTTCCATGATGATCAGCATGGCACTGCCATTATCTGCGCCGCCGGTCTCATCAGTGCCGTTGATATCACCGGTAAGAAAATGGAAGAATTAAAGGTGGTGTTTAACGGTGCCGGTGCTGCCGGTATCTCCTGTGCAAAGCTTTTTGTCTCCATGGGTGTGAAATATGAAAATCTCACCATGTGTGACTCCAGAGGCGTTATTTATAAAGGCCGTGAAGCCGGCATGAACAAATATAAGGACATCTTTGCCGTGGACACCGATGCCAGAACCCTGGCCGATGCCATGGTGGGTGCCGATGTTTTCATTGGTGTTTCCCAAAAAGATGTGGTGAGTCAGGATATGCTCAAATCCATGGCCAAGGACCCCATTGTTTTTGCCATGGCCAACCCTGACCCTGAAATTGCCTACGAAGATGCCGTGGCTGCAAGGGATGATCTCATCATGGCCACAGGCCGTTCTGATTATCCCAACCAGATCAACAATGTGCTTGGCTTTCCCTTCATCTTCAGAGGCGCTCTGGATGTGGGGGCCACCAAGATTTCAGAAGGCATGAAGATTGCTGCGGCCAGGGCCCTGGCAGAGCTTGCCAAGGAACCGGTTCCCGAATCTGTGGCAAAAGCCTATGGCGGAAAATCCTTTTCCTACGGAAGAGAGTACATTGTTCCCAAACCCTTTGATCCCAGGGTCATTGAGTATGAGGCTGTGGCCGTTGCCAAGGCTGCCATGGATGAGGGGCTTGCCACCAATGCCATTGAGGACTGGGATGCCTATCGTGATGCTTTGAGAAAGAGAATGGAAAAATTCTGGAAATAATAGGCATGAACACGGTTTTTTCCATCATTGCTAATGGGTTCTAATGTACCATGCCATGGTATTTTACAAAGGTTCAGATGGGTTGATTAATAATTAGAACTCGTTGGCATGAATTTACCGGAACTTTCCCTTTTTTGTGGGAGGTTCCGGTTTTTTATATGAAAATCCGCCCAAAGGCTTGGAATCATGATGGTTTCAACTTTGGTTGTGGCTGGTGGTTACAGCCATGTATGTTTTATTAGAAAATAACACTTTCGAGCAGCCTCAACAGAGCCCCCCCGAGGGGCAATAGGAACCGGCCCATCGAGCTGTCTACAGTTCCGGGCCGGGCCCATTGCCCGTCGGGGGGGCGGCATAATACCATTTTCAACATTCCTTGTGTCCGTCAGGAGATGCTCGTTATTTAAAGAATTTCGGCAAACCTGGCGTAAATGTGGGGCACTGCCCAAATATTTACATTACCAAGCCGAATATTTACAACCTGGCTGCAATACAAAGGACCTGAGGATAGAATTAATTTCTGCCCCATTGGGGGGGAGTCACGCCAGTAATGCGGCAATGGCATCACCCATTTCGGCTGTACCAACAGCAGAGGCAGCATCTCCGGTGAGGTCTGCGGTGTAAATTCCCCGGTCCAGTACGGAGGAAACGGCCTGGACAATGGCATCGGCAGCTTCAACTTGATCCAGGCTGTATTTCAGCATCATGGCAGCCGACAGAATCTGGGCAATGGGATTGGCAATGCCTTTGCCTGCAATGTCCGGTGCCGTACCGCCTGCAGGCTCATACAGACCGAAATTGTCCTCATTAAGGCTGGCCGATGCCAGAAGTCCCATGGAGCCTGTGATCATGGCGCACTCATCAGATATGATGTCCCCAAACATGTTGCCGCACAGCAGCACGTCAAACTGATGGGGATCTTTTACCAGCTGCATGGTGGCATTGTCCACGTAGATGTGATTCAGGGTTACATCGGGGTACTCCTTGGCCACCTCCATCACCACCTCGCGCCACAGCACCATGGAAAAAAGGACATTGGCCTTGTCCACAGAGGTGACGATCCCCCGCCTGATGCGGGCTGCTTCAAAGGCTTTTCTGGCAATTCTATCAATTTCAAATCGTGAGTATACCAGGGTATCATAGGCTTTTTCCTGGCTTCCTTCTCCTTCTCTTCCCTTGGGCTCGCCAAAGTAAATGCCCCCGGTGAGTTCCCGGACACAGAGGATATCAAATCCGTCTTTTACGATTTCCGGCTTAAGGGGAGATGCCGCAGCCAGGGATTTGAACACCCGGGCCGGACGCAGGTTGCAGTACAGGGCAAAATGTTTCCTTAAAGGGAGCAATGCTGCCCGTTCCGGTTGTTCTGCCGGGGGAAGACTTTCCCACTTGGGGCCGCCCACGGAACCAAAGAGAATGGCGTCACTTTTTTCGCACACTTCAAGTGTGGAATCGGGCAGGGCTGTTCCGTGGTTATCAATGGCGCAGCCGCCCACGTCGGCTTTTTTGTAGTTGATTTTGAATTTAAATTTTTTTGCGGCAGCATCCAGTACTTTTACCGCTTCTTTCATCACTTCCGGGCCGATGCCGTCACCCGGCAGGAGGGCTATATTTTTTTCCAATTTACATAAATCCTTAAATAATAACGTTCATGGCAGGTTGTATTGCCATGATACTGGTTTGAACTTCTGGGTTTGATTACAACAGGGGGGAGCCAAGACAGTGTGAGGTTATGCAGTATGTTTGAAAACAGCCGGTTCACAATGCCGCCAACATTAAAATGCACTGACATTACCCCCATCGGCCATTTATTTACCAGGCAGATTTTTTAAATTTTGTACATGGCAATGATGTATTGCAACCAATTCCAGGAAACATTGGTGTGTCGTGGCATTCTAAATAATTTATGCAGCATACAGAAGCTATGGCTCAATTTCAAGAAGTTTTATGCCTATGGCTTAGATTAATATGCTGTAATAGTTAGTTTTTTAGCTGTTTCAAACTTTGTTGCGATTCGCTGAAATTTTTTTGTTTTTTTTATTCTGGAAAATCATGCCTGCCTCGGATGGAATGGGTGTCGGTTTTTTTACAAGCGAATTTATGATGATAGTCAGAAGTACAAATAAAAAAATTGAAGCATCACTATATTTATTTATAAGCGTTCAGATCTGTTGGTTTTAATGTCAGGGGTATTTTCTCAAGGGTTGAACCGTCGGTATTCAGCAGTATTTAAATTGATCTTGCATTAAATCAATGCAGATTCTATATATTTCAAGTACCTGCCCGCAGAGCAAATATATCTCGATATCTTATGAACCGGATCAGGGGCATCAGGATGTGGTAAAAATTGATGTTAGTGGGGAGAGACAAATATATCCCACAGTTCCCGAAATATGATCATTCAACTAAAAAACAGCTTCAGGACAGATTAAAAAAGGAGATCTCTTTTGGACCATAGCAAAGCCTATCGAAACAAGGTAGTGACGGCGGATGTGGCCACCTCAAAAATAAAAAACGGCAGCCGGATTTTCATCGGATCTGCATGCGGAGAACCCCAGCATTTAATCCATGCCATGGTGAAAAACCGCAAGATTCAGGATGCCATGCTTTTTCAGATGCTCTCTTTTACCCTGGGCTGTTACATGGATGATGAAGATTTTCTGGATCGGTTTGCAGTGAAGCTTTTTTTTGTCACAACCCCCATGCAAAAGGCCGCTTTTGAGGGAAAAATTGATTATATTCCCACCTATCTGTCCCAGATCCCCAATTTCTTTAGGAGCAATCAGATCGGCATTGATGCCGTATTGCTACAGATCAGTCCTCCAGATCGGTTTGGTGTGGCCAGCTTGGGAATTTCAGTGGATGTCACCCTGGAGGCGGTGAAAAATGCGCGTCTGGTCATTGCCCAGGTCAATCCCCGGATGCCCCGGACCCACGGGGACGGTTTTATCCATGTGGATGATATTGACTATCTGGTGCCCTTTGAAGAAGAGCTGCTCAACAACAACAGAGAGCCTGTGGATGAGCATACGGCCCAACGCATTGCAGGCTATGTCAAGGAGCTCATTGATGACGGCAGTACCCTTCAGGTGGGGTATGGCCATCTGCCCTATGCCTTGCTTAAGTACATTGATAATAAAAATGATCTGGGTATTCATACCCACATGATTTCCGATGCGTTTATTCCTTTGTTTGAAAAGGGTATCATTAACAATAAGAAAAAAAATTTCATGCAGGACCGTGCCGTTGCAACCTTTTGCATGGGATCTCGCAGTGCCTATGACTACATTGACAACAATATTCAGTTTTATTTTGGCACGGCTGATTTTGTCAATACCCCGGGAATTATCAGCAGAAATAATAATTTTGTTTCCATCAGTTCGGCTTTGGAGGTGGATCTCACCGGACAGGTCTGTTCCGATTCCGTGGGGCGGCTTTTTTTCAGCGGCACCGGGGATCAATCCAATTTTATCCGGGGGGCCGGTTTGTCCAAGGGGGGCTTTTCCATCATTGTACTGCCCTCAACCTCAGATGATGGAAAGACGTCCCGCATTGTGGCCTCCCTGGGCGCCGGGGCAGGGGTGGCCACCTTAAGGGCTGATGTTAACTTTGTGGTGACGGAGTACGGCATTGCCCAGCTAAAGGGGAAAAGTGTTTATCAAAGGGTGATTGAACTGACCCAGATTGCCCATCCCGATTTCCGGGCAAGCCTCATGGATGCTGCCAAGGAAAATCATTATATTTTTGCAGATCAAATGCCCCTTCCCGGGGAAGATCTCATTTTTCTGGAGGATTACAAAAGTCGGTTTGATTTGAAAAACGGAAAATCCATGGCAGTAAGGCCGTTGCTGCCGTCGGATGAGATTGCCTATCGCAATTTTTTTTATTCCCTGAAGGAAGAGACAATTTTTTTGAGATTTTTTCATTCCATTACGATTTTTTCCAGAAAGATGGCCCAGGCCCATTGGGCTAACATGGATTATCGAAGTTTTATTTCCCTCATAGGTATGGTGCGAAATCAAGACAATAAAGAACTCATGGCCATGGGAACTTATGCGGAGATGGATAAAGAGTGGGCTGAGGTGGCCTTTGTGGTTCGAGAGGATTTCCATGGCCAGGGCATTGCCGGTCATCTCTTAAAAGAGCTTGAAAAAATTGCCACAACCAATGGGTATAAGGGATTTGTGGCCTCTGTTTTACCCGAGAACCAAACCATGCTCCATGTGTTTAAGAAATATTATCCCCATGCCAAAGTCAGTACCCATAAAGGTGATATTGAGATTCGGATGCCTTTTGCCGAAAAAAACTGACTTTCCTGATACGTGCCATGGGCAGACCTTATCTTGGGAGTGATCGGCCCAAAACAAAACTTAAAAATTTGTGCGGTTTATCGGGCGCTTTTTTTATATTAAACAGCAGATGCTGGGACTGGGTATTAGGTGCTGGGTGTTCACAGCAGCTACTCTCCAAGGCAACCTCCGCAGAGCCGCCCTCCGACGGGCAATAGGAACCGGACAATTGAGCTGTCTACAGTTCCGGTCCGGGCCCATTGCCCGTCGGGGGGCGGCGGTATAATACCATTTGGCTCCGCGTCTACGACCCTATATTTATTTTGTCCCACAGGGTTTGCCCGTTATAAAGGTATCGATGATGAAATCGGCCACCCCGGTGATATCATCTATATGAAACAACGGAACATCGATATCCACCTCAATGTCAGAAATCATGGCAATGAGTGAAGACTCTTCACCGCCGGTGTAAATGGGATCGGCATGGGCACCTTTTCTAAAGAGTTCTATTTTGGGTTTGTCCGCCCGCTTATACCCTTCGGTGATTACAATGTCCGCATCCATGAAAAAATTTTCCACAAGTTCATCAATGGAAAGCTCTTTGGCCACATCTTTAATAAGGGAGACCTTCCATGGGCAGGAGATCACCACCACATCGGAACCGGCCTGTTTGTGTTTCCATGTATCTTTTCCCTCATGGTCAATGTCAAATCCATGGACATCATGTTTAAGGGTTCCCACAGTGTAGCCTTTTTTTTTAAGTTCCGGGATCAATTTAACAAGAAAAGTGGTCTTTCCGGAATTTTTTTTACTTATAATGGAGACCACAGGGGGGGGCGTTTTTTTGTTCATGGGCAGCACCTCTTTGTTGAGTTTTTTAGATTAAGCCAATCAGCATGACAGGCCCCGGATACCGGGGGTCTGATATGGATCGCCTTTTCAAGCCAATGGTGAAATAGCACATCCTATTTCCCGGATACAAGCATATCTTTGGGATTTAATTTGATGCCCAATGTTTTGAGGGATTGTTTTGCCGGATATTTGACAGTACAAAGAAACTGAATATCGTATGTTAATATCGTAGATATTGGGACTGATGATGTAATGTTTGGCAGGTGTCCCTATATCCTCTTGTTTGGGACTGTGTCGCATATTGATGTTGGAAGGACTCACTGCGCTGTTTCCTACCAAAAGTTGCAACAGACACACTTGGCATGCCGGTGAATTTTTGCTTAATTCCTTACTTGAACAGGGCAAAATAAGTGAAGAAATGGGTCACCAGTGGAATATTTACGTTAATTCTTGGCTTTTTATAACTCTTAACATATAATACTAAATTTTGATTTGTATTTAAGAAGGCGTTTTTTCATTGATAAAAAGGCAGTTATGTTAAGCACAAAAGATCCTGACACCCTTTCCGGTGAAATGTCTGTGAGTAAAATACCCACCGGGAAACAAGTGCATCGGAAAAAAAATATATATGAATTATTGAATAAAGATTTTCCAGGTTTACTCCAGAATTTGGAATCAGTTATTGAAGCGTCGGAGTTTAAATATTCCAAGGGCACCCTTAATGAGAGTTTTTTATGGCAGCACACCGTTTATGTGGCATCCATGGCCATGACAATCTCATATGCCGAAGGTGTGGACCCCTTGATTCCTGTTTTAACAGCATTGTTTCATGATTGTGGTAAATTTGAGGACGGGAAATATCATGAAGGAGAAAGGCCGGAGGAAGAAATCGGTGCGGAAATTGCAAAAACCCTTCTTGAAAAAGCCGGATCTCCCCAGGATCTTATTCAGATTGTAATAGAGAGCCTGCTGGCCCTTTATAATGAAAATAAGTTAGAAAATATAAACACAAAAATTGTCCATGATTCAGATTTTTTAATTAAGTTCGGTTATATGGGCTTTGCCAATTTTTTTGAAAAATCGGTTCTGCGGGGAATGGTTGTCCAAAGCAGTATCTTAAAATCCATGAGCAAAGAATTGACCTATGCCGCATCCCTGGAAGGCAACATGTTTACAACATGGGGACAAAAACTTGCCCGGACAAAATCACAAACCACCATAAATCTGTTTAAAAATTATCTCCAGGAATTAAAAGACGCGGGGATTGGCGATTATGAAATCAGGCCCATGGAGGTCAACTGCTGTAAAGGCCCCCATGCCATTGTCCCGTTGCTTCTTGTTTTGCCCCGATTCTGCGGGGTATGTTCCAGGGTGTACGAGGTTGATTTTCAAAGGGATAATGGAATTAAATGTGAACGGCTCACAGTGAAAATTCAATGCCCCGGATGCGGGGAGAGTAGCTATTATGAATTTTCGTTCTGCCTGCCTGAATTGTCAGGGCATTGACGGCGGTATATGCGGGCCAGATCTGTTTTTGCTTTTTCCAGATCCCGGGGGGTATTGATATTAAAAAAGGAGAGAAGCTCAGGGTCAAATTTGCGTAAGTCTGCTTCGGGAATTTTTACGGTGTTGCCCTTGTCAAAAATTCCCAGAATACGGTATCGTTTGTTTTCAATGGCATCCTCCAGACTTGGCAGGCATTTTTTTGAATAGACGGCGCATAGGGGTTCAAATCCTTTTTCCACCTTTGGAACGATAATAAATGTCTCCTCGGTAATATGGGAGAGAATATTTTCTATCATCTGCCGGTTTAAGAAAGGAGAGTCGCATGCAACAGCAAAGGTAAAAGGATACAATGCATTATAAATTCCTGCGTGGAGACCTGTCATGGAACTTCTCACCGGGTATATATCAGACACCATCTTTACCCCCAGATCCACGTATGACTCAGGATTGTTCGTGACTAATATTACTTCTTTAAAGAGGCGTTTAAATATGGCACAGGTATTGTCAATAATCCTTTTGCCGTTGATTTCGATAAAAGCTTTGTTTTTGCCTGACAGTCGGGTACTTAATCCGCCGGAAAGAATAATGCCGGTATAGGGATATTTCATAAACAATAACCTGGGCCTGGGTCGCCATGAATAGAAAACAAATAGTTCAATAATATAACTGCCACGGGCAGACCTTGTTTTGACCTTGGTCTGTCCACAACAAACCTTGAAAAACCAATGGTTCATACGAATTCTTCATATAAACTGCCATGGGCAGATCCTATTGAGATTTGCCCTGCCCACAACGAAAAATGAAACTCCAATCATTACAGGCTGTTGGATGGAATTTTTATATGAAAAGGCAGCCTCCAAGGCAACCTCAGCAGAGCCGCCCCCCCGATGGGTAATAGGAACCGGACAATTGAGCTGTCTACAGTTCCGGTCCGGGACCATTGTCCATCGGGGGGGCGGCGGTATAATACCATTTTCTATATTTGTTGTGTCCCACAGGACATGTCCGTTATATAAAAAATCCCCACAGCCATTGATTTGCCGGGCATTGGGATTTGCGTGAACCCGTGAAATCATGGTTTGAATACCATAGTAAGAAAGATAATTCCATGGAAAATTTAGAGTAGTTATAACCTTTGTCACAGTGTTGCATACCTTTTTAAGGCCTCCATGGGTTTGGGGGAATCTGATTGACTGACCTCTTTTTAAATTTGAGCTGGACTTTCATTTCAGAGCATTATATTAGAAAGTTGGTTTGGTTCCATGAAATGTCAAAGTCTTGAATGGGGTCAAGCTTGCAGTTTGCTGCTTTTGTTGATTTTTATTTTTTTATATGAAACTCTCGGCAAATCAGGGGCGTATTTCAACCTTCGCTGTGTGCAGAGCCCGATCAGAATACGGTCTGCCCGTGGCAATTTTTTTTATTTTGCTGAGCATGGAATCATAATCAAAAATCAAAAAAGTGTAATGATAAAAAAACTTAGGAGATCAAGATGCTGCGACAATTTGTTCTATCCCTTATTCTGGGTAGCTGTTTTTTGTTATCCGGCCTTGTCTTTTCTGAAAATGTCCAGGCAGGTGGCGTTAATCTGACCTATAGCAATTTTTTCCCACCGGGCCATATTCAGAGTGTTCTTGCAGAGTCCTGGTGTAAAGAGGTGGAGGCTCGAACCAATGGGGAGGTGAAAATCTCTTATTTTGGTGGCAACACATTGGTGAAAGCTGCACAGATTTACGATGGTGTGGTCACCGGCCGCACTGATATCGGTATGTCTTGCCTTTTGTACACCCGGGGCAGGTTTCCCCTCATGGATGTGATTAATCTTCCCTTTGGCAACCCCAGCGGAAAATTTGCCACTGCAGTGTTCAATGAAGTTTACAATAAATTTCAACCCACAGAACTTGCAGATACAAAGGTATTATATCTCCATGCCCATGGGCCGGGACTGATTCATACGCAAAAAAAGAATGTCACCTCAATGGCAGACCTTAAAGGGCTTAAAATAAGATCCACCGGTTCCATTGCCGGGATGATAAAGGCCCTGGGGGCCATTCCGGTGTCCATGCCCATGCCAGAAGTATATCAAGCTCTTCAAAAGGGCGTTGTTCAGGGAGCCATCTATCCTGAAGAAACCAATAAGGGCTGGAAAATGGGAGAGGTCATTGATTACTCAGTGGTTTCCTATCCCACTGCATATTCTGTGGGATTTTTTGCAGTGATGAACAAAGATAAATGGAATGCTCTTTCCCAGGAAGCCAGGGATGCCATTGATGCAATTAACATGGAGTGGGCCATAAAACATGGTGATGCCTGGGATACCAGTGATTATGAAGGCATTCGATTCTCCCTGGCCCAGGGTAACTCCATGACCGGCATTGATCCTGATGAAGCTGCCAAGTGGAAAGCAGCTCTTGAGCCTGTGTTTGATGATTATATTGAAAAAACAGAAAAAAGAGCTGTTCCGGGTAAAGATGCCCTGGATTTTTTAAACAAACAATTAAAATTGTATCATAATGGAGAGTTCCAGAGCCAATATTATTGATATATGATGATACCGGCTGTTTAGCTCGTTGAGCATGGAGGCGTGTGAACTGCTGTGGATGGGTTGATTTTGTCGTAATTTACGACTTGACAACCCATCTTTTTTCTTTAAAATTCCGGGAATTTTTTGGAGAATGCATGATAAAACAGCGGTTGCAGAGCTTTTAAACCACTCCATTAAAGTTTGGGTTTAAATGGAACCTGAAAAATGCGTTTTTTGGGTGGAATTAGATAAGGAACAAGACTGACAATGAACAAGGTGGCTGTTTTCATGAAGAAAGTTTCCGGTGTGATGCTGGTGGCCATGATGCTGGTGACATGCCTGGATGTGGGGGGAAATATTTTTGGGCATCCACTTTTGGGCTCAGAAGAGATTGTCTCTTTGCTTGCCGCTCTTTTGATTGCCTTTACCCTTCCGGCGGCACATCAGGAAAGGGCACATATTGGTGTTGACATGCTCTATTTGAGATTTTCTCCCAGAACTAAAAAAATCAATGATAGTATTTTATGTGTCATCACCGCCATTTTTTTTAGTCTGGTTTCATGGGAATGTTTTAAATATGCCGGAGACCTGAAACGCATCGGACAGGTGACTGCGGTTCTGGAACTACCCATATACTATATTCTTTATGCTGTTTCCGCAGGTTGCGGGTTTCTTTCACTGGTGGTTGTGTCGCAATTGCTAAAAATAATTAGAGAAGGTTCCCATGAATGAGTTCGTCATGGCTGGATTTGTCGGCATTACAGTACTGATTCTTTTTTTCTTCACACGGATTGCCGTGGCCTATGCCATGGCAATTGTCGGTTTTTTGGGGTATTGGTACCTGACAAATTTGACAGCAGCACTTGCGTTGCTTTCCAGAGATATGTTTGATGTATTTTCCTCCTATGGCCTTGCCCTGGTTCCACTTTTTGTTTTCATGGGGTTTATTGCCTTTTATTCCGGAATCAGTGCCAAACTTTATGATATGGCCTATAAATTCATGGGCAGGGTCCGGGGAGGGCTTGCCATGGCCACGGTGGCCGCTTGCACTGCCTTTGGTGCCATTTGCGGTTCAACCACTGCCACTGCTGCCACCATGGGAACCATTGGGTTGCCTGAAATGAGGCGATACAAATACGGTAATCGTCTGGCAGCAGGATGTGTGGCTTCGGGGGGAGGTATTGGTGCTTTGATGCCCCCCAGTGTTATTTTAATTATCTACGGTATCTTAACCCAGATATCCATTGGTAAATTGTTTATGGCCGGTATTGTTCCTGCTTTTCTCATTGCCGGGCTTTTTATTGTGGCCATTTTTATCTATTGCACCATCTACCCGGAACAGGGTGCCAGGGGGGAAGAGTTTTCAGTCATGGAACGGTTGAAGGCCCTGGCTGATATTTGGGAAACGATTCTGGTCTTTATGGTGGTCATGGGGGGGATGTTCTTTGGTGTTTTTACCCCCACAAAAGCTGGTGCAGTGGGGGCTTTTGCCCTGCTGGTCATTGCCGTGATCCAGAAAAAAATTTCCTGGGAAAATTTTCAACGGGCTGTTTTTGACACCCTTAAGACCTCCTGCATGGTGATCATGCTGGTGGCAGGGGCCACCATTTTTGGCCATTTTCTGGCTTTGACACGTATCCCCATGGAGGGGGCCAATCTTGTTGCAACCCTGGACTGGCCCAGCTGGGCCGTTATTTTTATCATCTGCTTTATCTATCTGGTGGGTGGATGTTTCATTGATGCCCTGGCCCTGATTACATTGACCATTCCCATTTTTTACCCCATTGTTTCTTCGTTGGGATATGACTTGGTCTGGTTTGGGGTTATCATCGTTCTGATCACGCAATTGGGGATTATCACACCCCCTGTGGGGGTGAATGTTTACATTGTTAAAGGTATTGAGCCGGATATTCCCCTGGAAGAGATTTTCATCGGCGTTATTCCCTTTGTCATCGCTTTGATAGTCGGCATTATGATAATGGTGGCGTTCCCTTCAATTGCCACATTTTTGCCCGATTTGGTACGATGATCCTTCTGTGATCATGCCGTGTGTTGTCTATGTCGTGTACGGTCAAAGTTTAAGCTTATAATTGGTGATTCCAAAAGATGCCATGGTGAAATATACTTGGTCATTTATCCCTTTGAATCTCAGCTTTGACCATGCAATCGTATGAAAGTAAAGGATAAAAACAAACCATGAATGATAATAAAGATGAACGCTGGAGCGTTCGGTTAAAGATATGGTTGGAAATTGACGGGCTGCCCCTCATGGGTGAGGGGCGCATGGCCATGTTAAATGCCATTGATGAGAACGGCTCCATCATTGAGGCCGCCAGGAGCCTGGGAATCCCTTATCGTAAAATCCGCGGGGCCATATCTGCCATGGAAAAGTCCGTGGGAAAAGCCCTGGTTAAAACCCATCGGGGCGGCGGACATGGCGGTGGTGCTCATTTAACTGCCAAGGCCCATGAGCTTGTAAAAGAGTATCTTGAAGTGACAAGAAGCTTTCATCAAGAGGCCTCTGTGCCGCTGCAATCCATGGGAGTAAAAAATTTACCACCGAATGGCAGAATTTGTCATTCGGTGAAAATGGGAGAACAATAGGGTAATATGAAATCTTTTAAATCCTTATTAGACGCATCTGTCATTGCCCATGGCCATTTGTGTGCCGGCCAGGTGATCGGGGTGCGCATGGCCATGCTGGGGTGTCGTCTTGTGGGCATTGATGACCCCACCTCACCCCAATTTAAGAAAAAGTTGATTGTGTATGTGGAGATGGATCGATGCGCCAGCGATGCCATTGGCAGTGTCACGGGTTGTCGGCTGGGAAAACGCACTTTGAAATTTAAAGATTACGGTATTAATGCAGCCACCTTTGTTAATCTGGAAACCCGGAAAGCGGTGCGTATTGTTTCAACCGAGGCATCAAGGGAACTTGTAAAACGCTATGCCCCTGAAGAGGAGTTTCATTATCAGCAGCAGATCAAGGGGTATCGCATAATGCCGGAAAATGAGCTGTTTGAGGCCCAGTGGGTGAGTGTGGATCTGCCGGGGCAGGAAATGCCCGGCCCCCCACGGACTCATACCACGTGCACCCAATGCGGTCAGGTGGTCAGGGATGCCAGAGAAGTCATTGTGGAGGGAAAACCCCTGTGTCGCATTTGTGCCGGTGAAGGCTATTTTAAACCTGAAGACCCGGTGATACTTTGATGTTTTATTGTGAATGTTTTTGAAATCAGGGGGGAAGAATATTGTTCAAGATATTTGATTTCATCCAATTTTATAATGGATAATTTTGAATCATCTCCCGGAAGCATGGAGATCCGGTTTAAATAGGCATCAATTGCCACTGAAAAGATTGCCGCTGAAGGGGGAACAATCATTCTGCCACAAGGAGGAAAAAGATGATTAAGGTTGTTAACATAGAAGATGCCGTGGGGCAGCCCTTGGCCCATGACATTACGGAAATCAGGGCAGGAGAATTCAAAGGGCCGGCATTTCAACGGGGAGATATATTGACCTGTCGAGATTTAGATCATTTGAGACGTTTGGGAAAGGATCACCTTTATGTCATCAAGCCGGAAGCAAGTGAAATGCATGAGGATGATGCTGCCATGGCCATGGCAGACGCCCTTTGCGGGGATGGTGTCTCCTGGGATGAAGCCCCCCGGGAGGGTAAGATTGCATTAAGGGCCACCCGGGACGGATTGCTCAAAGTAAATGTGGAGGTACTGGAGCAGTTCAATGAAATGGGCATTGTCATGTGTGCCACACGCCATACCAATACTGTGGTTAGAAAAAAAGATCAAGTGGCAGCAACCCGGGCCATTCCCCTTTTAATTGCCAAAGAGTATGTGGACGGTGCCGTTGCCATTGCAAAGAGTGCACCGGATTCTATTTTACAGGTACGGCCCATGATGACCGCCAATGCCGGTGTGATGATCACAGGCAGTGAGGTGTATAATGGCCGCATAGAAGATAAATTTGAGTCCATTATCCGTAAAAAAGTGGCCGCCTTTGGGGGAGGTGTGCTGGATGTTGTTTTTCTTCCTGATGATGATAAGATGATTGCGTCTGCCGCACGGGAGTTGCTGGCAAAAGGGGCAAATATTTTGATTACCACAGGGGGGATGTCCGTGGACCCCGATGATAGAACCCGATTTGCCTTAAAAGAGGCCGGGGCCCGTAATATGGTTTACGGCACCCCGGTGCTGCCCGGTGCCATGTTTATGGTGGCATATATTAATGAAATTCCTGTGTTGGGGATACCGGCCTGTGGCTTGTTTTCTGCCACCACCATGTTTGATCTCATTTATCCCCGGGTCCTGGCAGGGGATAAGATCTCACGGTCGGATATTGCTGCAAAAGGCCATGGCGGACTGTGCCTTGGGTGTAAAACCTGCACCTATCCCCGGTGTGCATTTGGAAAATAGCTGCCCGGACAGACCGGAATCACAATGCGGTCTTTATAAAAAGGAGATTTAAATGATTTCATGGCTGCCCATGGGGTTTGAAGAGGCCTTGCATATCACCCTTGATACCATTGCACCGCTGGGAACGGAAAATATCGATTTATCAGAAGCCACAGGTAGAATTCTGGCACAAACCTTGATTTCAACCATTGATTCACCATCCATTGATGCATCCCTTAAAGATGGGTATGCTGTTTTGTCACAAGACCTGGCTGCTGTCTCCGGTGAAACACCTGTCCACTTAACCGTCACAGGGGATGTGGCAGCTGCCGGGGGGGATAAAGTTGGGGAATTGATTTCAGGCACCGCCATGCGAATTCTAACAGGGGCTGAAATCCCCCGGGGTGCAGATGCTGTGCTGGCCGAGGAATTTGCTGAAATTAGAGGCACGACCCTTGTGGCCGGAAACAGTGCCGGACCGGGGCGTAACATTATGCCAAGGGGAACCGATGTTAAGAAGGGGCAGACCATTGCCCGGAAAGGGGATCGTATTATTCCCGGGCTTGCCGGTATCATTGCTGCATCAGGGTTCAGTGGGATTTCTGTTTTTAAGCAACCCCGGGTGGCCATCATTGCCACAGGGGATGAGGTGGTGGCACCGGGGAGACCCCTTCCCCGGGGAAAACTCTATGCCAGTAACATGGTGACTTTGAATGCCTTTTGCCGACAATGGGGTATGGAGACTGTTCTGCTCATTGCCGGGGATGATCCCCGGGAGATACGTAATGTGCTGGAAAAGGCCATGGCAGATGCTGATGCCGTCATCACCAGTGGAGGGGCCTGGACCGGGGACCGGGATCTTGTTGCAAAGATACTTCTGGAATTGGGATGGAAAAAATCCTTTCACCGTATCCGCATGGGGCCCGGTAAGGCTGTGGGGTTTGGTATGCTGGATCAGATGCCGGTTTTTATTTTACCCGGTGGCCCACCGTCCAATCTCATGGGGTTTCTTCAAATTGCCTTTCCGGGCATCAGGGCCCTGGCCGGATATAAACATCCTTGTCTGCCCACCATGCGGGCAGCTTTGACATCTGATTTGCAGGGCCGTGACAGGGAATGGACTCAATTTGTTTTTGGAACCATTAACCTGCAAGGTGATACCCCGCAATTTCATTCCTTGGGACAAAAGGGAAGACTCCAATCCATGGCCAGGGCCACGGCCATTGCTGCAATCCCCGAAGGGGTGACAGATGTTTCCCAGGGAGCGATGGTGGATGTGCAGATTTTATCTTTTTAAACCGGGCATAGGTCATTGTTGCTTTGTGTTTTCCAGAGTAATTGTCCCATTTTGGGGATACGCTTTCAAAAAAGTGTAAACTACTTTTGGGGTCAGATGATGGATGTCTTAAATCGGCTTTAAAGGGTAAATCGGCAATGAAAGATGCCAAAAAATAATTAAAAATAGATATCTACCTTGACAGGTATTCATTTAAACACGTACAATTCCGTCCTACAAATTAGACTGTGAATCCATACTGATTCTAATAATTTTTTCAGCGGCTGTGATCTGTGTGGAGCTATATGCCGTGACCGTCTTATTGGGTGTGTTGTGGATCAATGATCTGTTTCATGATGGGGTGGGGGGATTGGATATTTATTGTTTTCGAAAATCAAAGCGAATTACCCGGGAAATATTGTGCCGAAGGTGTTTGTTTCGCCGTAGATGCAGGCCTTTTCAATTGTGGCTGCAACCGGAATTACCCTTTGTATTTAAATCCAATGGAGACGTTAATGCCATTTTTGATTTGCAAAACAATGTCCAAAATACCTTGGATGCCCTTTTCCCTTCAGAGTATCGGCTGTTGGAAAAAAAGGCTCTAAAAGCCCTGACCTGTGATGGAGAGACAAGTCAGACACTGATTCGATTGAAAATGTTTGAGTTATTCAACAATATCGGCAGCTAAGTGTGCACATTATGCTGATCCTGATACAATTGATTTTTGTATGATGTGTGTATTTCAAGCTTTTTTGTGGTCAGGTCTGCCCGTGCAGTTTTTATATACAATGCAGCCTCCAAGGCAAGCTAAGGCAGAGCTGCCTCCCGATGGGTAATAGGAACCGGACAATTGAGCTGTCTACAGTTCCGGTCCGGGCACATTGCCCATCGGGGGGCGGCGGTATAATACCATTTTCCATATTCGTTTTGTCCGGCAGGACATGTGGGTTATTGGAATAATTTCAGGGAGGAGTTAATATGGCGTCAAAGGGATATATCCATGTATACACCGGAGATGGAAAGGGTAAAACCACAGCCGCTCTGGGGCTTGCACTGAGAAGTGCCGGACATGGCATGGGGGTTTTCATCGGGCAGTTCATGAAGGGAATTCGTTATGGGGAGCTTAACGCCCTTGAGCTTATCCCTTCCATAGAAGTGGCCCAGTTCGGAGATGAGGTGTGCATTCGAAAAGAAGAGGTCACAGATCTCCATAGAGCCCATGCCCGGGAAGGCCTTGCCGTCATTAAAGAGGTGATGCGCAGAGGAGATCATCCGGTGGTCATCATGGACGAGATTTGTGTTACCCTGTGGTTTGAGATTCTTTCCCTGGAGGAAGTAATGGCGCTGGTCAAGGCAAAGCCTGCCGGTATTGAATTGATTTTAACGGGTAGAAAAGCCCCACAGGAACTCATTGAGATTGCAGATTTGGTAACAGAGATGAAAGAGATAAAACATTATTATACCCAGGGCGTTCTGGCCCGGGACGGTGTTGAGCGATAGCTTTCCCATGGTATGCAAATCTTATCTTGATAGCCCGGAATCAGAATGTGTTTTTGATTTTCTGACTCAAAAGCGCAAAACTCAAACATAAGAATTAAAACAATATATAACCGGGGCGGACCGTATTTTGATCCCGCTTCGCCCACAACAAAATTTGAAATACACTCCTGATTTGCGGAGTATTTCATATAAAAAGGGCAGATGCGGTTTCGCATCTGCCCTTTGTTGTTTATGGGTGATATTAATTGAGGAAGAACTTATTGCTTGACAACATTTCTGGCAGCAGGACCTCTGTCACTGTCTTCGATGTCAAAGGTAACCCGTTCTCCTTCGGAAAGAGTTTTAAATCCGGGCATATCGATGGCCGTATGGTGTACGAATACATCACTTCCCTCATCCTGCTCAATGAATCCAAACCCCTTTTTGTCGCTAAACCACTTTACTGTTCCTTGTGCCAAACCGTCTTCCTCCTTAAAAAATATCAAATGTGGCAGTTACGCCGCTTGCTCTGTGAATTTTAACGCCAGAGCGCTTCCTGTGGATTTTTCATCTTTGTGCCATTAACCTGGGCGATTTTAATTCATTCCATGGGTAATGTGACCGATGATTATAAAATCCTCTTACGATAGAATTATCCATAGTAGCAAAAAAAATCAAGTAAAAAAAAAGGTCTGCTTTAAATAAAAGCAGACCTTTCTAAAATTTACATTGTACTATTTGTACACTGCTGAAATCAATTACTTACGGTTACCGTATTCAGCATAGGACATGGCTGTAAATCGGTAAACCAGATGGGCCATTTTAGAAAACGGCAGAAAGGCAAACAGATTGAAAATGGCAATGAGATGCAGGTAGTAAATGAAGTAGGAAATGTACTCGGAACCGGCCAGACGGCTCATCTCCGTGAGAAGACCTGTAACACCCAGGGCCAGAACCAGACCCAGAATGTACCAGTCTTTGTAAGAGGAAACCTGATCTTTTTTATCCATGCGGTTTTTGATCATGAGCACGCTGCCGATGACCAGGGCCGCACCACTGATATTGGCCAGCCATTTAACCGGATTGAGCTGGGAATAGGGTCCGGGCAGATGGAACACATAAAGCACCACAAAAAAGATGTTGGTGACAACGAACAGGCCGATAAAGGAGTAAAGCACCATCATATGCGGGGTGGCACGATCCTGGTTGGTGGTACATTCATTAAATTTGTCATGTTTTAGAACCGTGGGCAGCACCTTGATAATGGCTTGGAAAAAGCCTTTTAAATCCAGTGTTTTTTTATCTGTTTTTCCCTCTGCCACGGCATTGGCGTGGATATCTGCCACAAAACGTTTCAGACCCAGGCCAAAGACAATGACCACAAATGCGGCCAGGGGCACAAAGGTGAGATCCACAAACCAGGTGGAGATAAAATTGGCATGGGCAATGACGTCATGTCCGCCATGGGACCATTCCAGGCCAAAATTGTGAAACAGTTTGGTCATTGCATCACCACCGGTCATGGTGATGTAGGCCAGGATGGCAAACCAGATGGCAGGAATACCCAGGAGGAAAGGCAGTTTTTTCGGATCTTTTACGGCATTGGCCAGAAATTTGGGCTGGGCATATTCGTTGATGGCAGCATATCGAACCGCAGCCAGTACATCACCCGGTTTAGCATCCCTTGGACATAGATCTGAACAGTCACCACACTGGTGGCACAGCCAGATATCGCCATTGGAGATCAATTTGTCTTTAAGACCCCAGGAAGCAGCAATCATCTCTTTTCTGGGGAAAGGGCTGTTATCTGGTGCAATGGGGCATGCCACGGAACAAGTGGCGCATTGATAGCATTTTTTCAGATCCTCTGCGCCAAAACCCACAACCTCGTCGATGAACGCAAGATCTGGTTGGGCAAGGTATTTTTCACTCATGCTGCGATACCTCCTAAATTTTCGGTATATGGTGGAAATTCTTCTTAAAAACCGTGGAGGCGTATAACCTGCCGGGGCCGGATGAAAATATCTCCGGCCCATGGCTTTTTAGAAAAACGTCCTTTGTTGTATGAATAATGAACGTCGACGCCGTATGGTGGGAGGTTCCTTCAAGCTTTTTAAAAATAGTAGGCAGGCTTTATAAGGCAGACTCCCCGGCGTTTGTTATAAATTTAAAACAAATTTCCGGGTGCCCGCCATTATAAACAGTGACGGGCAGTGACCATTGAAAATTAGAATCCCTTGAAGGGGTTTGGACCCAGGTCTTCAATTTCTTCCACAAAATCACTCAGGAGTCCGGGCAGTTTGTCATATTCATCAATGGCAATCTCTTCAAATCTCACCCGCTCTTCTTCCAGGGCCAGACTTGAAAGGGCATCACCAATCTTTTTAACCCGGACTTCGGCAAGCTCGCTGCCTTTCACAAAGTGACATTGATAGTCATCACCGTGCTTACAACCGATGAGGATAACACCGTCCATACCCTGGGCCAGGGCATCTTTGATCCAGATGGTATTCACAGATCCCAGACACCGCACAGGAATTACCCGGACATCAGGGGAGTAATCCACCCGGTTCATGCCCACCATGTCAAGGGCGGGATAGGCATCGTTTTCACACACCAAGGCAAGGATACGGAAGGGAGGTTCATCATAATCATCTTCAGAGGGAACACCGATGGCCTTGATCTGGGAACCGATACTGTCAATGGTGTAATCTGCAAAGCTGATGATTCGTTCCGGACATGCACCCATGCAGGTACCGCATCGTCTACAACGGGTGGGATTGATTTTGGGGGTACCCTTTTCATCATCATCCAAAGCACCAAAGGGACATTCCACAGTACAGCGTTTACATTGGGTACATCTCTGGAAAAAGAACTCCGGATAGGTCTGATCACCGGATCTTGGATGAACGGCAACACCGCGATCGGCCGATGAGATACACTGAATAGCCTTAAGGGCTGCACCGGTGGCATCTTCCATGGACTCTTCAATGGTCATGCTGCGACGGATGGCACCGGCAGCATAAATACCGGTTCTCTGGGTTTCATAGGGGAAGCAGATATAGTTTGAGTCTGCATAGCCGCCAAAGATATCATTGTCACGGAAGCCGGGACCCTGACGATAGGCCAGGTTGACAACGGGATCATCCACTGTGACCGGCACCATACCAGAGGCCAGAACCACCAGATCTGCCTTGAGGTTCAAGTTGTCCCCCAGCAGGGTGTTGGTGGCTTCCACAATGAGATTATCGCCGCTTTTGCTCACCTCAGTGACAGCGCCTTTACTCATGAAAATACCACGGTCCTGCTGGATGCCTTTGTAAAAGTTTTCCTGAAGACCCGGGGTTCTCATGTGCTGGTAGATAATGTATGCCTTGCCGTCGGGATAGTCGTCACGTACATATTTGGCCTGTTTCAGGGCCACCTGGCTTGTGACTGCACCACAATAGGGAAAGTCTGCATCATCCTCGTCTTTTCCTGGGGACTGGATAAAGACAACGGACTTTGCCTCTTTGCCGTCTGACGGTCTTACAATTTTACCCTTGGCTGCAATTTTTTCAAATTCATCATTGGTGATGACATCGGGAAGATCAATGCCAAGGTGGGCATAGGCATCTCCCTCAATTTTGTCCGGACGCCATCCGGCAGCCAGAATAACAGCGCCATAAAGTTCGCCATCGGGGTCCAGCTGAAGAATGTCTTCACGGCCTTCATTGTACTCAAGATACTTGGCATGCTGGGTTTCTGCATCCAGTTCATTGCCCTTTTCATCCAGGGTCATCTCTTCGGGCAGCGGGAAGGGAACGTCAAAGGGAATTTTTTCACCGGGTTTTTTAAAGGTTACGGTGAATTCACCGGGCTGTCCGGCAATACGGGCAACTTCAGTTCCGGTTTTTACTTCAATATTGGGATATTGTTCCAACTCAGCCAGTTTATCCTGGATTACAGTGGGGATAAGGGCATCAAAGGGTTCCACCACAGGCATCTGGCTGCGCATCCGGGCGGCATATCCACCCAGTGCATTGGTTTTTTCCACAATGGTGACCTCATAACCTGCCTTGGCAGCATCCAGAGCTGAGGAGATACCGGTGATTCCGCCACCCAGTACAAGAATTTTTTTGGAGAAAGTCTCTGTTTTAAAAGGTTCAGGTAATTTAACCTTTTCAACACGGATCATACCCATTTTGATATGATCTTCGGCTTTCATCTGGATTTGATCAAAGTGCTCTTCATCATCCTTTTGATCTTCGGTGAGGGCTGGATATTTTTCCCGGGAGTGGGGCCATACAACACCCTCCCTGAGATTTACACGCTCCACAATGCAGTTGTCAAAATCAAATACATCAAAATTGACCCGCCGTGAACACGCCCCGATGACCATGGCGTTTACCTTGCCGTCATCCACATCCTTCTGGATCATGGCAACGCCTTCTTTGCTGCACAGAAACGGGTGGGTTGTACAGTTGACGCCCTCTTCATCGGGAACATCAACCAGGTCTTCCATGTCAAGGACATCGCCAATGCTGCAACCTGTGCAGATATATACTCCGTATTTCTTATCCATGGTTATCCCTTACCTCCTCACCAGCGTCTGAATGGCTTTTAAAGCCATGCCGGTTGCATTCTGATTGGATGTTACAACATCAGCGGGTTTATTGGCACACCCGGCACCGAACATGCCGCCTTTTTTGAAGTCATTTACGATAAAACCGTCTGCATTGAATTGCAGGTCTGCATTGGGTTTATCCACAGATGTGTTGGGCTGCATACCCGTGGCAAGCACAAGCATGTCCACGGTCTGGTGGATTTTTTCACCGGAAATGGTGTCTTCGGCAATAAGAGTTACATTGCCTGTGGCACTTTCTTCACCCACTTCGGCAACTTTTCCCTTTACAAAGAAAATGTTCTCATCTTCTTTAAGTTTCTTGTAGAAATTTTCGTATTTTCTGCCCGGGGTTCTCAGATCAATGTAGTAGATGTAGATCTTGGCATCGGGGTACTGGGCCCTCAGGTAAGTAGCATGCTTTAAGGAGGCCATGCAGCAGATGTAAGAACAGTAGGGAAGGTGATTTTCATCCCTGGAACCGGCACATTGAACAAAGCCGATGGTCTCAGGGGCTTTGTCATCTGATGGACGGAGAATTTTTCCCTGGGTGGGACCGTTGGTGGATGCAAGACGTTCCAGCATCATGTTGGTGATGACGTTCTGATATCTGCCAAATCCCAGGTTGTCAATGCGGGCGGCATCATAGGGTTTCCAGCCGGTGGCCCAGACAATGGCACCTACTTTGAAATCCAGTGTTTTTTCCTGCATGTCAAAGTCAATGGCATCAAATTTACAGGCTTCTTTACATTTCTCACGGTCATCTGCGCTCATGGAGGGTGCCATCACATAGCGTGACGGAAAGGCCATGTTATGGGGAAGATAGGCAGCTTTACGACGATCCATGCCAAAGTTGAACTCATTGGAGATCTCAGACTCGCACACCTTGGCACATTCACCACAGGCGGTGCAGTTCTCATTGACATATCTTGGGCTGATTTTTACCTTTACGGTGTAGTCTCCGGGGGCACCATCCACCTTTTCAACCTCGGCCATGGTGATGACCTTGATTCTGGGGTTGTCTTTAATTCTCCGGTAGTTGATTTCAAGTCCGCAGGTGGGGGGGCAGAGTTTGGGAAAGTACTGTTTCAGCTGTGAAACCCTGCCGCCCAGGGAAGGTTCCTTTTCAACCAGAAATACCTCATACCCCACTTCCGCAGCTTCCAGAGCCGTTGTCAGGCCACTGATACCGCCGCCAACAACCATGATGCTTCCGCCGGCCGGGGCTGATTTGTCTGTTGTCATGCTATTCCTCCGTGCATATGTAAAAATAATATGATTTGACTGGGAATTCCGGAAATCAAGGCAGATTCTCCGGAATCCTGTGCCCTTTGGAAATTAAATCGTAAAAAGGAGCCCGCCGTTGCCGGTTCCCTTTCACCAGTTCTTTTCACAAAAGGACACAGGGGTGAAATTCCCTTGTATCAAAATCTGAAAAAACCCCCAGGCACATACAGAATGCACCTGGAGGTTATGGTGTTACTTAAAGAAACTTACTACAACAAGCATCCTGGATTAATCAGCGATGATTTTGTGGTAGGGTTCTTTTTTCAGAGTCCATTCATTGGTCTCTTTATTATATGTAGAGTTGACAAAGCAGAACCACTCTTCATCATTCTGACCCATGAAGTCGCCTCTGTAGTAGAAACCGGGGAAGCGGGTTTCTTCACGGAACTGGATGTGACGGGTATGTGCCTGTACTGTGAACAGACGATGGTAAATTTCCCATGCTCTGAGCAGTTCATGCAGATCACCGGCAGCGATCTTCTCAAGGTCTTCACGGAACATTTCAAAAAGATCCATGAGAACTTCAAGGCTCTTGCCGGAAGTCATGTAGAAAGTACCTGTACCTGCGCCGTACTCACTGGTCATCTTCATCAGACGCATGGCCATACCGGCAGGTTTGCAGTAATTGGGGTTAACTGTCTCATCTGTGGAGTATTCACAGTGATCAAGGTAATTTCTTACAGGTTTGTAAACAAGGTCTACCAACTCTTCATCAGTTTCTTTGAAACCAGTTACCTTGTCACCTTCTTTGGCCAGGTACTGCAGCATGGACTTGGCAATAATACGACCTTCTGCATGGGAACCTGAAGAAAATTTATGACCGGAACAACCAACACCGTCACCGGCAGTAAACAGACCGTTGACTGTGGTCATTCTGTTGTAGCCCCATTTGTAGCTTTCAGGGACCCAGTCTTCTTCAGGACCTGAACACCAGATACCGCAGCAACCGGAATGGGAACCAAGCAGGTATGGTTCGGTGGGCATAACCTCAGAGTCTTTTTTCTCAGGCTCTGTGTTAGTTGCGCACCAGAGACCGGCCTGGCCAACAGACATGTCAAGGAAATCTTCCCATGCTTCTGACTCAAGATGCTTAAGTTCTTTTTTGCTCATGGTTTCACCAAGAGCAGCCAGAGCTTTAGAAGTTTCCATGATGATGGGACCACGGCCTTCTTTGTACTCTTTCATCATCAGATGGTTACGCAGACAAGTCGGTGTAACAGCAGCAGTTCCATAGGGAGCATATTTTTCAAGCTCAGCCTTGGCATCATCACTGGCAGCATAGTTTTCGCCCAGACCATTCACGGTTTTAGCCTTGAACAGGAGGAACCATGCACCAACAGGACCGTATCCGTCTTTAAAACGGGCAGGGGTGAAACGGTTTTCCATCATGGAAAGCTCAGCACCGGCACGAAGGGCCATGGTGTAAGTGGAACCAGCATTCCATACGGGGTACCATGCACGACCTTTACCCTCACCAACTGAACGGGGTTGATAAATATTTACCGCGCCACCGCAGGCAACCATCATTACCTTGGCATTGATGATGTATACTTTATTTTCACGCAGGGAGAAACCAACAGCACCGGCAACTCTCTTGGGATCATCTTTATCATTGAGAATTTCAACGATGAAGCATCTTTCAATGATGTTGTCTTCGCCCAGAGCCAGCTTGCCAGCTTCTGCAACGATTCTCTTGTAGGACTCACCATTGATCATGATCTGCCATTTACCGGTACGTACAGGAGTAGCTCCGCCTTTCAGAGTTCCGGCTTTCTGGCCTTTTTTACCGTCAAGGTTTTTTCCGTCATCGGTTTTTTTCCAGATGGGAAGTCCCCATTCTTCAAACAGATGAACAGAATCATCAACATGACGACCCAGGTCGTAGATCAAGTCTTCTCGGACAATACCCATAAGGTCATTTCTGACCATGCGGACATAATCTTCAACTTTATTTTCGCCAATGTAAGTGTTGATTGCGGAAAGACCCTGGGCCACAGCACCACTTCTTTCCAGAGCTGCTTTGTCACACAACAGGATGGATGTGTCATCGCTGGCCCATTTTTTAATCTCAAATGCCGTTCCACATGCAGCCATACCGCCGCCGATAATCAGAACGTCAACATCTCTTTTGTCAACTTCCGGATCCCTTACTGCCTTGAGCTCTCCAACAGGCTTATTAGGTAATGCCATTTATATATTCCTCCGAATTAATCTTGAAATGAAATAAAAATCAAATAAGTGCCTGATGATTATGCCAGCTCCTGGGGAGTGGTAAGAACATAACCGTCAGCTTCCTGAGTAGAAAGAAGACCGCTGTTGAGGTCTTTACCCTTGAGATCAAGGTAGGCATTGGCCTCGCCTTCCGGAGTAGTTCTGATGGGGAATTTGAAACGTTTTACAACGCCGTTTCTGAACTTGCAGGTCCACATGATGTCTTCTGTACCCATCATGGGAACTACGCTTGCTCCCATGGGTACGAAGTCAGAGTAACCTCTTACTTCGATGGCCTGGGAAGGACAAATTTTAACGCAGGAATAACATTCCCAGCACTGATCGGGCTCCTGGTTGTAAGCTTTCATTGCGTTGGGATCAAGAACCATCAGGTCATTGGGGCAGATGTACATACATGCTGTTTTATCCCCGCCCTTGCAGCCGTCGCATTTCTCAGCGATTACAAAAGATGGCATTAAAAATACCTCCGTCACACTTTGGTGCAGCGCCCATATAGGGCCCATGCACTGCTGTTAATCATATTGCGACAATCAAACACGTTGTGTCGCTCTTCAATATAAAAGTAGGTCTCACTTGTCAGGACCTATTCATCCAGATTTGAAAAAGTATATAACGGCGTGTTGAATAAGAGGTTAAAATATCTTATTCCATCAAAACGATTGAAAACGTAGCACCAGCCAATATCCTTGTCAAGGATTTTTGGAAGGTGGCAGTTAAATTCATTGGAAGCCTGATTGCTTGATTGTCAGAGTAGATATATCTCATGGAAGATGGTGGGTTCTTTAATTTTAAAAGATGTGATAATGTGACTGGGTCAGTGCTGAAAATTAGAATTGTAGATTAACGTGTTCATGTTCCCGGCCGGGCATCCCAATGGCAGGAGTCGGGGAATTGATTTTTAAAAAAGGTAGAGATAGAAATGAGTGATGAGATGGTGCCGGTTTCCCTGGAAGATGATTTTTCCTTTGTGTGTTCCCCTGATGTGTCTTGCTTTAATCAATGCTGCCGAGACCTGAATCAGTTTTTAACTCCCTATGATGTGCTTCGTTTGAAAAACGCTTTGGGGATCTCTTCCCATGAGTTCTTAAAAAAATATACCCTGCGCCATAACGGGCCGGAATCGGGGCTGCCTGTGGTAACCTTTAAAATGGACCCCGCCAACGGGTATGCCTGTCCCTTTGTGACTCCGGAGGGCTGCAGTGTCTACAATGACCGACCTGCTTCCTGTAGAATGTATCCCCTTGCAAGGGCCGTTGTGAGGTCCCGGGAGACTGGGAAGACGGAGGAATATTTTGCTTTGATTGAGGAACCCCATTGCCACGGTTTCGGCGGGAAGTCAGGGCAGACAGTGGCCCAGTGGCTGGCCGGTCAGGACGTGGTAGAGCACAATGCCATGAATGATAAGCTGGTGGAGGTCATCGGTCTTAAAAACCGCATTATGCCGGGACCCCTGGACGGCGTTGACGGGGATCGTTTTTACATGGCCAGTTATGATCTTGATACCTTTCGGGAACAAATTTGTGATAAGGGGCTTTTGTCCGGTTTGCCCGTGTCTGCCGGTGATATAAAACGGGCACAGGGTGATGATGTGGCATTGCTGGAGCTGGGTCTGGTATGGATTAAATACGTTTTGTTCGGGGTTCCCATTAAAGCGGAATAAGGCAGGGGGTGAAAGTGAAGCTGCAAGGAAAAGTGGCCCTTGTGCTTGGTGCTGTAAAGGGTATCGGACGCGGTATCGGTCTGGCCCTGGCCCATGAAGGCGTCTCTCTGGCATTGACCCGGCACGACTGGTCTGAAAGTTTTGGGCAGATGGAAATCGCCTTTGGGCACACCGGGGCGGATCATGAAATTTTTGATGTCAATCTTTTGGAAATCGATGCCATTGAAAGGTTGATTGTCCGTGTCAAAGAACGTTTCGGCCGATTGGATATATTGATTAACAATATTGAACGGGGAGGGTGGCCCGTGGTTCACGGTGCCTACGTTCAAGATCAGTGGGATCTTGAGATGGCAACCACTTTAAGGGCTAAGCGGTGGGTGTTTGATCTGGCTTTGCCCTTGTTGCAATCCTCCGGGGACGGGGCTGTTATTAATTTTTCTTCCATTGCCGGTGTGTGTGGACGTTCCGGACCTGCCGCAGCACTGTTTAATGACGGCTACGCCGCTGCCAGTCGGGGGATTTCCATGCTCACAGAGACCTGGGCACGCATGGGAGCGCCCCATGTCAGGGTAAATGAAATTATGCTGGGTGTAATGGAGACCCGTCACGCACAGGGCACCCGGGGATGGGAAACGGTGTTGACCGGGAAAGAGAAGGCCGCCATTGTGGATCATACCCTTCTGGGAAGAACCGGCACTGTTGAGGATGTGGTGAAAGCTGTGCTGTTCATGCTCAGGGATGCGCCATACATGACCGGATCTGTACTTCGGCTGGATGGTGGATATACCCTGGGGGGGGAAGGTGTGCCACCCATGCCCCCCGGTATTCTATGATATGGTTCAGGTCTCGGGTTGATCTATGATGCTTTTGGGACTCTGAAATCACTAAATGAGCATCTGTGCTATGGTTTGCTTGATTCGTGCGGTCTTTCCATGTGCATTGCAGTATTGCATTTCAAGAAGGCTCATTTCCCGGTAAAATGGGGTGCGGTCAAAGGGGTGATACCGGCCGCTGAATCTGGACTCTCCGGCAAGGCACCCCGGACCTTTTGTGACCTGTCCACCCGGGCGTTTTAATTCATGGGGGATGCCGTGGAGTCGGCATATCATGGGCCGGAATCCATAAAGGGTGCATCGGCCTTTTTCGTTGGCCGGGCACATGATGCGCAACGCTTCTTTTTTTTCTTCTGCCCCTGCCATGGTCTGGATGACGTGTCGTGCTTTTTTTTTCATCTCTTTTCTTCTGGATAGCGGCAGACGTTTAAAACCCTGGCGCAGGTAAGCCTTTTCCAGGTGGGTGTGGTGGAAAAAAAGGGTTTCACAGCAATTGTCGCTACAGCCATTGCATGTAAATCCGTATTTTTCTGCGGTTTCGTTCCAGGCTGCATCCATTTTTTCATATAAAAGGATCAGGCTGGAAAACGGAGACGGCTTTTTCATTGATATCTCGCTTGTTGGTTTTTTGGGTATGATACCATTTTTTATATTTGTTGTGTCCCACAGGAAATGCCCATTTATATGAAATATTCCGTAAACCGGGGCGTATTTTAAGTTTTGGTATGGGTGGACCGAGGTCAGAAAGCGGTTCGCCCATGGCGGTTGTTTGGAATTTATTTCTAAACATGGGGCTGGGGGAAAAACAGCTTGGAATAAAGCTCCAGGGCATATCGGTCGGTCATGCTGGCAATAATATCACAGGCTGTGCGCTCCAGGGTGGTGTTTTGGCCGTCCCAAGCCGCCATTTCCATTTTTTCCAGCTCCTTTTGCATGGAATCAAGATTTTCGATGAAGTGCTGATACAATTCCTTAAGGACCTTTTTGGCTTTGATGAACTCCTTGTGAACCGAGGGGGATCGGTATACCTCTTCATAGAGGAAGCGTCTCAGCGTGGTCATGGCTGTGTAAACTTTTTCCCCCATGCACAATTGAAATTCATTGTCATGGGGGACACTGCAATATACAAGGGACTGAATCATGGATCTTGCCCTTTGGGGATGATTTTCTCCCAGCTCTCTGGTGCAAATGGCAGGAATCTCGCTTCTTTTGATGACTCCGCTTCTTAATGCGTCATCAAGGTCGTGGTTTAAATAAGCAATGATATCAGCGATGCGAACAATTTTGCCTTCAAGTGTGGTGGCTGTGGCACCGGGGGTGGACGGCATGATATCCCCAAATCCCTTGGAGTGTTTGAGGATGCCGTCTTTAACCTCCGGAGTGAGATTCAGACCTGCGCCCTTGTTTTCAAGAACCTCCACCACCCGGAGACTTTGCTCGTTGTGGGAGAATCCGGGGTGGTAAATTTCTTTTAATGCGGTTTCTCCGCCATGGCCAAAGGGGGTGTGTCCCAGGTCGTGACCCAGGGCAATGGCTTCTGCCAGGTCTTCGTTAAGTCGCATGGCTCTGGCAATGTTTCTTGCTGTTTCTGACACTTCCAGGGTGTGGGTCATTCGGGTTCTATAGTGGTCCCCAAGCGGGGAGAGGAAAACCTGGGTTTTATACTTCAGTCTCCGGAATGCATTGGAGTATACAATTCTGTCTCGATCCAGCTGGAACGGGGTGCGTATGCTACAGGGTGTTTCCGGTCTGGACCGCTCTCCGGCCAGGGCGCTGGGGCACCCAAAGGGGGAGATGAATTTGTTTTCCCTTGTCTGATATATTTCCCTTATGGACAGTCCCGGGGGAGGTTCGTTCCCGTGGTTGTTTTTTATGGGGGACGGTCTTTGATCAATGAGTTGTTTTTTTAGTTTTTTCATGTTTGTTTCTGGTCAATACCGGTGTCGTTGTTTATGGGTGCCCACTATCTGTCATCAAGCGGTGGCTTTTTTTGACAAGATATTTTAAGAGTTGCACATATTGTGAGTGGTTTGTAAAGGGAAAAGTTGTCATTTGATATTGGCGGGCAGAAAAACAAAATATATGAAAAAATATTTAAAAGATCCGGGGTATGTCCCGGAGCAGGGAGTATCTATGGATGAACAGTGCATGTCCCTGGCGCTGGAAGCGGCTGAGGCGGCTCTGGCCCGGGGGGACTTTCCCGTGGGATGCGTTATTATGCGGGGGGCTGATGTGGTGGCCACCGGTGCCAGGCAAGGTACTGCTGATGATAAAAAAAGAGCCAGCGAGCTTGATCACGCTGAAATTTTGGCGTTGCGCCACCTGGAGTCGCTGGATGTTGACCGGGAGGGCCTGGTCCTGTACTGCACCATGGAACCCTGTCTTATGTGTTTTGCCGCCATTATGCTGTCTGGTATAAAAAAGGTGGTGTTTGCCTATGAGGATGTCATGGGAGGAGGGACCGGTTGTGATCGCAACGGGTTGTCCCCCCTGTATCGGGATTGCGGCATCCGGGTGATCCCCGGTGTGCTGCGCAGGGAGAGCCTGTCTCTTTTTTATCGTTTTTTTCGTTCCCCCCAGAATGTGTACTGGAAGGACAGTTTGCTGGAAAAGTATACCCTGGAGCAGGGTGAAAATTCCTTGGGTATAGGAATATAAATAAATAGTGCTTGCAATTTTCAATAAAGTTTATATAATTACCCGTTGATTAATATAGAGTTTTGTGATGTTCTGGATACGACAAAAAAACACAAGGAGGTGTGGGATAGCTAGGCAGAGCAACCGGGACAGGATAAATATAAACAGGGGTATCAGGGCTGAAGAGGTGCGGGTTATCGGCGCTGATGGAGAGCAGATAGGTGTTATGCCCATACGGAATGCCCTTGAAAAGGCTGCTGAGCATTCACTGGATCTCGTGGAAGTTTCACCCAATGCAAAGCCGCCTGTCTGCAAGATAATGGATTATGGTCGGTATAAGTATGAATTGACCAAAAAGCTGCAGGAGGCCAGGAAAAAGCAGAAAACATCTCAGATCAAAGAGATTAAAGTCCGGCCCAAGACAGATACCCATGACCTTGAGACAAAGGTTAAACATATTGCAAAGTTCATAGGCAATAATGATAAGGTTAAAGTGACCCTGGTATTCAGGGGACGGGAAATTACCCTTGCCAAGCAAGCCAGGCTTGTTCTTGAAAAGGTGGCCCAGATGACCGAAGAATTTGCCCAGATTGAACAGCATGCAAAGTTTGAAGGTCGGACCATGACCATGATTCTGTCACCCAAATGATTTGATATCAGCGGGAATTACTCTGATTTTCTATTTTTGTCGGGATATCCAGGATATCTGCAGAAAGAAATAAAATCCTTTCTGAAGCCTCGATGGGCTTTTTTGCGTCATCGACCTGGCTTTCAGTGCGGGATCAAAATGTGTTTGAATCCGTATGGTGGCGCGGTGTGCCCGGAGGGCATCCTTTGCTGCCATATCTTTTTTTGAGTTAAATGAGTACCAGGGAGATATGAAATGCCTAAGATAAAAACCAACAGGGCGGCTGCAAAGCGGTTTAAAAAGACAGGATCCGGAAAATATAAGTTCAGGAAATCACATGCCAGCCATATCCTGACCAAAAAAACAACAAAGCGGAAACGGTCCCTTCGATTGGACCAGATTATTGGCAAAAGTGACATGAAAGAGGTTAAACGCCTGTTGCCCAATGGCTGATCAGGATATAAGGAGCATATGACATGAGAGTAAAAAGAGGATTTAAGGCAAGAAGGCGCAGGAATAAGGTTTTAAAACTTGCAAAGGGATTTCGGGGCGGTCGCAGTAAATTGTACCGCACCGCGGCAGATGCTGTTGATAAGGCGTTGATGTATTCCTACCGTGACCGCAGAGCCCGCAAAAGAGATTATCGAAAACTGTGGATTGTAAGAATTAATGCTGCGGCACGAATGAATGATCTTTCCTACAGCAAATTCATGCATGGGCTTCAGCTGGCAGGAATCGAGCTGGATCGAAAAGTTCTGGCTGAACTTGCCGTATGTGATCCCAAGGGATTTACGCAGGTTGCTGCAGCAGCTGCGGCTCAACTTTAGTCTGCCTCTGGCCGGCCTCTATTAAAAGGTGGAGATTGCTGTGGAAAAAAATTTGCAAACAATTGAGCAGGATGCCCTGGCTGAACTTGAGAAGGCCGTGTCCCGGGATGATGTTGACGCCCTTGTGACAAGGTATCTGGGTAGAAAGGGCGCTCTGACCGCATTTTTGAGGAATATTTCAAAGCTCCCTGTTGGGGATCGACCCGGTGCGGGTAAAGATGCAAATGCCTTGAAAATCAAACTTGAAGAGGCCTTTGAAGAAGCCGGCACGCGATTTCAGGATCAGGATACCGGCGGGGGAATTGATGTTACTTTGCCCGGCCGGCCTGTGGTAAGGGGTGCACTTCATCCTGTGACAAAAATTTCCAGGGAAATTGTCGCTATCTTTTCCCGGCTGGGATTTGATGTGGTGGAAGGTCCCGAAATTGAGACAGATTATTATAATTTCGAAGCACTGAATATCCCCAAATACCATCCTGCCAGGGATATGCAGGATACCTTTTATGTGTCTGAAAATATCGTGTTGAGGACCCATACTTCCCCCACCCAGCCAAGGGTGATGGAAAAAACCGATCCCCCTGTGAGAATTCTTGCACCGGGCAAGGTGTATCGATGTGATTCAGATCTCACCCATACGCCCATGTTTCATCAGGCAGAGGGGTTGGTGGTGGATAAGGATGTCTCCTTTGGGGATCTTAAGGGGATCATTACAACCTTTATCCATCAATTATTTGATCCTGATATCAGTGTGCGGTTCCGCCCCAGTTTTTTCCCTTTTACCGAGCCCAGCGCTGAAGTGGATATTCAGTGTGTCATGTGCCGGGGGAAGGGGTGTAGAATCTGTTCCAGAACAGGATGGCTTGAAGTTCTGGGAAGCGGCATGGTGCATCCGGCTGTGTTTGAAAATGTGGGCTATGACACGGAAAAATATTCCGGTTTTGCCTTTGGCATGGGGATTGAGCGCCTTGCGATGCTCAAATATGGGATCGATGATCTCAGGAAATTTTTTGAAAATGATATGCGCTTTTTAAGGCAGTTTTAATATGAAAGTCAGTTTAAGCTGGTTAAAAGAATATACTTCGGTAACAGGTGATCCGGCAGAAATTGCAGCACAACTCACCATGGCTGGGCTTGAAGTTGAAGCTGTGGAAGATCGCTATGCCTTTTTAGACAAGGTGGTGGTGGGCAGGGTTGAAACTGCTGAAAAGCATCCCGATGCGGACAGGTTGAGCTGTTGCCGGGTGGATGTCGGTGAAGAGGTGTTAAGCATTGTTTGTGGCGCGCCCAATGTCAAAGCGGGTCTCATGGTGGCCTGTGCCTGTGTGGGGGCCGAGCTCCCCGGTGGTTTTGAAATTAAAAAAAGCAAGCTCCGGGGTGCCACATCCCAGGGAATGCTTTGCAGCAGCACAGAGTTAAGACTGGGCATTGACGGTTCAGGTATCATGGAATTGTCCCCGGACTTGATTCCGGGAACACCCCTGGCTAATGCTCTGGATTTATCTGATGTGATGTTTGACATAGATCTGACACCCAATCGTCCAGACTGTCTCAGCATCATTGGGGTGGCAAGGGAAGTTGCTGCAGTGCAGTGTATTGACTTTAACCCCAGACTTCCCATCCCGCTTGCGGCAAGTTCGGAAAAAGAAAATGTTTCTGAGCTGATTGATGTGGAGATCCATGATCCCAATCTATGCCCACGATACATGGCGGGCATGGTAATGGATGTTAAAGTGGGTCCCTCACCGTACTGGCTCCGGGATCGTCTGGAATCCGTGGGCTTGACCCCCATTAACAATATTGTGGATGTGACCAATTTTGTGATGATGGAAACAGGTCAGCCGCTCCATGCCTTTGATTATGACTTTTTAACCCAAAAACGCATTGAGGTGCGGCGGGCCGGTACAAAACAGGATTTTGTCACCCTGGACGGCAAGACCCATACCCTTGACCCGGACATGCTGGTGATTTGTGATGGAAAGCGCCCTGTGGCCCTTGCCGGGGTTATGGGGGGGGAGAATTCTGAGATTATACCGGAAACCACCCGTGTCCTTGTTGAAAGCGCTTATTTTGATCCTGTTTCCGTTCGTCGAACGGCAAAGCTGTGCGGTATTAACAGCGACGCTTCCCACCGGTTCGAACGGGGTGTGGATCCTGAAGGATGTGCCAGGGCCTTGAGTCGGGCCGTTTCTTTGATGGTCGAGGTCTCCGGTGCCACATTGGTTCCCGGTGTTGTGGATGCCCATCCCACACGGTTTGATCCTGTTGTGATTGAGTTGAATACCGGTGCCTTGAATCGACGCCTGGGTACAGATCTTGATGATGGAAAGATCGCTGGGATACTTGAATCTGTCGGGTTTGTTGCAAAATCATCTGCAAAGGGGATGTTGACAGTGGATGTGCCGTCCTTCCGCGTGGATGTTGCCCGTCCGGAAGACTTGTCCGAAGAAGTGGCTCGCCTCTGGGGATATGATAACATTAAAACCAGTTTTCCCATGGTGCCTTCCCTGAGACAACATCCTGTTCCGGCCATTGAGTTCCGGGAATCTGTGAAAGACATGATGAACGGATTTGGTTTTTTTGAAGCTGTGAACTACAGCTTCACCGATGCGGGTATGTGCGGGAAACTACAGCTGGCACCGGAAGACCAACGCTGGGCCATGGAGAAAATCCTTAATCCCATTTCAGAAGAGATGTCCGTGCTTCGTTCGTCCCTTTTGCCGGGATTACTGGAGACCATGGGACGCAATGTGGCAAAGCAGACAGATACCCTCAGGATATTTGAGGTGGGTAAAATGTTTCTGGCCACAAGCCCGGGAACCCAACCCCGGGAACAAGAGATGCTGGCAGCTCTCTGGACAGGAAATCGTTTTCCTTCTGTTTCCTGGCATGGAAAGGCCCAGCCCTGTGATTTCTTTGACCTCAAAGGGATTGTTCAAGGGCTTTTGGATGCCTTGGATATTCCTGCATCGGATCTGGCTTTTACACCGGCTTCTGAAAATGCATATCCCTATTTTAAAAAGGGGTGTGGCGCTGTTGTGAAAAAGGGCGAAGCTTGTCTGGGTGCCCTGGGTGAAGTGGCTCCGACTGTATGTTCCGCCTTTGGTCTTAAACAGAGCGCGTTTGTCTTTGAGCTGGATATGACTGCCCTGCTTCTGGCAACACCCCAGGCCATTGTGGCACAGCCGTTACCCCGATTCCCCTCCGTGGAGAGGGATATTACCATGATTGTGGATGAAGGTGTGGCTGCCGGGGATGTGTGTGATGATCTTCTGGGATACACCCGGAATAATTCCCTGGTGGAAGATCTGTTTTTGTTTGATGTGTACCAGGGTGCTCCCTTGGCTGAAGGGCAAAAATCACTTTCTTTTCGCATTGTGTATCGATCGGCTGAAAAAACCTTGAAAGAGAAAAAAATCAAGGGGCTCCACGCCAATATTTCCGGTTGGCTCATTAAAAGATATGATGCAGCTCTGCCTGCATAAGGGCATCAGCCATTTTCAATTTGCTGTTTATTTGAGACCCCCATCCATGTAAAATAATAACCTGAGATTGTTAAATGGTAAATCAGTTAAGATTTGGGCACCCAATGCCTTGTTGGAAGGACGCGTTGGGCTGACCTCCCAACGAGAAGTTGTAACAGACAGACTTTGTATGCTGATGAACTTTTGGTCCTCGGTATCACTGTCATGGGCAGATTTTAATTGTGATTTCGATCGGCTCACAACGAACAATGAAAAAGTAGTTGCTTTGAACACCCAGTATCTGCTTTTTCATATAACTGCCATGGGTAGACCTTATTTTGATCCGGTTCTGCCCACAACAAAGTTAGAAATACTCCACAGATTTGCGGAGTATTTCTTATAAAAAAAGGATCGAAAACGGTTTTTGCGCAAACTGCATTTGCTTTTTTCCGAGGTGTGGGCCGAAATTAGACTGTGCGTTGCCGCAGTTCTGGTTGACAGTCTCGTTTTTTTGCTTTATAGTTGCACATCGTTAGCGGGCATAGCTCAGTTGGTAGAGTACAAGCTTCCCAAGCTTGGTGTCGCGAGTTCGAATCTCGTTGCCCGCTCCAGATTATAAATGTCTTGATTTTTTGAGATGTTTGAACGCCATGGATCATGACCTTGCTTTGGGTCATAAAAATCCAGATTTATGAGCTTGAAATAAGAGTATGCTTCAGCATTTTTTTACTTGGCTGAATTGCCTTGGCCGGCACGGTGTTGTAATGGTGGAGAAACTTTTTTTCTCCTGTTGAACGGATGGCATTATTAATGTCATGGACATTTTGTCCCCTTCAATGAAGCAGAAATATCAATTGCGATATCCTTAAGGATAGTTCACAATGGATGCTTTGTAAAAATACAGGGTACCAGGGAACGGGCGTTTGCCCGTTTTTTTTTTGGCTGAGGTTGGGCAGAATGTGTCCGGGGTGGATGGCGTAATATTTTTCAGGTGAACGTGGGCCCTGCCGGGGAGTATGTCTGCAAAACAGCAGGTGTTCATGTCCATCAGCGGTGTCATAATCAAAGGCAGTCTATAGGGTGTGGGTTTGAAAAAAGAACAGAAAATACAATCTGTTGCCGGAAGGATTGAGGCGTTGCTGGATCCTCTGTGCACAGCGGAAAACTTTGAGTTTGTCAGCGTGGAATTTTTGTCCGACAGGGGGGGCGCCATTGTGAGGATATGCATTGACAAACCCGGTGGTGTAAATATTGATGATTGTGCCCATATGAACAGACAGATCGGAGACTTGATGGATGTGCATTTTGATGAAATGGGTGCCTATCGTCTTGAAGTCTCTTCCCCCGGGCCCAACAGAATTTTAAGCAAATCGGCTGACTATGACCGGTTTTCAGGAAATCGGATTAAGCTTGAAGTCAGGGTGCCCATTCAGGGCAGGCGGAAATTCACAGGACTGCTCCAGGGTATCAGTGATGATGTTGTCACTATTTTGGTAGATCAGGAAGCGGTGAAGATTCCATATGAACAGATCGGCAAGGCAAGACTGGCTGGTTCACACGGAGAGTCATAATGTTAATTACAGATATTAAGCGTGTCATAGATCAGGTTAGCCGGGAAAAGGGCATCAGCAGGGAAGTGCTTGTTGCCACCCTGAAGGAAGCCATTGAATCCGCTGCCAGAAAAAAACTGGGTCCCCGGGTTGATGTTGAAGTGCATTACGATGAAAAAACTGGTGAAGTGGATGTGTTTCAGTTCAAAGAGGTGGTGGAAGAGGTTCAGGATCCTGAAATTGAGCTGACATATGAAGAAGGCCTTGGGTATGATGCCGAGTGTGAACTGGGGGACAGCCTGGGGATCAAGGTGGATACGTCTTCCTTTGGACGCATTGCGGCCCAGTCAGCCAAACAGGTGATTATTCAAAAAATGAAAGAGGCTGAAAAAAGCGCTGTGTATGAAAATTTTATCCATAAAAAGGGTGAAATTATCAATGGCATTGTTCAACGGGTGGACCGGGGTAACATCATTGTAAACCTTGGCCAGGCCGAAGCCATACTGACATCAAGGGAGCAGATTCCCAGGGAAAACTATCGACGGGGAGACCGCATCCGGGCCTATGTTCTGGATGTGCTGGAGGACGCCAGGGGCTCCCAGATTATTTTGTCCCGGACCCATCCTGAGTTTCTGGTGAAATTGTTTGCCACTGAAGTTCCTGAGATAACCGAGGGCATTGTCTCCATCCGGGGCGCTGCCAGAGAAGCCGGGGTTCGTTCTAAAATTGCGGTGAGCTCTTCGGATTCCGATGTGGATCCCGTGGGCGCATGTGTGGGAATGAAGGGCAATCGTGTACAGAGCATTGTCCAGGAACTCCGGGGGGAAAAAATTGATATTGTTCAATGGAACCCGGATGTGGCTAAATTTGTGTGCAACGCCTTGGCCCCGGCTGAAATTGCCCGGGTAATCATTGATGAAGACAATAAGAACATGGAGATCATTGTTGTGGATGATTTCCTTTCCATTGCCATTGGAAAAAATGGCCAAAATGTCCGTCTTGCCTGTCGTCTCACCGGCTGGCATCTTGAAGTGATGAGTGAGGATGAATACAGTCGTAGCCTTAAGAAAGGATATGATTCTTTGATGGATATTCCCCACGTCACCCTGGCCATGGCTGAGGCATTGTATAAAAATGGTTTTTGCGCGTCTGCGGATGTTGCATCAGCTCAAAAAGAGGCGCTGCTGTCGGTTACTGACATGACTGAAGAAGAAGTGGCGTTGCTGATTGAGAATGCACAAAAGATTGTTGCTCAAAGCAAGGAATCTGTTCAGGAACCGCCTTTGACGGATGACGGTGAATCTGCTGCCCATCCGGAAGAGATTTTACCGGATGAGGGCAACCGGGAACAGATAGTGGAGGATGAAGTTCCTTCCCCGCTGTCCGATGCACAAGAAGATGATGATGCAGATGGCGTGGAATAACTCAACTTTTCGGATTGACATAAACGGGGTCGGGTCAGGCTTGTACCATGGTGCTTTTTACGCATCAGGCATTTGCTGCCGGCAAAAAGAATCATTGTACAAGCCTGACCCCGTGGTCTCAACCACTTGAAGGTAAACCCGAAAGTTGCGTTGTATCAAGACCTTATAAACAGAATTAAAAGAGATAATATTTGGGGGAACGGATGGCAAAAATCAGGGTATATGAGCTGGCCAAAAAGCTTAATTTGACGAATAGGGCCCTCCTTACAAAGCTCAAGGCATTGGATATTGAAGTAAAAAGCCATATGAGTTCTCTGGAAGATGAGGACGTCAACAAAGTAAAGAAAAGTATGTTCGGGCAAAAGAACAAACGGGCAGAGACAAGGGTGAAACCATCTGTCATTAGAAGACGTAAGCCAGTTAAACAAAAAAAACCGGCAGAATCACCTTCCAAAAAACAGGATTTAGACCCTGTTCCCTCCAGGAAACCGTCTTCCCAGAAAGATGATGATCAAAAATCTGCGGCTGCCAAGGATTCATCTCTGGAGAAAAACACCGTGGGTACCGGTGTGGATGACATTGCAGCTGACAATGGATCCCCAAAGGATCTTCCCGGAGAAACCGTGGCGCCTGTGGATGAAAAAAAGGACGAAAAAACTGATAACCATGCCCAGGAATCGATGAAAACGGATGTATCCCCCAAAAAAGCCGATGCTTTGTTAAAACCGGCTAAACCAAAGAAGAAAGGCAATGCTGCCAGGATTATTTCCATCCCTACCAAGGAAAAACCTGCCAAGATAGTAGAGCCCGTTGCTCCAGAAAAAGAGACACCTTCAGAACCTCCGGTTCCAGAAAAAGAGATTGCCCCTGAATCTCCTGTTTCTGAAACCGTTGCGGATGCATCTGCCAAAGGGGAGGAACCTGTACAAACCGATTCAAAGGAGGCTTCCTTGACCAAGGATACTCCCCCCGTTCCAAAAGATGCATCGTCTGTGAAAAAAGAGATGGACGATGAAAATGAGAAATTAAAAAATGATATTAAAGAGGAGGACGGTGCCCTGGATAAAGTTGACACCGACAATGACACCGTGGGGGAGGCACCGGTGGATGATTCCGATGCAGCCGGTAAAAAAAGACCTCGGAAGAAAAAAGTAAAAAAGTCAGAACCTGCAAAAATAATCAAACTTGCCGTGCCGCCGGTGATTCCCCCTGCCAGGAAAAAAGCGGGGACCCCGTCAGGTGCGGATCTGCCCAGGCATCGCAGAAAACCCGGTAAGCCTTCAGCCCCAAGACCTTCTGCACCCCCCAGAAATGTAAAAGTTCAGGCACCCCCTGTGAGCCCGAGAGAAATGCCGGGGGGGGATCTTTCCGGAAAGGCCAGATCCAAAAAAGATAAACGGAAAAAATGGGAACAGACCGATGGGAGCCCTGGAACTCCAGGCAAAGGGAACACGCGGAAAAAACGCTCTGTGGTTGAGGGCAAAGACCTCTATGACGGAAGACGCGGTGGTAAAAAAGGACGTCGAAAAGACAATCGAAACAAGCAGAGGGGGAAAGTCCAGAAGACCCAGATCACCACACCCAAAGCCATTAAGCGTCGTGTTAAAATTGATGATACCATTGAATTGGCGGAACTTGCCAAACGAATGGGTATCAAAGCCAATGAGATGATTGTCAAGCTCATGGGCATGGGGGTCATGGCAACGGTGAATCAGACCATTGACTATGATACCGCAACCCTGGTGGCTGCAGAGTTTGATTATGAGGTTGAAAAGGCATCCTTTGAAGAGGACCTGCTCATGGATACCCATGTGGAAGAAAATCCTGAGGATCTCATCAGCCGTTCACCGGTGGTGACCATCATGGGGCATGTGGATCATGGTAAAACCTCATTACTGGATGTCATCCGAAAATCCAAAATCACCACGGGTGAGGCCGGTGGCATCACCCAGCACATCGGTGCTTACAGTGTGGAAACCCCCAAGGGCGTGATTACTTTTCTGGATACTCCGGGTCATGCTGCTTTTACAGCCATGCGATCCAGGGGTGCCCAGGTAACTGACCTTGTTGTTCTGGTGGTGGCGGCAGATGATGGGGTGATGCCCCAAACCATAGAAGCCATTAACCATTCCAAGGCAGCCAATGTGCCGGTGATTGTGGCCGTTAACAAGATGGATAAACCCGATGCCGATCCTGACCGGGTCATGCGGGAATTGTCCGAACACGGACTGGTGTCCGAGGACTGGGGTGGAGATGTGATTTTTGCCAGGGTGTCTGCCAAGGCAGAAACAGGCATTGATGAACTTCTGGAAATGATATTGCTCCAGGCCGAGGTGCTTGAATTAAAAGCCAATCCCACAAGGCATGCCATGGGCCATGTGGTGGAAGCCAGGCTGGATGCCGGTCGGGGACCTGTGGCCACTGTACTGGTGGAACAGGGAACCCTTAGGGCGGGAGAACCCCTGGTGTGTGGTCTCCATTCCGGAAAGATTCGTATCATGATCGGAGACATCGGCCAGACCGTGACCGAGGCCGGCCCCAGTACTCCGGTGGAGATTGTGGGTCTAAGCGGGGTCCCCGAAGCCGGTGATGAGTTTGTGGCATTGTCATCAGAAAAGGATGCCAAGCAGATCAGTGAACACCGCATGCAAAAAGAGCGGGCCAAGGAGCTTGCTAAGAAGAGCCGGGCAAATCTTGAAAAACTTTTTGCCAACATGGGTTCCGATGAGATCAAGGAACTCAAGCTCATCATTAAGGCTGATGTTCATGGATCTCTGGAAGCCTTGAACGATTCAGTGATGAAGCTTGCCCAGGAAGAAGTGGATATCAAAATCGTTCACTCCGGCACAGGTGCCATCAATGAATCTGATGTTTCCCTGGCAGCGGTTTCCGATGCCATCATCATCGGGTTTAATGTACGGCCCACCCCCAAGGTGAGAGAGCTTGCCAAGGAAGAGAACATTGATATGCGGTTCTATGATATTATTTACAATGTTATTAATGATATCAAAGCCGCCCTCACAGGACTGATGCCCTCCACTTTCCATGAAAATATTCTGGGTCGTGCCGAGGTTCGGGATACTTTTGTCATTCCCAACAAAGGCACTGTTGCCGGTTCCTTTGTACTGGACGGCAAGGTCAGCCGGGGGGATAAGATCAGACTGCTGCGGGATGGGGTTGTGAAGTGCAAGTCCACTGTGGCCTCCCTGCGACGGTTTAAGGATGACGTAAAAGAAGTGGCCCAGGGCTATGAATGCGGTATCGGCCTTGAAAAATTCAATGATATCAAAACGGGTGACATCTTTGAATGTTATGACATTGAAGAGCGCAAGGCCACCCTGGAGCAGATTAAATAATGAAGCCATATCCAAGGGGAGACCGGGTGGGAATAAAAATCCAGGCCTCCCTCACCGAGCTCATGACCAAAAAAATACAGGATCCCAGAATTGAGATGGCCACCATCAGCGGGGTCAAGATGACACCGGATCTGCGCATAGCCTATGTTTACTTTTCTGTGTTTGGCGATGAAAAGCGGGTCCAGGAAGCCCAGGAGGGATTTAAAAGCTCTCTGGGTTTCATTAAAAAAAGCATTGCCCCCAAGCTGGGCCTTCGTTATATGCCGGATTTAAAATTTATCCATGACACCTCCTTTGACCGGGGCAGTCGCATTGACAGCCTGCTCAAAGATACTTTTTCCGAAGGTGACCATTGACACCTCTGACAGATGGCATCATTGCCGTTGATAAACCTGCCGGAATTTCCTCTGCCAGGGTGGTTGCCAGGCTGAAAAGACGACTGGGTGTTAAAAAAGTGGGACACACAGGCACCCTGGACCCATTTGCCACCGGGGTGCTTTTATGCGGCATCAATAAAGGCACCCGCATTTCCCGTTTTTTAATCGGTGGAGAAAAATCCTACGTTGCCGGGGTGCACCTTGGGGTGGACACCGACACCCTTGATGCCGAGGGAGAAATCACAGCATCGGCCGGGAACGACTTTTTAAATGATCTTACAGAAGAGCAGGTGGCCACGGCTGTGGCGCAATTTAAGGGTCCCCAGAAACAGATTCCCCCGGTGTACTCTGCCTTGAAACACAATGGTGTCCCCTTGTATCGTCTGGCCCGTCAGGGCACCCCTGTGGAAAAGCCTCCCAGGGACATTGAAATCTATGACATCCATGTGACATCCATGGAACTTCCCTTGGTGGAGATGGATGTTCGCTGTTCATCCGGTACCTATATCCGAAGCCTTGCCCGGGACATCGGTTCCCGGCTGGGGTGCGGGGCGCATCTGGCCTCTTTGTGTCGAACCGCCTGCTGCGGCATATCTCTTAAAGAGACCGTTCCTCTTTCCAATCTTGAGCAAATGGATGACTCCCAATTCAATGGACAGATTATTCCCATGGCCCGGGCACTTTCCTTTCTGCCCGCTGTTTCTGCGGATGAATCGATGTTGGGGAAAATACGTTTTGGCCAGCCCCTGGGTGCGCTTTTGCCCCCCGCTTCTTTCTGGCTGGATGCCGGACAGAATACATTTCTTCGTATTCTTGATCCCCGGGGCAGCCTTGCTGCGGTGGTTGAATATGATGAAACCGTTCAAACCTATAATTATTGTTGTGTTTTTGTTGATTAATCGTTAATATACCTTGTTTTTGTCCCTGGGAAATCATTCTGGGGCCAGAATTAAATGGCAGGGGCATTCCAGTGGTGTCTTTAAACCTGTTTTTCTGAATGGAATATTGGATGACAGGCAGATAAAAGGCATTGTATTGGATTTTGAAATGCCCCGTATTAATTTATTCCAAATTAAGGAGTTGTAAAGTGGTTTTACTGGCAGAAAATAAAGAAGAGATGATAGAAAAATTTAAGCTCCATGAATCCGATACCGGTTCTCCAGAGGTGCAGGTGGCCCTTTTGACACACCGCATCAGCTATTTGACGGAGCATCTTAAAATGCACAAAAAAGATCATCACTCAAGAAGGGGCCTGCTGATTCTGGTAGGTCGCAGACGTCGTCTTTTGGACTATGTCAAGCATAAAGACATTGCAAGATATCGAAGTCTCATCGAAAGACTGGGACTGAGAAGATAAAAAGAAAGATACCGACATCTAATCTTAGATGTCGGTATTGTTATTTTTAATTTTAATTTATTTAATGAATTAAAATTGAGTTTTTAAATGAACGGGCGGTAATTCTTTGGCAGATGCCTGAATAAGTTCGCACATGCACCATGCAGGAATTATCCTGATGGTGGATGTGCGGGTTTATTCTGTATAAAGATGCTTTTAGAACCGCCCTTTTTTACAGGAGAAATTATGGAACACGTTTTTACAACCCAGTTAAATGGTCAGGATTTCAGTATCCGTTCCGGTAAAATTGCCAAGCAGGCTTCCGGGGCTGTGCTGGTTCAACATGGCGAAACCATGGTGCTGGTGACAGCTGTGAGTGCCAAAAACCCAAAACCGGATATCAGTTTCTTGCCCCTCACCGTGGAATATCAGGAAAAAATTTATGCTGCCGGCAGAATTCCGGGCAATTATTTTCGCCGGGAGATCGGTCGACCCAGTGAGAAAGAGACCTTGACCTGTCGTCTCATTGATCGGCCCATTCGGCCTTTGTTTGAAAAAGGGTATAATTTTGAAACCCAGGTGATTGCAACGGTGTTGTCCATGGACCAGGAGCATGAGCCGGACACCCTGGCCCTGGTGGGAGCTTCTGCTGCCCTGGGACTTTCTGATATCCCCTTTGCAGGACCCATTGCCGGTATTCGCGTGGGGCGCATTAACGGTGAATTTGTGGCCAATCCCACTGTGGAACAACTGGAACAAAGCGACATTGAGCTGGTGGTCGCCGGTTCCAGAACCGGTGTGATCATGGTGGAGGGTGGCGCAGATGTGGTATCTGAAGAAGAGATGCTGGATGCCATCTTTTTTGGCCACCAGGCCATGCAGCCCCTGATTGATATCCAGGAATCCCTGAAAGAGGCCATGGGTAAAGAAAAGCGTATTTTTGAGCCCCCCCAGACAGATGAAGACCTTTTTGACAAAGTAAAGGCCCTTGCAGCGGACAAGATCCATGCTGCGGTTCAGACCCAGGGAAAGATGGCGCGCAACAAAGCGCTGGATGTGGTTAAAAATGATGTCATTGAAAGCCTTGGAGAGGAGTATGCCGACAGGGTGGGAGATATCAAGGATCTGTTTTCCGGGCTGGTGAAAAACACCTGCCGGGACATTGTCCTTAATGAAGATAAACGCATTGACGGTCGTCCCTTTGATGAAGTCAGACAGATTACCTGTGAGGTGGGAAATCTTCCCCGACCCCATGGAAGTGCCCTGTTCACCCGGGGGGAAACCCAGGTGCTGGGAACCTTGACTCTGGGTTCCGGCAGGGATGAGCAGCGGGTGGAAACACTGGGGGGCGAAGAGACCCGAACTTTTATGCTTCATTATAACTTTCCTCCCTTTTCCGTGGGTGAGTGCAAACGCCCGGGCGGTCCCAGCAGACGGGATGTGGGACATGGTAATCTTGCCACCCGGGCCCTGGAGCGTGTGCTGCCCGATGCCGAAGATTTTGAATATACCATTCGTCTTGTGGGTGAAGTCATGGAGTCCAACGGAAGCTCTTCCATGGGAACCGTATGTGCAGGAACTCTGGCGCTTATGGATGGCGGTGTTCCCATTAAAGAACCTGTCTCCGGTATTGCCATGGGACTTGTTAAAGAAGGTGATAAAACAGTGGTGCTGTCAGATATTCTTGGGGACGAGGATCATTTTGGCGACATGGATTTTAAGGTGGCCGGTACCCGCACCGGTATCACAGCCCTTCAGATGGATATTAAAATACGGGAATTGTCACGGGATGTGCTCATCAAGGCATTGACCCAGGCAAAGGAGGGCAGAATACACATCCTTGACCGGATGTTGACCACCCTTGACGCGGCCCGGACAGAAATGTCCCCCCATGCCCCCAAAATCATCACGGTTAAGATCAATCCGGATAAAATCCGTGAGATCATCGGCCCGGGTGGTAAAATGATTCGTTCCATCCAGGCAGATACCAACACGGTGATTGAGGTGGATGACACCGGCCTTGTTAAGATTGCAGCGGCAAATCTGGCTGATGGCGAGGCTGCGTGCAAAATTGTCAATGATATTGGCATGGACCCTGAAATTGGCGGCATCTATGAAGGCGAGGTTGTTAAAACCATGGATTTTGGTGCCTTTGTGCGCATTAAGACCGGTACCGACGGGCTGGTGCATATTTCCGAGCTGGCCGATCATCGGGTTAAAAAGGTCACCGATGTGGTGAAGGAAGGGGATGTTATCAAGGTTAAGGTATTGGATATCACCCGGGACGGCAAGATTCGATTGAGCCATAAAGCCGTTGCAGCCAAAGAATAATGACTGTTTCGGGTCTTAACGTCTGTGCCCTTGCCAGTGGCAGCAAGGGCAACGCCGTTTTTGTCTCCGGCGGAGACAGTGCTGTTCTGGTGGATGCCGGCCTTTCCGGCATTGAACTGGAACGACGCATGGCCGCCAGGGGGCTTTCCCCGGAAATGCTGTCCGCCGTGGTCATCACCCACGAGCACACCGATCATATCAAAGGGGCGGGTATTTTAAGCCGCCGCTTTGATATTCCACTATACCTTAATAAGAAGACCATGCAGGCTGCTTCAAGTAAGCTTGGCACTGTTCATGGTGCCCGTAATTTCAAGTGCGGGGTTCCTTTTTGCATTGGTGATCTCAAGATTGATCCCTTTTCCATTTCCCATGATGCCGCAGACCCTTCGGGATTCACCTTGGAACATGGCGGGGTGAAAATGGGCATTGCCACGGATCTTGGGGTGGCCACCCACCTGGTTAAAACCCATCTTAAAGGGTGCTCCCTTCTCTATATTGAGGCCAACCATGATCCTGACATGCTCAACAACGGCCCTTACCCATGGTATTTAAAACAGCGAGTGAAAAGCCGGCTGGGTCATCTTTCCAATGCCGATGCCGGTGAACTTGTCAATGATATTTGCGATAATGGCCTTTCCCATGTGATTCTGGCCCACCTGAGCCATGAAAATAATACCCCGGAATGCGCCCTTCAAACCTTTCAGGAACGTTTGAACACCCCCTCTGTCCAGGTGGATGTGGCCATGCCGCATATCCCTGGAACGCTTGTTTCCCTTTGAAAAACGGTACACTTCAGTTGTTTGATGATATAGCTTTAAAGCACTTGGCTACATTTCCACCCCATTGAGCGTTTCTTTGATGCCGTGCTTTATTGTCTGTTTTACACTTCCATGATTTTCCATTGACAGGCTCTTTTAAAAAGCTGTGTAAGCTGCTTTTGGGATAGTATAATAGGCTGCCAAAGGCTTTAATCATTTTTGAATCCATGGGAATGCCTGCAAAAGAAGTATGTTTTTCTATTTTTTCCACGCCAAAGTTTCCATTCGTTTCAAGGTGTAGTCCCGGCATCCCAGTCCAATTTTTTCACCATAGGCCAGTTGAAGTTCCCAGGGAACCTTGGGGTAAAGTCCCTTGAACTTGTCCTCCCCGGGCAGTGTGTTGCAGGTCAGGCAGCAACCGGGAAGGGCGGCTTCTGCATTGACAAGATCTGCCGAGGCCTGGTCCAGTGCCACAGGGTCGGTGGAAACGGCAATGCCGATGTCTCTTACAATGGGGGCATCATTGTATGGCAGACAGTCACAGGCCGGGGAAATATCTGAAATAAAATTCACAAAAAGGGCCTTGTCCTGTTTGTTTTTCAGCACCCCCAATGTGTATTCCATCATTTTCTCCAGAAAAACCGGTATGGTCTGATTCCAGCGGATATTCACCGATGCTGTGGGGCAGCGGATGATGCATTCTCCACACCCGATGCAGGTGCTGGCATCAATGGTTGCTTTTTTTTCCTCAACGGCAATGGCATTTGCCGGACAATGGGCTGCGCACTGGCCGCATCCAATGCAGGTTTTTCGTTTTACCTTGGGGCTCACAGTGGAGTGCTGATCCAGCTTTCCCCGCCGGGAAGCACACCCCATGCCAAGATTTTTCAAGGTACCGCCAAATCCTGACAGTTCATGACCTTTAAAATGGGCCACTGATATCAAGGCGTCGGCCGATATAATTTCACTTCCAATGTACACCTCTTTGCAATGTTGCTGCTTAACTTCAACAGAAGTTTCGCTCTTTCCCCTGAGCCCGTCGGCAATGATAACAGGGGCGCCGTCCATGCTGGAAAAGGAAAATCCGTTTTCCACTGCGGTTTTGATATGGGTGGGCGTATCACTGCGGGCACCGGCATAAAGTGTGTTGGCATCGGTGAGAAAGGGAATGGCGCCTCTTTTTCTGATGGCTTTCACGATGCTTCTGATGTATGGGGGGCGGATAAAGGCGGTGTTGCCCTTTTCCCCAAAGTGGAGTTTAATGGCGGTGAGATCTTCTTTTGTCAATATAGCATCCATACCGGCTTTTTCTAATAATCTTGCCAGTTTTTCAGGAAGATTTTCCCTGGAAGTGGCTTTAAAATCTGTGATATATACGGTGCTTGTCATGGTGGTTCTCCTCTAAAGTATGGTGAAAACAGCGATGTTCAATTGCTCCGGCACTATTCCCTGAATAGCAATAGGAATCGGCCAATTGGCCTGTTGAACAAAATACCTCATGGGTCTGAAGGTCTCATTTCTCGTACCACAAGGAATATGTTCAGTCGTAAAGAAACAGATTATGTGGTGTCAAACTGGAGAAGTTATGACCGACGAGAGAATACAGATCCGTTGACCCACAGAACATGTGGATTGTAAAATGGGAATGTTACTTTGTGCCCATTTTTTACTGAGGGGTTGTAAATGGTGAATCAATAAGATCCAAAGGAAGCATGCCAAAAACAAATAAAAAGTCAACCAATGAAAGGAAATAACATGGAAAAAAAATGTGATGCCCTGGCCCGGGTGTATTCACTCCATGATGAATACACCCGTGGGCATGGAGCGGTGTGTGAACAGGGTTGTGCCTCGTGCTGTACCTGTAACGTCACCATGACCTCCCTGGAGTACGCCTTTATGGTGGATGGAATGGATGAACGAGAAAGAGCCGGACTTGAACAAAGGGTTACCCAAGGGCGTACTGCTCCACGCTTTCAACCGATGCATACCATTAATAATATGGCATTACTCTGCATTGAAGGAAAAGAGATCCCCGAAGAAGAAAATGATCCTTCCTGGGGACAGTGCCCTTTGCTTGATCAAGGCTCCTGCACCATTTATGAGAAAAGACCCCTGGGCTGTCGCATGCTTTTTTCCCAAGTGAAATGCCGGGACGCGGGATATGCCCGGATGCCTCCCTATGTGCTCACTCTGAATAATTTATTCCAGCAGGTGGTTGAGCATATGGATGCCCGGGGAACTTCCGGAAATCTCACCGATATGATTTTATGGCAGGCAAAGTCTGAAATGGCAGATTCATTGCCCAATCCTCCTGCATATATATTGAAAAATTACCGTGCACCGGTTTTCATGGTGCCCCCGGAACATCAGGATCAGATTCGACCTTTGATGGTGAAGCTATCCCGTCTTATGGAAGATGTCTGTGCTCATTTTCCTTGAAAGTGTAAGGAAAAATAAAGGTTACCCCGATTTTTTATATGAAAAGGCAGCCTCCGAGGCAAGCTAAGGCAGAGCCGCCCCCCGATGGGCAATAAGAACCGGACAATTGAGCTGTCTACAGTTCCGGTCCGGGCCCATTGCCCATCGGGGGGGGCGGTATAATACCGTTTGGCTCCGCGTCTACGACCCTATATTTGTTGTGTCCGCCAGGAGATGCCCGTTTTATATGAAACTCCACCCAAAGCATTGCAATGATTAGAGTTTCAAATTTCGTTGTGGGCAGGTCAAATCCCAATATGATCTGCCCATGGCAGTTTATATGAAATACTCCACAATCCAAAGGCGTATTTCAAGCTTTGTTGTGGGCAGAACCGGATCAGAATACGGTCCGCCCGTGGCGGTTTATGAAAAAAGATGCAGGTTCGGGCGCAGGGCCGATTCCGGTTTCTGGGCGGCAAGTGAGGTGATGATATCCTGGATTTCCCGTATCTCATCTCCCTTGAGCAGTTCCTTGCATATGGCATGGCCGAATTTAAACCCAGCTGCAAAATAGGGGACATACTTTTTAAATGATTTTACGGCAGTTCTTTCATCGTGGTATTTCACTAATAGCTGTGTCATCCTCAGTGCTGCATTAAAGGCCGTATGTTCATCTGGAACAAATCCCCGGGTCCACTGGGCAAACAGCCATGGCCGGGCCACAGCCATGCGGCCCATGGAAAAGCCGTCACACCCGGTCTGTTTATACATTTTTTTACAGTCTGACAGTTCAAAGAGATTGCCGTTGCCAAATACCGGAATGGATACAGCCTGTTTCACATGGGTGATGTGGTCCCACACCGGGGGTCTGGATCGTCGATCCGGTGCAATCCTGGGGTGGAACACCAGGGCATGGGCACCGGCATCTTCAAATCGCCGGGCCATGTCCACGGCCGGGGTGACATTGTTCTCCCACCCTGTCCGGAATTTTACAAAAACAGGAATTTCCACGGCCTGTCGTACTGCTTTAACAATGGCCACGGCAAGGTCGGGGGATTTAAGGAGGATGGCACCGCTGCCCTTTTTGCAAATGGCGGACACAGAACATCCAAAATTGAGATCCACCCCAAAAAAACCTTCTTTTTCAATGCGCCGGGCGGCCCGGGCCATGCTTTCAGGGTCGGGACCGAAAATCTGGCACACCAGGTGGGGAAGCTCTTCTGTGCGCCATTTAAACACAGGAGATACCGCTGGATTTTCATGGGGAACGGCTTTGGCACTGCACATGCCTGTGAAAAGCAATCCATATCCCCCAAACTCAGATACAAGTTCCCTGAAGGCAATGTGACCAAGCCCTGCCATGGGTGCCAGTAAAAGGCGGTTGGAAATGGTGCTGTTTTTGATGGTAAGGGGGGTATTTATAAAATTCATAAAAGAGGATGCAGTCATCTCGGTTTTCTTTCCATTGGGTTCATGTTGACATCTTTCCGTGCCTGTAATAATTTATAAAGCTATTTTAGGGTATTGTTTTGGGGTATGGAGAATTTTTTTAAAAAAATTAACTTTTTAAAATTAAATATGAAATGCGAAAGATTAGGATCCCATAGTTACAGTATTTTGTATGAAATTAACAGCTAAAATCCAAAGTGGCTGAAATTACGTTTCAAGGCTGGATAGCCGCCATGGACAGACCGTATTCCGATCCGGCTCTGCCCACAACAAAGGTAGAAATACTCCACAGATTTACGGAGTATTTCATATAAAAAGAACAACGGGACCATGTGTATGAATACCAGACATGAACAGGAAAAAAAACAGTTTAAGCAGTTGTTTCAAGAAGAAGGCGTGGACGCCTTTGAGAAACGTTTCAAAATATTGGACTGTTTTTTAAAGACAGAAAAACATGTCACCTGCCGGGAAATCATGGATCAGCTCAAAATCGACGGCATGCCCATGGACGATGATTTTGTGGAAGAGACCATGGCGCTTTTGTGTCGTTTTGGGTTTGCTCACATGGTGCAGTTTGAAGATGGACCCCGGCGGTATGAACACCGCCATCTGGGGATGCACCATGATCACATGGTTTGTGTTAAATGTGGTGATATCCTCGAATTCAAGGATGAAGTTCTGGAAAAAAAGCAGGCCCATGTGGCTGCGGCCTATGGTTTTCATATGCTCCAGCATCGCATGGAAATTTATGGTATCTGTTCAAAATGTCTCAAAACCCGGGAATTGATGATGCCCCTGTGCCGGGCCCGGCAGGGGGAGACCTGTATTATTAAATCCCTTGGGGGGGGGCGACGGGCCCAGATGCGTCTGGCTTCCATGGGACTCAGATACGGGGATACAGTTGAGGTGGTATCCTCCCAGGGTGGCGGACAGATGGTGGTGGCCACAGGGGAAAGTCGTTTTGCCATTTGTCATGGACTTGCTGAAAAAATCCTGGTGCAGCATGCTCCCCGGGAAATGGACGCAGATGCCTCCCTTCCCCAGGGACGTTGCGCAGGACCGGGGCGGCTGCCGGGAAGGAAAATTGCCCTGAGCCACATGAAACAAGGCCAGGAGGGTGTGATTGTCAGGGTGGGGGGAGAGGGCACCTTGCGCAGACGTCTTCTGGAGATGGGCATTAACCGGGGAACCCATATTTATGTGGAAAAATACGCCCCACTGAAAGATCCCCTGGAAATCATTGTGAAAGGATATCATGTGTCCCTCCGGGTGGAAGAGGCTGACAATATAATGGTGGAGGATGTTAAGACGGTGAAGCACCCATGAAAAATGTAACCGTGGCCCTGGCCGGGAATCCCAATTCCGGTAAAACCACCATTTTCAACAATCTCACCGGTGCCCGCCAGAAGGTGGGGAACTGGCCCGGTGTTACTGTGGAAAAAAAAGAAGGTACCTTGAAACGCAACGGCTATGAGCTGAAAATTGTGGATCTGCCGGGTACCTACAGTTTGACGCCTTTTTCCATTGAAGAAATTGCTGCCAGGGATTTTATTCTGGATGAGAAGCCCGATGTGGTGGTGAACATCATTGATGCAGCCAATCTTGAAAGAAGCCTTTATCTTGCCATGCAGATCATGGAGCTGGACCGACCGGTGGTCTTTGCTCTGAACATGGCAGATCTTGCCCGCTCCAAGGGAATCTCCATTGATGCCCAACGCTTGTCCATTCTCCTTGATGTTCCGGTTATTTTCACCGTTGGAAACCGTGATGAAGGCATGGATGAGCTGGTGGAAACAGCCGTCCGGGCGGCTGAGTCCTTTCCCCGGGGAACATCCGGGCGCAAGGTGAAATACAACAGGGAAATCGAGTCCTTGATTTCCGAGCTGAAAAAACAGCTTGAGCAACATTTTCCCGGGGATCAGCCCCATCCGGTGCGTTGGACAGCCATTAAGCTTTTGGAGTCGGACCAGGTGGTGGCAGAAAGTCTGGCAGAGCGCTCCCCGGACCTGGCACAAAAAATGACCCGGCTGGCTGCCAAAAGCCGTTTTCGTCTGGAAACCCTTTTCCATGATGATCCGGAAATCGTTCTCACCGATGATCGCTATGGGTTCATTGCCGGTATTGTCAAAGAGGTGGTGACCCTCTCACCCCGGAAAAGAGCAGATATGTCCAGAAACATTGATCTGCTGTTGACCAATCGTTTTTTAGGCTTCCCCATATTTATCTTTTTCATCTGGGCCATGTTTCAGCTCACCTTTTCCCTGGGAGCATACCCCATGGAGTGGATTGAATCCGGGGTCTCTCTTTTGTCTGGACAGCTTGATATTTTATTGCCCCACGGGTTGCTTAAAGATCTTCTGGTGGATGGCATTGTGGCAGGTATTGGCAGTGTGATTGTCTTTTTGCCCAATATTTTAATTCTTTTTTTCTGCATTGCCCTGTTTGAAGATACCGGTTACATGGCCCGGACGGCATTTCTCATGGATCGGGTGATGCATATGGTGGGCCTGCATGGCAAGTCTTTCATTCCCATGCTCATGGGGTTTGGCTGCAATGTGCCGGCCATCATGGCCACACGTTCCCTGGAAAACCGAAAGGATAGGATACTTACCATTCTCATTACTCCTTTTATGTCCTGCTCTGCCCGGCTTCCGGTGTATATTATTCTGGCCGGCACTTTTTTTGGCACCCGGGCAGGATCTGTTATTTTTGGGCTTTATTTCACCGGCATTGTGGTGGCCATTGTGTCTGGACGACTTTTTCGATCCACACTTTTACGGGGAGAGGATGCCCCCTTTGTCATGGAGTTGCCTCCCTACCGGGTGCCCATGCTCAAAAGCCTTGTGATTCACATGTGGGATCGCAGTAAAATGTTTCTTAAAAAAATGGGTGGGGTGATCCTGGTGGGTTCCATTGTTATCTGGGCCTTGTCCACCTTTCCCCGTGTGGAAACTTATTCCAGGGACTACAGTGGGGAAATTGAAAAATTAAACCGCCAGGGCCACATTGCCATGGCCGCACAAGGAGAGCATGGCAATGCACAGATGCCAGGGCAAATGGTTGCAGGAATTTTAGAACTGGAAAAATTGAGAAACCAGGAACAGGTGGAACGCTCTTTTATCGGAGGACTTGGCAAGGCCATGGAGCCCTTGTTTTCCCCCCTGGGGATTGACTGGCGGTCGGGGGTGGCGCTGGTGACCGGACTGGTGGCCAAGGAGGTGGTGGTGAGCACCATGGGGGTGTTGTACGGCATTGGTGACAGCGAGCCCGATGCATTAAAGGCGGCATTGAAAAAATCAGGCATGACACCTTTGTCAGCGCTTTCCATGATGGTTTTTGTGCTTTTATATGTGCCCTGCCTTGCCACCATTTTTGCCATCTGGAAAGAAACATCGGCTGGCTGGGCCTGCTTTAATCTTTTATACACCACCTCCATGGCATGGATGGCGTCATTTTTGCTTTACCAGGGAGGAAAGGTTCTGGGATTTTAATTAAATTTTTACGGGCAGCCCAGGCTGCCATGGCAATGGGGGGATAATAATGAGCAGTGTTAAGTTGATATTTGAAAGGTTGGCAGATAAAGGGGAAAATCGTTTTTTGTTTTTTGCCATGGTGTTTCTGGTGTTGACGGTTTTACCGCCGGGGGCTTTTGCCCAGGAACGGCTGGCTGTTAACTCTAAAATTTCCAATGTAAGGTCAGGGCCGGGTACTAATTACGATATCCTGTGGCGGGTGGAAAAATATTATCCTTTGATTGTCCTGGAGAAAAAGGGGGGATGGATCCATTTTAAAGATTTTGAAGGTGACAAGGCCTGGATACACAACTCCCTTGTGAAAAAAATAAAATCTGTTATCAGCACTAAAGATAATTGCAACGTCAGATCTGGGCCCGGCACCAATACCGATATTGTTTTCACTGTGGAAAAAGGGGTTCCCTTTAAAGTGATTGAAACCCGGGGGGACTGGCTCAAGGTTGAGCATCGCGATGGAGATCAGGGGTGGATCTTTAAACGTCTTGTGTGGTAGATAGTGGGGTATCCCCATCTTTGCAAACAGATCTTTTGACTGAAATATGGAACTGTTGAAAATTAAGAATAAATTTATTTTAAAGGGGTAAGAATGTCAGAAAAAATTTCCAATGCACGTAAAAAAGAACTTGAGCAACCCGACCCAATCCTGGAGGCCCTTTATAAAGGGGTGGCGCTTGCCAGGGCATATCAAAAACAACTTATCTGGACATCCTGTGCCATTTTTGCCGTCATTATCATTGTTTCTGGAACTATTTACAGTATCAACGCCTCCGATGAAAAAGCCTCTGTTCTGTTGAGCCAGGCCCTTGAAACCTACAGCACCATGGCGCCCGCTGAAGGCTATGAGGCGGTTCATAAAGATTTAAATAAACTCATGGAAGAGTATCCCAACACCGGTGCCGGTAAAATGGGCCGGGTTCGATTTGCAGAAATCTGTTATGATGCAGGGAAGTTTGACAAAGCATTGACTCTCTATCAAGGGGTTCTGGCCGATTTTTCCCATGATCCCATCATGGAGAACCTTATTCAGGTTGCCCTGGGACACACCTGTCAAATGCTTGAGAATGATGACAGAGCCACTGAAATATTTAAAGCGGTACTCCAGGGTAAAAGTGCTTTTTTAAAAGATGAAGCCCTGTTTAACCTGGGGCTTCTGGCAGAAAAAGCGGGTAAAGATGATCAGAGCAGTGGGTACTTTAACCAGATTCTGTCTGACCACCCCCAGTCTATATATGCCACTGTTGCCAGATCCCGGGTTGGTAAAAATAATTCTTGATTTTTAAGTCCCGCCCGATGGAGAATTAACAAAGCTCTTTTTTGCGGGGCTTCATCATAGGATTGTCAGCCCGTTCCATCATTGAAGGGCGTGAATTAAAAAAGGCCATCACAATAAATTGTGACGGCCTTTTTTAAAGGAGGAAAAAGATGAAAAACCAACTTTTATTTGGTTAGTTTTGATTTTTAATAATGCATATGGTGTGCCATGTTTGTTTTTTAAAAAAAATATTTAATATAGATGTGATGTGGTTTTTTTAAAAAAATATTTAAAATCAAATAGTTATCTTGGTTTTTTGTGTGACCTTTTTAAGTTTTATTTTCATGGTAAAAAATGGAGAAAATTAAAAAGTCATTTTTTAAAGTTCAATATCTTGAACTTTAAAAAAATTGTGTTTTGTGCTTTTTGAAGTTAAGTGCTTGAAAAATAATTAAATTTAGTTGGTTTTATCCTGCGTTCATAATTTTGAACTCTTGCTGCCTCTGTTCATAATATTAAACCTTGCATGGGATAAACAATGGCTTTTTTGTAAGTTTTTGTTTTCAAAGGCCATATTTTTTTATTTTTTGATTTAATCCACTTTTCCCGATTCCCAGAATTTTAGCGGCTTTGGTCTGGACATTGCCTGAAAGCGCCATGGCTCTTTTTATCATGCGTTTTTCCACCGCCGCCAGGGTTTCTGTGAGTCCTGCGTTTTCCGGTATCCCCTCCAGCGGCATTGATGGCCGGGAAGATGCAGATGACTGTAGTTTCATGGGCAGATCCTCCACGGAGATGGTGGTGCCGGTGGCAAGTATGACAGCCCTTTCAATGACATTTTCAAGCTCCCTTACATTACCGGGCCATGAATATTCAAATATCACTCTTGCCGCCCGGGGATCCACTCCGTTCAGTGGCTGCTGAATTTTTCTTTCATGGGCATATTTATGGATAAAATGGTTTACCAGCAACGGGATGTCTCCATCCCGTTCCCTCAGGGGGGGCATCACCGCTTTGACAACATTAAGACGATAATAAAGATCTTCTCGAAAATGACCTTTTTCCACCTCTTTTTCCAGATTTTTATTGGTGGCGGCAATGAGGCGAAAATCGACCTTGAAGGACTGGGTTCCCCCCACCCGTTCAATGGTTTTTTCCTGGAGTACCCGTAAAAGTTTTACCTGGATAGCGCTGGGTAGCTCTCCAATTTCATCCAGGAATATGGTTCCCTTATGTGCCAGCTCAAATCGTCCTTTTTTCATATTGGCAGCACCTGTAAAGGCTCCTTTTTCATGGCCGAACAATTCACTTTCCAAAAGGGATTCTGCAAAGGCGGAACAGTTCACCGCCACCAGGGGATGGTCCTTTCTCGGGCTGTTGTAATGGATGGATCTGGCAGCCAGCTCCTTGCCGGTACCGCTTTCACCTTCAATGAGGATGCTTGCACCGGTGGGGGCCACCTTTCGGATGACATTGTAAAGATCTTCCATGGGTTTACTTTTGCCAATGATATTGTCAAAATTATAGAGAATGGATATCTCTTCTTTTAGCCGGGAATTTTCTTTAACAATTTCATGGATGGCAATGGCCTTTTGCATGTGGGCCACCAGGGTTTCATTGTCAAAGGGTTTTAATATATAAGTGAATGCCCCTTTTTGCATGGCTTCCACGGCCCGCTCCACACTGCCGTGGGCAGTCATCACCATAACCGGCAGCCCAGGATTCAGTTCTTTTATCCGGGCCAGAAGTTCGATGCCGTCCATACCCGGCATCATCACATCGGTTAAAACAAGGTCAATGGGTTCACTGCGCAAAATATCAAGGGCAATTAAGCCGCTGGAGGCTGTAACAGGTTCAAACCCCTCTTCTTTAATGACTTCTCCAAGGATGGTGGGATAATTTTTTTCATCATCCACAATAAGAACTTTATCCATGCGTTATGCCTCCGTGATGGGCAGGGAAATATCCACCCGGGTGCCTGTGGGCTGGACATTGGAGATGTGAATATTTCCCTTGTGGGATTCAATGATATTTTTCACAATACCAAGGCCAAGGCCGGTGCCAAGCTCCTTGGTTGTGAAGAAAGGTGTCCATATTTTCTTTAGATCTTCAGGATCAATTCCATGTCCTTCATCCTGTATGGTGAGGTGTACATGGGTTTTATGGGCACCAAGGGTGATTAAAACAGATTTCTCCGGGGGGGTTGCCTGCAGGGCATTGAGCAAAATATTTAAAAATGCCTGATAAAGACGATTGGTGTCTCCCATGATCAAGGGAATATCACCATGGACTAATTTATTAAAGCTGATCTGTTTTTCCCGGGCCTGCTGATTTATAAAATGAAGATTTTTTTCAATGAGCTCTTCAATGGAGCAAGGTTTCAGATCGGGTGTCATGGGACGGGCAAAATCAAGAAAATCGTGTATGATATTGTTCAAACGGATGGATTCTTCCAGTATGATATCCACAATGGTGGTGGATTCCTTGAGCTTTGTCATCTTTTTTTTCAAAAGTTCGGCTGAACTTTTGATGATGCCCAGGGGATTTCGGATTTCATGGGACACCCCGGCGGTCATCTCTCCAATGGCGGAAAGATGCTCTGCCCTTTGTAGTTTTTCTTCCAGTTTCAGGCGCTCCTCTGCTCTTTTTTCAATGATGATCTCCCCTTGTTTCACCACAAAACGAAGCACAAAAAAAAGTGAGCCCATGATAAAGGCACACGATATGACAATGAGCAGTTGCAATTTAAATGTTTTTGCATAATCCTGGGATACATCTTGGACGATTTCCATGACACCAAGCACAGGCCCTGAGATGGATGACAACGGTTTTTCCGCCCGCAGGGGCGCAAATGTTACAATTTTTGTGGTGTTGGGAATACCCAGAAGTAATTGAAAAAAATTTCCACTGCGCACCAGATTTGAAGTGAATTTATTTTTAACAGCCTTATCATAGGGGGTTCCAACGGGTTGTTTTTTTCCTATTCTGTCCTTATCAAGACTGTAAGATATGATGTTTTTAAGATCATATATATTCACTGTTTCCACATTAAAGCTGTGTATTGTGGAGCGGATCACTCTGTCCATGCGGGTGTACTGATCCTTTTCCCGGAGCTGGACTTTGCCGTATTTTAACACAACAGGGATGATAAATTGTAAAAAAACCTGATGGTTGAGGTTTTCCACCAGAAGATGGGCATATTCTTTGTTTTTTTGTTGAAGTATCTGCTTTACCCAGTGGGTGTTGATGGCAGAAAGGGCAATGGTTGCCGTGAACATCACCACCAGGCTGGAAAATGTGAAAAATTTTACCAGCCGAAAAGGTTTTTTTTCAGTTGTGCCTGTTTGAATCATTAAAAAAAATGTCTCCAGCGACAATTGTGCTTGACTTAAAGTGGATATTCGATAATGTTATTCTGACGGTCAAGTATAGTTACAATAGAATGGCTTATCAATAGAAAACATTCATATTGAGCCTTATCCTGCTGTGTTTTTTCATATGAAATACTCCGCAAAGCAGGGGTGTATTTCAAGCGTTGTTGTGGGTGAAATCGGATCAGAATACGGCTTGTCTGTGGCAGTTTCATATACAAACTAATGTTCAATTGTCCCCAGTAAAGTCTGGTGGGAATGGGGCAGAATAATTGGGTTGTCTATGGTCCAGGACCGGTTGTATTACCCGTCGGAGGCGGCATAATATCATTATTAAATATCTTTTGTGTCCGTCAGGATTATGATCAGATCAGTACCTTGACCTTATTGCTGCATATTGCTTTATTTTTACTCCATCCCACATCTTTGAGAAATTAAACTTTATGATGTGAATTAATTCTTTAGGGCAAAGTCGGGGTTTATGTTTTTAGGAAAAAAAGATCAACTGGTGGGTCTTGATATCGGCTCTTCACAGATCAAAGTGGCTGTCCTCAAGTCAACCTCCAAGGGGCTGGTGCTCCAGAAGCTGGGGATGACATCCGTTCCTCCCGGCCTCATTGATGAGGGGCGAATCATGGATGCTGATGCTGTGGCTGATATTATTCGTACACTCTTTAAAACCCATGGCATAAAGCAAAAAAATGTCGCCATCTCCACCGGCGGTTACTCTGTGGTGATTAAAACCATCGTACTTCCCACGGTGTCGGAAAAAGAGCTGGTAAAGTCCATCCGCACCGAGGCAGAACAGTATATCCCCTATGACATTGATGATGTCAATCTTGATTTTCAAATACTGGGACCCAGTGAATTTTCCGATGATCAAATGAATGTTCTTCTGGTTGCCGTGAAAAAAGATCTGGTGGCCGAATATATTGATCTTATCAATCAGGCCGGATTAAATCCCTGCATCATTGATGTGGACAGCTTTGCTCTGCAAAATATTTATGAAGCCATTTATAAACCGGCAGAAGATAAGATGTCGCTGCTGGTTGATGTGGGGTGCTCCAAAACCTCCTTGAATATTCTCAGTGGCACAAATTCTTTGATGATGCGGGACAGCGCCTCTGGAACTGCCCAGATCCGGGAAAGCATCATGGCAGAAATTGATTGTTCTCCAGACAGGGCCGATGACATTCTGGTCGGGACATCCGAATCTGAAATCCCCCGGGCAAGGCTGGAGGAAATTTGTTTTGACTTCATTCAAACATGGTGTTCTGACATTGAAGCTGTTGTTAAGGGCCATTTAAATAAAACCAATGACACCAGTCTTGATAAGGTCATTATTTCTGGAGGAGGGGTTTTGATGGATGGTTTTGCAGACCTTTTGGCTGTGGAACTCTCCACAGAGGTTTCCATCATTGACCCGTTTCAGGGCATTCTTGTTGATCCTAAAAAATTTCCACCTTCGTTTCTCCATGGTGTGCGAGCCCAGGCTCCCATTGCCATGGGACTTTCCCTGAGAAAAATGGATGATAAATGATACGTATCAATCTCCTGCCCTTTCGGGCTGCACGGAAAAAAGAAAATATAAGGCGACAGGTTTCCATTTTTTGTCTTATGGTAATCTTGGTGGTTCTCAGCTTGATTTATTATACCACATGGGTGGATCGTAAAATTGACCTTTTGAATAATAATATTGCCCAGATAAAAAAAGAAATAACGCTTTATAAAGATAAAGCAGATGAAGTGACAAAGATTAAGAAAAAATTGAAAAATCTTGAGCTGAAACTTGGTATTGTGGGATCTCTGGAAGCAAAGCGAAGAGAGCCTGTCAGACTTATTGATGCCCTTACACAGCTAATGGTTCCTGAACGAATGTGGATCACCAGCTTGAAAACCGATGCAAAAAGTGTGGTGCTCAAGGGACTTGCATTTGATAATAAAACCGTTGCGGACTTCATGACCCGTATTGAAAAGTCTCCTCTATTTTCCGGGGTTGATTTGAAAACCCTTCAGATGAAACAGATAAAAGGAGCCGCCCGGATTAAATCCTTTGAAGTGTTTTGCTGGAAGAAAAAGGAAAATAAAAATGCAGTTGATACTAAAAAAGGAAAGCCTGCAAAAAAATGAAGGTGAAAGAAAAAAATAGAATTAGTAATTTCATCCATCAGCGCAGCGCACCGCTTTTTACAAAGGTGGGAACTTTGTCCCGCGTGCACAGAATTTTGATATGCATCTTAACCTTTGCGGTGGTGATGGGGGGGTTTTATTATTTTTTCTATATGCCACGCCATGAAGAAATGACAAGATTGGGAGATGAACACTTAAGGTTAAAGGGACAGCTGGATACTTATAAGCGTAAAGCCGCGCTTTTGAATAAATTTAAGAAGAAAATGGCAGAAGCTCAGATTCGATTTGATTCAGCCATGACAGCGTTGCCCGATAAAAAAGAGATCCCCAATCTGCTTACGGATATCTCAAATTCCGGTAAAGATGCAGGGTTGGAATTTATTTTGTTTCAACCCCGGGCTGAAGTAAAGACAGCATACTATGCAGAAATCCCGGTGGATATCAAGGTTCAGGGGGGATATCATCAGGTTGGAGAATTTTTTGATAAGGTATCAAGGCTTCATCGTATTGTGAATATGAAAAATATTACCATGATGCCAGCCAAACAAGAAGGCAACCTGTTGACCTCCTGTACGGCAGTGACCTATATGTTTGTTGAAAAAAAATCAAACAAAGGCAAAAAAAAGAAGAAATAGATGATGGACTTCGTCAAAAAAATAGTGAGCATTGTTGGCTTTTTTATACTGGTGAGTTGCTTTCCTGCATGTAAGGAAGAGAAAACAGGTTCAGTGGCGGACATGCCTATGGTCACAGTTGCGTTTAAAATGCCTGTTGATGGAGCCACCAGGAAAAAGGCGTCTGTGCCTGCTGAAAAAGAAAAGAAGGGCGTAGGCAATGAAGACGCAAAGAAGGCCCTTCCGGCTCATCCTGACCCTTCACCTGAAAAAAGTGAGGATGTCGCTGCATTATCCAAATACAGCGGTGAAGGAAAAGTGGATCCCTTCATCCCCCTTATTAAGAATGAAGCTGTCAAGATAGAGGAGCCTGTGAGACGACCCAGAACTCCCCTTGAAAAACTTGATTATAGCCAAATGAAACTGGTTGCCATTGTCGCCAGAGGTGACGATCTCGTGGCCATGGTTGAGGAAGCTGGTGGCAAAGGGCACATTGTGTTAGAGGGGACTTATATCGGTCGTAATGGTGGCGTGGTATCAGAGATTTGGGAAGATCGGATCATTGTTCTTGAGCGGGTAAAAGATTTTAAAGGTGATATTATTACACGTACCCAGGAAATAAAATTGAATAAAACGGAAGATGAGGGGATATGATGGTTAGGACTTCCGAAAGACCATGGGGTTGGTTCCTTAAAACAATAGGCTTGGTTCTCAGCCTGTTTTTTTTATGGGGATGTGTTGCTGGACAGCAACAGAGCAGTTCTGTTCTCAAAAACACAGGCGTGGGCAAGAGACTTTTGACGTCAATGGCCTATATGCAAGAGCCGTTAGGAATTCAACTCACTGCCAATGAAAATATTGTATACACTGCCATTAAGCAAGAGGTGCCCCGGGGGGTGATTCTATATCTTCCCGAAACTGCCATTGGTGGAGATGTGGTCGATATTGTGCCCCAAGCCGGACCACTTACTTTTGTGGCGGCACAGCCTGTGGGGCAAAATGCCGATACTGTAAAAATTGAGTGCCTTTTAAAACAGGCCTTTGAATATGAAGTCGTTGAGATGGAAAAGGGACTTCAAATTTTTTTTACACTTGACGCCGGGAACGCTCAAAATACTTCTTCCAATGCTCTGGCAGAAGCGCCTGCCCCAGGGGATGAAAATCTTTCTGTTGCCAAAGATCGTCATGGGAATACGGTGATTTTCACCCAGGAACCCCTTCCCATTGATCCTTCCGCTGGAATTTTAACAGATGTATCTTCCAATGTGACCCTTAACCAAGGAAGCTCCGGGCTGGAATCCTCTTTGACAACCGGCGGTATAACCGAATTGACAGATATAAAATTCAGCTCCACAGACGCTGGCACCTCAACGGTTTTCCTTGAAACTGGCGCTCCTGTGGAATATGACCTTCAGCGGAGCAAAGAAAATGAAATTAAGTTGATTCTAAAAAATACAAAAATTTCGAATTCTTATCAAAGACCTTTGATTACAAGCTATTTTAATTCTGCTGTGGAACGGGTGCTTCCCGTCCAGGGTTCTGGAGATGAAAACAACTCTTATATTTTGATTCAGTTACGCCAAAAGGGAACCTATCGCATTGATCGCAATGCAAATCAGTTGGTTCTTGTTTTTGATCCTGTCCCAGTGGCGGTTCCGGAATTTAATCAGTCAAAAATGGTCATGAGCAATGGCGCTCCAAAGGTAATACCCATTAGCACCGGTGCTCCCTCGCCCTCTTTGAATTTGCAGGGAATGAACAGACAGGATGTTATGCCTTCTACTCCTCCGGCATCTGTGGACACCACCACAGTCGCTGAACCTGAAGCAATGCCGGTTTCTCCTGAATTTTCTTCCATTGAGGACGCTGGCCCCAAATACATTGGCGAAAAGATCAGCCTTGATTTTTTTGAGACCGATATTAAAAATGTATTTCGTATTTTGCGGACAGTCAGTGGAGAAAATTTTGCCATTGATAAAGATGTCACCGGAAATGTCACCCTTGCCCTTGATCAGCCGGTGCCATGGGACCAGGTCCTTGATCTTATTTTAAAAATGAATGGACTTGGCAAGGTGGAGGAGGACAATATTATTCGCATTGCCACCCAGGCAACCTTGAAAAAAGAGTTGAAGCTTCAGGAGGAGGCCCTGGCTGCAAAGCAGCGGGCCACGGAACAAAAACAAAAGCTTGAACCCCTGATCACAGAGTATATTGCCATTAATTACTCCAATGCCGAGGCGGATATTAAACCCCATCTGGAAAAATTTTTGACTCCAGAAAGAGGGCAGCTGAGTGTTGATTCCCGAACTAATATGATTATTCTCACCGATGTTCGAGAAAAAATAATTCAGGCAAAGGATTTGATTCACCGTCTGGACACCGTCACACCCCAGATCATGATCGAAGCAAGGGTGGTTGAGGTCAGCAAAGATTTTTCCCGTGAAATTGGAATAGAATGGGGCATGTCCAGCCAGGATGTTTACCGGGATGATCTTGGCGGCACCTATGGTTTTGATGTGGCCATGAATTATCCGGCAGCAAGTGATTCCAGTCTGAGCTATACCTTTGACCGCATTGTTGGAACCCCCTTTTCAATCAATGCGAAGCTCACCGCTGCAGAGGCCAAAGGAGATGTTAAAATTGTTTCTTCTCCACGAATATTAACCCTGGACAATAAAAAAGCCACCATTACCCAAGGCCTTGAATATCCCTATCAGGTGGTGGAAGATGATGATGTAAGTACTGAATTTAAGGATATTGATCTAAAGCTGGAGGTCACTCCCCATGTTACTCCAGATCGACGGGTAAGCATGCAGTTGTTCATTGAAAAAAATGATATTACCGGTTTTGCCACTACCGGGGAGCCGGTTATTTCAAGTAATGAAGCCACAACTGAGCTTTTAGTTAATGATGGGAATACCATTGTCATAGGCGGGGTGCTCAAACGAACCACCACAGAAGACATTAACGGATTCCCTTTTTTATCTGATATTCCCATTCTGGGGCATCTTTTCCGATCAGATAAAAGCAGTGACAGTAAAAATGAGCTATTGATTTTTTTAACCCCCACCATTGTTCAGCTTGAACAAAAAATGAATAATTAAAATTTAAACTTACATGCGTTTTGAACAGCGGAATAAACAATATTACAATTGATAATGCTTGCCGGTTGAAAAGAGGTTGATCCAAATGAATATGAGATTGAAAAAAATGCGTTTTAAAATGGTATGTTCCTTTTGTTGTTTTCTGTTGGCTTTGGTCACGGCTGGCTGTGGCTCATCAGGCTCTCATGGGGATGATTCGGACCCCAATCATCTTAATTTCTCGGTACAACTCATAAATGAAGCAACCGGCAATCCAACGGATGCCATCAGTGATGGCAATCCCGGAATTCTTAAAATTACAGTCACCTTTGATTCCGGTGCTCCTGCAACGGGAAAACTGGTCACCGCCACCCCCACCAAGGGCAGTTTTTCAGTGTCAGCCGATGGCACCGACAGTACCGATGACAACGGGATTGCGGAAATAAAACTGGTTGCCGTCAATGAAGATGGAGAAAGTGTCACCGGGGCCGGTGAAATTTCCGTTCAGTCCGGTGAGTATAAGATGGAGATGCCCTTTGCATTCCAGATTGGCGTACCTGATTCAACCCGCCTGGGTGCCTTTATAGATGATTTATTCCAGGGGGGCGTGCTTGCTTCAAGTCTGGCACCCGGGGAAACCCTTTCCTATGGTGGCACAGCCTTAATTGTGGCGGACCTTGTGGATGGGGATGGCAACCCCTTTGATCAACCTGTAACGGTACAATTTGCCTCCCGGTGTAATGCCACCCTTACGGCATCTGTTGTGTCGGAAAATGGCAGGGCTGTGTGTGTTTATACCTCCAACGGTTGCAGTAATACCCACGACGTGGTCACTGCAACTGTGTTAAAGGGAGGAACAGATCTAACAGCAATGGTTTCTATTCCCCTGGCACAGGAAGCCACCGGTTCCATTGAAGCTGTGTCTGTGGAACCGCCCAACATTGCTGTTGCCGGTACTGCCACTTCCTCAAAACCGGAAAATGCCCTTGTCACCTTTCGCGTGAAGGATGATAAAGGCAATGTCATGGCCAGGGAGTTGGTCTTTTTCTCCTTAACCACCACAGAAGGAGGGATTACGGTCTCTCCTTTAAGTCGTGAAACAGATGAAAATGGAGAAGTGACGGCCCTTGTGAAGTCTGGTACTGTGGCCACATCCGTTAGGGTAAAGGCCCTTGCCAAAGACACCACAATTTCCACATTGTCTGGCAATATTTCCATTGAAGAAACGCCTCTGTCTGAATCCATTGGCTCCATTTCTCTTACCTCCGGTAGCGTCATTGTGCCAGCAGATGGTGAAAGCCAGGTGACCCTGCGGGCCACGGTGCTGGATAAATCCGGCACCCCCATGCCTGCGGTGGATGTTAACTTTTCCACCACACTTGGCACCTTATCAGCCACCACAGCATGGACCCGAAGCGATGGTATTGCAGAGGTTCAGCTGCGGAGTACCTCTTCTGGAACGGCTGTGATAACAGCCAATGCCCATGGGTTTCTTACAAATTTGAGTCTTAATTTTACCCCGGGTGCGTCGATGAACCTTTCCTTGGAACCGGCCGTCACCAATGACGGCACCATTGAAACCGGGGAAAGCATTGATTTTCGGGCCACATTGCGGGACAGCAGGGGAAATCCCATCCGCGGTGAGCAGATCAACTTTGCCTTTCTTGATGGTGGGAACAACAGTGGGGCAAGTTTGAGTCGCTCTTCTGGAATTACCGATGACAGTGGTACCGCCGTGGTGAATTATGCTGCCGGTGACACCCCCGGGGTGGACTGGTTGGGTGCCACATTAAACAGCAATCAAAGCATTTCCAACACCGCCCGCATGGAGGTGATTCGGAAAACAGTGACAGTGGGATCCATGGTTATCAATGCCGATCCCGAGGTGATTCAAGCCGATGGGGCCAGTTCTTCAGCCATCACTGTGAATATAAAGGATATTTCAGGGGTGGCGGTGCCCGCTGGAACCGAGGTTGTTTTTTCCACCACCATGGGGATTTTTGCCAATGGTGGAACCACCCTTACCATGGAAACCAATGATGATTCCGGTGCCCTGACAGCTTCTTTGATATCTGCCCTGATTCCAGGAGATGCCAAGGTAACAGCAGTTTCCGGAGGGGTTTCCCAGAGTGTGACGGTTACCTTTGCCACCACCATAGAGCCCGTTGTGGGAACCATTGCCCTCACCGCAGACCCCACCCTTATCCCGGCCGATGGCACCGGTTCCACCACCATTGATGCATTGATCAATGATACCACAGGCACTCCCATTCCCCAGGGCCAGTTGGTGGTTTTTACCACCACCCTTGGCACCTTTGCAGATGGAAGTACCCGTTATGAATTGAGTACAGCAGATGATACCGGTCGTATTATCACTTCCCTTAATGCTGGAATTGTACCGGGATTTGCCGTTGTAACGGCGTCGGCCGGTGGTATCTCCCAGAGCGTTGTGGTGACATTGGCAAGCATGGATGCTTCGGATGTGGGAAATATTCTCATTGATGCAGACCCCACGGTGATTCCGGCAAATGGAGGCAGTTCTTCAACGTTGAACATCACCATTAATGACACTGCAGGTAACCCGGTTGTGTCTGGTCACCCTGTGTATGTGTCCACAGATCTTGGTACCTTTGCCAATGGGAACACCAGTATTGAGCTTGCCACCACCGATGACAGCGGCAAACTGGTCACCTCGTTAAATGCCGGGACCACCCCTGGATTTGCACTGGTCACCGTCACTTCCGGTGGTATTTCCCAGAGCGTTGTGGTGACCATTTCTGATATCAATGCCCCTGCCGTGGGGGATGTGTCCCTTACGGCTGATCCCACAGCCATACCGGCAGATGGTGCAAGCTCCACCACCCTCACTGCCGTGGCCCTGGATGTGGGGGGCAATCCTGTGCCCCAGGGTACGCCCATTCGTTTTGCCACAGAGACCCTGGGTATTCTGGATCCTAATAATTTGGATGGAGACAGAAACGCCCGTACATTGATCTTGGAAACAGTGGATGACACAGGCACCCTGGCTGTGTCCCTCATTGCTGGCAATACGCCTGGGTTTACACAGGTTACAGCCACTGTGGGTGGCGTTTCCCAGGCTGTGATTGTTACTTTTACTGACATTGATGCCCCTGATGTGGGAAATATCAAGCTTACAGCTGATCCTGAAACTATTCCGGCAGACGGAACCAGTTCTTCCACTATCTCAGCTGTTGTCTTGAGTGTGGGGGGCAATCCTGTACCCCAGGGTACACTGTTTTATTTTTCCACAGATCTTGGCACCTTTTTTCCGGATAATCGGGATCAGGATAATGATCCCCAGACGCTGACCCTGGCCACTGTGGACGATTCCGGTACCTTGATAGCTTCTTTGATCGCCGGAATCACTCCGGGTGATGCCAAGGTCACAGTTGTGGCTGGAGGGGTCTCCCAAAGCACCACGGTGTCCTTTGAAGGTGCTGTAATCCCTGAGGTTGGTAACATTACCATTGATGCGGCATCTGACACCCTTCCTGCGGATGGAAGCAGTTCCACTGCCATTACAGTTACCGTGACTGATGTTGAAAATATGCCCATGCCAGCAGGAACACCGGTGACACTGACAACGACACTGGGTACCTTTCCCGGTGGCATAGATCCAGATGGTGCAGGCCCGATTTCCAGCCGCCGTATTTTCAATATCAGTGGTACTAATGGCCAGATAAACACCTCTTTGATTGCTCCTTTATCACAAACCGGAACAGCTGTGATAACTGCCACGTCTGGCGGTGCATCCCAGTTACAGGAAATTACAATCACAGTGAATGGAAATGGTGAAGTGTCATTGGTGGCATCCCCCACTTCCATTATTGCCAATGGCTCATCCACAGCCACTTTTACTGCAACGGTATTAGACGGTGGTGGAAATCCTGTGGCAGGCGTTCCTGTGGTGTTTAAAAATCTCACAGGTCAGGGATTGACCACGGTGGAAACCAATACCTTTGAAGGAACGGGTATAACCGACACTTCGCTTTTTACCCACAGCGGGGGGGCGTTGACTCTTACAATGACGCACACAGGTTCTTCAAATTTTTGGGTGCAATTGTATGATAATAATGGCAATTATCTCGATCTTCTCAAAAATACAACTGGACGCATAACAGAAGAAACAACGATAAAACAGGCTCTACCGGCGGGCGAATATTATTTGAGTGTTCATGCGGATGGTAATTGGACCATTAAATTGGAAAGTGAGCTTGGCGGCACCGTCGTAACAGATGACTTTGATGAGTTGCCCACATTGCTCACCCAAGCTACCAATGCTGTAGGGCAGGCAATATATACCTATACCAGTACCCGTGTGGCGCAAGTGGTGACAATTGGTATTAAAGCAAATGATGTACTGGCTGATACTTCCATTGAACAGATTGCCGGGAACGCCGAATCTATGTCTGTTTCTGCTTCACCCAATCCCATGCATCCTGGCACTGACACCATTGTGGTTGCCAGGATTGTTGATGCTAACAATAATCCAATTTCCGGGGAATCCGTTGACTTTGCAATCACTGTCAATAACAGTGGAGGTAGCTTGGCTGCCACCAGTGCGGTGACAGATTTAGATGGGCAGGCCAGTGTGATTTATACAGCAGGTTTCACCACTCCGGTAACTGACCGTATTACCATGACCAGCGGAGGATTTTCAGAGGTACAGGATGTGGAAGTGGATGCCAACGCCATTGTGGTGAGTATGGTGACTTTGACTTCCGATGAGAATCAACTTCCGGCGGATGGAAGCAGTTCAACTGCAATAAGAGTTAGTGTCCTGGACACCAATAATACGCCGATGCCTTCAGGAACGCCAATTATATTGACCACCACCATAGGTACTTTTCCCAATGGTGTGGATCCGGATGGTGCTGGCCCGATTTCCAGCAGAGTTATTTTGAATACCGGTGATGCATCAGGTCAAATTGTGACCTCATTAATTGCCCCATTATCGGAAACAGGGACGGCTGTGATAACTGCCACTTCTGGTGGTGTGTCCCAGCGTATTAATATCACTATTGAAGGAAGTGATATCGAAATTGCAGATTCTTTATTTCTGTCCACATCTAAGACATCTATTATAACAGATGGGGTGGATTCGGCCATCATCACCGCTCGTGTACTTGATGTTGGCAGGGTCCCCATAGAAGGCATTACCGTCAGTTTTGCAGCCACTGGCGGTCAGATCAGCACAGCATCGGAGGTCACCGATGAAAATGGTGATGCCATGGTCGTACTTTCCTCTGGTGGTGACAAAACCAATGCCACTGTAACCATCACGGCAACGGTTCAGACTGATGTGATTGCAACTATCCCGATCCAACTTTCCGGCAGCACTGTTGAACTTAATATTGGCACCACTTCATTGCTGGAACCTGACGATGGGGACCCTGATAACATAATTTATGATAAAACGACCCTTACCGTAATTGTAACTGATGGCGGCGGGGAACCGGTTTACAACGCATTTGTTGATACCGGGGAACAACCGGTTTACAAGGCATTTGATGCTGCCGATTTATCAGGTAAGAAGATTGTCCTCGTGGTTACTGATCCTGATGCATATGATGAAAATAAAGATCCAACGGGACCTTACACTGATGTAAATGGAATGCTTGAAATAATGGTTTTTGCTGTGGCGAGTTCAGGGCCAGAGGGTGTCGATTTGACGGTGAAAGCCTTGGAAGATAGCGAAGAATTGACTTTGACGGTTGATGGTGAGCCTTTTCAAATCAAAGATCCAGCAACGAGTTCGATTTCAAAAGATATAGGCACAACGGTGAATATTGAGGTGCAGACTCCCTCAAACAATAAAGTTAAATTTATAACAACAATGGGGTCGTGGAGCCACAGTGACCCCAACGACATTGTCGATGAATCTTCTTGGGAAGGAGAAAAGGTGGTTACCATTGATCCTGATGGGGATGGGATAGTCACAGCTGTGTTTAATACGGGAAATACAGCCGGTGTGGCGACCATTCGCGTGGAAGAGTTAGATTCTGAATCTCCTCCCAATATATTGGCTTTCGATACCCTTTCTGTTGCTATTTCAGCCCCATCAATTGATGCTGCCCGCCTTTCTCTTCAGGTGGCACCCTCGGTTATTGCTCCTTCCACGGGTGGGACTACCAACGTAACTACGCTACAGGCTACGGTGAAAAATACATCCAATCAGGTTGTTTCAAACGCACCTGTGATGTTTACTTTGTTCCGGACCACCGGCGGAGGAGAGGCGATCAACCCGCCCATTGTTTACACCGATTCCACAGGACAGGCCCAGAGCACCTTTGCCTCGGGAACCCTTGTTTCTGATTCCAGGGGAGTGTTCTGTTTAGGGCGCATTGCCGGAGCGTCTGTGGCAGGTCCAGATAATGGTTTCTCTTTTGTTGAGAATTATTATCTTCCAGATAGGATTACCCGTAGTAGCGGTGATTTTGAGGCAGATGGCTTTGTTGCGGGTGATGTGATCACTGTGACCAACTCAACCTCTAATGACGGCACCTATACCCTTGCTGGGGTAACGGCAGACACATTAACCCTTATCTCCGGTGATACTCTTCCGGCAGAGGAAGATGACCCTGCAACGCTTCAGATCACTGCCGGAGCGGTGGCGGTTTCAGATAACGTATTTGAATTTATTTCTGGCGTCTCTTCTGGGGGGGGGGGAATCATTCGCAGTGATAACGGCAATTTTGATACGGACGGTTTTGATGTCGATGATGTGATTCGCGTGAGTGGTTCAAGTAGCAACGACGGTACTTACACCCTTTCTAGTGTGACGGGTGATGCTCTGGGACTTAGCGATACATTGATAGAAGAAGGTTCCGGAGCCTCCCTGGTCATTGGTACTGCCGAGGATACCGACGTGGTCTCAGTGGTGATATCCGGTGATGCCAGTTCCGTTGCCATCGGCGGTGCCACGGTTATTCAATCCTACGACGAAAGCACGTATAAATATCCCATGTCGGTGCTTGTGTCAGATTCCAATGGCAACCCGGTGGCTGGGGCCATTGTGAACTTGAGCCTCTGGCCCACCATGTATTACCAAGGAACTACCGGAGTAGATGGCCCGGTACGAAATGGGGATGGTTTTCCCAATGAAGATCTTAACAGGAATCAGCGCCTGGATGTTGGGGAAGATTCCGACGGTAACGGGCAGATTGATCCTGCAAAGTCTACAGCAGGTAGTGTGCCTGCAACTGTTACCACCGATGAAAATGGGGTGGCTCAGTTTGATTATCTTTATTTGAAGAATTATGCAGGCTGGCTTGATGTTGAAATCAGGGCGACCACCTTGGTGTATGGCAGTGAAACTTCCTCTATTTTGGAGTTTGCCCTTGGCTGGATGGAGGGTGAGAAAAAGAATATTCCAAGTTCACCCTGGGGATCTGGAACATCAACCCCATAAGTATTTTATGGAGTTGGAAGTATAAATAAAAAGGGGCGTCACTCTTATGGGGTGTCGCCCTTTTTTGATTTTATAATTATTGTCTTTGTAATTGAGTGTTAAGGGTTTGTTTTATGCTTTATTGTAATATAAAAGGCGTTTGGGGAGTATGATGGATGGTGCAGTGGGTAATTTTTTCAAGGCTTTTTCGTTGATTGAACTGCCATACGGGAAGCCGTGGAAATTGATTTTTTCGTAATCATGAATTACAGGCAGTTTTTTTCAAAATATTGTCTTGATTAAGGCGTAATTTCAAAGCTGTCGGGTTATACCGCTTAATTCCAACACCCAATGGTTCTATAAATATCTTTTTATTTGAAACTCCCCGCAAATCCATGGAGAGTTTCTATTTCTTTTGTGGCCAGATCGAAATTAGAACAAGGTCCACCCGTGGCGGTTATATAAGTATTACCCAAACAGTGGGCTGCCGATGTAAAATGTTTACTTCAATCGCTGTCGAGCTTCATCAGCCAGATTGCTGTCCGGGGCAAGCTGAATAACCTGTTGCCAGGAAGCCTTTGCCTTGGTAAATTGCCCTCTTATTTCAAGCGTTTTTGCAAGATCTGCATGGAGAACAGTGGCAGAGGGGGTCTTTGAGATGGCCTTTTCCAGCAGTAACCGGGAGTTCTGCGATTGTCCAGTGGTAAGGTAGGTGGTGGCAAGACCATGGATGGCATTTATAAAGTCCGGTTTGCTTCTTAATGCCTTTTTAAAGCTTGTTTCCGCTCTCATGTAATCGTTTTTTCCCAGATAAGCCCATCCCATGTTTGACAGAGGATAGTGGGGGGTGGCATAGAGCAGGTTGCCGCTGGTTTTTTGAAATTGTGCAATGGCAGCATCCCATTTTTTTTGTCTCATAAAAACCACCCCAAGACTGTTCATGGCTGCTGTGTAATTTTTTTTCATCTCAATGGCTTTTTTTAGGTGGATTTCTGCCAGGTTATATTTTTCCCGGGCCATGTATACCAATCCCAGATCATATTGAAGAAAAGGATCGTGCGGCATCATTTTTTCAGCATTGAGTAATTCTTTAAGGGCGGCAATGTAGTTACCCTGGGCCATATACGCTTCGCCAAGGGACTTGGTGGAGGTGGCAATTTCTGTTTGTTCCACCGAGTGGGATGCACACCCGGTTATCATAAAAAATATCAGTAGAATATATAGCGCTCTTTTTTGCATTAATTGCCCCGGCTTTGATAATAATTCGGTGTCTATTGGTTTGGGTTTAGTTTTCATGAACTTGTAACATAATTATACGATTTTTTGCAAGAAAGTGTTGTATGGCAAGATTTAACTTTTGGGAAGTTATAAATAAATTTTTACCATCACCCACAAAAAGTCCTGGAATGGGTATGGATCTGCGGCTGGTTCTGTTCATAAAAACAGGATTTACCACGGTGGAAACGCCCAATGCGTCAAACAGCTTTTTACCCATTGCCTCCATACGATCGCCTGGCAAAATGGAGAGGATGCGAAATCCCTGGTTTTTTAGAAGGGTCAACGCCTTACCATAAATGCTTCCCAAAACGATCAATAGATCCGGCTGGTGATCTCTGGGTATCCGGTGGGCCTTAACAGTAATATTAATGCCATCTGCCAACGGTAAAGTTGTTTCATAGGGTATGAGGTCAAATTTTGATTTTTGGGCAAACATTGCCAGGGCCGAAGGTCTATCCTTGGGGATGGTGGAAACAATGGGGGGATCTGCTACTTTTTTTCCCACTGCGTCCATGTCCATAAACGTGATGTTTGGCCAAATGCCCTTAAGTGATTTGAGGAAATCCGCCTGGGGGAAGTCATGGGGTAGTAAAACAATTTTGGAATTGTTTTTCAGTTGAATGATGGGGGTTGTGTTTAAATTCAGCGGTATATCTTTCTGGCGGGGGCCGGGTAAATAGTAAGTGCCTTTGTTTATTAATTTCCCCTGGATCATGGCCGCATATTGTTCTATTTTTTTCATGTTTCGGGTGGGAGTATTCAGATGACTTTGCATGGCAGGGAGAATGGGCTCTGGCGGGCTTTGTGTGGGGTGTGGGGTTTTTACCTGGGGGGGCAGGGGGAATTTGTTGATATTAATTTTTTTTGAAAGTTCACTCATCTGAAGAATGGGAACAACAAAATTTCGTTTTGAACGGGATGCCATGTCATTGGGGGCTAATTTTTTCAGGGGAATGGAAATTTGTTGCCCCGGACTGATATCATTGGGGTTGGAAATGTGGGGATTAAGGTGTTTAAAAATGGTCATAAAAAGGGGAAGATCCATTTTTGAAAGATTCCCCTTTTTTTTGAAAATTTTATAAATCCAGTCGTTTTTTTGAACCTGGTAGGGCTCACACAAAAAATTCATGCCCTTCCAGGTGCCAACTGTGTAGGTTTTATAAGCGGTTTTCAGAATTCGCGTGTCTGGTCGACAACGATCAGGACACAATATCATGCCTGTGAAAAACAATATGACAAGCAGCCGTCCTGACCGTTTCATGATCACCTTGCGATTCTGATTTTAGAGATTGAGTTCCGATGCAATGCGTTGGGCAATATCGCCGGCAAAGGTTTTAAATTCATCATCACTTAACGGCGCTCCCTGGGCCGGGACTTTTTCCGGGTCCCTGGGTAGCACCAGCCGGGGGGCGTTGATAAGTTCCGGCTTTGAGGTAATACCATACTCTTCAGGAATACTCCGGGTGTAATAAAGATCCTGGAATCCGGAGAATTTCATGGCATGGGCCGTGGCATCCACAATGGCAGTTTCATCTTGGTGGACAATGCCCTGTTCTACAGCACGCGCAAGGCCTGCCAGGCATTCCCCCCCCTGGGTGCAGGCAATGTGGCCATTGCGATTGGCCTCAAGGCCCCAATCCATGATCTCCTGTTCTGTGACCTGGGTGACAAAAACCCGTTTTTCACCGGCTGCGGCATTGTATTTTTCCACAAGCTGCATCACCCGGGGCATGGATACGGGGTTACCGATCATGGCGGCCTGGGCCACACTGGGTTGAACGGTGACAGGCGTAAACACCCTTTTATCTGCCTCCGGTTCCAGGTAGTAGCGATACACCGGATCGGCATGTTTTGATTGAACCCCGATGATTTTAGGCAGTTCATCAATGATACCAACGGCATGAAATTTCATGAATCCGTTCATCACCGCAGAAATATTCCCGGCATTGCCAATGGGAACCACCACCACCTTGTTTTTCATGTCATAGTCAAAGTCCTGGGCAATTTCATAGGAGTAGGATTCCTGTCCCAGAATGCGCCAGGCATTTTTGGAGTTCAAAAGGGCCACAGGGTACTCTTCTGACAATTTTTCAACGATTTTCATGCAGTCATCAAAAACCCCGGGGATTTCAAAAACCCTGGCACCGCTTCCCAAGGGCTGGGACAATTGCTGGGGGGTGACCTTTTTATGGGGCAGCAGCACCGCAGATTTAATGTGGGGCTGCAGATAGGCGGCATAAAGGGCCGCAGCGGCCGAGGTATCGCCGGTGGAGGCGCACACGGCAATGACATCAGAGACCAGATCTTTATTAATAAGATGGTTTATGTAGGACAAAGCACTTGCCATGCCCCGGTCCTTAAAGGATGCACTGGGGTTCTGGCCGTCATTTTTATAATAAAATGCAACGCCTGCCTTTTCCTGCAACGGGGCATTGGCCGCCACCATGGGGGTATGCCCTTCACCAAGATAGAGAATGTCGTCAAGGGGAAGCGTGGGACCAATGAATTCATGGAACCGGTATATCCCCTTCAGGGCCGGAATATTGAGCATGCGTCGATAATCAAAAATCTGCTGCCATGTACTGCCGGAGAGATTTTTTAAATCGTCAAAATTTTTGTTTTCAATGAGCAAAACCTGGCCGCACCGGGGGCAGACATAAAGCAGTTTTTCCATGGAAAACTGCCCGGAACAGCCTAAGCACTGGTAATAAAGTTCGCCTTTGGGTTCCGGTATAAGATGGGGTTGAATGTTTTTGGGGAAATTATCGGGTTTCATTGGTGATAGCCTTTTTGCCTCCCATGTAGGGTATCAGGGCCTCGGGGATTTTAACCGAGCCGTCTGGTTGTTGGTAATTTTCAAGAATGGCGGCAACGCACCGTCCCACGGCAAGGCCTGATCCATTCAGTGTGTGAACAAGTTCCGGTTTTTTCACACCGGTCCGTCGAAATTTAATATTGGCCCGTCGGGCCTGGAAATCCACACAATTGCTGCAGGAGGAGATCTCTCTGTAGGTGTTCTGCCCCGGCATCCACACTTCAATGTCATAGGTTTTTGCCGCTGAAAAGCCTAAATCTCCAGTGCACAGGGTCACCACCTGGTAGGGAAGTTCCAGCCGTTTTAAGATGGTTTCTGCATTGTTAAGAAGGCTTTCCAGTTCCGCATAACTGGTTTCCGGGGTGGTGTATTTCACCATTTCTACTTTGTTGAACTGGTGCTGCCGGATCAGTCCCCGGGTGTCCCTGCCGTGGGAACCGGCTTCGGATCTGAAACAGGGGGTGTAGGCCGTGAATTTAATGGGCAGCTTATCTTCGGTAAGGATCTCTTCACTGTAAATATTGGTCAGGGGGACTTCTGAGGTGGGAATCATGAAATAATCGGAATTTTCCAGCTTAAAAAGATCTTCTTCAAACTTGGGCAGCTGGCCGGTTCCTGTGAGGCTTTTTCTGTTGACAATGAAAGGCGGCAGGGCTTCGGTGTATCCATGCTCATTGATGTGAATGTCGAGCATGAAGTTGATCAGGGCACGCTCCAAGCGGGCACCGCTGCCAAGGTACAGGGGAAAACGGGCACCGGTTATTTTTGCAGCCCGGGGGAAATCCAGAATGCCAAGGGATTCTCCAATATCCCAGTGGGCCTGGATGGGAAAATTAAATTCCTTTGGGGTTCCCACCTGTCTTTCCAATCGGTTATCGTCCTCAGTGAGTCCCTGGGGGACATCGGGGTGGGGAAGGTTGGGCATGGATATCATGAACCGGTGGATCTTTTGCTCCACATCTGACAGGTTCTGATCCAGTGATTTTATGGTTTCTGACACCGTTCGCATCTCTTTAATACTGGCATCGGCATTCTGGCCCGATTTTTTCATGGTGGCAATGTCATCTGATACCACATTGCGCTGGTGTCTTAAGGTTTCAATTTCCTGGAGAAGCTCTCTTCGTTTTTTTTCTGCGTGGGTAAAAGCATCAAAATCAAGGGCGTTTCCCCTTTTACCCAGTGTTTGTTTTATCTGGTCTATATTTTCCCTAACATATTTTATTTCCAGCATTTCAATCCCTGTGTGTGGTCGGTAAAAACTTAATTATTATCAGTTAATTGAATCAATTCGAAAAAAAATATCATGGCCGTGGAAATCCGTCAATCATTATTGAATATTGACAATTGTTTCGGGCTGTATAATATTCCAGGAAACTGTTTTGAGCGGGGAGTGTTTTATATATGCAAGAGACCAAAGATAGCAAGAAAAGTATTTTAACTGGGATATCAGAACGACTGGCAGCCTTCTCTTCAGAAGAGATGGCAAAAAAACAGGAAATCATTGAAGAAAAATTGTTGGAATTTGCCAATTTTCTGGAAGCTGAGCTGGCACTTCTTTATGTGAAACGGGCAAGCGAAATGCCAACGGATAAAATTCTTCGCATCAGCCTTGCTGCAAGAAAGGGCATTGTTTTGCCCTCTTTTTCCGAATCCAAGCACGCCATTTCATTGTTTCGCATTAATGATTTGGATGCGGATTTAAGAAAAAGCTCATTCGATCGCATGGAGCCCAACCCTGATTGTTGTAAAAAAATTTCTTTGGAAGAGATAGATATTGCAATTATTCCAGGGCTTGCCTTTGATGAAAAGGGAGGAAGGATCGGATTTGGGGAAGGATTTTACAATCGAGTGATTGCAAAATTGCCGGAGACCACCCGGAAGATTGCCATTGCCTTTGAAGAGCAGATTGTGGAACATGTTCCCATGGAGTCAAGGAAACACAATCTGGACATCATCATAACAGACCAACGAACCATTTATAAAATATGACTCAGGCATATGCCCTGGAACCATGGTGATTTATTTTGGATTCAGGGCAGCCTCAAATCGTGTGAGATTTTCATGCTGCCCCATGACGATGACGGTGTCTCCTGATTCCATTCTTGTATCAAATGATGGATTAAATATCATTTCGCCGTCTTTTTTTCGAATGGCAATGATAATCAAATCAAAATTTTGTCGAATACCGGAATCCTTGAGCATGATATTGGCCAGGGGGGCATTTTCGGAAACCAGCGTTTCCTCAATTTGGATGGCTTTCTTTTTCCGGGACAGGGCAATGTCCAGAAAACTGCTGACACTGGGGCGTAGCAGCTTTAATCCCATGGACACTGCACCGATATCATAGGGAGATTCCACCCGGTTGGCACCGGCTGCCAGTAGTTTGCTTTTAACATTATTACTGCCGGCCCGGGCCATGATGTTAATGCCGGGGTTTAGCTGCCGTGCGGTGAGGACCAGAAATACATTGTCCATATCCGTTGCCAGGGCTGCAATGAGGTGTTTTGCCTTGTGAATGCCGGCTTTGATAAGAAGGGACTCTTCCGATGCATCTCCATTGAGGTAAAGCACTCTGTCTTTGTCCATTAAGGGATTTAATGCGTCATTTTTTTCCAGCACCACCAGGTTGGGTGCCTGGTCTTTGAGTTGATCGCACAAAATTCTTCCAATGCGGCCATAGCCGCATACGATATAATGGTTTTTAAGTTTACTGATACTGGTATCCAATATTTTTCTCCCAAGGATGGATTTTATTTCTCCTTCAACCACAAATTGCATGATCACACCGGCAAGGTATAAAAAATAGCCCACCCCTGCAAAAATTAAAAAAATGGTGAAAACCCGACCTGCTGTGCTGATGCCGTTTACTTCGGAAAAGCCCACGGTGCTGAGGGTGATGGCGGTCATGTATGCGGCATCAATGAAGCTCCATTTCTCAATGCCCATGTATCCGATGATGCCGATGGCAAAAATGGTGGATGAAATTATAACTGCCAGGGTGATTTGTTGAATTTTATTCATGGTTTGAAATTTATAACGGTTACTGGATTAAAAATCAATACTCCATCCATGGTTTTGATTTTTATTCGGTTTTGGTAAAGGGTATCTGCATTGTTTAAAGGGCGTTTTTATGCAGAGATATCGGTCCATAAAATCAAGGCCGTCACCCCGTTATCCATGGGTTCCGGGCCATTTGAAATTTCATGCCCGGTGGCCCCTTCATAAAGGGTAGAAAAGTTAAGATATCATGAACATGGACCATAGAAAATTTGAGTTTTTAAGACAAAATATGGTGGACAAACAGATTGTGGCCAGAGGAGTCACGGATGCCGCTGTCATCCAGGCCATGTCCAGCGTACCAAGGCATCTGTTTGTTAGTGAGGCCCTGGCTGACAGTGCCTATGAAGATTTTCCCCTGCCCATTGGGGAAGGACAGACCATTTCCCAGCCCTACATGGTGTCCGAGATGACCCAGGCCCTGGCATTAAAGGGGGGAGAGCGGGTGCTTGAGATTGGGACAGGATCGGGCTTCCAGGCCGCAGTGCTGGCACACATTGTTTTTCGTGTTTATACCATTGAACGAAACAATACCCTTTTCATGCGGACGCGTAAGTTGTTTGATCAATTGCATTATCATAATATTGTCACCCGTTGTGGTGACGGCACCCTGGGCTGGAAAGATGAAAGTCCCTTTGATGCCATTATTGTCACTGCAGGGGGACGGATTATTCCCCGGCCCTTATTGGATCAGCTGGCCCCGGGGGGCAGATTGATCATGCCTGTGGGGGGGCTGATGAGTCAGGAGCTTTTACTGGCCAGAAAGGACAGGCAAGGCGTTGTCTCCATTGATAACCTGGGGGGATGTCGATTTGTTAAACTCATTGGCCAGCATGGGTGGAAGGCGTAATTATGTTAAAAAAAATGTATGATTGGGTATTGGGGTGGGCCCAGCGCCCCGGCGGTGCATGGGCTCTTTTTCTTCTTTCTTTTTGTGAATCTTCCTTTTTTCCCATTCCCCCGGACGTTCTTCTCATTGCCCTTGCCGTGGGGGCTCCTCAAAAGGCGTGGCGGTTTGCTTTTATCTGCAGTGCAGGCTCCCTTTTTGGGGGGTGTGTCGGGTACCTCATTGGCTGGCAGTTCATGGCGGTTGCAGGCAACGCTATTATTGAATTTTATGGGGTGGCGGACAAGGCGGACTACATTGCATCCCTGTATCAGCAATGGGATGCATGGGCCGTGGGGATTGCCGGATTTACACCCCTTCCATATAAGGTGTTCACCATTTCTGCGGGTGCCTTTGGGGTCAGTTTCCCGATTTTTTTCATCTCCTCTGCCGTGTCAAGGAGTTTGCGATTTTTTCTGGTGGGGGGCTTGATTGCTTTTTTTGGACCGGGTATCCAGCAGTTCATTGAACGGTATTTTAACTTGCTTGCCACGGCCTTTAGCATTCTTCTGGTGGTGGGGTTTGTGGTCATTGGATATTTATTTTAAGTGATGGAACGAAAAATATTACGCCGGGACGGCTTTGATTTTGGGTTTAACCCAGATGCTTGTAATAATTGCCAGAGCCGATGCTGCCGCGGGGCTTCCGGCAATGTCTGGGTAACTTCCCGGGAAATGGCGGCCATTTGTGAATTCTGCGGCATCAACATCATTGACGGGCTTGAAACGTATTTTGTTAAACGCCATAACCGTTTTTCCGTCCGGGAAAAAGTGCGGCAAGGAGAGTGGCAGTGTGTTTTTTTAGATTCCCTTTCAAGGTGCACTGTCTATCCGGTGCGTCCCCTTCAGTGTCGGCAGTTTCCTTTCTGGTCTCATTTTAAAGCAGATATTTCCGGGCTAAAAGAGGAGTGCCCCGGCGTGGTTGTTAACCCTCATATTTCGGGTGTTTTGTAACAGGCCTTGATGAATTTAATAAAAAGAAGGGCCAGGGGGGAACAGGTACGTTTACTGTGGGTTGTTACAAAAAAGTGCCGGGTAAGATTCAATCCTTCTATTTCCAGGGCAAACAATCGTTTATGTTGAATTTCATCAGCCACGGCAATGGGGGAGAGGATGGATACCCCGGCATGATTCAGTATGGCCTGGATCACAGCGGCTGTGCTGCCAAGGGTGGCAATGACATTTAACCGGTCCGGGTGCATGTCTGCTTTTTTCATGCTGCGGGTGACGGCATCCCAGGTGCCTGAGCCCTGGGTCCTTGCCAGAAACGGCACTGTGGTCAGTTGTTTCCGGTTGATTTCTTTAAGACCTGACCAGGCATGGCCGGCAGGCACAATGAGTTTCATCTCATCCTTTAATATTTTTTCCTGCTGAATCTGCGGGGATGTTGACTTTGCCCCCACAACCCCCACTTCCACATCTCCTTTAAGCACTTTTTCTATTATTCTGGCACTGTTCCGGGTCATTACCGATAAGGAAATGTCAGGGTGCCGGCGGTTAAACGGGCCGATAATTCTGGGGATAATGTACCCTGCAGGTATGGTGCTTCCCCCGATGGTGAGGCGGCCCCTGGCATGGCCTAAAAAGTGGGAAAGTGCTGTTTCTGTTTTTTCCTGGAGCTGTAGCATTTTCATGGCATGTTCATAGAGCAGTTCTCCTGCTTTGGTGGGTACAGCTTCCCGTCCCAGTCGATCAATGAGTCTGCATCCAAAATGGTTTTCCAGGTCTTTTATGTGGCTGCTGACCGTGGGCTGGGAAAGAAATATGGTTTCTCCGGCCCTGGAAAAACTTTTTTCCTTGATTACATTGACAAACACTTTCAGCTGCCATAAATCCATGGTTTCAGCTCTCCGCTGGAGTGAATTTTTTTGTCATTTGTTGCTTTACCGGTCCGGGAACCATCCCAGTAATGTCACCCCCAAATGTTGCCACCTCCTTGATGATGGAAGAGCTTGTGAAGATCCATCTGAGCCCTGTCATGAGAAAAATTGTCTGAACATCCCGGTTCAGTCGTCGGTTCATCAATGCCATTTGAAATTCATTTTCAAAGTCTGATATGGCCCTCATTCCCCGGATGACGGCAACAGCCTCCTTTTGTTTGGCATAATCCACAAGCAGGCCGTCAAAGGCATCCACCTTGAGTCCTTTTTGATTGGGAAGACTCTCCCGGATCATTGCCATGCGTTCTTCCACGGAAAACAATGCTTTTTTATTGGGGTTGTGCAATATGGCCACAATCACATTGTCAAAAAGACGCAGTGCCCTTTGTATGATATCCAGGTGGCCGTTGGTCAGGGGGTCAAAGGAGCCTGGATAAATGGCTGTTTTTTCAGTTTGATTCATGGGACAGGGTTCCTGTGTTGGGGGCCAGTGTCAACAGCCCATGGATGTGACATCAAGTTGGCTGGAATTAAAACTGACCTGTGTGATTGATTTTGGCGCAGGTTCTTTGGGATTGCCCGTCACATCACGTAAGCGGGAAAATTTAAAAAGTACATGACGTATGCAAATGAAAATCCAGAACCCATGATTGTTGATGACTTTGTTTTAATCCTTAACCTGCCCGGGGGCAGGCCTTAAAAACGAAATCAGGGTTTTTCCATATTTCCTTTGGTCATGAATGTCAAGCCCTGTTATTGGATGGGGAAGAGATTCTTTAGTGGAATGTTCTGCTATAACCATGCCGTCTGTTGTCAACAGGTCGGTGAGGATACCACTGCTTAAGGTCTCTTTAAAAAGGGGGCTGGCATATGGCGGGTCCATGAATATGAGTGAAAATTTATTATTTTTGAGTTGTTCCGGTGGCAACGTTTGGGAAATATCATGGCAGATGATGTCACAATGCTCCTGGATACCACAGCGGAGGGCATTTTTTTGAATAAGTTCACAGGCCTGTTTTGAAGCATCCACAAAGGTTGCCCGATCTGCCCCCCGACTCAACGCCTCAAGCCCCAATGCACCGGTTCCGGCAAAAATATCCAGAACGGCGGCACCGGATAGCCGGTTTGAAATAATGTTGAAGACGGCTTCTCTGACCCGGTCAGATGTGGGCCTTATACCGTTGACAGACACCGATTCAAGTCGTCTGCCCTTGTACTGTCCAGCGATAATTCTCATTTTATGTCCTGTTTTTTAGGGGTGGATTTTTCAATGGTATCTTCCACGTAGCCTGGATCAATACCCAGTTTTTCGGCTGCTGCCTGGATGTCTCCGCTTTCAAGGGAGATTTTATTTTTTAAAAAGGCAATCTCAAATTGCTGTGTTGCCTCTTTGAGGTTCTCAATGGCAAACAACCCGGGGCAAGGCTGTGTGTTTTCCCCAACATGGTAGGGGTGGGGGATGTCGTTGGCGAAAATGGTGTCACCGGGTACCATGATGTGGAGCCGTTCCATGAGATTTTTTAATTCTCTCACATTGCCCGGCCAGTCGTAATTGTGCAAAAGGGCCATGGCATCTTTATGGATGGATTTTGCTGAATTTCGGGCATCCTTGGCGCATGCTGAAAGAAAAATTTGGGTCAGGGTGGGGATATCTTCTTTTCTTTCCCGCAGGGGCGGTACATGGACAGGGATCACATTGAGCCGGTAAAAAAGTTCTTCCCTGAAATTTCCTTTTTTGATTTCAGTGGCCAGGTTTTTGTTGGATGCGGCAATGATTCTCACATCGGCATGTATGGTTCTGCCTCCCCCCACTCTCTGGAAGGTTTTACTCTCAATGGCACGTAACATCATGGCCTGGGTGGCAAGATTCATATCTCCGATTTCATCCAGAAAAAGAGTGCCGCCGGAGGCCAGTTCAAATTTGCCTTTGTTTTTGGCCACGGCTTCGGGGAATGCTCCTTTGTCATGGCCAAACAGCTCGCTGTTGATGTTGTTTTCCGGAATGGCCGCGCAGTTGATGATGATAAACGGCCCTTCGGGGCGGCCGCTGAAGTGGTGCAGGGTTCTTGCCACCAGCTCTTTGCCTGTGCCGTTTTCTCCTGTGATGAGAACGGAGGCCTCCGAGGGGGCTGCGTGCATGATTTGCCGGTTCAAAGATTGAATGGCAGCACTGAATCCATTGACTGAATGTTTTTCAATGCTTTTTTTTCTTAAATAGCGGTTTTCTTCTTCCAGACGTCTGAAATTTAAGGCATTATTGATGGTTACGATGACCCGGTCAATGGACAGAGGTTTTTCAAGGAAGTCAAAGGCTCCGGATTTGGTGGCATCCACTGCCGATTCAATACTGCCATGACCTGTGATCATGATCACAGGAAGATGGGGGTACTCTTTTTTAATTTCCTTAAGGGTTTCAATACCGTCCATGCCGGGCATCCAGATATCCAGAAGTACAATATCCGGTGATTCTGTATGGATTTTTTTTAATGCTTCATATCCGTTATATGCATGGAAAACTTCAAAACCGTCATCGGAAAGAATGCCTTCCAGGGAGTCGATGATGGATTTGTTGTCATCAACGATTAATACTGCAGGAAACATGGTGTCACCTATGATTGTAAAGGTTTTTTATATGAAAAAGTGGGTGCTGGGTGCTCACAGCAACTATTTTTTCATTATTTGTTGTGGCTGGTACTTACAGCCATGTGGGTTTTATATGAAATACTCCGAAAATATAAGGCGTATTTCAAACTTTGTTGTGGGCAGACCGAGGTCAGAATAAGGTCTGACCATGGCAGTTATACGTTAACTGGAAGCTCGATAATAAAAGTGGCACCCAAAGGGGCATTGTCCTTTACCCGGATCATTCCGTCGTGGTCGGAGATAATGGAGTTCACAATGGCAAGTCCCAGGCCCATCCCTGATTTTTTTGTTGAAAAGTAGGGTTCAAACAGTCGGGTTTTTTCCTGGTCTGAAATTCCCTTACCTGTATCAGATACCTCAATTCTCACCCGTTTTAAAATGGTATCCAGGGAAACATCAATGGTGATGCTGCCACTTTTATGAATGGCGGACACTGCATTGTCTATGAGATTAATAAAAGCCTGCTTCATCTGCTGCCGATCCAGGTTTAAGGCAGGCAGATCCGGGGCAATGGAAACAATAAAGGAGACATGTTCCAGCCCTTCACGGTACAGGGCCACTGTTTCTATAATTAATGCTTCCAGATCGCAGGGTTTCATCAGGGTGTCGGGGAATTTGGCAAAGGTTGCAAATTCATTGACAAGGTTGCGGATGAGATCCACATGCTGCACAATCATTTCAGTGCACTGATCAAAAATTGTTTCATTGATCTGTTTTGAATATTTTCTTTTTAATCGCTGGGCCGATAATTTTATGGGGGTCAAGGGGTTTTTAACTTCGTGGGCAATGCGCCGGGCCACCTCCCGCCATGCAGCCATGCGCTGAGCCTTTTCAAGCTCTGTGATGTCGTCAAACACCATGACGGCCCCCATGTTTTCCTGTTGTTCGTTTTGCAGCGCATTGAAATGGGCGGCAAAATGTTTCGGGCTTCCATTGATGGTGATGGACAGAGGAAATGCCATGCTGTTCAATGACCGGGGAATTTCATGGCTGATCTTTTCTGCCAGTTTAAGATGATCTTTTTCAAGGGTCTCCCTGAAATTTTTTCCAAGAATTTGATCAGAAGAAATTCCCAGCATGGCTTCGGCAGCTTTGTTGATGGTGGTAATGGTGCCGGAAGCATCCACAGAGATCACTCCGGCAGAGATATTTTTTAATACCACCTCCATATATTGACGGCTTTTTTCGATTTCCAGGTTCTGTTGCCGCATTTTTTTTTCAGACAGGGCAAGCTTCTCGTTACCCATGGCAAGCTCCCTTGTCATGGAATTAAAAGAATTGATAAGAATGCCGATCTCATCATCCGAGGTGAAATCAATCTGATAATTCAAATCCCCCCGGGTGACTCTTTTTGTCCCTTCTGCAAATTTCATGAGCGGAATGGTAATGGATCTGGCAAGATAAAATCCAAACCACACAGCACAGAAAACCGCCAGGAGCGCCACAATGGAAAGGGCCATATAGTTGGACCATTGGATGGGTTTTTTGAGCATTTTTAATTGGCGATAACTGTCTGTGCCCTGGGAAATGGATACAAGACTCTGGGAAATATCCCGGGGCAGCACAGTGGTGGTTACCAGAAATCCCAAGGTTTTTTCCGGTGGGCCGTTAACAGGTATGCGACTGATGGTTCTGACAATTTCTCCGGCATTGATATTTTGAACAATGGACCTGCCGGTTTGATTTCCATGAAAATTTAAAAGCTCATTACTGGTGAGTATGCCAAAATAATGCTGCCCCAGCTCATGGGTAAGGGAAAGGGCAAGACGTTTGGCATCCGGGGCATATATTTCTACGCCATGGAGGTTGAAAGCCCGCTGCAGTACCTGGATATAGCGGTTGAGATCCTTGCTTTTTTCCGGGGAAAGCAGTTCCTGGGACTCAATGTGGTAGGCGGCCCGGGTGGCAAAAAATAAATTTCGATCTTCAATAAAGTCATACACCTGACGGCCCAGGGTCAAGGAGGTGTCAAGGGTCTGTTCCACCGGGACATCAAACCAGAAGGTGAGGCTGCGGGAAATAAAATGGATGGAAAAATAGAAAAGCACCGTTGTGGGTAACAATGCCAGAGTAACAAAGGCCAGGACCAGCTTTGTTTTGAAACGGGTGCCAAAAAGCTTATTCTTTTTTTCGTAATACAGTTTGGCAAGATTTCTGAATACCAGCAGAATAAGGGACAGCAGCAGCAATAGATTGGTGTTGATGAGAATAAACACAAGCACTGCATTGGAAATGGGAAAGTGCTCCCCTATGTCCGTAATACGGGTCTCTGCAAAGGTCAATATTCCCACCAGGACAATGATCATACCCATGAGCCCCAGCTCTTTTTTTAATCGGGATTTTCCCTGGGTGTTGTCCGTGGCGGGTGGTGTATAAAATGTGTGGGGATCGGTCATGGCAAGGGCCGTATTAATAAATAAAATCCATGGTGTACCAGTCCGTTTCAAAATTCCAAAGGGAGAGAAAAAAGAAAACATGGTGCAGATATAATGGCAGTTTTATCTTTTTCATTTCAGCTTTTATGCGGACTTGATATTTTTTTCCCCGGATCAGTTGCCCCATGGGAGCAATGGTGAAGCCGGTGATGGCGGTCATTTTTTTTTTTGCGGTGTCAAAGGATTTAACCAACAGGGTATCCTTTGATTCCCAAGGTCTTGACAGGGAAAAAATTTCCCTGAGGGCATTGTATTTAATGGTGCTGGATACCTTGTGACTGGATATCTTTTTATCAAACCAGCTCTCCCTGGCCCGGTACAATGAAATGTGAAAGGTAAATGTGGTGGGAACGCCGTTGAGAATGGCCTCTTTGATTTTTGTCGTGAACGCATTTTGGACGCTAAAGTAGGTAAGGAGGTTATCCCGGGTATTGGTGACGGTCACATTGTCCAGAAATGCTTTTTTTGCCATGACCGTTGTGGAACAAAAAAAGAGCAGACCAATGCAGGTCATGACAATCAGAAAAATATGGCGGTAATTTGTTTTTTGAATCATGGGATGGCTGCCATTTCAACGGGACGTGTTTCCCAGGCATCGGTTGTTTCCAGAAATTTTTTGATAAATGCATGGTTCAGGGCATGGCCGGATTTGCGGGTGATGATATGGCCCTGGATGGGCATGCCCAAAAGGGAAAAATCTCCCAGGCAGTCCAGAAGTTTGTGCCTGACAAATTCATCTGGAAACCGAAGTCCTTCTTTATTAAGAATTTTATCGTTATCAACCACCACGGCATTGTCCAGGCTGCCCCCCCGTCCCAGGCTGAATTGTTTAAGATAAACAAGATCCTGGGTAAACCCAAAGGTTCTTGCGGGACTGATTTTTTTTCTGAACGCTTCGGCACAAAGGCAGAAGGTTCGTTCCTGGGTGCCGATGAGGGGGGACTCAAAGGTGATGGAGCAGGAGATGGTCAGGCCGGGGGCCGGTTCAATGGATACATATTTGTCGCCATCTGTGACTTTAAGGGGATGGGTTGCCACAAAAAACCACCGGGGTTTATTTTGGGGTGTCACACCTGCCCGGGTCAATTTTTCGCTGAAAATGCGGGCGCTCCCATCCATGATGGGCATTTCGTATCCATCAATTTCCACCAGGGCGTTGTCAATGCTAAGCCCGGTGAAGGTGGCCATTAAATGCTCGATGGTGGAAACAATGGCCCCCTGGTTACCTATTACCGTGGCAAGGCTGGTATCCACCACCATTTTGAACAGGGCGGGAATATCCGGCGTGCCGGGCAGGTCCACCCGCTTAAACCGAATTCCGTGATTTTCCGGGGCCGGATGAATGGTGATGGTGGCCTTTTTACCGGAATGTACGCCAATGCCCGAGCAGGTGAGCTTCCGGGACAGGGTTTGTTGGGGATAGTACTGCACCATATCTGTGTAGGTCCGGCGTCGATGTGACGTCTGGAACGCTCCTTAATGTTTGACTTAAATCAATGGGTATTTAAATGACTGCTTATACCTGATTTTACTGATGAAAGCAAAATAATTGCTAAAATAATCTGCCTGTATTCTTATTTTGCATTGAGTGTGCTATATTTAAAAATTGTATTTATGACTTTGAATACCATAATTAAGTTTTTTTATATGCAATGCTCCGCAGATCAGGGCTCTATTTCAAGCTTTTTGGTGGGCAGAACCGGATTAGAATAAGGTTTGCCCGTGGCCATTATAAGGAGGGAGGGTGCTTGCAAGGATAAACTGCAGTGTTGTTTCCGGCGTTGACGCTTGTTTTGTTGAGGTGGAAGTGGACATATCCTATGGGCTACCGGCATTTAATATTGTGGGGCTGCCGGAAGTCGCTGTGCGGGAGAGTCGCGAGCGGGTCAAGGCCGCAGTGAAAAATTCCGGATACACCTTTCCTCCGGACAGAATCACAGTGAACCTTGCCCCTGCTGATATCCGAAAAGAGGGTACAGGGTTTGATCTGCCTGTGGCCATGGGGATTCTTGCTGCATCCAAGGTTATTTCAGCGGATCTTTGTTCCCGGTACAGCATGGTGGGGGAGTTATCCCTGGATGGCAGGGTGAAACCCGTACCCGGGGTGGTGGCGGCGGCCCTGTCTGCCAGGGAAAAAGGTTTGCAGGGTATTTTGGTACCCATGGAAAATGGAAAGGAAGCCTCTGTGGTCCAGGGAGTGGAGGTGCTGCCCGTGTCCTCTTTGTCCCGGGCCGTTAACTTTTTTTCCGGGTTTGAGAACATTGCGCCCCTTGCCTGTGATTTGAACACTGTTATCGGTGAACTTCATGGGAAAGAAGACGTTGATTTTTGCCATGTAATGGGTCAAAATAATGTAAAAAGAGCTCTGGAGATCGCTGCCACCGGGGGCCATAATCTTCTTATGACCGGCCCACCGGGGTCAGGTAAAAGTATGATGGCAAAAAGCCTTCCCTCCATACTTCCGGAATTGACCTATGAAGAGGCAATGGAAACCACTCGAATTTATTCAGCTGCCGGACTTTTGCGGGAAAATATGCCTTTTATCACCACCCGGCCCTTTCGATCCCCCCACCACACCATTTCTGCGGCAGGACTTGTGGGGGGCGGCCTTCGGCCCCAGCCCGGGGAGGTTACCCTGGCCCACAATGGGCTGCTTTTCCTTGATGAGCTTCCGGAGTTTCGGCGCAATGTGCTGGAGGTGCTGCGTCAACCCATGGAGGACGGCAGGGTTACCATATCCCGGGCCGGTAATCGGTTGAATTATCCGGCCGGGTTCATGCTCATTGCGGCCATGAATCCCTGTCCCTGCGGCTATTTTGGGGATTCCCGCAGGGAGTGTTCATGCACCCATGCCCAGATACAGCGCTATCGTTCCAGGATTTCAGGTCCCCTGCTTGACAGAATAGATCTTCACATAGATGTGCCTGCCGTTTCATACAGAGAACTTTCAGACAAAGAAGTACCTGAGTCCTCTGAAGTGATTCGGGACAGGGTCAAGGCGGCAAGGAAAATTCAACTGGATCGATTTTCCGGGGAAAATATTTTTAACAATGCTGCCATGGGACCCCGGCAGATTAAATCGTGCTGTGTTTTGGACAGCAGAGCATCACAGCTTCTTGAAACAGCCATAACCCATCTGGGGTTTTCCGCCAGGGCGTACAATCGTATTTTGAAAATAGCCCGAACCATTGCGGATCTTGGGGCGTCCGATGAGATATGTGAACAGCATGTTGCCGAGGCCATTCAGTATCGTACCCTGGACAGAAAAAACGGATATGTGTAGTTGTCGCAGGTGATCCCGTTTTTACCTGGGACATGGAAAAAAATAAAATTCGGGCCTGAACATGGTAATGCCAAGCCCTGAAAATTAATAAATCTGGATAAAATTTATGATAAAAAAAGATGTATTTAACGGTGATGTAAAGGCCCAGCTTAAAGCCGCTGCAAATGATCGACTCCATCGTTTCATGATGGCTGACGGAATGATCCGGGGTGCCGTGGTCAACGGCACCAGAATGGTTATGGAAATGCAGGCCAACCATGAGCTTGGTGGGCCGGAAACCCTGGTATTGGGCCAGGCTTATATTGCCGGGGCCCTGTTGACTGCAAATTTAAAAGGAAAGGACAGGATCAGTATAAACGTTCAATGTTCCGGGCCGGTGAAGGGGCTGGATGTGGAGTCCAATGTTTTTGGTGAAGTGCGGGGCAGTTTGAAAAATAACGTTTTCCCCCTTGATTCAATTGTAACAGATTCTGGACTTCCCGCCCTGTTTGGGGCAGGATTCTTAACGGTGACCAAATACCTCGAAGATGCCAAGAAACCCTATTCCGGTCAGGTCATGATGGAATTTGGCACCTTGGCCCAGGATCTTGCCAATTATTTTGTCCAGTCAGAGCAGACCCCCTCGGCCTTTAATTTAAGTGTTTATTTTAATGAGCAGGGCGGGGTGAAAGGCGCAGGCGGACTTTTTCTCCAGGCCATGCCGGGGGCTTCAGACAACATTATTTCCGATGTGGAGCACATTGTGTCAGGTCTTCCCTCCCTGGGGGATGTCTTTGCCCATGGTACCGGAGCCCAGGAGTTGATCATGGGGCATTTTGAATCCATGATGCCCATTTTCCTTGGAAATCATCGGGTGGAGTTTTTTTGTCGCTGCACAGAGGATCGCATTCGGGGTTATCTTTCCCAGCTTCCGGCCGGAGAGATTGCAGATATTTTGGAAAATGGTCCATTTCCCCTGGAAATAAGATGCCATAACTGTAATACCATTTATGGTTTCACCCGTGCAGATATTCTGGCCCTTGAACCGTGAGAATTGCTGTTATTTCCGATATCCACAGTAATAGTCAGGCCCTTTACCGTGTGCTTGAGGATATTGGACAAAACGGTGTGGATGGAACAATTTCCCTGGGGGACACCATTGGATATGGGGATGATCCCTGCGGTGTTCTGCAATTGTTGAAAAACAATAACATTTTGTCCACGCTTGGAAACCATGAGCTGGCATTGCTGAATTCCCGTTACCGGGAAAGATTTCGCGGGGGGGCAAGGGCGGCCATTGAACATCACTTGTCCCTTATCCCCCGGAACGATCTGGATTCCATGGCAACCTGGCCCTTTTTTTTGGTTGAATCCGGTGGCAGGTTTGTGCACGGCCTTCCCCCGGATTCTGTCATGGGTTACCTCTCCCGTACCCCGGAGCATCAATTGGCAGGGATCATGGCCCTTCTTCCCCAGACCGTTTCCTTTGTGGGGCACACCCATCTTCTGGGAGGCGTTGTCTTGGAAGACCGGATGGTAACACGGTTTTCCCTGGGAAAAAAAATTCTATTTCTTGACAAAGCGTGCAGATATATTATCAATGCGGGGAGTGTGGGGCAATCCAGGGATTGGGATGGCCGTGCAAAGTATATCATTTGGGATGTTTTGTCCGGTACGGTGGAGCCTCGCTATGTAACGCTGGTATGAATGCCGTTGTCCACCATTTAATTATGAGCTTGTCAGTCATAGGTTCTTTAATTTACCACCATATAATGTGTTGTTTTTACAAATGAACACATCCCATGTGGTATAAAAATGAGAACTTCGGACTCATGAGTTATGAAAACAGGAAAGTGGGGATCATGCCACACAGGCGGATTTGGTGATGATTTTCAGTTTTTCCTTCTGTTAAGGAGTTTGTTATGTGTAATAACTGTAGTGAACACGCCCATGATCATCATCACCACCCTGAAATTGTGCAGATCATGCCGGTTCAACAACCCCTTTATGCGGTGTACCATGGGCAGGCACCCCTGGAATATGCCGTTGAGAACGGTTTGGGTGGATTAAGCCTTGTTCCGGTGTTGTTTCTGGGGCTGATCAAACACGGTGAAAAAAGCATGGTGGAGGGCTTTTTTGCATCCAATTCTGTTCAGTCCTGTGAGGATATTGAAGGGTTTAAAGGCTATGCCTCATCCCTTTCCGATGCTGAAAAGCTTTACAATAAAGATTAGATCGATTTAACACTCTTTCATGCTTTGTTGTGGGTAGACCAAGGTCAGAATAAGGTTTGCCTGTGGCGGTTTATATGAAAAAGTAGGTGAATCTAATATTTTTTCATGCTTCGTTGTGGGCAGAACCGGATCAGAACGCGGTCCGCCTGTGGCGGCTATATGGCAGGGCCCCGTGGACGACCACGGAGGCAAAACCAGGATCACTATTTGAAATAGTTGAGGACGTAAACGAATATGCATAAGCTGTTAAGTGAAAAAATCAATGAAGACCTTCTGATGCTGGGCAATGAAGCCATTGCAAGGGGGGCAGTGGAGGCCGGGGTGGGGTTTGCAACCACTTATCCTGGAACACCTTCGTCAGAATTGTCGTTGAACCTGTTTCAGATTTCCCGGGAAACAGATCTTTATTTTGAGTACAGTACCAATGAAAAAGTGGCACTGGAAGTGGCTGCAGCTGCTGCCAATTCCGGTGTAAGAACCATGTGCATGATGAAGCATGTGGGGCTTAATGTGGCGGCAGATCCCCTTGTCACCCTTGCGTACATCGGGGTCACAGCAGGGCTTGTGATTCTCACCGCCGATGATCCTGCCATGTTTTCCAGCCAGAATGAGCAGGACAATCGATATTACGGCAAGCTGGCAGGCCTTCCTGTGCTGGAGCCCTCTTCTGTGGAAGAGGCAAAGGAAATGACCCGGGCGGCCTTTGAGCTGTCTGAAGCCCTTGGTGAGCCGGTGCTGCTTCGCACCACCACCCGTATCAACCATTCCAGCGCCTTTGTCACCCTTAAGGAAATAACACCTCCGGTGCCCAAGGGAAACTTTGTCCCTGCACCCATGAGTTATGTGACAGTGCCGGCGGTGTCAAGAAAACTCCATGTGAAACTGCTGGACAATTTGGCAAAGGCCTCTGCACTGTCCGATGCATCTGATCTGAATTTCATCACCGGGCAAGGTCCCCTGGGGGTGATCTGTAATGGAGTGAGTTATCTTTATGCCAAAGATGCCGTGAAAGATCTTGGGCTTGAAGAGCAGGTTAAAATATTGCGCATTGGTTTTTCCAACCCCATGCCCGAATGGATGATCAAGGATTTTATTAAGGGCTGTAAAAAAGTGCTTGTGGTGGAAGAGGGGGAACCCTTCATGGAGGAGGCGGTAAAAGCTTTTGCCCAGGAGGCGTGTGAAACCCTTCCCATCCAGGGCAAGGCAGATGATCTTTTTTCACGGCTTTCCGAGTTTGATCCTGCCATGGTTCGGGAAAATATGGCCCGTTTTTTTGATGTACCATACACCCCTGCAGCGTCTGTGAACACAGCCGATTTGCCGGAAATTCCCCAGCGTCCCCCAAATCTGTGCTCCGGCTGTTCACACAGAGCCACTTTTTATGAAGTAAAAAAGGCGGCAAAGGCCATGGATGTGATGTGTCCTTCGGATATCGGCTGTTATACACTGGGATTTCTGCCCCCTTTGTCCATGGGAGATTTTGTGCTTTGCATGGGCGCTTCGGTGAGCAGTGCCTGTGGATTTTCCAGGGCCACAGACAAAAAAGTGGTGGCCTTTATCGGAGATTCCACTTTTTTTCATTCCGGCATCACAGGTCTTGTGAATGCGGTGTTTAACAATCATAATTTTACCCTGGTGATTCTGGACAACGGCATCACTGCCATGACCGGGCACCAGCCCAATCCCGGCGTGGATATGGATCAGATGAATCTGCCGGGATACAATGCCATCTCCATTGAAAAACTGGTGCGATCCCTTGGGGTGGGCCATGTCACCTTGATTAAACCTTTTAAGGTGAAAAAAAGCATTGCCGCCATTGAGGAGGCCCTGGCCTTTAAAGGGGTGTCCGTGATCATTTCCCAGGAACCCTGTGCCCTGCATGCCAAGGGCTTGAAACTGTTGAAACCCAGGGCCTTTACCGTGACAGACAAATGTCTGGATCATCGGGATTGTATCAATGAAATTGCCTGTCCTTCTTTTTATCTGGATAAGGGACGGGTGCACATTGATGCAGATACTTGTGTGGGGTGTGCCGTGTGTGCACAGATTTGTCCTGAAAATGCCATTATGCCGTTGAAGAAAAAATAGGATTAACACAATATGGAAACCACAAGATTAATTGTTGTTGCCGTTGGCGGCCAGGGAAACCTCCTGGCTTCAAAGGTACTGGGGGAAGCTGCACTTCTTGAGGATGTGCCGGTGCGCATGAGTGAAATACACGGTATGGCCCAGCGGGGGGGAGTTGTTGAGTCTGCCATCGTGTTTGGGGATGCCGGAAGTACCATTATTTCAGATGGTGAAGCTGATATCCTTTTGGGGTTTGAACCTTCGGAGGTGGTGCGGGCCATGGGGCGGTGTAATTCCCGGACCCGGGTGATTACCAATACGGCCCCCCTGCGTCCCTTTACAGTGGCCATTGGACAGGGGGTTTACCCTGATGTTGACGGGATGATGTCCCAGGTACGGGAACGGGTTGCAGACCTCATTGCCATTGATGCCCTGGCACTGGCCCGGCAGGCGGGTAGTCCCATGACCATGAATATCGTGCTGCTTGGGGCATTGATTGCTTCAGGTGCCCTGGGGCTTTCCCGGGAAAGTGTGGAAAAAGCCATTGCCCTGCGTGCCAAAAAAGCCTTTGTGGAGATGAATTTAAAGGCCTTTCGTCTGGGGGAAGGGGCAGTGACCACCGCTTAAAATGGAGGTGTGGATGACGCGGTTTGCAAAATGCAGTTTTATTGTGCTGGTGTTCAGTTTTGTTTTGTTTGTGGGAATTTCCTTTGCAGAAACCGTTTATGTGGGTGGCGTGATGAAAATCACCATGAGACGGGGACCCGGCACCAAACATAAAATCATTGCCATGGTGGCCACCGGGGACAGTCTTAACATCGTTGAGAACGGCAGGGACTGGACCCGGGTGCGTAATTCTGCAGGAAAAGTGGGGTGGGTCTTGACCCGCTTCATCACCCGGGATGTGCCCATGAAACGTCAGGTGGAGGTGCTGGAAAAGAAAAATAAAGATTTGACCCATCTGTTGGAAAAAATCAAACAGGAAAATAGAGATTTTCAGACCACCCGGGAAAAGCTTGCAGTGATCGAGGATGCCTATAATCGATTAAAGAAAAAATCCGCTGATTTCCTTGCCCTTGAAGCGGCCCATGAAGAGATGGCCCAGGCATTTACCCAGCAGAAAGATCGAATTCTTACCCTTGAAAGCCGTTTAAATAAAGAGGATATCAAATGGTTTCTAAGCGGGGCCGGTGTCCTTGTGGTGGGGATTCTTCTGGGGGTGAGTACCCGAAGAAAAAAGCATCGTTCCCTTTTGTGATGCAACGACCCTGCGGGGTCAAAAAGAGTTGAATTTGTTTATGGCCATCCCGGATGGATGGGGATGGCCAAATAGATTCTCTCTGATAAACTGCCACAGGAAGGCTATCCTCTGATCCGGTTCCTATTGCCCATCGGGGGGCGGCTCTGCTGAGGTTGCCTTGGATGTTGCCTTTTCATATAAAAAAAATTATTTGGTTCCCACAAAAAGGGTGACAATGCCCAAAGTCATTTTTTTCCATTGAATGTTATTGAATCCCGCTTTTTCCATGCTGTTTGCAAAGTTGCCTGCCCCGGGAAATTTTAACACCGAGGCCGGTAGATAGTGATAAGCATTTTTATTTTTTGAAAAAAGACCGCCGATGAACGGTAATATCTTTTGAAAATAGGTCATATAAAGCCTTTGAAGACTTCCCTGACGGGGTGCGGAAAGCTCAAGTATGACCACTTTGCCGTTTTTTTTCAAGACCCGGTGAAAATCCACCAGTGCCCCTTCCCGGTCCATGATATTTCGGATACCAAAGGCAATGAACAGGGCATCAAGACAGTTGTCTTTAAAGGGAAGGGCCAGGGCATTTCCGGCAGTAAGTTCAATGTCCATGGTACCGCAGCGGGAAAGGATTTTCTGTTTGCCAAGAAGCAACATGCCCGGGGAAAAATCTGTGCCGGATATTGTCACCTGATCTCCTTTTTGCTTTTTGATTTCCAGGGCCACATCACAGGTGCCGCAGGCAACATCCAGAACCACGCCTCCATGGGGTATGGTACCGGCTTTTACCATCTGCCGTCTCCACATCACATCCTGCCGAAGACTTAAAAAACGGTTCAGGAAATCATATTTTGGCGCAATGCTGTCAAACATCTCTTTAATAAAATCAAGTTCCATATTCATATTGACATTCCTGATTTATGTTTTAGTTTTAAACGTTTATTGGGGATAGACCTGGAGCACCTTTCATGCCAGGCCTCCAATTGCTTTTTAACCTGCTGATTTTCCATGCGTCCTTTGTCGGATGACACAATGACAACAGCGGTTAAAAAGGGATGTCAGTGTTTCCTGATGTATCCGGAATTGTGGGCATTGGGTAACACAATCCATTTAATTTATCAATCATTATGAGAGCCGTTGCAGCCACAATACCGTTTGTTTGGTATTAAACTATTGTGTCAATGGGCTGCACCGTGATCAAGCCCGTTAATTTCAGCAATTGAGACAGGGAATATATGTCAGATAAACGTGATTATTATGAGATTCTGGGGGCTTCCAGGGATGCTTCCAAGGATGAGTTAAAGTCTAAGTATCGCAAACTTGCCATCAAATTCCATCCGGATAAAAATCCCGGAGACAGCGCTGCTGAGGAGAAGTTCAAGGAAGCCTCAGAAGCCTATGGTGTTCTTTCTGATGATCAGAAACGGCAAATTTATGATCAGTTTGGCCACCAGGGATTGGAAGGGGCCGGGTCGTCAGGCGGTGGCGGATTTGAAGATGCTTTTTCCAGTTTTGGGGATATCTTTGAGGATTTTTTTGGTTTTGGGGGTTCAAGGGGAGGGCGGGGTGGTAATCGTGTACAGCGGGGATCAGACCTTCGCTATGATATGACCCTTGATTTCATGGAAGCTGCCTTTGGAATTGAAAAAATTATAGATGTTAAAAAGCTGGATAATTGTGATGTGTGCCAGGGAACCGGCTGTAAAGAGGGAACCTCTCCTGAAACCTGCAGCCATTGTAACGGCACCGGGCAGTTCATCCAGAGCCAGGGATTTTTCAAGGTAAAAACCACCTGTCCCTATTGCCGGGGCAAGGGTAAATCCATTCCCCATCCCTGTCCCAAATGCGTGGGAAACGGCAGAATGGAGATTTCAAAAAAAGTGTCTGTCAAGGTGCCTGCCGGGGTGGATACCGGTGCTAAACTCAGGTTAAACGGTGAGGGAGAAAGCAGCACATCAGGGGGCCCTGCCGGAGACCTTTATGTTTTTATCAATGTTAAACCCCATAAATTGTTTAAGCGGGATGGAAACAATATTATTTGTCTGGTGGACATTTCCTTTGTCCAGGCAGCCCTGGGCGATGAGATTACCATTCCCACCCTTGAAAATGAAAAAGAGCTTACCATTCCCAAGGGAACCCAGTATGGGGATACCTTTCGGTTCAAGGGAGAGGGGATTCCTTCCTTGAGATCCGGCCGACGCGGAGATCAGATTATCCAGGTGGATATTAAAACCCCCACACGATTGTCAAAAAAACAGGAAAAGCTGTTGAGGGAATTTGACAAACTGGATTCGGATAAAATTTCAAATAAGCTGAAACGACTTTTCAGAGGGATGTGATCATCCTGGGGAGAAACCGATGTTTGAATTAAAGGTAAAAACCGATTTTGCCGCTGCCCATCAGCTGACCATGGTGGGAGAAAAATGCGAGAACCTCCATGGACACAACTGGAATGTGGAGGTGTATGTTGCAGGAGAGCATCTCAATGCCGCCGGTGTGCTGGTGGATTTTGGAGACATAAAAAAACATGTGCGGGCCATCATGAAGGAACTTGATCATAAGTTTTTAAATGAGCTGGATGCCTTTAAGGGGATTCAACCCTCCTCGGAGCAGATTGCCATTTATATTGCCAATCGGTTACAAGGCTATTTGAAAGATGACAAGCTTGATGAGACTGTGCGGGTTTCCCGGGTGTCTGCCTGGGAATCGGCTGATGCCTGTGCCACTTATATACCTCCGCAGGATTGATTGAAAAAATGCGGATCTGAGCTCCTGTTCAGATGGGTTTTTTTGTGATTTTATCCATTTTTGAAAATAACTGCCACAGGCACACACTGTTGTGATTAGCGGCTCTGCTGAGGTTGCCTTGGAGGCTGCATTGTATATAAAAACCCACATGGCTGTAAGTACCAGCCAACGAATAATGAAAAAGTAGTTGCTGTGAGCACCAAGAACCTAATACCCAGCACCCACGTTTTCATATAAAAAAAACGTCGTTTCCATTTTAATGGATCGACGTTTTTTTATTGGTGCCCGACAACTGTTTTGTCTGGAACGGAAAAGGGCGGAGGCTCTGCTGAGGGGCCTATGCCATGGAGGCCTGGACCCGGGCCATGGAGGCTTTGACCTCTTTATTCAGAAAAAAGTCCAGTTTCTGATACCGCTCTTTTTCTGATACCCTTTTTTCAAGCAGGGCTGTGGCCTCTCGTTTAAGCTCTTGTTTTAATCGTATAAAGGGGGTTCCCGGGGTATTCATCCATGAGGATACAATTTTTTTGGCCCGTTCCATGAGAGTTGCCGGATCAAGGATTTCATCCACAACATGTTGCGCCAACGCGTCTTCACTGTTGATGAGTTTGCCAAAGTACATCAAATTTCGATAAACCCTGTCGGAGTCAAGGCCAAATTTCATGATGTTGGTCTGTACGGCGGACAGGGGAACACCGATATTGATTTCCGACATGCCCACCTTGGTTTTGGGGTGGTTGGATAAAATACGGTAATCTGCTGCCATGGAAAGAATCAATCCGCCGGCAACGGCGTGACCGTTCATGGCACACACAACCGGTTTTGGGCATTTGAAAATATTTAAAAACACCTGGTCGGCAAAGGCAATAAAATTTCCTGCCTGCTCCAGGGTTTCAAATCCTATAAAGCTGTTTAAGTTAAATCCAGTGGAAAAAAAACGGTTTTGTCCGGTTAGAATCATTCCTTTAATGTCATCGTCACGCTCTGTCCGGTCCACGGCTTCTTGAAGGTGTTCCAGGGTTTCACGGTCCATGGCGCTGGTTTTGTCTCCTGTCAATGTACCAATGAGAATATTGTCTTCAATGCGTGTTTCAAGCATGGATACCCCTTTAAATTTTATTTTTCATATAACCGCCACGGGCGGACCGTATTTTGATCCGGCTCTGCCCACAAGAAAGCTTGAAATACATCCCCGGTTTGCGGGGTATTTCATATAAACGGGCATGTCCTGTCGGACACAACGAATATTGAAAATGCTATCATGCCACCCCCGACGGCTGCCCTGTTCGGAACGAAAACGTCGGGAGCATTTTCAATGGTTTATGACATGAAACTCCAGAGCACACCGGCGGCCACAGCTGATCCGATAACGCCGGATATGTTGGGGGCCATGGCATGCATGAGCAGAAAGTTTGTGGGATCTTCCTGCTGTCCCACCACCTGGACAACCCTTGCAGAATCAGGTACCGCAGAAACACCCGCAGCCCCCAGAAGGGGATTGATTTTGCTTTTTAAGAACAGATTCATGAATTTAGCAAACAGCAGGCCGCACGCGGTTGCAATGCAAAAGGACAGTGCCCCCAGAAAAAAGATTCCCACGGACTGGCTGGTGAGAAATACATCGCCCTGGGTACTTGCACCCACAGTGACACCAAGAAGAATGGTGACAGAATCAATAATGGATGTCCTTGCGGCCACGGCCAGACGCTCGGTTACCACGGCTTCCTTTAAAAGATTGCCAAAGCAGAGCATGCCGAGAAGGGGCAGGGCCGCCGGTGCCAGAAAACAGCACAGAAGAAAAGCAACAATGGGAAAGAGCATTTTCTCTCTTTTGGTAACTTCCCGGGGCTCTTCCATGCGGATAAGACGTTCTTTTCGGGAGGTAAGAAGTCTCATGATGGGGGGTTGGATCACCGGTACCAGGGCCATGTAAGAATAGGCTGCCACGGCAATGGGGCCAATGAGTTTTGGTGCCAGTTTAGCGGTGAGAAAAATAGCAGTGGGGCCGTCGGCACCACCGATGATGCCGATGGAAGCGGCTTCGTTGGGGGCAAAACCCAGGGCCAGGGCACCCAGGAATGTGATGAAAATACCTGCCTGGGCCGCAGCCCCCAGAAGCATGAGCACCGGGCGTGCCAGCAGGGTGGAAAAGTCGGTCATGGCACCGATTCCCAGGAATATGAGCGGGGGGTATAATCCCTGGGTAACGCCAAAGTATAGATAGTGAAGAACGCTGTTATCTTCGTAAATTCCCAGCCCCAGACCATGGAACACGGGAATGTTTCCCATGAGCATGCCAAAGCCGATGGGAACCAGTAAAAGGGGTTCATAATCCTTGGCAATGCCAAGGTATATAAAGGTCATGCCCACAAGGATCATGACGATGTTGCGGTAATCACATAGAAAAAAACCGGTGTTTTGAAAAAAATCTACAAATAGGTGCTCCATAGCGTATGCCTCTGCGTGGATGATTGATGTTTTTAAGAAACCAGTGTGTTAAATCGTGCCATGTCCAAAACATGGTACCCCTGGGTATCCGATACAATGATGTCTGCTTCAAGAAGCGTTGCAAGGGTTGCATGGGGGTGATCAATGCCGCTGATTTGGGCCAGTTTTAAAAGCCGTGGCAGTGAAAAATGGTCATTCAAGGTTTCTGCCAGCAGCTTAAACTGCCTTGAACTTTCCTTTTGCCCCGGGGTGAACGCCACCAGGGGCTGATCCGTTGCAGGGGATTTTTTCTTGAAAAGGGAGAGTTCTTTTCTGTTTTCCCATAGATCCAGAAGTTTATGGAGCTGGGAGATGGCCATGGATAAGGTCACAAGGCCGGTGAACACAATGGTTACGCCCACAACGGAGATTGCCCATCCGTTGTATGCATTGATTGCATCTAAACCGTACACATTTGCCTCCATATTATTTAGATTATCAAAAAATGGCTTGTTTTATGAATATAAAAAGACGCGGAACACCATGTTAATACTGATAATCCATGTCAGGTGTATCCAGTTCCGGTAAGAAGGGGAAGGTGTGGGAACGATAGCTGTTCCATGCCTGCATAAAGCTTGCGGCGGCAGGGGAGTCATTTTGAATAAATTCCAGAAATGATTTCCGCGGAATGACCACGATTTCGCAGGGGGTCAGTGCTGTCACAGTGGAGATGTATATCCCCTTTGATGATAACAGTTCAAGGCCGATGAAATCGCCTGTTTTGTTTAGTACAGCAGATTTTCCATCACTCAATGCAACCAGCAGAGTTCCTGCTTCCAGAACAAAAAAGAAGGTAGCCGTGTCTCCCTGGGTTGCCAGGACTTCACCTTCCTGTACACTCCGTGTCTCCAGGGATTTTCCCATTGCCTCAAGGTCTGTCTCTTCAACGTTTGTGAAGAGCTCGTTTTTTTTAAGGATGTTAATAGCTTTTTTCATTCTCTCCTCATTCGGGGTTGATCATACCATTGTCCGGTTTCATGGCCAGGCAGCTCAATTTTATGATTAAACCACCTCAGTCAATCGTATGGGGAATTGATTTAATACAAAATAATTAGATAAGCATAAAATGCACCATCTGTCGATATAAATTTTTTTTGACCCGGAAAAATATTAATCCATGGAGTTGCATTTATTTGGTAAATTGGGTTTTGTGCGCCACCCCGTTGAGATAAAATCATCCAACCCGGATGGTGCGACTAAGGAATAATAAGGCTGAGTTGATGGATCATAATGGTTGACGACATTGGGAAAATTATCGTAAAATGCACAAATTTATTTTAGACATAATGGTCAGGTTTTTTATATTGGCATCCCATTGATGGAATATTTTTTGATTGATGGAATATTCTTTGAAAATTTGATCATCAGGGAATAATGTTATTGCCGGAAAGGAATGAACCGGGATACACAGTAGTTTTACTGGTATGGCACATGGGATGTCATGGGGAATTCCATGTGAACAACACTTAAACAACAGGAGTATGACATGAATTTGGCCCGACGGATACTGTTCTTTTGCCTTTGTCTGGTTTTTGCTGCGGGAAGTGCCTTTGCCGCTGATAAGAAAATTAAAGCCGGTTTTATCTATGTGGGACCGGTGGGGGATTATGGCTTTTCCTATGGTCACGACCAGGGACGACAATTTGTGCAAAATAAATACCCATGGCTTGAAACGGTTTACATTGAATCGGTTCCGGAATCTGACTCCGCAAGGATCATAGATCGGTTCATCCAGGAACAAAAGTGCGATGTGGTGTTCACCACCAGTTTCGGTTACATGGACGACACTGTGGCTGCGGGTAAAAAATATCCCGATAAAAAATTCATGCATTGCTCCGGGTTTAAGCGGGGGGACAATGTTGGGACCTATTTTGGGGACCTTTATCAGATATATTACTTAAACGGGCTCATGGCCGGTGCGCTGTCTAAAACCCATAAAATCGGTTATGTGGGGGCCTTCCCCATTCCAGAAGTGGTTCGCCACATCAACGCCTTTGCCCTGGGTGCCAAGGCTGCCAATCCTGCGGTGACAGTGGATGTGCGCTGGATATATGCCTGGTATGGGCCGGATAAGGCCAAGGAAGCCACCGAGTCTCTCATTGCATCGGGGTGTGATGCCATTGCATTCACAGAAGATACCCCGGCTGTCATTGAAGTGGGACAGGATCATTGTGAGAAAGGGGAACAAATTTATACTTTCAGCCATTACAGTCCCATGCAGCCCTATGGAAAGGACTCTGTTGTTTCAGGGCAGCTCATGAACTGGGGCGGCATGTATGCCAAAGTCCTTGAAGATATCCATAACGGCACCTGGACAAATGAGGATATCTGGTGGCTTGCTGCAGAGGGTGCTGCCCTTCTCGGCGGCAGTGAGGATGAGCTGATTAACCCGAAATTTGTGGATGATCTTAAAAAGATAGAAGTCAGCACCCAGGATTTGGGTAAGCTTTCTGTGTATGATCTTGTGCTTAAACGCTACGCCCAGATGAAAGAAGGGGTGGATGTTTTTGATCCCTTTGCCGGACCCATCAAAGACAATGCCGGAAACCTTAAGGTAAAGGCCGGGGAACGTGCCTCCAAGGAAGATTTGTTGAGTATTATGTATTATGTTGATAATGTAAAGGGATCTGTTCCCAAATAATAAATATTCGGGCTTGGTTCGGCAGTTTTACACCATAAGTCAGATTCCATGGGGGATGTTTGAATGTGAATCCGATCTTAATTATTTGATCCCCATGGAATGTGTAAGGTGCTGAAAATACGGAATCAGGCGTAACACAAAAAAGGACCGGATGACATGTGCCGGATGAAGGCAATGGGCGTTATAATTTGCCTTTAATCATCCCTGATCAGGTCATTCGGTCCTGTTTTGTAGGAGTCGTATGAAAAAAATTGACACACTTGAAATGAAGGGTATCTCTAAATCATTTCAAGGGGTTTTCGCAAACCGGGGAATTGACCTTCAGGTTAAATCCGGTGAAATACTGGGGCTTCTGGGGGAAAACGGTGCCGGTAAAACCACGTTGATGAATATCCTTTATGGATTGTACCAGCCCGATGGCGGGGAAATTTTAATCAACAAAAAACCGGTGAAGATCACTTCTCCCACGGAATCCATTGCCCATGGGATCGGCATGGTGCATCAGCACTTCATGCTGGTGCAAAACCATTCTGTCATTGAAAACATTGCTTTGGGATACAAGCACACCCCTTTTTTCTTTCCCAAGATACGTATCCGGGAGCAGGTGGTGGCCTTTTCAAAAAAGTTTAACTTCAGCATTGATCCTGCCAAAAAAGTGTGGCAGCTTTCCGCCGGTGAACAGCAGCGGGTGGAGATCATTAAAGCCCTTTTAAACGGGGCGGATCTGTTGATATTGGATGAGCCCACCTCGGTGTTGACCCCCCAGGAAATTGAGGAGCTGTTTCGCATCTTAAAGGACATGAAGGCCCAGGGACACATGGTGATTCTCATCAGCCATAAACTGGATGAAATCATGGATGTGTGTGATCGGGTCACAGTGCTTCAGAAGGGAAAAATTGTGGGTAATGCCGACACTGAAGGAATGAATAAACAATCTTTGGCCCGCATGATGATTGGCAGGGATGTGCTTTTTAATGTACACCGGGAAAAAATTCCCCGGGGAAAAAAGGTGCTCAGTGTTGAAACGCTTAATGTCCTGGGGGATAAGGGGCTTCCCAGTGTGAAGGATGTTTCCTTTGATATCCATGCCAGTGAAATTTTCGGTGTGGCAGGTGTGGCCGGAAATGGACAACGGGAACTGGCCGAAGCCATCACCGGCATACGACGGGTGTCATCGGGAAGGGTTTTTTCCCAGGGAGTAAATATTACCAATATGTCCCCCCGGCGTATCTATGACAGCGGGGTGAGTCATGTGCCCGAGGAGCGCATAAAATTTGGCATTGCCCCGGGGCTGTATCTCTATGACAATGCTATTTTAAAACAGCACCACTTAAAGAAATTTTCCCGGAAAATGTTTCTGGAGTATGGGCGCATTAAAAATCACACCAGTACTCTGGTGGAGGATTACCGGGTGGCCACTCCGTCCATTGATGTGGAAATTAAAAATCTTTCCGGTGGCAATATTCAAAAGTTGATACTGGGGCGGGAAATCAGTGAAGCCCCTGCCCTTCTGGTGGCCTCCCACCCCACCTATGGCCTTGATGTGGGAGCCACGGAATATTTAAGGGAGCAGCTGCTCAAACGACGTAAAGAAGGCGGCGCAGTGCTGCTGTTCTCAGAGGATCTGGAAGAAATTTTTGAACTGTGTGACCGCATTGCCGTGATGTTCCAGGGGGAGTTCACCGGAATTCTGGATTCGGCAGATGATAAACGGGCCGCGGACATCGGTTTGATGATGGCGGGTTCCTTAAGATTTTAAATGTCCTTTCAATGGCGTCATGCAACGCTTTCTTCTGTCATAGGGGACTCAGATTTTATTGATTTATCTTTTAACCATACCAAATTGATATGTTTTATGGATAAAATTTCGGATAAACGGTCAATTAAAAAACTGCGGACTCCCTAAGTTATTCTGTTTTGTGTCACATAATATATTTTTTTGAAATTGAAAATATCCCATGTGGTATGAAAACTTCCTACGCATGAGCAAGTATAATGATTTCATAAAAAGGTCCTGGATAAAAAATATGCTTACAATAAAAATAAGTGATCGGGATCGCATCACACCCATTCAATCCCTTGTCACCAATGTGCTTTCCCTTTTAGCGGCCCTTGGGGCCGTTGGTCTCATATTCCTGGTGTGCGGGGTAAATCCTTTTTTTGCCATTTCAAAGATTTTCATGGGCTCCTTTGGCTCCATGTACGGGTTTAAAGAGACCGTTACCAAGGCCATCCCACTGGTGCTCATCGGTGGGGGGCTGACCCTGGCGTTCAGGGCCAAATTCTGGAATATCGGGGCCGAAGGTCAGCTGCTCATGGGGGCCATTCTCGGAGGCTGGGTGGGGCTTGCCTGGGGGGATACTTTACCCTCCGTTGTAATTGTGCCGTTGATGTTTGCCGCAGGATTCCTGGGGGGGGCGTTGTGTGGTCTGGTACCGGCGTTTTTGAAAATAAAATTTGCCATCAATGAGGTGATCTCCACATTGATGATTAATTACATTTGTGCTGAGTTTCTTACACTTCTCATTGTGGGGCCCTGGAAGGGAAAAACCCGGTTTGGATTTCCCGGTACGGATAATTTACCCGATAATGCCATACTGGGGGTGATTTCAGGCTCAAGGATTCATTATGCCACCCTGGTGCTGGCTTTGATTTCCGTTGTGATCCTCACCATTGTGGTTTATAGAAGCCGCTTTGGTTATGAGGTTCGGGTCATTGGCGAAAATCCCGAAGCAGGGCGTTATGCCGGCATTAATTTTTTTAAGACCAGCATGCTGATCATGCTCATCAGCGGCGGCCTTGCCGGTTTTGCCGGGGTGGGGGAGGTGGCAGGCATCCACCACTACCTTGGATATCCCGCATCCATCTCTTCCGGGTATGGATTCACCGCCATTATTGTGGCTTGGCTTGCCAAACTCAATCCCTTTTATGCCATTGTGTCGGGGCTGTTTTTTGCAGGTATTCTGGTGGGGGGGGATGCCATTCAGATGTCTTTGGGCCTTCCTGCCGCCACAGTGCAGATTGTCAACGGTACCCTGTTGGTTTTTTTAATCATGGGGGATTTTTTCATGAAAAACAAAGTCACGATTCAGCGCAGGGCATCGGTTGAATCATAACCGGAACAAACACTGCATATTTGCTGAGCAGACCGCATGGTGATCCGGCTTTGCCCACAACAAAGCTTGAAATACGCCCTGATCTGCGACGTGTTTCATACAACAGGCGTGCCCTGTGGGACACAACAAATATAGGGTCGTAGACGCGGAGTCAAATGGTATTATACCGCCGCCCCCCGACGGACAATGGGCCCGGACCGGAACTGTAGACAGCTCAATTGTCCGGTTCCTATTGCCCGTCGGGGGGCGGCTCTGCTGAGGTTGCCTTGTAGGTTGCATTGTATATAATTGCCATGGGCAGACCTTATTTTGCTCCGCTCCTGATTTTCGGAGTAATTAATATAAAAAAAGATAGGAATCCATATGGATGATGTAATGATTTCAGTGCTTCAGCGTACCATGGTGGCTGGAACCCCTTTACTTCTGGGAACAGTGGGGGAGGTAATCTGCGAACGGTCGGGGATATTAAATCTGGGGGTGGAAGGGGTGATGTCCCTGGGAGCAGTGGTGGCCTTTATTGTGACCTACACCACGGGTAATCCCTGGTTTGGGCTCATGGCTGCCATTGGTGCCGGGATGGTGATCTCCCTTATTCATGCCTTTGCCTCGGTGACCCTCCAGGCCAATCAGGTGGTTTCCGGACTTGCATTGACCATGATCGGGCTTGGGCTTTCCGGCATGCTGGGCAAACCCTATGTGGGCAGACCCCTTGCCGAAAAAATGAATGATGTGGCCATTCCCTGGCTGTGTGATATTCCCGTTGTGGGGGCTGTTTTTTTCAGACAGACTCCCTTTTTTTACATGGCGGTTCTTTTGGCCCTGGTGGCATGGTTTTTCCTTGAACGAACCCGCTTGGGGATCAAGGTGCGCTCCACCGGGGAACATCCTCGGGCCGCAGAAACCCAGGGAGTGAATGTGACCCTGATTCGATATGCCTGTGTAATGATCGGAGGGGGCTTTTCCGCCATGGCCGGGGCACACCTGTCCACCTCTTACAGCAAATCGTGGATTGAAGGCATGACCGCAGGCAGGGGGTGGATTGTCATTGCGTTGACCATCTTTGCCCTGTGGAATCCGGGCAAGGCCATTGGCGGCGCTTTTTTGTTTGGTGGGATTTTTGTACTCCAGTATCTGCTGCAGCCCCTTGGTATTTCTCCCAATTTTCTGGCCATGCTCCCCTATGGGGCCACGCTCTTGATTTTGATTATCATTGGCCTGGGGGACCAGAGAAAACTCAGTGCACCGGCCCAGTTGGGGGAACCCTATAAAAGAGGTGAACGCTGATAGGCAAAGGCCGTTAACCTGTTTTTACCATGACCGCCCCGGACCAGTTTTTTTCCTGGGCCTGCCATGTGGTTGTAAATCCCCTGGAGCCATACAGCGCCACCAGGGGTGGCAGTTCTTCCGGTCTGATGCCGGACAGAATCAGCACGGCATTGTCCAGGGTGATGCGCCGGAAGAGGTCTGCCATTGATTTCAAGGTGGGGTAGCGCAGATTGGCACAAACCATGGCAAGTGGGGTGGCAGATGCCTTAAGTTCCTCACAGGAAACGGTTATGCCATGGCTCAGATGGTTCAGTGATACATTTTTTTCAGCTTCGGCAGCGGCAACAGGGTCATTGTCCAGGGCAAAGCAGTGGGAGATGCCTGCCTTGACTGCGGCAATGGCAAGAACCCCGGACCCGGTCCCCACGTCCACGGCATGGTGCGGTGTTTCACAGGATTGCAGCAACGGGGTATCAATGAGGGCGTGCCCCATGGCCCGGAGGCACAATCGCGTGGTGGGATGACGGCCTGATCCAAAGGATATCCCCGGCTGAATGCAAATGTGGATGTTATTTTTTTTTTCATCCGGGGTGACGCCCGGAGGAAATAGTGTAAAATGCTTTGTTATTTCAACCGGTTTTGCAAAGGACGGTTCAATGCAGGTGGCACCAAATACATAGGTATAGCTCAGGGTGCCGTTGTCCAGGAGGGTACGGATGGCAGATCTGGCCTGCCGGGTTGATACCCCCCTGTCCCTTGTGGTTTGTTTAATCAGGGCCTGGGGGGTGAGCCGGGTTTCAGCCTCTGTGACGGTGGTGTGGATATATTCAAGAAGGGGGGACAAAAGAGCCTCTTTTCCCGGAGTGATTAAAAAATGGCGAGATCCTATTTAAGTGTTTTTCCCTCTTTTTTCAACAGCGCACTGTACCATTGGGAAAATTCAAACATTCCTCTTATTTTTTCATCATCATTGATGATCCCCAGACACATCTCAAAGGCGCCCTGGGCAAAGGAGTTGGAATAATCGTCATGGCTGGACTGCTGGAGAAATTCACTGATGAGCATCTGGGAGGTGCGTTTGGTACCATCCATTCTGATATCAATGGGGTCCTTGGGGGTTTGAATGGGATCCCAGTTCTCATATCCGATTTTGTTTAGGATCTGTTTTTGACCCCTTTTTCCCATGGCATCAAAAATGGCTTTCTTTTTGGCTTCAATTTCTTCCGGGGTAAAATTATCCATTATCTTCCACTCCAAAAAAGGTTTCGTTGAAATCGGTGATCAAAGCCATGGAAACCGGGATGAGCATCTCACAGGCTTTGACATTGGTTGCCTTTATGGCTGCGGTCATCTCCGCTGAAATGAGCTGGAGCTGGGAGTAGAGGGTATCCATGTTCAATGTGGGATATTTTCCCCCCTGCTCAAACCCGGTTTGACCGCAGATGTGACTTTTTCCGGCTGTGGCCGTGGGAATACCGTAAATTCTACAGGTGATGGGCCGTGATTCATATAGAATGCAAAGATTGTCTTCCCCCAGGAGTGGACATCGAATGCGTTCCTGGGACATGGTGGCCACGATTTCCAGTTCTTCTTTTCCTGCCTTGACAGCCTTATGGGCTTCCCGTTTCATTTTAAACAGTGCCCGGTCAATTGTGGCGGCCTTGTCAATGATGCGGCTTTTTTCTGTGCCGGAAAATTTTTCCCTGAATTTGTGGTTGAGATAAACAGCCTCAATGATGGGAATATCAAATATGGCATAGCAGCAGTCACAGCATTTCTCCTTGCAGGAAACCTCCTTGGGATATTCTGATTTTACCTTTTCAAAAATGCCGTCAATGATGGAGACCAATGCCTCGTATTTTGCAAAATGTTCTTTAAAATCCATGGACGTTTAATCCTTATTATGTGCCGGGGAGGGGTTTATGTGCTGCCCCCCTGAAAGCTGTTTTAAATTTTTTTGTATGCTTATTTTCCAATGCAGAACTGACTGAAAATTTTGTCAAGGATGTCAATGTCTGCGGTATCTCCTGTGATTTCCCCCAGTGCCTCTGCTGCCATTCGAATGTCTATGGCAAGGGTTTCCTCTTCCCTGTGATGTATCAGATTCTGCCTGGCACAGGAAAGGGCGTTTTTTGTTTTTTCCAGGGCCATCTTATGTCTCAGGTTGGGGACCACACCGGTGGGATCTGTTTTGTCCGCAGCAGACAGTGACAGAATCTGTTTTTTAAGGTTCTGAATCCCCCGGCCCCTGCGTGCAGATATCAGCGCATGGGGAATTTTTTGAATATCAGCCGGGATAGTGGGGGTGAAGCCTTCCGGCATGAGGTCCATTTTGTTAAACACAATGATCACCTTTTCATGGCTGGGGACAACAGCATCAATTTCCTGTGCAGAAATTGTTTCCCCGGCGGGTTTCATGAAAAGGATCATGTCGGCCCGGGTGATGGATTCCTTTGCTTTTTGGATGCCGATCTGTTCCACCGGATCTTTGGTTTCATGCATTCCGGCGGTGTCGGAGATCACAAAGGGTACACCGTCAATGTTGATCCCCTCTTCAATGAGATCCCGGGTGGTGCCGGGTATGGCTGTGACAATGGATCTTTCAGACTCCAGAAGGCAGTTCATGAGACTGGATTTGCCCACATTGGGGGAACCGCAGATGGCAAGTTTGATTCCATCCCTTAAAAAATGAGCCTCTTCATAGGTGTTGATGCCCTGCCTGCAGATGGCAATGACCCTGTCAATGTGTTCCAGAACTTGTTTTTCCTGGATCAACTCATCCCCTTCATCGGGAAAATCAATGGCCGCTTCAATTAGGGTTAACAGAGAAATGAGTATTTCCCTGGCATGGGTAATATTTTCTTTCAGTTTTCCCGTGGCCTGGACTGCTGCCATCTTCATTGAAGCCGTTGATCTGGCAGAAATGATGTCAGAAATGGCTTCAGCCTGGGTGAGATCAATGCGGTTATTTAAAAATGCCCGCTTGGTGAACTCTCCGGGTTCTGCCAGTCGAACCCCCAGGAAAATGATGCTTTCCAGAATGGCCCGCATGACCATGGGACCGGCATGGGCATGGATTTCCACCACATTTTCCCGGGTGTAGGATCGCGGTGCCAGCATGGGAACCAAGAGAACCTCATCCAGAACGATGTGCTCCCGGGGATGGAAAATATATCCATGGACAACCCTGTGGGATTCCAGATTGAGGCAATCCATGGGGCCCTTAAGGGTGTTTCCAAACAGTCCGGATATCACAGGCAGGGCCTGATCACCGGAAATACGAATGATGCCGATCCCCCCCATACCGGGGGGGGTGGCAATGGCGGCAATGGTGTCGTGGATCATGGAACTACTTTTGGGTGTTCCTTCTTTTTTTATATGCTCTTTTTTTGGGGAAAATCACAAGTCTTCTGTAATAGCCGTCTCCCATGCTCTGGGTCCTCACCCGGGCATCATCCTTTAACGCCAGGTGAACAATGCGACGATCCTGGGCTGTCATCTGGTTGATGGTGGCCGGTTTTCCGGTTTTCTGGGCCTTGTCAGCCATTTTGTGGGCCAGGGCTCTTAAGTTGTCTTTCCGGGTCTCCATGTAGCCTTCAATGTCCACCTTTAGCCGTACCCGGGACTCGCTGTAACGATTGATAATTTTATCGGTGAGGAACTGCATGGCTTCCAGGGTTTGTCCCCTTCGACCGATGAGTACACCGGAGTTGCCCCCTTCCACTTTTAAAAGCAGGCGGTCTTCATCACTTTGGGCAACCACTGTGGCATCGGATGTAATAAGATCCACCATTTTTTGGAGGGTCTGCCGTCCCAGCTCCATGGCTTCTTCCGGGACATCCACTGCAATTTCGTCCACGTATTTGGGGGGAAAGCCCTCATCCCTGTCATCAACAGGTTCTGTCTTTTCTTTTTTCCGGGGTGGGGTGGTGACTTCCTTTTTTTTAAATTTCTTTTTTCTTGATTTCTCAGGTGGACGGGAAGGCTCCCTGGATTTTTGTGTCTTCTCCGGCACCGGAACCCCAGACGTTTCCCGGGGTTTTTCCACAGGAGCCTCTTGGGGCACGGATTCTTTTTTTAAATCTTTTTCCGGTTTTTTTTCCGATTCTGTGGCTTTGGGTTTGTTCTTTTGCCTGGGGGCCGTTTTCCTGGGGGGTTTTTTCTTTGCCGCAGGAACACTTTTAAATTTTTTGCCGGCCAGGGGCACCTCAGGCTCAGGTATTTCTTTTCCAAAGGCTTCATCCACAATGGACATAACGCCCTGTGGATCTGCTGAATCTTCTTCATGGGAAGATACCTGATCATCCACTGTATTTTTCTTTTCCGGCAGGGTAACCCGTATTCTTGCTTTTTTTACACCGACAATGCCGAAAATTCCGGATGAACCTGAGGAGATTATATCATAAACCAGTTGTTTCTTGGTTACATTTAACTCTGAGCAGGCTTTGGCAACGGCTGCATCAATGTTTTTTCCATCAAATTCCTGGGTCTGTTTCATTATACCTCCGTGGTTTAAGCGAATTTCCTTTGAATGTAATACTGCTGGCCAATGGAGAGAAGATTATTAACAAGCCAGTAAAGAACAAGTCCGGCAGGAAAGTTAATGAAAATAAAGGTCATGAACAGAGGCATGAGCATCATCATTTTAGCCTGGGTGGGGTCCCCTGTGGTGGGGGACATTTTTTGCTGTAAAAACATGGAAGCTCCCATGATGATGGTCAGAACCGGTATACCATAGGGGGCCTGCATAAAAGGAATGGCAAAATCAAAACTCAACAGGCGATCCGGTGCGGAAAGGTCGGTGATCCAGCCCATGAACGGGGCATGTCTCAGTTCAATGGCCTGGTAAAGCATGCGATACAAGGCAAAAAAGATGGGCATCTGGACAAGCATGGGAAGGCATCCGCTCATGGGATTTACCTTGTAGGTCTTGTAAAGCCCCATCACTTCCTGGTTCATACGCTGTTTATCATCTTTATACTTTTCCCTGAGTTCCATCATCAGGGGCTGAAGCCTTTTCATGTCACTCATGGACTTGTAGCTTTTGCTGCCCAAGGGCCAGAAGAGAATTTTAATCAAAAGGGTTAAAAGGATGATGGCAATGCCGTAATTGGGGATGATATCATGGATGAGATTCATACCGATGAGGCAGGGCTTTGCCAGGATGTCAAACCATCCGAAATTAATTGATTTTTTAAGGGTGTTGTCATAGGCGCTGAGGATTTTCAGGCTTTTGGGGCCCATGTAAAGTTCAAATGAAAGGGTTGCCTGCTGTCCCGGATCAATACGGTCCATGGATTTGATATAAGAAGAGGTAATCAGATCCCCGTCCATGGCAAGTTTAAATTGAGCGTCCCAGGGGGTGGCAGGTACCAGGGCCGAGATAAAGTATCTGCCACTGTTGCCCACCCAATCAATTTTGCCGGTGAAGGTGTCCTTTTCTTCAATGTCATCAGAATCAATTTCTTCCAGCTTGTTATTAATAAAGGCCACAGGCCCGTTAGCCCCAAATCGGGCCGCACCGGATTTATCCTGATCCATTCGGTGGGGAAGACAAATTTTAAGGGCATCTTTCAGGGGCATGGAAGAGGTGTTTTTAACGACAACATCCATTTCCACAAGATAGGTGTTTGCGGAAAAGGTGAATATTTTTTCAACGGTGATGCCATGGGGAGAGTCCCAGGAAAATACAATGACCTTTTCTCCATGGTTCAAACGGTTTTGCAAATTGTCTGTGCGGGCAGTAAAAACAGCATCCTCAAGCCCGGGAATGGTTTTTCCTTCAAAATCCACAGAAAATAAGCCCACATCAAGACCCGGGGGAATCAGCTGCTTAAAAGGGGCATCCGTTTCAACTGTTTCACGGTAATTTTTAAGGGTAAAGCTTGTTACTGACGCACCGTATTCAGATATGGAAATGTCATAAAGGGGGGTTTCAACGGACAGCAGCCGGGCATTTTCTTTTTTAAGGTTGGGCTGGGCTACAGCGTTGGCTTCAACTGCGTTTCCCTTAAGTTGTCCTGCTGTGGGGGATATATTCTCAACCGTTGATCCCGGGGAAGTCTCCTGGGCGGTTTCCAGGGGGTCTATTACTTTCTGGTCACTGACAAAAAAGGTGTTCCAGCCAACAATAATAACTATAGAAAGGATAATGGCAATGAATAAGCGCTTTTGCTCTTCCATCTTGTCTCCCGCAATGCGTGATAAATATTATGGTATCTGTTTAGGAATGAAAGGGACAATGGGGAAGAGATCATGGTGTTCGTTTCTTCAGGGGACAGGGTCAAACCCTCCCGGGTGGAAGGGGTGACATTTCAGTATCCGTTTGACAGCAAGGAAAACGCCTTTAAGGCTGCCATGTTTTTTGACAGCCTCAAACGCATATTCTGAACATGATGGATAGAAACGACATGTCGGTCCTGTCAGGGGGGATACCAAGAGTTGATAAACTTTTATAAAGAATAGGATTACCTGCTGGATCATTCAGAGGGCCTTTTGATTTTCTTAAAAAGTCTGCCAAGTTCATCGGGAATCTGACGGTTGGTCAGTTGGGCGGCATATTTCCTTGCAATAATATTGATATCCCACCTTCCCGGCAGAAGGTCCTTATTATGCCTGTAATATTCTCTGACCATCCGCTTGATTCTGTTACGCTCCACCGCGTTTCCCACTTTTTTGGATACAGTGATCCCGATGCGACTTTTTTCCAGGGAATTTTCCTTGAAATTGACCAGGAAGAAACGAGTCTGCATCCTTTTCCCATGTCTGGACAAAAATAAAAATTGGGCTCTTTTCAGGAGCCTTTCGTTTTTTTGAAATACGTACTTGCCCAATGGTCAAGTGCCTCTATCAGGCTGTCAACTTTTTACGACCTTTGGCGCGTCTGCTGTTTACAATGCGTCGACCGGCAGCTGTGGACATTCTTTTGAGGAAACCATGTTTTCTGGCACGTTTGATTCTGCTGGGTTGAAAAGTTCTTTTCATCTGTCAATCCTTATTTTACGGTTGGTTTGTGTTTTCTTTTTGCCACAGCTGCTATCCACAGCTGTGGTATGGTCTGGGGCTTGAAACGGCACGGCCCGGACCATAATAAATCAATGTTGCACTGCTTCTTGCCTTGCATTTTTTGGGGCTTGTTTTAAAACAGCAGGCCACAGCCTTTATTCTCCTTTGGAAAATCATGGGGAAGATGTGCGCTGACAAATTGTCTGCCGTCATAAACATGAAACATTAAATCATTATTGGTCAAGTGTCAAGAATCAATTGATTTTTTCGGTTAAAGCCCGGTGTCCATTGGGTTGGCAGAATAAAAAGGGTTGGTATTTGGCCTTTACCCCATTTTCATTTATTGGGGGCGGGCACCTGATCTTCGTATGCTGCGCAGTTCTGGGTGCACAAATGTGGAAAACTTATTCAAACATTTACAAAAAATGATTGCACTTGCCGTAAAAATAATTTTCTGTATACTGATTTTATGTAAGTGTTCTGCAATGGTGAGGTTGCTGTTCAAGGCTTTATCTCCATGGGGCCAGAATTTTAACAGTCTCTGAGTACAGGGGAACAATATGAATGAAAAATTAACTGTTCTTGTGGGGGAGGATCCTGCGGGTGCGGAGTTGTCCATCCAGGACGGACTGGAAAAAATTGGGATGAGGTGCCTTGCCTGTAGCAACGGCATTGACCTTGTACGCAGGGCTATTTTGAAAAATCCGGATATCATTGTGATGGATGTCGCTTTGCCCCGCATGAATGGATATCAGTGTGCACGGATACTCAGGCATGATTCTGTGACCCGGAATACGCCGATTATTCATCTGGGGGCCAATAGCGGCCCTGTGGATCGTTATTGGAGCAAAGTGTGCGGCGGGAACCTGTTCCTTGATGTTCCCCTGGAAAGTGCAGAATTGCATTCCTCCATCCATGCCCTTGTTCCAGGCGGCGGGGTGCGCCCCAGGCCCGTTACATCGGATAATGTCATACCGGAGATGACGGATCAGTCTATTTTGGGGCTTGCCACCAATCTTCTTGAGCAAGATCTGTTGAAGCTCAATATTCTAAAAGAGATCAACATGGTGGATAGCATGGACAATTCCCCGGGGGAGCTCTTTTCTTCCTTATTTGCCATTATTAACTCCCTTTACCCTTTTTCTTCGGGTTCTGTTTTGTTGGTGTATGACAACCATGTTGAGTTCTATTTCTGCGGTGAGGACATGCCTGGAAAGAAACGCTCATCTGAACTTAAAACCTTGATCCTTGACCAGTTACGGCACCGCCAGGATATTCGTATCAATCCTGATGATATTGTTGATGTAATGATTGAATCTGACATTTCCGCTCCCTCCTCCCCCGGAAATGAGGATGTGTATGTTCACATTGGCGAAAATCAGGGGGCGGTGCGTATCGGGCTTGCTTTTGAAAATATTCACCTGGAAGCCTATAATCGGGATGAGAAATCAATTTTTTATCTTGCCCTGGAGCTTATCCGGGGGGTTATTGAAAAGAAAATTTTTTTTCGCATGAATCAGGAGCTCTCCTTGATTGACATCGCCACCCAGGGCTATTCCATCACGTTTTTCATGGAGGTTCTGGGTCGGGAAATGGAGAATGCCACAAGACATAATTATACCATCACCCTTTTTACCATGCTGTTTGCTAACTTTGCCACCATTAGCAGAGAAATGGATAGTTCGCAATTAAAGGCATTACTCATGTCCATTCAGACATCTATTTTAAGGAGCATGAGAAAAACAGATGTGGTAGCCAGATGGAATCAGGCCAATTTTGCGTTTTTATTGACTCACACGACCTTGGAAGGCTCCCGGGAGGCCATGGTGAGGGTGAAAAAAACTCTTTTGAGCGATCTTGCTGAGTCAGGAATTGACGTTGGCCTGATTAAGCTGATGTTTGGTGCATGTCAATTCAATGCAGTTAGAGATAAAACAGCGGAAAATTTTTTTAAAAATGCTATGCCTCGGAAGCAATAATCATTGAGGCCCTGAAATTAGCTGGCAGGACATGATGAAAAATAAAAAAAACGATAAAAAATGGGAAAAACTTAGACTGGGAGAACTTCTGGTGGCGGAGGGCGTGCTTTCCGAGGAACATAAAAAAGAGGCGCTGGCCATCCAGAAAACTCTTTCTATATATAAAACATTGGGCGAAATTTGTCTGGAAAAAAAATTTCTTTCCCGGCGGGACCTGAATCGGATACTGGCAAAATATCACAAACGGATTCCTCTGGGTACGCTTTTAATGAATCTTGGCATGATCAGCCATCAACAGCTCAAGAACGTCCTGGCGGAACAGAGGCAAAGCGGTGAAAAAATTGGAGCCATTCTTATCAAAAAAGGTATGATCAATGAGAAAGTACTTGTGGATACCCTGGCCACACAAATGGGTATCTTAAAAATTTTTCCAGATTTCCATCTCATTGACCGCAATCTTTTAAAGGGGTGGAGCGAAGATTTTCTAAAGAAAAATCTTATTCTCCCCGCATTTAAAGAAAAGAATGAAGTGACAGTGATCATGGCCGACCCCTTTCATCAGGAACTGATTCAAGATGTGGGGCGCATGTTTCAATGTAAAATTCGTCCAGCCATTGCCACCTCCATGGATATCAAGCGTGCCCTTCATCAACATTTTCAAAAGGTCTCCCTTGATGTGATGCCGCGCATGGCCGTCAAAACCGAAGATAACACCAAAGATCTGGTGGTGGGGGACGAAGGCCTTACCAGTGGCGGCCCGGAGGGGGTGGTGGGGGTGCTGGATTTTATCATTAGCAATGCCATTGCAGAAGGGGCCAGTGATATTCACATTGAACCCAAGGAGTCAAGTCTCCAGATCCGGTATCGCATTGACGGCATTCTTCACCATAAAACCGATCTTCCCGTTTCCATGGCCCCGGGCTTGAGCTCCCGCATTAAAATTTTGTGTAAACTGGATATTTCTGAAAAAAGAAAGCACCAGGACGGCAGACTCCGTGCCCAGGTCATGGAGCAGGATGTGGACATGCGGGTGTCGGTGTATGCCGCAGCCTTTGGTGAAAATATTGTCATTCGTATTCTCTATCGTCAGAGTAACTTCATTGATATTGACCAGCTGGGCATCACCCCTGAAAATAAACGAAAATTTCTTGATCTCATGGCATTGCCGTCGGGCATCCTTCTTGTGACAGGTCCCACAGGCAGCGGCAAGACCACCACCCTTTATTCTGCCATTAATCATATCAATGACGGATCTAAATCCATCATTACTGTGGAGGACCCGGTGGAATATGTCATGGAAGGGGTGGTCCAGGGGCAGCTTAATCCCAAACTTGGGCACACCTATGTGGATTTTATCAAATCCATGATGCGCCAGGACCCTGATGTGATCATGGTGGGGGAGGTGCGGGATACTTTGTCTGCCGAGGCTGTGGTCCAGGCCTCTTTGACAGGGCACAAGGTGTTGACCACCCTTCACACCGAAGATGCCACCGGTGGTCTTTTGCGGCTGGTGGAAATGGGCATTGATGCCTTTCTCATCACATCCACGGTGGTGGCTGTGATGGCCCAGCGACTGGTCCGGGTGCTCTGTCCCCGGTGCAAAAAAACCTATACACCGGATGCGGTGCAATTGGGCATACTGGGGGTGGACACCGATATACCGGGGGATGTGAAGTTTTATAAAGCTGTGGGGTGCAGCTACTGTGATCACATGGGTTATCGGGGGCGCACGGGCATCCATGAGTTGCTGTGCATGAATGATAAAGTCAGAGATATTCTGTTAAGCCATAGCACCGGCAGTGACATTCGTCGGGTGGCCAGGGCCCAGGCGGGATTAATGACCATGCGGGAGGACGGATTCTATAAACTGATGCAGGGAATCACTTCTTTTGATGAGGTTTCCCGGGTGCTTCCCTGGCAGGATACGGAAGATGACCTGGTGCGGTCTTCCCGGGAGATCATTGCCATGGCAGAGGGGGCAAAAAACTCTGAAAGCGGTGATGGGATTTTGGCCCCTGTGGATGCCGAGAAGGTTCATAATGGGGAAGAGGAGGTAACCGGCACAGGAAAAGACGGTATGGTTTTCAAGGTGGCTCTGGATATCTCAGCCATGGATAAATTCCGGGATAAGCTGGTTGAATTTTTTGGTATATACCAGCGCAATGCCGTCCATGGTAAGGATGGTGCTCCCCCGGATGTGTCCAGCGCCGAATGCCGGAGGTTCATTGATTTTGTCAACGGCGCCATGAAACATGCCAGATCCCTTGCGGTATCTCCCTTTGCAGAACTTGTGCTGCGTAAAAAGGGAAGGGAACTGGAAATCGTTGTGGAGTTTCTTGTGCGGGAGCCGTCTCCAAAGCGTAAGGGGGATGATACTGTTTATAAGGGACCCCGGCTGCTTAATTTTATTCGGAAACAAAATAATGCCCATGGTACTGCCAGGGGTGTCCATGGCGGTAGTTCGGGCAGCGGGACATATCGAAAAGTTGTGAAAAAAATGTTGTGGGAACCCCGTTTAATTTAGCTGTTTTTGTTTATTTAACCAATGTTTCAAAAATATGGTATTCTTCAATGTGGTAATGGGGTTCTGGATAGATGGCAATGGGGCTGTTCACTTTTATCTCCAGGGAAGAGATAAGGCCTTTTTCTTCTCCGTGGAGGAGCTGGGCAATCTCTGGATGAACCTTAACCGTGAATTTGTTACCCATCATGTCCGAAGCTTCATTGAGAAGGTCTCTATATATCTTATGGCAAATGGACTTGCCGGACAGGAGCATGCCGTCGCCGTTACAGTAAAAGCAGGGCTCGCACAGGGATCTGGTGAGGTTTTTTCTCACCCTTTTGCGGGTCATCTGCACCAATCCAAGTTCAGACAGAGGCAGGACATTGGTTTGGCTTTTGTCTTTCTTCAGGGCTTCATTGAGGTGTGACATAACTTTTTCCCGGTGTTGGCTTTTTTTCATGTCAATGAAATCAATGATAATAATGCCCCCGATGTTTCTCAGGCGGATCTGGTAGGCAATTTCTTTCACAGCTTCCAGATTGGTTTTAACAATGGTTTCTTCAAAATTGTGCTTGCCCACGTACCGCCCGGTGTTGACATCAATGGCCACAAGCGCCTCTGTCTGCTCAATGATGATATATCCTCCGGATTTAAGCCACACCTTTCTTTTCAATGCCCGGGCAATGTCCCCTTCAATATTATACGCATCAAAAATAGGTTCCACACCGGTGTAGTGCTCCACTGATACCTTGAGATCGGGCATGAGTTTTTCAAGGAAATCGAGTACGTTGTTGTAGCCTTCCCGGGAATCAATGATCAGTTTGTCTGCCTCATCATTTAAAAGATCCCGCACCGCCCGGAAGGTGACGGTGAGATCCCGGTATACCAGGCATGGGGCAGACACGGTTTTGTTTTTTTTCTGGATGTCTTCCCAGGTTTTGTTTAAAAAGGATATCTCCTTTTTCAGGGTTTTTTCCTGGATGCCCTGGGCTGCGGTTCTAAAAATATAACCAAAGGTATCTTCCCTGAAAGAAAGGAGCAGCTCCTTGAGCCGGGTGCGCTCTTTTTCATCAACTATGCGCTTGGATATGCCGATGTGGTCCACGGTGGGCATGAGAACCATGAAACGCCCGGGCAGGGAAATGTGGGTGGTGACCCGGGGACCTTTGGTGCCAATGGGGGATTTTGATATCTGCACCAATATCTCCTGGCCTTCGGTGATGAGGTCTTCAATGGGGCAGTCCGTGGTTCTGGCAGACTTCCATCCGGCAGGGGGGGAGAGTTCCTCTTCTTTGATATCTGAATCATCACTGTCTTCTTCCCCGTCTGTGTCATTTTCCTGCTCAAACCGCTGGGCAAGTTCTGCAGTGGTGTCATCAAGTATATCATCCACGTAAAGAAAAGCGGCCTGGTTCAATCCAATGTCCACAAAGGCGGCCTGCATGCCCGGCAGTACGCGTTGAACCCGCCCTTTATAGATATTGCCTGTGATATTGGATTCATCTCCCCGTTCCATGAACAGTTCAACAATGTTGCCGTTTTCCAGCACGGCAACCCGGGTTTCATGTTCTGCTGCATTGACAACCAGTTCTTTCAACATGGTATTTTGTCCTGTTTTTGTTTAACAATCTGTGCCGCGTGGAGAACGGTGTCAGGAACCTTAAGGGCTTCCTGCAATATTTCCGCCGGCCTGATGATTCGATCCTGATATTTTTTTAATACAATTTCCAGGTGAAAATTGTCAATAATCTTAAGTTTCTGGGTCACTTTTCGTAAATCTGTGGAACGGGTCTTTCCTTTGAAATTACGTTTTTCCACAATGAACTCCGGGGCCGCCATAAAGGTGTCCACCAGGGCAGGGTCAATGGTATGACCGGGCAGGAAGATGCGATAGCTTGTGGGGAGGTCCTTTGCTTTTTTATTGATTCGGGCCACAGGGATGCAATTAATAATGGTTATTCCCCGGGGGAGTATCTGGTTGAGTTTTTCCACAATTTCCATGGGATCTGTTTTAATATGGGCATGGATATTGAAAAATTCCTCTTCACTTTCCATGCCCACGGGAAGGGGATTGTCAAAGGAGAGCTTCATGGCAGGGGAGAACCCTTTGGAGTATTTTACTGTGATACCAATGCGGCGTATGGCCCGCCGGATGATTTTTGCCAGCTCCAGGTGGCCAAAATGCCTGGCATCTCCCAGGCGTGAATAAAAACAGCGGTATTGGGTAAAATGTTCTGGAAGGTTGTCCCTGGAGGGGCCTTTGTCTTCCATGGTGTCCGGTTCCATGTCAGTGGCAAGGGGAGCATGGAGCACCGGTTGTATCTTTTTAAAATCACAGATGCCGCAGCCGGTGCAGTCGGCTTCCCTGCAATCCGGTGTCAGCTGGGGAATCAGTGCACGCTGGAATTCTTTTTCCATGAATTTGTCTGAAATGCCGCAATCAATGTGGGCCCAGGGAAGGCGTTCTTTGGGGGTGCGCTCCCGGGTGGTATAAAACAGCGGATCAATACCCTGTTTTTCAAAGGCTGCCATCCAGGTATCAAAATTAAACATGTCCGACCAGCCATCCAGCCGGCATCCCATTTCCCATGCCGTCACAAGAACCCGGCTGAGCTTTCTGTCCCCCCTGGCCCATATTCCCTCAAGTACGCTCATGTCGGGATCCTGCCACTTGAGGTTAATGCCGGGGTGTCTGAGGTTTGCCTTTAAAAACAGGAGGTTCTCCCGGGATTTTTCCGAAGGGATCTGGCTGCAGCGCTGGAAAGGTGTATGGGCCTTGGGGATGAAAGTGGCAAAGCTGACATTGATCTGGCTTTTGCCTTTACCGTTTATTTTAATTCCGGCAAGCTGCCGGGCCATGTCACAGATGCCCTGGATATCCTCCTGGGTCTCCGTGGGCAGTCCGTTCATGAAATAGAGCTTGATGCGCCGCCATCCCAGCTCAAAGGCGCTGTTCACAGTATCAAAAATATCTTCCTGGGTGATGTTTTTATTGATCACATCCCGCAGTCGCTGGGTTCCGGCCTCCGGAGCAATGGTAAATCCGGTTTTTTTCACCTTTTTGATGATTTTCATCAACTCCGGTGTCAATCTTCCCGCCCGAATGGAGGGCAGAGAAATGGCTGTACAATGGTTGGGATTCACCGAAAGAAGTTTGTCCATGAGGGTGGCCAGATCTCCATAATCTCCCGTGCTCAGGGAAAGCAGTGAAACATCGCTGTAACCGGTTTCTTTTAAAGAACGCCGGGTGATGTCCAAGAGCTCCTTTGTGGATCTCTCTCTCACCGGGCGGTAGATCATGCCTGCCTGGCAGAATCTGCATCCCCTGGAGCAGCCCCGGGCAATTTCCAGACGAAGCCTGTCATGGACCGGTTTTCCAAAGGGGACCACCGGAGCGGTGGGAAGCGGAGCCGTGGAGATGTCCGGCAGGATGGCTCTTTTAATCCGTCGGTAATCAGGGTACTCAGGGGTCATCTGCTGAATATTCTGTTCGTCATAATGTACCTTGAAAAAAGAGGGCACATAAATTCCCTGGAGGGTGGAAAGTTTCTTTAAAAGTTCGGTTTTATCTCTGCCCCCCTCTTGTTTCCACTGGATCACGGTCCGGGACAACTCCACAATGACCTCTTCTCCGTCACCAATGACAAAGAGATCAAAAAAATCGGCCAGGGGTTCCGGGTTAAAGGCACAGGGGCCACCGGCGATGATCAGGGGAAAGGTGTCATTCCTCTCTTTGGCATAAAACGGAATGCCGGAAAGATTAAGCATTGTTAGGATGTTGGTGAAATTAAGCTCATATAAAAGGCTGAATCCAATGATGTTAAATTCTTTTAGATCCACCCCTGATTCCAGGGAAAACAGGGGAAGACCTTTCTCCAGAAGCGCTTTTTCCATGTCTGGAGCCGGGGTAAAAAAGCGCTCTGCAGCAATGTTCTCCTGCTCATTTAATATGGTATAAAGGATCTGCATGCCAAAATGGGAGGTTCCAATTTCATAAAGATCAGGGAATGCCAGGGCAAAGGTAAGATCCATCCGGGTCAGGTCTTTTTTAACGGCATTGACCTCGGAGCCAAGATATCTGCTGGGCATCTCCACAAAGGGGAGGACGGCTTGTATATTTTTTGGGTTCATGATAGAGAACTTTTAATAAATCCATATTGTTTGATTATTTATAGCAAATAAGAATTATTACATTTTATCTTGGATAAAGCAATGGTAAAATGACGGCCTTGTGAATGAATATCAACTAAGAGGGAGATGCAATGCAGCGAGTAAAAATAAAAGAGCTCCTTGGCAACACCACTGCCATGGATAAGGTGCTGGTAAAGGGGTGGGTGAGAACCAGACGTGACTCAAAAACCTTTTCCTTTATGGAGCTTAATGACGGTTCCTGTTTGAAAAATATTCAGGTTATTGCCGATGTCTCCCTGGATAACTATGCAGAAGTTGTAAAGCTCACCACAGGTTCAGCCATTTGTGTTGAGGGCAGACTTGTGGCTTCTCCGGGAAAGGGGCAAAAATGGGAAATCCACGCAGATCACATGGACATTATCAGTATGGCCCCCGAGGATTATCCCTTGCAGAAGAAACGGCATTCCGATGAGTTCTTAAGAACCATTGCCCATTTAAGGCCCAGGACCAATAAATACGGAGCCATGTTTCGTATTCGATCGGAAATGGCCCTTGCCATCCATCAGTTCTATAGAGAAAAGGGGTTTCGTTACCTCCATGCCCCGGTGATCACCGGGTCCGATTGTGAAGGGGCAGGGGAGATGTTCCGGGTGACCAACCTTGACCTTGCCGGTGTGGCAACCTCCGGAAAGATGGACCCCTCTGATGACTTTTTTGGCCAGGAGGCTAATTTAACGGTGTCCGGCCAGTTGTCTGCCGAGATGTTTGCCCTGTCACTGGGGGATGTGTATACCTTTGGCCCCACCTTTCGGGCCGAAAATTCCAACACCAGCCGCCATGTTGCCGAATTCTGGATGCTGGAGCCGGAAATGGCCTTTTGTGATCTTGACGGTAACATGGACCATGGCGAAGAACTTATCAAATACCTCACCCGCCATGCCATGGAACAATGTGAAGAAGATCTGTCTTTGTTCACCAAGTTTGTGGATAAAGGCCTTTCTAACGTGCTTTCTGTTCTTGTGAATGAGCCCTACGAACGCATCACCTATGCCCAGGCCGTGGATATTTTGTTGAAATCGGGAAAAAGGTTTGAGTACAAGGTTGAAAGCGGCATTGATCTTCAATCCGAGCATGAACGCTTCCTTGCCGAAGTGTATTTTAAAAAGCCGGTGTTTCTCACCCATTATCCCAAAACCATCAAGCCTTTTTACATGCGGGTCAATGATGACAATGAAACAGTGGCTGCCGTGGATCTTCTGGTGCCCCGCATTGGAGAAATCATTGGCGGCAGTCAGCGGGAGGAGCGTCTGGATGTGCTGGAAAACCGTATGAATGAGATGAATCTACCCGGGGAAGCCTATTGGTGGTATCTGGATTCCCGGCGATTCGGGTCGGTTCCCCATTCCGGATTTGGCATGGGCTTTGAACGATTTCTCATGCTCATCACCGGAGTGACCAATATCCGGGACGTGGTTCCCTTTCCCAGAACCCCGGGAAGCATTGATTTTTAACTTGCAGTCAGACTTGTTCCGCTGAAATCCGCATGGTCGGGGGAAAATTTTTTGCTTGATTTTTTACTTTTTTTTTTATAACTGCCATGGGCAGAACCGAGGCCAAAATACGGTTTATCCATAGCAGTGTAATGTGTTATCACAGGATCATTGAATCGTTTTGGGGAACTCAATAGGAGATTATTTAAATGCCCACACTGGAAGAGAGGAAAGCAGAAACGAAAAAAGAGTTGGAAAGCAGGCTGAAAGACAGGGGCCATGAACTGGGAATTACCCCGGAATTTTCAGAGTACATTGAGATGATGGAAACCTACTTGCTGACCTTGGAAAGGCGGGTGATGCGCCTTGAAAAAGAGCATGATCTCCATGGAAAGGATGTTTTACAGGCGGATTTGTAAAAAACATTTAATAAAACTGCATCCATCCCGGTTTTTTCTATAACCGCCATGGGCAGGCCTTATTCTAACCTCGGTCTGCCCACAACAAAGATAGAAATTCTCTACAGGTTTGCGGCGTATTTCACATAAACGGGCATGTCCTGTCGAACATAACGAATAGTGAAAATGGTGTCATACCGCCGCCCCCCGAGGGGCAATGGGCCCGGTCGGAACTGTAGACAGCTCAATTGGCCGGTTCCTATTGCCCCTCGGGGGGGGCTCGGCTGAGGTCGCCTGGAAGTTTTATTTTCTAACAAAAAAAATATTCATAAACTTTTACGATTGGTTATGGCTTCTGGGCATCCTGTATGGCCACCTCTTCAAATGTTTTGATTTCCGCCAGAATCCGGGTGGCTGCCTCCATAAGCTGAAAGGCCAGGGCAGCACCGGTACCTTCTCCCAGTCTGAATTGGAGGTCCAGCAGGGGATCAAGCTGCATTCTCTGGTGCATAAAGGCGTGCCCCACTTCAACGGATCGATGGCCCGCAAAGAGATAGTCCCGGGCATGGGGGGCAAGTTCACAGGCAATGAGTGCCCCTGCTGTGGAAATGATACCGTCACACACCACCGGGATGCCATGGGCCGCCGCTCCCAGCACCAGCCCGGCAAGGCCCCCAATCTCAAAACCTCCCACCTTGGAAAGCACATCAATGGGGTCCTGGGGATCAGGGTTATGAAGTGCCAGGCCCTTGTCAATGACAGCAATTTTATTTTCCAGCATTTCATCGTTTATGCCGGTACCCCTGCCTGTGAGTTTTGATGGGGTAATGCCTGAAAAGGCGGCAATAATGGCCGTGGACGGGGTGGTGTTACCGATACCCATATCGCCGGTTCCCAATAGGTCAAGGCCTTGTTGCTCCACCAGTTCATCCACAATGTGGACACCGGCCATGATGCTTTCAACGGCTTCTTCTCTTGTCATGGCAGGGGTTTTGGTGAAATTGGAGGTTCCTTTTCTTACTTTTTTGTGAAAAATGGGCATCTCCGGGTTGAAGTCAAAATTAACCCCTATGTCTGCCACCTTCACCGTGGCTCCCACATGTTTTGCCAGCACATTGATGGATGCGCCGTTGTTGACAAAATTTTCCACCATCTGGGGGGTGACTTCCTGGGGGAAAAGGCTGACACCTTCTTCAACCACCCCGTGATCTCCTGCGCAGGTGATGACTATTTTTTTATTAAAACTGACATCCAGTGTGCCGGTGATGGCTGCCAGTTTTGCCCCCACCCCTTCCAGGATGCCAAGGCTTCCGGCAGGTCTTGCCTGTTCTGCCAGCCGCTTCAGGGCCTTTTGTTTGATTTTCCGGCTGGATGGCTCAATGTTTTTTATTACCTGTGTCAACTTTTCCATTTTTTGTCCTTTGGCTTGAATTGAGATGCACGATAAAACCGGTCAGTTGTGGAAAAGGGGGGCTGTTTTTTTTGCAGAAACAAAATAACTTTGCCCCCTTGTATTCGCCTTTGTCTGGATGGCCGGTGTGAAATATTTTTTTAAATTTCAGGCTGAGTAAGCGGGCTTAGGGAGTCCATGGAAAATAATATATCCAAATTAAATGAGCCTTGCTTGATAGTGCCGGACATGTCTTTTCAGAGTGGGTATTTTTATTGTCATAGCACCCTAAGTCTTTACTTAATGGGTGTTCATTTGCTTACTTTGTCATATTTGATATCGTCGGCAAAGACTTCCATTCCTTTTTTCATGGCACAGAAATCACCGCACATGGTACAGGTTTTTTCTTCCTGGGGGCATCTTTCCCGGCGCATCTGTTTTGCCACTTCCGGGAACATGAGGTGTTTTTCAAGATCTTCCCAGCGCATGTCCCGTCTTGCCATGGCTGCCAGTTTTTCAGATTCTCTTTTGTTGGGATATTTTGAAATGTCACCGATTCTAACGGCCAGCCGGGTGGCCCGGACACCCTCTCTTACATCATTTTCATTGGGCAGGGCAAGGTGCTCGGCCGGGGTGATGTAACACACCAGATCTGCGCCGTGCCAGGAAGATGTGGCAGCTCCGATGGCCGCTGTGATGTGATCGTAACCGGCCCCGGTGTCTGCGGGCAGGGGCCCCAGGACATAATAGGGGGCATTGCCGCTCATTCGTTTTTCCAGCATGATGTTGCCCTGGATTTCATCCAGGGGCACATGGCCGGGTCCTTCCACCATCATCTGACAGCCCCTTTCCCTGCCAAGTTCTGCCAGTTCGCAGTTGATGATCATCTCTGCCATCTGTGCCCGGTCGTGGCTGTCATGGATGGCACCGGCCCGGATGCCGTTACCAAGGGAGAGGACAGCATCATATTTTTTCATTAGATCGCATACCCGGTCAAACTGTTCATACAGTGGATTTTCTTTTCCTGTGGCATCCATCCAGGCCACCATAAAGGTACCCCCCTTGGAGGCAAGTCCTCCATATCTAAAGCCCTGTTTTCTGAGCCGCTCAATGGTGTATTGATTGATGCCGCAATGGATTGCCATGAAGCTCAGGCCGTCGGCCAGCTGTTTTTCTATGAGGTCAAAGAGAAATTCCGGGTCCAGCTTGGAGGGATTTTTGTATTTTCTGCCGGTTTCTTTAAACGCCTGGTACAGAGGCACATTCCCCACCGGCAGATTTACAGCTTTTAAAACTTCCCGTCGGATGGCATCAAGATCTCCGCCTGCGGAAAGCTCCATAAGGGTGTCAGCCCCTTCTTCCTGGGCGATGAGGGCTTTTCTCACCTCTGCATCAATGTCGCAGATGTCCGAGGATGTGCCGATGGAGGCATTTACCTTGGTGCGAAGTCCCGCACCAATGCCCACGGCCCGCTGGTTTTTTCTTGAGGGATTACAGGGAATGACAATTTCACCTTTGGCCACACGGCTGCGGATGAGTTCGGGGGAGATGTTTTCGTCGGCGGCCACCTGGTTCATTTGCTCAGAGATGATCCCGTCTCTGGCGATTTCAAGCTGGGTTTTCATTGGTTTATGTCCTTTTTACGGTCAAGTTCCGGACATTTTCCCGGAACTGACTTTGGTGTCAGCCCTGGGATTTACCATTTCACCTGGGTGGTTCTTTACCGTTTCTGGCAGGTCTTCTGACTTACGGATCATTGAAGTGACTTGCGTCTTCCCACAACGTTTATAAAGACGTTGCAGTGACATGGATGCAGCCACTCTCCCCGTTTACAGCGGCGGGACCGTTCCGGATTTTCACCGGATTCCCTTATTAAGGCAAGGTGCCACCAGAAACAGTGCGATGTTGGGACGCTAAATTACCATGGTATTGTTGGGGTGTCAATGTCAAAAAAAGATCCCTGTTTAAGACTCCTTCAGTTTAAAAATAAAGGGCAGGCCCATGAGTCCCACAACGGCACACACCAGATACATGTTACCAAGCCCGATGAGGTCAGCAATGCCACCCACCACCACAATGGCAATGGATCGGGTGATAAAGGAGATCATCATAAAAAGGCCATTGGCCGCAGAAGGGCTTCCCTTTGCCTGTTCCTGGATGATTGCCAGCATCACCGGGGTGGTGGAGAGAATGCAAAAGCCTGTGAGGCAAAGCATGACAGCCTTGAGTATCCCGGCGGTGATGATAAACAAAAACAGCGTAACCGGGGCCAGCATCACTGCGGCACAGAGGATTTTTTTCCTTCCCACGGTATCGCTTAAAATGCCTGCACTTAACACCCCGGCCACCCCAAATGCCTCATAAAGGGCAAGGGCGCTTCCGGCAAGCCAGAGATTCCCTGTCTGCTGCTCAATGAACACCGGAAGAAATACCCCCATGGCCGAATGCATGAAGGCCCGGGCTGTGAGTATCCCGGCAAGGGGTGTCAATACGTGGCGGATTTCTTTTGTGGTGGTGAGCAGAGATGTTTTTTTAGGGGAGCTGTTGGATGACATGTCCAGGGGGGCAAGTTTGATATAAAGCATCACCGAGGTGGCCAAGGCAAAAATCATCATGGGGTAAAATCCGGCAAGGCCTCCCATGGAGACCACACCCACGGCAATGATGGGGCCTGCCATTCTTGCAGCTTCCCCTCCGGTCATGTAAAAACTCATGCCACGGCCCTTTTTGTTGCCTGATACATGGGCAATGACCCCGGGGGCCGGGACATGGTAAACAGCCACACTGATACCTGAGATAAAAAACATGGCCAGAAGCATCCAGTAGTGTGTTGCCATGCCAATGAGGCACATGGGGACGGCGGTTATGCTGGGGGCCAGAATAATGGCCCACCGGGCAAGTCCCTTTCTATCTGCCAGGGCACCGATAAAGGGGTTCAGCAGTGCAGGAAGCTGCATGATGGTGGATAGCAGCCCGGCCTGGTAAAGGGTGATGGAGAGTTTTTCTATGATAATGGGTAGAACCGGGGCAAGAAAACTTGTGTAAATATCATGGATGAAATGGGAAAAAGAGAGGAGCAGAACATGCTGGGTCTGGAATTTTTTTTCATGGGATGCCATAGGAAAAGGTCCTTGTGAAGATAAATGCACCCCATATTCACACCCCTGGCAGGGCCGTTACTTTTTGTCCGGGGGCTTTTTGTCATGGCCGTTATGGCCATGACAAAGGATGATCAGTTTTGTGGGTTAAATGTCATAATAGAGAAAAAATTCATGGGGGTGGGGCCGGCTGTCCACCGGTGTCACTTCATTTGTCCGTTTATAAGCGATCCATTTTTCAATGACATCCCTGGTGAACACGTCGCCCTTGAGCAGAAATTCATGATCCGCTTCCAGGGCATCCAGGGCCTCTGCCAGGGAGGCCGGAGCCGATGCCATTTCTGCCAGCTCTTCCGGGGGCAGATCATAGATGTTTTTATCCATGGGGTCCCCGGGATCAATTTTGTTTTGAATGCCGTCCAGCATGGCCATGGTCATGGCAGAAAAGGCAAGGTAGCCGTTGCAGGAGGGGTCCGGGGTTCTGAATTCAATGCGTTTGGCAGCAGGGGCGCTGGAGTACATGGGGATTCTGATGGAGGCACTGCGGTTCCGGCTGGAGTAGGCCAGATTAATGGGGGCTTCAAAACCCGGCACCAGCCTTTTATAAGAGTTGGTGGTGGGATTGGTGATGGCACAAAGGGCCTTGCAATGCTTGATGATGCCGCCAATGGCCCACAACGCTTCCTGGGAAATTCCGGCGTATTTGTTTCCGGCAAAGGTGGGCTTTCCATCCTTCCAGATGCTCAGATGTGTGTGCATGCCGGTTCCATTGTCTTCGTAAAGGGGTTTTGGCATGAAGGTCACGGTGTGATCGTATTTTGCAGCAACGTTTTTCAATACATATTTAAACCAGGCAAGGGTGTCTCCCATGTGAAGCAGGGTGCTGTATCTCAGATCAATTTCCGCCTGTCCCCCTGTGGCCACTTCATGGTGCTGGCACTCTATTTCTATGCCCATATCTTCCAGGGCAAGCATCATCTCTGTTCTCATATCCTGGTATTTATCCGCAGGGGGCAGGGGAAAATATCCCTGTTTATGTCGAATTTTATACCCGGTATTGGGAATCTCCTCCCGGCTTGAGTTCCATATGCCTTCATCGGAATCAATTTCATAAAAGGCGGCATTGTTTTCCGAGGCAAACCGGATGTTGTTAAAAATAAAAAACTCCGGCTCCGGCCCCACAAAAATGGTGTCGCCAATGCCTGTGCTTTTAATATATTGCTCGGTTTTCCGGGCAATGTAACGGGGGTCCCGGCTGTAGGGTTCTCCGGTGATGGGGTCTTTAATGTCCCCTATGAGCACCAGGGTGGGCTCTTCAAAAAAAGGATCCATCCTGCCTGTGCCGGGGTCCGGTACCACCACCATATCACTGTTGTCTATTTCCCGCCATGCCCGCATGCTGGAGCCGTCAAATCCAAATCCATCCTCAAAGCAGGTTTCGGTTATTTCGCATGCCGGTACCGTGAAATGCTGCCAGGTGCCTGGTAAATCCATGTAGCGGATATCAATGACCCTGATTTTTTCGGCTTTGATTTTTGAAATGATTTGTTCTGGTGTCATTTTCTATTTCCTTAAAATAAGCGGATTGATCACAACATTGGTTTTTATCAAGTGGATACTTACAGTGCTTGACTGCCCCTTTCCCCTGTTCTTACCCGGATGACCTCATCAACGGGAAGTACAAATATTTTGCCGTCACCGATTTTACCTGTGTTGGCGGCCTTGCATATGCTGTCAATTACCTCTTCCACCCGTTCTTTATCAACCAGGATTTCAATTTTAATTTTGGGTACAAAATCAACCACATATTCAGCCCCCCGGTAAATCTCTTTGTGGCCTTTCTGGCGGCCATAGCCTTTTACTTCGGAGATGGTCATCCCATGGATACCGATTTCGTTCAAGGACTCTTTTACATCATCCAGTTTAAAAGGTTTGATAATGGCTTCTATTTTTTTCATTGGTGTCTCCTTTTCTTTTATATGAAATACTCCGCAAATCAGAGGCGTATTTCTACCTTTGTTGTGGGCAGCACCGGATCAAAATACGGTCCGCCCATGGCGGTTATATGAAACGGCAGCCTCCAAGACAACCTCAGCAGAGCCGCCGCCCCGATGGGCAATAGGAATCGGACAATTGGGCCGTCTATGATCCCGGGTCAGTCCATTGCCCGTCGGGGGGGCACCCGCTCAGTTGCGTTATTTTTTCGGCGGGATTTCGATGTCCGGTCAAACCGTCTCCTTTTCCGGGATAAGTTCCGGCAGCGCGTCAAGAATGGCCTGCTTTACAGATTCAATGCCATGGGGATCTATGAGTTTTTCGCCATGAAGGGTTTTAACATAAAAAACATCCACCACCTGATCCACTTTGGTGGCTGCCATGGCAATTCTCACATCCAGACCTTGGAGGAACAGGGTGTGGGTGATGGCAAAAAGAAGGCCGGGAAAATCATAGGTGAAAACTTCAATAATGGTGAAAAAGCTGGAGGTTTCATTGTCAATTTTCACACGATTGGGGATGGGGGCCTGGCCCGATGACAGCGTCAGTGTTCCAGGCAGTTTCTTTTTTAATCGATTCAAGAAACAATCATCTGCAATGGCAAGATGAAGATCCTTTTCTGCTTTTTCCCATTTTTCTGTTTCAAAGAGGCGGTCCCTGGGGGGCATAACTTTAAAAATATCAAGGGCTGTGTTGTTTCCCCAGGCATATGCCTGGGAGCCCACAATGTTTAACCCATTAAGGAAGAACACACCGGCAAGTTTAAAGAAAAACCCCGGGGTATCTTTTCCACAGATGGCAATGGTTCGTATGTCGGCATCTTCTGTCTTTTTAACTTTCCACAAAAATGCATTATCACCGAGTTTTTTATGCAGGTCAAGGTGTTCAATGATTTCTTCCGGGGGAACGTAAAGCAGATAGCGATGGGCCATGGAGCTCAGTTCCCGGGCCAGGCTCTCTTTATCCCATGATGCTTTTTTCAGGGCCATCACATCGGCTTTTTTCCTTTGGATGATTCTTGCGGCCCTCCGGGAGGCAAGTTCCCCTTTTTTTAAAATTCCCATTGTTTTTAAAAAAAGCTCTTTTAAGAGGTTCTCTGTCCACTCATTCCAGGCCTTGGGCCCGGTGGCCCGGGAATCGGCAACGGTGAGAAGGTAAAGCATTCTCAATCGTCCCACCTGGTTTATTTTATTGGCGCATAAAATAACGGTTTCTTCATCACTGATATCCCGACGGGTGGCGACTTTGATGAGAAACAGATGGTGTTCAATGAGAAAGCAGATCTCTTCGGTGTCTGTGGGGGAGTATCCAAATCGTTGGAGAATCTTTTCGGTGATTTCTGAGCCCTTGCGGGAGTGTTCACAGTTAGGCTCACCTTTGCCGATGTCATGGAGAAGGGCTGCCATCAAAAGATTTCGTCGATTCCGAACCTCTTTATAGATGCTGTTGTAAAAAACAGTTCTGGGGTCATTTTTTTTTGTTTTTTTCAGGCTGTTGATTTCCTGCACGCATCGGATGGAGTGTTTATCCACGGGAAAAAGATGGTATTGATTGTATTGGATTTTGTGCACAAGCCTTGAAAATTCAGGGATGATTTTAACCAGAAGTCCCGTGGCCAGCATCACATTGAGAACATTGAATTCCCAAAAGGAGGTGGCCAGGGTTTTTTCAAAATCTTTGACATGGGCGGGGTCTTTGCAGAACGCATCATCCACCAGGTGGACAAATTCTCCTACGATTCTTCTGGATTCAATGGAAAGAGGGGTCCTGGATCGACCGCTTTCCACAAAAATTTTTAACAAAAGGGAGGGGTTTTGGGGAATTTTTTTCATGGAGGAAAATTCCAGGCGTCGCCGCTGGATCTGGATGCCCGGAGTGGGGGTGGGTTTGGCTGGAAAGGAGAATCGTTTCCCCCGTTTATCCAGCAAAATGGTTTCTGTCACCCGTTGATTGGTTTGTTTGAGAAAATCCATTTTTGCATGGAGTTTACCCATGAAACTCTCCACGCCCTGGTGACGGTGCCTGCTTTTAAATCCCAATAGTTTTGCCACTTCCACCTGGTGTTCAAAATGGAGTTGATCACATTTTCTTCCGGTGATGTAGTGGAGTCTGTTTCTGATGCTCCAGATAAATGTCAAAGCTTCTTCAAGGGCTTCGTACTCTTCATGGGATAAGAAACCGTTGCGTTCCAGGTCCCTTCTACAGCGTATGTTTTCCTTTATACGGGCATACCACAGCAGGGTGTGGTAGTCCCGTAACCCGCCATGACCGGATTTTAAATTGGGTTCAATAAGATAGGTGGAGTCTCCAAAATCCCGGTGGCGCTTGCGGCCGTTTTCCACCAGGCGGGTCAGGCTTTTTTCCTGGTGCTGGGATGAAAGTGTTCTTCTGAACTGTTCCCGCAGCATAAAAAAAATGGGAGAGGCGCCGCAGATAAACCGGGCATCTAACATGGTGGTGAGGATATCAAACTGTTGCCAGGCCATATCCAGGCAATCTTTAACGGTTCTGACAGCATACCCGGTTTCCAGATGAATATCCCACAGGGGGTACAACAAGTCCTTGATTAATTGTTCTGTTTCACGGGGAATATTATTTTCAAATAAGAGCAGCAGATCCACATCGGAATGAACGCATTGTTCCTGGCGCCCATACCCCCCCAATGCCACCAGGGCCACGGGATTTCCCTGGAAAGTCATGTCCGCTGCCGCATTGCTTTTTCCCAGGGCAGACTGGAAATATTCGTCCAGAATCACGGCAAAGGATTCCAGAAATCGGGGTTCTTTGTTCCTTAGAAAATTTTTAATCAATTGATCCCTTTTTTGGATCAATATGCCAGCGTCGGTCTCATTTTTCATGGCATCCACTGTGGTATTGGGTTCTGATTAAGGGATTTGAATTTCATTTTATTCCTCCCCGGGCTTGCAATTAATACTGCAAAGAAGATGCCACAGAATTTTGCGTTGATGATGTAGAACTTCAGGTGCACCCATACATAGCCAAATCTTATTTGATTTTCAAAATTGTAATAAACCAGGGAGCCTATATTACAATTTTGTTATATGGCAGGCATGCCGATATAACGGCCATGCGTTGTTGCGGGCGGGAGCAAGGTTAAAATAAAGTTTGCCCGTGGCCGTTGCGTTGCGCCTGTCCACGACATCCATTAACGTTTTCCTTTGGGTTCATCCTCCATGGAAATCCCACAAAATTTAAGGATGGATTTCCTGGGATGATAGGTGTGATGCCACGGGAATGGCTGATGACGTCCATGTTTATATTGTCTGGGGGGATGGCAATGACATTTTTACAACGGTTGGCAGCGGTGGACGGCCGGATTATGATTTTGAATCATTTTCCAATTTTTCCGGATCTTTCTCCTCGGTTTCAACTTCTTTTGTGGCTTTTTTAAAATTTTTAATGCCCTTTCCAATGCCTGACCCGATTTCAGGTAATTTTCCTGCACCAAAAATAATTAAAATAATTACAAGGATAATTATCAGCTCCGGCATGCCAATTCCACCAATCATAACGAACTCCTGTGTCTGGGTTTAGCAAAGGGGTCCCCACGGGGGTACCCAAGGGTAAACATAGCTGCCATGGGCAGACCTTATTTTTATCTGGGTCTGATCATAACAAAGATAGAAATGCTCCCCGGATTTGCGGGGACTTTTTACAACTGCCCCTGTAGATCTCATGGCGTTGATCAGCCCGGTCAGCAGGTAACTCCAAGTGGTCGAAGTTAGAAGCAATTTTAAAAATTCTATAGCATCCGGTGTATTTTGTGTCAATGTTTAAACTTATCGTAAATATATCAGCCGATATCCCATTTACATTTCTTTTGACAGGCTCATTTAACATCCCCAGGTTACCCAGGGCAGCTAAGCCAATATGGCATGGGTCAACCATTTGTATTGCAATGCCTGATCTTTATAACTTTCCGGGTCGGCAATAAAGTTCTTGAGAAGCGCCTTAATATGCTTTATCCTGTTCCGATAAATGAAACACTGTTTTTATGATAAAATAAAAGGAGCCCCAATGACGCCCAAAAGAGAAAAGAACCTTCAATTTTCCGGTGCCAACCGATATGTGCTGGACCCGGAACTTGCCGGTATTGTTAATATATCCATGACCCTGGAGATGCCCCTGTTGCTCAAGGGCGAGCCTGGAACCGGTAAAACCATGCTGGCCCATGCCATTGCGGAAAACCTGGGGATGCCCCTCATGGTTTTGAATGTGAAATCAAGCATGAAGCTCATTGAAGCGCTTTACCAATATGATACCCTCACCCGCCTCAATGACAGCCGGTTCGGGGACTCTAAGCGGGATGTCAGTGACATTGATGCCTATATTAAAATGGGAAAGATCGGCCAGGCATTCACAGCAGATACCCGAACGGTGCTGCTCATTGATGAAATTGACAAGGCAGACACTGATTTTCAAGATGACATGCTGGACGTACTGGATCAGATGCAGTTTGATATTATTGAGACCGATCAAACTGTGAAGGCCCGTCATCGTCCGGTGATAATCATCACCTCCAATGCCAAGAAAGATTTATCTGATCCGTTCCTGGGGCGGTGTAATTTTCATCACATTGCCTTTCCTGATCCCAAAATGATGAGAAAAATTATTTCTGTCCATTTCCCGGATATTGACAACAGTCTGGCACAGCATGCCATTGACTCTTTTTACACCTTAAGGGAGGTGGAAGGCGTTGAGAAAAAACCGGCCACCCGGGAATTAATCAACTGGATTCGGGCTTTGAACGCTGATAAGGATTTCAGAGCAAAGGATTTAGTCAAAGGAGCTGTGCCGTTTCTTGGGGTATTGTTTAAAAAGAGTCCGGACTATGAAAAGGTGCAGACGCTCTCCCCCCGACGTCGTTTTTTTTAATTGGAAATTTTTCCAACACCGGACTTATGAATTCGTATAACCGCCACGGGCAGATCGTATTCTGATCCGGCTCTGCCCACAACAAAGCTTGAAATACACCCCCGGTTTGTGGCGTATTTCATATAACTGCCATGGGCAGACCTTATTCTGAACTCAGTCTGGCCACAACGAAGATTGAAATACATCCCTGATTTGCGGAGTATTTCATATAAAAAAAAACTTCTGAAATGCTACCCCCGACGTTTGCCTGGCCTGTGCAGGAAGATCGGGGGCTCAAATAGTCAGGGATGCAACCACTATGTTTATTCCTTTTTTTTATAAGTTAAAAGAGGTGGGAATACCTGTTACCCCCACGTCATTTCTCACCCTCCAGCGGGCACTTAACCATGGGCTTGTGAACTCCCTGGATGATTTTTATACCTGCGCCCGGGCCATTCTTGTTAAAAGTGAGCGCTATTTTGATCTCTATGACCAGGTGTTTGCTTTTTATTTTGAAGGGGTGCCTTTACCTGATAACCAGGGATTTGAGGTCGATGCCCTGGCCCGCTCCATGCTGGATGAATGGTTAAAAGATCCCAAACAGCTCAGTGACGCCCTGGGCATTGATCCTGACAAGTTGAAACATTTGACCCCGGATGAACTCATTGAGTATTTTAAGGAGCGTTTACAGGATCAGAAGGGGCGGCATGAAGGGGGGAATAAGTGGATCGGTACCGGTGGCACCTCCCCGGTGGGGCATTCCGGATATCATCCCGAAGGCATGCGGGTGGAAGGGGAATCCCGGAATAAATCAGCTTTAAAGGTGGCGGCGGAAAGGCGCTACAAGGATTATTCCGGGCGGGGCCCCCTGACCCAGGCCATGATGGGGGAGGCATTGAAGCGGCTGCGCAACCTTGTTCCCACGGGCCCCAGGGATCAGGTGAATGTGGATGAAACCATTTACCAGACCATGAAAAACGGGGGGGAAATTGAACTGGTTTTTGATCGTTCCCTGAGGGACAGGCTCAAGGTGATGCTGGCCATTGACAATGGGGGATGGTCCATGGATCCCCATATCCCTGTGGTTCAGACCCTTTTTGATTATGCACGATCCCAGTTCAAAGAGGTGAAAACCTGTTTTTTCCACAACACCATCTACGACTGTGTGTGGGAAGATCCGGCCCGTTATCGAAAGCCCCGGCTCATTGATGAGTTCGTGAAGATGGACCCGGAGACCCGGTTTATTGTGGTGGGGGATGCCAGCATGGCTCCCTATGAACTCATGGCCCGGGACGGCTCCATCCATATCCATGAACGCAGTGGAAAGCCCAGCATTGAACGCTTGAAATTCATTGCCGATACCTTTCCCCATGCCGTGTGGCTCAACCCGGTGCCCCGGCAGATGTGGGGGTATACCCATTCTCTTATGACCATTGCATCCATTTTCCCCATGTTCGAACTTTCCCTGGACGGCCTTGAAAAAGCTGTGGCCCACATGATGGCTTGATGTATCAAGGCTTTTGTTTTTCGGCCCGGAACCGTAGACGGCCCAACAGGTCAGCCTCCCTTGTCCGTCGGGGGCTCTGCTGATAATTATGCGCGGAGTTCATGAATGTTGTATAGATTTAAAGTATTGGTCCAGATGGTTTCAGCAAGTTCATGGGGGTCATTATTCCGGATGGCTGCAATTTTATTGAGCACCGCCGCCACAAAGGCAGGTTCGTTTCTGCGGATTTTGTTTTTCATGGGGGCCGGTGTGAGGTAGGGAGCATCGGTTTCAATGAGCAGTCTGTCCTGGGGAATGTGGGGGACAAGTTCTCTTAAATATCGGCCCCGTTTCTGGATGGTTACAATGCCGGTGATGCCAATGTGGTAACCCAGGTCAAGGTATTTAAACATCTCTTCCCGGGTACCGCTGAAGCAGTGGATCACCCCCTGTCGTTTTTTATTGTCCATGGCTGTGAGAATTTCAAGCAGCCTGCCCCGGGAATCCCGCTCGTGGAAAATCATGGGAAGACCGGCTTCATCTGCTGCTTCAATCTGGCGGATGAACCATTTTTCCTGGAGATCCACCGGGGAGTGCATTCGGTTAAAGTCAAGGCCTGTTTCTCCCCAGGCTTTTACCTTTTTATGACAGGCAAGGGTCTTTAATGATGACATCACCGCCTCGGAGCAGGTGTTTGCATCATGGGGATGCACCCCCACCGAGGTAAACAGGTTTGCATGTGTTTCCACAAGTTTAATGGCTTTTTGAACTGTTTCAAGGTTTATTCCCACCACCATGACAGCTTTGACGCCTGACGCGTCTGCCCGTTCCATGATCTGGTTAAAATCTTGGTTAAAACTGATGTCATCAATGTGGGCATGGCTGTCAAATAAACGCATTTTTTCTCCTGTTTTATGCTGTTTCGGGCATGGCTCTGGCAAAATTTTATCATCATTGTAAAATTCAAAGGACACAGACTGTACAAAAGAATTATTATGGGATCAAGGAAAAAATCAGGAGGGCATCCCATAATATTGTGGGCTTTGATCACAATATTATGGGAAGTGGGACATCTGTATTTCCAGAATGCCAGTTGCAGAAAAAAGGCAGGAAGGGGGGATACCCAATTTCTGCAACCGGTTGGATATTTAGGCGTTTACTACACAGGATTGTTGTCAGCTTTTTTTTTATGAAAAAAGCGCCAAATTAAGGTGTTACACAGAATTAAGAATGTAGGGGAAGCATTTATGTCCTCCTATGTGCTTGATTTTAAACGTTACTTTTGTCCGGTAAGGTATGGCCGTTGTCCGGGCATGTTCTTTATCTGTTAAAGTTTTTTTATTCACTGGCAGGGGTCGGTGCGAATAGGCCGAAACAAGTTTTTTTCTGTGGGCAGCGTTGTCGCATTTTTTTAGGACCATGGAACCCCTGTTTTCCCGGGAACATTCCCATGCCTCGGAAAAACTTGTGAATACGAAGATCTGGTGCAATTTCTTTGGCTTTAAGAGCCAAATCAATGCCCTTTTCCATGACCGTTTTTTGTGCGTCTGCAAGTTCACTGGTCAGAGTTATCAGTTTATCACGATTTGGTGTACTGGTTTCCATGAGAATACGAATTTCTTCATGTTTTGATATCATGGATGCTCTCTGGGTGGCTGTTTCATCCACAAATTTCTGATGCAGGGCCTTGAGTTGTTCCTGCTGTTCCTGGGTAAGGGCTGCCCAATTTTGTCCGATCCCTTTCATGTATCGGGGACAGTTGTCATTTCCTTTGTGCTTTCGATCTCCGTAGTTTCCGGCAAAGACAGGTGGCGTTATAGTCATAAGGGTGAAAATAATTGCCGTGATCACGAATGTCTGTTTTTTCATGGTGCCTCCTTGGCATTGAAGTGTTGTCTTCTCAAAAAATGATAAGTTAAAAAATAAAACATGGCCTTATTACATCGTCTCCAAGATTTTTTTTTACTGTTCAGGGAGAGATACTGAAGGTGAAGATTCTCCTTGGGCAGTTAAATTTATTTGAGCGATGTCAAAAAATAAATTTGTTTCTGATGAATTTAAATAGCAAATGATGTGCCAGATTGTATTGCTATTTTTAACAATTTGAAAAACATTGTTATTTTTAATGTTTGGTCTTAAATGTTGCTATGGGTTGGGAAAATGGATGTGGGTATTTAGTATCCAGGGTGTGTATCCAGGTGGGTATAAAATATCCAGAATCTATTGCTTAAAAAAGCAGGCGATACTAAGGGGGTGGGCATGGAGGGTAGCGTATCAGATGTTTTTCAATTTAGGTGCTTGTTCCAGGCATGAGTGTGTCATTCAATGGTATTCAGATGCCCGGTGACGGTTTTTTTGTTTTGATAATATTTTCATCCATCACAGGTATTTATTTTGCATTTAACTGAATAACTTAACTTTTGGTGTTCGTTGAATTATGGGTCTATTTTGGTGATAGGGCATTTCCCCTGTAAAATAGTGTCAAATTTTGATTTTAAAGTGACTGGGCTTGAATGGACCGAAAGATGCAACCGCCGGGGTGTTAAGCAAAATATCGACAGGAAGCTTAACCATGTAAAAGACGATTTCTGGTAAGAAAATATGACTAAATTTAAAATGTTTAAACGGGAATTGCCTGGGCTTTCTCCTTTGCTCATCATGGGGATTTTTGCCATTCTTGTTCCCATTTTTGTGTTGATGACCATTGATAATATCCGGGAACAGCAAGGTAGAATAAAGGAAAAACTAACAGGTAAGGGGCTTTTGCTCATTCGTTCCTTTGAAGCGGGAACCCGCACCGGGATGATCACCACCCGATGGGGGGGGGGACGGGTCCAGCGACTGCTTGCGGAAACTGCGGAACAGCCTGAAATTGAATATATGATGATCACCGATCCCGGGGGGAAAATTCTTGCCCACAGTGATGAGACAAAGGTGGGGAAAGTATATGAAAAAATGCCGGATATGACTTTTAATAAAGGTAAAGCCCCCCTTTTCCACCGGGAATTCACCTCAAAAAAGGGTATTCATATTTTTGAGGTATACAAAGAGTTCACGCCGGTACGACGAAGGGGAAAGCTCAAAAGGCTTCCAGGATCTCCTTCCGGATGTGTGCTTGATGAAAATAATGTCCGCCATTGTCCCCCTCCGGAGTATTTTGATGAAAAATGGGAGGATGCACCTCCCGTGCAGGGAAAAATAGATTGGTTTCGTTCCCATTTTTCCCCCTTGGAAGATGGAAGAAAAACACGGCATCACCAGGTGATTTTTGCGGCCATTAATATGAAGGAAATTGATCAAATCAGGCACAAGGCTGTGAATCATGCCATATTCATGGGCATTCTTTTTTTTGCCCTGGGTGGTGTGGGCGTGGTTTGTGTGGTGGCTTTGCAGGGATATCGATCTGCCAGAACCTCTTTGTCCCAGATGAAGGCTTTTTCCGATGAGGTCATTGCCAATATGCCAGCGGGCTTGATCACCGTGGATAAAAATATGGAAATCACCTCCAGCAACGATGCTGCCCTGGAAATACTTGGACACTTGAGTCAGAGGGCGATTGCGTTACCCCCGGAAATGGCAGAACTTGTAAAAGTTTCCAGGGAGATGCCCCGGAAGATAGCCGGGGAGATTTCCTGTAAGGTGCACGGGGATCGCAGCCTGCTCTTGGATGTGACGGCTTCATCTATTTTCAGTGAGGGCAGGGTGCTTTCAGGGTATTTATTTCTTTTCCATGATTTAACGGAATTAACTGCCATGAAAAAGGAGGTGGATCGGAATCGGCATCTTGCTGCTGTGGGGAAACTGGCCGCCGGTGTGGCCCATGAAATAAGAAATCCGTTAAGCTCCATCAAAGGATTTGCCACCTGGTTCTTTGAACGTTATGAAAAAATTCCCCAGGACAGAGAGGTGGCAGGCATAATGATCCAGGAAGTGGAACGACTGAACCGGGCTGTTACCCAGCTTCTGGAGTTTGCCAGGCCTGTGCCGGTGGTTAAAAAACGAGTGAACATAAAGGAACTCATTGATCACTCCCTTCGCTTGATTGCGCCTGATCTGCAAAATAAGCAGATTGCGGTGGAAACGTTTTTTAGAGCCGACACCGTGTCGGTTAACACCGATCCTGACCGGGTGAATCAGGTTTTACTTAATCTTTATTTAAATGCTTTACAGGCCATGGATGCCGGAGGAACGCTGTCCGTTACGATGACCCACGCCCCCGGGGAGGGAATTATTATTGTGGTGGCAGACACAGGGCGCGGGATTTTGGAAAATGATCTGGATAAGATATTTGACCCTTACTTTACCACCCGATCCAATGGGACTGGCCTGGGGCTTGCCATGGTTCATCGTGCAATGGAAGCGTTGGGCGGGGATATTAGGGTGGAGAGTTCACCCGGGGGAACACAATTTTTTATCAAGCTGGCAGATGATTTCCAGGGTGCAAAAAAGTGTTGATCACCATCACTATTATGCATTCAAAACAATGGCGGGAATATGGTTGTGCTGAAAATAAAAATGGCAGGTGGGTGGTATGAAAGAAAGAAAAAGGGTGCTGGTTGTGGATGATGATGCCGGGCATCGAAGTATGTTGAAAACACTCCTCAGTGGATGGGGGTATGAAATTGTTCTGGCTGATGATGGTATGGTGGGGGTGGAAAAGGTTCAAGAGGGTGGTTTTGATATTGTTTTGATGGATATGCGCATGGTGAAAATGTCCGGCATGGAAGCCCTGGAGGCCATTCATCAATACAATCCTTCGTTGCCGGTGGTGATCATGACAGCTTACTCCTCTGTGGAAACCGCTGTGGATGCCCTTAAAAAGGGGGCCTGTGATTATCTTACCAAACCCCTGGATTTTGAAAAATTAAAATTAACCATGGCCAGAATACTGGAGAGTATTTATCTGAAACAGGAGAATGAAACCCTGAAACAACGACTGGGAAAAGGGTTTAACCGGGAACGCATCATTGGTCGCAGTTCTGCCATGACCGCCCTTTTGGACACCGTTGAGATGGTGGCAGCTTCCGATGCCAATATTCTCATCACAGGGGCTTCCGGCACGGGCAAGGAACTCATTGCCGGGGCCGTTCATTACAACAGTCCCCGAAAGGCGGCCCCCTTTGTGCGCATCAATTGCGCTGCCATCACCGAAACCCTTCTGGAATCAGAACTGTTCGGTCATGAGCGCGGGGCTTTCACCGGAGCGGAGCGCCAACGAAAGGGGCGCTTCCGGGAGGCCCACGGCGGCAGTATTCTTTTGGATGAGATTGGGGAGATGCCCCTTGCCATGCAGGCAAAACTGTTACGGGTGCTCCAGGAAAAGGAGGTCACCCCTGTGGGGGGGGATAAAAATATAAAGGTGGATGTGCGGGTTATTGCCTCCACCAACAGATCCCTTGGAGAGATGGTGGCCGGAGGAACCTTTCGTGAAGATCTTTTTTTTCGACTCAATGTGGTACGTCTGTCCATTCCAGTCCTGGCTGATCGGCGGGAGGATGTGCCGGAGCTGGCCCAGTATTTTTTAAAATCATTTGCCGAAAAAAATCATAGGGAAATCAAGGGGTTTGCCCCGGAGGCCATGGATGCCATGATTCGGTATTCCTGGCCCGGGAACGTAAGAGAACTCATGAATTGTGTGGAGCGATGTGTGGTATTGGCCAGATCCCAGTATATCACCCATGGGGATCTTCCCTTTGTTTCGGCAGGGCAGGAAAAAGAGGAATATCCCGGGCCGCTGAATCATTTGTCTGTGGGAGATATTCCCCTGGTTGAAGTGGAGCAAAAGGCAGTGCTTCAAACCCTGTCGTCGGCGGGTGGGAACCGCAGCGAAGCGGCCCGAAGACTGGGTATCACCCGGAAAACTCTGTTGAAAAAATTGAAACAATATGGCAAGGCGTAGCCTTAGAAACGATTTGTGTTTAAACCGATAGCGGTGGGCCCGGGATTCCCGTTGGTTGGTGTATATCTTTAAGATTTTACACAAATAATAATAAAATCAGTAAATATTGGCATGTTTCATTTTTCAGCTTACACTTTTCAGACAGATGTAGCCATTTTCCGGGAAAATTTGATGAAAAAGTGTAAACTTTTTTTGAAGCTGTATGAAAGATGCCTAAATATTCGGTTTGGTCTGTGAATGTTCGGTCAGTGCTCTATATTTGCTTTGTTAAGACTGCGTAGTGCAACGTCAAATCTTAATTTTAGGATTATTAATTCTCAAAGATCTCGTGGGGTAATAATCTTTGAACTTTATCGTCTCAAATCTTAGCCTTGACCATTCAGTAGCATACTTTTGCTATGTGAGCAGGCCCAAATGGGTGAAGATGGAGTGCCGGTCGAATATTTACCAAAATCAGGTATGATTGAGCAATGAACATTGAAAATATGGCTGCACACATTGACAGGTACTGTGTGCTCATCTAAAATATACTGACGTTACATGATACCGGCGTTGGACGTGTTGGGCATGGTAATGTAAATGTTTTACCACTGCACCTATTGGCTTGGTTGTTCCCGGCCGGGGCTTTTTTTAATGTAGCCTCTCAAACTCAGTGAAGACGGGAGGTTGCCCGAATATTGATGGGGTGAATGCATTTTTCAGGTGGCAATGTATGGAGATTGATAACAAAGGGGGAACCATGGAACCCATGGAGAATAAAAGGGCTGTTGAACGGTTTGATCTTGAGATTCCGGTTCAGTTGAAGTTTGTGGAGGGAGAAAGCCATTCCCAGGGTATCATGAGTCTTCGCAGTAAAGATATCTCTTCCACTGGTGCATTGTTGGAGTCGAATAGTGGTCTGGAAGTGGGGATGGTGATGGAATTAAACCTTGATATCCCTTTAGGATACCTGGGGCCTCCGGGCAGTCGTGCCCGGGTGTCTGTCCGGGGTAAGGTGGTGCGGTCAACGGAAAAAGGGGCCGCCTTTTCTTTCCAGGGAGAAGCTGATTTTAAGTACGGGGCAGATGAAAAAGCGGTGTCCCACAATGTTCATTTAACCCCCCGGGAACGGGAGATACTGGAAAAAATTGTCCAGGGAGCTTCCAACCGCGATATTGCCGATGGACTGTATATAAGCCCCCACACCGTAAAAACCCATCTGCACAATATTTTTCAAAAAATCAATGTCAGCGGCAGGCTGCAGGCAGCGCTGTGGGCAGCCAAGCATCTTGCAATGTAAGGTGGATAACTCAGTTTCCCCGGGGAGTGCCCACGGTACCTTCTTAAACCGGACAGCTTCTTAAAAAAGAGGGCGGCAGACCTCCCCCGTGTTTAATTTTCAAGCTTCCTGTTTTAATTCTTCGCAGCACTAAGGACCGCAAATTTTATAACTTGAACGAAATAGCTTGCCTTTTGGCCCATCTACTGCGTTGCATCAAAGGCCAAACAGGCCTGCTATTAAACCTTTAATGCGCCTTGTAGATGAACCAAAATTCTGCGCTATTTCTGCTCAAGTTATTTCATCTGCGGTCCTAAGGATGTGGATCATGGGCGTTGACTACCTTCTATCCGGCCAGATGGTTTTTGACATTTCCGTCAGCTTATATTTTTGAATTTTACCGCTGGCGGTCATGGGATAGCTCTCCACAAAGGAGACATACCGGGGAATTTTGTGCCGACTGATGTTTCCCCTGCAAAAATCCTTTACATCGCTTTCTTCCATGTCTGCATCTTGCTTGCGAATGATGAACGCTCCCACCTCTTCACCGTACTTTTCACTGGGCACTGCAGCCACCTGGATATCCTGGATACCTTCCATGCGGTAAAGAAATTCTTCAATCTCCTTGGGATAAATATTTTCTCCGCCCCGGATGATCATATCTTTATGACGCCCGGTGATGGATAGAAAGCCGTCGGGGTCCAATATCCCAAGATCTCCAGAGTGGAGCCATTGATCCTTGTCCACGGCTTCGGCAGTGGCTTGGGGGTTGTTGTAGTAGCCCTTCATGACGTTGTACCCCCGGCAGCAAACTTCTCCCTGGGTATTGGGGGGCAGGGTTTCACCGGTTTCCGGGTCAATTATTTTAACTTCAATGTGGGGCAGGGCCTGGCCCACGGTTTCCACCCGTTTCTGGAGTTCATCATGGATGCGGGTGTAGGTCATCACTGGGGACCCTTCGGTGAGGCCGTAGCAGATGGTGATCTCGGACATGTTCATTTTTTCAATGACCTGACGCATGATTTCCACCGGACAGTTGGAACCTGCCATGATACCGGTTCTGAGGGTTGAAAAATTAAATTTGGAAAACAGGGGGTGCTCCAGCAGGGCAATGAACATGGTGGGAACCCCATAAAGGGCGGTGCAGCCTTCCTGTTCCACCGATGCCATGACCAGCAGGGGATCAAATCCTTCCAGAATCACCATGGAGGTGCCATGGGTCACAGAGGCAAGAACCCCCAGCACACAACCAAAACAGTGGAACAGGGGCACAGGCAGGCACAGGCGGTCTTTTTCTGAAAAATTCTGGTTTTCTCCAATCCAGAATCCGTTGTTGCCGATGTTGTAATGGCTGAGCATGACCCCCTTGGGAAAGCCTGTGGTGCCGGATGTGTACTGCATGTTTACCACATCATGGGGGCTTAAGGAGGCTTGCCTTGCCTGGTATTCTTCATCCGATACCATGGTGTGCAGTCCCCGGATTTCCGGAATGGAGTACATGCCCCGGTGTTTTTCCTGGCCCAGAAAGCAGATTCTTTTCAGGTGGGGAAATGTTTTTGATGAAATGCTTCCCCGCTGCTGGGTTTTCAGTTCCGGTACCAGTTCATAAATGGTGTTGACATAATCGGTGTCCTGGAAGCCGTCAATGAGAAAGAGATTTTCCGTTTCAGACTGTTCAAGAAGATAGGAGAGTTCAGCCTTTTTATAATTGGTGTTCACCGTTAACAGGATGGCCCCTATTTTGGCTGTTGCAAATTGCAGGGTCACCCAATAGGGGATGTTGGTGGCCCATACGGCAACTTTTTCGCCTTTTTTAACCCCCAGCGCCATGAGGCCCTTTGCCATTTCATCCACCACATGGGCAAATTGCCGGTAGGTGAGTCGAAAGTCTCTGTCCACATAGACAATGGCTTCATTGTCCGGATATTTCTTGACAGTTTCATCAAGAATTTGACCCAGGGTGATCTCCCTTAAGCCTTTTTGCGTTTCCATTTTATTGTCTCCATGGTGATTTGTTGGCTTATTTGGGAATGTAGATAACCGCAAGAATTTCCGCTTTTTCATCCCCCACGCAGCTGACATAATGGGGTACCACGGAATTGTAATAAACGCTGTCACCTTTGTTCAGGCGGTAAATCTCTTTGCCGTAAATGATTTCAATACTTCCCTGCTGCACCACAATAAATTCTTCTCCTTCATGGGAGGAAAGTTTTTTTTCTTTGGCAGATTCCGGAAGAATTTCAACGAAAAAAGGTTCCATGTGACGGTCTGTCTTGCCTTTGCCCAGGGAATAGAATTTCAGGGCTGCGGGTTTGCCTTTGCCCCCAAGTACGCTGATCTCCGCCTCTCTGTCTGGACGTCGCACTATAAAAGGGTCTTTGCTGTCCTGGTCATCCAGAAAGGTTCCCAGACGGACCCCAAGGGCCCTGGCAATTTTCATCAGGGGACCCAGGGGGGGGTAAACATTGTCGGTGAGCATGGTGTTTAAAAATGGGGTGTCAAGGCCTGTGAGTTGGGAGAGTTTTTCCAGGTCTATGTCTCTTTTTTCCATGAAATAGGTGATGCGCTGGCTCACTTTTCCGGTTTGCATTGTGTCTCCTCTTGGGGGATTAATGGCCTGTTTAAAATAGATGAATCAGCTGCAATCTCATGGGTGGGCTTTCGATTAATCTCAATTTTCGGCCAATAGTTCTACCATTGACATAAAATTTGAGAAAATTGATTCTCGCTCTTATGAAATTTTACTTTGATCCTCTGATGTTTCAAACTTGCCTAAGTAAAAAAATTAAAAGTTTTTTTTATAATAAAAAACAAGTGTTTTGTCAAAAAAAATGATGGGATCGGTTGATCTTCGTGCCCGGGTATAAGATAATTAAATCATCAGCAACGATGATGATTTTTCCGGGGATTAAAAAAAGTGAAGGAATGTTAATATGTCAACAGAAAAGAAAATAGCGTGGGTGGTCATTGTGATTCTCCTGCACTGCCAGGTTCGTTGTGCATGGGCCATATCCATTTCCGAGGAAAGAAAGATGGCCAAGGAGTTCATGGAGGCCATATCCATGCAGAACAAGCTGGTTAAAGACCCCATGGCCGTGGCCCTTGTGTCCGAGGTGGGAAGACGCATTGTGGCGCAATTGCCCCCCCAGCCGTTTCCCTTTTCTTTTTACATCGTGGATAATGGTCAATTTAATGCCTTTGCCACCCCGGGGGGGAATATCTTTGTACACCGGGGGTTGATTACTTCCCTTGATAATGTGGATGAACTGGCCGGTATTCTTGGGCATGAATCAGCCCATGCGGCATGTCGCCATGTTTCCCAGATGATCGACCGCTCCAAGGTGGTGAACATGGGAACCCTTGCCGGGGTGCTTGCCGGGGTATTGGTGGGGGCCGCAGGGGGGGCTGATGCCGGACAGGCGGTGGCCATGGGGGCCATGGCCGTGGGGCAGACTTCCATGCTGGCCTACAGCCGTGAGAATGAAACCGAAGCAGATCAAAAGGGAATTTTACTTACCCAGGCCGCTTCCTTTGATCCCCGGGGATTGTTGACTGGGCTTGAAAAGATTCGTTCCCGGGACTGGTACGGTTCGGAAAAAATTCCCGGATATCTCAAGACCCATCCCGGTTCTGCAGACCGCATTGTTTATATCTCTTCGTGGCTGGATCAGCATGGGGACGAAACCGAGCCCGATAACGGCATTGATCCCTTTCGTTTTGATCTGGTAAAACACCGTCTTGCAGGTCTTTATGGGGCTGTGGATGAAACAGAGCAGGAATTTAATCACCTTTTGGAAAAAAATCCCAATGATCCTGCCGTACATTATGGTATGGGGGTTCTGCTCCCCCGGGTGTCCCGGTTGGATGAGGCCCTGGTTCATCTGCGTCGGGCGTTGTCCCAGAAGATATTTGACCCTTATATTCTTCTGGAAACGGGGCATGTCTATCTTTTGGCCGGGGATGGCAAAAAAGCATTTGATCTCATGGCAGGGCTTGAAAAAATACCGGCCATTGCCACCCAGGCCACTTATTACCAGGCCTGGGCACTGTGGATGATGGGGAAAGGGGACAAGGCAGAGCGGGGATTGTTAAAAACCATACAAACCGCCGGGGATGTTTTTCCAAAATCCTATTACTTCATGGCTGATGTGGCCAGGCAACGGCAGCAGACAGATCAGACCCATTACTATCTTGGGCGCTACTACTATGAAATAAGCGCATTTAAAAATGCTGTCTTTCATTTGAAAAAAAGCATTGCCTTGCTCCCCGACGGTGAAATGAAGACAGGGGCACGGGAAATGATCGGGCAGATGGAAAAACAAAAAAAGAAGAAAAGGGGGTGAGTGTTGACTCCTTCCATCTGTCTTGGGGACTTCTAAAAAATGTAAATATTCGGCTTGGTAATGTAAATGTTTGGGCCGTGCCCCATATTCACCTGCTTGGGACTGCGTAGCATACTATTGCTACGGGTGAGCAGGCCAAAACAGGTGAAAATGGGGCGCTGACCGAATATTAACTAAAAAATAGATGAATCGGCTGCAATTTCATGGGAGTTCATTGCCATTCCCTGATTTTTAAACAGACGCTTACTCTTTGTCAAATCGGGAAAATTTCATGGAAAAGGTTCCCCGGCCCTGGGTGGCAGACCTCAATGCCGTGGAATAGCCAAACATTTTGGCCAGAGGGACGGTGGCACTGATCACCTGGATGTCATTTCTGGGCTCGATGGATTCAACTTTACCCCCCCGGGTATTTAAATCCCCAATGGCTTCTCCCATGTAATTATCCGGTACCAGAACTTCCACATCCATGATGGGCTGGAGCAGGTACACGGCCCCTTGTTCCATGGCATTTCTACAGGCCATGGAGGCACACACGGAAAAACCAAGTTCCGAGCTCTGGGATTCCCGGCATGAGGCCTCTTTTACGGTGATTCTGGTATCCACCATGGGATATCCTTTAATAAAACCGCTTTCCAATGCTTCCCTTGCCCCTTTTTCCACGGCTGGGATGTAATTTTCCGGGATGGACTCTTCCGGGGCCTGGAAGCTGAATTCTATGCCTTTCCCACGCTCCAGGGGAGACAATTCCAGGCTAATTTCTGCAAAATGCTGTTTTCCGGCAATTTCTCTGTCAAAAAGCGCATGCCCGGTGGAGGGGGCATCCATGCTTTCCCGGTAAACCACCTGGGGGCTGCCCACATTTACATCGGTTTTAAACTCTCTTTTCATGCGGCTGATGATGATCTCAAGGTGAAGTTCCCCCATGCCGGACAGGATGGTCTGGCCTGTATCTTCATCAATTTTGACCTTTAATGTGGGATCTTCAATGGTGAATTTTTCCAGTACTTCTTCGAGTTTCTCCTGATCTGCATGGGTTCTGGGCTCAATGGCAATGGAGATAACAGGTTTGTCAAACTCCATTTTTTCCAGAAGTACCTGGTCTTTGGAAGAGCAAAGGGTCTCACCTGTGGAGCTTTTTTTCAGTCCAAGGATACCCACAATGTCTCCGGCATAGGCTTCTTCCACCCGTTCCCGTTTATTGGCATGCATTTTAAGAATCCGGGAAATTTTTTCCTTTTTCTTTAAGGTGGGGTTGAACACATCTTCCCCGGCTTTGAGGGTGCCGCTGTAAATTCTTGCAAAGGAGAGTTTCCGGCCCTCAATCATGGATACTTTGAAAATCAATGCCGAAAGGGGGGCTGTTTTATGGGGAGGAAACTCCATGGGTTTTTCTGTGTGCGGGTGGATGCCTTGCACCGGAGGGATATCTTTGGGGCTTGGCAAAAAGTTTTCAATGGCATTTAAAAGGGGCTGTATTCCCTTGTTTTTTAACGCCGTGCCGCACATCACAGGAACCAGTTCCCGGGCGATGGTGGCAGAGCGGATGGCGCTCTGGAGCTCTTTTATGGAAATCTCCTCTTCCCCAAGGTATTTTTCCATGATGGTATCATCCACCTCGGACAGGGTTTCCAGAAGCGTTTCTCTGTACTCCCGGGCCTTGGTTTCCATGTCCGGTTCAATGGGGCCCTTGGAAAATTCTGCCCCCAGTGTTTCATCATCCCAGGTGATCTGCTCCATGGAAATCAGATCAATGACGCCGGAAAACCGGTCTTCTGAACCCACTGGAATCTGGATCATCAAAGGGGTTGCCCTCAGTCGTTCCCGGATCATATCAATTACATTAAAAAAATCAGCACCTGTGCGGTCCATTTTATTGATAAAGGCAATTCTGGGCACATCGTATTTGTCTGCCTGGCGCCACACGGTTTCTGACTGGGGCTCCACTCCTCCCACGGCACAAAATACCCCCACGGCACCGTCAAGGACCCGGAGGGCTCTTTCCACCTCAATGGTGAAATCCACATGTCCCGGTGTGTCTATGATCTGGATCAGGGATCTGTTCCACTGACAGGTGGTGACAGCCGAGGTGATGGTGATTCCCCGGTTCTGTTCATCCTCCATCCAGTCCATGACAGCTTCTCCGTCGTGGACTTCACCGATTTTATGGGATTTTCCTGTGTAGTAGAGGATACGCTCGGTGACCGTGGTTTTGCCCGCATCAATGTGGGCCATGATGCCGATGTTTCTTATTTGAGAAATAGGTGTTTTTTTGCTCATGGTCTATGCCTGCTTATGGTAAGGGATTCCAGGGGCCACGTTGAAAAAAGGCTTGGGCTTAATGTGTGTTGTCCCGGCCGACGGTTGGCTCCACAGGACAGATCTTGCGGTTTTCAGCCCACCCCCGGGATGGGATTGTTTTTCTATCAGGACAACGGGTTGTTTGCCATTGTGTGTCCCGGGCATCGGGATGTGGCCACACTGTAAAATTTTGTTGTTTAATTAAGAATAAATTGGATACAGTAACCAGCAAAAAGTGTCAAGAAAATAAACATTTGAAAAGATTTGGCCTTGCAAATGAAGCGTGTTTTCTATAATATTAAAAATTTGATTATCACCTCATCTTTTATCCCTTTCCTGTAGTGAGCATGGGTTTGTGTTGTGTGTCTTGTGCCTGATATTTTTATTTGGTTTGCTGTGGGTGTGGTGGTTATTAAGGGCAGGGTGATCCCAAAATATTAAGAATATCACATTGATTTGCCCTATGAGCGTTCTTAAAAATCAGGCTTCCATAGATTCTAAATTTTATTTTTGTTAAAGGGTGGGGGTAAAACAGCTGTGCCCACCGGGAGAAGATACCGGCATGGTAACCGGATTTGAAAAGTTGGTGGAACAAAGAATTTTAAAGGCCCGGCAGAAAGGGGAACTTGACAATCTGCCCGGTGCAGGTAAACCTTTGAATCTTGAAGATATGAGTATACCCGAAGAGTTTCGCATGGCCCACCGGGTGCTTAAAAATGCAGGGTTTCTACCGCCGGAGGTGAAGTTAAGAAAAGAGATAGAAAATGTGGAATCGCTTTTGCACACAATGGCATCTGATGCACCGGAACGATACAAGGTTCAAAAAAAATTAAATTTTTTGATCAACAGGTTGAACGCTTCCCGGGGAAATCATGATAAATGTCATATCCCCGGCCTTTATCAGGATCGTGTGATTAAAAAAATTTCATAGTTAACAACGCTTTTATGACCGATAATTAAGGATTTTATGAAAAATAAAAAACGAGACCAGGAGGGGATTTTTAAGAGTCTCTTTGCTGCATATTTTGTTTTGCTTCTCCATGTATTTCTGCTGGCCGGTACCGGCATCACTGTGGTGCTGTTCAGAGGCGTTTATCATTATCTGCCCTGGATCATGGCAGGCCTTGCTGTTCTTATCATTGCGCTTTTCTGGATTTTTTATCTGCGCATGAAAAAAAATACCCGGGAGATAAAAGAGATCCTTGCATTTCCCCAGTTCCAGGGCCGCAATGTGGAGATCAAGCTTCTGGGGGGCATGGCATCTGTTAAAATTGACGGGGGCACGCCATCTGCTTCCAATGTGATGGCCCTGGAACAGCCCCTGAATTCCCGGGGAGAAGCGGTTCCTTTACTGGCATCGGCACAGGAATCACCGGATAAGCGTTTATCTGATCTGGCCCAGCTCTATCTGAGTGATTTAATTACCAGGGAGGAGTTTGATTTGGCCAAGGAGCAGATTTTTTCCGGAAATCATACCGGAGATCTGGCCGACGCTCTGGAATCCATTAATATGGACAATATGCCGGGTGAAAACCGGCAACCGGATAAATCGAACAGGGGGGAAATGGGATGAAAAAAATAAGGCTGGCATTGCTGTCAGGAGGAGATACACCGGAAAGGGATGTCTCCTTGAACAGTGCAAAACAGGTGTATGAGGCCCTGGATAAAAATAAGTACGAAATTTATCAATACGATCCTAAAACGGATCTGGCACGTCTTGTGGACCAGTCGTCATCCATAGATGTGGCCCTTTTAATTCTCCATGGCCCCAACGGAGAAGACGGCACTGTCCAGGGACTTCTGGATTTGCTGAAAATTCCCTATCAGGGGGCCGGAGTTCTTGGCAGCGCCCTTGCCATGAATAAGCTGGCAGCCAAGGAGATGTATATCCAGGCACAGATTCCAGTGCCGGAGCATCTGGTGATTCGTAAATCCATGACCCGGGATGCGGCATACTATGTTGAAAAAATAGGGCTGCCCCTGGTGGTGAAACCGGTGTGTGCAGGTTCCAGCGTGGGAATGTCCATTGTTAGAGAAGAAAAAGAGCTGACACCGGCGGTGCAAAAAGCGCTCTCCTTTGATGATGTGGTCATGGTTGAAGCTTACGTTGATGGGGTGGAACTCACCTGCGGAGTGTTGGGCAATGATACGCTGGAGGCCCTGCCTGTCATTGAAATTTTGCCTGGTGAAGGGTTTGATTTTTTTGACTATACAGCCAAGTATACCCCGGGTGCCACCGAAGAGATCTGCCCTGCACGCATTGAAGATACCATTCGGGATCAGGTGCAGTCCCATGCCATGGCGGCCCACAAGGCATTGTTTTTAAAAGGGTACAGTCGCACAGACATGATTTTGTCCCAGGGACGTCTTTATGTGCTGGAGACCAACACCATTCCCGGCATGACTGCCACCAGTCTCTACCCCCAGGCGGCCCAGGTGGCCGGGTACTCTTTTTCTGCGCTTCTGGATCGCCTCATTGCCCTGGCCATGGAATGAAAAAAGTATGATTAATCAACTCAACTTTCGGTGTTCGCATTCGTGGTGGGGTCAGGCTTTCGTTATTGACATTATCGAGGCTTTTTTCGTTGGCAAAGGCCTTGGTCGATAACATCAATAACAAAAGCCTGACCCCGTCGGCACACGGAGCCCATCGGTACATTTAAAAATGCCAGCTTTGAAATGAAGCCCGAAAGTTGAGTTAATCAATACCAACCAATGTTGAACAATATAGATAACAGACTCAGGAGAAAATAAAATGAAGGTTCTTGTGGTGGGAAGTGGCGGCAGAGAGCATGCCCTTGTGTGGAAAATTGCCCAGAGTAATCTGGTGGATAAAATTTATTGTGCACCGGGTAATGCCGGTACAGCCATTGATGCTGAAAATGTGGCCATTGGGGCCGAAGACATTGAGGCCCTGGCAACCTTTGCCGCTGACAACGAAATTGATCTCACCGTTGTGGGGCCGGAAGCCCCGCTGGCCCAGGGCATTGTGGATCTTTTTGAAGAAAAAGGGCTCAAAGCCTTTGGCGCCTCCCGGAAAGGGGCTCAGCTGGAAGCCAGTAAGATTTTTGCCAAAAATATCATGGAAAAGTATGGAATTCCCACGGCCCGGGGCAAGGCTTTTAATGACGTGGACAAAGCCCGGGATTACATCCGTGTCATGGGGGCACCCCTGGTGGTCAAGGCTGACGGCCTGGCCGCCGGCAAGGGCGTATTTGTGTGCACCAGTGAAGAAGAAGCTTTAAATGCCCTTGATGCCATGATGCAAGAAGGCATATTTGGCGATGCCGGTTCATTGGTGGTGGTGGAGGAGTGCCTTGAAGGTGAAGAAGCGTCCTTTATTGCATTAACGGACGGGAAAACGGTTTTACCCATGCCCACCTCCCAGGATCATAAGCGGGCTTTTGACAATGATGAAGGTCCCAATACCGGTGGGATGGGGGCCTATTCTCCGGCCCCGGTGCTGGATTTCATGCTCCGGGATCGGGCCATGAAGGAAGTGATGATCCCTGCCGTTAAGGGCATGGCCGCCGAAGGAATTCCTTTTAAGGGGGTTCTTTATGCCGGTCTCATGATCCACAAGGATCAGATCAAGGTGCTGGAATTTAATGTGCGTCTGGGGGACCCTGAAACCCAGCCCATTCTCATGCGGTTGAAAAGTGATCTGGTGCCTTTGATGGAAGCCTGCGTGGATGGTACCCTTCATAAATACACCACAGACATTGATCCGAGGAGCACCATGTGTGTTGTCATGGCCGCCGGTGGATATCCGGGAGCCTATGAAAAGGGCGCTGTTATCAAAGGCCTTAAGGATGCTGCAACCCTTGAAGATACCGTGGTTTTCCATGCCGGAACCGGCCTTGACGGTGAGGATGTCACGGCTGTGGGGGGACGGGTTCTGGGGGTTACAGCCCTGGGAGACGGGGTTAAAAATGCCATGGACAAGGCCTATGCCGCCTGTGAAAAAATCTCCTGGAAAGACTGCTTTTACCGCAAGGATATTGGGGCCAAGGCCATTGCAAGGCTTTCCATACCCCCCAGGGTGGGGGTGATCATGGGCAGTGATTCTGATCTGCCGGTGATGGAACAGGCGTTAAAAATGCTTAAAAAATTTGGTATTGCCTATGAGGTCACCGTGGCCTCGGCCCATAGAACCCCTGCCCGGGCCGAAGCCTTTGCCAAAACAGCCCGGGAAAAGGGCATGGGGGTCATCATTGCCGGTGCCGGGCATGCTGCCCATCTGGCCGGTGTACTTGCCGCCCACACCACTTTGCCCGTTGTGGGGGTACCCATTGACTCTTCTGCATTAAAGGGAATGGACTCTTTGCTGGCAACGGTGCAGATGCCCCCGGGCGTTCCTGTGGCCACCATGGCCCTTGGAAAATCGGGTGCCATGAATGCCGGTATTTTTGCGGCCCAGATTCTTGCTGCGTCTGATCCGGTACTGGCGGAAAAATTGGCAGATTATAAAAAAGAGATGGCAGATAAGGTGAACAAAAGGGCTGAGAACCTTGCCTGGTAAGAAACTGGACATTGAAAAAGCAGCCACTTTGATTAAACAAGGCGGACTGGTGGTGTTTCCGGCCAAGTGCCTTTATGGACTGGCCGTGGATGCCTCCAGTTCTGAGGCGGTGTCACAGATTTTTAAGGTTAAACAGCGGCCGCCGTCCAACCCCATTCTGGTGTTGATTTCCGATATCTCATGGCTTGGGCAACTGGTGGCACAGGTCCCCCAGAGTGCAAAAGCCATCATGGAACGCTTCTGGCCCGGTGATGTAACCCTGGTGTTTGAGGCCGGACCCAATTTGCCCGGGGCGTTAACTGCTGCCACCGGTAAAATCGGTGTAAGGTTGCCCCAGCATCCTGTTGCCCGGGCACTGGTTCGGGCTGCTGGCATCCCGGTGACCGGTACCAGTGCCAATATTTCCGGTGAGAAAGGGTGCAGCAGGGTTGATGAACTGGATGCCCGGCTGTTGCAGGGCGTTGATATGGTATTGGATGCCGGGACATTAAAAGGGGGAAAGGGCTCCACTGTGGTGGATGTGACCCAATTTCCCCCCAGGGTGTTGCGTCATGGAGAAATTGGGGAAGATGAAATTTTGCAATGTGTGTCAGGAATTCATTGACAAAATATTTTTTTTGGCTTAAAAAGCAAAAACAAATTGATTCCGAGTGAATATTCGGGAGTTTTTGTGAAATTTAAAATTCAGTAAATATGCCGGAGTGGTGGAATTGGTAGACGCAGAGGACTCAAAATCCTCCGGGCTTTATGCCCTTGAGAGTTCAAGTCTCTCCTCCGGCACCATATAAATAAGGGCTTTCAGCGTTTTCGTTGAAAGCCTTTTTTATTGGGAGAAATCAGAAGGTCAACAAATAGCATGCACCAGAATTATAAGTTGAACAAAACCGCTTCGCGGAAGGAGGTTCAGCCATAGTTTCGTCCATTAATATTTAAACGTATCAACATAATTCCCCGAATACCTCCTGAACCCGATCTTTGATCTGACACAACCTGCGGCAACGACAATGGCTTCAGGCCATACCGGTGAGATGCGTCTTGAAACCGGCATTATCCAGTCCATTATTTCCTGTATCCGGAAAACAAAAGGGTATTTGACAGATGAGACCTGCATTTTTGACCATTCTCCATAAAATCACAAAAATCACGCCGATTTTTTCTTGCACTAACATGCAGCATTCGATATAAATTCCATAGAGTAAACAATCGTTACCGTTTCTGACCAGCGGCACTGTTCAACAACGTTTTATCAATAATCCCGCTTACCGAAACCAACGATTCAGTAACAACGAAGGATTTTAGAGAATCTAATTGCCTTGCCTTCTCTGTGGGCGGGACTATTGATAAAACGCTTTTAGTTCACGGCGGCTCCGCCGCCGTGAATCGCGGTCCTGACTACGTCCAGTACCTTGTTCCGGCGCTCCGCGCCTGAACAAGGTACTGGACCGGACACCGCACACAGATCAACCAGACTCCGTCTGCTTGATCTGCGCACGGTGCCGGTTAGCACCGCGATTCACCTGAACTCGCGTGGCGGGCTGGCAAATTGTCCGATTATATGGTACGGCTGAAGCGATACTAAGCGGTAGCACAAAGTGCATTCGGCTGATTCAAAAAATGAATCATAAAAAAGCGCAAAATTTTTCAATAACTTACTGTCAATCTTTTTGGAAATAGATTGACTTATAAGAGATTTTCAGTTGATTATTCTTTTTACATTTTGTTTCTAAATACTACGGTAAAATAGCATACCTTTTTTTAAAAGATGAAGGGCATTCGATATGGTACAAACTGAAACACCTGAAAAAGTTGTTATAGAAACTATCAAAGAAGAGCGGCCATTATTACTTTTTCTTGGGCAAGATGCTTGGAACATTAGAGGTGAACCTGATCCTGTACTTAAGCACACTCTCACACATCTTAATAAAGAAGGGACAGGAATAAAAGGTTGGCCCTCATTAATTAAATCTGAGACTTTACCACATGATTTTTTTCAATGGCTTGCAGAACGTTTCCGCCGACGTGTGCAGCCAGATTGGCTTAAGACTATATTCACTTTACCTTTCAGTGCAATTTTTACTTCAAGCCTTGATCCGAGTATAAAAGATGCCTTTTCTGTAGAGGGCAGATATCCACAGGTCATTTTAACTGGAGAAGAAATCCCAATAGTGGTTCGCAGTCGTAACCGAACCCCCATATATTATTTGTTTGGACGTGCCGGTCAAGATGATGAAAACTCAAAACCCCCAATAAGCGCTCAGACATTAAGAAAGCGTCGAAACACTCATGCCATACCAATGTTGAATCGTTTGGCTGAAACTGTAACAAGTATGGGGACGGTCGTTGTTGAGGGATTCAATCCAAAAAACGATTGGCTGCAATTAGATGATGTACTTGCTGTGATTGACCAAATGCCGGACAAACATGTCATCTGGTTTGGGTGGGATGAAAATCACAATCTTCCTGAACTAAAAGAAGTGGAAGATTTAGCAGAGCAAGGGAAAATCCTACTAACTAAAACTAAATTAAGTTCTTTGGTTGCCGAACTCAATGCAACGGGAAAGTTACGTGATCCTTCTCAATATTTGTTAGGTGAGAGTAGCGATATCACCTTTGCTAACAGGAAATTTTTTGCTCCAACACCCGAAATGCGAATAAGGGTCGAATCAGTGGCTTCAATTATTGATGATTCCTGGACAACTTTTCTTCCGCCCCTTGGTGATGATGCTTTATACGTTTCTTTTCGTCAATTTCATGGAGACGCTGAGGGTGCTAGGAATTTAGTTGAAGGTATCCGTCGAAAATTAGCCATAAAAAGAGATTTCGAAAAAGAACTATTTAAAAAAGTTTTAAATGCTTCTCTTGAACATGAAAAATACAATGATCCGATAGTCTTGCATGGGCAATCCGGTACGGGAAAAAGTATTGCTTTATCCAGACTGGTTCTTTTTTTAAAAGAAAAAGGTGACGTTGCAATACTATATTCTGTTTCCCGTATCCCTCAAAGTACTGACTTATCAGATTTCTGTGAGTTGGCCGAAAACTCTGGTGCTTCTTCAACAGTTGTCATTTGTGACTGTAATGCTCACATCAGTCGGTATCGTGAATTATTACACCAATTAAAAAGCCGTGGTCGTAAGATTGTAGTAGTTGGTTCGTGTTACCGTCAAATTGATAAAGCCCTTGCTTCCAATAAAGAACTAATCGAAGCTCCAACAAGCCTGTCAGGCTCAGAACGTTCTGATTTGGCCACACTTTTGAACCAATTTGGGGCAGTAACATCTTCAGATAAAATTAGCGGTTCAAGCAACGTCCTGGCCGCATTATATCGCGTGCTTCCTGCGAGTCGTGCAAAATTTATTCAAGGTTTGGGGTGTGAAGCTCAAGTTGCAGAAGGGGACATTAGGGAAAGAGGGAAAATTAGGAAAAAACAAATGGGCCATTCTAATTTGGCTGAACAACTAATAGCTGCTGGGTTAGCTAATGGTCAAAATACGTTATTAGATCAATGTATAGATGATGCTTTAGAAAACATTGACGACTCTGCGGGAAAATTAATTGATTATGTAATGGTGCCAGGCCGCATCAATTGTTCTGTTCCAATTAATTTATTGATAAGAGCTGTTTCAACTAACAGTGAAAAGATTGACCTTAACACTATTGCAAGAATGTTTAGTGGAATTGATCTCTTTCGTTGGAGAAGGTCTGATCAAGAAGGTGAAGATTTTTTAATTTCTCCAAGGATTCAACTAGAAGCTGCACTAATTTGCCGGCGCCGGTTAGTCAATCCTCTTGTTCAGGGTGAACGGCTGGTGGCTTTGATAGAAGCGGCGCGATTGTCATGGGATGCTGGCGGTGCTGAAAGAAGATTTTTAATTGATTTAATTCAGAAATTTGGACCTGACGGGCCTGAAGGTAATTATTTTAAAAATTCTTATTTAGATGCTGCTAGGGCCTTAACCAATCTTCGCCAACGCTTCAGTATCCTTGATCCGAGCTTAATGTTGCAAGAGTCAGCGTTACGTCGCGCAGCAATAAGGCTTAATACTATTGAAGAAAGTGAACAGTCTACAATTCTTGATGAAGCACGAGATTCAATCCAATCAGCAATAGAGCATCTTAACAAAAACAGATATAGTGGATCTCAACGCACAATGAACAATTTATTGGTTGAGCGTGCTTCGATCTATGGTTTTTTGGCAAGCAACTGTTTAAAAAGAGTTTGTTCAAATGATGAAATTTGGTCGGCATATACAGCAGCCAGAACTGTAGCTCAGGCTGCTGCTAACTCAATTTCTACTTACTATCCTTTAGATATTAGTTTATGGGTACCGGCTGATCTACTTGATTCCGATGCTTTATCTGAGCAGCAGAAGATAGATTTAAGAGCAGATATCCACTCTGTGCTAGATCGAATAGATAAAGATAACCTGGAATACGAACAAAAAAACCAATTTGAAATCAGGCGATTAAAATTAGGCGAGTTACTTAAAATACCAAATCTCTCAGATGAGGCTTTTGCAGAGCTTGATAATATTGGGTCAACCGCGGGTTTTTTTCTTCGAGCTCGTTCTTACGGCCCTGAAGTTGGTTATAACGCATCAGACGATATTACAGATAATGACATAGAAAAAGCCAAAGCGGCGGTTAGTTTTCTGATAAAAAATTGGGAAAAAATTAATAGTGATTTGCGTTGTCTCAGATACTTGTTGCAATGTAAATGGATTGCTACTACCAAGCATTATTTATTTAGAGGTGAGCGGCAGTCTTTACCCTTCGATAACGAAACCAGAAGAAGCATTTTAGAGATTGTCCAAGCTCTTATCGCTACCACAGGTGATAATTGTGACTATGCTTTTAAATATTTAGAAGCAGTTTTTACCTGGTTATTAGGAGATGAAGGACAAGCTAAACAACAATGGCAGACTTTGAGTAGAGAGACTGATAATAACGATCCCAGGCGTATCTACAAACACCACATCTTTACTAAGTCTGATGGATATCCACAAATTTTTTCTGGAAGGGTCGAGCGTGAGCATGCTCAGGGAAGATGGTCAGTAAATGTTGATGAACTAAATCGTAGAATATTCATGCGACAAGCGGATTTTCCCGAGGTAGAGCTCGCGTATGGTAGATCAGTATCCAATTTTACTATCGGTTTCAATTACATTGGGCCGATTGCCGATTCTTTAAAGCATATTAGGAGATAAGATTGAACTTTGCAGCGCTAAATTCGGCAGTTAATGATCTACGGAATGGTTTATGTGCGCAGGTATCAGATAATGCCTTGTTGAGTGTTAAAAGTAGACCTCCTGCAGGAAATAATGATGAGGCATCGTTTCTCCGCCTTACTACATGGTGCTATATTTTGATTTTTGAAGCTGGAAGAGTCGGTATCCGCTACTTATTGAAAGTACCTCCTCCGTTAGGAGATCTTGCGAGGAGTGAAAGTGCCAATAAAATATGCAACAACGTAAATTTACTACGCACTTGGTTTTTTCATAACCTTGACTTTGAAGACACAAAAAGGAAAGAAGTTTCAAACTGGTTCCTTGCACAATGTAAAGTTATTTCTCCAACTGAAAAAAAACACTGGAAGGCATGTATAAAGGGATTATGTAAAGAGGGAACAGAATTAATAGTGTACTGTAATGAAGTTTTATCAAAAATTGCCGCTTCAGAAGAAGATAAAGAGATTTTTTTTGAAGATTTGATAAATCGTATAGAACGAAATTGGCCCGCATATGAATTTGATAAATTGGTTAGCAATGCTGCAAGTCATATAGGAGAAAATTTAGATGTTGTGAAATTTCGCAATATAAAACTTTCAACGTGGCGTCAATATTTAGAACAACAGCCAGAAGACGCTGATTTAAGAAGAGAGGCTACTCGTATTATTGAACGTGATGTTCATGATCATTTCAGATCAATTCTACCAGTTACAACACAAGAAATAATGACAGTATTAGGCTTAGATCCAGGCCCAGAAGTTAGAGATGCTATTGAGTTATCCAGGAGCTTATTTAATGATGGGGTTAGGGATCCGGAAACACTTTTAGAGCAACTAAAAAGTAAGTACTCCTAAAAATCTCACATATGATGTTATGTACAGACTTGTTTTAAGAAAAGAGATCTACATTTAACTCTGTTTGGTAATATCTCAACAACGGACATGCTGACGGGCAAGCCGCAGATGTCCACGTTGGGTTGGCGCTCCGCGCCAACCCAACAACGCAGTTCAAACTGACACAGGCACCTTAACTGCGGGCGTTATGCATGAAAACTGTACCGCCAGGATGAAGATTAATGAAAGAACTCGATTATTACTTTTCAGCTTTTTTTAGACAAACCAACCGTCTTTATTATATGAGATACGCCTTGCTGGTTGCTATAATCTCTTTTCTTTCATACTCTATATACGCTCGTGGCTATCTTCTCTATGCGCATATGGCGATGGTTATGTTAAATTGAGCCATTAGGGAATTGAACAGGGGGACCGCAGGTTCACTCCCCCCTGTTCAATTTCCCGGGTAAATGCTTATATTGGTAATTTTATCCGGGATAACAGTGGAGTGTTTCTGAAAAAAAGGAGACCATATTTGGATATACTGGATCTGCACAGGTCCGGCTTGACCCAGCCAGCCATAGCTCGACGTGCAGGTACGGTAAATGCCAGAAAGGCATCAGCGCACGAAACCAACAAAGCATTTGACAGATATTGTCAATACCAAGATGATACGGCTTTTGAAATGGCCCGAATTGTAAAGGGGGAAAACAGTCTGTGCGGGTCAAGAAATGATGAAAAGTGGAACCCCCAAAATCAGCATTTTGGCAGCACCTTTTCAAGGGGTTAAAAACGCTGAGACCCACGTCAATAAAGAAAAGTGATGGTGGAGGCGGCGGGAATTGAACCCGCGTCCGAAAACAGTCAGCAGTGGCTTCTACATGCTTATCCTGAAATTTAAATTTAGCCGGTGGGTCTCCTTCAGGAGGGATACCCTGCGACATAGTCTGAAAAATTTAACCAAACACAGGGTCAGACACCCTGGTTCAGCGGTCCCGCATAGTCGACGTCCATTGCCTGAATCTGCAGGAAAAATCCCGACTGGACGGAAGCTGCCTTAAGCAGCTACAGCGTAATTATAATCGTCTGCGATTACTTTATTTTCCACCAATTTTACGAGTTGGCAGAACGCTCGGCATGCAACCAAAAGCCTCATAATTTCCGTCGAAGCCTTTACGCCCCCAAATTATAAAAGATCATATTATTTTATCATATATTTGTATGATATAAATAATGGTACTAAGATAACCCCTTTCTTTGTGAAAGTCAATATGCATTGTCGAGTCACTATCATTAAAAGCAGAGATTTACATTGTTTTTTTGAACGTCCGTCATAGGTTCCAAAAGTAGTGCATAGTCAAACTAAAATTTAGGATGACAGATTGCGAAAAGTATTTCACCATGGCATATTGGGAAATCGGCAATCCTGAAATTAAGTTTTGACTGTGCAGTGGTTTGCCCACTGTTTCAGTCCAGACCCATGGCAATTTCAAGTTTTTCAATGTCCATAAGGAGTTGACTCCTTGTTTCCGGTGTCAAGTCTGGTTTGGCCAGTTGCCGCTGAAGTGCCGCCAGAATCATCTCTTCCCGGTATTCATTACAGGTGTATTTTGGGGGTGTCTCTGGATCTGACATGGTATTCTCATCTGCTCCTTTGGTTTATTGTTATTTGTGTTTTAATATGAGATACGTCTGTATGGGGATTGTGTCAATGACAATGTGAAAAATACCGGGAGGAATTCATGGGGCCCAGGCAGGAAAAAATAGATGCATTAAATGCCAGGATGATTGAGCAGGGCATTCGAAAAGAAGACATACAGGAAAAGTTCATCAAAGCATCGGGGCGTGGTGGGCAAAAGGTCAACAAAACCAGTTCTGCTGTGTTTTTACGCCATCTTCCCACAGGTATTACTGTAAAATGTGGAAAGACCCGGTCCCAGGCCCTGAATCGTTTTCTTGCTTTGAGAGCTCTGGTGGAAGCGGTGGAGGCATACCAGACAGGTGCCCCATCAATTGAGGATATCCGCCGGGCAAAAATCAGAAAGCAGAAAAAAAAGACCCGGAAAAGGGCCGTTGATAAATATGGGGATTAGCGTCAGAGATACAATCTAAGGGTGCTGAAAGCGTTTGCTGTTTCCGCGCAAAGTGCGGATAATTTTTTAAAAAATTTAATATTTTAAACCATACAACGTTTGATAAATTTGCATTACCCATGATCTGTTTTATGCGTTTCAAATATTAAATTTGAATAAATTATGAAGAATTCACAAAATGTCAACAGAACCTAAAATTAAGATTTGACGCTACACTACTCACCTGGCATTAACTGATTAAAACGCTCCTATCTGGCACGGTTTTATTTTTATACTCATTTTTTCACAGGCAGAAGAGACATGGGAGGGTTTCAGGCCCAATCTTTTTGCAATATTCCAGCAATCGATGCAGCTGATTTTATTATCCTTTGCCTGTTGAATAAGGGTGTCTTTTAATTCTAAGGAAATGGATACCTGGTCATCAAGGTTTTTTCGGTTTCCCTTATTTTGACGCTCATGGCCAAACAGCCCCAGGATACATCTGGTGAGGCGCAGTTCAATGAGGTCTGCCTGTGTACCCACCTCCAATGGTGTGATATGAAATGAAGCGGCAATGGCATGGACAGCTGCACAGGAAATTCGTCCTTCCACAGCTTTTCTTTCCAGGGCCTCTGCAATTTCAGGAAAAATGGATTGTTCGATGTGTTTTAACGCATAGTGGGCATTTGTATTTTTGCTCATGGATGGGATCCTTGGGTGTGGATTGATATGGGTTTTGGACAGGATAGTCGTCGGGGGCGGCATAATGCCATTTTCAATATTTGTTGTGTTGCAAAGGACATGACCGTTTTTATATGCAATCCTCCGCAAATCTGTGGAGAATTTCTATCTTTGTTGTGGGCAGAACCGGATCAAAATAAGGTCTGCCCGTGGCAGTTATAAAAAATGAAAAATAACAAAAACAGCATAACTCAATTGCAGCAGCACTTGCAAAGCCTTTAATGTCAGGGCCATGGCCACTTTATTTTTTTGACAGGGCTCTTTTCTTGTTATATACACTGGTTACTGCTGTTTCATTTTGTTTTCGCCAATATATGGAATGGGCAAATATAATAGTTTAATTTATTGTTTTTTAAAAGGACAAAAAGTGAATCTGACACAAAAAAATGTGAATGAAAATTTTCATATGATCTATATTGCCTCCTGCGGTGAAGGGATTAATGCCTATCATCTTGCCCAGAGCGCCCTTGTGCAATTTCCCGCCAATGATATCACCGTGGTTAAGGTGCCCCAGATTCGTTCCAAAAATCAGGTGGATGATCTGGTGGAAAAAGCCACAAATACCGAAAGCATGATTGTTCATACCATGGTGAACACTGAACTTAGAAAGTATATGACCCGCAAAGGAATGGAAAAAGGAGTTGTCACCATTGATCTCATGGGGCCGGTACTCTCCCGGGTGAGCAGTTTTCTGGACAATGATCCCATTGAGAAACCCGGTCTTTACCGGGAAATTCATAAGGTGGATCTGGATCAGGTGTCGGCCATTGAGTTTGCCCTGGCCCATGATGATGGGGTAAACCCCGAACATCTTGACAAGGCTGAAATTGTACTGGTGGGACTTTCCCGGGCCGGAAAAACCCCTTTATCCATGTATCTGGCTGTTCTTGGCTGGAAAACTGCCAATGTGCCCCTGGTCATTGGCGTTCCCATGCCAGAGGTGCTCAAACAGATTGATCGCAGGCGGATCATTGCCCTGAACATTAATGTGGAGCAGCTCATTGCCCACCGGAGAATGCGCCAGGAAACCCTTGGCACCCGGGATATCTATACCTATGTTTCCCGGGAGGAAATTGAAAAGGAGATCAATGCGGCCCGCCGGCATTACATTACCCATGGCTACTCCATGGTGGATGTGAGCAATAAACCCATTGAAAACAGTGCCGAAGAAATTATTGAGATGATTACCCGTAGATTTAAAGCCCAGGCACATAAAAGATAACTGCATATATGAATGGAAATAGACATGAAATATGATGAAATAAAACAGATATTAAAGAAAAATCCTCTTCGATGGTTGATTACCGGGGCTGCTGGTTTTATTGGCTCCAATCTGGTGGAAACGTTGCTGGGACTGGATCAGGAAGTTACGGGGCTGGATAATTTTTCAACGGGTTTTCAGCATAACCTGGATCAGGTGGAAAAACTTGTCTCCCCGGCCCAGTGGCAGCGTTTTTCTTTTATAGAAGGAGATATCCGGGATACAGCCACCTGTGCCATGGCCTGTGAAGGTCAGGACAGGATACTTCACCAGGCAGCACTGGGGTCGGTGCCCCGTTCCGTTGCAGATCCCCTTTTAACCCATGCCAATAATATCACAGGTCATCTCAACATGCTGGTGGCGGCCCGGGATGCCGGGGTGGAACGCTTTGTTTATGCGGCATCCAGTTCCACCTATGGGGACCATCCAGGACTTCCAAAGACCGAATCTGTGATCGGCAACCCCTTGTCGCCCTATGCTGTGACCAAGTATGTCAATGAACTCTATGCCGATGTCTTTAACAGAACCTATGGGCTTGATACAGTGGGACTTCGTTATTTTAATGTGTTTGGACGACGTCAGGATCCCCATGGGGCCTATGCTGCCGTGATTCCTCTCTGGTTTTCAGCTTTGATTAACAACTCAACCGTATACATCAATGGAGATGGCGAAACCAGTCGGGATTTTTGTTACATTGATAATTGTGTCCAGGCCAATATCCTGGCGGCCATGACCATGAATAAAAATGCCGTAAACCGGGTGTACAATGTGGCCTTTGGAGAACGAACCACGCTCAATGGGCTTTTTTCTCTTATTCGGGAGCGGGTGGGGCAGAAAATTCCCCGGGCCCTGGATGCAGCACCGGAGTTTCGGGATTTCCGTGCCGGGGATGTGCGCCACTCCCTGGCAGATATCTCCAGTGCAATGGGATGTCTGGGATATGCACCGCAATTTTCCGTGACCCAGGGACTTGACCAGGCCGCTGCCTGGTACATGGCATATCTTAAATAGCGCAATCTCCCATGATTAAAATAAGGAATAAATAGATGAATATAACCATTGTTGGAACCGGATACGTGGGCCTTGTCTCCGGGGCGTGCTTTTCTGAAATGGGCAGTACCGTTACCTGTGTGGATGTGGATGAACAGAAAATTGAAAATTTAAAAAAGGGTATTTTACCCATTTATGAACCGGGGCTGGAAAATCTGGTCATTGAAAATCACAAAGAGGGATTGCTGCGATTTACCACATCCCTTGAATCTGCGGCACAGGAATGTGATGTTTTTTTCATTGCCGTTGGTACGCCCCCTGATGAGGACGGATCTGCCGATCTTCAATACGTGCTCCAGGTGGCCCGGAACATTGGGCGGGTGATCAACTCCTACACAGTGATTGTGGATAAGTCAACGGTGCCTGTGGGAACGGCGGATAAGGTTAAGAAGGTGGTTCAGGAATCCCTTGATAAACGGGGCAGTGATCTTGAGTTTGATGTGGTGAGTAACCCTGAATTTTTAAAGGAAGGGGCCGCTGTCAATGATTTTTTAAGTCCGGATCGCATCATCGTTGGGTGTGACAGTCCCCGGGCCATTAAATTAATGAAACGCCTTTATGCGCCTTTTTCCAGAAATCGGGACAAGCTGATCACCATGAAGGTCCGGGATGCTGAAATGACAAAATATGCCGTCAACTCCATGCTGGCCACTAAAATTTCATTCATGAATGAAATGGCCACCATTTGTGAGCGCCTGGGGGTGGATGTGGAAAACGTAAGAAAGGGGATTGGGTCGGATCAGCGCATTGGATATTCTTTTATCTATCCCGGGTGCGGGTATGGGGGATCTTGTTTTCCCAAGGATGTCAACGCATTAATCCGCACCAGTCGAGATATGGGGGTGGAACCCCATGTGCTGGCATCTGTGGCCCGGAGGAACAGCCTTCAAAAGGAAGTTCTGGGAAATAAAATAAAGGAACGCTTTGGCAATGATCTGTGTGGAAAAATATTTTGCATCTGGGGACTTTCCTTTAAGCCCGGCACCGATGACATGAGAGAGGCTCCGGCCATTGTGCTCATTAATGAACTGGTGGCGGCCGGAGCAACGGTTCATGCCTATGATCCCGTGGCCATGACCCAGGCTGTCGGGGAATTTTCCCCCTCTTTTTTTCAAGAAAATAGACTTCGGTTGTTTAAAACCCCCTATGATGCCCTTGTTGACACAGATGCCCTGGTGCTGGTGACGGAATGGAAGACCTTTCGACAACCGGCATTCCAGGCCATGGCCAAGGTAATGCGACAGCAGATTCTCTTTGACGGTCGGAATTTATATGATCCCGGAGAAGTGCAGGAGCATGGATTTGAATACCATGGGATTGGAAGGAATTTTGGCGGGAATTTATCAGGAGCATAAACGATTGACATGAAATATTTTCCCATCAAAATTGTTGTTCTTTGCATTTTATTAACACCGGTGTTTTATACCGGGACCATCTCCCTTATTGAGAGAAGCTGCGTGGGGTGGTATCAGCAGGCAGTGGAACAGCGTGTTCTGGGGGATACCCAGTTATTGATTAACGGCTCCATGGGGGTCAGTGAATCCATTGAAAAAAATATTAATCTTTTCCTTGAATCTGATGTGTGGGTCAAGCGGTTTGGATTGCAGCTGGATATTCTTGTTTTTGCCAATGAAGGCGATATCTTATATCCTTTTTTCCCGGAGATAACCTCCGAGGGCATGGATATCATTAATAATAAGATTTTTCTTGGCATTGCACGTCATAACTATACGATTTTAAAGCAGGGACTCACCGTTAAAGTCAGTGTTCGGTTGCACCACGGCACCCTTGGGGCTAACCTTATTCTGGCATTTTATGTCAGTATTGCCATGGGTATTTTCTGGATTTATTATCGACGGGGTGTGGGGAAATCCATCCAGGAGAATAGAGAAAGGAAAAAACAATTTAATGCCCTGCTGGTGGATGAGAAAGCCCATAAAAAAAGCCTGGGGGTACTTAAAAAAGAGCGGACACGTCTTTTACAGAAAATGAAGGACCTGAGGGAAACCTACAAAGATGCCCAGAAAAAGGCCACCATCACAGAGGAAGAGATGTTTGATGAGATTGTTTCCCTGGAGAATCAACTCAATGAAAACGTGGAGCTTCAAAAGGAAAAAACCTATGAGATTGAACTTTTAAAGGATAAGTTGAAAAAATATGAGCAAAAAAAAGGAGGCCAGAAAAAACAAAAAGGTTTTGATTTTATGGCCAAGCGTTTTTCTGTGCTCTATAAAAATATAGATATGAACCGCCGGGCCATCACCGGGTTTCTGGATTTGAACGATGAACTCCAGATAAAGGCAGAAGAGGTGGTGCATCAACTCAATGAAAATTCAGATAATGTGGTGATAAAGCGAAAGGTGTTTGCCGGGAAAAAACATAAATCTGCCTCCTTTGAAGTGTTATTTGCTTACAATGGCAGGCTTTATTTCAGGCAGGGTGAGGATCATCGCATTGAAATTCTGGTGATTGGAACTAAGAATTCCCAGGATAAGGATATGGATTTTCTCCATCGAAATTGACTTTGAATTTTTTATAACCGCCACGGGCGGACCGTATTCCGATCCGGCTCTGCCCACAACAAAGATAGAAATTCTCCACAAATTTGCGGAGTATTTCATATAAACCCACATGGCTGTAATCTTCAGCCACAACGAATATAGAAAATGGTATTATGCTGCCGCGCCCCGGTGGGCAATGGGTCCGGACCGGAACTGTAGATAGCTCAATTGTCCGGTTCCTATTGCCCATCGGGGGCGCGGCTCTGCTGAGGATAGTTGAACACTATCTTTTTATATAAAACCGCCACGGGTGGACCAAAACAGAATATGGTCCACCTGTGGCGGTTAATTTTTAACGCTTCAGGTCTTTTTGTGGTCTCAGGCGGTAAATGAGCAACACCACAGCGAAACTTTAAGGCATCATCCCCATTTGATGGCAGCCTGGGCCGCTGCCAGACGGGCCACAGGTACCCGGTAGGGGGAGCAGCTCACATAGCTTAAGCCAGCCTTGTGGCAAAACTCCACCGATGCCGGATCTCCACCGTGTTCCCCGCAGATACCAAGTTTGATATCCGGTCTCACAGATCTTCCTTTTTCCACGGAGATTTCAATGAGACTTCCCACGGCCTCCTGATCCAGGGTTTCAAAGGGGTCAGCATCCAATATGGCATTGTCAATGTAGTCATTCATAAATGAGCCGATGTCATCCCGGCTGAATCCAAAGGTCATCTGGGTGAGATCATTGGTCCCAAAGGAGAAAAATTCAGCATGTTCGGCCATTTTGTGGGACATCAGGGCCGCCCGGGGAATTTCGATCATGGTGCCAAATTGATGGGCAATGTCATTGAGTTCATATTTTTTCAGTACCTCTTTAAGGGTGGACTGGGCCAGTTCCTTGGTGAATATCAACTCTTTTTCATTACATGTCACCGGTATCATGATTTCGGGAATGGGTTTTTTCCCCTCCTTGATCAATTCCGCAGCTGCTTCAAAAATGGCACGGATCTGCATGACACTGATTTCAGGAAAGCTAATGCCAAGTCGAACCCCCCGGTGACCCATCATGGGATTGGTTTCAATGAGTTCTTCGCTTCTTTTGATTAACTCTTCAAAATCAATGCCGATTTCCCGGGCCAGTGCTTCCTGGTGATGCTGTTTCTGGGGAACAAATTCATGCAGCGGCGGATCCAGCAGACGGAAGTTAACCGGTTTGCTGTCCATGATATTCATGGTGGCCTTTACCTCATCTTTAATAAAAGGGTATAGTTGGGCAAGGGCACTTTCCCGTTCATGTAGAGATTTACTCAAAATCATTTTGCGCAACAGAAAAAGGGGCTTGTCAGAGTTTTGACCGTAAAACATATGTTCGGTTCTGAAAAGTCCGATGCCCTCGGCTCCAAACTGAAGGGCAAGTTGGGCATCCTTGGGTGTTTCTGCATTGGTTCTGACTTTCATGGCTCTGTATTTATCTGCCGCGGCCATGAATTTTATGAATCGTGGGTTGGCTGTGGCATCTTTCATGTCAATGGCGCCGCTGTAAACCATACCCCGGCTGCCGTTCAGGGTTAGAAAATCCCCTTCTTTAAATATTCGGGTGCCCACCTTCATGGTTTTTTCCATGGAATTAATCTGGATGGCGCCGGCCCCCACAATACAGCATTTTCCCCATCCCCTTGCCACCAGGGCGGCATGGCTGGTCATTCCCCCCCGGGCCGTTAATATGCCCTGGGCCGCCCGCATGCCTTCAATATCTTCGGGGTTTGTTTCTTCCCGCACAAGGATTACTTTTTTTCCTTTTTTCTGCCACAACACTGCATCTTCCGAAGAGAATACAATTTGGCCAAAAGCTCCTCCAGGGCCCGCAGGAAGTCCCTGAACCACCACAGGTGCCGTTTTTTCAGCTTCCGGGTCCACAACAGGATGGAGCATTTCATCCAATTGTCTGGGGTAAAGCCGGGTGATCATGGTGGGTTCATCAATCATACCTTCTTCAAACATGTCCATGGCCATGTTCAAGGCCGCGGTGCCGGTGCGTTTTCCCACCCGGCACTGGAGCATGTAAAGGGTGCCCTGCTGTATGGTGAACTCAATGTCCTGCATGTCCTGGTAGTGGTTTTCCAGCTTTTCTCTGATGTCGCAAAGTTCCCGGTATATGGCGGGCATGGTCTCTTCCAGGGAAGTAAGATGGGCGTTGTGCTCGGATCGGGTGTCTGTGTTTAAAGGATTCGGGGTACGAATACCTGCCACAACATCCTCCCCTTGGGCATTGGGCAGCCATTCACCGTAAAATTTATTATTCCCCGTGGCCGGGTCCCGGGTGAAGGCCACTCCAGTGGCAGAACTTTCTCCCATGTTGCCAAATACCATGCTCTGGATATTCACTGCCGTGCCCCAGTCATCCGGGATGTGCTCGATGCGTCGGTAAGAGACTGCCCGTTTCCCGTTCCAGCTTTTAAATACGGCACCAATGGAGCCCATGAGCTGTGCCATGGGGTCATCGGGAAAGGGTTTGCCCAGCTTTTCCTTTATTTTGACTTTAAACTTTTCACACAATGCCTTCATTTCTTCGGTGGTGATTTCGGTGTCAGCGTCATAGGCACGGTCATTTTTAAGGTCGTTGAGAAGCATTTCAAGGTGCAGCCGAATTCCCATGCCGTCGGCGGGTTCCTCTCCTTCGGCCTTTTCCATGACCACATCTGAGTACATCATGATCAAGCGGCGGTAGGCATCATAAACAAACCATTCATTACCTGTCTGTTTTATCATTCCTGGAATGGTGGAGGGGCACAGGCCTACATTGAGGACGGTTTCCATCATGCCGGGCATGGAGCTTCTGGCACCGGAACGACTGGAAACCAGAAGGGGATTGTCCGGATCTCCAAACTTCATACCCATGGAGGCTTCCATGGCCGCCATGGCCTGTTCTAATTCCCGGTGCAGCGATTCCGGCAGTTTGCCTCCTCTCTCAAAATAGGCTGTGCAACACTGTGTGGAAATGGTAAATCCTGCCGGTACCGGCAGTTTGAGTCGGGCCATTTCAGCAAGGTTTGCCCCCTTGCCACCCAGAAGATTTTTCTGGGTCGCGTCTCCTTCGGCCATTCCATTACCAAATTGATAAATATATTTTTCCATTGTTATATCTGTTTCCTTAAAATTAATATTAATATTTTCCCAGATGAAGGTTAAAAACAAAATAAGGATACAAGTCAAGCTTAATATTGGGTCGTCAAGGATTTTGTCTTTATTGTCAAACGATTAAATTGTGTTTCCCATGTTCCATGCAGCTCCTTTTAGCAGCGGGGCGGGAATAATAATCTGTGGCATTGTTTTTAGATTTTATGGTATACAGATTGATTATGATAACCATTGAATCCATATCCAAAAGTTTTGGTGCCCAGATATTGTTCAGCAATGCAGGGCTACAGATTAATCCCGGAGAGAAGGTGGGCCTGGTGGGGCGCAACGGTCACGGAAAAACCACCCTTCTTAAAATGATCACCCATGGAGAAGAGCCGGACTCCGGTCAAATACAAATTCCCGGTGATTATCGATTGGGATATCTTACCCAGCACATTGCCTTTACCGGTGAAACTGTTCTGGAAGAGTGCATGGCAGGTCTTCCCATCCATGAAAAGGATCACAGCTGGAAGGCGGAGAAAATATTGGCAGGCCTTGGTTTTTCCGATGAAGAGATGCAACATAGACCCGACTCTTTTTCCGGAGGATACCAGGTGCGCCTGACCCTTGCCAGGGTATTGGTGTCTGATCCTGATCTGCTGGTGCTTGATGAGCCCACCAATTACCTGGATATTATTTCCATTCGCTGGCTCACCTCTTTTTTAAGGGCCTGGCCCCGGGAAATTTTGCTGGTAACCCATGATAGGGGATTCATGGATGGAATTGTCACCCATATCGCCGGTATTCACCGGGGGGTGATTCGAAAAATCCAGGGAAATACAGAAAAATATTACGAGCAGATTGCCCAGGATGAAGAGATTTACGAAAAAACCAGGGTTAATGAGGAAAAGCGCAGAAAGGAGATGGAGACCTTTATCACACGCTTCCGGGCCAAGGCAAGACTTGCCGGTATGGTGCAGTCCCGGGTAAAGGCTCTATCCAAGATGGAAAAAAAGGAAGGGCTTAAAAAAATAGAATCTTTGTCCTTTTCTTTCAGGGATCTTCCCTTTGCCGGTAAACAGCTCCTCACAGGAGAAGGATTGACCTTTTCCTATGAAACCTCCACTCCTTTGATAACAGATGTGAATCTCATGGTGCACCCCGGGGATCGCATCGCCATTGTGGGTAAAAACGGCAAAGGTAAAACCACTTTATTAAAACTCCTTTCCGGTATGCTGGCGCCCGTTGCAGGGGGGGTGAAGTATAATCCCGGTGTGGAGATGGGCTATTTTGAACAGACCAATGTGCAATCCTTGAATCTCAATGCCACGGTGGAGGAGGAGATGCTCTATGCCCATGAAGATATGGATCGCCAGCAGGCCAGAAATATCTGTGGGGCTCTGATGTTTGAGGGGGATGATGCGTTAAAGCACATCAGTGTGTTGTCCGGTGGGGAAAAAAGCCGGGTGATGCTGGGAAAGCTTCTGGCCCAGCCATTGAACCTGCTTTTGCTGGATGAGCCCACCAACCATCTGGATATGGAAACCTGTGATTCCCTTGTCATGGCCCTGGAGAAATTCACCGGGGCTGTGGTGCTGGTGACCCATAATGAAATGTTTCTTAATTCCCTGGCCAACCGGCTGATTGTTTTTAAAAATGATGCCATCCATGTTTTTGAGGGAACCTACCGGGATTTTTTGGAAAAAGAGGGCTGGGATGAAGAAAAAAAATCTTCCATGGAGGGTAACACAGGGGACGGGGCAGTAGAAGATGAGAAAAAAATATCCAAAAAGGCATTGAGAAAAATGCGTTCCGAGGTTGTTTCCAGAAGATCCTCGGCCCTTGGTCCCCTGGAAAAAAGCATTGCCGCAACGGAAAAAAACATAGAAAAATGTGAGAATGAACTTTCACAGCTCAATGAACAGATGCAGATAGCAGCAGAAAATCAGGAAGGAAAGCGCATTGAATCACTTTCCCGCAGCATTGCCCGATGCCAGGAAAAAATTGATAAATTTTTTACTCAATTAGAGTGTGATATGGACGAACTGGACGAAAAAGGTCAAATTTTTGAAGAACAACTTGCTGAAATTGATGGGAGGTAGTATCCAGTGGATAAAAAAAATATACAGATGATATGGGGCGTCGTACTGGTGATGGCAGGCTTGGGTGTTTTTTATCGCATTCCCCAGGTGATGCCCAGGATTGCACAGATGGATGCCTTTGCCAATGCCCTTTCCATCATTCGATTTTGTTTTTATTTTCTCGGGGTTCTGCTGGTGTATGGGGGCAGCAGAAAATTGTATGAGAATTATAAAAAAAAATAGGTAACCATGGTCAGACCAACCACAAAAGCAAGTAAAGGCACCCGTCTTAAAGCCACCATCAAAGATCAATCCGGTGCCGGTAAAGAGCGTATCGGTGAAATCCTTTCCAAGGAGGGGCAGATAACAAGCCTGCAGTTCCAGGCGGCCAAGACCCAGCAGAAAAAAAATGGGGGGCGTCTGAGCAGTATTTTATTGCGCATGGGGCACATTGATCCTGACACCATTGTCAGTGTGCTTGGCAGGATCTATGACTACCAGGTTATCCGTGTAACAGATATGAAGCCCAATGAATCTGTCCTGGAGATGCTTCCCTTTGAAACTGCCCGGGAATATATGGCTTTTCCTTTGGGATTAAGCGACGAAACCTTTTCCATCACCATGACAGAACCCACGGACAGCAGTGCCGTGGAGGCCCTTCAGGAGATAGTAGGGCGCTCCTTGAAAGTCATGGTTTCCACGGAAAATGACATCATTGAGGCCTATCGGGATTATTATAAAATCAGCGAGGAGGTCTACAAGGAGTTCCTTCACTTTGACGAAGAGCCGGATGAAGAGCCTGTCACCTCTGTGGAGGACTTTGGCTCCCTGGTTTCCGAAGCCGCTGAAGAGCTTGAAGTTCAGGTCACTGAAGATGATGATTATGATCAGTTCATGGCATCGGATGCCCCCATCATCAAGCTGGTTAACGGTATTTTAATCAAGGCCATCAACGATGGGGTCAGTGATATCCACATTGAACCCTTTGAAAAATCTTTGCAGGTGAGATACCGCATGGACGGATCGTTGTTCAAGGCCATGAATTTACCCTTGACCATTAAAAATGCCGTTATATCACGTCTTAAAATTCTTGCGGAGCTGGACATAGCCGAACGACGAATTCCCCAGGACGGTCGCATTAAGTTGCGATTGGGCAGAAAAAAAGCCGTTGATTTTCGGGTTTCCACCCTGCCCACCTTGTTTGGTGAAAGTGTGGTCATGCGAATCCTGGACCAGAGCGCTTTAAATGTGGATCTGTCAAAACTGGGATTTGAAAGGGACACCTTTGATGCCATTAAGCGGTGCATCAATAAACCCTATGGCCTGCTTCTGGTAACAGGGCCCACCGGAAGCGGTAAAACCACCACCCTTTATTCCCTTTTAAATAGATTAAACCAGGACGATACAAAGATCCTCACAGCAGAAGACCCGGTGGAGTTCAATTTCCGGGGGATTAATCAGGTACCGGTGAAGGACAGCGTGGGAATGACCTTTGCTGCGGCATTGAAGTCTTTTCTGCGCCAGGATCCTGATATTATCATGGTGGGTGAGATCCGGGACATGGATACGGCAGAAATTGCCATCAAGGCTGCCATGACAGGACACCTGGTGTTCAGCACCCTGCACACCAATGATTGCCCCTCCACCATTGGCAGACTCATGGACATTGGTATTCCCTCGTATATGCTGGCCTCTTCTGTGACCATGGTGCTTTCCCAGCGACTGGCCAGAAGGCTGTGCCCGGCGTGCAAGCAGGAGGTCACCGGCTATGATCCAGTGGAGCTTGAGATGCATGGGTTTTCCAAAGAAGAAATTCCCAATCTTAAGATAATGGGACCCACAGGCTGTTCCCAGTGTAATGGTACGGGATATAAGGGCCGGGTGGGACTTTATGAGATGATGGAGGTGGGGGATGAGGTATCCAAGGCCATCAATGCCTCCGTTCCCGAGGACCAACTGCGTAAACTTGCCATCCAGCAGGGCATGTGCACCCTTCGTGATGCAGGGCTGGAAAAGGTACGTCAAGGGGTGACTTCCCTTGAAGAGGTGTTAAAAAGGACAAATATCACTAAGGAGGCCCTGCCCGCTTATCTGGTGAACCCCGATGTTGAAAATTACGAGGACCGGGATGTTATCATACGGGAGGGAAACAGTGATAATGATTTTTATAAGCTGGTCCGGGGGGCTGTGTATGTGGTCAAGGGCGGTAAAAAGATAGCGGAAATTTCAGAGCCCGGGGAGTACTTCGGAGAGATGGCCGCCATCACCGGAGAGGTCCGCTCTGCATCTATTCTGTCCAAGGGGCGTTCGGTTATCAAGCGGTTTCCCGGGGATAAGCTCTTGGATATCATTGAAAAATACCCCGAGGTGGCCAAACACCTTTTCACAGTGCTGGCCAACCGTCTCAATGCCACAGATAGAACGCTGGTTCACAGATTGAATGTGGGAAAAAACAGACCCCATAAATGAATATTTTCGGAGTCAGAATCAAGTCTGCCCGTACCCCTTCTCGTCAAGATGTCCGGGATGGGTTTGCCTTTGGGTAATATCGCTCTTTTTCGCTGTAGATGCAGCCACAGTATTGCTGGCGATACATGCCAAGGGCCTTTGATGTCTCAATACCTTCCTTCCACCCTTCCCTGAAATCCCGGTAGAAAAAGGGAATTCCCAATTTTTTTCCAATGGCCTCGCCGGTTTCCCGGATTAATTGATGATTTTGAAACCGGCTGTAAAGCAGGGTGGATGAAAAACCGTCAAATTTTCCCTTGCGGGCCACCCGGGCGGCAGCACTTAAACGGTCATGATAACAGAATCTGCACCGCATGCTTTCCCGGAATGCGATTGATTGAATAAAACGTTCCATTTCATAGGTGTCCTGCCAGATCACCCGGAAATTCGAGGTTTCTGCATACTCCCTCAAGGTTTTTTCCCGTTGGAGACACTCGGTGTAAGGGTGAATATTATGACGATAAAAAAAGCCCATCACCTCAATGTTTTCTTGGCGGAGGACTTTTAAGGGGAAAATGGTGCAGGGTGCGCAGCACATGTGCAGCAATATCTTCATTCCCGGCTCCCGAAAATGGCAGTGCCGATTCTCACCAGGGTAGAGCCTTCTTCAATGGCCACCTTGAAATCTCCGCTCATGCCCATGGAGAGGTGTTCCAAGTCAACTCCTGGAATTTCTTCTTTTTGGATGGTGTTAAAAAGATTTGCCATGGCTTTAAAATAGGGGCGGGCACCTTCGGGGTCATCAAAAAAGGGAGGCATGCCCATGAGTCCTGTGAGGTGGATATGTTCAAGGGGGGCGATTTCCCGGGCAAGGGCCAGGGCACTGGCTGCGGTGGTACCGGATTTGGTGGCCTCATCTGCGATGTTCACCTGCATGAGAATGGCCTGGCGTTTATTTATCTTTGCGGCCTGTTTGTTTATTTCCCGGGCAAGTTTAAAGCTGTCAACGGTGTGGATCAGGTCAAAGTACGGGACGGCAAATTTGGCTTTGTTGGACTGCAGGTGTCCGATGAAATGCCATGAGGCCGGGGTGTTGCCAATGGTGTTGATTTTGTCCATGGCTTCCTGGATATAGTTTTCACCCAAAAGGGTGACGCCAGCCTGGATGGCGGAAGTGACGGCAGCACTGGATTTTTTTTTGCTCACAGCCACAAGATCAATGGTTTCTGGGTCTCTGCCACAGGCAAGGGCTGCCGTGCGAATTTCATCTTTGATATGGGCCAGTCGTTTTTCAATGGATTCCATTTTAGTGATTAAAACTCCTTATAACATTTTCCTGTATCAATACTTCAATCACCTCGCACACGGGCAGCCCCACCACATTGGTGTAGGAACCATGGATACCTTTCACAAGAAAAGTTCCAAGACCCTGGATGGCGTAGGCTCCGGCCTTGTCAAAGGGTTCTTGGGTGGAGATGTACCATTCTATTTCTGCCGGGGAGAGTGATTTGAATTCAACTTGGGTGGTAACGTGGCGGGTAATGATGGCGCTTTCATTGGGGCCACACACGGTAAAGCCCGTGAATACCGTGTGGGTTCTGTTGCTCAGCTGCTGGAGCATTTTCCGGGCATGGTCCATGGATGTGGGTTTTTCCAGTAAGGTGTCATCCACCACCACAATGGTATCAGCCCCAATGATCCAGGCATTTTCATGGTGGCGGGCCACATCCAGGGCCTTGTCACGGGAGAGTCGTTCCACATATTGCCGGGGTGTTTCCCCTGTCTGCTGCATCTCATCAACGTGGGAAGGTATCACCGAAAATGTGATGCCTGCCTGTTCCAGCAGATATTTTCTCCGGGGGGACTGGGAGGCAAGGATGATTTGAGTATGGGTTATATGTTTCATGGCCGGGTATATTACCAGACCCATTACAATATAACAAGAAAAGCGGAACGATTTTAAATCCTGAACCATGTATTTTAAGTCCTTGAATCCAGGTTGAACGTGTGAATTAGGGCTTGCAAAAAAACGCATCATGTTATATGAAGAAACAGTTTTTTTGCCTGGGTGGCGGAATAGGTAGACGCAAGGGACTTAAAATCCCTCGGAGCATAGCTCTGTACGAGTTCAATTCTCGTCCCAGGTACCAAATTTAATATAAAGGGTTAGCCGTGGATGCGGTTAACCCTTTTTTTATGGCCTATCCTTTGAAATTGGGGTTCTTTATTGACTTTTTACCAGGATACATATATTGAAAAGTTAGAAGTAAAAGTGGAAAAAATTTAAAAATCATATGGATATTGATAGTATTATCGGCATCCTTTCCATTTTCTTTGGAAATGAAAAATATCGGTTTTGGAGTTTCAATCAGGGAAATCTCTCTTTCTTGCTGGACTCATTGTTAGTGTCTTTGAGAATATTTGTTTGTCCATACCCGCTAAAAATATTGACTATTGCCAAGTGATGCCCAAGAGGTTTTATGCAACAAAATGAATTAACCATAAAACCAGATGAAATTATTGATATACTAATACGTTATCGGTGGTTGCTGGTCATTCCTTTGTCTCTTGCCCTCACTGTGGGATTTTGCCTCTCCCTGTTGATTCCCCGGGTTTATTCCAGCTCCACCACCATTTTGATTCAGGCCCAGAAAGTACCGGGAACTTATGTGAAATCCCTTGTCACTTCTGGCATTGAGGAACGCATCAGCACTATTTCCCAACAGATAATGAGCCGGAGTAACCTGGAAAAAATTATTAAGCAATTTGGGCTTTTTCAGGAAAATAAAGATGAGAAAATGTATCTTGAAGATAAGATCAAAAGTCTTCGAGATCGCATTACCGTGGATATCACCAGGGACCGAAAAGGTGCGGATGCCTTTACCATTTTATATAGAGGAACCAATCCCGAACGGGTGATGAAAATCACCAATACCCTGGCCAGTTTTTACATGAATGAAAATTTAAAAATAAGAGAGGCCCAGGCTGTGGGAACCAGTGAGTTCCTGGATGCGGAGTTGAAAAAAACAAGGCAGAAATTGGTGGAAAAAGAAAAAATTTTATCTGCCTATCGTTCAAAATTCATGGGTGGACTTCCCGATGAACTGGAATCTAATTTGAGAACTTTGGATCGGTTGCAACAACAGCTTACTGATCGTCAGTCCATGTTACGGGAAACAAAAAACAGTATTGGCAGTCTTAAATCCCAGATTGCCCAGATACAAAAGCTCAAAGCCAGCGTGGAGCAAACCATGACCCAGCAGGTAAGAGCTGAATCTGGAGTCAATCAACCTCATCCCAGTGATTTTACTATCCGTCTTGCCCAAGCACAGCGTGAGCTTGAAGATTTATTGTTGCGGTATACTGACAAGCATCCGGATGTTCTTAAACAACGAGCAACCGTTCTAAGGCTTGAACAATTGCTGGAGGCTGAAGGCTCGTTGGATTCAAATATCTCCTCTGCCTCTGCAGACCCAATTGATTACAGGATGAATTCTTCCACCAGAACGATTGCACAGGAGGCAGATATACAGCAGCAAATACGGCTCAATCAGCTGAAGAATGAGATGCGACAGATTCAGCTTGATATTAATGATATTCAGCGTCGTATGAAGGTGTACCAGCGTCGGGTGGAGGAAACTCCTAAGCGGGAACAGGAACTCAGGTCATTGGAACGGGATTACACCAACATCCAGGCTATTTATAGTTCTCTCTTAGATCGAAAGCTGGAAGCGGAGCTTTCAGTTAATATGGAAAAAAAGCAAAAGGGAGAGCAATTTCGAATTTTAGATTTTGCCCGATTACCCCAGAGGCCTATTTCTCCGGATGTGAGAAAATTATTTGTGTTTTCTTTTGCTACAGGTGCAGTAATCGGTGGTGGGATCATTTTTATTCTGGTATTTTTTGACGGAAGTATTCGACGAGACGAAGAGATTGAAGTTTTAGCAGGGCTTCCCATTCTGGCCAGTGTTGCTCCTTTGAAAATATCTGGAAATCCTATGAAGAAACGCGTTCAATGGCTGTTTTTTTTTCTTCTTGTGGGATATATATTTTTGATTATGGCTGGTTTTGCTTTTGTTTATTTTGCGGGAGTTGACAAAATACTGATTCTTTTTTAATTCAACGCTTTACTGGAAATGTAATATGGGAAAATTTTTTACGGCACTGCAAAAATCAAAAACTCCCATCCATGAAAGGGATAAAAAAGATAAAGTACGCTTAGTCTCCACTCAATCGCAGAAAAAGGTTGAAAAAAAAACATCCGCTTCTTTATTGAATCCTGTTGCACCTACTCAACTGGATGATGATTCTTTTATAGAGAAAAAATCGGCTTTTCCTGTACAGGGAAATGTTAAGTCCGCCATGGGGGATCTTACTGAATCGTCCCCCCCTTCATGGAAGGAGACTTCTCCCGGGATTTTGGAGATTCGGGATCCTCACATTTCTTTGATTGCTTATAACAAGCCCCATTCTCCTGAAGCTGAGCAGTTTCGGATGCTGAAAACCGCTATTCTTTTTCCAGACAAAGGAGAGCCGCCCCGGACTATCATGATCACCAGCAGTACTTCTGGGGAAGGAAAGTCCTTTGTGGCAGCCAATCTTGCCGTTAGTATGGCAAACAGCATTGATGAATATGTTCTTTTGATGGATTGTGATCTGAGACGTCCCACCATTCATAAAATATTCGGGTTGCCGGACAATACTCCTGGCCTCTCTGAATATTTGACCCAGGGTGTTCCACTTTCGCATGTTTTAAAAAAAATTATGCTGAATAAACTTACCATCCTTCCCTGCGGTGCACCTCCCCCGAATCCGTCGGAACTGATTTCATCAGAGCAGATGAAAAAAATGCTTAAAGAAGTGAAATCCAGGTACCAGGATCGATATATTATCATTGATGCACCGCCCCCCCACCTGACGGCAGAGGCCAATGCCCTGGCACGGCAAGTGGATGCTATTATTATTGTCGTGAAAATTGGATACTCAAAAAAAAATGCACTTAAAGATCTTGTGGATGCCTATGGTAAAGAAAAAATTTTGGGGGTGGTGAAAAATTATGCTGATAAAACCAATAAATATACTTATGAATAAAATATATCAAGTGAAATACTGTTGGTACAACCTCATATCCATATTGCTTGGTGTACATTGTTTAGATATTACTTCTGGCTTTGCCTGGTAGGTATAAGTTCTGGATGTGATTAAAGTGCTTAAGAAAATCACGGTAATTTGTTGTCCAAAAGGAAGCCAAGTGTGATAGATATCCTGAAACAGTATCATCCGGTGAGAAATATTCTGTTTTTTGTTTTTGAAGGGGTCATTATTTTTTCTTCGATTTTGATATCTTTCGTTTGTTTGTCTCAAAATGATGGAGGGAGCTTAGATTCTTTTTTATTTTTTCGGATTTCAGGAATCACGGTTATCTGTCAACTTGCTCTTTATTACTTTGATCTTTATGATTTAAACGTCTCTAACTCAGTCTCTGAAATTTTAATTCGTCTGCTGATGGCCCTGGGCAGCGCGGCCATTTTTCTTGGCTTGATTTACTGGTTTTTTCCAATGACAATTGTGGCGACACAGGTTTTTACCCTTGCCATTGTGTTGCTGATTTTGCTGATTCTTATGTGGAGGCTTCTATATATCCTTGTTCTTAAAAAGGGATGGTTTAATGAAAGTATTGTTGTACTGGGGTCAAGCCCCCTGGCCTTGAATATTCTGAATCATATAGATAAGAATATTGATTGTGGTTACACTGTTACAGCTGTCATTCCAGATGAAACCCATGAGATTTTTGACCAATATGTGGCAAATAGATTTTATTTTCTGGCTCAAAAATCAAAACTTTGCAATGTGGTGGCACAATTCGGGGTTCGTAAAATTGTGGTGGCCCTTAAAGATAAACGGAGACAATTTCCCACTGAGGAACTTCTGCTTTGCAAAGTGTCCGGCATTGAGGTGCTGGAGGGCAACACTTTTTATGAGGCCTTAACCGGCAAGCTTATGGTTTGTGAGATCAATCCTTCCTGGCTTATCTTTTCCCGGGGATTTTACCATTCAAGACTCACCGCTTATAGCAAGCGTTTAGGGGATTTGGTTATTTCGTCTCTGCTGCTGGTGTTGCTTTTCCCTGTGGGTGTGCTTACTGCCGTTCTTATTAAGCTGGACTCCCGGGGACCGGTCCTGTTCAGCCAGGAGCGGGTGGGAAAATATAAAAAAGTATATATTATGTATAAATTTCGATCCATGATCAACGATGCGGAGAAAAACACCGGTCCTGTATGGGCCCAGGAAAATGATTCCCGTATTACGCGTATGGGACGATTCATGCGCTGGTGTCGGCTGGATGAGCTACCCCAGTTATGGAATGTTTTTATTGGTAATATGAGCCTGGTGGGACCCCGGCCCGAGAGGCAATACTTTGTTGACCAACTTGAAAAAGAAATTCCATATTATATGGCCCGCTTTGAGGTAAAACCGGGTATAACCGGGTGGGCACAGATTTTGTATGATTACGGCGCTTCAATGGAGGACACCATGGAAAAATTGGGGTATGATCTTTTTTATATTAAAAATTTATCCTGCCTCATTGATATGGTTATTCTTATGCGAACCATCAAGACAGTTCTCTTTGGTCGGGGCGCAAGATAGTACTCAACATCTTAACCTTTACATTGCTGTTTTATTTGTGTTTTATTTCGATTAAGCCGTGGGTTGAAAGCGACTGCGTTTTTTACGACATGTGAAGACATCCTCCTAAATGGGAGGTCATGTAACTCAAAGTGCGGAGCTATGTGTCGTAATGGGGGCTGAAAAAAGGAGAAAAAATGGGAATGATAAAAAAAATTGTGTGTGGGATGGGGGTGTTGATTTTCATTACTGGATATATGGCCATGGCCAGTCCGGCGGAAAAGTCCGATAATGCCTATATCATAGGTCATGGCGATGTGTTGAGAATTTTTACCTGGAAGGAACCTGACCTTTCTGTGGAAGCTGCAACTGTGCGTCTGGATGGGAAGATTACTTTCCCATTGGTCAATGATGTTCAGGCTGCGGGATTGTCCACCATGATGCTGAAAAAAGTTCTGGAGGATCGTCTGGCAGGCTATGTGGAATCTCCCATTGTTACGGTGATTTTGGTTCATCCGGTGAGTCAGCGATACTATGTGCTGGGGGAAGTGCAACGCATCGGAGAGTATCCCATTGAAAAAAATCTTACTGTGATGCAGGCTTTTGCCGTTGCCGGAGGGTTCACTGAGTGGGCGGCCAAGGATGAGATTCGACTCATCCGGCGCGTGGATGGTAAAGATCAGATATATAGGATTAATTACAAGGGGTTTTTAAAGGGAAAAAATTTGGAAGGCAATGTTCGTATTCAAGCGGATGATACCATTATTGTTCCGTAGCTTCCGGCCAAAGGGATCAAAACTACCTTGCTGGGGGCTTATAATAACGTTCTGTTATAAGAAGAATTTTACAGCGTCAACAAGGTTGGCCTGATTTCACTTCAGAATTTATCCAATCCCAGAAAATCATTTTTGGGGGAGGCCAGCTATACTTTGATGAAGCTATGTTTGTGTCCACGAGGAACTTATTGCATGGAGAGTGGTAAATATAAATGAACATATCCAGATCGGTTAATCTGTTTTTAATTTGTCTACTGACAGGCAGTCTTCTGTTTTTTGCGAATATTAAAATGGCTGTGGGTGCATTGAAAACAGTCTTTTATCCCATTCTCTATGTGTCCGGTCATTATACTGATAATGCGGACCAGAGCGAATTCAATAAAAATGAGGAGTACTATACCACTTATGGCACAGCATTGTCTCTTCGATTTATCCAGGAAAATTCCACGGTGACCGTCACCTATAATCCCGAATACAATGACCGAAGCAGCATTGATGATGAAGAAAATTCTCTGGAACACAATGCTTCTCTCCAGGCCCATGTCCAGGCCTCCCGTCGGGTAGTGATGGATATGAGTTTTAATTATGACGGGCATGATCGCGATGTGCTCAATGAATCCTGGGAACACACGGGCCGCTTCAGCACCACTTTGTATATCACAGATAAAACCAGTGTGGTGATGGGGGGGACTTATGCGGATGCCTATGAGCGACGTCAGCTCACCGGAGAGTATCGGGAGCACACTGATTATGGTGGATCTGTGAATGTGGTCCATCGATTTAGTCAAAACAACCAGATAGGGCTTTATTTGAATTACTCCAATGTGGATTATGAGCCCCCAGTGCTGGATGATTACCAGGAATACAGTGCTGCCTCCTCTCTGGGGTACTGGTTCTCCAACCAATGGGGAATGGACAGCACTGTAGAATATGAAACAACCCAGTATGATTTTCAAGACAGTGATGTGGATACCTGGACCGCGAATCTTCGGCTTTTGCGGCGTCTTTCTCCAAGATTTCTAAGCTACATTAAATACGAGCATATTTACAGCCAGCGGGAGCTCAACGACGTCAATATGTATATTCCTTCCATGGGGGTTGAGTGGGATGTCTCCGAAGATATGGGAGTCTCTCTGGGTGCCGGTTATATTTTCCAAGAGTGGGGCACCGAGAATGACGGACGATTTTTTGCGGACGTCAATGTGTTCAAAGGCGTTGATTTGAGTCGTCATGCCCGAATACTTTTCACCGCTGCCAGTGGCATTGATCCCACCAGTGATGATTCCGCCGAGCTGGGATTCCAGATTTATTATCAGGCTGGATTTTTGTTCACTTGGCAGATGCAACAGCATCTGGCCGCCACACTCCGGGGGGCATATGTCAGGGATGAGTTTATAGAGCCAGTTGTGGACCGCATTGATACCTCCTGGCAGGGCGGAGCCGGGCTGACCTGGTCTCCCTGGGCCTGGGGTGATATCGTCTTTTCCTATGGATATGAAAATTTTACCACGGATTCTTCCCTGCGGGATGATTTTCAGGAACACCGTGGCACTGTTACCATCCAGGTACATCCCACCTATGAGATGGGCGGTCAGCGGGAAGATCTCACCCGGAATGAACTCCAGCAGAGAATTTACAATGACTGATACCATCCTGATCACCGTGGATGTGGAAGACTGGTTCCAGGTGGAAAACTTTAAACCGTGGATTGCCAGATCCTCCTGGCATAGTCGGGAACTCAGGGTGGAACAGAACTGTCATCGCCTGTTGGATTTGTTTGACGGGGTGTCTGGAGGCAAAGTTCGGGCCACTTTTTTCATACTGGGTTGGATTGCCCGGAAATGTCCAGACCTTGTGAAAGAGATCGCAAACCGGGGGCATGAAGTGGCTTCCCATGGGGTTGACCATGAATTGTGTACAAAAATGACTGACAAGGCTCTTTTCCATGATCTGGTCCGAAGCAGGAAATTGCTTGAGGATATTATTAGCCTTCCCGTGGTTGGGTATCGGGCTCCAAGTTTTGCTATTAATGATAAAATCCTTAACATTGTTGAGCAGAGTGGTTATCTCTATGATTCAAGCTATAACTCTTTTAACAGGCATGGACGTTACGGCATTATTGATACAGATCGGAAGCATGTCAATGGTATCTCCCTTAGACTTTCAGATGCCTTTCATGAACTTCCGGTGAGCAATCTTGTGCTGTCAGATCAAGTTATTCCTATGGGGGGCGGGGGATATTTCAGGCTGTTGCCTTTTTTTGCTATCAAACAAGGAGTTCGATGGATATTAAAAAAGCAGGCAGCCTATGTGTTTTATATCCATCCTTGGGAGCTGGACCCGGATCAGCCCCGGGTCAACCAGGCCCATGGGGGATTTCGGTTTAGACATTATATCAACCTTGCTGATACTCAAGAGAAACTTACGAAGTTGATAAGGTCTTTTTCATATTGTGATTTTAAAACTTGTTCTGGATTTCTGGGCCTATGATTCGAGAGCTTTGAATAATACGGGATTGATCACAAGCTGGGCCACTATACGTTAGATAAAATTTTATTGGTCGCAAAGCTACTGTAATTACAACCATTAATTGCTATCGCTAAAATTTTATCACAAAATGACCCACGTTATGACCAAGCTCACATTGCTTATCTGTGGGGATGGATTGATAGGGGAAGAGGTTATTTCCCTGATTTATGGAATAAATATGACAATAAATCTAAGCCTGTTTCAACAACAACACGCCCCATTATGGGATCGATACGTGCTTAGCCATCATGAAGCAACTTTATATCATATGTTTTTGTGGAAGGCCGTAATAGAACGTACCTATGGTCATAAGACATACTACCTGGCTGCATTTGATAAGAGTGAGGATCAGGTGAAAGGCGTGCTTCCCCTGGTACATCTCAATCATTTTGTTTTTGGGAGGGCGTTAATATCATTGCCCTTTTTTGATATGGCGGGTGTTCTGGCAAATGATGAAGAGACGGAAAAAGCTCTGCTTAGTCAAGCCGTTACACTGGGCAAGGCATTGAAAGTAAAAGATGTGGAACTTCGCCATACCTGTTCGAACTCCTGCTTTAAAGAGATTTCTTTGATAGACTCAGTGGCGTGGGATTTGGAAAAAAATAAGGTTCGCATGCTTCTTGATTTGCCTGACTCGTCCTTTGCTTTGATGAAGTCCTTTAAATCCAAACTGAGAAGTCAGATTAAGAGGCCTCTGAAGGCGGGCCTTAAAGCCCAAATCGGTGGCATCGAATTACTTGACAAATTTTATCAGGTTTTTTTAATCAACATGCGGGATCTTGGCTCTCCTGTACATGCCAGGACATTGTTTCAGAATGTCCTGGAACAATTCCATGAAAATACAAGAGTTGTTATTGTTCAAAAAGGCAACATCCCTTGCGCGGCAAGCATTATTTCTGGTTTTAAAACTACCCTGGAGAATCCTTGGGCTTCTTCTTTGCGGAAATACAGCCATTTGAGTCCCAATATGCTCTTATACTGGACTATGCTGGAATATGCCTGTGAGTGTGGATATAAGCGGTTTGATTTTGGACGATCATCCCCCGGAGAGGGAACCTATCGATTTAAACGGCAGTGGGGTGCTCAACCGAAGCTACTGTACTGGTATCGGATTCATCTCAATGACAATCGCTCTGAAATGGCGGTATCGAACAAATCTAAATTCGAAAGAGCCATTCAATACTGGCAGAAGTTACCTGTCTCAGTAACAGCCTTATTCGGGCCAATGATTAGAAAATATATCGGATTGTAACGGATGCGCATAGGACGAACGCTGCCCCCTGCGGCGGCCCCCATTAAACTTGCGGATATTATTTCCGGCGTAAGAGGGCTTGTCAGAGGTGAACGGGAGATTCGGCGATTTGAAGCAGAATTGACTGCCGACTTCAACGTGAATCACTGCTTTTTACTCTCATCAGGAAAAGCCGCTTTGACCATTGTATTAAAGGCCTTGCATAGACAGAATCCCCATAAAAATGAGGTGATTATCCCTGCATACACCTGTTATTCTGTTCCGTCGGCAATTTGCCGGGCCGGTTTAAAGATTCGATTGTGTGATATTGATCCGGCAACCCTTGATTTTGATTTTAATTGCCTGGAAGAGGTCCTTTCAGATAAAGCAAGTGCTGTCAGTGAAAATCGTGTGCTGGCGGTGATTCCCACACATCTTTTTGGTGTGCCATCGGATGTGAAGAGAACAAGAGAAATAACAGCCGAGCATGGGGTCTTAATGATAGAGGATGCAGCACAGGCCATGGGAGGAGAGCTACAGGGACAAAGATTGGGGACCTTTGGAGATGCTGGTTTTTTCAGCCTGGGGAGAGGAAAAGCCTTTTCCACCGTTGAAGGGGGAATTATTTTAACAGATAACAGCATTCTTGCAAAGCAGATTCAAGGAGCAATTGACAACATACCTGACTATCGTCTGTTTGAAATTTTAAAATTGTTTGTCTATTCTGTGGCGTTGAATGTGTTTATGCATCCGGCATTCTTCTGGCTGCCTAAATCACTTCCCTTTTTAAAATTAGGGGAAACGGTTTTTGAAATTTCCTTTCCATTGAAAAAAATGTCTTCGTTGCAGGCGGGACTTGCAAGAAACTGGCAGGTGAGGTTGAAACAGCTGGCACATGCCCGTCGCCATGGAAGTCGTCTGCTCCGGGCTGCCCTTGAAATCAATGAAACTGATGAAAAAAAAAAGGGATATAAGCTGTTTCAACAGCTTGAAGAGCAGGAAACATTGTTGCGATTTCCTGTAAGGATAGTCAATGATGAATTGCTAAGACAGATAGTGCTTAAAGGAAATCAAAAAGGTCTGGGAATAATGCGGGGATATCCGGATGCCATCCATCGTATTGATGCCTTAAAGGAATATTTTAAAAATACGTCGTATCCGGGTGCGGTCCATGTGGCAAGGACATTAATTACCTTGCCTGTTCACGTTTTTGTTTCGCTTGGAAATTTTAAAGAAATCATGGCATTGATGATAAATCCTCGTCAGTCATAAGTTTTCCAGTTTGACGCCACACAATGTGTCTCTTTGAAATTGAAAATATTCCATGCGGTATGAGAAATGAAAACTTCGGACTCATAGATAATTCCTTTAAAAAGGGCATGGATTCAGTTCTGCGCATTTGACGTCATCAAATAAAACGGGTGCTTTTTATAACCCATATGGCTGTAATCATTAACAACAATGAAAATTGGAACGAAGGGCTTTGCACAACCTTGGCTTAGTCGCGACTGATATTTGTAATACTTTGTTTTTATTGATGCTGGATTTTTTAATTTTTTATTGTTCAAAGCACTCGAAACTATCATGATTCCAAAAGAGGTTGCTTTAAAATATGTCAATGTTAAAAAAATGGGCCAATAGATTAAAGCATACTTTGTCAAATACTTTGTATCGGAGCAAACATGTTTTTAAAAGTTAGAAATATTGCTTTTGTTGTTTTTATTTGTTTTGTTTTGTTTTATTTTTTTTATGAAAAAAATAATGGAGGTGCGTCTGTGGATGACCTTAGAGAAGATGTGCCGGAATCTTGGCAGAAACTATCAAATAAAAGAATTTTTTTTGGACATCAATCTGTTGGATACAACATTATTGACGGTATTCGACAACTGCTGGATGAAAATCCCCAGATTCAGCTGGAAATTCTGGAAAAAAAAGAGGTGTTAAATATATTGCCAGGGCAGTTACGACATTTCAAGATTGGAACCAACGAAGACCCTGAATCAAAAACAAAAGATTTTGCAAAAATATTAGAGCCTGCCAACCAGAAAGGTGTCGTTGATGTTGCATTTCATAAATATTGTTATATCGACTTCAATAAGGATACCGATATCGAAAAAGTGTTTTCAAATTATAAAAAACAGATGGATTGGATGAAATCTAAATACCAGCATGTCCGTTTTGTTCATTTTACTGTTCCCTTGACTGCAATTCAGCGGGGGCCAAAGGCATGGGTAAAAAAAATATTGGGTAAACCTGTGGGTGGAATGGCCACCAACATTAAAAGAAACCAGTTTAACTTAAAACTTCTGGAGGCTTATGACGGCATTGATCCCATATTTGATCTTGCCAGAGTCCAATCAACCCGCCCAGATGGGAGTCTTGTCTATTTTACAGAAAAAAACAAAAGATATTTATCTCTGTACGATGGGTATAGCGATGATGGTGGACATTTAAACAAAAGAGGACAAAAAAATGTAGCCAGCAGGTTACTTACGTTTTTGGCAGGAGTGGAATAATATGCAGGTAAATCGTAAGATTCTTTTTTTTCAATGGCAAGAATTTTACCTGTATCTTTTTTTCTTTGTAGTGCTTTTTCTTATTAGTTATCATGATACATTGAAATGGATGCTGGATAGATATAACAGTGTTGATTCTTATTATTCCCACGGTTTTATTATCCCTTTTGTCAGCGGATATTTAGTCTGGCTAAAGCGGCATGTGTTGCATGAAATTGCCTGTGAAACTAAATGGTTTGGTTTTCTATTGGTTGTCTTAGCTGCGGCACTTCATATTTTGGGAACAGCGGTTTATATTTTCTCTATTTCAGGTTTTTCTATTTGGATTTTGATATATGGGATTGTTTTGTTCATGTGGGGTTGGGAAAGGACAAAAGTTGTTTGTTTTCCCATTTTCTATTTACTTTTCATGTTTCCAGCTCCCCTTGCTTTTATATCTACAATTTCATTTCCTTTAAAAATGTTTGTTGCTCAATATGGGGTAAAAATTATTCACTTAATGGGTTTCCCAATCTATAGAGAAGGATTTAATGTTTTTATTCCGCAGGGGGTATTGATTATAGGAAACCCCTGTAGCGGATTGAGATCTCTGATATCTTTTTTGGCCCTGGGCTCTCTAATGGCATATGTAAGTAATTTGTCTGGCATTCGAAGGTGGGTACTGTTTTTTGTTTCGATACCCATTGCACTATTGTCGAATTTGATTCGGGTTCCCATTCTAATACTTTGGGCCTACAAATTTGGACTTGCATCGGTTGCACCTGATACTTTTGTGCATACAGGGTCTGGGCTTGTCGTTTTTTTGTTGGGATTAGGACTGATGTACGCTTCAATGATTTGTCTTGGAATTGGCCATGAAAAATAATTGGATTTTAGTTGTTTTAGTCATGCTTTTTCTTGCGTATGCAATTCAATTTGTGGGTTATGATAAAAATATAACCATGGAACAGGGTGTAGATACAGTAAAACAGATTCCTTTAAAAATTGGAGAATGGACTGGAAAAGATTACAGTTTTGATCCCATTGTTATGGATATCCTTGAAACTAAAGCTATTTTACACAGGAATTATCAAAATACAGAAGGGAACCATGTCTTTTTGTCCCTTGTTTATTATGCACAGACAAAAGTGGATTTTCATGCACCAGAGGAGTGTCTGGGGGGACAAGGGATAAAAACGGAAAAATTACCAGCCAGGATTGATGTTAAAACTCAAACTGGTGATATTTTTTCCTTAAAGATTAATAAACTTATACAGATCCAGGATAAAAACAATAAACTCTTAGTGTATTATTTTTATAAAACAGGATCTTTTATGGGAAGAAATTATATCAAACTTCGTTTTAATTTGATACTGAATAAATTTAAAACAGCTGGACAAAATGGTTCGTTGGTACGATTGTCCACACCATTTTCGGTCGAGGATAATGGCCAGACTTCCCATGAATATTTAGAACGATTCATCACAGATTTGTTTCCTTATCTGGTGGCGTTTTTATGATTGAATGTTGGATAAAATTTAGACAAGGTGCAAAAATTGTGGCTTGAGCAAGGAAAGTCATGGAAGATATAATCTTTTTGATATTTTGGGTTTCAGTGGGGATGGTGGTGTATGCTTATGTGGGCTACCCTGCGTGTCTAATGGGGTTGTCGCTTTTTCGGAAGTCTGGAAGAGTAGAAACTGATTCGAAGGGTTGGGAGCTGCCGCGTGTTTCTTTTATCATTACCGCTTATAATGAAGAAAAGCAGATTGCAGAAAAACTTCAAAGAACCTTGAGTCAGGATTATCCTCAAGAGAAACTTGAGATCATCGTGGCCTCGGATTGCTCCACTGATAAAACCGATATCATTGTGGAGGGCTTTGGAAGGGGAAGAATTAAATTGGTCCGAGCGCCGGAAAGAAGGGGCAAGGAATTTGCTCAAAAATATGCTATTGAAATTGCCAAAGGAGATATTCTTATATTTTCTGATGTGGCGACTTCCCTGGATGTCCAGGGCCTTCGAACTATTATACAGAATTTTAAAGATCCCTCCATTGGGTGCGTGAGCAGTGAAGACAGATTCATTGATGCCGAGGGTAACATCAGTGGGGAGGGCATCTATGTGAAATATGAAATGTTTCTCCGAAAATTGGAGTCCCAGGTCAACTCCCTTGTGGGGTTAAGCGGATCCTTTTTTGCAGCAAGGAGATCCGTGTGCTGCCATAACTGGGCCACGGACTTGCCGAGCGATTTTAATACCCTTCTCAATACGATTCGGTCCAATATGAAAGGAGTGATAGATCCTGCCACCATCGGATATTATAAAAATATCACCGATGAAAAAAAAGAGTTCAATCGAAAGGTGAGGACGGTGCTCCGGGGAATTTCTGTTTTTATGAGGAATTTTTCCCTGCTCAATCCATGGCGGTATGGGTTGTTTTCTTGGCAACTTTTTAGCCATAAATTGTGTCGATGGATGGTTCCCTTTTTTCTGATTATTATAATGTTCACCAATATTTTGCTGGTGCAGAGAACAGGCTATCTCTTTTTACTTTTGATTCAGGGCGGGTTTTATTCTATTTCCCTTTTTTGGTATATTCTTCGGGATACAGCGTGGGCGAAGGAGGGCCACAAGATGATTTCATGGGTAAAAATTCCATTTTTTTTTATCTCGGTTAACAGCGCAATTGCTTTGGCCTGGTGGAAATATGCGATGGGGGATCGGGCGACCTTCTGGGAACCGTCCAAAAGATAAGCGAGACCATGAAAAATAATTCAATTCGTAAGTTGTGTGAACTTTTGGAAAAAGATTTGGAAGTCTATTCTTCCTTTCCTGGGCAATGTGTTGGTACTCAGAAGTGGCTTACGGCCTTGCAATCAAGGGGGTTTTGGGCCGTGGCGGTTTTTCGATACGGTTATTGGTTGAACCATGAAGCGCAGTGGGAAAAAAAGGGGCTTTGTTGGAATCTCTTAAAGCTGTTGTTTCACTTTGCTAATTATGTCATACGCAGTGCCACAAAGATTATGATCGGAGAGATGTCGGTGATTGGCCCCGGGTTATTTCTTTCCAACCGGGGAGAGATTGTGATGGGTGTCCAGAAAATGGGAAATCACTGCATTGTTGATACCCGGGTCACCATTGGTATGGGAGAAGACCAGGTACCACCGGAAATTGGAGACAATGTTTGCATTGAATCTGATACTGTGGTGTATGGAAATATTCAGATCGGAAACCGCGTTCATATCCATGCCGGTACAGTTTTGAGTAAAAATGTACCTGATGACAGGGTTGTTCGGGGAAACCCAGGACGGATTCAAAAAAATACAAGTTGAAGGGCTCGAATGTTTGAAAATATTAAAGCAGATTGGGGCAGATATCTGTCGCTTACGTCCCGGGTGCATGAAAGCACCTTTCTTCGGAAGTTCCATCTTTTCTATTATGAGTTTGGTTTTCAGACAACAGTGGTTCATCGGCTAGGCGCCTGGGCCCGCACTGAATTATCATCATTCGGGTTTATACCGCTACGGTATCTGTTTTTGGTCGTATATGAAGTGTTGCACGCGATGGTTCAGACGTTATATGGTATTGATATCCACCGCCATGCCACCATTGGAAAAGGGTTGTACATTGGTCATTTTGGCGGCATAAAAATTGGCCGATGCACCATGGGACCCGGGTGTTCGGTGCACCAGCAAGTAAAGCTGGATGATGACACTACGGTGGGTGCTCGTGTATGGATGGGTTCCCATGCTGTTATTAACCATGGGGCGGTGGTGGAGGACGATACAACCCTTGCCCCCGGGGCGGTGATACCCGCCTGCGGCATTGTCAAAAAACATACGCTGGTTATGGGGGCACCGGCCCGGGTAATCAAAAGAAATTATGATAACCGTGCACTTATAGGGCGACCCTTGGCCCATGCGGGCGGTACAAAATGATTCGAACATTGTTAAAACCACTCCGACGATACCTTCCCAATCGCTGGAAAAAAAAGGCTGTACGCTTTAAGGACAATTTGATTCAATCCGTGCGATATTATCTTCTGGACATCAATCTGTTTAAAAAAAAGAGGGTTGACGTAAAAAATATTATTTTTCTTTGTAAAGGGAATATCTGTCGCAGCGTCTTTGCTGAACATAGGGCAAGGCAGCTGGCTGGGGAGCAGAAACTCATTTTTAAATCTTATGGATTGGATGTGGACCAAGGGAGTCAATCTCCCCGGGAAGCGGTTATTGCGGCAGAACGGTTCGGATGTGATTTGAGGGATCATAGAGCTTTGAGAATCACCCAAGAAGCTTTGGATGCAGCAGATATAGTTTTTTCCATGGCTTATCCCCAGCACCTGAGGCTAAAAAAGCAATGTAAAAATAAGGAAAAAGTTGTGCTTCTAAGACCCTTTGCCCCCTTTCCTCGATCCCTGTTTTGTAATATTGATGATCCTTACGGTGGAACGGAACGTGAGTTTTATCAGGTTTTTAAGTGCATTGACCACGCCTTGACAGCGCTACTTAAAGAGATTGGAAGACAGTGATGCCGGTAATGAAATCGATGTTGGTTAGAATGCTATATGAATCCAGAGTATTGCATAAATTTTCAGGTATAATATTGAAACAGGGCGGGTTGATATTGATGTACCACCGGGTGCTGCCTGCTGGATGGAAGGGTATGCACTTGATTCAACCGGGTATGTATGTTTCCACCGACACCTTTGAAAGAGAAATGAAACTATTAAAAACAAAGTTCAATGTCATCTCTTTGGGCAGTATGCTGGATTATTTAAAAACAGAAAGAAGTCTATCACGTTGTTGTGTCATCACTTTTGATGACGGGTGGCAAGATACTTTTACCCATGCGTTTCCCATCCTGGAGCGGTACAAACTGCCAGCCACCGTTTTTCTGACCTCGGGATACATGAATACGGATCGAAGGTTCTGGCCTGACGAACTGGCCGCTTGTTTGGGAGAGTGGTTTTCCCGTGGACGTGGAGATGCATTGCTTCCAATGGGCGTTAAGAGGATACTCGAAAAAGAAGGTGTGACGTCACACCAGTCCCCCACCTTTATCATTGACAGGGCAATTGGCGGATTTAAAAAAATTTCAGAAACCTCCAGGGATACGCTTTTGTTAGAATTAAAAGAGATTTTCCCAAATCGAATTGATGATCGTGTGATGATGACTTGGCAAGAAGTGGACACAATGACGGCAACCGGGCGTATTGATTTGGGTGCCCATACGGTATCCCACTGCCTGCTGGACCAGATCCCGCCTTGGGAAGCAAAAAAAGAGATTCTACAGTCCAAACAGGAGATCGAAAGCCGACTAAATCGATCTGTGGATTATTTTGCCTATCCCAATGGGAATTTTACTCCGGAAATCTCTGACCTTGTACGTGAGGCAGGGTTTGCGGCGGCGGTGACCACCCGAAGAGGGTGGGTCCATGCCGGTCAAGATCTCTTTGAGTTACCCCGAAACGGAATTCACAATGATGTGGGAAAAACAGACGCGCTTTTCATGTGGCGTTTGCTGATAAGGTAAAAAATGAAGATTGAAAAAAAGAAAACCATTCTCATCACAGAGGGAGAGAATCGATCTTCTCTTGCGGCCACCCGCTCCCTGGGTCGGGCAGGTTACCGGGTTATGGTTACTGGAGGAAAGAGAAAAAACATATCTTCGGCATCTCGTTTTTGTTCCCTCTCGTTTCAAATGCCTTCTCCGGAAGCAGAACCGAAAAAGTTCATCCAAGCCATGGAAGAGCTCCTGGATAAAGAGAACATTGATTATGTTTTACCCATGACGGAACCTGCACTTTTTTTATTATCCCAAAAGGACAAAGGGCGGTTCGGAAAAACCCGCATCATTGATGAGTCTTCCACAAAACTTGCGGCTGTTTTTGACAAACTACATGTGTTTAAGCTTGCGATTAAAAAAAATATTGCTGTTCCAAAGACCTCGTTTATTTCTACTCCATTCGATTTTTTTGATTTGCTCGAAAAAGGGGACTTTGATTTTCCTGTGGTGATCAAACCTGGAATGTCAAAAATTTATCATGATACTGGCTTTGTTTCCACCCAGGTCTGTTATGCAGAAGATCAATCCTCCCTCATGCAGTGGTATGAACGTCATGGCACTACTGTTGGGCCTTTTATGGTCCAGGAAAAGATTGACGGACCCGGGACCGGTTTATTCACCCTTTTTGATACTGACAAACATCTGGCGCTTTTCAGTCACAGACGTTTATTGGAAAAGCCCCCTTCAGGTGGAATTAGTGTATACAGTGAAAGTGTTCCTCTGGATCCAGAGATGGTGGAAGCCTCTCGGATATTGCTTTCTGAGGTGCGCTGGCAGGGAGTGGCCATGGTGGAGTTTAAAAGGGATGCCAGAGATGGCAAGGCAAAGTTAATGGAAATCAATGGACGTTTGTGGGGATCTTTGCAGCTGGCGGTGCAGTCCGGTGTGGATTTCCCCCTGCTCCTTATGACGTATATGGAAAAGGGCCTTTTTCCCAATCGCCCCCCCAGGTATGAAATTGGAACAAGGCTTGTATGGATACTGGGGTTGTTGGATCATTTTCTTATACGGATAAAGCCGGGTAGGAAAAAAGCATCGATAGCACCGATCCGACCCAGTGCCTGGAAGGCATTTCAAAAGACTTGGTTTGATGTATTAGACCCCCGTGATCTGGGGCCTTTCTTATTTGAAATCCAAAGCTATGCTACCCAGTTGATTCATAGGCGATAGAAACAGATGAATATTTTGCATGTCATTGATACTTCAGGTCCCGGGGGGGCGGAAACGGTCTTTTTGGATATGGTTACGAGGATTGATCCGACTCGGTTTCATTCCATTCCCGTGGTTTCAAATACTGGCTGGCTCTTTGATCAATTGACTAAAAAAGGCTTCTCTCCCGTCGTAGTTAAATCCAGAGGCTCTTTTGCCCTGAGCTATCTCCGCGTACTCGTAAGACTTGTCCGGAAATACAGGATAGATTTGATCCATTCCCATTTGTTTGGGGCCAACGTGTATTGCAGTATAGCGGGAATCATCACCCGTACTCCAGTTATTGCCACATTTCACGGTTATGTTGATGTGTCCGGCCATTCTCATTTGTTAAAATTTAAATTCAAGATTATCAATTGGGGTGCCCGCAGGGTGGTGTTTGTATCACATGGGTTAAAAAACACCTATGTGGAACGGCACGGGATAAGGCCGCGTTTGACCCAGGTGATTTATAACGGGGTGAATACCCAAAAATTCAGGTATTATAAAGATTCTTTTCTGCGGGAAGCATTTTCCTTGTCACCGCGTCACATTCTCATTGGTTCCGTGGGAAATATTCGGGAACCCAAAGGGTATGATGTGTTGCTACAGGCGGCTTTTCGGTTGAAAAAAAAGATTAAGGATGTAAAATTTTTTATTGCAGGGGAGGGTTCTGGGCCATTGTACGAACGCCTTCTGGCTCTTCGAAAAGATCTGGGCTTGGAGACCTGTGTCCTGTTTATAGGGTTCCTGTCGGAGCCTGTCACATTGCTCAACGGAGTTGATATTTTTCTTTTACCTTCCCGATCCGAGGGATTTTCCATTGCAACCATAGAAGCCATGGCATGTGGAAAACCTGTGGTGGTAACGAAAAGCGGTGGCCCTGAAGAAATTATTGCTGACCGTTCCTGCGGCATATTGATAGAACCGGAAAATCCCGATGTTATGGCAGACACCCTGTTGGACTTGATAAATGGACCCGACGTAATGGATTTGCTCGGACGAAATGCTGTCCGGATCGTGGAGGCCAGATTTTCCATTGCAAAATCCGTAGAAAAATATCAGCGCATTTATCATGAATTCCATTCCTCCCCATGATAATCCATGTGAGAGAAGTATGTCTGAATTTCATTTTTGCTTGTAAAAGCAGATAAGTTGAAACTATTTGGTGCCGAACCATGCGCTATTATCTGAAACAAATTAATTTTTCATTTTTGTTAATATTAACCTATGTTGCGTATGAATATTGGAGGCTTTCTGCACAGTATCCGGTGTTGTCCAGGTTGCATATTGGCAAACTGCTGGGAATCGTATGTATTATTGTATCGTTGTCAGGCACAAATAACATCCGGTATCGTTGTGGCCGTAAGTTGCTGATCTGGCTTTTTGTATGTATGTTGTCCATCCCCTTTGCCATCTCTCCAGGTGTCGCTTGGGATGTGTTTATCACTCTTTTACTGACGGGAACGATTTATCTGTTTTTGTCCAGAACCATTGACACTGAAGGAAAACTTGTTGTTTTTATTTCGTTTTTCGTGATGGTTCATCTAAAGCTGGCCCTTTGGCAGATCCGGACATATCTGACATTGATGAGAGGAGATTTTGCTGCTTATCATATTCGTGAGGGTGTTGGTGGAGGTTCCACAGGTTTTTTGGGAAACGCTGGTGATTTTGGCGTGGCCCTGACCATCGTGGTGCCGTTAACTCTGTTGTTAATCGGATTTTTCAAGTCAACATGGATTCGCATGGGGGCGTTGATGATAGCTGCGGGGTTTGTCCTGTCGGTTATCTGCACTGGCTCTCGCGCTTCTGCTCTTGCGCTTCTGCTGGCCTTTGCTTCCATTTTATTTTTTATTGGAAGATTGAGAAAAATTTTGGCTGCGCTTCTGGCTATTGCTGTCTGCGTTTTTATTTTTTGGAGTATTGCCCCGGAGCAATATAAAATGAGATTTGAGAGTGCCAAAAACTATGAACAGGATAGCACGGCCAACCAGCGCCTGATGCTCTGGGAGGGAGGGTTTGCAATGTTTTTGGACCATCCGTTCCTGGGCGTGGGGCTTGGGAATTTCCCGGTTGCCTGGGTTGGGCAGTATGCTCCAAACAGTTATTCCCAATACGAGGATGAGACAGGAAAATATCGTGCCGCCATTGTTAGCCATAATAATTTTGTTTGTGCATTGGCGGAGACCGGGATGATGGGGCTCTCCTATTTTTTTTTGGTTTTTACTATTTTTCGGGTCAACCTTGAGACAATTAATTATTCCCGAAATCTTGCAACACCAGACAAAAAAATGGTAGCTGCGGGGTTAATGATGATTGTCTGTGTGGTTGCATTTGTGGTTTCCGGTTGTTTGATTACCACAATTTATTATCCTCATGTGTTTCTTTTGGCAGCTTTAAGTGATGCCATTGCCAACATTCGGGTGCAAAAAAGTAATAGTGAAAAAAATAGAGAAATGTTGGAGGTATAAAAATTGCAAGATTTAAGTTGTGTCGGGAAAAAATCTTTATTAATGATCAAAAGCAATTAAGGAGAAAAAAATGGCCTTTAAAAGAATAATAAAACTCATTTCAATGGTTGTGATGGGATTGTTCCTTTCCTCCTCCGGCGTTTTTTCTGAGGTCTTGGTTAAAGATGACTTTGAAGGGAGTCGACCCGAGGGCTATTCTCTCTGGTTGCAGAACACCAATTGTTGTACAGATACCACCGTTGATTTTATAACGGATGTGGTCCATTCTGGCTCAAAGTCTGTCCGGGTGAATTATGTCCTGGATGACTCACCCCGGGGAGATTGTCAACTGCATCAGGATAATAATACCAGCTTGATTTATAAGGTTTCAGGGAATGTAACCCACTATTTTTTTAGAGGTTATTTCCGGATTGAGACTGCAGAAGATCATTTTTGTAACAATCCTATAATTCAAAGGAAACTGGTTTACTTTAAGCCCCAAGGGTGGGGGAGTGGGAGTTGGGCTTTTTTCATAGTGGCTTGGCCTTGGGGAAGTAATTGCACTCAAAATGGATACAATGTGAGTGTGGCTTATGGAAATGCAGGGGGTACAGGAACAACCTTGTGGGGAGACGATGGTTCTGCTGGTTTCGATACGAAAAACAACCATGTCTATCCCAATCAGTGGTATTACTTGGAAATGGAGGCTAAATATGCTTCCTATGGCAATGATAGTCTAAAAGTCTGGATGTCCGCATCTGGCAGCGATCCTGTTTTGATCTTTGATCGAACTGGCCTTGCGTTGAGATCTCCCTCCGATGTTGAGAACAATATCGGTCTTGGGGTCGTGGAGGTGGGACGGCAAGTGGATGTATCTCGATCAGATTACAGCCTTGGGCATATTAATGAATTTCGGTATTGGGATGATATTGTGATCAGCACCGAAAAAGTTGGGCCCATTTCCAGCGTGGCAGTTCCGGGTCCACCGCAAAATTTTAAGATTAATATAACACCTTAAAGATATATTTTGAGATGTCCTGACATTGATATCCAGAAAATAGCTTGGTTTTCTTGCCCCTTTCAGTTTTTCAGAATTGTCTGGGGCACATTTTTTGTCGGGTATTTGTTCCGATTTTTTTCGTTTCCACCGGGCATTTCTCATAATGTGAGGAGGGACGACGGGCCGGGGAAAATTTACAGATTATAAAAAAGGAAGAACGATGGCTGAAAAAACAAGATGGAATTCCGCACAGGTGTATGAAAAACGCCATTGGGCAACCAAGGCTTTGACACATGAAGGTTCAGATTTAAGCTGGTATCAATGGCGTGCCCGGAAGATGCTAAAAAATATCGCGGATGCCCTTGATATGCAAAGTGTTTCTTTTGCTGGAAAAAACGTTCTTGAGGTGGGTAGTGGTCCTGTCGGCGTTGTCTCTGCACTGGGTGCCGAAAAAAAAATTGCAGTAGATCCTCTTTGTGATTTTTATTCTTCCCAGAAGGCCCTTACCCAATATCGGGGTGAAAATGTGAAGTACCTTAACGTCAGGGGGGAAGAACTTCCCTTTGAAGCTGCTTCCTTTGATCTTGTTATTGTCGAAAATGTTATTGATCATGTGGAAAATATTCACAAGGTCATGTCGGAAATTAGCCGGGTAATCCGATCCGGTGGCATTTTATATTTAACTGTGAATCTACATCCGTTTATCGGATATTTCCTGCACCGTGCTGCGTCCCGGCTCCAAATTGACCGGGGACATCCTCATACATTTACCATTGAAAAAATTCGCAAGTTTATTCAGCAGTCCGGTTTTGAAATTCAATATGATAGCTGGGAGGGTTTTAAGGAATGTTGGCGCAATGATTTTCAATCTGATTCTTTCCGAAGAAGATTAAAAGCTGCATCGGGCTTAAGTGAATTCCTTTACACCAGCGTTTCAACTGTGAATAGAAACAACCATAAAGTAGGTTAAAAATAATGATGGTCGTAAGTGTTGTTATCCCTACATACAATAGTGGTAAGTATCTTGTAAAAGCCCTTGACAGTGTATTCTCTCAAACCTTTGAGAACTATGAGATTATAGTGGTGGACGATGGTTCAACAGATAACACACGGCAGATTGTCCAAGGGTACGGTAAAAGAGTTCGTTATTTTTATCAAGCCCAGTCTGGTCCTTCTCATGCCCGGAATTTCGGTATTCGAAATGCAAAGGGGAACTTGATTGCCTTTTTGGATGCCGACGATGTGTGGATGGCTGAAAAGTTGGAAAAACAGGTTGAACTCTTTAAGAGAGATGCTGACCTTGGAATGGTTTTTACCGAGCATTCTCTTTTTGATGAAACCGGTATTTATCGCAGGGAAATAAATAAAAAAAAGCTTCTGAATGGGAACCTGGCAGCAAATATTTTGCTGCTAAGTGGGGTAGGTACCCCCACAGTGATGGTGAAAAAGTCCGTTTTTGATGAGCAGGGTATGTTTGAAGAATTTATGGTCTATGCGGAGGATGATAATTTATGGATCCGCATTGCAGCGAATTATCCGGTGCGGCTCATTGATGAACCCTTGGTCTTGGTACGGGATCATCCCTGTCGTTTGACCCGGAATAAACAGGATATTTTTCGTAATTCACTGATCAATATTCAACTGTTATGTTCTCGCTATGGTTCCCGGGTAAAAAAATGTGTTGAACCGGTGGTCCGTAAGAAAAAAGGATTGATCTATTTTGATCAAGGGTATTATCATTATGAAATGGGAAGCTACCTCTCTGCTCTGGGGGCTTTTTTCAAAGCATTGAAAAACAATTCCCACGACTACCGAATTTTTCTTTTTATTTTCCTTTGCCTTCCTCCGTTTCCTTTTTTAAAATCCAACAGCATGGTCAAAAAACTCAAGCAAGATTTTCGTTTTTTTGAAGGGAGATGGTGATTGTCTGGGAAAAATTACACTTGGGGAATATGAAAAATTATCATAAATAAAGGAGTTAGTTTGTCTGTTTACGTGGAAATGAAATCTTTAGGTAAACACTTTATGGTTTACGGAGTGGGCCGGATTTTGGGAAAACTTGCTGCCTTTTTTTTGATTCCCATTTATACCAGTTATCTTACGACTGAGGCATATGGGACCCTGGAGCTTCTGGAACTAACTACCTATGTGGTGGGTATGTTTGTGGCGGCAGGGATAGGTCAGGCGGTGATGCGGTTTTATTATGAAACCAATATTTCCTTCCAGCGAAGACAGATAGTTAGTACCTCCCTTATCTCTGTATGGATTATCTCCATTTGCGCCACTGTTATTCTGATTCTCAATGCATCTCATTTTTCAATGATGATATTCCAGGGGGTTGAAAATACTACTCTTTTTAAATTAATATTCATCAGCATGATGATTTCTATCGTCAATGAAATCCCTCTTTCATTTGTAAGGGCACAGCAAAAGTCGTTTCTTTTCACAATGCTTTCCTTGCTACAGCTTATAATAGCCTTGGGATTAAATATTTTTTTTCTGGTGATACTGGGATGGGGAGTACAAGGTATTATTTTGAGTGGTATTTTGAGCCAGGGAGGGATCGGTTGTTTTGTTTTAATTTATACGTTGAAATATTGCGGAATCCATTTTTCATGGGACTGGTTTAAAAAGATGCTTCTCTATGGCTTGCCATTTATACCAGCAGGTTTAGGGTATTTTGTTCTTAATTTCACGGACCGATTTTTTTTACAGCGTTTTGTATCGCTTTCGGATGTGGGAATTTACAGTCTGGGATATAAGTTCGGTATGATTTTAAGTCCCATGATCACAGAACCTTTTTTGTCTATTTTTCAACCTAAAATGTTCGAGTTGGCCGATGGAGAAGGTGCACAGGCGTTTGTATCCAGTGTCATGACTTATCTGGTCTTCTTGGAAGTGTTCGCCGGACTCGGCATTGCTGTGTTGATTCAGGATGTCATACACATTATGTCTGATAGGGCGTTCTGGAGTGCTGGTGGGGTGGTGCCGCTGATTTTGCTTTCTTATGTTTTTGTGGCAGGCAATGCCGTACTTCAAGTGGGGATATTGATTCGCAAAAAAACCAAGTGGATCGGCTATATGGTTGCAGGTGCTGCGGCAATGAATGTAATACTCAATTATTTTCTCATCCCATGGTATGGGTATTGGGGGGCTGCATATGCCACTGTTATCTCGACTTTTTTTCTTTTGATAATTTGTTATTTCCTTTCCAATAGGATTTTTCCGGTATCCTATGAGTGGAAGCGTTTGATAAAAATTATCCTGCTTGCTACAGCCATTTATTGGACTGCGGGCCAAATTCATCTGGGATGCTCGTATTTGTCCATGGGAGTCAAAATCGTATTGGTAATGATGTTTCCATTTTTGCTTTATCTGTGTAGATTTTATAACCATGCAGAGACAAACAAGTTGCGGGAAGTTCTGCTTCGGTTTCACGGCCGGATACCGGGGTGGAGATAAATGCGAGGTACGTCATTGAGTGTGACACGGAGGGACATGGAAAAAGTTCATGGGATTTGGATTACTTGGGAGCGTCAGAGTCGAAATCGTGGGATTGCTGCTGCGCTTGCTTGGCCTTTGGTGGAGATAGAGTGTGGGGAAAATAGATTGCAACGTTATCTGAAATCTTTGATCCGTACCCTTGAAGTTCTTTTTCGGGAGCGCCCTGCTGTGGTGGTGGTTCAAAACCCATCCATTGTGCTTGCTTCTGTTTCCATCTGGCTCAGTCGGATATTGGGATTTAAAATAGTCATAGATGCTCATAACAGCGGCATTTATCCCGCAGAAGGACAGGTGCCCCTGCTGATGAGGATTTCCCGCTGGCTTCAAAAAAAGGCCCATTTGACGGTGGTGACCAATCGCGCTCTGTTGGATGTTGTTCATGGAAACAGAGGACGGGGGTTTGTTCTTCAGGATCCAGTGCCGCTGCCTCCCTGTTTTTATTCTCAACGTTTTAAGAAAAAATCGGTGAATGGAAAAATAAATGTGTTGTACATCTGTACATTTAGTTGTGATGAACCATATCGTGAGGTGTTTGAGGCCGCCGCAAAAATTGATTCCAATATCATAATTCAGGTGACGGGACGGCATGGAGGAAACATTCCTCTTGATGACAAGCCTGCCAACCTTCAGTTTTTGGGGTTTGTACCCGACGAAATCTATTGGGAGCGACTATCTTCCGCCGATGTTATTATGGATCTGACTTTTAGAAAAAATTGTTTGTTATGTGGAGCCTATGAGGCCGTTGCCGTGGAAAAGCCCCTGGTTTTGTCAGATACCGCAGCCTTAAAAGCATATTTTGATCGTGGATGTGTCTATGTCAAGCCCTGTGCCGATGATATTGCCCGGGGAATTATCCAGGCAGTCCAGAACCGTACCCGCCTTCACCATGAAATGAAACAACAAAAGCAAATTCTTCGTTTTGATTGGGCAGCGAGGCAGGCTTTGTTTAAACGAAAATTGAGGGCATTATCCCATGGAATGGATTAAAACAAATGACAAATGTCGTTCAATTACATGAAATGAAGGAACGGGGATGACGCACCGCGTGATTCAAATTGTTTCCGGGGATTTATGGGCAGGAGCCGAAGCTATGGTATTTTCCCTTGTTCAAGAGTTATGCAAAAAGCATAATGCCTGTGAACTCGGCGTGATCCTTCTCAATTATGGGGAACTGGAGCGCCAAATTCGGATGCTGGGGGTACCTGTATGGGTTGTGGATGAAACCCAAAAATCTTTTTTTCATATTTTTTGTCGTATTCGAAGCATTATTTTGCAGTTTAAACCTCATATTCTTCATTCTCATCGGTACAAAGAGCACTTTTTGGCCTTTCTGGCTTCCAGGTCTGTCAACAACGACATATGCTTAATTGCTACCCAGCACGGAATGCCTGAAAATTATGATTCGCACATTAATATTCGGCGAAGGGTGTTAACTGACGCCAGTTTTTTGATTCTGTCTCTTTTTTTTGATAAAACAGTACTGGTTTCCAAGGATATTGCTAATTTAGTGAAAAAGCGTTTTTTTTTTGGATATAACAATACCGCAGTGATTCACAATGGTATCCGGCCTGCAACCTGTTGTCAAAAGTTATGTGTTAACCCTTTTGTCATCGGGTCTGCCGGAAGGCTGGTTCCGGTGAAAAATTACCGGTTGATGCTGAGAATTGTGGAATTGATTTCCTGCCATCGGGACAAAAATATCGTTTTCAAACTGGCAGGAGATGGTCCAGAAAAGGGGATGCTTTGTGAGTTGGCAGAAATCCATGGTTTGGGAAAAAAAATTGAGTTTTTGGGACATTTAGATAACATGGAAGCGTTTTACAAAACTATTGATCTTTATCTGAATACATCTCTTCATGAGGGTATTCCCATGACTATTCTTGAGGCTATGTCCCATGGGATACCTGTCATCGCACCAGATGTGGGTGGAATACGTGAAATCATCGATGATGGTCGTGATGGTTTTGTGATGGAGCAAAGAACCGCTCATGACTTTGCCATGAAATGCCTTTTTTTTCATAAAAATGAAGATGAGTACCATAAAATGTCCCGATTGGCGGTGCGCAAAATTATTAAAAAATTTACTGCAAAAAAAATGGCAAGTGATTACTGCCGTCTATACGATGATTTACATGTGTGAAATCTGGAAAAGGTAATATGGTATATAGTTTGCTTGAAAGTTTTTATGATGAAAAATATTTTACCTCCTAAATAGACCTTTGAAGGGAGAAACAAAAATGATAATTAAATTTCGTACAGTAATGTTTAGTTTTTTGCTGGCCATGGTTTTCAATGCTATCCTTTTTGCTGCTGAGCCATCGCTGCAATGGGATCCAGCAACAGGGGATGTGACTGGATACAAAATTTATTACGGAACTTCACCGGACGACCATTCACTGACAGTGGACGTGGGGAATGTCCTTGAGTTGCCGCTTTCAACTTTGAATTTGACCGAAGGAAATACTTATTATTTCACGTTGAAAGCGTACAATAGTGCTGGGGAAAGTCGTGAATCGAATTTGCTTATTTATACCGTACCTCTTCCCGGAGACAGTACTCCACCGCTATCTCCACAGGATTTGACTGCACAGGCCGATGGTGCAAATATCCGACTGTCGTGGAGCGATACACAGACTGATGTAATTGAATACCGAGTATATTATGGTAGCGCCAGCAGAGATTATGGGCTGCCTATTTCCACTCATGATCAAAATTATATATTTTATAATGTAGATGCTCAGAAATCTTATTATTTTTCGGTCACCTCGGTTGACGGCGCTGGTAATGAAAGTGGATATTCATCTCCTGAGGTGACTCTCACAATTCCTGAGGACACTTCAGGTGTCGGGAAAAGTGTGCTGAAATGGGATGCTGCGAGTGGCGTTGTTGACGGTTACAGAATATATTTCGGCACCTCGGTAAATCTTCTTAGCAGTAGCGTGGATGTGGGAAACGTTTTGCAATACGCTTTTGAAAACCTTAAGCTTGCAAGTGGAACAACCTACCATTTTGTAGTAAGGGCATATAATGCTGCTGGTGAAGGTACAAGCTCCAATGTGGTTCAATTCACCACCTCAGGGGATATAACTACGAATGTGGATACCCTGGCACCTGTGGTATCCATCTCGTTCCCCACTTCGGATGCATTTATGGTTGTCGATGTGCCGTCCGTTGATGTGAAAGGGTCTGCCACTGATGATGAAGGCGTTGTCTCTGTCTCTTGGATCAATAGCACCGGTGGCAGCGGCACCGCATCCGGTACAACCTCCTGGAGCACATCCGAAATTAATCTTGTGGAAGGCATCAATGTCATTACTGTCAAAGCCCAGGATGCTGCTGGCAACGAATCCACAGCCACCCTCAGCGTGACCTACACTCCCCCGGCCCCACCGGCACCTGTCCAGTGGACTGTATTGACCCAGGATAATTTTGAGTCTGGTTGGGGCAGTTATGTTGACGGTGGCGGTGATTGTAGCCGCACTTCCACAAAATATTCCCACCAGGGCTCCTATGCTGCTCAGATTCGGGACAACAGCGGCACAGTGTCTTCATTTTATTCTGCCCAGGGCGTGAACCTTGATGGCCCCGGTTATACAGAGCTTAAAATTGAATTTTGGTTCTATCCCAGGAGTATGGAATCCGGGGAGGATTTTTTTGTTGAGTATTATGACGGCACTCGGTGGCACACTGTGGCAACCTATGTGGCTGGATCAGATTTTTCCAACAATTCCTTTTACCAGGAAGAAGGTATCGTTCTCACAAAGGGGGCGCCCTATGCCTTTCCCACGGCTATGAAGTTGCGCTTCCGGTGCGATGCAAGTGGCAATTATGATTATATCTATATTGATGAAATCATCGTGTCTGCCCGCTAAAAATTATGGGCAAATAACAACTGCTCTGATCCATCCACACAATGGGTCAGAGTAATTTTTCACACCCCTGTTTATTTATTTTTCCATTGGCATTTTTAGGGAGTTGTCTCACCAGTCTGATCTCTCCAGGCAGTTTATATTTGGGTAATAGTTCTGAACAGCATGCCAGGATCTTCCGGGCAGGTGTGGTTTTATCCTTTGCCACGCCGATGGCAACAAGTCGATGGCCTAAAAATGCGTCCGCCTTCCCCAGTACCACCACCTCCATCAGCAGGCCTGTTTCCATGAGGGCATCCTCCACCTCTTGGGGACTGATGCGGTGTCCCCCCACCTTGATGAGGCTATCTTTACGACCTTCCAGGAAAATAAATCCCTCTTCATCCATATAACCCTCATCGCCGGTGTGATAGCCATGGTGGTCCAGGGCTTTTTTTGTTGTGCTCTCATCCTTCCAGTATCCCTGCATGATATTATTACCGGTGGCCACCAGTTCACCGGTTTCACCCGGGGGCACTTCCCTTCCGGCATCATCCAGAATTTTAATGCGAACACCGGGAATGGCCTTGCCAATGGAATTTATTCTGGATTCCAGGTAATGCGGGGGCAGCCAGGTTAAGCGGGCCGATGCCTCTGTGGCCCCATACATGATGCAGATGTCGGTGTGCTTAGGCAGGGCTTGCTGGAGCTGCCGTTTCATGGCTCCGGGCATGTGGCCGCCTGCCTGGGTACAGCACCGAAGGGATGTCAATTGATCCCGGGATGCTTTAAGAGGAGATCGGTGGATCAGATGGGCATAGGTAGAAGGAACTCCAGAAAAGAGAGTGACCTTCTCTTTTATCATTTCGCTGATCACCTGGGCAGGAAAGGCGAATTTGTTGTTGAGTACAACGGTACCACTTACCCTGAAAAGGGTATTTAATAAAGATTTACCCATGACATAAAAGAAAGGGAGCACCACCATTTGTACATCCCGGTGGTCAAGAGCCAGGTACTGACAGATGGATGCTGTGTTGGCGGTGATATTTTGATGGGAGAGCATGACTCCTTTTGGTTTTCCAGAACTTCCCGAGGTATAGATGATGCTGGCAAGATCCGAGGGAGCGAGCAACAGTTCCGGGTTTGTCGTTTTTTTATTCTCCAAGGCCGTTTCCCATGAGGTATACAGAGGATTGCATGGAGAGTCTGGTTTCTTTGAGTGATTAAAAATCATTACTTTAAGGTGACTTTTTTTTAGTTCACAAGCCTGGAAAAGTGGTCTGTATTTTCCAGAGGAGATGATCGCCACAGGTGTAAGTTCTTCCATGAGAAACATGATTCTGGTGGGTTTCAAATCACTGCTTAATGGGACTGCAATTGCTCCGGCCTTGAGGATGGCGTAGTAGGCCATGACATACTCGGCACAATTATCCATCAAAAGTACCACTCGATCTCCTGGTATAACGCCGGTGTGAATAAGAAAATGAGCCAGTTGGTTCGATGCTTTATTTATTTTTGAATAGGAAAGACGCCTCGTACCATGGATCAAGGCAATTTTTTTGGGAAAAAGTGTAACACTGTTCTCAAGATGGTGATGTACAAGTGTGGTCACGATGATCTCCTGTTTTCCCTGGTGGTTGGCATTTATCTCTTTTTTATAAACGGCCGCAGACGAACCGTATTCTGATCCGGACTTGCCTACAACAAAGCTTGAAATACACCTCTGGAGACCTTTGAATAATGCCCGTGACGGTTATATTGTTGATGTGATCAATTTCCATTCTAAACTCAACTTTCGGGCTTCATTTCAAAGCCAGCATTTTTAAATGTACCGATGGGGTCAGTGTGCCGACGGGGTCAGGCTTTTGGTTATTGATGTTATCAACCAAGGCCTTTGCCAACGAAAAAAGCCTCGATAATGTCAATAACGAAAGCCTGACTCCACCAAGAAATGCGAACACCGAAAGTTGAGTTCTAAATATATAAAGGGATGTAATGGTTTTGTCAAACATAAGGTGAGACGATTTGAAATAGGGGGAAAGTGCTACTGATTGAGTGGAAATTTGTGGCAGCTTACCTGTTTTGAATAATTAAAAATTTTTAATTTTTGAGGAAAATGTTTTTTCTTCCCATCACAGCCAAACCGATCAATCCGATTCCAAGAAGGCACATGCTTGCTGGTTCTGGAACGGGGTTTGCTACAATCAATTGGTCCTGGGCGCCTCCCAGATTGAGAACCTGAACCCGACCATTGTTACGCCAACCGTTGTTTACGGCTGTTTCTGCCAGTGTAAACCATGTATCCATCTGATCTTCTACTGCGGTTCCGGTTCCCCAACTGAAATAATTACTATCTTGATCCATATCTTCCCAGATGAGATTTTGAAAGGCCATTTGACTGGTACTGGAGCCATCGTACCCGGTTAGGGTATTGCTATTAAATTTCCAGTATAACCAGGCTACTTCATTGGTAAGTGAGGCGCCGGATGTGGTTGTATCTGAGATGTCGGATATGGTGTAAGGGGTGTTGGCGTATATGCGTTGGCTGGTCTCCACACAAAAGGATGACCATGAAAAGTCCGTTTTTTTTCCATCATCATCCAGCAGTGTCCACGTAAACTCTCCCCCATTTCCAACGTGATCACCCTCCCATATGATGTTGTCATTAATATTGACCCCATAGTCATAACCGCTGGCAGTGGAAACAAAACAAACTGTAAATACGATTAATAATGCATTGAATAAAAGTTTCATATGTATCCCTCGGCGTGTTTTAGTAATATTTTATTCTGTTAATTGGTTTTGAGTCTGTAAATTATCAATAAGGGACTTGGACATAACATGGGGCATTTTGTGATAAAATTTTAGTGGTAACAATTAGTGATTGTAATTACAGTAGCTTTGCTATTGATAAAATTTTATCTAACGTATAGTGGCCCAGCTTATGATCAACTCCCCAATAAGATTCAGGTGCATCTCTAAAAGAGAACATAAAATTAAGGAAATAAAAAAACTTATACTTTTAAACTAAATCAATTAAAAGGATTTGTCCATCACCCAAAAGTATTAATTCTTGTTTGTTCATATTTTAATCTCAACTTTCGGTGTTCGCATTTCGGGGTGGGGTCAGGCTTTCGTTATTGACATTATCGAGGCTTTTGTCGTTGGCAAAGGCCTTGGCCGATAACATCAATAACAAAAGCCTGACCCCGTCGGCCACTGAGCCCATCGGTACATTTAAAAATGCCGGCTTTGAAATGAAGCCCGAAAGTTGAGTTTTAATCTTCATCATGGATGAAGGTTCTCATTACTTGCACCAGATTGTTCAGTGTCGTTTCTTGACAGGCAAATACACGGATAGTTTGGAAAAATTATATTGATGTGCCATGTTGAATGTAAGGCGTTCGATAGTGAAAACAGCAAATCCCATGCACTGGTTTTGTTTAAGAGGTAAGAGGTTGTATTCGGTTTGCTCCATCTTTGGTCATTGGAATGATTTGAGGCCTCAATTGGGGGAAAGGCTTTCCAGGGACAGGGTAAGGCTATTCTGTGAGTCTAACAGGCATATAGGCATGGAAACTTTTTTATGTTTTATTTTAATTCGGTGGTATTTCTTGTGGTGTCTATGTCATAATATTTGGAAATAAGAATTAAAATCGGTTGATCTGGCTAATTGCTAATTCAGCTAATCGAGAGATGTAATATCAATCAAATTGAAGTGTGTGTAATGAATTTCCCATTATGGGAATGGTAGCACATCTTTTACATATAAATTAAGTAGTTTTTTTCATAGTATTCCTGAAGAATGAAGAGAGTGAGATTGAATGGGCATTGCTTTTGGTAAAAAAATTTAATAGATTATTCATAGAAAAGCGAGCACATTATTCAAACACTGTGATGATTTGGAAAGTTTTAGGCGGGGAGACGTTATTCTATGCCGACATACCGGTGTAAAATCGCCACCAGCGATGGTTATGTGGTTGAGCGGGTGATTGCTGCAGATACCATTGACTCCATCAAGGCACAATTGGTAAAAGATGGGACCCATTTGGTGAGTGCCCGTAAAAGCGCAGGTACTTCCTCTTTTTTTTCCTTTAAATCTCAAATTTATATAAAATCCAAAGCATTTTACGCATTTAATCAGGAGCTTTCTGTACTTCTAAAGGCTGGCTTACCTGTGGTTACGGCCTTTGACAATATTCTTTTAAAAAAAAAACAGCACCATGGCTTTTACAAGCTTCTTGGAGATATCCGGAACGATATTGCCTCTGGGGAGTCTGTTTCCGGTGCCGTTGGAAAATATTCTCATATTTTTTCTCCACTCTATGTTGCATCCCTTAAGGCTGGAGAGTCGGGGGGGGATCTTCCAGGAGCCATATTCAATTACCTTGCATACATTCGAAAAACCGATGCTCTTAAGCAAAAAGTAAAAGCCGCCTCCATTTATCCGTTGATTTTATCTGTGTGCTCTATTTTCGTGGTGGCATTTTTGATTTTTTTTGTGGTGCCTGCTGTGACAGGCTCATTTGTGGAGACAGGGAGAGACCTTCCTTTTTTTACGACGCTTTTGCTTAATATCACTGATTTTGTGAAAAGAAGATATGGTTTAATGGGCATGGGAGTCGTGTTAATTTTTTGTTTAGGATACTTTTTTTTGAGATGGGAAAGAAGTGCCCTGATTTTTGATCGTTTTCTTCTCCGTGTACCATTTGTTGGGGAGATTATTACATGTTATTTTATGGCTCGATTTTCTGCCACCCTCTCCACCATGCTCTCAAGTGGAAATCCTCTCAACCTTGCTGTTCGCATTGCCTCGGGTTTGGTGGGTAATCGTTATATGCACGGTTGTATTATGAGAGCTCTCCATGGTCTGGAGCAGGGGGTTGGTTTTGCAGATTCCCTTGAGAGTACAGGGGTTTTCCCCAATATGGCTATCAGCATGATTGCCGCAGGCGAAGAAGGGGGGAGTTTGGAATCTGTTCTCATGGATGTAGCCAAATTTTATGATACCGATATTGAAAATAAACTAACCATGATTACCTCTTCACTTGAGCCGTTACTTATGGTAATTATGGGAGTTATCATTGGTTTTATCGTCCTTGCAATGTATATGCCCATTTTCCAAATGGCTGGAACCATAGGATAAAAGATGTCTGAGTTTCCCATTGTGAAAAAGAGAAAAAAGATTGGAGAAATTGCGGTTGAACTGGGTTTTCTCACCGAAAATCAGGTGGATGTTGTGTTGTCTCGCAAGGGAATTACCGGTCGTATGGTGGGACAGCTTTTTGTGGATCAAGGTATGCTCGATGATGAGCAATTGGCCCGGATTATTGCTGTACAGCACTGTTGCAGGTATCTTCCCTTTTCCCAGGTGAAGGATCCCGAGATGTTGAAACTTCTTGACATCGAATTCATGGTTAGTAAAAACGTTGTGCCATTTCGAAAGAAAAACAGGCGTCTTGATGTTGCCGTCGCCGATCCCATGGATTTTTTTAATGTTGTTGATGAGATGGAGATGATCCTTGACTATTACATATCCTTTGTTATCGTAAGTGGAGAAAAGCTACAGACATTTTTACAGAGACTTGAGACCTCTCGGGATGTGCTGGACATTTCAGAAGAGATGCGTCTTCCCGTTGTCAGGGAGTCAGACGACGGAGAATATGAACTGTCTACAGAGCGGGTGGGAACAGTGGAGAGTCCCATTGTAAAATTGGTGGATTCCACTATTCTTGATGCCATCAACAAACAAGCCAGTGATATTCATATTGAAGGCACTGCCCGGGGGGTGCTGATTCGATATCGCATTGATGGTATGCTTCATCAAGTAACAGAGCCCCTTGATATTAAAAATCAAAATCCGGTGATTTCTCGCTTGAAGGTGATGTCCGAACTGGATATCTCTGAAAAACGGGTTCCCCAGGACGGTCGCTTTAAGCTTAAAGTCAAAGGACGATTTATTGATTTTAGGATATCGGTGTTACCCACTATTTTTGGCGAAGATGCTGTTATTAGAATTTTGGATCAGGAACGGATGGCGCCTTCTGCTGGTAATTTGGGTTTGGATGGCATGAATCTGCCCACAACAGAGCTTTTAAGGTTACGTCGTCAAGTGAAAGCTCCCTATGGTATGTTTCTGATGACGGGTCCCACGGGCAGCGGTAAAACCACCACACTTTATCGGGCGTTGTCCGAGGTCAATTCAGATGATACCAAAATTATCACCATTGAAGATCCTGTTGAGTACCAGCTTCCAGGAATTGCTCAGATTCCGGTAAATCAAAAAAAAGGCCTCACCTTTTCTAAAGGTCTTCGTTCCATCCTTCGCCATGACCCGGATAAGGTACTGGTGGGTGAAATCAGGGATGCTGAAACTGCGCAAATCGCACTTCAGTCAGCCCTGACGGGACACCAGGTTTTTACCACAGTTCATGCAAACAGCTCCTTTGAGGCGATCAATCGATTTGTTCATATGGGTATAGAGCCTTACAATCTGGTATCTGCATTGAACTGTATCGTGGCACAGCGATTAATCCGATGTCTGTGTACCTGTAAGAAACCACAAGTTATTTCTCAGGAAGAGCTGATAGATTCTGGCCTGAATCCTGAACTTCACAGTCATAAAAAATACTATAAAGCTGTTGGTTGTGATCTCTGTAATGGTACAGGTTATAATGGCAGAAAAGCCATTATTGAACATGTTGAGCTGGATGGTGATTTAAGAGAGATGATCATAAAAAAGGTATCCACTTCAATTCTTACTCGATACGCTTTGAAAAAGGGTGTTATCTTTTTACGTGCGGCAGCATTAAATGAGGTATGGCAGGGGGAAACCACCTTGGCGGAAGCCAATCGGGTGACTTTCATTGACCAGGAGATATCGCTATGAATCTTTTCAAAAAGATCAAAAGCGCTGCTGGTTTGGAGGTCTTTGACAAAGGTTTGAGAGGGGGGCTTTTTTTACAAAAAGATAATCTATGTAGCTTGGAGAGAGGCGCAAGCTTATCTTTGTCCGAGGAAATTTTAAAAACCTCGTTTAAAACAGAAAATATTTTAGATCCAGATGGGTTCAAAGATGCGGTGAAAAAAATATTGGGCACGTGCCATTTTAAGGGGGGGCGGCTGGGAGTATCTCTTCCCCATGCTACGGTGAAATTGAGACTGCACTCTTTTCAGGAATTGCCTGGGGATATTCGAGAAAGTAATGAGCTTGTGAAATGGACAGCTACACGGAATCTGGCAGTTTCTCCCCATGACATAAAAATTTCCTGGAGCCCCATGGGCAAGGATGGGCAAGGGCGTCACGTGCTGCTGGTTGCCATGATATCAAAGTCGGTGCTGACTCAGTATCGGAAAGAGATTCAAAGTATTGGTGCCATTCCTGTGGGGTTTGGCCCCACTGCATTGAATCGATTCAATTTTTATGCTTCTGCTTTGCCCATGGATGGCAGTTTTCTATATTTGGAGGTATCAAAATGGGTTGTCACCCTGGCGGGCTTTAAACAGGGAAGCCCCCTTTTTTTTAAAACATTCAGAAAAGGTTTTTTGTATGGAGGAATAGACAGGCAAACTCATGATGTCTCACTGATGCTGGATCATTGTCTTATGAATTGTGCAGAGATCCAGTTTTCCCGTATTTTTTTAGTTTTCCAGGGGGGTAAAATTGTTAATATTCAGACACTGCTTCGGGAAAAGAGCTTTTCCCATTTGACAATTTTGAATCCGCTGGATTTTATAAATCCGGGAACTGACTTCGCCGATAATAAAAAAGTGGGGCTTTTTACCGCAAGCGCTGCCACGGCACTGGCTCAAATTTAACCGTGGCCATGGGAGAAATGAGAATCCATGAAACCAGTTGAACTTAATTTTCAAACACGCCAGCCCCTTGTGGATAGATTTTTTTGGGGGACAATGATTTTTCTGGTTTTGTTGGCCGGGACACTGACATTGATGAACACCACTGTTTTTTTTTCCAATGAAGCATATCTTGATATCCTAAAAAAGCAGATTGAACAAAAAAAAATGACATCTGAAAAAAAAACAGATTTTCCTCCTTTAAAACAATACACGCCCCGGCAGATTGAATCGTTAAAATCTGAATTTCAGTATCTTAAAAATCTTTTGAAAAAAGATATGTTTCCTCTGTCACAATTTTTGGATGCCATTGAAATGGCAATTCCGAAAAGCATCATCATAAATGAGTTAGCGTTGAACAAAGGTGATTCCTCATTGCTTCTAAAAGGGGAATCACCTGATGCCGCCAGTGTGGCCGCTTTTCTTAATGGACTTAAAGCTTCCAGAAAGTTCTCCATTGATTTTAATAAAGGCTCGGTTGTCGGTGGAAGTGGATTTTCTTTTGAAATCATAGCACATTGGAAATGGGATGACGTCTAACAAAAAGAACATCATATTAATAAGTATGCTGCTGATTTTTTGCAATGGTTTGTTTTGGATGACAGTGAGCAGAAGACAGGATAGACAAATCAACGACCTGGAATGTGCCTTGGGTTCACAACGCATTGTTTCCCAGGCATTGCCCCCCCGCTCAGTGTTGAATTTTGAAAAATGGGACGCCATTAAGACTGATATGATAAGGGTTTTGAATGAAAGAGTCCCCCACGTTTTTTTGTTGCCGGAATTTGCAGATCGCATTGCTTCAAGTCTTCATAAACATGGATTGTCCATGACCGGAAAAATGATATTTCAAACTGGAGCGATGCCTGAAATACTTGGTTTGAATCGGTATAGAACCGTTATTAATGTGTCTGGAAAATATCCGCAGTTCAAGCGATTCATTGCCGAACTGCAAAATTTTCCGGAAATTCTTTTAATTGAAGATCTTACTTTTAGCCGATCTGACGACAAAAATGCTGGGATTAAGCTTTCCTTGACTATTGATCTTTTCTTTAAGGGAAATCTGGATGGATGATCGAAAACAAACTATACTACTTTGTGTTGCTTTACTGATACTTGTTTTAACCTTAGGGTATCGCTTCATGCATCCTTACACTCAGCCAAGGGTGAAAGAATTAACCTATGCTGGTAAAAAAATAATTTCAACTGATTCCTTTTATACCCTTGAAAAAAAAACGAGCGAACAAGAGGATGTTTCAAAACACAGTGATACTGTTTTTGATGATTTCTTTAATCAACCTTTCTATTCCGGTGATGTTGTTAATGATTTTTTCACCGGTGATGTTGAAAAAATAAAACCTCGCTCTGAAAAAACTCCTGAACGCTTAGATCCTGTCAAGGAAAAATTGTCTTCGGTGCCATCTTCTTTTGATCGTCTTAAAAAAACAATGGACTATCTTCTTTCATTTACATTTTGGGGGGGATTTCAAAGTGGAGAGGAAAAGGCGATTTTTTTATCAAGAAATAATCTGGTGCTGGTTGCCCGGATTGGTGATCGCATTAATGGAAAATATCTTGTAGAGGCCATTGAGGATAACTCCATTACAATTAAAGCACTTGACATAAATGAGACCCTACATATTGATATGAGGTTATTTAATAATGAACAGGAGTAAAATTTTAAAAAATGCACTTTTGGCGGTGATGGTGCTGTGGCATGTTGTACTGAATCAAGGATGTGTTGCCACAGATTTTTCTGGGGGAAAAAAACTCGGTTCCCCTGAATCCATGGATCCCGATTCCATGGTGGCATGGTACACTGAAGCCTTGGAAAAAAAACCGGATGACCCAGAATTGCTTTTTCAGCTCAAGCAATCAAGACAGAAGGCATCCATGACTCATTTACACACGGCGGAGGTGTTAATAAAGAAAAAATTTTTGCGTGAAGCCATTACCGAGTTGCAGATGGCCATCGCTTTCTATCCAGCCAATACCCGTGCGGTGGAGCTGATTTCCAGGGTAAAAAAGATGAGGGCTTCTGAGTATCACACAGACAAAGCAGAGGCTTGGGTTAAACAAGGTGAGTTTTCCAAAGCATTGGAGGCATTTAGCAGAGCTGTTGAATTGGAGCCTGACAATCAACAGGCTAAAAATGCACTTTTGCAATATAAAAAGAAAGAACGCTCCCCATCTCTATATCATTTGGATCTCAGAATAGATACACCTGTTTCCCTTAAATTTAAAAAAACCCCCTTGATGAATGTTTTTGAAATCCTGTCCAAAATTTCCGGAATTAATTTTATTTTTGATAAAGATGTAAGGGAAAATTCAGTTACACTTTTTATGACCGATGTGAAAATTGATAAGTTTATTCAAGTGCTCCTCCAAACCAGTGATCTCAAGGCCAGATCCGTTAATGGTAACACTTTGTTGATCTATCCTGATACCCTGGCCAAGGCTAAGGACTATGATGATTTATTTGTGAAAACTTTTTATTTGTCCCATCTTACATCCAAGGATGCCGTTGCCATCATTTCAAAGATTTTTAAAATCAAAGACATTGTGGCCAATGAAGCTTTGAATGCCATAACCGTGAGGGGGAAAAAAGCAGAAATTGATATGGCCTGGAAGATTATTCAGTCCAATGATTTGCCTCCTTCTGAGGTGGTTCTCAACGTTGAAATTATAGAGGTGAGTCGATCCAAGGAAAAAAATCTGGGCTTGTCTTTTTCTAACAGTATTACATTGGGGGTGAGTGAAACAAGTGATGGTATAAAATATTATGAAGAATCCAATTTTGGTTTTGCCGGGCTGGGTTCTGTTGAAGATATTGGAAACATTACCAGCAAAGAACTCTATCTGTCATTGCCCACCGCTACCTTGAATTTGTTGAAACAGGATGCAGACACTCGTATTCTTGCCAAGCCACAGATCCGTGTACAAAATCACGGTAAGGCCGCCATACTCATTGGAGAACGAATTCCCCTGAGATCTAATCGCAGGATTCAAACCGACGGTTCCACTACCTATGATTATCAGTACCAAGATGTGGGGCTCAAATTTAATGCAGAACCGATTATTACCATGAACAATGGAGTGAACTTGAAGCTGATTCTTGAGATCAGCTCACTTGGCAATAATGTTGGAGAGGTGGATGATCCTCAGTACGCCATTCGTACCAAATCTGCCAGTACGGTTTTGACCATCAATGATGGAGATACGGTTATTCTGGGTGGGTTGATTCAAGATGAAGATCGGGAAACGGTGAAAAAAATTCCTCTGTTGGGTGATATTCCGGCCATGGGTAGATTGTTTTCCAATCGTTCTAATGAGAATGTGGAAACCGATATTTTAATGACTATTACCCCTGTGGTGATTCGAAGTCAGGAGATGCCTGGAAAAGAGGTGACAAGTTTTTGGTCTGGAAGCGAAAAAAAGTCTTCTAATGTTCCCCCGTTTGGACAGAAAGATGGGGAGGGAATTGTTTCTGATGATTCTTTGAGCAGTGATATTTTCAAGGATATGCAAAATGGTGTGTTTTTGTCCCACAACCTGTCTTTTACCATCCAAGTTAATGCCTTTGAAACAAAGGCAGAAGCACAATCCCGTGCTTTGGCATTGGAAAAAAAGAATTACAGAACTTTTGTGAGAAAGGTGGATGTGGCGGGGAAAGGAACCTACTATCGGGTGTTTGTAGGAGAGTTTCCCAATTTTATGGACGCAGATCAGGCAGCCTTTGAGATGCGATCTGATGAAAATTTTGCAGGTGATATTTTTGCAGTGGACAGGGCCTATGTGTACGGGGAATAAATTTTTGGACAAACCCATGATTTATAAGGATTATGCTGATAATCGTGGTGCATATGGAGTTTTTTTTTGTAATGCATGGGGAGTTACGCTTATTGAATTGATGGCCACGCTTGCCATTATTTCTATTCTTTCCACGGGGATCATTCCTTTATCCCAGGTGGTGTATAAAAGAACCAGAGAGCTGGAATTGAGAAATGATTTGAGACTCATCCGTACCGCAATTGATGAATATAAACAATTGGTTGATGAGCAAATCATTCCCGTTGATAAAGGAAAATCAGGATATCCTGAAACTTTGGAGGTACTTGTGGAAGGGGTGGATTTGAACCAGGCTGTCAAAGTGAAAAAGAAGTTTTTACGGCGCATACCCCCAGATCCCATGACGGAGTCTGGGCAGTGGGGACTTCGATCCTATGCCGATGCACCGGACTCCAGGATCTGGGGAGGGCAGGATGTATATGATGTCTACTCATTGAGTGATAAAACGGCCTTGGATGGTTCCCTGTATCGAGATTGGTGAAATTAGAGATTGTGGGAGAAAAATGAGATGAATAAAAAGGGCTTTACACTGATTGAATTGCTCACCGTTGTGGCAATCATAGGTATTCTTGCCACCATTGCCACACCTGGTTTCCAGAAATCTGTTATAAGAGCCCGGGAAGTATCCCTGAGGCGGAGCCTTTTTGTCATGCGAGACGTTATTGATCAATATTATAGTGATCACGGCAGGTACCCGGATGCCTTGGAAGATCTGGTGGCAGAACGATATATTATGGATATTCCAAAAGATCCTTTCACCGGCAGTCGAGAGCTTTGGGTGCTTATTCCCCCCACAGGGGAAGAGGTAACCGGTATTTGGAATATTCACAGTGGAAGTGATCGAATCAGCCTTAAAGGGGATCCATACAATGAATGGTAAACTGTTGCCAGAGAAATGGTTTGGATATGTTTCTCACAGGGGTTTTACTTATCCAGCGGCTTTACTTTTGGTTGTGCTTACTTCCATAACCCTCATGGGAGTTCAAAAATACTGGAGCACCACCATGCAGCGGGAAAGGGAAAAAACTCTTTTGTTCAATGGGCTACAGATCCAAAAAGCCATTGCATCCTACTACAGACATACTCCTGGTGAGAAAAAATCCTTTCCCCGCAGTTTAAACGTGCTTATGAATGACACCAGATCCGGGGAAATTCGGCGGCATCTCAGACGTCTTTATGTTGATCCCATGACGCAGGATGGGCAATGGGGGCAGGTACTGGATGGAAAAGGGGGAATAAAAGGAGTTTTCAGCAAAAGCAATGGAAAGCCACTTAAGCAGGATCTTTTTCCCGCGGTTTTTTCCCATTTCAGGGATCAGAAGAAATACAGTGCTTGGAAGTTTGTCTTTGAACCGAAAAAGGGGGAATAGGATGCAGATATATAATTTTCAAAAAGTTACAGTGCTTTTGATACTACTGACAGCAGGAATGGTATGGAGTATTGTTGGTGAGCTGACCGCAGAGGCATCGGATATCACAGATATGTTCAATGAAAAATATATATCCTTGGTACCAGCTCCCAACAGTTCTGTGGGCTCAGACTATCTCTTTGAACAGATGGCATTGGGCAGTGAGTATACCATACGCATTTTGGATCTTATTTACGATCAGAATAAAATATTAATGGAAAAATATGATCAAATTTTGGGAAAGTATGATCGCATGGAAGCTCAGAACAATGAAATCATTTTCCTTTTAAAAAAAATAGTTGAAAAATGACCATTTAAATATTTTTACCACAAATTTGCGGTGATTGCCATGAATCCATAGAAGTTTTTATTTTTCAATTTTTTTTATCAAATTTTTTGTCTGGGCCGCCATTTTGAAGTTTTCGTCTATACTCAAGGATTTTCTAAAGACTTTCAATGCGGATTGATCATCTCCTTTACTGAGATAAGCTTCTCCTAAGTGAAATAAAACTGTGGGATTGTCTGGAAATATTCTTAAACTGTCCCGAAATTCACCAATTGCGCTGTCTATCAGGCCTTTTTTAAAATAAACCAGGCCCAGTGTATCCATGACAGCGGGATCTTCTGGAAGAATTTCTCTGGCTATTCGTGCCCATTGAAGGGCTTGGTCTAAGCTATCTGTTCTTAACGCCAACAGATAGGCAAGATTGTTGGCCGCCGGGGCATATAAAGGATCTATTTCAAGGGCTCTTCGATAATTTTTTTCTGCAAGTTCAAACTGTTTATCTGCATCGTACAGAACTCCCAGAAGCATGTGGGGCACAATTAGATTGGGATTTTTATCAACAAGAACGGTGTACTGATGAATGGCTTTGTCAATGTTGTTGGTATTCATATAAATGTTGGCTAAGGAAAAATAAGGTTTGAAGTAATCAGGATCATTTTCCAGGGCCATCTCGTAGGCTTTTATAGCCATTTTTTCATCATTGCTGGCAATAAAGATGTCAGCTTCAAGATTGTAAAGCGTGGCAAGAGTCCGGGGGGAGTTTCTGGCGTTTTTAAATTCTTTTTGGATCAAATTGTGTGCATGATCGTATCTGTTTTGCGCAATGGCATTGCGCACAAGAAGACTCAAGCTGTCCATGCGCGTGGCATCCATGGTCAAGGCTTTGGAGAGATAGGATTCTGCCTTTTTATATTTTTTTTCATAGGAATAAAAGAGCCCAAGAAGGTGATAACCTTTTGGTTTTTTCGGTGATATTTCTATGAGCTTCATAAAGCCTTGAAGTGCTTTGGCCCTATACCCAGCTTCCATGTCGCAATTGGCAAGGATTTCCGTGGCCAGGTAATCATCGGGTATTGTTTTCAGAATTGCCAGTGCCTGTTGACGGGCAAGCTCAAAGGATTTCTCTTTATAATAAAGCTTGGCCAGAAGTTTCATACTTCTGGGATCATGGGGATTGGAGTTCTGCGATTTGGACAATGCTGCGATGGCCTCTTTGTGTTTTTTCTGTTCCATGAAACAAAGAGCCCTTAGGAATTGAATTTTGGTATTTTCGGGTTTTTCTTTTCCCAGACGATTCAACAGGTCAAGGGCATCCTCGAAGGATTTCTCATGGATTTTTAGTTCGGATTTAAGTAGCAAGGTAGCAAAAAAATTTGGTCTTAATTCAAGAATGCTGGAGATAAGCTCTTCAGCTTCCGGGATTCTTCCATTTTTGAAGAAAAATTTTGCCAAGGTATTTTTTAAAGAAAGATTGTCTGGTTGAATGTCTATTGCCCGGGTGTATAATTTCAAAGCACGTTCATTTTTGTCCGTGATATCATAAAAATGTGCCGCTGCAATAAGGGGTTTTAATGTTTGAGGTGAAAGTTGTATTGCCTTCAGATATGCTTTTTCGGCCGATGATTCCTTTTGCATGCGTAAATAAACATTTCCGAGCAAAAGTTGGATGTCTGGATTTTCAGGATTGAGTTCAATTGCTTTGATCAGTTGACTTTCTGCTTTTTTAAAGGCCTGTCGGCTCACATAAAAACGAATCAGGTTTATCCGGGAAGACAGAATTTTTTCATTCATGGATAAGGCCTTTAATAAAAGAGTTTCTGCTTCATTGTATTGTTTTTGTTGGAACTTCATAGAGGCCAGCTTTTGGTACACTCTTATGTCATTGGGTGCCAGCTCAAGTATTCGGTGAAAGATGGATTCTGCCTGGGATAATTCTGTTTTTTTAATCAATATTTGGGCCTTGAGAAATAAAGCCTTTACATTATCAGGCATTTGGAGAATGATTTTATCAATTTTTTTTTCAGCGGCCTCTATTTCCTTTGATAAAAATAGCAGACTGCTTGTTTTCAAAAGAATGTCTATATTCTCTGGATCCAGAGCTTCAGCCTTGACATAAGCATTGAACGCCTCTGTTACCTTACCAAGGTGTATCATGGTTTCACCCAGGTAATACCATGCTGTGTGATTTTTTGGGTGCAATTGTGTGACGTTTAAGAATTCTATACGTGCTTTTTGATATTGTTTTTGGGAAAAAAATTTTATTCCGTTTTTGAGGTGGGATTCAATTTTTGCCTGGTCACTCTGGCATCCTATCACGATGAATACGCACATGATAATGGGAAGAAGGGTCTTTGCCTTGAAGTCCATATATTCCTCCACTTGGGGTGAATAATACGTTGAAAATAATTTTTTAATCCATTTACATTATCAATACCCTGGATGTTTGTAAACGTTGTTATACGCTTTTTGTTGTGTTTTAAAATTAAGCGTAATTTTTTAAGATAAATAAAATTTTTCCAAAGGAAATTATTTTTTATATAACCGTTACGGGCGGACCGTATTTTGAGCCGGTTCCGCCCACAACAAAGCTTGAAATACGCCTCTGATCTGTGGAGTATTTCATGTAAAATCACTACGGGTGGATTTTTATTTCTATTAATAACATACTCAACTTTCGGTGTTCGCATTTCGTGGTGGGGTCAGGCTTTCGTTATTGACATTATCGAGGCTTTTTTCGTTGGCAAAGGCCTTGGTCGATAACATCAATAACAAAAGCCTGACCCCGTCGGCACACTGACCCCATCGGTACATTTAAAAATGCTGGCTTTGAAATGAAGCCCGAAAGTTGAGTAATATATTAAGGGCTTGTTGAAAAATTAACTACCTATATATTGTATCTGTTGCCCATTGGGGGATTCCGTCAGAGATTTTTGCATAGTTTGTTTTTTAACGGCCCCTGATCTATATTTCTGGTGTAGATGGGTGCGGCAAACAAAAAAAGACCGAAAAATTATGGAAAGACGAAGTTTGGACAATTTTGAAATGATTCAAATTTTGATTTACAATGGTGAAATATTCGTATGATAGAACCTCTTGTGGGTGTCAGTAAACAAATTGTTCAAATCCGTCATTACATAAAATGTGTGGCAGATACCGGTTTGAACATATTGATTACAGGGGAAACTGGCGTGGGAAAGGAGGTTGTGGCACGAAAACTTCATCAATTCTCTCCCCGGAGAAGCAACCCTTTTGTGCAGGTGAATTGTGCTGCCTTGCCGGAAAATCTTTTGGAAAGTGAATTGTTTGGATATATTAAGGGGGCTTTTACCGGTGCCCAGGTGAATCGAAGAGGAAAATTTCAAATAGCGCATAAAGGTGTTTTATTTTTGGACGAGATTGGTGATATGCCTTTGTCCCTTCAGTCCAAAATTCTTCATGTACTTCAGGGGGGGCGTTTTTTCCCTTTGGGAGCAGAAAAGGATGTCACTTCAAATGCCTGGGTGATTGCTGCCACTAACTTTGATCTTGAAGTTCAGATCGCCTTAAAAAAATTCCGTGAGGACCTTTTTTATCGGCTTAATATTATTAAAATTCATGTGCCAGCTTTAAGGCATCGAGCAGAAGACATTCCTCTTTTAATCACTCATTTTATGAATCGTTATATTAAACGGTTTCCAAATAGAAACGTTCTTCCCCCAAATGCTGAAGTTATGTCTTTTTTATGCGATTTCCACTGGCCGGGGAATATTCGTCAATTGCAGAATACTATTAAGAAACAGTGCGTGATTAATGACTGGTCACAGGTTATTACAGAGTTAATCGACAGTAAAATTCCGGAAAAGGCGCTGCTCGATAAAAATACTTTAAAAAATTCAAAAAAAATCAATGCACCTGTGATCTCTGATTCTATTCAATCTATCCCTTTTTCTCCAATTTTATTGGAAATTTTAGATGGGGCTGACATCAATAATGAAAAAATTTCTTTGAAACAAATTCGTAAAAAAGTTGTTCAGCAAGTGGAAAAAGAGATTATTGCTTATGTGCTTGATCAGACCGGATGGAATCGAGTGAAAGCCTCAAAAATATTGAAGATTAGTTATAAGACATTGCTGACAAAAATAAATGAATTAAATCTTGTCCCACCATCTAAACAGTAGTCTAAGAGGGAAATGAGAGGGCTTTATTATGTTCGTGGTGGGGTCAGGCTTTCGTTATTGACATTATCGAAGCTTTTTTCGTTGGCAAAGGCCTTGGTCGATAACATCAATAACAAAAGCCTGACCCCGTCGGCACACTGACCCCATCGGTACATTTAAAAATGCTGGCTTTGAAATGAAGCCCGAAAGTTGAGTTATACAAGAAACAAGGTCGTTGTATTTTGTCATAAGCGGTTGATAACGATGTACTTGTTGAGTATTATCATTTGGAGTAAAGTTAATTTGCCGAATTCAATACTTCTTTCTCTCATGGAAGGATTTTCATTTGTTTCACAGGAATGAACTGGGCGATCATTGATACTTTTAAAGGGGAGTTTGCTGACATAGGCATTTGAGCTGCTTAAAAAAAGGTGATTTTCAACTTGGGCTTGGGGGGGATGTTCTGGGGCAAGGTAATTAAATAAAAGTCCTCCTCTGCTGATATTTTTTATTTGGCCTATTTTGAATGAATTGGGGCTAATGGCTGCATAGGCGCCTTGTTTTAAAGCAATCCTTTTATATTTACGACGATCTTTGCCAAAGAATGTGAATTTAGATGTTTGCATGTTTATTTTCCCACTCATACCTGCCATCAAGGTTAAAAAATGATGTGTTTGACTTTCAGCGGCCTTTACCAAAAAGTACCTCGCGGATGGTCATCAAGAGAATATGAAGATCCAGATGCCAAGATAGGTGTTTGACATAGTAAAGATCATAATTAAGTTTTTCTTTGCTATCTTCAAAATTTTCTCCATAGGGATAATTTACTTGAGCCCATCCGGTTAACCCAGGGCGGACAGCATGGCGTAAATGATAATATGGAAGTTTTTTTTCAAGCTCTTTTACAAATACTCCCCTTTCTGGTCTGGGACCCACAAGGTCCATATCTCCCTTGAAAATATTAATAAATTGAGGAATTTCATCCAAGCGAATTTTGCGTATGAAATGTCCTATTCGGGTGATCCGCGTATCATGTTTTAAAGCAAAAATTGGGCCAGATTCTTTTTCTGCCGTAACCGTCATGGATCGAAATTTAATAAGTTTAAATTTTTTGCCGTTTCTACCCACCCTTTCCTGAAAATAAAACACTGGGCCGGAAGATTCTATTTTTATCATTACGGCAGTGATAAATAAAATCGGAGACAGAAAAATAAGCAGGGAAAATGAAATGATCAGTCCCTGTATTCTTTTAAACGCAAGATGCAGGGAGGTTCGATAAAATCCATTTTCAAAAATAAACCAGCTGGGTTTGAAAAAGTCATCAATGAGGAGCTTTCTTTGGGCTGTTTCATAGAACTGAGTTCCCTCAAGAATACGGATATTTTTGAATTTACATTGGAGCAGTTCGTGCACTGGAAGTTTTCCCCGTCGATTTCTAAGTGTGACCACAATTGTGTCAATGGTATGTTTGGAGAGGATGGATTCCAGTTTGTCCATGGTATCCAGAACTGGAATATCCTGAATGCTTTGCCCAACCTGGGAGGTGATGCTGGTTGCAAACCCCATGACTTCAAAACCCACTATTTTTTTATTTAGACATTCTTTGATAATTTCAGATGCTTGAGATGTGATGCCCAGGATAAGAATTTTTTCACGGTTGTAGGGGAGGCAATAAAAGACAATACATCGAAATACAAAAATTGTTGTAAATGTGAAGGTCAAGCAAAGAATCAGATGAGCGTTACTTAAAAAAAATGTGTTTGAAAATAAAAAGAAGGTTTCCATAAAGAAAAGCGTTAAAAAAAAGCCAGGGATGGTTTTCTTTATCAGGTCAGATAAATAGATAAATTCAGTGGCCATGTAAAGGTTGCAAGTCAGAAGGACAATTATGGTTATGAACATGAATGTTAATATGACAAGGTTGCCTTCCATGCTTCCTGGATGGAGTGTGGAACTCTGGTATGATGATAAAAAGGGGGAAATGATACCAAAAGTAACGTAGACGATTGTAAGGTCCACCAACATAATACTTAGAGTTCCAAGGGGAGTGCGTGTTGAAAAAATAATGGATCATTCCTCCATGTGTTCAAACAGTTTAATTTTATTCCCCCCCATGATTTTGGCAGAAATAAGTGCAGTTTGGGCTTTTTCAATGAGAGTTTCCGGGGTGTCTGCATCCACGGGGAAAGCAGAGATTCCTCCGCTTAGAGTAATGGTATCCTTTATTTTTAAACGCATTTCAAGAGAAATTTTTTCAACAGCGCTGAGAATTCTTTTGGCAATCATCAAGGTTGATGTTTTCGATGCCTGTAACAGAATAATTCCGAATTTTTCTCCCCCTATTCTGCCCACAATATCATTGGAACGGACACAGATTACAATCTTGTCTGCTATGCATCGAAGCATTTGGTCCCCAGCATAATATCCATGAATTTGATTGATACGGTTGAACCTGTCAACATCCAGAAGCAGCAAAGCCATGTTACCTGTTTTTTCTCGGTGAATGCGGCTGAATTCTTCGTTAAGCCGTTTCCACCATAATCCGTAATTGTATGTTCCGGTCAAACTATCGGTATATGTGAAATCTCGAAAACTTTGGTTGGCATTGGAGGTGTAAATTGTTTCTGCGGCCCTGGTACAGATGTCTTTTAATAATAATTTTTGTTTTTTTTCAATGATCGGTTTTTCGTTATTGAAAAGAATAAGTTGTCCCATGGCTGCTTTTTTTTCCAGCGGGGAGAGCATTGGGAAAACCACAATAAATTTTTCTTTGAAAAACGTTGATGTTTTTAATGACAGTTCTGCTTTATTAAAAATTTCCATGAAATTTGCTGAATCCGAGACTTTGGCTTGGATCGATGGTACCACTTCTTCATAAAGGTTGTTGTAATTGAGAGCTTCAAACCCATATCCCAGTACCAGCTCAAAATAGTTTGACTCTTTGTTTTTAAGGAAAAAAACGCCTTTTTTTTGAAGACCACTCACATCTGTAATGATTTGAAAAATATAGTCAAAAACAATTCTAAGTTCCCGTAGTGTGTTGTATTCCCTGAAAATATTCATCATATAAAGCTGGGATGGCGGCGTATGATGGGACGGTTTTATTTCGGCCTGGATAAGATGTTCATAGAACTTGCTCACAATACCTTTAATCATTTTGTGTTTTTCCGCCAGTTCTGTTTGGGGGATATCCATGGCATTGACATTGATTGTTCCAATGGCGCCGTGACCCAATCGAATGGGGATAATAAAAGAATGATCACTCTTTTTTTTGATCAGGTCTTTGTCATCAATAAATGTTCTACGGTTATTGTTGACTCCATCAATGTAAAGGGGGATGTCATTTATTGCCACTTTGCCGGATACGCCTGTTCCAAGACGGACCCTGGCGGCTTCTATAATTTCTTTTTTTAGACCTTTTGCCGTTTTAATGGTTAGTTCTGGAGTGTTTCCATCGGTGAGCATGATGGACCCGCTTTTACTTTTCATTACATCCAGTATGACATTGAGTAGGAGATCCAGAATATGTTGGAAACTCTGATCGGGCAATGTGGGTTCCTTTTTTTCTGCATTGATAGTTTTGTGATTTCAAAAGACTTTCTTTTTTATAAAAGTCTAAGAATCTATTTTAGATAGGGATGTATTCCTTTGATCCAAGATGGGGTGGCATATAAATTTTTTTTAAATTCTATGTTAAAAAATTTAAAATTGCAAGTATTTCCATGTGTTCTACCATGGCTTTAGATTTGTCCCTTGATAGGAGAGTTCACGGTTTTTAGAATTTTTATTTTTGTGTTTTATGTCATTTTTGGAATTTATATTGTTTGTTTTGGGTTTCATTTGTCCGATAAAAATGCCAGCTTTGAAATGAAGCCCGAAAGTTGCTGTCTGGAGTTTGGAGATATCAAATTTCTTTGCTTGACACTTTTCAGTCTTTTAAAATACTGCTTGTTAAATTTCTGGGGTTTGGTTATGTACAAACAAGGGCAGTTTTACTAAAAATGAAGCGTTATTGAATGGGTGTTGGTTATGTACCTTTCACATTATGGGTTGAAGCGTAGTCCTTTCCAAATTACATCGGATCCCAGGTTTTTGTGGCTGGGAGAAACACATAAAGAAGCTTTGGCGACTTTTAAATATGGTATTTACGAAAATAAGAGTTTTTTGCTTTTAACAGGGGATGTGGGGTGTGGAAAGACTACTCTAATTAATTCTTTTGTTAATCGACTCAATGATACCGTGATGTTTGGAGTGTTGAGTGATCCTGGGCTTTGTCTTTTGGACTTATTTAATCATATAGCTTTTCTTTTTGGCCTGGATCATACATTTAAATCCAAAGGAGAGTTTCTCATTCAGTTTACCCGGTTTTTGAATGAGGCATATGTGGCAAAAAAACGGGTATTACTTATTATTGATGAAGCACAGAGGCTGAGCATGGATGTTCTGGAGGAAATTTGCATGCTCTCCAATATTGAAAGGCAGAATGCGAAATTAATAAATATTTTTTTTGTGGGTCAGGATGAATTTAGACTGATTGTGGCACAGCATCCCAATCGTTCCTTAAAACAAAAACTTACCTTTAGTTGTCGCATAAGTGCGCTTGATGAAAATGATTTGGAACAATATATTCAACATCGCTTGAAAATTGCCGGAACCACTGCTTCTTTGTTTGACGCTGAGGCATTTTCAATGATATATCGTTATTCTGGTGGTAATCCCAGATTGATAAATATACTTTGTGATCTTGCTCTTTTAACAGGTTTTGTCCAGGATAAAAGGATAATTGATGAGCATATTGTTTTGGAATGCGTAAAAGAGTTGCAATTATCCCCGTTTTCCACAAAAGAGGACACAACTTCCGATGAACCACTGGAACAATCTTGTGAAGCGTTGAAACAAACCGAGAAAGATGAAAGTGTCTTTTCTTCTGATGATGAACCTTTGCCTTCCCAAGAAACGGTGGATGACACTTTGCTACAAGAAGGTTCAATTATCGTAGAGGGTGCAAAAAAGTCTTGGTTTAAAGGACTTTTGATTTTTGTCGGAATATTTTTATTGCTGATGTGTGTTTTGTCTTTTTTCTACTTTCCAGGTAAAATATCAAAATTTACATTATTTTCAGGCAATGGAAATGATATGCTTCACTTTTTAACAAAAATAGATAACAAGGAAAATGAGCATGCATTGGAAAATATTGAGAATAAGATAGAAAAAGATTCCAGTGAGATAACGCCGGAAATATTTTCAATACCTTCTAATACATCCCCGTCCGAGGAAGAAACCTCAAGCCCCTCTGTTTTAGAAAAGGGATCGATTTCTCAGAAAGATAACTCATCCACATTATTTGATACACCTTTTGTTGATATTGCCCCAGTAGATACATCTCAAAATGAAATTCAAGAAATAGTAAATTTTCCCCAGAAAAAAGTAATTCATTTTAAATACAATTCCAATGATTTGTCTGATGCCCAACGTAATGAAATTTCACAATTCGTGGATATATTGTGTCATGACCAATCTCAAAAAATAAAAATCACAGGTCATTCAGATTCCATTGGAAGTCCATCATACAATCTTCAACTGTCAAAATTCAGGGCCAATATGGTTAAAATATATATGATCGGTAAAGGGGTTAAACCTGAACAGATTATTGTAGAAGCCAAAGGGGCAAATGAAAATTTTGTAAAAGATGATACGCCTGAAGGACGTTGGAAAAATAGACGCGTTGAAATGTTTTTTTTGGATGGTTTAAATTAACTCTCCAAGAAAGGAAAGAATATGCAGAAAATAGAAATAAACGGCGGACAGAAACTCCAGGGCCGGGTGGTTGTAAGTGGCGCTAAGAATGCAGCCTTACCCCTTTTGGCATCAGCCCTTCTGGTTCCAGGAAAAGTGGCATTCACCAATATTCCCGACCTCATGGATATTCAAAGTATCAAACTGCTCTTAAAAGATCTTGGTGCCGATGTTCAAGGCCATGGGCACACTGTGTCCATTGATGCCTCAGATGTTCACAAAGTGGCTGCGGAATACGATCTGGTCAGAAAAATGCGGGCATCCATTCTGGTGCTGGGCCCGCTGGTGGCCCGATTTGGAAAGGCCCGGGTATCATTGCCCGGTGGGTGTGCCATTGGAGCCCGCCCTGTTGATCTTCATTTAAAGGGGTTGGAGGCCATGGGTGCCACCATTGAGATTGATCATGGTGACATCATTGCCACGGCGGAAAGACTTAAGGGAAATGACATTTATTTTGATATTCCCACGGTCACCGGTACAGAAAATCTCATGATGGCCGCCACCTTGGCCAGGGGAACCACGGTTTTGCGAAACAGTGCCAGGGAGCCGGAGATCATGGCACTTGCCAACGCCCTTAACGACATGGGCGCTGATGTTCAGGGGGCCGGGACCGCCGTGATCAAAATTAATGGGGTGGATCATCTGAAGCCTGCAACGATTCGTGTCATACCCGACAGAATTGAAGCCGGTACTTTTCTGGTGGCTGCGGCGGCCACCCGGGGGGATGTGCTGGTTCAGGGCGCTGATCCCGAACACATGGGCGGCATTATTAACAAGTTGAGGCAGACCGGCACCCATGTGGATATCTCTTCCGAAGGAATTCGGGTGCAGGGGGTTGAAAATATCGGTTGTACTGATATTAAAACCCTTCCCTACCCAGGGTTTCCCACGGACATGCAGGCACAGTTTATGGTGCTCATGTCCCTGGCCCGGGGCAATAGCGTGGTCCATGAAACCATTTTTGAAAATCGCTTTATCCATGTCAATGAGCTACAGCGTATGGGAGCAGACATTACCCTGGCCGGGGGAAATTACGCCATGGTGCGGGGGGTGGAAGCGCTGTCAGGTGCCCAGGTGATGGCATCGGATTTAAGGGCCAGTGCATCCCTTGTTATTGCAGGACTTGCCGCCAGGGGGACCACCACCATCAACCGGGTGTATCACATTGACCGGGGATATGAAGCCATTGAGAAAAAGCTGGCATCCCTGGGGGCAGACATCCGCAGGGTATAAAGTGTCTGGCGTGCTTTGGTTTTATCCATTTTTCCTGGTCCCCTGGTATTTATATCTACGTAATCCCAACTAAGGGACTCAGACCTTATTAATTTACCATTTAATACTCGGTGGTTGTTATTTTCCGTGAATGAGACCCCGAATAAACGGTAGATTAAAAATTGCTGACTCCCTAAGTTTGTCTGGGGCACTGGTAAAAATGATACAATACCACCTTCAAAATTGACAGATGCACAGGAGTTTTTCATGGAATGACATTTAAAGAAAACAATGTGCCTCCCCTTGTTCCCCTGTGTTGTCTGCTTTGCCTTGGTATTGTCAGCGGTACGATTCTTAAAGAAGGGGCCTTTGTCTATTTTTATCTGCTCATTCCTGTGGCCATTTGGCTTTTTTTTAAAACAGTTAAAAAGAAGCCCGCCAGGTGGTCCAAGGGCTTTTTCTTTTTTTTATTGGGCGCATTGCTCATTCACAGGATTGAGTACCCATCCGTGCCGTTACATCATATTTCATCACACCAAAACCAGGGAAAGGTGTGGGTGGTGGGTAAAGTGGTGAGCTTGTTTCCTGAAAAGAGAAAGAGCATTGTTGTTACAGTGACAGCTGCGGGAAAAAGTGCAACAGCACTGTTAAAATCCACGGGACGTCTGAAAGTGACCGTCAGGGATTCAGCTTTTTTACCTGCTTACGGGGATATGGTAAGGGTTAAAGGACGCATTCGGCCCTTTCGGAACTTTGCCAATCCCGGTGGATTTGATTACGTTCGTTTCATGAAACGAAAAGGTATCATGGCCTCCCTGTATTGCCGGGGGCCCGATTTTTCCCTTGAAAAAAATCGGGAAACATATCCATGGACGACCCGCTTTATCCGTGGGATTGCCCGTGTGAGAAATGATTTTTCTTTACATATTCAATCAACGGTGAAGGATCAAGACAGTGCAGCCCTTTTAAATGCCCTGGTGCTGGGAAAAAGAAAGATGCTCACAACAGATCTTCAAAATACCTTTTCCCGATCAGGTGCTTCACATGTTCTGGCTGTCTCCGGTCTCCATCTTTCCATTGTTGCCGGGCTGTTCTTTTTTCTTTTTCAGAAATTCTTTTCCCTTTTTACGCCCTTTCTGCTCCGGGGCCTTGCCCGCAAAACAGCGGCTTTGATGACGCTTTTACCCTTGTCCGGTTATGCCCTTATTTCCGGGTTCTCCCCGGCCACCCAGCGGGCGTTGCTCATGGTGTCCGTGGTGATGTTTTCATTTGCCATGGAGCGGGAAAACAGCGTGCTCAACTCTCTTGCTGCGGCGGGTATCGCCATTTTGCTTGCCCGGCCCGGGGCGCTTTTTTCCATCTCGTTTCAACTCTCCTTTGTTGCCGTGTTTTTTATCATCGCAGGGCTTGATCTGGCCCGCCGTCATGGATTTCCTTCCTTTGCCCAACTTGTTTTCAATAAAATAGTACTGTTTTTTCTGGTTTCCCTGCTGGCCATTACCGGTACCCAGCCCCTGGTCATGCATTATTTTAATATGGCAAGCTTCATGGGGATTTTCACCAATGGGGTGACCATTCCTGTGGTGGGATTCGGTGTACTCCCCCTGGGACTTTTATCTTTGTTGCTGTTTCCCGTTTCCGATTTTTTTTGCAATGGCTGTCTTGTAATGGCAGGTGCCATGGCAACCCCCTGCATTGCCTTTCTATCACGGGTTTGTGAGTTCCCTTGGGCGTGGTCAAGAACGGTGACCCCGGATATGGTTTACCTTGGGGCCTGGTATCTGGCCATGGGGGCCATTTATCTCATGCTCCGGGGATGGAAAAAATGGGGGATGCTGGTGGGAATAACAGTTTTTTGTTTTGTTCTTGCCAAAGCGGGGCTGGATATTCGAAATCGTTTTTTTAATCCATCTCTTAAGATCACGGTACTGGATGTGGGGCAGGGCAACAGTGCTCTTGTTCATATGCCCGGGGGGCGCTGTTTTCTGGTGGACGGCGGCGGTTTTTCCAGCAATGCTGTTTTTGATCCGGGGAGGTATCTGGTGGCCCCTTATCTGTGGCGGCAACATATTCTCACCCTGGACGGTGTGGTGCTTACCCATCCCGAGGCCGATCACATGAACGGGCTTTTATACATTTTTGAAAATTTCAGGGTCAAGGTGGTGTATAAAAATAAAGACAGTCGCCAAACAAAAGGATATCAGCGCCTCATGGCGCTGGTACGCTCCAGGAACGTCACCATTCACAGGGTTGATCCCCGTGGAGAGATGATACCCATGGACAAGGGGGGGAGCCTGGAATTTTTTCCTGGATTTTCCGGTAAGACGGATGGGAGAAAAAAACAGAAAAATTACAATGACAACTCCCTGGTGATGCGGGTTGAATTCAGGGATTTTTCCATGCTTTTTCCCGGGGATATCATGACCCGGCGGGAGGTTGATGTTTCAGCTTTGCCCACCTGGGCTGAAGATTTGAGAAGCACCGTTCTTCTGGTGCCCCACCATGGCAGCTCAACCTCCAGTACCCCGACCTTTCTTGACCGGGTTAAACCGCAGATGGCCATTGTCTCCTGTGGGTGGCGCAATCGTTTTCGATTTCCCCATGCCCGGGTGGTGCAAAGATACCGGAAAAGAAAAATTCCCCTTTTACGCACCGACCGGGATGGAGCCGTATGCATTGTTTCCCACGGCACAACCTGGCATATCCAAACCACCCGGGAAAAATCAAAGTTTCCACAAATTAAATAAATATTCGGGCATCTTTCATACAACTTCAAAAGTAGTTTACACTTTTTTATCAAGTTTTTCCGGGAAATGGATATATCTGTCTGGAAAGTGTAAACTGGAAAATGAAACATGCCAATATTCGTGTGGGTTTTTTTATATGAAATACTCCGCAAATCAGGGGGGGGCTTTCAAGCTTTGTTGTGGGCAGCCAAGGCCAGAATATGGTTTGCCCATGGCAGTTATATACAATGCAGCCTCCAAGGCAAGCTAAGGCAGAGCCGCCCCCCCGACGGGCAATAGGAACCGGACAATTGAGCTGTCTACAGTTCCGGTCCGGGCCCATTGCCCGTCGGGGGGGCGGCGGTATAATACCATTTGGCTCCGCGTCTACGACCCTATATTTGTTGTGGGCAGACCGAGGCCAGAACAAGGTCTGCCCCAGTTATATTCGGTAAATTAAACCATGGGAGACCGGCTGCTTACATTGATACCCTTTGACCCTCTGGGCTTCCATTTTTTCCGGCGTATTTCAAAAATGGAATAATAACTCGGTTGGGATTGCCCCCCAGCCCGTCATAGGTGATGCTCACCATGGGAACCCCGCTGTGTTTTTCAATGGATGAAGCCATGGCTTCGGTGACAAGGCCGGGACAGCAGAAGGCCGGGCTTGTCTGGACAAATAAAGCCAGATCCGGGTGGGCCTTTAAGGTGTAATGGATTTTTAATATGTTATCCATGGATTCTCCGGTGTGTTCCGGTAAAATACCGTATTGGGCCAGAATTTTATCAAAGGGATCATCATAGGCGGTATCCGGGGCGTTGAACAGAGGTTCAAAATATCGATAATATTTGCTTTCCATGAGATTCATGGCCGTGAGCAGGGTTTTGCCGGAAATAAGACTTTTATATTTTCCTTCCTTAAACCATTTTCTAAAATAAGAACTGGCAATCATTTTTGCAAATCGGTAGTAGGGGGTGGTCACCACTTCACCGCCATGGGCTTCAATAAAATGAATCAAGTCATGGCTCATGACATCATTGTCCCGGACATAGAAATCCCCGAAAATACCCACCTTGGGACGTCCCGGTTCCACATGGGTGTTGATGTGCTTAAAGGGTTCAAGGGCATGGGCCAAGGCTTTTTCTTTGGATTGGTTGTCTTCAAAGACCTTGGTCAGTATGTCCACGGCCCGGGCAATGGCGGCATCGGTCTTTCCTTTTTGGATTTCATAGGGTCGAATGGTGCATCCAAGACTTCGGATTAATCCACCGAACATATAAGCAAAATAGGCATTCAAGGCTGCTTTCATGGAAATATCACTAAAGGAAAGCTCGCCTTTATACACCCCTGCCTTACCAAAATCAGCCCCCATGTCCGTTAATATGGTTTTGATGTGATGGGGGTACAGTTTGATATTGCAGGCAATGTCGGATTTGCTCATCCACAATACGGTGCGCCCGGGGTCCAGGTCATGGTTCTTTATGGTCTGGGCATAGCCTGCGGCAATGGCATTTAAGGGAATACATTGGCCGGTGTTGGTTTTAAGGCTTTTTTTAATGGTATCTGTGGTTTCCTCCATGAGAATGGCGTTGTATCCCTCCCCCCGGAGTACGGCTGCCAGAAATTTACCGGTGATGGGATCCCAGTTGGGCATGACAATGGTTTTGTCCGACATGTTGTCATCCAATTTGGGATTGACATGGGAAAGGGACACCGGCGGTGGTGAATCCATGGTTTGCCTGTGGTTGCGAAAGGCCCGGACAGCCGCTTCAATGCGGGTTTCATACCCCACGCTGGAGTCATGTTCGTCCAGCTCCAGTACCAGATAGGGTTTGTTATGGGCCTCCATGATTTTTTTAAAATATCCCACTGCAAAGGCATCCGGGGAGCATTTAAAAGAGGTTATATACACGGGGAAAAGATTGTCTGTCCGGGCCGCCACCAGGGTGGCCTTGAGGATGGTGGCGGCATGTTTCCAATGGATTTCCCGGAGCAGGGGCTCAATGGCATCAAAATTATGCTGTTCCATATCCAGCATATCCTGGAAAAAGGCATTGACCTTCATGGAGGCAAAAATATCCAGGATGCCTGCATTAAGGGTTTCAGATAAAATGGTGTAGGGTCTTCCCACCAGAAGAACATCAATGTCAGTTGATCGATTCTGCTGGCGGATCATCATGGCTTTCAACTGCTGTGCACTTCCCTTTTTCCATGCCAGGGCTTTTTCATGGGCCGATGCCACATCAAAAAAACTAAAATGGGCATTGGGGATCTTTTTCAGGGCCCGGTACAATTCCATTTTGGTATGAAAGGCGGTGTGAAGATATTTCACCACCGGAGAGATGAGGCGTTTTTCATCAATGTCACCCAGGGAGGCAATCACTGAGGGCATATACTGGGTGTAATAGCAGTATTGTCGTCGTATTTTTTTGTCTGGAATTCTTTGTTCAAAGTAATAGGGAAGAAAAACTTGATCCGCCTTTTCAAGGAGGTATGACACATGGCCGTGAAGGGCCGCCACTGGGGTGCAGAACTCTGCCGTTGCAATGGCCCGTCCCTGGGTCACCGGTGATTTCATTTTTTCACTGGTGATGGTTTTAATGCCCAGATAATTAAAAAATATTTTCCAGAAGTTGAGATCTTCCACCAGATAAAGGGCCGCAGGAATACCCAGGGTAAAGGCGGATGTCTCCGGGGTGGGGTGGGGCAGGGTCACCCCTTTTTTTCTGTTTCGCAATAGATGAAAATGGTTTTTGGGAGGCACAAAATGATCGGTGTTGTAGTCCCGGCCGCAGAGAAACCCAAAGGCCACAGTCTCTTTTTCAATGGTGACAATGGTAAGCTTGCAATGGTTGGTGCACAGTTGACAGGTTTCCCGGCGCACGGGAAGGGATTGCTTCCAGAGATTAAATCCACGGAAATAACTTTTTTGCGGGGGCTGATCTTTGAGTGTCAGGGCCACCCCCAGTGCACCGGTGAGGTGGCAATAGGGGGAAACATGGATGGGTTTTTCCAATAACTGCTCAAAGGCGGCCACCAGGGCTCTGTTTTTGGCGGTGGCTCCCTGGAAAAGAACGGTGTCACCGATTCTGGCCTGGGTGGCCACCTTGCTCATATAATTGTCCCGCACCGAATGCAGGGCCGATGCCAGCACTTCGTCCACACTGTATCCTTCGGATAGAAAATGGTTCATGTCCCGTTCCATGAACACAGTGCAGCGGTCGCTTGAGATGGGGGAACAAACAGATTCGGCCCGGCGGGAGTAATCTTCCAGGGGGCAGCCCAGTTTTAACGCCTGCTCTTCAATAAAGCTGCCGGTGCCGGCGGCACACACGGTGTTCATGAAAGAGGAAGTGACCACTCCGTTTTTCATGGTGGTGAATTTAGCGTCCTGTCCACCGATTTCAATGATGGTGTCCACTTCCGGGGTGAGCTCAAAGGCAGCCCTGGAATGGGCCGTGATTTCATCCAGTACCAGGTCGGCTCCCATGATGGCAGAGGATAGTTTTCGTCCTGATCCGGTGGTGCCGCATCCCATGATTTCCATGGTCAGTTCATGGGTGGAGATAAAGGCGTCAATGGATTTAAAAATGGCCTGCACCGCCTGCACCGGTCTTGATGCGGTGCGTGTGTAAAAACCGGCCATCACTTCCCCTTCTTTGGTGACAATGACAGCTTTGGTGCTGGTGGAACCCACATCCATACCCAGAAAACAGTGGCAGGTGTTCATACGGGCAGGGTCCATGTAGATGTCATTTTCCACCCCGTTTTCCACAAAATGGGTGTGGGCACTGAAATCCGGGTAGGTGGAAAGGGTTAGATTCAGTTGTGGAAAAAAGTGTTTTTGCAGCTGTTGGCTCCTTTTAACCAACATATCTTCCATGGTATTGTATCCATGGCTGTTCAGAGGGGTAAAAATACCCTGTTGAATATCATCTGCCAGGCACAGGGCTGCCCCCAGTGCCCCGAAAAGATGGCTGTTTTCATCGCTGATAAGGGGGGCCTCAATAATCTGTTCAAGGTGTTTTTTCACCGAAAGATTCCGGGAAACCCCGCCACAAAAAATAATGGGTTCCCGGATTTTTTTTTCCGTAAAAAGGGTGTTGGCAATGTTTCTGGCAAGCCCCCGGCACAGGCCGTCACAAATCTGGGGCACAGAAAAACCTTCCTGCTGGGCATGGATAAGATCGGTTTTGGCAAAAACAGCGCACCGGGTGGCAATATCTGGAATCTCCCGGGTGTTTTCAAAGGCGGCCCGGCTCAACGCTTCGGGGCCTGACAGACCCAGCCGGGTGGATTGCTGATCCAGAAAACTGCCGGTACCGGCAGCGCAGGAGGTGTTGTTCCGGGAGCCTGCATATCTGCCTGTGGGGTCAAACAGGCTTAGACTGAATTTTTCCCCGCCCACGTTGAGGATGGCGCCCGGTGCGCCATGACGTTTTTTTGCGGCACGGATGATGGCAACCTGCTCGTCATAGGCGGCATCCCTTTTGATAATGTCCGGGGTGGCGGCGGTGGCGGCGATGGCTGAAAATGGGTGGACCGCCATGGAACCAAGGGCTGTTTTCAACCCTTGCACAACGTCTCCTTGATGGGCCACAGCCTTTTTAAGAAAAATATTTCCTTTATTGTCTATACCGACAACGGATACGGACACAGATCCAATGTCAATGCCAAGAATATTAAATGCGTATTCCATGGTTAAATTTTCTCCTTTATTTCATTCCAGAATTCCACTACCCCTCTGTGCCAGCCTTCAATAAAGAGCTTGGTGTATTTGTTGATTCCTTCCGGGGTGATTTCCATCAGGGGGTCTTTTGTAATAATGGGTGAAAAATACGCATCCAGCCTGGGATCGGTTACCATTGAAGAAAGGGGGAAAAAATCAAGGACGTATAACAGATCGTCATAATGGGCCTTTTTCACCCATTCAATGCCCTCGATTCTCCCGTTTTCCGAATAATTCCCCTCGGACTGCATTTTCTCATATCTGAGTCTTTCAATGATGTCGACTAAGTCATGATCTTCCTGTAACCGTTTTTGAAACGCTTCTTTTTTTTGAATGGCCTCGGTGAGTGCTTCTTGAAACATTTTGGAAAGATTAAAAGATTTTCGCCATTCTTCCATTTTTTCATGGAGCATGTCCGGAATGCTGAGGGTTATTTTACGTGTCATTGACTGCTCCTTTGGTTTTTTTGTGATTTGTTGTACGCCCGGGATGAACTTGTATGACGATTGAATGTATGTGTCTTTTTTATTAATACGTATTATTAAAAAAAGGTGGTGTCAAGATCTATTTCAACAATTGCCACGGGCGGATTTTATTCTGACCCGGCTCCGCCCATAACAAAGCCTGAAATACGCCCCGGGTTTGCGGAGTATTTCATATAAAAAAAATAAGCATCTCCCAACTCCATGCGGTGTGAGTTTGTGGGGAGCCGTAAAAAATCAAATGGACATCTTCTCCATGGATGGTTATAGTCCATCATTGAGTTTGGGTTCTGTAAAGCATTATCAAAGCGGAAGGTGTGTTGTTTGATCATACCCTGGGTCATCAGGGTGAGAATCAGCCGCCGGGAACACAGCTTTGATTTTGTTGCGCCATCCATTGTTAAGTGCTTGTTGGAAGGACTCCCGGGCTCGCCTTCCAATCAAAAGTTGCAACAGACACGCTTCGCATGCTGATGAACTTTGGGTTTAAAAATTAAGGGATCAAAGTAAAATCCCATGAGATTGCAGTGGGTTCACCCATTTTTTAACCGGCTCTAAGGCGCTGGGAAACATGGAGATCTGCTTTTTTACCTGCTTGAGGACTTTAAAATGATAGCTGAATATATTGAATATTTGGGACATAAAACCCTGGGCATTGTGGGGGGAATCGGTAGGACTTTTCTGTTCATGCTCATGGGTGTTTTTCACATATTCACCCTTCCCTGGCAAATATATAAGGTGGTGGAGCATACCTGGTTCATCGGTATGAAGTCCATGGGGGTGATCATCCTCACGGGCATATTCACGGGGATGGTTCTGGGGCTCCAAGGATACTACACCCTGGTGAAATTCGGGTCCGAAGGGATGTTGGGCTCTGCTGTGGCCCTGACGTTGATCCGGGAACTGGGGCCTGTGCTCACCGCCATTATGGTGACAGCCCGGGCCGGTTCCTCCATGGCAGCTGAACTGGGTGTCATGCGCATATCCCAGCAGATTGATGCCCTGGAAACCATGGACATTGATCCTGTGCGTTTTTTGTTCAGTCCGCGCATCGCCGCTGCTGTTATCAGTTTTCCTCTTCTCACGGCATTGTTTGATGTGGTGGGGATCTTCGGGGGCTATATCACCGGTTCCCTTATGTTGGGAATTAACCCCGGCATTTACCTTTACCGTGTCACAGAAAGTGTGATAATGGCAGATGTCACCGGCGGTTTTGTGAAATCCCTTGTGTTTTCTCTGGTGGTGACCACAGTGTGCTGTTCCCGGGGATTTTTTACCCATCTCCAGGAAGGGGGAGGGTATGGTGCCAAAGGGGTCAGTTCCTCCACCACCAATGCCGTTGTGACCTCCTCTGTGCTGATTCTTTTTTTTGATTATCTTATTACCTGGCTATTGCTTTAAAAACAAGGAGGGGGCCTTATGACAACACCTCTGATTGAATTTGTGAATGTCAAAAAGAGATTTGGTAATATCCGGGTCATGGATGGGCTGAACCTTTCCATTCACAGGGGGCAGATCACTGCTGTCATCGGTAAGAGCGGCAGTGGTAAAAGTGTATTGCTTAAACATATCATCGGACTGGAAGAGCAGGATTCTGGAAGCATTTTTTATGATGGCCGGGACATGGCACAAATGGACAGGACGGCCCGGAGGAAATTTAAAAAAAGGGTGAGTTATATGTTCCAGGATAATGCCCTTTTTGATGCCATGACGGTGTTTGAAAACATTGCTTTGCCCATTGTGGAAAAATCAACCCTTTCCAGGGAAGAGATCAAGGAACGGGTGCTCACCCGTGTGAATCAGCTGGACATCACCGGCACTGAAGAGAAATATCCGGCCCAGCTTTCCGGGGGTATGCGAAAAAGGGTGGCCTTGGCCCGGGCGTTGATCACCGATCCCGAGGTGGTGCTGTTTGATGAGCCCACCACCGGGCTGGACCCCGTTCGAAAGCAGGGGGTCCATGGCATGATCAAAGAATATCAGGCACAATTCGGGTTTACAGCGCTGGTGGTCAGCCATGAAATACCCGAAATTTTTGATATTGCCCAGCAGGTGGCCATGCTGGACCAAGGAAAAATCATACTTCAGGACAATACGGAACAATTTTTGCGTACCAACCTGGATGTTGTCCGATGTTTTATTCATGGAAAGGAAAAAACCGGTGAAAAAATCTAAAAAAAAGTGGGTTGAATTTTATGTGGGGCTGTTTGTGATCGTTGGGGTATTGTGCTCGGGGTACCTGTTGATTTCCCTGGGTGACCTTGATATCGGCGGGAATAAAACCTACCGCATTAATGCTTATTTCAGCAATGTTGCAGGGCTTAAAAACGGTGCCACAGTGGAGATGGCAGGGGTGGAGATCGGACGGGTTATCTCTGTAAATCTGGATACGAAAAAATTGCTGGCACGGGTGATCATGGGGATTCACAAGGAGGTTGTGCTTGCCGAAGATGCCATCGCATCTGTGAAAACATCGGGTATTATCGGGGATAAGTACATCAGCCTTTCCCCGGGGGGATCTGATATGATCCTTGAAGATGGGGATATTTTGTTTAACACAGAATCGGCCATTGACATTGAATCTCTGGTCAGCAAATATATTTTTAATAAAGACCCGGAGTAACCGGCGTGGGGGAGGCGTAACAATGAAAAAATATATGATAATAATGGTGATGATTGCAGGGTTTATTATGTGGGCCTTTCCTGCCCCGGCATCGGAGACGGAACCGCGCCGGGTGGTGGAAAACGGCATTGATGATGTCCTTGCCATCTTGAATAAGCCTGAATATCAAGGGGGGATGAACATAACAGCGCGCGATGAGCTTCTTTTTGAAAAGGCCAAGGAGCTGTTTGATTTTTACTCCTTTGCCATGGGAGCTCTGGGGCGTAGCTGGCGCGGTTTTTCCCCGGCCCAGCGCGACGCGTTTATTTCTTATTTTTCACGCCTCATCGCCCAGACCTATTTTGCCAAAATTGAAGGAGAACAACTTTCTGACCTCTCTGTGCGATACGTGGCACAGGAATTACTTGCCCCCACAAAGTCTGGACGGCAGCGGGCCGATATTTTTACGGAGGTATCCCACGCAGGGGTGGTGACACCGGTGGATTATCGCATGCTTAAACCCCCCGGTGGCGTGTGGAAAATTTATGATGTTAAAATAGAAGGTGTCAGTCTTCTGGGTAATTACAGAGAGCAGTATCGGGAACGCTTTATGGAGAGCCCGGATGAGCTTATTAAAGAGGTAAGGGAAAAGGTGGAAAATGGAAATTAAAGGATTGTGCCTGATGGAAAGACAACAGAAAATGCTTTGTTGCACAGGGGTTGGGATTGTGGTGAGTCTGCTGGTGCTCATCTGCTCACTTCCGGCCATGGCCGATGAGAGACAGTTGTCTTATTCGGAAGCAGACGATCTTTTTGCCGAATATGAGGCAGATGACCGGCAACCGGCTGTGCCCGATCCCCTTTACTGGTTCAATTACAGCATGTATCATTTCAATGATAAACTGTATTTCTGGGGGCTCAAACCCCTGGCACAGGGCTATAAAATTGTGGCTCCCCCGGTGTTGCGCCGGGGAATTCATAACTTTTTTTACAACGCCCTTTTTCCCGTACGGTTTGTGAATAATCTCCTCCAGGGGAAAATAACATCCACAGGCAATGAGTTTTCTATTTTTATGATAAACACCATGGGAAGTCTTGGGTTTGCACGTATTGCCCAGGATGAACACGGATTTAAAGATTCCCGGGAAGATCTGGGGCAAACCCTTGGCTCCTATGGCGTGGGACAAGGGTTTTACCTGGTATTGCCGTTTCTGGGGCCCTGCACTTTACGCGATGTTGCAGGTAAGGCAGGGGATTACTTTTTAAATCCCACGGGCTATATCGATTCCACCGAGGTGAGGATGGGTGTAACAGCTCTGGACGTGGTAAATGGTACCTCATTGAGAATAGGAGATTACGAGGCATTAAAAGAAGCTTCTTTTGATCCTTATATTGCATTAAAAGATGCTTATGTGCAGTTGAGACAGAACCAGGTGGAACAATAATTTAATGGTTTTTCCGGGGGCCGGGGAGACCTGGCCGTTGTTTATATTGATTATACTTTGAAATTGGCGCTGATTTTAAAAAGGTCTGTGGCAGGCAGATTAAGTATGTCATTGACCCCCGTATCCCTGGCAATGGTTTCCAGATTTTGCTCAATGATCTCTCTGGAAGCGGCGATAAAGGTAAACCATATATTGTAACGGTGCTCCCGCATGTAATTGTGGGTCACCCCGGTGTATGCGTTCACTGTTTCTGTAAAAAGATCAATTTTGTCTTCAGGGACGCTGGCCGCGCAAAGGGTGCTGAAAAAACCCAGTTTGTAAGGACCGAAATTGCCGCCGATTCTTCGGATGATGCCGTTTTCTTTCAGGGTTTTCACCCGAAGGATCACTTCATCCTCGGTGAGGTTGAGTTCCCGGCCGATTTTTCGGTAGGGTCTGGGATCAATGGGAAAGTGGGTTTGTATTCGGTTGATTATTTTTCTGTCAGTGGAATCCATGCCCGTGGCTGTGCTCCATTTGCTTGGGAAAAAATAATAAAAAAAAGGCTCTGCATGGAAATGCAGAGCCTTTATGGATGATCAAGAAACGATCAAAAATCAGGAACTATACACATCCGGTAGGTTTGGGAAGGCCAGCCATTTTACATGCGCCCTTTCCAGGTCCTGAGGGGAACAGCTCATAGATGTGTTTGAGTTTGTATTTGGTCAGCTTGGAAAGTACACGTACCATGGGAGCGATACCATTTTTTTCATAGTAGTCTTGAAGAACGTTAACAACTTTCCAGTGTTCGTCGTTGAGCTCATCAATACCTTCCTGCTGTCTTACATATTCAACCCAGTCATTGGTGAAGCTTTTGTAATCAAGCAGGAATCCGTCTTCATCCACTTCAAAACTTGTACCGTTCATCTCTACTGTTGCCATTTAAAAATACCTCCTGTAAAAAATAATTTGTTTTCTATAAGTAAGCTTGCCGTCTTATCTTTAGAATTTACATTTGGCAACAATATCCCAGTCGGTTTCTCTTGTCAATATATAGATGCGGGCATTTGTTAAAAAAAAACAAATTTATTTCAACGGACTGATTCCCCTGTCTTTTTTGTGAGGACAGGGGAAATGATCAATACTCCCTGGGCGTTTTGTTCAGGTCTTCCAGGGTGAAGACGGGACCGTCTTTGCACACCAGCTCTTTGCCGATATTGCAACGACCGCACATGCCGATACCGCACTTCATGCGGTTTTCCAGGGACATGATAATCTGGTTGTCGCCATAGCCCAATGACTGTAACGCCGGCTGGGTGAACTTGATCATGATGGGAGGCCCGCACACAATGGCAAAGGTGTCTTCATCGGCTTTGGGGGCCTTTTGCTCCACAATGGTGGGGACAAATCCCACATTGTATGCCCAAGAAGGGTCATCACAGCCATCAACGGTGATGTGCATGTTGATGTCATCTCGTTTTTCCCATTCAAAGAGCTCTTCTCTGTACAACAGCATGCCCGGGGAGCGGGCACCGTATACCACATCAATGTTGCCAAAGTTGTCTCGGTTGGCCGGGTCCAGCATGTACACAATGGAGGCCCTTAAGGTGGTAAAGGCAAAACCGCCGCCGATGATGACCAGGTTTTTGCCCTTGAGGGTTTCCCAAGGGTACCAGTTGCCCATGGGCCCCCGGATACCCATGATGTCGCCCACAGCCATGTTGTGCAGGGCCGTTGTTACCACGCCGGTGCGAAATACGGTGAATTTCACAAATCCTTTTTCCGTGGGAGAAGAGGCAATGCCAATGGGAATCTCCCCTTTTCCGGGGATGGAAAGCATGGCAAACTGTCCGGCTTTATGGTCAAATGCAGCCTCGTCCTCGGGGTTTAAAAAAGTGAAGGTAAAGGTCTTTAAAGATCTGTCCTCGGTTGCAACCTCAATGTCATCAATGCGAACCGGGTAGGGCATATAGGGATTATTCATTTTATCTCCTCTATTTTTGCGGCTCGTAGGCGTTCATGACATTGCACACTTCCCGGATATCAATATTCACCGGACAGGATTTGACGCATCTGCCGCATCCCACACACATGGTTCCCTGGTCGTACTTGTCCAGGAAATACTTTAATTTGTGCATGAATCGCTGTCTCACCCGCTGGGTTTTCTCCCCCCGGGGATTGTGGCCGGAGCCGTGGAGGGTAAAAAGCGGAGACATGCATGAATCCCAGTTGCGGAATCGGGTGGTATTGTTTCCCTTTGTTTCATCCTGAATGTCAAAACACCAGCAGGTGGGGCATACAAAGGTGCAGGTTCCGCAGTTGATGCAGGAGAAGGCCACATCATCCCAGAAAGGGGCCTGGTGAAGATCCAACAGGGACTTTTCCCTGAGGTTATCTGTCTCCACCTGGGTGGTGATGGCCTGTTCTGCCGCTTTTTTTAATTCTTCCATTTTCTGGAGATCACCGGCGGTTGCTTCCCGGTTAAATCCGGCACACGCCATGAAGGCCTCTCCCTTGGGGGTGAGTATCTTGGCAAGATATCCGGTGTCCATGTCCACCAGAAGCACATCCAGTCCTTTTTCATCAAAGGGACCGGAGTCCATGGATGTGCTGAAATCAAACTGAGACGGGGTGTTCACGGCAAGCCCCACAAAGGTGGTGGCGTCATGGGCGTCGCACCAATAGGGGTCCCGGTGATCTTTGGTGTCAAAATTGAGCTTCACCAGATCAATGGCCCGGGCATCAAAGGGCCGGATGCCGATGACAGCCCGGGGGGAATAATCGGTGTCGGCCCGTTCCATGAGATGGTGGTTTGGTTTTGAGGTGTCCAATGTGGCAGTCATCAGTTTTTCCGTCTGGGGAAACACCGTTGACTTGGGGGATAACACCGTATCCACAACGGTCATATCCGGTTGCTGATCCCTTTTAAGGGGGGCAAAACAGTGGTTTTCTTTTATTTTTACAGGACCAAAGAGCTGGTAGCTCTCCCGGGCAGTATCAAGGCCCTTTGTCCATTTGTTTTTATCTATTTTTATCACTTTCATGGGGGTCCCCTTGTGGTTATTTTATAAAATCGTTGGGGTCATCAGGGGCAAATGTGTCCAGGGGTGGACGTTTGCTGATATCCATCCCGGCTTCCCATCCGAACAGCTCTTTGGAGTCTTTGATCAATTTCCGGGTGAAGGCCCTGACATGGATGTCCATGGGACAGGCTGCTTCACAGGCACCGCAGTCGGTGCAGCGTCCGGCACAGTGAAAGGCCCGGAGGAAATGAAAGGTTTTGATGTCTGTATCATTCTGGCCTTTGCCCACCCACTGGGGGTCAGATTCGTCCACAAAACAGGTGGGGCAATAGCACAGAGGACAGGCATTGCGGCAGGCATAGCAGCGAATGCATCCGTCCAGCAGGTCATCAAAGTAATTCCATTTTTCATCAGCGTCCATGGCTTCAATGGCGTTGACATCCTTAAAGGGATCATCCAATACCGGTTCTTCCACAGCTTCTCCCACCAGATCATCATAAATCACCGGGTTTCGGTGGGTGCAAAGGGAGCAGTTGTTCCGGAGATGATCTTCCCGCTCGATTTTGATTTCCGCCTGGCTTGAAGCAATGGTAAGGGTGCTTCCGGTCTCTGCACAGGAAATAATTTCATCATCCAGAAGGGTCTGGAGTTCCTTGGGATTCACCATGCCTTTGCAGGGAACCCCGATGATGTGGAGTTGGTCCCGGTTGATCTTGTTTTCCACGATGTGATTGACAATGTTTCTGCTGTCACACCCCTTGGCAATGATGCCGATTTTTTCCTGGCGGTTGGTGAGATAATTGGCCAGGTTCAGGGTGCAGTGGCTGTCCCATGTCAATTGTTTTGCCTGTTCCGGCGTTCTTGCCATAAAGGGAACCGTTGCCATGGGCACGGAGCCCCGGCGGTATCCAATGACCACGTCCACCTTTCCTGATTTCAGGAGGTCAACGGCAAGCGTTCTGATCTGTTCTATGTAACTTTCCATTTAATTCTCCTAATCAGACCCTTTCACAAATTTTGTGTTGGGACCCAGTGCTTCAACGGACTGGGCCACTTCCCTGGCCACAGTGGCAAATTTCGTGGCCTCGGCAGAGGATATCCATGAAAATTGAACCCGATCTTTTTCCATGCCCATGTGTTCCAGGAGATTGGCCATCATGGCAAATTTTCGACGTGCATAGTAATTACCTTCCAGGTAATGGCATTCACCGGGATGTCAGCCGGACACCCACACGCCGTCGGCACCCTCCCGGAAAGCGGAAAGGACAAATTTAGGACTCATACGACCGGTGCAGGGAATGCGGATAACGCGTATGTTTTCCGGGTACTGCATGCGGCTTACCCCGGCAAGATCTGCTGCACCGTAACTGCACCAGTTACACAGGAAGCTGACCACCTTTGTTTGTTTTGTTTCTGACATGTTTTTTTTATTCTCCTTTACCCGGCGTTTTTCAAGGTATAATCAAACAACTTGTGTTGTACCCCCTGTCCGTTCGTTCATGACAGGGGGCATCATCCAAGCGCCGGGATGGGTTTATTAAATCGCTTCGTCCAGGGCAAATATCTGGGCAAATATCTGGTTGTTGTCAAATCCCTTGAGGTGCAGGGCACCGGATCTACAGGAGGCCACACACAATCCGCACCCCTTGCACAGCACCGGGTTGATCTCGGCCTTGCCGCTGAACCGTCCCTCGACAACAAAGGAGGGGGCAGAATAGGGGCAGATGGAGACACACACACCACAGGAACTACAGTTCATGGAGTTCACCTGGGCCACTGTGCCACTGGTGTGAACGGTTTCCCTGGCCAGCAGTGTCACGGCCCGGGAGGCGGCTGCCTGGCCATGGGCCACAGCTTCGTCAATGGGTTTGGGGTAGTGGGCAAGGCCGCACAGGAAAACCCCGTCCGTTGCAAACTCAGAGGGACCGAGCTTGGCATGCTTTTCCACAAAGAACCCGTCTTCGTTCAGGGGGACTTTAAAGAAATTGGCCAGGGTTTCATCCTTATTGGGCACAATGGCCGATGCCAGGGTCAAGAGATCCACCTGGATTTCCAGGGGTCTTTGCAGTATGTGATCTCTCACCGTCACCGTTATTCCTGTATCACCGGGGGTTACCTCAGGTTTGGTATCCGGGGTGTAGCGGATGAAGATAACCCCCTGTTTCCGGGCCTGCTGGTATAGGTATTCCCGTTCTCCATAGGTTCGGATATCCCGGTAAAGGATATAAACAGCCATGTCTGGATTTTTTTTCTTTAATTCCAGGGCACTGTCAATGGAGTGGGTGCAGCACACCCGGGAGCAATAGGGACGATGGGGTTCCCTTGAGCCCACACACTGAATGAACATGGCAGCGTTGATTTTACCAAGTTCGGGATCATTGTCTTTGAATTTCTTGTCCAGTTCCAGGCTGGTCAGAATTCTATTATCTTCTCCATAATGGTACTCTTCAGGTTTGCTTTCATGGGCACCTGTGGCCAGGATGGCAACGCCGTGTTCCAGTTCCCGGGTATCTTCACCGGACCCCAGTGTGGAGGTGAAATTGCCCACAAATCCTGAAACGTCCCTGAGCTCGGTGTTCATGTGCAGGTGAATCTTCTGATTTTGTTCAATGCCCTGGATCATATTGTCCAGGGCATTTTTCACAGATTCCCCCTGGGATGTCTTAAAAAGATGGTTGGCCTGGCCACCCAGCGCACCTTCTTTTTCCAGCAGATGAACCTCATACCCCTGGTCGGCAAGGTTGCTGGCAGCGGTCATGCCGGAAATGCCGCCCCCCACCACCATGGCGGTCTGGTGAACATTGAGTTCTGCCTCTTCCAGGGGCTCCATAAGGGCCACCCGGGTGACGGACATGCGCACGAGATCCTTGGCTTTTTCCGTTGCCAGGTCCGGGTTGTTTTTGTGCACCCAGGAGTCCTGGTTTCTGATGTTGGTCATCTCAAACAGATACTTGTTAAGCCCTGCACTGATCATGGTCTCCTGGAACAGGGGCTCATGGGTTTTGGGGGTACAGGCAGCCACAACAATTCTGTTGAGTTTTTCATCCCGGATCACCTGGGCCATGGTGTCCTGGGTGTCCTGGGAGCAGGTGTAAAGATTGTCTGTACAATAGGCCACATAGGGAAGAGTGGCGGCATAGTCCCGCACAGCCTTTACATCCACAACCCCTGCGATGTTGGAACCGCAGTTACACACAAACACACCGATGCGGGGACGTTCTCCCACCACATTGGTTTCAGGGACTTCTTCCGGGGTGAGGGTTTCGGTGTTTCTGGCTTCTGCCAGAAGCGCACCTGCGGCCCCGGCAGCGGCACTGGAATCCACCACAGACTGGGGGATGTCCTTGGGACCCTGGAAGGCACCGCACACAAAAATGCCCTCTCGGCTGGTGGCCACGGGGGTAAAACTTGATGTTTTTGAAAAATTCCCCGGGGTGAGTTCAATGTCCAGCATTTTGGCCATTTCCACCACTTCCGGGGCGGTTTCCAACCCCACGGAAAGGACCACAATGTCAAACTGCTCTGTTTCCAGCATGCCGTCATCATTGACATATCGAAGGCTTAGTGCATCGGAATCCTGGAGGGTGTCCACCGAATGGATGCGGCTTTTCAGGAAACGAACCCCTTGATTCTTTGCCTGGTCATAGTAGCGCTCAAATCCTTTGCCATGGGTTCGAATGTCCATGTTAAAAATGGTGCACTCCAGTTCCGGACCTGCATGTTCTCTGGCAATGACAGCCTCTTTGATGGCATACATGCAGCACACTGAAGAACAATAGGGGTTATCACAGCGATTCTGGTCCCGGGAGCCCACGCACTGGAGCCAGGCAATTTTCTTTGGTTCCTGATGATCCGAGGGTCTTACCAGATGTCCCTGGGTGGGACCTGATGCGGACAGCAGCCGTTCAAACTGCATGGCTGTGACCACATTGGCTGATCGGTCATACCCGTAATAATCAAGGCCGGAAGGGTCGTAGGGCTCAAATCCCGGGGAAAGCACAATGGCTCCCACATCCAGAGATTTTTCTTCCTGTTGCTGACAATGGGTCTCCAGGGTCAGAGCACCGGCACCACACGCTTTGACACACTCAAGGCATTCGCAGCACACCATACAGTCAAGGCATCGCTTGGCTTCGGTGACAGCTACTTCTTCGGTGAATCCAAGCTCCACTTCTGTGAACCCTTTAAGGCGTTGCTCCATGGGGATACGATCCATCTTTTGCCGGGGGGTGCTTTGAAGATTGTCTGGAATTTTATTGTAATCTTTCTGGGCATATTCAATGGGGGCCCGACCCTGTTTCAGATCTTCTCCGTTGAGGTAGCGAATCATGGAGACTGCAGCCTCTTTACCGGCTGCCACGGCATTGATGGCAATGGATGCCCCGGTCTGGGCATCGCCCCCGGCAAATACGCCGGGACGGCTGGTTTCAAAGGTAATTTCATCGGTTTCAATGTTGGCCCAGCGGTTGAGATTCACGCCGGAGGCGGTTTCCAGGCAGGAGGTGTCGGTGCGCTGGCCAATGGCAGGAATAACAAAGGAGACATCCAGTGTGAAATCACTGTTTTCCACGGGCACCGGGCGTCTTCTGCCGCTGTCATCGGGTTCGCCCAGCTCCATTTTAAAGCAGGTGATGCCCACTGTTTTGCCATTTTCTTCCACCACGGCCCTGGGGGCGGTGAGAAATTGAATATCCACACCTTCTTCCAGGGCGTCTTCAATCTCTTCGTCCCGGGCTGGCATTTCCGCTTCGGTTCTTCTGTAAAGGATGGAAACTTTTTCGGCACCTATTCTCAAGGCGGTACGGGCTGCATCAATGGCCACGTCCCCGCCGCCGATGATGGCCACGTGGCCGTGGAGTTGATCAAATTCTCCCAGGGCCACCTCTTTTAAGAGTTTGACACCGGGAATAACCCCTTCAAGCTCTTCACCGGGGATGCCAAGCTGCATGCCCTGGTGACACCCAATGGCCAGGAACACTGATTTATACCCTTCTTCCATGAGGGAGTCCACGGTGACATCTCGGCCCAGGGCTGTGTTGTATTTGATTTCAATGCCGGGGTGCCTGGTGATGAAATTGACTTCATTTTCCAGGATATCCGGTGGCAGGCGGTAGTCGGGGATGCCCACCTTGAGCATGCCGCCGGCAGCGGGCAATGCTTCCAGGATGGTGACCTGAACCCCTTCATTGGCCAGAAACCAGGCAGCAGTCAAACCGGCAGGTCCTGCACCCACAATGGCCACTTTTTCATTTCTGGGGGAGACTTCAGGAATATCAAGGGTGTTAAGATCCACCTGATCGGCAATGAATCGTTTTAATGAGCAGATGGAAAGAGGACTTTCCACTTCCTGACGTCGGCAGGCATCTTCACAGGGGTGGGGGCAGATGCGGCCGATGGAGCCGGGCATGGGAAGATTTCGGGTGATAACTTCCAGGGCTTCTTTGTATTTTTTTTCCCGGACCAGGGCCACATATCCATGGGCATTGACTTCGTTGGGGCAGGCATTGGTGCAGGGGGAACGATCTTTTTTGGTGATGGAAAATGCGCCGGGAACAGCCTGGGAGTAGGGTCTCCAGGTGGCTTTTCGGTTTCCCATGCCCTGTTCAAACAGACTGGGAAGGGTGACAGGACAAGCTTCGGCGCACTCACCGCAACCTGTACATTTGTCGGTGTCTATGTATCGGGGGGTCTGGTTAAGGGTCAGCTGAAAATTGCCAGCTGATCCTGAGATTTGTTCAATCTGTGATAATGTGACTAACTCAATGTTAAGATGCCGGCCGACCTCGACCAGTGTGGGTGAGATAATTCACATGGCACAGTCATTGGTGGGAAAGGTTTTGTCCAACTGGGCCATGGCCCCGCCGATGGAAGGACCCTTTTCCACAAGATATACGTAATAGCCTGAGTTGGCAAGATCGAGGGCGGAAAGCATTCCAGAAATGCCACCCCCCACCACTGCTACAGAACCAGTTGCCTTGTTGGTCATGCTTTAAATCTCCTGATTTGGGTTTTTGATGATAACAAATTCCCTGTTTTTCATGGATGTGTTGAATCTTGATATTTAAAAATGGAATAAACCTAAAAAATATTTTGGTAATGGGTGTTTGGGTCTGACATGAAAGCGCTGCGCCTTGGAAACAAAACAGCTCCCCAAAGTTCTGGTTAAATGCCAAGTGTTTTTGAGTTTAAACGCTGAAATAAAGGTTGTCAATAAAATTGCAATAAAAAAAGTGAATTAAATTCAGTAGTTTCCGTTCAGAAATTTGTCCCATGGAAATACATGGAAATGTAAGGGAACCTTAATTTTGTATTCAAGATGAATTTTTCCACGCACGCCGGGGCAGTGTAAAGGAAACAAAGAAGGTGCCTGAAAAATACAGGGTGTTTTTTATATGAAATACTCCGCAACCCCGGGGAGTATTTCTAACTTTGTTGTGGGTAAAACTGGATCAAAATAAACCTTGCCTGTGGCTTTTCTATATTATTTCAGAAAGTTCGTCTGTGTTTTCTGTTTTATTCATAATCCCGGAGGAGTTTTTAAAAATATCCTCATTTTGTGAATGCAATTGAGAGGCCACTTTGTTCTTCCAGGTCTGTGAATATGGGAAATGTTTCTTGTTGAATACCATAGGAACTTGATTTTAAAGCCAAAAAAATATCCGCATGGAGGGAAAAATCAAAGGGCCGTTCCTGTGTGCATGGTGTGTTTTATCAATGTGAGTCAAAATAACCCGTTACCGCTGTGTGCATTGAGTCATTGTGGCTTTAAAGAATTTTTCTGTCTCCATGGAAACCTGACATTTCCCCGGGAGCAAGATGTTCCCATGGAAGGGCGATGTTGTCACGCCATATTTTTTATTTTGAAAGATCATCATCATGGTGATATGAAAGATGGATGGAAAAAAAAATAATTGTGATATGTGGCCCCACAGGAGTGGGAAAAACCGGATTTGCCATTGCTCTTTCCACTGTTTTTAAAGGGGAAATTGTGGGGGCGGATTCCATGCAGATTTATCAGTATCTTGACATTGGAACGGCAAAGCCCGATCAGGAGGAGCAACGGCAGGCCCCCCATCATCTCATTGATTTTGTTGATCCAGCCCATGATTTTGATGCGGTGAAATATGTGGCCCTTGCAGATCGGGCCATTGGGGATATTGTCCAGCGCGGTAAATTGCCCATTGTGGCCGGAGGAACAGGTTTTTATATTAAAGCATTGCTCCATGGGTTGTTTAAAGGCCGCACAGCCGATGAAAAAATCATCGCCCGTCTGGAGGCTGAGGCAATTCGCAGGGGCTCTTTGGCATTGCATGAGCGACTGGCAGCGACAGACCCCGTTGCCAGCGCCCGGATACACCCTAATGACAGATTCCGGGTGGTGAGGGCACTGGAAGTTCTGGAGAGCACAGGTAAACCCATTTCCCATTTTCATGAAACCCATCAATTTGCCCCACAGCGCTATAACGCCCTGAAACTGGGGCTGACCATGGATCGTGAACGTCTATATGATCGTATTAACCGGCGGGTGGACCTGATGTTGGACATGGGGCTGGTGAAGGAAGTGATGCATCTCAGGGAGAAGGGGTATTCATGTGATCTTAAATCCATGCAGTCCATTGGCTATCGTCATGTGTGTGACTATCTGAACGGCGTAACCTCCCATGAAGAGATGGTGACATTGCTCAAAAGGGACACCCGTCGCTATGCCAAACGCCAGTTTACATGGTTTCGCAAAGACAAAGAGATGATCTGGGTTGAGCCAAGTGATCTTAAAAAGGCCGGTGAGCTGGTGGCTCAATTCATGGCATGATAGCTGTCACGGGCGGATCTTATTTTGATCCAGTCCTGCCCACAAAAAAGCTTGAAATACACCCCTGATCTGCGAAGTATTTCATATAAACGGGCATGTCCTGTGGGACACAACAAATATAGGGTCGTAGACGCGGAGCCAAATGGTATTATACCGCCGCCCCCCGATGGGCAATGGGCCCGGACCGGAACTGTAGACAGCTCAATTGTCCGGTTCCTATTACCCATCGGGGGGGGCGGCTCTGCTGAGGTTGCCTTGGAGGCTGCCTTTTCATATAACCCACATGGCTGTAAGTACCAGCCACAACGAATAATGAAAAAGTAGTTGCTGTGAGCACCCAGAACCTAATACCCAGTACCGAGCACCCACTTTTTCATATAACTGCCAAGGGCAGACCGTATTCTGATCCGGTTCCGCCCACAACAAAGCTTGAAATACACCCTTGGTTTGCGGAGTATTTCTTATAAAAAAATATGGAAGGAATGATGAATAAAAAAAAATGTGCATGGGTGACGGTATTGTGGATACTGCTTGTTCTGTCAGGATGTGCCAAAAAAACAATATCCCCAGATCCTTCATTGCCCCCTGCCGGGGGGCAGGCCGCAACCGTTCCTGGAAACAATGGCCCTACCGCTGCCGGGAATGCTGCTGAAATCCCAAGTGTGGCAAGCCTTGTGCAGCGGGGGGGGCAACTTGCCGGGGTGGGAAACTATAGGGCGGCCCTGGATCTTTATGGGGTGGCATTGCCCAGGGCTGTGGGAAATGATAAAAACGTGATCCTTGACTCAATGGAGTCTGTGCTGCTCAGATGTGATGTGGACTTGCTCCGGGGGATTAAGACCGGTACAGATTCACAGATTCCCCCTTCATTTGTTCTTTATGCCTTAGGGTATCGATATGCGGCCCGGGGAGAAAAGGAGATTTCCCGGGATCTGTTGCAGTCTTATCTTCGGCAATACCCCCATGGCAGGCGTGTGGACGATGCCCGTCAACTTTTGGAAATTATCACGGTGAAAAAAAGTGAGGGGATTAAAATAGGTTGCCTTTTACCCCTTTCTGGAAAATATGCGGTGTTTGGAAAACGGGCGCTTAAGGGGGTGCAGGTGGCCATGGCAAGGCTGATTCCCCGATATGGGGACAAGGTTCGTCTTATTATCCGGGATACGGCATCGGACAGAGACATTGCGTTGCAGCGCATGCAGGAGTTGGTGGATGACCGGGTTATGGGCATTGTGGGTCCCATGGTCACGGCCCAGGATGTTGCCGGTGTGGCCCAGTCCCATGGTATTCCCATGATTGCCATGACCCAGAAAGATACCGTGGTCCAGACCGGAGACTATGTTTTTTCCAATTTTATCACCCCGGCCATGCAGGTGGAGGCTCTGGTTTCCCATGCCATGGGGTACCTGGGGGTGACGCACTTTGCGGTCCTCCATCCCCGGGATAAATATGGCCGGAAGTTAACGGACTTTTTTTGTGACAAGGTCATGGAGAGGGGAGGACAGGTTCGAAAGGTGGTGGCTTATGATGGAAAAAAAACTGATTTTTCCAAAGAGATAAAGCGGGTCGCCGGATTTGATGATCCTGGAATACAGGCATCACTCCGGCGTTCCGGTGGTGTGGGGGGCACCCGGGGGGCAGGTGGGTACATTGTGAATTTTGAAGCCCTTTTTATTCCAGATGCCCCCTCTCGCCTGGCTTTGATTCTCCCCCAGCTCATATATAATGATGTCACAGGAGTTGTGCTTTTGGGGACCAATATCTGGCATCACCCTTCATTGGTGCAGCAGGCAGGACCCTATGTGAGAAATGCGGTGATCACCGAAGGGTACTTTGCACACAGTGACAGACAAGGTGCCCGGCAATTTAAAAATGCCTTTGCAGGTATGTTTGAAACCCCTCCCAAATTCATTGAGGCCATTGCCCATGACACGGTTTCCATGCTGCTGGAGACGGTGATGGACCCCGGGGTCACCTCGGCTGCCGCCCTTAGGGATGCCCTCTCCGGCACACGGATTTTTGATGGCGCCACGGGTAAAACCATGTTTGACCGGGAGGGAGAGCTGCATAAAGAACTTTTTTTTCTCACCGTTAAAAACGGCGCCTTTGTGGAGATTACCCATTAACCAGAGAACCTTGTCCTGTGGCTTCCAGCACCGATTGCCATAGCCTGCCGTGGGGGTCCACCTGCTTTCTTTTACCGGCTGAGGCCTCCATGGGAATGTGCACGTAGTGATTGTTCCAGTGGCTGATGAGAAGTCCTGTCTTGCCTGCCATGCCTGCGTGGACGGCGTTTCTGCCCAGAAACCCGCAATAAACGCTGTCGTTGGCGTTGGCTGGCAGGCTGCGGATCATATAACTTGGATCAATATATTTGAGGGTGACCGGGATCTGTTTCTCATTGAACCACTGGGTGATTTCGTTTTTAATAAATACACCGATGTCTTTGAGTCTGATGTTCCCGGATGGGTCATATTCCGTGGCCTGGTCCGTGAAAAATTTCTGTCCTGCCCCTTCGGCAACCACGATGACAGCGTGCTTTCGCTGGGTAATACGGGTCTCAAGGGCTGTTAGAAACCCCGATGGGCCGTAAAGATCAATGTCAATTTCAGGAATAAGGACAAAATTGGCATCCTGCTGGGCCAGAGCGGCTGTGGCAGCAAGAAAACCTGAATGACGGCCCATGAGTTTAATCAGGCCAATGCCAAAGGGGTATCCGGCGGCCTCGTTGTGTGCCCCTTTAATGGCATTGGTGGAAATGTCCACGGCGGTGTCAAATCCAAAGGATCTGGATACCAGAAAAATATCATTGTCAATGGTTTTTGGAATGACAATGACGCTTATTTTAAGATTTCTTTCCTTGATTTTGTCTGTTATTTTTTTGGCTGCCATGAGGGTGCCGTCCCCCCCCACCATGAAAAGAATTCCAATGCTCATGCGCTCCAGACAATCCAGGATGTCGTCCATGTCCTGGGTGCCCCGGGAGGAACCAAGCACTGTTCCCCCCATGTCCATTATCTGGGACACATAGTCCGGGGTCAGGTCAACGGTGTCATGACCGTATTGGGGAATGAAGCCCTGGAGTCCGTATTTCATGCCGTAGATGTGTCGCACCCCGTAGCAATGGTGAAGCTCCAGAGCCACCGAGCGTATGATATCGTTGAGCCCGGGGCAGAGGCCGCCGCAGGTGACAATGGCACACTTGAGTTTACTGGGGTCAAAGTAGATTTTTTTCCGGGGACCAGCTGATTCAAATCCGGGGACGGTGCCGTGGGTCTTAAGGTCAGCGGCCAGTTTCTCGGGGTCCACATTGTATGCAATTCTACGGTCATCGGATACAAAATTCTGGGTGTATCCTCCCTGGCTGCGGCTTGCCAGGGGGGAGTCAATGGCAGCATCTCCCAATGTCTGGATCCGGGTGATTATATCCGTTGTTTTCATGGTGTGTATCCTTTACTTTGGGGTGGTGTGCCATGATGGGCTGTGGCACATAAATCAACTCAACTTTCGGCCTTCATTTCAAAGCCGGCATTTTTAAATGTACCGATGGGCTCAGTGTGCCGACGGGTCAGGCTTTTGTTATTGATGTTATCGACCAAGGCCTTTGCCAACGAAAAAAGTCTCGATAATGTTAATAACGAAAGCCTGACCCTACCACGAAATGCGAACACCGAAAGTTGAGTAAATCAACTGGAAAAGGTGAATGCGCCTTTTCCAAGGATGTCATGGAGATGCAGGATGCCCACCACCCGGCGGGCTGCATCGGTGACCGGCAAAATGGTGATCTGGCGTTTTTCCATGATATTTAATGCCTGGTAAAGGGGGGCGTCTGCGGTGATGACACAGGGATTTTCGGTCATCACCTCTTTTGTATAAAGCTGGGTGAATGTGTCGGGATTCATGGCAATTAGATGACGGATATCTCCGTCGGTGAGGATGCCTTCCAGGGCATTTTGGTGATCAAGGACAAACACGGCCCCCAGGCGAAATTTATCCATTTGAGCCACTGCCCGGGGCAGGGGTGCTTCCGGTGGCACCCGGGGGATATCCCGGCTGGTGTACATGATTTCCCCCACGGGAAAAGAAAGGCGCTTTCCCAGTGCCCCACCGGGGTGGGAGCGTTTAAAATCACTTTTCCTGAACTGTTTTTTGTGGATTAATACCACAGCCAGAGCATCGCCCATGGCCAATTGAGCCGTGGTGCTGCAGGTGGGGGCAAGCCCCAGGGGACACGCCTCTTTTTCCACTCCGGTATCAATGATAAGGCTGCAGAACCCGGCCATGGTGGAGTTGGGATTGCCTGTGAAGGCAATCATGATACATCCAAGATCCCGGATGGAGGGCAGCAGCAGATTGAGTTCTCCGGTTTCTCCGGAGTTTGAAATGGCAATGAACACATCCTTGGGTGATACCATGCCAAGATCCCCGTGCATGGCCTCCACAGGGTGCAGGAACATGGCGTTGGTGCCCGTGCTGGAAAGGGTGGCCACAATTTTTCTGCCGATGAGGCCTGACTTTCCAATGCCGGAGATAATTACCCGTCCCGATGCATTACATATTTCATCCACCATTTGGTCAAAATCTTCCCCGATTTTATGGGTGAGGTTCAGGATGCTTTTGGCTTCAAGCTCCAGCACTTCCACTGCCTTTTCTGTGGCCATGGTCTGTTTTGGTTTCATTTTGTTCCGTTTCGTTGTGAACCCGGTGTCCGTCCCTGCGTCGTGGTGATGCAGGGCAGTTTTCTGGGATTTCCCGGGTGTCTGATTTAAATCTGACAGTACTTCCATGCACTGATGTGGACAAACCGATGCGCAATACATGTTTGTCCATGGCAATTTTATTAGTCTCATTTTAACCTTTAAAAATCAAGGATTCTTAAAAGGAACGATGGAGGCCCTGATTTTTTAAAGCCTCTCTGAGGCCAAACACAATTCCCCATGGATCTGTTGACATATTTTTAAATTATGTTATATTGATTTGCTTAAAAAATATTGAGTGTTTAATTACAGGGCGGAAATCCAGTTGGATTTCCATTGTTTTTTTTTGCCATAATGATATGGGGTTGATACAAATGATTTGTGATACTGTACGAAAGGGTGATGAATGTATTTTCATGGCCAAAGGCGGCTGTAAATATAATGGCGGGGCATGCCTGCCCGTGGTGGAACAGTGTGAAGGATGCCAGCGGATTTCCGAGTATGAAACCGGTAAATACTGCACAGCAGCACCGGAACCTGCCTTAAAATGGAAAAATGGAAACTGCAACATGGCCACCCATGTGAAAACTGTTGTGGAAACCAAAAAACAGAAGATTAACCCCATCAAGGCCTCCAAAAGAAGGTAGGCTCCATGGCGGTACCCCATTGGTGCATGACAGCCGGCAAGACAGTTTTGTTCCGGGCTGTCGTGGCCAATGGAGATGTTCCTTCCCCTTTTTACGCCATATCCCCTCTTTGATATGCGCATTAACCTTGGATCGTATATAACTGCCACGGGCAAATCTTATTCTGATCCATTTCTGCCCACAACTAAAGATAGAAAATTTTCCCATATTTGCGGGGAGTTTCTTATAAAAAATCAGGATTGATGTGATACCATGAACGTGCTGGCCGAAGAGTCCAATGCTGTGATCAAACAGTTGAATCCATATGTTTATGATATGTTGTCCCGCATGGGAAAAGAACTTTTTTTTCCCCGGGGAATATTGACCCAAAGCGCTGAAGCAAAGCAGAAAGCCCATAAAATAAATGCCACCATCGGCATTGCCAAAGAAAAGGGTAAGGTAATGAGCCTTTCTTCCATCACCTCACCGGTGGGCGGATTGGAACCCGATGCATTCCTTCCCTATGCCCCTTCATTTGGTCTGCCCACCCTGAGGGAACAATGGCAGAAATCGTTGTTTGAAAAAAATTCGTCCCTGGAAGGGAAATGCGTCAGTCTTCCTGTGGTAACCTCGGGTATCACCCATGCCGTCAGTACCTTTGCCGACATGTGGATGGATCCCGGTGATGTTGTTATTTTACCTGATATGATGTGGGGAAATTACAACATGACCTTTGGTGTCAGAAACCAGGCCCGGGTGGTCACCTACAACACATTTAATGCCGATCTCACCGGTCTGGATATAGAAGCCTTTGAAAAGGCCGTGAGGGATCGGGCCGCCACCGGTAAAAAAATTATCACCATTCTCAATTTTCCCAACAATCCCAGTGGATATTCCCCCACCGTTGCCGAAGCTGAAAAAATCACCGCCATCCTTGTGGATATTGCCCAAAAAGGCAGCAACGTTGTGGTGGGCTGTGATGATGCTTATTTTGGTCTTTTCTTTGAAGAAGAGACCATGAAGGAATCGATTTTTTCCCTTTTGGCCGGTAGCCATGAACGCATTGCTGCGGTTAAACTGGACGGAGCCACAAAGGAAGATTATGTCTGGGGGCTTCGCACCGGTTTTGTGACCTATGGTTTTTGTGCGTCACAGGCGTCCCAAGACCTTGGCCCCCTTTATGCCGCCATGGAACAGAAAACAGCCGGTTGTATCAGGGGCAATAGTTCCAATGTCTCCCATCTGAGCCAGTCCATTCTCTTAAAGGGTATGGAAGCTGCGGGATATGGTGATGAGAAAAAAGAGAAATTTGATATCCTCAAATCCCGGGCCCAGGCCATTAAATCGGTATTAAAGGATCCCGTCTACCGGGATGCCTGGGATGTGTATCCCTTTAATTCCGGTTATTTTATGTGTGTTCGCCTTAAGGACGTGGATGCTGAAACCCTTCGGCTGCATCTGCTGGATACCTATGGGGTGGGACTCATCGCCATTGGTCAGCGAAATATCAGGGTTGCCTTTTCCTGCATGGAAGAAGATGAGGTAAAGGTGTTATTTGACATTCTTTTGAAGGGAATTAAAGATCTGAAATAAGACTCATGGATAAAAAAGGGACGTATCTGACACGGTTGACAGACTGGTTCTCCTCTGGAGAGATTGCCCATGCCGGGCGGTGGCTTTTTCGCTTTGTTCTCATTGGGATCATTGCCGGACTTGGCTCGATTTTGTTCCATTATCTCTGCGAGCTGGGCGTGCATTTTTTTCTGGATGCCCTGGCCGGATATCGTCCGGGTACCCCGGCGGGGGAACATCACCTGTTTTCTCCCACAGATACCCCTTTTAATCGATGGATTCTTTTATTTCTTCCTGCGGCAGGGGGCCTTATCAGTGGCTGGCTGGTGTACACCTTTGCCCCGGAGGCGGAAGGGCACGGCACAGATGCAGCCATTGAGGCGTATCACCAGAAGGGCGGTTATATCCGTGGCAGGGTGCCCATCATCAAGACCATTACCTCTGCCATCACCTTAACCACCGGGGGGTCCGGCGGAAGAGAAGGCCCCATTGCACAGATTGGTGCCGGATTTGGTTCTTTTCTGGCCACAAAAATGAATTTGTCCGACCGGGAGCGCCGTATCATGATGGCCGCCGGGGTGGGGGCGGGTGTGGGAAGTATTTTCCGGGCCCCCCTGGCCGGGGCATTGTTTGCCGCAGAGGTGCTGTACCGGGATCCGGAATTTGAATCTGATGTGATTATTCCCGCAGGTATTTCCTCTGTGGTGGCCTATTGCATATTTTGCCTGGTGTTTGGCTGGGGATCGCTGTTTGATTCCCCGGGTTTTAAATTTCAAAATCCCCTGGAACTTGGACCCTATGTGGTACTGGCTGTGGTCCTTGTTCTCACGTCCATTTTCTATGTCAAGACCTTTTATGGGGTCACCCGTCTTTTCCGGCGATTTCGCATTCCCAATCACATTAAGCCCGCCATTGGCGGCCTCATAACCGGTATCATCGGTTTTTTTCTTCCCTATACCCTGGCCTTTGGATATGGGCTTGCCCAGAAGGCCATCTTTAATGAAGTCTCCATTTCCATTTTGTTTGCCCTGGCCGTGGGTAAGATTTTGACCACTTCTTTTTCCATCGGTTCCGGTGGCAGCGGGGGGGTGTTTGGTCCATCGGTTGTCATTGGCGGTGCCATGGGCGGAGTGGTGGGGAAATTGTTTCACATGATCATTCCAGGGGTGGTGACAGCGCCTGGAACCTTTGTGATTGTGGGAATGGCAGGCTTTTTCACCGCCGTGTCCAATACGCCCATTTCCACCATTATTTTTGTCAGTGAAATGACCAACTCCTACCACTTGCTGCTGCCAAGTCTTTTGGTTTGCTCCATCTGCTATCTCATTGCCCAGCGCTGGACCATCTATGAAAAGCAGGTGAAAAACCGGGTGGATTCACCGGCCCATGCCGGGGAGTTCATGATGGATATTCTCCAGACCATGAAGGTGGGCGATCTCATGCATCTGGTGAAAAATGTTTCCCATGTCCGCGAAGACATGGCCTTTTCTCAATTTAAAAAGATCTTTTCCGCCACTAAACAGCATTATTTTCCGGTGATGAACCGTGAGAACCGTTTTTGCGGTATCTTTTCCAGCACTGATATCCGGGAGGTGATTTTCACCATCCATCTGGAGGATCTGGTGGTGATGCGTGATATCATGGTGTCTGACATCATTGTCACCACTCCTTTGGAGGATCTTAACACCGTGCTTTTAAAATTGACCCGGAAAAACATTGATGCCCTGCCTGTGGTGGAGGTGGATGACCATGGTGTGTTTGTGGGGCTTTTATACCGCCGGGACGTGATCAATCACTACAATCGGGTGGTTCAAAAAATGCGGGAACCAAAGGATAGTCCACCCTCATGAGAAAAAGTCCCCGGGCCGGCGCTGTTGCTGCGGCCCTTTGTCGATCCCGGGCCAGTAAAATGGTGTGAAACTCCTTTGGTGTCAGTTTTGACAGTCCGGCCTGGACCAGGGTCCCCACGATATTTCTCACCATGAATCTTAGAAAACCATTTCCTTTTACCTTAAAAACAAGCCTTTCCATGTTCTGATTTTCCAGGGGTTCCACCACTGCATCATAGATATGTCTGACCGTGTGGGATCTGGGGCTTCCTGCCCCTTCAAAGGATTTAAAATCATGTTCACCCCGGATCAGGCTGCAGCAGTGGTTCATGGCAGTTACGTCCAGGGGAAGGGGGATGTGCCATCGGTAGTTTCTGCCCACGGCACAGGGTTCCGGGCGGTTCAATATATGGTAATGATATTCCTTGGATATGGCATGGTATCTGGCATGGAAATGGTCCGGCACCTCCTCAATTTCCCGGATGACTATGGGGCCCTTGAGCATACTGTTCATTCCCCGCTTCAAGGGGGGGCAGGTCATGGACGTTGCGGCATGAAAATTGGCGGTTTGTCCCATGGCATGGACCCCGGCATCGGTGCGGCCCGATCCTGTGAGGGTGACGGGTTGGTTTAAAATGATGGAAAGAACTTTTTCTATTTCCCCCTGGATGGTTGATTGCCGGGGTTGGATCTGCCATCCTGCATAGGGGGTACCGTCATATTCAATGGTGATTTTGAAATTTTTCCGGGAGTGTGTCATGGGATTTTGATGTAATGCTGTTTGTGCCAACAGCCCGGCATGGAAGGATTATAGTCTGTTGCAGGGCACATTGGCCAGCATGGCTTCAAAATAGTCATCCATGAGCGTTTTATATTTTTCCTGGGGATACTCTTTGCCGCAGGACCTGCAGCATAAATAAACCCGTGTTCAGGTGCGTCTCAAGATCAGTCCACCGTCGCAATGGGGGCAGTTCACTGTAAAATGTTCCATATTTCCATATTTCCTTATGGCTGTTTTTCTGTTAAAAGGGGTCTAAAATTACCATGGGCTGAATAAACAGACTCACCGAATTACGATAATACGCCGTCCATAAAAGTCAAACAGGGGGATTAAAATACAATGAAGGGATTTCAATTTAACGGTATTGCTGCGGGCATAAAAACCAACGGAAACAAGGATCTTGGCATCATTTATTCACAAAGGCCTGCTTCTGCTGCGGCACTTTTTACCACCAACAAGGTGGTGGCAGCGCCGGTGATTCTGGGACGGGAGCGCATTGTTCCCGGTATTTGTCAGGCGGTGGTGGTAAATTCGGGCAATGCCAACTGCTTCACCGGAGAGCAGGGATATAAAGATGCGGTGGAAACCGCCTGTGTGGCTGCAGAAGCACTCAATATTCCCGAGGACCTGGTGCTGGTATCTTCCACCGGAGTAATTGGTGCCCCCCTTCCCATGGAAAAAATACACACGGGAATCCCCCTTGTGGTGGGGGACATGGCATGGGACAAGGCCGATGATTTTGCCCAGGCCATTCTCACCACAGATCTTGCAAAAAAAATAGTGAGTAAAACCTGCACCGTCAAAGGTAAAACTTTTTCCGTGTGCGGTTTTGCCAAGGGATCGGGCATGATCCGCCCCAACATGGCAACCATGTTGGCCTTTGTGTGCACTGATCTGGATATCTCTTCCACCCTTTTAAAAACCGCCCTTCAAAAGGCGTGTGATACCTCTTTTAACCGTATTTCCGTGGATGGGGATACCAGCACCAATGACATGGTCATTGCCATGGCCAACGGTATGTCCGGGGCGGTTCTGGAGGATAGTGATGATGCCCTGGAGTTTCAGCAGGTGATGGATGAAATTTTGCTTGAGCTTTCAAAAATGATTGTCCGGGACGGTGAAGGGGCCACCAAGATTGCCCGCATTACGGTCCGGGGAGCGGCTTCTGCCCATGACGCATTCTTAGCAGCCGAGGCCATTGCCCATTCCAATCTTGTGAAGACCGCCCTTTACGGTGAAGACCCCAACTGGGGACGCATCACCGCAGCTGCCGGCCGTTCCGGGGCCATGGTGGACCCTGATAAGATGGATCTATATTTTGGGGAGGTTGCCTTGGTAATGAAGGGGGAGTGGCAGGGCGTGGATGCTGAAAAAGAGGCGGCCCGGGAAATGAAAGCCGATGAACTTGAGATCATTCTGGATCTTAATCTGGGAGATCACAGTGATTTTTTCATGTTTTGTGATTTTTCTGAAAACTACGTTAAGATCAATGCGGACTATCGTTCATGATGAGGCTTCAGAAATTTTTGTCCCAGGCCGGGGTTTGTTCCCGGCGACAGGGGGAGGTTTTTATCTCCCAGGGCCGGGTAACGGTCAATGGAATTGTGGTGACAACCCCGGGAACCAAGGTGGTGCCGGGGGTGGACCTTGTCTCTTTTGATGGAACGGCCGTGGAGATGGCACAGGATAAAGCCTTGACTTATATTGCCTTGAATAAGCCTGTGGGGGTGGTCTCCTCCTGTGTCCGCCAGGGCAGGGAATCCATTATCCTTGATCTGGTCAATGTTCCCCAGCGCATTTATCCTGTGGGACGCCTGGATAAGGATTCCTGCGGACTGCTTCTTCTCACCGATGATGGTGAACTCCATAACCGATTGTCCCATCCCTCATTTAACCATGAAAAGGAGTATGCTGTCACAACGGTTAAACCTGTGAGCCGGGGGGCCCTGGAAAAAATGGCCCGGGGCATTGTCCTTGATGGAAAAAGAACCAGAAAGGCCAGGGTGTGGCGCACCGGTTCCCACGATTTTGGCATTGTGCTAAAGCAGGGTCTTAATCGACAGATCCGGCGCATGGTGACTAAAACCGGCAATGGGGTGAGCCACCTTAAACGGGTGCGCATGGGCCGGGTGACATTGGGGAATCTTGACCTTGGCAAATGGCGCCATCTGACCCCGGGGGAGGTTAAATCCCTTCAATCCTCCCCGGGGAAATCCCATACCTGAAATACCATCCCCGACGATTGAGTTTCTCCCAACGTTGGAGGGATCGCAGTCCCCATGGATTACAGGGCCTGTATGCCAATGGCTTTTTTAATTTTATCCAGCATGGGTACAGAATATTCCCGGGCACGGATGGCACCCTTTTTCAGCACGGCATCAATGTCTCCCGGGGATTTAATCAGTTCGTTGTACATCTCTCTTGGGCCTTTTAACACTTCGTTGAGGTATTCAAACAGTTCCTGTTTCATGGTACCCCAGCCGATACCTTCCCGGTACCTGGCTGCCATGGCCGCAGTTTCTTCCCGGGTGGCAAAGGCTTTATAAATGGCAAACAGGGTACAGGTCTCCGGGTCCTTTGGTTCTTCCGGTGCAAGGGAGTTGGTTTTGATCTTCATGATCAGTTTTCTTAATTTTTTTTCCGTTTCAAACAAGGGGATGGTGTTGTTATAGCTTTTACTCATCTTTCTGCCGTCAAGACCGGCCAGTACAGCGGTGGTTTCATCCACCACAGCCTCGGGCAGGATAAAGTGCTCCCCAAACTGGTGGTTGAACCGTCCGGCAATGTCCCGGGTCATCTCCAGGTGCTGGATCTGATCCCGACCCACAGGCACTTTCCGGGCATTGAACATGAGGATATCTGCTGCCATGAGAATGGGATAGCTGAAAAGGCCCATGGTGATCTCTTTGTCCAGATCCTTTCGGCCGGCCGCTTCATTGTCTGCCACGGCTGCCTTGTATGCATGGGCACGGTTCATGAGGCCCTTGGCGGTCATGCAGGTGAGAATCCAGGTCAGTTCCGGAATTTCAGGAATATCTGTCTGTCGATAAAAAATGGAGGTGTCAGTGTCAAGTCCCAGGGCAATCCAGGTGGCTGCCACCTCCAGGGCGGATTGCCGGATGCGTGCCGGATCCTGGCACTTGATAATGGCGTGGTAGTCGGCAAGGAAGTAATAGCATTGGCGGTTGGCTTCCCGGCTGGACTCAATGGCGGGGCGGATGGCCCCCACGTAGTTACCCAGATGGGGGGTTCCGGTGGTGGTAATACCGGTGAGATGGTCTGCATTTTTCATGGATATCTGTTTCCGTTTTTTTTATATGAAACCCCGTCCAAAAGTCTGGAATTATGAGGGTTTCAATTTTCGTTGTAGCCGGTTTTTACAGCCGTGCATGTGAAAAACTTCACCATCGACTATCAGAAACAGGGCGGTTAATCAACTGATTTGTCCATGGAATCTGGATTCACGGGCATGTGGTGTTTTTGAACAAATGCAATTTCTTCTTTTTTATTTTTCAGCTTTCCATCCAGCTTTGCATCCAGCACAGATTGAAGGATGGCTTGAAAGGTCCGCCCCGGCTTAAGATTCAATGCAATGAGGTCCCGGCCCTGGATGGTGGGCTTTATATCTTTGAGCCGGGTGTAATAAAAAGAGACCGCTTTTCTCACCCGGTCAATCCGGGTGCATGCCATGATGTAGAGCAGATGCTCGGGTTTGAAAATATTGAGCAATGCATAGAGTCCGCTGTTGGTGGGGGGAAATCGTCTCTCCAGTATGTACAACCGTTCTTCAGCCTTGAGTCGATCCCTTAAAATCAGCTTTGTCTGGGAAGGAGACAATCTCAGATGACTGCAAATCTCCTTTACCACCTGATATGGACATTTTTTAAGGATCACCATGAAGTAGATGGACCAGTTCATACATGGTGTGTTCAAATAAAGAAGATCATGCCATGACACGGCCTTTTGGGCAGCGCCAAGGGTTTCTATGATGCTGTCATCCATGATCAGATCTGGATGAATCACTTTTTCCAGGTGGTAGTTTCTCAGACTTTCAATGGCGGGGATGGGGTTTTCTTCCTCAAGGATCTGTTTCAGCTCTGAAAAGAGCCGCCTTCCACTGAGTTTTCTGAAAAAATCAAATTTTACGGCATTGCGGATGAGGCTCAGGGTGAGTTTCCCAATGGTGAAATCAAAGCGGTTGGCAAATTTAATGGCCCTGAATACCCGGGTGGGGTCCTCCACAAAGCTTAAATTATGCAGGGTTCGGATGGTTTTGTCCTTAAGATCCCGCTGGGCACCGAAAAAATCAATGAGGGTGCCGAAATTTTTTTTGTTGAGTCCCACGGCAAGGGTGTTGATGGTGAAATCCCGGCGGAAGAGGTCCCGCTGGATGGAACTCATTTCCACAGTGGGCAGTGCCGCAGGTGCCGTGTAATATTCCATTCGGGCAGATGCCACATCAATTTTAAAACCGTTGGGAAGCACCATGACCGCTGTGCAAAATTCCCGGTGGGTGTTGCATCGTCCACCTTTTTTAAGTATAAAGCGCCTCGCAAAGTCAATACCGTCCCCCTCCACCACCACATCAATGTCATCGCTTTTACGGCAAAGCAGCAGATCCCGTACAAATCCCCCCACCACAAACAGATTGACCCCCAATTCATCGCCGGCCCGGCCGATTTCCCGGAGCAGGTCTGCCATGGCCGGAGTCAGTCGTTCTGTGATGAGGTGGCCGATATTTCGCTGTTTGGCGTGCTGTGGGGTGATGTTTTGACCATGGTGTGAACCCGTGCCATTTTTGTTGCGGTGCACCAGATAATTTAAAAGATCGGTGCGTGTGATGACGCCGATGACCCTGGAATCTGCCTTTACAGGTAAAAGCCGCTGTTTTTCTCCCATGATGCGGGATTCAATTTCCATGAGTCCGGCATTCTGGGAAATGGTTGTAATTTCCGTTGACATATATTCACTGACGGGGAGATGACCCAGCTGGTGATAGCCTGTTTTTTCAATGACATGACGGGTGATGTATCCCGTGATTTCATGGGGATCATCCGATGAAACCAAAAGCGCATTGACATTGCAGCGGGTCATCATCATGCCTGCATCACGGCAGGTGACACTTTCCTTGATGGTGAAAGCCGGTGTGGACATCAACTCCTGGGCAATGCGGGTGGGCATCACATGGCTTTTCAACAGTTCAATGAGTTCTTGTTCCACCTGGGCCAATGTTTTTCCGGGTATTCCGGCAGAGGCGGCACTGGCATGACCGCCACCGCCCAAGGCAGATAAAATTTCCCCCACATTTACTTCAATGATGCGGCTTCTGGCAATGACATTTACCTTGGCTTCCATGAGGACAATGGCAAAGAAAACATCCAGATTGTCAATTTTCATCACCATTTGTACAATGGCGGCAAGGTCGGGTATGTATTCTGGAGAGGATATGGTGGAAATATGAATTTCCACCCCGTTAATGGTGTGGGAAACTTTTTCATTGATCAGTTCATTGAGCCAGGCCACCTGGTCCGTGCGGATTTCTTTGGAAATAAAATCGGAGATGGTGTTGAGGTTGGCCCCGCAGGAGAGGAGAAACGCGGTTGCCTGTAGATCTGCTTCGGTGGTGGAAGTATAGGTGAATGAGCCTGTGTCTTCATAGATGCCAAGGGCCATGACCGTGGCTTCCTCTGGAGAAATAGCAATGGATTTTTCCCGGATCAGCTGTGTCAATATGGTGACCGTGGCACCGGTGGGCTGGACAACGCTGATATCTGCCTTGATATCCCCTTCCTTATCCGGGTGATGATCATAGATATGGATTTCCAGTTCCTCTTTTTCCAGGAGCTTGGCAACGGCGGGAATGCGAAGGGGCCGGCGGGTATCCACAACGATCAATTTCCGGATGAGGGAAAAGTCTATGTTTTTTGGATTTTCCATGTTAAAAAGGTAGCTCATGGTGCTGACAAAAAAATCCCTGAGATTTTTTTCCTGGGATCCCGGGAAAATGACCACCGCTTCCGGATATAGTTTTTGGGCTGCCAGCATACTGGAGATGGCGTCAAAGTCTGCATTGATATGGCTGGTAATGATGGCTTCCGGCTGGATTTTTTTTTCTTTTTTCAATCAGTCCATGCTCCTGGCAATGACAAAGGGAAATTTAATTGTAATTTTAAGATCCATTTTGTTGGCGTCGGTTCCCAATGTGGCTGATCTGGAGTGGGGCTTGACGCCAATGCCCATGAATACTCCATGATTGTGTGCTTCTTATCATTTATAATCGGGAAAACCAAGGAGATCCTTACCCCACCACGAAATGCGAACACCGAAAGTTAAGTTATTAATATGCGGTGCAGTCCCGATTAGGCAGATGTGGGGCGTTGGTCATACTGCTGCAGTACCAAATCGAACATTCACCCTGTGGAATAATTATTTTATAACTGCCACGGGCGGGCCGTATTTTGATCCGGCTCTGCCCACAACAAAGCTTGAAATACATCCCCGGTTTGCGGAGTATTTCATATAAAAATATCAAAGGAGATATGGAAACAGCATGATTGTTTATCTCTGGAAGGGTAAAAATCCAAAAAACAGAACCATTAAAGGGGAGATGGAAGCAAAAAGTGTTGAGGAGGTTCGTGCAAACCTTTTGCGCAGAAAAATAACCGCCACCTCCATCAAGAAAAAACCCAAGGATTTGTTTGAAAATATTGAGTTTTTGCAGCCCAAGGTGACAGATAAAGATGTGATTATTTTTTCACGGCAGTTTTCCACCATGATTGATGCAGGGCTTCCCCTTCTTCAATGCCTTGATATCCTCCAGACCCAGCAGGAAAACCCCACTTTTAAAAGAATATTAAAAGAGATTAAAACCTCCGTTGAAACAGGTGAAACTTTTGCCGATTCCCTTGGTAAATTTCCCAAGGTGTTCAATGAGCTATATGTTAACATGGTGGCCGCCGGTGAGGCCGGCGGTATTCTGGATATTATTCTTAGAAGGCTGTCCGCCTACATGGAAAAAATGGCAAAATTAAAAAAACAGGTAAAGGGTGCCATGACCTATCCCGGTATCACCATGGCTGTGGCCGTGGTGGTGGTGGGAATTATTCTTGTGTTTGTCATCCCTGTTTTTTCCCAGATGTTTGAAGGGTTTGGGTCTGCCCTTCCGGCCCCCACTCTTATGGTGGTGGGATTGAGTGAATTTGTCATCGCGCGGATCTGGTATATACTGGGAGGCATTTTTTTTACCATGTTTGCCATTAAAAGAATTTATGCCACCCAAAAGGGGCAGATCCTCATGGATGATCTTTTTTTAAAACTGCCTGTGTTTGGCCTTCTCATCCGCAAGGTGGCAGTGGCCAAATTTACACGGACCATGGGGACCATGATGTCAAGTGGGGTGTCAATACTTGAAGCCCTTGAAATTGTCGCCAAGACAGCGGGTAACAAAACAGTTGAATTTGCCGTTCTGGACGTTAAATCGGGTATTTCCGAAGGGCGATCCATGGCAGATCCTTTGCTTGAAAGCGGGGTGTTTCCCTCCATGGTTTGTTCCATGATTGCCGTGGGGGAATCCACCGGTGCTCTGGATACCATGCTGGAGAAAATTGCAGATTTTTATGATGATGAGGTGGACCAGGCCGTGAGCAATCTCACAGATATGATCGAGCCCTTTCTCATGGTTTTTCTGGGGGTGGTCATTGGTGGGCTGGTCATTGCCATGTATCTTCCCATTTTTAAAATGGCTGCAGCCATCGGGTAAGATTTCATGGAAATTCACCCTCCAGGCCCGGATGATTTAAAGGGGCGGATAAAGTGGCTCATTGCTTTCCGGCTGGTATTTGCCGGGGTGCTTCTGGGGGCCACTCTAATTTTTTGTGCCAGTGAATCCATCCCTTTCACGGCCCGGCCCTTTATTTTTTTAGTTGGTATTTCCCTGGTGCTTTTTTTTCTTTCTGTGCTTTATTTTTTATTGTTGAATATCTGGGGTGAGACCCGCGGGTTTGTCTATGGGCAGGTTTTTCTTGATACGGTGACGGTGACCGTTATACTGTTTTTAACCGGTGGGTTTGCCAGTGTGTTCACCTTTCTTTACCTGCTGGTCATCATCGGGGTGAGCATGATTCTCCATCGGGCAGGCAGTCTGGTGGTGGCCGCCTTGAGCAGTGTACAGTATGGATTGATGATAGATCTGGAGTATTATGGGGTATTGGTCCCCTTGGGTACCACAGGGGATCTTGCATCGGCCTATGCCTGGACCCATATCATATACCGCATGGTCATTATCATGTCTGCCTGTTTTGCCGTGGCCTTTCTCACGGGGATACTGGCGGTTCAAACCCGGCGGGCCCGGCATGATCTGGCTGTGATGGAAAGACATCTTAAGCGGGTGGAAAAAATGGCGGCCATTGGAGAATTGGCTGCCGGCATTGCCCATGAAATTAAAAATCCCCTGGCATCCATTTCCGGCTCCATTCAATTGCTAAGGGAAGATCTTTCCCCGGGAATGCCCAATTATCAACTCATGCAGATTGTGCTGCGGGAAACAGATCGATTGAGTAAACTGGTGACCGATTTTCTACTTTTTGCCAATCCCCATCACATGGGGGCAAAACGGATTTTTTTGGATAGAGCCATTATTGACACTGTGGCATTGTTTCGTCAAGATCCTGTGTGTGGTGATGGTATTGTGTTTGATATGAATGTGGCCCGTGATGTGCACATCCATATGGATGCGGGGCATCTGCGTCAGGTTTTGTTTAATCTTTTAAAAAATGCCGCTGAATCCATGGATGGCGGCGGGACTATTGCCATTGATCTTTCAGTGCCGCTCCAGGGAAAGGTAAAACTTTGCATCAAGGATGACGGGTGTGGCATTGAACCTGAGGTGCTTTCCATGATGTTTGATCCTTTTTATACTACCAAAAACAATGGCACCGGGCTTGGTCTTGCCATTACCCACAGAATCATGGAGAGCTATGGAGGAATGGTGGATGTCACCAGCGTACCCGGGGAAGGAACCTCCTTTGTTCTAATTTTCAGGTTGAAGCGTCCCAAACAAAATCTTGACACTGTATTGTAAAATGGAGTAAATAATGAAGATTTTTCACAGTTAACCTATTATGAATTGAAGATGGGAAATATAATACAACATGGAAGAATCAAGTACACTGCTCAAGGTAAGAAAAGAGAAAAATCAGGAGCTGGCAGATGCCGGGATTCCTTTATATCCCAATGATTTCAGGGTTTCTGATACCATTGAGGCCCTCAAGGCTATAACAGAAACCGCACCGGAAACACTGGGTGAAGATGGCCGACAGTTTGCCGTGGCCGGGCGAATGATGGCGGTGAACAGTTTTGGAAAATCAGCATTTATCCGCTTTAAAGACAGAACCGGCCAGCTCCAGGCCTATGTTCAGAAAAATAAAGTTGGGAATGATACATATTCTTTGTTTAAAAAACTGGACATCGGTGATTTTGTGGGACTTAAAGGCGTTCTTTTCCAGACCCGAACCGGGGAATGGACCCTGCTTGCCCAGGAACTTCGACTGTTGTCAAAATCTGTTCGCCCCCTTCCTGAAAAATTCCACGGCATTAAAGATCCTGAAAAACGCTATCGCCAGCGTTATCTTGATCTGATTATGAACAATGAAGCCAGGGATATTTTTGTAAAGCGCAGTAAAACCGTGAGTATCATGCGTCGATTTTTTGAAAAAAGGGATTTCATGGAAGTGGAAACCCCCATGATGCAACCCCTTCCCGGCGGTGCGGAAGCCACCCCTTTTAAGACCTGGCACAACGCCCTTGGCATGGAACTTTACCTTCGCATCGCCCCGGAGCTTTATTTGAAACGGCTGGTGGTGGGGGGCTTTGAAAAGGTTTTTGAGATTAATCGTAATTTTCGCAATGAAGGCGTTTCCACCCGGCACAACCCCGAATTCACCATGGTGGAATTTTACCAGGCCTATGCCAATTATGAAGACCTGATGGATCTCACCGAAGAGATGTTCAGTCACATTGCAAGGGAAGTCACCGGCTCTGACACCATTACCTACCAGGGGGAAACCATTACCTTTGGCGGCAAGTGGAAACGGATCAGCATGATGGATTCCCTGGTGGAAATCGGCGGGCTTGACCGAGCCATTCTTGATGATCCCCAGGCCATGCTGACCTATGCGGAAGAAAACGGTATCAAGGTGACAAAGAAAGAACGTACCGGTAAGATTTTAACCAAACTTTTTGATACCCTGGTGGAGCCCAAACTCATTCAACCCACCTTTATCACCGGATATCCCGTGGAGGTTTCTCCCTTGTCCAGGAAAAGTGAAATTGATCCGGAACTCACCGATCGATTTGAGTTGTTCATTGCGGGCAGGGAAATTGCTAACGGCTTTTCCGAGATCAATGACCCTGTTGATCAATATGAACGTTTTCTGGGGCAGGTATCCCAGCGGGAAGACGGAGACAGTGAAGCCCACATCATGGATGCCGATTATGTGGAGGCCCTGGAGTACGGGATGCCCCCCACAGCGGGGCAGGGCATCGGCATTGACCGCCTGGTGATGCTCCTGACCGATTCTCCTTCCATCCGTGAGGTGATTTTGTTCCCCCACATGAAAAAGAACGCCTGATCCATAATGTCCCTTGAAACCTTTATCGCCAGGCGGTATCTCAAAGCAAAACGCAAGGAAGGTTTTATCTCCTTGATCACCCTTTTGTCCATTGCCGGGGTCACCCTTGGTGTGATGGCTCTGGTTATTGTCATTGCGGTGATGAGTGGCGCAGAGACTGAGTTTCGTAACCGGATACTGGGGGTGGAGCCCCATCTCCTTGTCATGGATGCCTCGGGTCAATACCGGGGAATTGATGACATTGAAAAAAGTATCCGGGGCACCCAAGGCGTGACATCGGTGTCGTCCATGGTGTTTACCCAGACCATGATTAAAACATCTGTGGGGCTTTCCGGTGCCGTGATCCGGGGTGTTGACCCCCATGGTCAGGTGAGCCCCATCAAGGGATATTCCCGGGCACAGATGGAAAACAGGCTCACGGTGTCCCAGCCCAATGGGGTGTTGCCGGGCATTGTAGTGGGCCGGGAACTGGCAAAAAACATTGGCACATCTGTGGGGGATACTCTGATTCTGATGTCTCCGGGGGGGATGATATCTCCTGTGGGATATATGCCTTCTCTTAAACGGTTTCAGGTCACAGGCGTATTTGAATCGGGGATGTATGAATATGACAGCTCCCTTGCCTGGGTTCACCTTGATGAGGCACGTAAGCTTTTGGGCTCAAAAAATCGTATCTCTGCCCTGGGGGTGTGGGTGGCGGATGTGTTTTCCGCAGGGCGCATTAAAGGTGATATTATGAAAAATCTGGGCACATCCTATTATGCCCGGGACTGGATGGAGATGAACCAGAGCCTTTTTTCTGCCCTTAAACTTGAAAAAACCGCCATGTTCATTATTTTGACCCTCATTGTTCTTGTGGCGGCATTTAACATCACCAGTGCATTGATTATGATGGTCATGGAGAAGACCCGGGACATTGCCATTTTAAAAGCAATGGGAGCCACCAGTGCCATGATTCGGAAAATATTTATTTTCCAGGGAATGATCGTAGGAGTAACCGGCACAGCCCTTGGCACCTTTCTGGGGGTTTTTATCTGTGTGGTGCTGAAAAAATATCAATTTATAACCCTGCCCTCGGCCTATCCTTTTTCCACCCTGCCCGTACAGCTGGAGTACCTTGATGTGATGATGATCGCCATCTCCTCCATGCTGCTGTGTCTGCTTTCCACCCTGTACCCCTGCCGCAGGGCAGCGGCCATGGACCCTGTGGAGGCCCTTCGATATGGGTGAGATCAAGGACAATATCCTGGTTTCCCTTCAAGGGATGTCAAAGGCATTTAAAACCGCCGATGCCACCATTGATATTTTAAAGGATGTTGATTTTGACATCTGCCAGGGGGAGAGTATGGCCGTTGTGGGGGCTTCCGGAATCGGAAAATCCACCTTGCTTCACCTTGTGGGGACCCTTGATCGCCCTGACACCGGCAGTATCCGTTTTTGGGGGAACGATGTATTGACACTGGATGAAAGAGCCCTTGCCAGGTTTCGAAATCGAACCATTGGTTTTGTTTTCCAGTTCCACCATTTACTCCAGGGGTTTACAACCTTGGAAAATGTGATGATTCCCTGCCTCATTGACGAAAAATCTTCTGAAAAAGCCACTTCCATGGCCACGGAGATGTTAGATCGGGTGGGGTTGGGCCATCGCCTGGCCCATCGGGTGGAGGATTTGTCCGGAGGAGAACAGCAACGGGTGGCCATTGCCCGGGCACTGGTGACAAGCCCTTCTCTTCTGCTGGCAGACGAACCCACCGGAAACCTGGATAAAAAAAACTCAAGGGCGGTGCATCAACTGCTTCTGGAGTTAAATAAAGAGCTTGGCATGACCCTGATTGTTGTCACCCACAATCCGGAACTTGCAGATATAATGCAACGGCAGGTGACACTGCGGCAGTGCCGGGTGGTGCCTGCCTGAAAAAAATATTGTGACAGTGACCGGGATCGGAGTATTTCATATAAACCGCCACGGGCGGACCGTATTCTGGCCTCGTTCCGCCCACAACAAAGGTAGAAATATTCCCCGGGTTTGCGGGGTATTTCATATAACTGCCATGAGCAGACCTTATTCTGCCCCGGTTCTGCCCACAACAAAGCTTGAAATACACCCCTCATTTACGGAGTATTTCATATAAAAAAAAAGAATGGATGTGACATCATGAAGACATGGATATCAAAAGCGGTCGTTGGGATGATATTGATTGCAGTGGCACTGTTACCGGTCAATACCATGGGGGCTGAAAAAAAGAGTGTCGGAATGTTTCCCTTGAAAATGCTGGCAGCCGGGGATACCGGTCCGCTTGGACACCGTATTTTTTCAATGATTTCAGACAATCTCATTGCTGAAGGAGCCATGGTGACTTCCATGGAGCTCCAGGATGATGTGACTTTGATGGCACTTTCTTCCCTGCAAGCCATGGGCGTCAGCCATGGAATGGATTATCTGTTGTGGGGAACGGTGTTTATTGCCGGTGAAAAAATAAGCATGGATATGAAGGTAAAGGATATCATTGCCGGTACCGACCCTGTGCCTTTTTTTGCCGAAGCCCAGGGGGTGGAAAATCTTTTTTCCGCTGTAAATGCATTGAGCACTGAAATTTCCGGGGAGATTTTTAACCGAAAGCTCATTGAGAAAATCAGTGTCAAAGGCAATATTCGCATAGAATCAGATGCCATTTTGAAAATGATACACTCTGCCAAAGGGGATATCTACAGCCCGGAACGCCTGAACAGTGATCTTAAGGCCATTTACGGCATGGGGTATTTCAATGACGTCCGCATTGAACGACAGGATTATGACAACGGCCTTGAAATTATCTACTCCGTTGAGGAAAAACCCAGTGTCCGTAAGGTTAAATTCCAGGGAAATAGAATCTATGAGGAGCAGGAGCTTTTTGATGTAATCTCCACCAGCACCGGCTCCATTTTAAATATTTATAAACTAAAGGCTGATGTGGCAGCCATTGAGACTCTGTATACGGATAAAAATTATCACAATTGTGAAATCAAGTATGAGCCAAAGTTGCTTGAAAACAATCAGGCAGATGTCATCTTTACCATCAAAGAGGGAAAGAAACTTCGCATTGAAACCCTGGTGCTGGAAGGGAATGAATTTTTCAGCCGTAAAGAAATTTTAAAGCATATTAAAACCAGTGAAAGGGGCTTCTGGTCCTGGATCACCTCCTCGGGGGATTTGGACAGAAATGAGCTGGGCCAGGATGTGTACCGTATGGAAGCCTTTTATAAAAACAACGGCTTTATCGATGCCCGGGTGTCTGATCCTGAAATTACCTTTGAAAAAGAGGGGATTACAGTTAAATTTAAAATCCAGGAAGGGGCTCAGTTTCACATTGGTGAAGTGGCCTTTAAGGGGGATTTGATTTTTTCCCAGGATGAGCTCGTGGACGGACTTACCCTTGAAACCGATGATTTATATTCCAGGGATACCCTTCGTGCCAACATGCTTTCCCTGGCAGATCGTTATGCAGATAAAGGCTTTGCCAATGCCGATGTCCGCCCCTCCATTGCCAGGGACATTGAAACAAAAAAGGTCAATATCCTTTTTGATATACAAAAAGGAGACCCTGTTTACTTTGAACGGATTCAAATCAGCGGGAATACCAAAACCCGGGATAAGGTGATCCGGCGTCAAATCACTGTCCATGAGCAGGATCTTTACTCTTTGTCAGGAATCCAGAGAAGCACCGCAAATTTAAGACGCATTGATTATTTTGAAAATGTGGAGATTAAACCCACCCGGGGAAGTGCCGAAGACAAGGTAAACCTCAATGTGGATATCACAGAAAAATCAACCGGAGCCTTCAGCTTTGGTGGTGGATACAGCAGTGAAGATAAAATTTTTGGGATGATTTCTGTGTCCGAACGTAATTTTCTGGGCAAGGGGCAGATCACATCCCTGAAGGCTGAAGTGTCTGCTTCTTCCACAAAATATACCTTCAGTTTCACCGAACCCTGGCTGTTTGATATTCCTTTATCTGCGGGAATTGATCTCTATAAATGGGATTATGAGTACGATTATTATGACAAGGAGAGCACCGGAGGGGCATTGCGCTTTGGATACAAAATTTTTGATTACACCTCCCTGGGGATTAAGTACGGATATGAAGATTTTACCATTGAAAATGTGGATGAGGATTACACCGATGTGGATGCCGGTAACTATGTGACCAGCAGTATCACTACTTCCTTGCGCTATGATTCCAGAAACAAGGCCTTTAACCCCACAAAGGGATCAGAACACAGCATTTCCGTTGAATATGCCGGAGACTGGCTTGGGGGAGAAATTGATTTCACAAAGTACATTGTTGAAACCGGCTGGTATTATCCTCTGTTCTGGAAGTTCACCGGATTTCTCCATGGCCGGGGAGGATTTCTGGATGACCGTTCCGATGCTGATATTGACATTGATTATGAACGGTTTTATCTGGGCGGAATCAATTCTGTCCGGGGGTATGACTGGCAGGACATCAATGCCACCCCAAAGGGCGAGACCGAAGAGCGGGGCGGAGAAAAATTTCTTCAGTTCAATGCCGAGGTTACTTTTCCCATCATTGAGGAAATGAAGCTTGTGGGGGTCTTCTTTTACGATGCAGGGGATGTCTATGAAAAAAGTGAGGATATCAAGATAGAAGATCTTTATACCAGTTTTGGCGGGGGGATCAGGTGGTATTCTCCCATGGGACCCATTCGCATTGAATACGGCAGCATTCTCAATGGTAATGAGTACAGTGGGGGACGTTGGGAGTTTTCCATGGGTGGAACTTTTTAAATTTATAACCGAGATGCTTGTTTTTATATGAAATACTCCTCAAATCAGAGGTGTATTTCAAGCTTTGTTGTGGGCAGAGCCGGATCAGAATAGGGCCTGCCCGTGGCGGTTATATGAAATAACAATTTAATAGTGGAGATTTTTTTATATGAAAAAGATCAGTGTAGTGATTTTTATGGCAATGCTTTTTATTGTGGGATCTATTGGTACATCCATGGCTGCCGGAGTGAAAATAGGGGTGGTTAATTTCCAAAAAGTATTGTCCACCTCAAGCCCGGGAAAAATGGCCAGTGCGGAGATGAATAAAAAGGGCAAAGAGATGGAGGCCACTGTAAAGCAGAAGGAAGAAGAACTCATGGCCCTGCAAAAGACCCTTGAGCGGGAGGCCCTGGTCATGGGCAAGGATAAGAGCGAACAGAAACAAAGAGAATTTCGCATTAAGGCCAATGACTATAAAACCCTGAAAGCCGGTTACCTCAAGGAGTTTAAACAGATCCAGGCCCGCCATTTTAATAAAATCAAAACAGAGGTGCTGACCCTTGCAGCAGAATTGGGCAAGAAAAAGGGATATGATCTCATTCTTGAAACCAATGAGGGCGGCGTGATGTATTACAACGATGCCATTGATATTACGGATGAGTTGATAAAGGCGTATAACAAAAAGGCTGCATCTGCAAAATGATGGCCATTTCAGTTCAAAATATCGCTGACAGATTCAATGCCGTTGTGGTGGGGGACCCCACCCGGCTGATACACGCAGTGGCCCCCTTTGACCAGGCAGGTCCCCGGGATCTTGCCTTTGCCGTGGATGCTTCATGGATTAAACAATTGAAAACCGCAGGGGCCGGGGCCGTAATGGTTCCGGAAACCCTTGATATCTCTTTTCTGGAATCAATGGAAGCCACCTTTATTGTGTGTGAGCACCCGAAACAGTTTTTTTTTAAGATGCTTTCATGGTTTTATCCGGAAAAAAGACCGTTATCCGGTTGTTCTTCCCTGGCGGTTACAGGCCAGAATTTTAACTGTGGAAAAGATCCGGTGATATCTTCCCATGTTTTCATCGGTGATGATGTCACCCTGGGACACCGGGTGTGGATCATGCCGGGGGTGTTCATCGGAGATGGGGTGTGCATTGGGGATGATACGGTTATCAAACCCAATGTCACCATCATGGAACGCTCCTGCATTGGCAAAAATGTGCTCATTCATTCCGGCACAGTGATCGGAAGTGACGGGTTTGGATTTACCACGGACGGTCAAGGGCATGAAAAAATTGTCCATGCCGGATTTGTCCAGATTGATGACAATGTGGAGATCGGAGCCTGTAATACCATTGACAGGGGTACCATGGGGCGCACCTGGGTGGGGCAGGGAGTAAAGACAGATAATCAGGTGCACATTGCCCACAATGTCACCATTGGACCCCATACCCTGCTGGTGGCCCAGACAGGTATTGCAGGAAGCAGTACCCTTGGCCGTAATGTCATCATAGCCGGAAAAGCAGGTGTTTCCGGCCATCTTAATGTGGGTGACGGTGCCATTGTGGGGCCAGGTGCCGGTGTAACAAGAGATGTTCCTCCGGGTGAAATTGTGTCCGGCATGCCGGAGATGCCCCACAAAAACTGGTTAAAGGTGGGACGCATTCTTCCCCGTCTCCCTGAAATGAGAAAATTGCTGCTTTCCCTGGAACGAAAAATAAAAGCCATTGAAAAGCGTATTGAAACGGAGTAATTCATGATTCATCCCACGGCCATCATTGATGCCGACGCTGAAATCGGTCCGGATGTGACCATCGGTCCCTATGCCATTGTCAAGGGAAATGTTACCATTGGGGCCGGCACTGAAATCGGTCCCTACACCATCATTGACGAATATGTTCAAGTGGGGCCGGAGTGTCGTATTTTCCAGTATGCCTCCATTGGGGCTGCCCCCCAGGATTTAAAATATCATGGGGAAAAAACCTATCTTAAAATCGGTCGGGGCACCATTATCAGAGAGTTTGCCACCATTAACCGGGGAACCGCCTTTGGCGGGGGCTACACCGAGGTGGGAGAAGAAAATTATTTAATGGCTTATACCCATATCGCCCATGACTGTAAAACCGGAAAACAAGTGATTTTGGCCAATAATGCCACCCTGGCAGGCCACATTGAACTGGGGGATAATGTTACTGTCGGGGGGCTTGTTGCCATCCATCAGTTTGTGAAAATCGGGGACCATGCCTACATTGGCGGTAAATCCGCAGTGGTAAAGGATATCCCCCCCTATGTTATTGCCGCCGGGGATCGGGCCACTCTCCATGGGTTGAATAACGTTGGCCTTAAGCGCAAAGCGTTTTCCAAATCCACCTTGAGAAGTCTGAAAAAAGCCTATCGCATTGTGTTTCGCATTGGTCTCACTGTAAAACAGGCTTCAGAAAGGGTGCGGGCCGAAGTGGAACAGGTGCCGGAGGTGGTTAATTTTATTCAGTTCATTGAAAGTTCCAGCCGGGGTGTGACACGATAAATGGAATCCATCGGTCTCATTGCAGGTGGAGGGCAGTTTCCCATGTTGTTTGCCCGGCGGGCAAAGGAAAAGGGGATTGCTGTGCATGCCGCAGCCTATATAAATGAGGCATCTTTATCCCTTGAGGAGCATGTAGATTCCATTCAATGGCTTCATCTGGGCCAGGTAACCAAGCTATTGAAATTTTTTCAACGCAGGGGGGTTACCCGGGCCGTTATGTTGGGAACTGTAAAAAAAACACGAATATTCACCGATATCAAGCCGGATCTCAAGGCCCTGGCTTTTATTGCCACCATGGGACACACCCACGACGACGGGATCATGAGAGCCTTTGCCGATCTTTTGGGAAAAGAGGGCATCACCATTTGTCCTTCCACCATGCTGCTGCCGGATCTTATTTCGCCCAAAGGATGCTGGACCCGGAAAAAACCGGGACGGGCCGCTAAAAAGGATATTGAGACCGGGTGGCACATTGCAGGGGAAATTGGTCGTCTGGACATTGGGCAATGTGTGGTGGTATCCAACGGCACAGTGCTTGCCGTGGAGGCCGCAGACGGCACAGATGCCACCATTGGCCGGGGAGGTTCTCTAAGCCGGGGGGGGGCTGTGGTGGTGAAACGATGCAAACCCGGGCAGGATTTGAGATTTGATCTTCCTTCGTCCGGGGTTCGAACCATTTTGGCCATGGTGAAGTCCGGTGTTGATGTTTTGGTGCTGGAGGCGGGAAAAAGCCTCTCCTTTGACCGCCGGGAAATGATTGATCTGGCCGATGAAAAAGGCATTTCCATTGTGGCCATGGGTGAAGAGGACTTTTAAACATGATGAATATCCCCGGAAATTACCTTTCCCATGGGCAGGGCCAACCTGGAAAAATCATGATTATTGCCGGAGAACCTTCGGGGGATCTCCATGGGGCCAACCTTGTCAAGGCTTTGAAACAAAGGGCGCCAAAAACAGAGATTCTCGGTATTGGCGGGGATACCATGGCCCGGGCCGGTATGAAATTGCTGTTTCATATTCGGGATCTGTCTGTCATGGGCGTCACCGAGGTGCTGCTGAAGATGCAGACCATTGCCAGGGTGTTTCGGGGCATGAAAGATCAGCTGGCGCGATGTTCACCGGATTTGCTGATTCTCATTGATTATCCGGGATTTAATTTGAAAATGGCTGCCGCAGCCAGGCCCATGGGGATACCTGTTCTTTACTATATCTCCCCCAAGGTATGGGCCTGGAAAATGTCCCGTCTTAAAAAGATAAAAAAATACGTGGACCATGTGGCATTGATTTTCCCCTTTGAAGCTCCCCTTTATCGGAAATGGAAAATTCCCCACACCTTTGTGGGGCATCCCCTTCTGGATTGCCATGATCCCGGACTTCTCCCTGCTTTGAAGTCCGGGGATGAGGTTTTTACCATAGCGCTATTGCCCGGATCGAGAAACAGCGAAATTGATGCGCTTCTTGAAATCCTTCTTAATGCTTCCTTGAAAATAAAACAGCGTATACCCGGGGTTCGATTTTTAATTTCCTGTGCCACCAATGTTGATATGGATCGGTTTAATTCCATTTTAAACCACTATAACAGCCACGGTCAGATCTCCCATTGCTCTTTGGCTTGCCCGCAACAAAACTTGAAAACCTGTCCGGGTTGCCGGAATTTTCATATAAATACCAAGGATCTGTTCCAGGTTTTCCACGGAAATGTCTCTGCCATACTTTCCTCGGCCCATGTTGTCATTGCGGCATCGGGGACAGTTTCTCTGGAGGCGGCTCTTTTCCGGGTGCCCACTATTATCGTATATAAAATGTCCTGGATGAGTTATTTTCTTGCCCGATTGTTCGTCAAAATAGAGTATGTTGGACTTGCCAATATTATTTTTGGTCAACAAGTCATGCCCGAGCTGCTCCAGGGGGATGCCACTCCGGAAAAAATCAGTGAGAAGGTCATATCTATTTTGAATGACTCTGTACGCGGTGCCATGGAAAAGCGTCTGGAGATGCTTCCCGCTTTGCTGGGGGGGAAAGGGGCTTCCCAGCGGGTGGCGGCCCTTGCCTTTGATATGGTAAAACAACATTGCAATTGTAAATAACCGCTACGGGCGGGCCGTATTCTGATTCGGCTCAAAATAAGGTCCGCCTGTGGCGGTTATATACGCGATACTCAATCCCGTACAGTAAGCATTGGAATTTCTGTAAAGCCTTGACAGGCTTAAAGAGAATTGACATAAATAAATAACGTTTGATTAATCCATTATTTCCATTACTCGATATCGCATGTTCTGGGCGGAGCTGCTCCCAGAATGATGTCCGCCCGTGGCGGTTTTATATGAAATACTCCGCAAACCAGATGTGTATTTCAAGCTTTGTTGTGGGCGGAGCGAGGTCAGAATGCGGTCCGCCCGTGGCGGTTATATGAAAATCCAGGTAAAACAAGAAACATTTTTAAGTTGTGGCTAACCATAGGTGTAATACGAAAACTGCCCATGGCAGTTCTTTTAAGTTAAACCCATAGGGAGGAAGCATCAATGAAATTGTTTAAAATCTGTTTGACCCTCATTCTCACATTTATCTTTATCTCATCTGCCACTGTAATGGCAGGAACCCTTGACGATGTAAAGGCCAAGGGCTATATCCAGGCAGGGGTCAATGGCGACCTGTTTGGATTTGGCAAGCCCGATGAAAAAGGAGAGTGGAAGGGCTTGGATGTGGATACTGCAAGGGCTGTTGCCGCGGCTGTATTTGGAGATGCCTCCAAAGTCAAGTTTACCCCGCTCACTGCCAAAACACGTTTTACTGCGCTTCAATCCGGCGAAATTGATGTCCTCACCCGGAACTGCACCCAGACCCTGAGTCGAGATACGGCCCTGGGGCTTGATTTTTGCCAGGTTAACTACTATGACGGCCAGGGATTTCTTATCCATAAAAAACTGGGAGTCAAAAGCGCCAAAGAACTTGACGGTGCATCGGTTTGTGTACTTCCCGGAACCACCACTGAACAGAATGTGGCTGATTTTTTCCGGGCCAACGGCATGAAAATGAACCCTGTGGTCATTGAAAATACGGCAGAACTTGCCAAGGCTTTTTTTGCCGGTCGCTGTGACTGTCTGACTTCTGACGCATCCCAGCTTGCCGGTACCCGGGCTGTGGCTCCCAACCCCGGTGACTATATTATCCTTCCCGAAGTCATTTCCAAAGAACCCCTTGCCCCTGCCGTGCGTCATGGGGACAATCAGTGGAAAGACATTGTTAACTATTCTGTACTGGCCATGATAAATGCCGAAGAGCTTGGGATTACGTCTAAGAATGTGGACGAAAAATTAAAAAGTACGGATCCCAAGGTAAAACGGTTTCTCGGTGTATCTCCGGGAAATGGAAAAGCCCTGGGGCTGGACGAAAAATTTGCCTATAATATCGTCAAACAGCTGGGAAATTACGGTGAAGTATTTGAGCGAAATGTGGGAACCGATACCCCGCTCATGATTGAACGGGGCCTCAATGCCCTGTGGACCAACGGTGGCCTGCTCTATTCTGCTCCTTTTAAATAGCCGTTGACGAAAACTAAATCCACCGATTAATTTTATTATGGGTGGTGCGGAAGATATTGTTGTGATGTGTGATGGTTTTATTTCACGGTTTAATTTTCCGCAGGCTTTGGGTGAGGCTATTTCCGTCTTGATCATTTGAGATGTCATGGTCTCATCCAATGCAACATCCCTTTAGAAATTGTTTTTTTGCAAAAGGTAGCCATGGACAACGTCTCCTCTGAAAAAACTTCCTTTTTTCGTGATCCTGATAAACTGGCACTTTTTTATCAATTTGTGGTCATGGTGGGGGTGGGCCTGCTGGCTTTTTATCTTGTCAGCAACACACTTGCCAACCTTGAAAGGCAATCCATTGCCACGGGATTGGGCTTTATTGATAAGGAAGCCTCCTTTGAAATCGGAGAATCTCTGATTCCGTATTCAGCCGCAGACTCCTATGGTAAAGCATTGCTGGTGGGGGTGTTAAATACCCTTATTGTCTCTTTTATCGGCATTGTGCTCACAGTGATTCTGGGTACCATACTGGGGGTGGCACGTCTTTCATCCAACTGGTTGGTGTCCAGACTGTCTGCTGTTTACATTGAAGTGTTCCAGGATATTCCGGTTTTGCTTCAACTTTTTTTCTGGTATGCTTTTTTCTATGAGATGCTGCCATCCCCCCGACAGGCCTTGAATCCCTTTACCGGACTTTTTTTATGCAATCGCGGAATGATTTTTGGGGTTCCCAAGTGGCATTCTGCCCATGGATATATGATCGTGGCATTTCTGGTGGCCTGTGTTATTGTATTTTTTCTTAAAAGATGGGCAAAGAAGCGGCAGGAAGCCACCGGAAATATATTTCCGGTGTTCAGGGTCGCCTTACTGCTGTTTTTGGGATTACCCCTTGCTGCATGGTTGTTGGGAGGCGCTCCCACAGAAATGAATGCGCCCAGACTTTCCGGTTTTAATTTCAAGGGTGGGGTAAGTGTCAGCCCGGAGTTTGCCGCCCTGTTGTTAGGACTTGTTCTTTACACCGCAGCCTTTGTGGCAGAGGTGGTTCGGGCCGGAATTCAGGCCGTGAGCAAAGGGCAGACCGAGGCCGCTCTTTCCATTGGGCTCAAACCGGGCCAGGTGCTTAATCTGGTGATTCTTCCCCAGTCACTGCGGGTGATCATTCCTCCGTTGACAAGCCAGATGCTCAATCTTACCAAAAACAGTTCCCTTGCCGTGGCCATTGGCTATCCGGACTTTGTTTCCGTGGCCGGTACCACCATTAATCAGACGGGTCAGGCCATTGAAGGGGTTGCCATGATCATGATTGTTTACCTTTTTTTCAGCCTGTCCACATCTGCATTCATGAACTGGTATAATAAGAAAATTAAACTTGTGGAAAGATAAGAATCATGGAAGATAACTCCCAACAGCAAGATACCTCCACGGTGAAACCCCCGGTGACCAGTGTGGGCGCCATTGGGTGGGTACGCACCAATCTTTTCAACGGTCCATTTAATTCTCTTTTAACCCTTGGGGTTCTATATCTTCTATGGATCAGCGTTCCCCCTTTTGTTAGATGGGCCTTTGTGGACAGCGTCTGGATGACTGATTACATGGCCTGTCGTAATATTGACGGTGCGTGCTGGTCCGTGATTCCAGCCAATTTGCGATTTATTATTTTTGGATTTTACCCCCATGATCTCCAGTGGCGTCCCCTTTTGGCCATGATTATTCTGGTGGTCATGCTTTTTTACAGTCAGGATCGTAAACGTTGGAAAAAATCACTTCTTTATCTCTGGGGTGTGGCGCTTGTCATCATGGGGCTTCTCATGAAAGGAGGGGTTCCGGGACTTACCCCTGTGGAGAGTTCCCAATGGGGTGGCTTGCCCTTGACACTTCTGTTATCCGTGTTCGGTCTTGCATCTGCATATCCTGTGGGTATTATTCTGGCCCTGGGACGACAGTCCAAAATGCCGGTGATCAAGTCCCTTTGCGTGGTGTACATTGAATTGATACGCGGGGTACCTTTGATCAGTCTTTTGTTCATGTCCTCGGTGGTGTTTCCCCTTTTTTTGCCGGAAGGGGTTACGGTAAATGCCATTTTACGGGCCCAGGTGGCCATTATTATGTTCACCGCCGCTTACATTGCAGAGGTTGTTCGTGGGGGACTCCAGGGAATGAACAAAGGCCAGTACGAGGCAGCCGATGCGCTGGGGCTTAATTATTTCCAGACCATGCGCTTGATTATTTTACCCCAGGCCCTGAAAATTGTCATTCCCCCTTCGGTGAGTATTTTAATTTCAGCATTTAAAGACACCTCCCTTGTGGTCATCATTGCCTTATACGATCTGTTAAAAACCACCCAGTCCACCCTGTCTGATCCCAAATGGATGGGATTTTCCGCCGAGGCTTATATCTTTGTGGCATTAATTTATTTTGTATGCTGTTTTTTTATGTCCAACTACAGTCGCAGACTGGAGCAGGAACTTAACACAGACTTATGATCCAGACGGTGGAGCCGGGTATGTTTTTTTACCCTGCCCATAACAGAATTAGCAAAAAATGTGGCTCTTTGTGTTTTTTAAAAAACGCCTATCAAGTTAAATTAATTTCAAAAAAATGATAACCATAGACATTGGATAAATCCCATGAACGAAAATACCCAGACAGCAAATATTGAAGTCGAGCAGAACTCTGATATCATACAGATCACGGACATGCATAAATGGTATGGGGACTTTCATGTACTGAAAAATATCACGCTCCAGGTTAAAAAGCAGGAACGAATTGTTATTTGCGGCCCTTCTGGATCTGGAAAATCCACATTGATCCGGTGCATTAATCGCCTTGAGGAACATCAGAAGGGTAAAATTGTTGTGGACGGCATTGAACTTACCAATGATTTGAAAAATATTGAGAAAATTCGAGCGGAAGTGGGGATGGTGTTCCAGCATTTTAATCTTTTTCCTCACTTGACCATCCTTGATAATTTAACCCTGGGGCCCATCTGGGTGAGAAAGACCCCCCGGGCCGAGGCTGAAGATACTGCCATGTACTACCTTGAAAAGGTGCGCATTGCCGAACAGGCAAAAAAATATCCAGGACAGCTTTCCGGGGGCCAGCAGCAGCGGGTGGCCATTGCCAGAAGCCTTTGCATGAAGCCCAATGTGATGCTTTTTGATGAGCCCACTTCAGCTCTGGATCCTGAAATGGTTAAAGAGGTTCTGGATGTGATGATCAGTCTGGCCAATGACGGCATGACCATGATCGTGGTGAGCCATGAGATGGGATTTGCCAGAAGTGTGGCCCATCGGGTTTTGTTCATGGATTATGGCGAGATTGTGGAGGGAAATACCCCCCAGGCCTTTTTTGATAATCCCCAGCATGATCGGACCAAACTTTTCTTAAGTCAGATACTTGATTAAATGGTGTATTGCCTTATTCTTAATAGGAGTTTAATTTGCAGGTTGATTTTTTGTGCTGTTTGTAAGAACTTTTGGCATATAAATTTTTGTCATTTGTTGACGTTTTATATGAAATACTCCGTTAACCAGGGGAGTATTTCTAACTTTGTTGTGGGCGGAGCGAGGTCAGAATGCGGTCCGCCCGTGGCGGTTTATATGAAAAAGCAGATACTGGGTACTCACAGTGACGGCTTTTTTATGCTTCGCTGTGGGCGGAACCGGATTTGCCCATGGCAGTTATATGACCGGCGAGTTTAAAAAGGCAATATTAATTAATATGAAACCCCTGATCAGGATGGTATGACCAGCCAGCTAACACTTTTGCTTATCTGCATAATCTTTTCAGCTTTTTTTTCCTCGGCCGAAACCGCTTTATTTTCCATCAGCAGGATAAGAGCCCTTCATCTTGCCAAAGCGGGAAAGCGGGTGGACCAGGTCATCGTTAAGATGAAACAAGATTCACATAAGCTTCTTTCCACCATTCTCATTGGAAATAACCTTGTAAATATTGGTGCATCTTCCCTGGCAACGGCCATTGCCATGGACTATTTCCAATCCAATGCCGTTGGCATTTCTACAGGTATTATGACCTTGATTATTCTGGTGGTGGGGGAAATTTTTCCAAAATCCTTTGCCACCCGGAATAATATTTTTGTTTCCCGCATTGTTATCTTTCCCTTGTACTGGATGTCAAAGGTGTTTTATCCTTTGATCTTGGTGTTGAATTTTATTCCCAGACTTCTTCGCAGCGTGGATGGTGCCCCTGCTGTCACCGAAGATGAGTTAATGACCATGGTGGAGGTGGTGGAAGAAGAGGGAGAGATCAAAGAGGAAGAAAAAGAATTTATTTCCAATATTTTTGAATTTGACGACACCAGTGCTTCGGAAATCATGACCCCCCGGGCTGACATGTATGCCATTGACGTCAATGATCCCCTGGACATCAAAGCCATTTTAAAATCAGGCTTCACCCGTATTCCGGTGATGGATGGGCACATTGATAATATTATAGGGGTATTGAACATCAAGGACCTTTTTGCAAGTTATCATGATACCTGTGAAAACTCCATGAGTGCTTTGGATATCCGGGAAGTCATGAGGGACGCCTATTTTATACCCGTTTCAAAGAAACTTGATTCACTTTTGCATGTCTTTAAACGAATTAAAATTCACATCGGTATTGTTGTGGATGAGCACGGCGGGGTGTGTGGTATTGTCACCATGGAAGATGTGCTGGAGGAAATCGTGGGGGAAATCAGTGATGAAACAGACCGCATTGATCCTCACATTGTCACTCTTAAGGGACAAAAATGGATTGTGCTGGGAAAGACAGAAATTGATGAAATAAATAAAGAACTGGAACTTACCATTCCTGAATCCAGTGACTATGATACTTTTTCCGGATTTGTTCTGGATAAACTGGGTCGGATTCCCAAGGTGGGAGAAAGTGTTAAAATCGGAAAATACACTGCCACGGTTAAGGATCGGGAGGGCAATCGTATTCGGAAGTTTGTTCTCAAAGAGTTATAACCGCCACAGGCCACCCGTATTTTGACCTCTCCCGCCCACAACGAAGCTTGAAATCCCCCCTGATTTGTGGAGTGTTTCATATAACGGGCATGTCCTGCCGAACACAACGAATATAGGGTCGTAGACGCGGAGCCAAATGGTATTATGCCGCCCCCCCGAGGGGTAATGGTCCCGGCCGGAACTGTAGATAGCTCGATTGGCCGATTCCTACTACCCCCCCGGGGGGGCTCTGCCTTAGGTGAACTTGAAGGCGACCTTTTCATATAAAAAAAGATCTTGACATAGCTGTCCTGGGTGTATATCTATATTCAATATATACCTGCCATGGGCAGACCTTTTTATGATGAAAACAGCACTACACCGGGAGATTGATCCACGATGTTTGGTTTTTTTGCAGACAGATATTTTTTTTATTTCTGGTTTTATTTTAGAACCGGTCTGCAGGCGGTGTGCTGAAGAGTAACATAACAAAATAACAACTAAAAGCCGCAGCAGACCTTAAAAGGTCTCTGCGGCTTTTTTAATTTTAAAGGGGTGTGCGGAGATCTGGTTTCGTACAGCCCTTTTTTATTTTACAACGGGAAATCGGGTGGGGCATGGCGGCCGGGGAGAATTAACCCACAAAAGGAGTTATGCCATGGATGTAATAAAGAAAGATGTTGAAGATCGCCTTTCATCACTAAGAGCCGGTATTGACAGCATTGATGCTCAGATTTTGCACCTGATTAACAAGCGGTTGCAGATTGGAAAGGAGATAGGTCTTATTAAAGATGAAAAAGGGGCGGGTGTGCTGGACCAGGGGCGGGAAAAAAGACTGCTGGAACGTCTGGCCCGTCTCAATGGGGGACCGGCCACTGAAGATCTGGTGCGTTACCTGTTCAATGTGATCATGACAGCCACCCGGGAAATCCAGAAAGCCAACCGAATTTCTTTTTTAGGGCCTGTGGCCAGTTATACCCACATTGCGGCCCTGAATCTGTTCAGCCATTCCGGTCGATTCATTGAGCAGGGAAGCATCAGAGATATTTTCATGGAGATTGAAAAAAAGAATTGTAATTATGGGGTGGTCCCGGTGGAAAATTCCATGGAAGGGGCGGTGAACCATACCCTGGACCTTTTTTCTGAATTTGATGTCTCCATCACTGCGGAGCACTATCAGCGAATTTCCCATGACTTGTTGTCTCTTTCCGGGGATATCGCTTCCATTAAGACTATCTATTCTCATCCCCAGGCCCTGGCCCAGTGCCGGGGATGGCTGAGAAAAAATATGCCGGGCATTGAAACCCGGGAGGTGAGTAGCACTTCCCGGGCAGCAGCTCTGGTGGCGGACAATCCCCAGGGGGCAGCCGTTGCCAGCCGCAGGGCCGCTCACATTTACGGACTTAAGGTGGTGGCATCCCGCATTGAAGATCATGTGAGTAATATTACACGGTTTTTGTCCATTGGCGGGGAGAAAAAACAACCCACGGGCAATGACAAAACTTCTATCATGTTTGCCACTTCCCACGTTCCAGGGGCGCTTTTCATGGCCCTGGAACCGGTGAAACTGGCCGGGTTAAACATGGTTAAACTGGAGTCACGGCCCACCAGACATCAGAACTGGAGTTACTATTTTTTCATGGACTTTGAAGGTCACATGGCGGATAAAAACGTTTTTGACACCGTGGCCAAGATGAAGCCCCACTGCCTCTACCTTAAAAACCTGGGCTCCTACCCTGCGGGGCAACCGGCTGTGGAGGATTATGAAAAATGATACCTGATACTGCCACCGACCTTTATGCTGTATTTGGCAATCCCGTGGCCCACTCCATGGGGCCGTTGATGCACAACACCTGGTTTAACACCTGCCGTGTCAATGCCGTGTATATGGCCTTTGGCATTGATGATATCCGGCAGGGCATGGCAGCCATGAGAACTTTGAATATAAAGGGCGCATCCATCACCATTCCCTTTAAAGAGAAAATTTTGGATTACCTTGATGGGGTGGACCCCGTTGCCGGGGAGATTGGGGCGGTGAATACGGTTGTGAATCGCAATGGTGAGCTATGGGGATACAACACCGATTGTGCCGGCGCTGTGGATCCATTAAAACAGATCATCTCTCTTTCCGGAAAGACCGTTTATATTCTGGGGGCCGGGGGAGCGGCCAGAGCCGTGGCCTTTGGTATTGCAAGGGAAAAGGGCCGTGTTGTGATTGTTAACAGAAATGAAAAAAGGGGCAATGCCCTTGCCGATCACGTAAAGGGAAGCTTTGTGCCCTGGGAGGAATTCACAGGTACCCATGGAGATATTATCATCAACACCACCCCCCTTGGCATGGTGCCTGCTATCCATTTAAGTCCGGTGAAAGGAACGGCACTTCACATGGATACCATTGTAATGGATATTGTTTACAATCCCCTTGACACCCGGCTGCTTTGTGATGCCAGGGCCGCGGGCTGCAAAACCGTTGACGGGCTTTCCATGTTTATCCATCAGGGTGTCCGTCAATTTTGTCTTTTTACTGGGGAGGAACCCCCATTGGAATTAATGAGAAACACTATAATAGAGGCTTTGGTACATCAATGAAATCCATAAATAAACGCATTCTATCCCATGGCACCGTAACCATCCCGGGGTCCAAAAGTATTTCTCACCGCATGATGATATGTGCGGCCCTGGCCCATGGCAGATCCACGGTAAAGAATTTATTGGACAGTGAAGATCTGTCCCTCACACGAAGTGCCCTTATCCACATGGGAGCCGCCATGGACCTGGCCCCTGACGGTACTGTTACTGTGCAGGGGGTTAATGGGGTACCATCTCCCCATGGAGAGCCCATTTATCTTGGAAATTCAGGAACCTCCATGCGCCTTTTGGCAGGAATTGCTGCCTTGGGGCAAACACCCTATGTGCTCACCGGAGATCAGCGCATGCAACAACGTCCCATGGGAGATCTTCTGGCTGCCTTGGAGATGATTGATGTGCGTGCCGTGTCAGAAAAGGGAAATGGCTGCCCACCGGTTCGTATCCAGGGAGGCAACAGAACCGGTGGGAGCATGACCATTGACTGTTCCCAGAGCAGCCAGTACCTTTCTTCTTTGCTCATGATGGGTGCGGTTTTGGAGCAGGGAGTGTGTATTTCCCTGCCAACTCCTGCAGTGTCAGCACCCTATATTGATTTAACCATGGATATCATGGCAAAGTTCAATGTTAAAGCCCGGCGTGTGGATGAAATGCTCTATGAGGTTCCGGGGGGGCAATCCTATGTGCCTGGAGAATTTGTGGTGGAACCGGATCTTTCCAATGCCAGTTATTTCTGGGCCATGGGGGCCGTGTCAGGTAAGAAGATCAGCGTGGCCCATATTAATCAATCCTCCCTCCAGGGGGATATTCGATTGCTGGATATTTTGGAACAGATGGGCTGTGAGGTGATATATGATGCCCATGGCATCACTGTTTCAGGAAAAGACCTTTGTGCCGTGGAAGTGGATATGGCTGACATTCCCGATGTGGTTCCCACCTTGGCTGTAGTGGCCTGTTTTGCCAAAGGTACCACAAAGATAAACAACATTTCCCATCTGCGGCAAAAGGAGTGTGATCGCATATCTGTTGTGGTGTCCCAATTAAAAAAAATGGGTGTGGATGCCCGGGAGGGTGATGACTGGTTATCTGTGACAGGCACCCCCTCCATGAAAGGCGGCCTCATTGAGACCTTTAACGACCACCGCATTGCCATGGCCTTTTCCGTCATCGGTCTTATGGTGGAGGGGGTTTTAATTGAGAATGAAGGGTGTGTTGCCAAGTCCTTTCCCGGCTTCTGGGAAATTTTTGATCAATTATAAGTAACAGGAGAAGAATATGGCAGGAAGCAGTTTTGGAAAAGTATTTCAAGTGTCCACCTGGGGAGAATCCCATGGTCCCGGCCTGGGTGTGGTGGTGCAGGGGTGTCCTCCGGGCATCACATTGAATGAAGCCGTTCTTCAAAAAGCCCTGGATAAAAGAAAACCGGGTAAAGGCAGCACCAGCACCCGAAGAAAAGAACCGGACAGGGCGGAAATCCTTTCCGGTGTTTTTGAAGGGGTTACCACTGGAACCCCCATCAGCATCATGATCCGTAACCGGGACGCGAGATCCAGAGATTATCATAAGAATGCAGCAGTCTTTCGTCCCGGGCACGGGGATATAACCTATCAGGCAAAATATGGCGTCCGGGACTGGCGGGGAGGGGGCAGGGCCTCTGCCAGGGAGACAGCGGCAAGGGTGGCTGCCGGTGCGGTGGCCCAGGCGATATTGGATACCCATGGGATTATCATTAAAAGTATGACCCTGGCCCTGGGTGGGGTGGCCATTGATAAAATGGATACAGATCCTGTTACCAATCGTTTGGAGTGCCCGGACAGCGTTGCCCTTGAAAAAATGGAAACCAGGATTTCATATGTAAAAAAACAGGGGGATTCCCTGGGCGGTGTGGTGGGGGTGACAGCCATTAATGCACCTGCAGGGCTGGGTGATCCGGTGTTTGATAAACTGGATGCTGACATTGCAAAGGCTTTGATGAGTATTGGTGCGGTGAAAGCTGTGGAAATTGGTGCCGGGTGTCGGGCTGCAACCCTGACAGGGTATGAAAATAATGATCCCATTACTGTAGGTGGGTTTGCCTCTAACAACAGTGGCGGCATACTTGCCGGTATTTCCAATGGCGACCCCATTGTGGCAAGGGTGCATGTAAAACCCATTCCTTCCATTAGTAAACCTCAACAAACAGTGGATCAAGATGGGGGAGAAACCACTCTTTCCACCACCGGCAGGCATGATATTTCTGCCATTCCAAGAATAAATCCGGTGTGCCGGGCCATGCTGGCCCTGGTCATTGCCGATCACTTATTAAGGCAGAGGTGCGTGTAAGAAGAGATGCTGCAATTTTTTATTTGCCGTGTCATTCATTAACCCTTTTTTTATAACTGCCACGGGCAGACCGTATTTTGATCCGGCTTTGCCCACAACAAAGCTTGAACTACACCCTTGTTTTACGGAGTATTGCTATCGGCGGGCATTTCCTGTGGGACACAACAAATATAGGGTCGTAGACGCGGAGCTAAATGGTATTATACCGCCGCCCCCCCGACGGGCAATGGTCCCGGACCGGAACTGTAGACAGCTCAATTGTCCGGTTCCTATTGCCCGTCGGGGGAGCGGCTCTGCTGAGGTTGCCTTGGAGGCTGCATTGTATATAAAAAACTCATGAGTCCGAAGTTCTCATTTTTCATACCACATGGGATATGTTCAATTTCAAAGAAACACATTGTGTGGCGTCAAACTGGAGAACTTATGACTGACGAGTCATAAAAAAAGATAGTCCGCAAATCAAGGGCGTATTTTAAGCTTCGTTGTGGGCAGGTCGAGGCCGGAATACGGTTCGTCCGTGTGGGTTCGGGTCAACCCCTTTTTTATGGAGAGTTTTATCTCGTAGTTTTTTATTTATTTTTACTCCAAGTTTGAATTGTTGAAAGCACAAAATTGTTCATT
>NZ_FWXY01000076.1 GCF_900176365.1 Desulfocicer vacuolatum DSM 3385 | reverse complement strand
GGCTTGATCACCTCCCGGGATTTCGGCGGCACCAAAAAATGGCGTACCTGCTATACCTCCGACGGCACCGGCCACACCATGCTCTATGCCATGGACAACAAAGCCATTGAACTTGGCATTCCCGTGCATGAACGAAAGGAAGCCATCGCCCTTATTCACGATGACGGTGTGTGCCACGGGGCCGTTGTCCGGAATCTGATCACAGGGGAGCTCATTGCCTATGTGGCAAGGGCCACCACCATTGCCACAGGCGGTTATGGACGTCTTTATTCCGTGAGCACCAATGCGGTGATCTCCGAGGGCATCGGTAATGCCATTGCCCTTGAAACCGGTGTGGCCTGCCTTGGTAACATGGAAGCGGTGCAGTTCCATCCCACGGCCATTGTACCTGTGGGTATTCTCACCACCGAAGGGTGCCGGGGGGACGGCGGATTGTTGCTTGATAAAGACGGATACCGTTTCATGCCCGACTATGAACCCGGTAAAAAAGAGCTGGCCTCAAGGGATGTTGTGTCCCGCCGCATGACCGAGCACATGAGAAAGGGCAAGGGGATTCCCTCCCGATACGGTGATCATCTCTGGCTGGATATCACCCTTTTGGGCAGAAAACACATTGAAAAGAACTTAAGGGAAGTAAAAGAGATCTGCGAATATTTCCTTGGCATTGACCCTGTCACCGAGTATATTCCGGTGCGTCCCACCCAGCATTACTCCATGGGCGGCATCCGCACCAAGGCCACCGGTGAAAGCCCCACCTTAAAGGGTCTTTTTTCCGCCGGTGAAGCTGCCTGCTGGGACATGCACGGATTCAACCGCCTTGGCGGTAACTCCGTTGCCGAAACCGTTGTGGCCGGTATGATTGTGGGTGAATATGTGGCAGATCACTGCCAGAACAATCCTCTTAATATCAATACCAAACTCATTGAAAAGTTCATGAGCCGGGAAAAGGAGAAAATTTCCACCCTGATCCAACGGGACCGTGGGGAAAATCCCTATGAGCTGAAAAAAGAGATGCAGGAGATCATGATGGACAAGGTGGGTATTTTCAGAAATGAAACAGACCTTGTCCAGGCCGTGGAAGAGTTAAAAGTGTTGCACCAGCGATCCCAAAATGTGGCCCTTAGAAATAAAATAAGCTCTTCCAACCCGGAACTTGTGGAAGCCATCAGGGTGCCCAAAATGATCAAACTTGCCCAGTGTGTGGCCTATGGTGCCATGCTCAGAAAAGAGAGCCGAGGCGCCCATGCCAGGGAGGATTTCCCGGAAAGAAACGACCGTGACTGGCTCAAACGCACCCTGACCTATTGGAAGGACGACAATGCCGATCTTCCCGAAGTGGAATATGAAGATCTTGATGTGATGAAGATGGAGATGCCGCC
>NZ_FWXY01000040.1 GCF_900176365.1 Desulfocicer vacuolatum DSM 3385 | reverse complement strand
TTGACCTCCTTTCGCATTTGTATGTTATGGGAATCATTATACCGCGAATGGTGATTCAACAAAACCTTTTTGGTTCTGGCTTGTCCAGGTTAGGGTTTGTACTCATTTTTTTCTCCTGTATTGATTACACAATCCTATTGTTTATATTTTCAGGCAGTTTTTCGACAAATGTCCGTATTTCATCTCTGATTTTTCGATAGCAATCCAATTGCCGTTCCTCATTTTCACCCTTTGCTGCAAGCGCCTGGGCCATTTTGGGTGGATCGTCAAAGCCGACATGGATAACCTTGCACCGGGGCGGGAAATAAGGACAGGTTTCATGGGCGTTGCCGCAGACCGTGATCACTGCATCCAGCTCCGTATCCCTAAACTCATCTACCAGTTTTGATTTGCGGTTTGCGATATCTACACCGGCTTCAGCCATCACCTTTACAGCATTGGGGTTAAGACCGTGTGTTTCAACACCGGCTGAATACACCTCAATACGGTCACCTTTTAATTTACGGGTCCAGCCTTCGGCCATCTGGCTCCGGCATGAATTCCCCGTGCAGAGGAATAGTAGTTTGAATTTTTCGCTCATAAATTACCTTTCCTTTATTTTTATACTTTGGCGCAATGACCGCCATTTCTTTGTTTACGGCTTAAGTTTTCACAGGGGACACACAGTATTTTCTCCAATGCTTTCAGATCCTGTGTTACCTGTGTCGTGTTTTCAACTTTTCGATTAATCCACTTGAAAAGAGGAGCTAACGAAGACTCGTCCCTGTTTAACCGGAAATATACCCATCTTCCCTGTTTACGGTTTTCAAGCACGCCAGCATTCACCATCTGGCTCAAGTGACGGGATGCCGTTGCCCCTGCAACCTTTAAAAATTCGGTGATCTGGCAGGCGCATAATTCCTCGTGCACCAAAAGGACACTCAATATCCTCAGCCTGTTTTTGTCTGATATCGCTTTAAGCACAGCCAGTGTTTTATCCATAAAATAACACCAATCTCAATTCATGATTAGCCAAATGGCTAATTAATATAGCCGATATTCATCTTTGAATCAATAAAAAATTATAGTCTAACGATTTTTTAACCCCTAATATTGTTGGGTTATGACAATGTTAATAGAGCTTGATGACTATAAAACTATTTTTTTCTCATAGCGCTTGACAATGATTATATGAATCTATATATTCCGTTTCGACGATTTAAAAAGGAGAAAGACATGGTGTCTGTAACACAAATTAAAGTTGCTAAGCATAAGACCGGCCTTGTCGGTTTTGAAGAGACACTGAAGGATGTGTCGGATATGGGGCACTGTCTGATCACGATATTGCTTCTGAGATGACTAAGCAGCTGTCAAAGAAAAACTACATCCCCTCCGGGGCATATGAACAATACGAAAAAGCCCTTATCCGTGAATACAAAAAATTTGTGGGAGATCCGGTCCCCCCGGAGCCATTGGAAGAGATAGAAATCAAGGTGCTGGGAGCCGGGTGCCCGAATTGTGACAGGCTTGAGATGACATTGATGGAATTGATAAAGGAAATGGGTGTTGAAGCGGACCTCGAACATGTCACAGACATGAAAGAAATTGCAGGCTACGGGGGCGCATTCCCATTTTCCCGGTTATGCCGCTGGCACTGGATTATGTGTGTTTGCCATCTGCTTCAGGCAGTTCCAACGTCCAGCTTTATAAAACGATCGCAGCATAATCATTTTTTCTGCATTCTCCTGATATCAAGAGATGCATGGGCCTTTAGGGAGTCAGCAGCTTTCAATTTACCGTTTATCCGATATGCCACCCATAAAATATGGCTGTCTGAGTTTTGTAAGTGGTAAATCAGTAAGATCTGACTCCCTTAAGACGTAAATTCACCACTCTCCGAATTGAACTTTCAATAGCACCGCTGCCAATGGGCAAGCTCAACGCTTTTACGGTTGAGAAATCAAGTCTCTTTTCATTGCGCACAAAATAATCCCGTTCCGTCTTGATAGCCTTACTGTTTCTGCCTCTGCAAAGTTTCTGGACGGCCTGTACTACTTCAACTGCCTTTCCTTTAAGCAGGCGCCCTCGTTGTTTCGACACCCAGCGTTTGCGCTCCTTGGACGACCAAGTCTTCCTTAAGCCTGCTACTGTACCCAAATGTTCCACGGCATGGTAAAAATCAAAAAGTTCATACACCCGCTTAGGATCCAAACCCAATGCTTTTACCAGTCCGGGGATTCGATTCCAAATCCAATGCGCTCCATCTGCAACAAACAGTATTTTGTCTGAGTCCTGAATATGAAGGGAGCTCAAATACCCCCTTAACAAGTGGAATACACCATCCGGACCGTTGAAACAGCCATCAATAAATGGTGAGAAGCTTTTCTCTTGCTTTTCCTGGGCATCCACTACATAAATGATCAAAAGCTTGGGTTCTCGCCATGCACCACGAAATCGGGTTCTATCTTTTTTGGTTTTTGGACTCCTTTTCTTTTCTCTGAGCCGTGTACGTCCACCATCAGTGCTGATAACGACTCGCCGACCCTCAAGTAAGTCTCCATCATTTAATGGAATTCGACCCGCTTGTTGCTCGGATCGAGCCCGCTCTGCGTATCGATAGGTCAATTTACGGATAACCTTTAGATCCAACGTCATACCACGGTCACAAAGCACTTGACGGACTTCTTCAAAAGAACTCAATAAGGCCGACCAAGAACTCACCATAGAAGCCAGAGCAGGCGAACAGCGATCATGGATTCCAAGAAGGATTAAACCAGCGTATGCACCTTTATATCTTTTCCCATTGCGGCGGTCACAGGATCTTCTATAGTATCGTACACGTATATCAACCGAGCTACCTGTACAAAGCTGAATCCAAACGGTCTCAAACCCTTCGCTTTTCATCCGCCCCGGCCAACTGGACATCAATTCTTTTTCCTGATTGGCCTGTTCAGAGGAATCTACTGAGGTTTGGATCTTTTTTTTAAAAGCAAGGCGCTTATCCGATTTGTATACTCAAGGATTTCCAGCTCCATCTGTTCCAATTCTTTAGCGTTACGAACCAAGCGGGTTGGATCTTCTTCCAGTTCTTTAAGGCAAGCAAGGACTTCATCAACTGTATTACATTCTTCAGCTTTTTTCATCAGCACAATCCATTTATGTTTATTTCAGCAGAGCAGAGGATATCATGTTTTTTGCTCTAAAAGATAGACCTTTTTAAAACCGGGAAAATGGGAATGCGCCCTTTTCAATCATCCATAACGAAAGTTTAATATCAGACTAATTAAATATAAATCTTTCTTTTGTAAACATGTTACCTAATAAAACGAGTTGCGGCCAGATATTACAGCCGGATTTAGAAATAGATAATTCGCAGGAGAAAAGAAAATGGGAGTCAGAAATATAAACAGCCTGAGACAAAATACTTCAGACATTGTTTCGGCAATTATTACAGACAAACTCAGCATGGTTTATCCGAACGGGACAAAGGCAGTTGATAATGTCAGCCTTGATATTAAGAACGGTGATTTTATTTCCATCATCGGCTCATCCGGTGCCGGCAAATCTTCTTTTTTGCGGATATTTAACCGCCTCATTAAGCCGACAAGCGGTACCGTCACCCTGTTGGGTGAAGATATCACTTCGGTGAACGGCCGCAAGAAAACCGGTGTGAGAAGAAAGGTCGGCATGATTTTTCAACAATTTCACCTTGTAAGGCGTCTTAGTGTAATTCAAAACGTGCTGGTCGGCAGGCTTCGGTTCAATTCCACACCCTGTTCAAAAACAAAAAGTCTCTGTAGTATTTTTAATAATGAGGATAAGGAATTTGCCTTCGACTGCCTTAAACAGGTCGGCATTGCGCATCTCGCTTTTCATCGGGCGGATACGCTCTCCGGCGGCCAGCAGCAACGGGTCGCCATTGCAAGAACCCTTGCTCAGGAACCGGAGATATTCTTGGCTGATGAACCCATCGCAAGTCTTGACCCCCACAGTGCAGAGGTTGTTATGGATATTCTTCTTAAAATCCATGAGACGCGAAATATCCCGGTCCTGGTCAATATCCACCACATTGATTTTGCCAGACGTTACGGCAAGAGGATCCTGGGTATGAAACAGGGCGGAATTGTGTTTGACGGCACATCCACTGACCTCACAGAAGATGAAGTCACCAATATATACGGCGCAAAAATCAATGAGGCATTCGGCGAGGAGTGTCTCATGGTCGCAAATTATGTTTAAACAGGCATGGAAAAATTTAAAAATATTACTCAAAAGGAGAAAAAATGCGTAAATTACTTTTAGCTCTCATGGTTACAACTTTGTTGTGTGCGTTTTCAAACCCGCTCATTGCCGGAAACGGTTGGCCTAAAAAAATCAAAATCGGTTTCATTCCAACCGAAGGTGGGTCGGGAAGCCTTGAACGCTTCAAGCCCCTGACCGACTTTCTGGAGTCAGCCCTTGGTATGGAGATTGAACCGTTTTCTGCCTCGGACTATGCGGGAATCATCACCGCCATGGCGCACAAGCACATTGATTTTGCCTATTTCGGACCGAAATCTTACATCGAAGCCGCAGAAAAGGCCAATGCAGAGGCACTGGTTCTTGAGCTGAATGATAAGGGCATGGCCGGTTACACTGGTCTTCTGATCACCCAGGCAAATTCTAAAATTAAAACCATTGATGATATTAAGGACAAGACATTCTGTTTCACTGACCCCAACTCCACTTCCGGCTACCTTGTACCGAATGTGCTTTTTGCACGGGATTTAAAAGTCGATCCTAACAAGTATTTCTCCAAGGTGAGTTTTTCCGGTGCCCATGGTAACTCTATTCTTGCCGTCAAAAACGGCAAAATTGAGGTTGCGGCCACCAACGATATCGACCTGAACAGAATGATTGAGAAAGGCCAGGTTTCCATGAATGATTTCAGAATTCTCTGGAGATCAGAGCTTATCCCCGGGGCGCCGATGGCAGCCAGAAAAGACCTTCCAACCAGCCTCAAGGCCGCTTTCACCGGTGCTATGCTTATGTTCAACGAGCTTCCGGGTGCCAAAGAAAAACTTCAAAACGGCGGATACCGTTACACCAACGATGCAACCTATGATGTTATCCGCTACATGAAACGTTTAAAAAATGAGCTTGCAGCTAAAAACTAAGTAGTTGCCAGCGCTTTTTCATCCCCGTAAAGCGGGTTTGAGGATGGAAAAGCGCTTCAGATCCCCGAAAAAAACATCATTTTTTTAGGATAGTCAATTGAACACAACAACAGCAACGCTTCAAGATCTTATGCCCCAAAGGGGCATGCTTCCCAAACTTGCACGGACAGCGCTCTGGCTGATTACCCTGGTTGTCCTGGCGGTAACCTATGTTTACTGCAGCATTGATCCTGTCAAACTGATTGAAAAAAGGGAAAACGGAATCGCCTACCTCTTTGGCCATGAGGTTACACAGGCTGACCGGGACTCTGCCAGAAGACAGGCGAAAAAATTGCCCAAAATTATCATAGAGCAGGAGGTATCCCGAACCGTTCGGCAGGCCATGAAAAAAGAGGGCATAGATAACCCCATAGAATTCTCCACCCGGGTCGCTGCCGTTGCTAAAACAGAGCTTGCCCAAATGGACCCTGCCAAAAAAGAAAAAATCATGGAAGAGGAGTTCGCAAGACTCCTTGATGAAAAGAGAGGCGGCTATTTTCCGCCGGAAATACGGCCCGATAAGCTTTACATGTACACAAAATCCCTCATCGAAACCATTGCCATGGCCATTTGGGGGACACTTTTTGCCTTTGTTGTAGCGGTACCCCTTTCGATGTTTGCCGCCAGAAACACGCTCAAACTTTTTATTTCAAGCAACAGCGGACGGGCCAACGCCCTCCGGGAAATCATCTGGTTTTTCATGCGGCGCCTGCTTGATTTCTGCCGAGGGTTCAACGAGTTCGTTATGGCACTCATATTTGTCGCCGTCATCGGTCTCGGCCCTTTTGCAGGGGTATTGGCCCTTGCCATACATACCTTTGGGGTGCTCGGCAAGGTGTTCAGCGAAGGCATCGAGACCATTGATCCGGGGCAGGTGGAGGCGGTGGAGGCCAGCGGTGCAAGCCCTGTGCAGATAATCGCATTTGCGGTTCTTCCCCAGGTGATGCCCCTTATCGTCAGCTACAGCCTGCTCCGGTTTGAATCCAACGTGAGAAGCGCCAGCATCCTGGGGTTTGTGGGCGCAGGGGGAATCGGCTATCTCATTTTTGACAAAATTAACGGTTATATGTACCGGGAAGTATGCACCATTATGCTGCTGGTGATCTTCACCGTAACCGTCATCGATTACCTGTGCGGAATACTAAGAAAGAAATTTGTTTAATCAAAAGAGTTGCCCGTTGCAAATACGGGTTAGGAGTTGTTAAAAAATGTCAAACATGTTTTGCTTGACTGACGCAAAATTCGTCACTCCGGAGGGTGTCGTGGAAGGCACCCTCACGGTCCGTGACGGAAAAATTGATGACCTGGCCCCAAAAAGCCCTTCCGGAAATTTTGAAACCATTGATTGTGCCGGTGATTACATCATCCCGGGGCTCATTGAACTGCATACCGATAATCTTGAGGGCGATTTCCAGCCACGCCCCGGCGTGATATGGCCTTCCCGCATGCTGGCCTTGCACTCCCATGATTCAAGCCTCATCTCCTCGGGGATCACCACAGTGCTTGACTCTGTTTCCTGTGGCCAGTTCGAGGAATCAAAACTCAGGCACGAGATGCTCACCATGTCCATTGCCGCCATCAAGGAGAGCAAACAAAAGGGACTTCTGCGGGCCGATCACCTCCTGCACCTGCGTTGTGAGGTCTGTGATCCCTATGTGATGGACATGTTTCTGCCCCATGTGGATGAGCCCAACCTGAAACTGGTCTCCCTTATGGATCATACTCCGGGGCAACGGCAGTTCTGTAATATTGACAAGTACAAAGAGTATTACAAGCTGGAAAAACTCTCCGAAGAAGAGTTTGGAAGGATTAAAGACGAGCTTGTTTTCCAGCAGGATAAAAATGCCGATGTTTACCGGCAGGAAATTATCCGGCTCTGCCACGCGCGCAACATTCCTCTGGCAAGCCATGATGATACCACCCCGGAACATGTATACCAGGCAAAGAATGAGGGCCTTGTGCTCTCTGAATTTCCAACTACGGTTGAAGCGGCGCAGCAGGCCAAAAAACATGGCCTTGGCATCATCATGGGGGCGCCCAATGTGGTCAGAAACGGATCCCACTCCGGTAATGTTTCGGCACGGGAACTGGCCAGGCAAGGGCTTTTGAATATTCTCTCCTCAGACTATGTGCCGGTAAGCCTTCTCCACGGCGCCTATCTTCTCCACTCAGAGGTCGGGCTGGACCTCCATGATGCCTTTGCCACGGTAACCGCAAATCCGGCAAAATTCCTCGGTCTTGATGACCGGGGTACTATTGAGGCCGGCAGGTTGGCAGACCTGGCCAGGATCTCCATTATTGGTGATACGCCCATGGTCCGGTCGGTCTGGCGCGCCGGAAAAAATGTTTTTTAAACTGGAAAAAATTTGAACATGAAAACACTCTATACTACAGAAGAAAAACAAAACTGGATGAGGCTTCTTGCCCTCTCTCCCACCGGAATGCTTGAACGCCAACTGAACATGCTCGAACGCGTTCCGGGCTACAAATTTCTAAAGCAGCCCGAGGTCGGACTGGCCATGATACAGGCCAGGGCCTGCGGTAATGGAAAGCCCTTTAACTTTGGAGAAATTCCCCTGACTCGGTGCGTCGTATCTATGGGCGGATATACTGGCTACGGATACGTTTCCGGGAGAAAAAAACGTCATGCAGTGATGATGGCCGTTTTTGACGCCCTTCTACAGGATCCTGAACACCATGAAGACCTGCAAAAAAGCCTGCTTGAACCCATTGCAAAGAAACTGGAGGAAAAGAAACAGCAAAAGGCCCAAGAGACCGGTTCAACAAAGGTTGATTTTTTTACCATGGTACGGGGAGAGGACAATTGATGGAAAATGCAGCCCATAAACGGCAAGAGATCCCGGCTGGCTCAAATGCGCCTTTCGGGGCCGGGTTCACAGACCCGGTTTTTGACAGCCAGAAGGTATTTAAGATTATCATGGACGCCATGGCCTCACCCGGGTCGGTGAAGAATGTGGATGTGCCCTGCGATAATCCGGCTGCCATTCATCCGGCGACGGCGGCTGTCTGCCTGACACTTTTTGACAGCGACACCCGGGTGTGGCTGTCTGATTCCGGCAAACAGCTTGCGGACTGGCTCAAATTTCATTGCGGCTGTCCGATCGTGAAAAACACAGAGGCTGCAAAAGCCGACTTCGCCATAATAACCAAGGAGTCACCTTTTCCCGGGCTGGATATCTTTCCGGTGGGCACACCGGAATGCCCTGATAAGTCAGCCACCATCATTTTTGAGGCCCAAAGTCTCCAAAAAGGTGTGAACTACCGGGCAACAGGCCCTGGTATCATGGAGGCAAATCATTTTTCAGTGACGGGGTTAAAAGGGGAACTGATCGATTACATGGAAGGTAATAAAACCATATTCCCCATGGGGGTTGATGCCGTGGTAACCGGTGAGACATCCCTTGTCTGTTTAACAAGAACAACAAGCATCAGGAATCTTAAAATATGTACGTAGCAGTAAAAGGCGGTGAAAGGGCCATAAAAAACGCCCACAAAGCCCTGGGAAAAAAAAGGCGGGGCGATGTAGGCGTAAAGGAACTTTCCGTAAGGCAGATACAGGAACAGCTTCCCCACGCGGTGGACAGGGTGATGACCGAAGGCTCACTTTACGACCCCGAGCTTGCAGCCCTTGCCATAAAGCAGGCCTGCGGGGATCTCATCGAGGGGATATTCCTGCTCCGGGCCTACCGGACAACGCTTCCCCGCTTTATCTCCACCCGGCCCATAAACACCGATAAAATTGATATAACACGGCGGATTTCAGCCGCTTTCAAGGATGCTCCCGGCGGCCAGATGCTGGGGCCGACCTTTGACTATACCCACCGTTTGCTCGATTTTTCCCTTTTGGAAGAAAAAGAACCTGAAGAGGATTGCGCCGGGGATTGCGGGGAGGACAGAGAAGATAACCCGCCCATTTCAAGAATCGTGGATTTTCTCGATAAGGAAGGACTGGTTGAAAAGCTGGCCGACCGGACCAAATATGAACTGCCGGGTGATTTGACCAGGGAACCGCTTCTGTTCCCCGTGGACCGGGATGTGCGGCTTCAAAACCTTGTCCGGGCCGATGAGGGATTTATCCTCTCCATGGGATATTCCAGCGAAAGGGGCTTTGCTTCCACAGGCGGACACCCCTTTGTGGTTGAGCTGCGGGTGGGTGAAGTGGACGTTGAAATTGTCCCTGAGGAATTGGGATTTACCGTTTGTATCGGAGAGATAACCGTCACGGAGGGGGATGTGGTTTCCGTCTACAGCGGCTCTGATAAAGCGCCTCCCCAGTTTGCCCGGGGTTACGGATTGGTTTTTGGTTACGGAGAGCGAAAGGTGATTTCCATGGCCCAGGTGGATAGGGCACTCAGATGCCGAGAGCTCGGCGAGGATATCGAAAGCCCTGTGCAGGACGAAGAATTTGTTCTCTCCCACTCCGATAATGTGCAGGCCACAGGTTTTGTTGAACACCTGAAACTTCCCCACCATGTTGATTTTCAGGGTGAACTTGAAGTCCTCAGGCGCATGAGAGACGAATGGGAAGTACGAGTTGAAAAGAGGAAACGTCTCATGGACCAGACAGCGCAAAACGATAAAGGGCAAGGGGAAACATGCAACGTAATGTAAATAATGATACAGAAGCCTTGCTTTCGGATATAGCAAAAATAGAAAACGAACCAGGTTACAATCACGCGTTTCTCGATGAGCAGACCAAACGAATGGTCCGCAGGGCCATCTTAAAAGCCGTGGCCATCCCCGGCTATCAGGTGCCCTTTTCAAGCCGCGAAATGCCCATGCCCTACGGCTGGGGTACCGGCGGAATTCAGATCACCGCCTCAATTATCGGTAAAGCGGATGTGCTAAAAGTGATTGACCAGGGTGCTGACGACACCACCAACGCCGTCTCCATCCGCGGATTCTTTGCCAAAATGGCCGGGGTTGCCACAACAGAGAAAACCAGTGAGGCGACCATCATCCAGACCAGGCACAGAATCCCGGAGGATAAATTGACCAGGGCTCACACCATGGTGTACCAGGTGCCCGTCCCGGAACCCCTCAGGTGGGTTGAACCCAGGGAGACCGAAACACGAAAGATGCACGCCCATTCGGAATACGGCGCCATGCACGTGAAGCTTTACGAGGACATTGCCCGGCACGGCCGGATTGCCACCAGCTTTGATTATCCGGCCCTGGTTGATGGGGGATATATCATCTCTCCTTCACCCATCCCCAAATTTGATAACCCAAAACTTGATATGAGCCCGGCCCTCCAGCTTTTCGGGGCCGGACGCGAGCAGAGAATTTATGCCATCCCTCCCTACACCAAGGTCACAAGCCTCGATTTTGAAGACTACCCCTTTGAAGTGCAGAAATGGGAAGATTGCTGCGGCCTCTGCGGGGCAACCACCAGTTACCTTGACGAGATCATCCTAAATGATGACGGCGACAAGATGTTTGTCTGCTCTGACAGCGACTACTGCCAGCGTCGTTGTGAAGCAGGGCATAAAGGGCCTTTTGCGGATGACAGGATTTCAGATGAACAAGGAGAGAGAAATGCGAGTTAGAAAAAGACTAAAACAAACGCCTCTTTTACAGGTACAAAATATCAGCAAATTTTACGGTGACCTGGCCGCATGCCTCAACATCTCCCTTGATCTCTACCCGGGCGAGATTTTGGCGATTGTGGGCGAGTCGGGTTCAGGCAAATCAACCCTTCTCAATTGCATTTCCGGCAAAACAGGTATTAACGCGGGAGAGGTGCGCTACCGCTCACGAAACAACGGAACAATTGATGTTCACGGGGCCAAGGAGCCGGTCAGAAGGCATCTGGCCAGAACGGAATGGGGCTATGTCCACCAGAATCCCCGGGACGGACTGAGGGGCAATGTCAGTGCCGGAGCCAATATCGGCGAACGTCTGATGGGAACCGGCAGCCGCCATTACGGCGAAATCAGAAGCCAGGCGGAACAATGGCTGGAACGGGTTGAAATTGATCCCTGCAGAATTGATCACCAGCCCAGAACCTTCTCCGGCGGAATGCAGCAGCGGCTGCAGATCGCAAGAAACCTTGTCTCGGGACCCAGTCTTATTTTCATGGACGAACCCACGGGCGGACTTGATGTCTCAGTCCAGGCAAAGCTGCTTGACCTGCTGCGAAATATCACGGCGGATCTGGGACTGGCCGTTGTTCTGGTGACCCATGACCTTGGTGTGGCGAGGCTTCTGGCCCACAGGATTATGGTGATGAAGCGCGGTCAAGTGGTGGAGACGGGGTTAACGGACCAGGTCCTTGATGATCCCCATCATCCATACACCCAGCTTCTGGTGTCCTCGATTCTTGTATAGATTCCTGCTTAACTACGTGAGGTTACAATAATGATTAAAATGATAGAGGTCCTCGGCCTTGAAAAGAGGTTCATCCTCCATAACCAGGGCGGGGCCGTCATTGATGTGTTTGAAAAATTGAATTTTAAGGTTGAAAAGGGGCAGTGCGTGGCACTTTTTGGCCGGTCCGGTTCCGGCAAGTCAACCCTTCTGCGTTCGTTATACGCCAATTACAAGCCGGTTTCAGGCGCTGTAAACATCCGCCACGATAACGAAATGATCGATATCACCCGGGCGACGCCAAGGCTGGTAGTTGAAATCAGAAAGCATACCATGGGCTATGTAAGTCAGTTTTTACGGGTGATCCCGAGGGTGTCCACCTTTGACATCGTTGCCTCTGCCCACCGTGAGGTATACGGGGATGAAAGCGGGGCAACGCTCCGGGCAAAAGAGCTTCTGGAAAGGCTCAATATCCCCCAAAGACTCTGGTCACTGGCGCCGGCAACCTTTTCCGGCGGCGAACAGCAGCGGGTAAATATTGCCAGGGGATTTGCCGTGAAATACCCGATTCTCCTGCTTGATGAACCAACAGCCTCCCTTGATGCGGCAAACCGAATGGTTGTGGTTGAATTGATTGAAGAGGCAAAAAAAGAAGGGACTGCCGTGGTTGGTATTTTCCATGATGATGAGGTGCGTGAAGCGGTATCAAACAAAATTGTCGAGATGGGAGCTGCATAAAAATGACCGTGGATGTTACCAGATCCCGTTATGCCGTCTACTTTGCCCCGGACGAAAAGGGCAGGCCCGGCCGTTTCGGCCGGCTATGGCTGGGGCGGACAGCCCGGAAAATGGAGGATGGGAAACCAGGGGCAGACCTTACAGAAGCGCAGTATCAAAAAATCATCAATGCGCCGAAACATTACGGTTTCCACGGCACTTTGAAAGCCCCTTTTGAACTTCATTCAGATTATAAGTTCCATGATCTGGATGCAGCATTAACTGAGTTCAGTCTCAGGTTTCCGGCCTTTGCCATTAAGTCATTTGAATTAGAGACCATAGGGGATTTCATCGCCCTTGTGCCGGGGGAAGAACCCAAACAACTCCGCCAGCTGCACACAAGACTGACCGAGGAGTTCAACCAACTGAACGCCCCCCTGTCTGACTATGACAGGGAGCGTTTTCTTGCCCGCGGCCTGTCCGGCCGGGAAGAGGAATATCTTTTCCGTTACAGCTATCCTTTTGTTTTGGACGCTTTCAAATTCCACTTAACCCTCACGGGCAACCTGGCAGAGGATGAAAAAAACGCCTGCTTCAGATTGCTGGGCAAAATGACAGCAAGTTTCAGGGATGAGGGTCTCTGTGTTGATCGAATTTCCCTCTTTCAGCAGCAGACAAGAAATGATCCGTTTTTTATGATCAAAGACTACCGCCTCCGGGGGGAGTCATGAAAATGTTTATGGATCCCGTATCCACACCGGAGCGGACAAAAATATCCGGGGGAAAATCCGCCTCCGGCAGACTCTTTTACTTCATGGGCCCGTCGGGTGTTGGCAAGGATACAATTCTCAACACTCTGCGGGAGATAAAAAATGGTGAAGTCTTCTTTGCGACCCGGTATATCACCCGTCCTGTAACAGACGGAGGGGAAACCCATATAGAACTATCAAAGGAGACATTTCAAAAGAAGCGGCAGGAAGGTTTTTTTGCCTTTGCCTGGCAAAGCCACGGATTCTTCTACGGTATCTCTGCCCGAATATTTTCCATTATGGATGAGGGCTGGGATGTTATCGTGAACGGTTCAAGAGGCTATTTCCCTAAAGCGGAAAAGGTTTTCCCGGATATTATTCCTGTACTCGTCACCGCCTCCGAGGCCACGGTTCTGCAGCGCCTTAAAACAAGGGGACGGGAACCGGAGGCTGAAATAAACAGACGTCTGCATAGATTGAAAAATTTTTCAATCGACCACAAAAGCCTCATTCCCATTGAGAATGAATCTACCCCTGAAGCTGCGGCAAACCTGTTTTTAAGTAAAGCCCAAAGAAAAACCAGTGATGCTCGGTTAGATTCTTGCATGTTTGAAAAATAATATAAAATACTTGATTTATTAGGAAATTGGAGTTGATTAAGCGTTTCTGATTATAATGGATTTGGGGGACTGGTGTCGGGGACAGTAAAATAAGCTGGAAAGATTGATCTTTTGTAACAAAACTGAATCGCCAAACACAACTTTTAACAAAAGGATTTATGATGACTCCAGCTTCAGATACCACCCCCCGCATGAATCGAACTATTTGTATGCACTTTTGTCAAGCACAATATTACATCCTTATCCAACATCCAATGCAATTCCGGATGGTAGTCGACTTGGCAATCAAGGAAAATCCTGAGCTTTTTCCCGCTAAAATCAGTTCCGGTTACAAAATGAAAGAGATTAGATTCTCAAAAAAAATGAAAATAAAAACCAGAAGAGTGTTGGTGGCCGGTGTCAGCTATACCATCAGGCCGTCTTTTGTCATGCCATATATGACTGGGTTTGTAGAAGACGTTGAAAGTCCTCTGTTTTTACGTAAGTTTGCAGTTCCGTTTTGGGCTCTGAGCCACTGCTTTGGAAAGAATCCCATGTTTTGGTATCGACTTGAAGCATCCCTTGGCAGGAACAGTCTTTTGGGAACTACCATCAAATCAGCAGAACATTTACCCCGGCACCTTTCTGTTGATGAAAAGCACACCCGGCTATTGGGTAATAAAACCTACATTGCTACGACCGCCGGAAGTGGCTGTATTTTAGGAGCCAGTGTTTCTGAAAGTGCCTCTGAAGAAGACCTTAAAAAGGCATACAGTGTTTTTAAGAAAGAAGCAGCATGCGTTAATCCGGAATATCGGCCAGATACCGTAAATACAGATGGATGGCTATCAACCCAAAATGCCTGGAAAAAATTATTCCCGGGAATAGCCGTGGTATCCTGCTTTTTACACATTTTCATAGGCATCCGTGACCGCTCACGCAAAAAATACAAGGAGCATTTCCTGGATGTGGCTACCAAGTTATGGGATTGCTTCAGGGCAGAGTCCAAAAGAGCATTCTCACAGAGAGTACGGAGGCTTTCCGAACGGTGTCAAAATACAAAAAATAAGATACCTGAGGTTATTTCAGATAAAATCAAAAAGCTTAAGGATAATCTGCCACAGTTTTCCCAAGCCTATGATTTTCCTGACGCACATCGAACGAGTAACATGATTGACAGGTTAATGCAGCGGATGGACCGCCATTTGTTCAGCACTCAGTATTTTCATGGCACGATAGAATCTGCCAATTTGAGCATACGTGCCTGGGCACTCCATGAGAACTGGCTGCAAAATCTTTTGATTTCAGCTTCTTTGGGAGGTTTGGGAATGGGTCCCCCAAATCCGTTATAATCAGAAAAATTTTTCCGGCAGTTTATCGGCAGCAACAAAATTAACAACATCTTTCATCGTTTGCTTGTCTTGAGTCACCATTAGTTTTGAGGTCCCGTGTGCTATGACTTTTCCAGTCCCATTGAACATTTGGGCTTCTGTAAGGAACAACGTCCGTCCTGATTTAATTCTTTTCCCGGTCACAATAACAGTTTTATCAAGGACAGGGGCGAGAAGATCCACTTTTAAATCAATTGTAACCAGTCCCTGATCCTCCTGAAGATCGCAATAGGCAGACCAATACGCTGCTGTATCAAGCACAGAGGAAAATACGCCTCCGTGAAGGCCACCAAAAGGATTCATATGATTTTTACTGATGTCGACAACTACTTTTGAAGAACCTGTATCCAGTTCAGTCACCCGCATACCCATATGGATGAAAAATGGTCCTTTGTTTATTATTTCAATAACTGATTTAATATGTTCCGGGTTCAGCGTTGACATGTTATCCCTCATTTTTAATTGATGAAATCAATTTGACACATTGTTGGGTTCTGATTTCCTACAAAAAAAAATACTAAAAACCAGAACCCCACAACCATTTATTTTTATCCCTAACCTGGACAAGCCAGAACCAAAAAGGTTTTGTTGAATCACCATTCGCGGTATAATGATTCCCATAACATACAAATGCGAAAGGAGGTCA
>NZ_FWXY01000011.1 GCF_900176365.1 Desulfocicer vacuolatum DSM 3385 | reverse complement strand
CAGCGAATTTGGACGCAACAACCAGCAAATTTCAAAAAAGAGGCTATTTTAAATGTAGATGGCACCATCACCGGGACTTATGGTGAATGCAAAGAGGGGATGGATATTTCTTATAAAGGGATATGGGGTTATGCTCCTTTGGTTGTCTCATTGAATAGAACCCGCGAACCCCTTTACATTGTCAATCGATCAGGAAATGTGCCATCCCACCTTGGATCAGCCCATTGGATTGATAAAAGCCTTGACCTTGTTTGCCCTGATTTTGAGAAAGTGATACTGCGCGGAGATACAGATTTTAGCCTGACCGGCAATTTTGACAAATGGGATGAAAGGTGTACCTTCATATTTGGTATGGATGCCAAAAAGAATTTGATAAAAAAAGCCTGTGATATCTCAGAAACAGAATGGCAGTTATTCAATAAACCTCCGCGGGAGATAAAGACTCAGGAACGTGAAAAACCTGAAAACATAAAGGCCCAGGTAGTAAAAAATAGAAAATTTAAAAATCTTCAGACCGAATGCGAATTTTTTGCTGAATTTGAGTATCAGCCGGGAAAATGCCAGAAATCATATCGAATGATCGCTATCAGAAAAATAATCAATGTCTCAAAAGGTGAGGAACAGCTTTTTGATGATTGTCGATTTTTTTTCTATATCACCAATGACCAGATCAAAACCACGGAATCATTGATTCATCTTTATCGGGACCGGGCAAATCATGAAAACGACATTGAACAGTTAAAAAATGGAGTTCATGCCCTGAAAGCGCCTTCAAACACCCTGAATTCTAATTGGGCCTATATGGTCATAGCCGCCTTGGCATGGGATCTCAAAGCTTGGTATGGAATGTTAATGCCTTACCGGGTTCTGGGAAATCAGATTCTGAAAATGGAATTTAAGCGATTCATCCGTACCTTTATTAATATTCCATGTCTGATTATCAAAAAATCCAGAAAAATTGTCTATCGGATTGTCGGATATAATAATCAACTCAACCATGTTTTCAATTTTCTTTTCCTTTTGAAAAAATTTGAATTTTCATAATCAAGGGATAAACGGACAGCCATTTTAAACGGGTTGAAATGGTGAGTCATAACCCAATCATAGCAAAAGGAAGGCACCAAGTGATCATGATTAAAAATTGTAACACAAATATTTCTCAGGGAGAGTTGCGCTCTTTTTTTTCTTGTTTTTTTCAATTATGCTACAAAGGTATCCTTTTAAGAATATCGAAGCTGTCCGCGATCGAACTTTAATGAACACGCTTGTTTTAGGTTTAGGGGATAACAAAATCACGGCCCAGCACAACATTCGAACCGTACCGTCTGACATGTCGCTCAAATGAAGGCCATGGGCTATGCCTTCAAGGTGCCACTCTATCATGAGCCTCAATCTGCCTGATCGAACAGCTCTGATCTTTCTTGAAGTGGGAAGAATTTTTCTCAATTCTTGATTTATAATTTCTTCAAATGTGAAATCAACTTGGCATAAACTGTCAAAAACTGAGGGCAGATTTTCCCCTGACGGTAAAAGATAGGTTTCAGTATGACCGGTGATCTTAGGTTCTGATTCTCGAATGTCCTTGAGATTCATTTCATTGGCATTGTAAAATCTCCAGCCGGAAATAAAATCCGCAAGTTTTCTGCGAATTTCATACACAGGGGTTTGTTCTGGAGAAAGGGACGTTTTTTCAAGCAATTCCGGAATGGTTGAAAAAAGCAACCTGTTGACCGGTATGGATTCCAATTTTTCAAAATAAGTCACACCGCCGGGGGGGCTGTTATACGCTGATACAACGCCTTTTCCGCTCTCCAAATCATGGGCCTTGTAAAAATAAAAAGGTTGTTCTTTATCCTTTTTCACATCTGGCTGGGAAAGAATTTCACGTTTGATAACAGGGGAGAGGCCTTCTCTTCCTTTAACCAATATATCAAGAATAAAAGAGTACACGGTATCTGGATTGTGGTGCCGGGAAAACTCACACTCAATACGGACAATATCCGGGAGATCAAGGGTGGCATCAATCATCATGCTGTCCCCCAGTTCTATGACCGCTTTTTCAAACTCTGAAAGATCCGAAGCTTGATCCTTACCTTGGATTGTTGACTGACTTATAAAATTTACAACACTTAAAAGGTTGCTTTTCCCCGACCCGTTTGGACCTATCAGAATGTTGAGATCGTTTAAATTCAATCCATCCGGGGCAAATTTTAAATTTTTATATTTTTTTAAATTAATTGTCGATATGACTAATCGTTCATTCATCCAAGCATGCCTCCGAATTTTTTGATTGCCCAGGATAGTGACAAACACCTTTTTTAAAACTAAGGCAACAAAGGTAATCCAAGCTCTTTGAGATATTCATTATGTTTATTCTTGGCCAATGTTATCTCTTTTTCTAAATCAACCAGTTTTGCATGGACTTCATCAAGTTTAATTATTTGCTCTGGTTTAGCCGTGCTGATATAGCGAGATATATTCAGGTTATAATCGTTTTTCTCAATTTCTTCCATGGACACGCACCGGGAATAGCGTTTTTCTTCTTTACGGTGTTGGTAGGTATCCACAATTTTTTCAATGTGCTCCGGCAACAGTAGGTTCTGGCGTTTACCTTTCTCAAAATTCTCACTGGCATTTATAAACAGCACATTATCAGGTTGTTTGCATTTTTTTAACACCAGAATGCACACCGGAATGCCGGTGGAAAAAAACAACTTGGCAGGCAGGCCAATCACGGTGTCGATATTGCCGTCTTCCAACAATTTTCGCCTGATCTTTGCCTCGGCACCGCCACGAAACAACACACCATGGGGCAAAATGATGGCCATGGTGCCTTCTTTGGCCAAAAAGTGAAAACCGTGCAGCAAAAAAGCAAAATCAGCGGCAGATTTAGGGGCCAGCCCATAATTCTTAAAGCGAAAATCTTCCCCCAATGCATCCCCAGGTTGCCAGCGGTAGCTGAAAGGAGGATTGGCAACCACAGCATCAAAATGTTGTTTTTTAGCGGGATTTTCTTCTTCCAGAATATCCCAGTCATTGATTAATGAATCACCGTGATGAATCTCAAATTCCGAGTCCTTCACCCCATGCAGCAACATATTCATGCGCGCCAGGTTGTAGGTGGTGATATTTTTTTCCTGGCCGAAAATCTTGCCAATGCCATGTTGTCCCAGTTGATTACGGACATTGAGCAGCAAAGAACCGGAACCACATGCAAAATCCAGCACCTTATTCAATTTTTTCTTTTTACCTGTGGTGGGATTTTGACTGTCCAGGGTAACAATGGCCGAAAGAATGCTGGAAATTTGCTGGGGCGTGTAAAACTCACCCGCCTTTTTACCTGATCCTGCGGCAAATTGCCCAATCAGATACTCATAGGCATCACCCAGCACATCGCTGCCGGTGGAAAATGCGGCAATGCCCTGGGCAATTTTGGTAATAATGGTACACAGCTTGGCATTGCGATCGGTGTAGTTTTTGCCGAGTTTTTCCGAATCCAGATTGATCTCTGAAAACAACCCCCCAAAGGTGCTGGCAAAGGATTTATTTTCAATGTACTTAAAACCTTCCTGCAAGGTGTGAAGTAACACTTCATCCTGAATTCGTGCCAGTTCAGCGATATTGCTCCACAGAAAATCCGGTTCAATAACATAGTGCACCTTGCGCCGCATCTGCTCCTCAAAGGCGTTGATATCCTCCTGGTTTTCAGCATACCAGATGCTCAAAGGTGAACGCTTATCATCGGCTTTTATTTTTGGGTAATCCCGCCCCAGTTCCTTTTTTGCGGCGGCTTCATAGTTATCTGACAGATACCGCAAAAAAAGGAATGAAAGCATATAATCACGAAAATCGTCCGCGTTCATGGCACCGCGTAATTGATTGGCAATGTCCCAGAGGGTTTTACCCAGTTCTTCTTGGTCTTGTTTAGTCATGATTGATTCTCTTGTGGATTTTGTTCAATAATCAGTTCCGGCAGATCAAAACGATAGCGATTCAGAAAAGCTGATAGGATTTTTTTAAAAAGTTCCTTGGTGTCATCCACCATTTCCCGTGGTTCATAAACAGAATATCCTCCATGGCTAAGCAGGTTCAGCGCACGGGCATACAAAATTTCATCGTCCACACCTTTGATACAATGGGAAAAATCATCAAAGCCAAAAAAGGTGGCGGTTTTTTCAAGGATATTGCGCAACATATTAAAATGGTGGGTGTAGAGTTTGCCCGACTCCGATGCCTGTTGCAGTTCGCTGAGCATGGCAATATGGTTAAAAAAAGGCGTGTCATTAGTTGGTCTAAGGGTATAGGTGTCTGAACCACTCTTTCGATGTAAAAAATATTTTTTATGCCCTAATCTTTTCAACTCGTGGCACATCACATTGAAAAAAAGGCCATGATGAGATGAAATCACCGTCTTTAAGTGCCCTCTGTCTTTTTTGAGCAGTTGTGCCAGATCACTGGCCACGGCAATGGCGTTGTTGTCATCAAGGGATGATATTGGATCATCTATATAAAGATATTTGACCCAGTCATAAGCCCCTAAACCGTCAATGGTCAATTCACAAATCGCCAGGAAAATACACCAGATAAAAATATTTTCTTCACCACGGGAAATTTTGATATGATCCGCATCGCCGTGTGAAAAAGTGATGATCCAGCGTTCATAATCAATGATAAATTCAAAATCAGCATAGCGATGTAAATAAGGTCGAATTTTATTTTCCAGTGCCAGCTCCTTGAATCCGTTAAAAAAATTAGAATCAGCATTGATCTTTAAATAACGCTCGTTATCGTTCTCCAGATCATTGTGCCAATGAAACAGGTCCTCCGTGTAGGCGTTGAAATAGAGCGTATCGCGCTCAATACCCCTTTTTCTTTTGCCCCATTCCTTGAATTCCATGGATATTCGGGTTTTGCCTGTACAGTTATAGGCGTAGAGCAAGACAAAATCCTTATTGTTCAGATCGTCCCGTAGCCTGGTAATGAGACTCGGCAATGTCTTGTATGTATGAATTTTGGGGTTATTGCTCATCCATTAACCTCGTCAGTGGATGGGAAAAGCTGCTGCATCAGTCCTTTTTTATGGAGTTTGAGGGTTTCGAGCTTTTGGGCTTGAGCGTAGATCAATTCATCAAGGGGAACAAGGCAATCGGCGATTTTTTTTTGTTCTTTATTGGTTGGTAATGAAATTGAGTAGGCAGCTATTTTTTTAAGAGTAATCCTTGTTATTGCTTGACCAGAGACAGAATTAATTATAAGTCTTTGAATTTTTTCCGAATCTATTAAATAATATAAAAAATTCTTATCAATCAATAGAGGATTTCCACGAAGTACGGCCACACTAGATAATAACGAGAATTCAATATCGAGATGATTGAGCGCACAATTCCCTGTATTTGCACCGTCTTTTGTTAGTAATACATCATACTTCTTAACTGGACATTTACTGTATATTATTTCATGCTCTTCGGATGAAATATAAGAAATATTGGAAAGATCTACTAACCCATTGCGTATATTTTTAGAAGTTAAATAAAGATGAGATCCAATCTTTGATTTTGGAGAAAAATGGGTTCCATCCATAATTTTAATACACACATCTGCCATTTTTTTTTCCTCCCAAGCTTCCGCATTCTTAAATTCTGGAAAACGTAGTTTGGGGACCGTTTCGCCTTCTGCCGGAAAAAGCTGCTGCATCAGTCCTTTTTTATAAGCCTTGAGAGTGTCGAGCTTTTGTGTTTGGATGCTTATCAGTTCGTCGATGGAAGAAAGGCAGTCGGCAATTTTTCTTTGTTCTATTAGTGATGGCAAAAAAATCGAAAAATTTAGAAACGTATCAGCATGAATACGTTTAGCCTTACGGCTACCGTCAGCTATATCTCCCAATTTTTTATAGAACCTCTTACGTTGCACATACTCCAACAAAAATGTTGGATCAATACCATCCCTTATATCGAAGCAAGGAAGATCTACTGTGGACTCATAGTTATCGAGGTGTGCGGGAATAAGACCAAAGGCTTGATTGAGAAAGTCAAGTTTACTATAAATGAACTGTCCCTTTTTACGACGATAGTATTGTGTGTTTACACTTCCTTTTAGTCCTTCCTTTTTAAAGACTCCTTTGCCCCAAAGTTTTACAGTAATTTTTTTTGCAATATCACCTTTACTGCCTTTAATGCGACTTTCAGTTAGAAACTCATTGATTTTTTTTCCATCCCATCCCCCCATATACCGAAATTCGGGAAAACGTAGTTTGGGGATATTGTGGTGTGTTGTTTTCTTTTGTGTCATTTATCCTCCAACCTGGCTGGATTTTTGATCACTTTTTTTCCTGCTGATACCAAACGACGCTCAACTTTTTTCACATCCTCTGCAGGTAATAAATTTTCCGGACGAATACCCCGATTGAGCAGGGTGTGCCTTACCGCCTGATTATTGGTGACATGCTCTTGGGATATTTGAGGTTCGGTGCTCATACTTTGTTCACGGGCATTGTGGATGGTGATCTCGGTGGCAAAGTCTTTGGCCTTCAAAATAATGGTGGGGGCGAAATCTGCCAAGGGGCGATTATTGGGAACCCGCCATTGTGCTTTCATAGCTCTGGTGGTTTTGCCAAAGAGAGCCTGATCTCCTTTGCTTCGAATCAGGCCAAAATTTTGGAAATTCTCTGTCATCATATAAATAAGGTTGTTTGACATCCGGTAATGCCTCCTTGTCAATCGTTGCTTAAAGCAATGCCATTTTTGCGTCAAGTCTGCCGAAAATAAATTTATTAGCAATAACCTATCCGGCAATATTGCGTATACAACCCGTTTTTCCGAATTTTATCATTCATATGCGTCCAACCCCGAAATTTCACGCCCCTGGGCAAGTTTTTTAAGCAGGGGCATCAAATCAGCCATCAATGCCAGCTCTTTTTTTCTGCGCTCTTTCCAGCCCAGTTCCTGGGGAGAAAGCAGGTCAGTCAGTTGTTCACCGTCAAAAATCATGCGATCCATAATACCGTCCACAAACATTTGGAGTGTATGGATTTCCAATTTATGCATTTTTGAGATTTGCGCCAGTTGACCGGTGAATTGTTCAGCCTTAAAGGCTTCATATCCCTCACGTATGGCTTGCTCACTCAGCCCTTCGCCTGCCTTCAACGTGTCGATATAGGCAATCATCTCCTCACGCTCTTCCATGAAATTGGCAGTGGAGGAGAGCAGGCCGACAAGTTGCCTGCGGGTCATCTTCTGTTTTTGGGGAGTGCCCTGGCTGTAGCGGGATATCAGCCCCATGATATAGTCGTAATCAATCACGGCGGAGGCAAAGAGTACAAATTCAAAATCAAGCTGCTGTATGGGGTCAGACTCGTCTCCGCCCTTGTCTTGCCGGGCTTTAAGCTTCTGGGCAGTATCAAGATATACCCCGCGAAAGGCAAGCATTTGATCTTCGGGTATGACCTGTTCGATGTTGCTGCTTTCTTCCGGAGTCAGATCTGTATATTGATCAAGTTGTGTTTTTAAACGCTGCACTTCCTTAAATGAATTAACAAATTGGGCCCGGGCGTCATCGCCTTTAAGGTTGGCCACCTGTTCCGGTGCACATTCCAGCCCCTGGGACTGCATGAATTCATTCAGGCTGCTGACTGCCTTTTTCAGTTGCTCGATGACTTTGGGAGCGGCATCCACCAGCCAGATTTCTTTGGAACGCTGGGCATCTTCACCGGAGAACAGGGCAATCGCCTCATCAACGGCACTGTCCTGACCCCGAAACTCCAGCACATTGCCATAGGGCTTGGTGTCATTCAACACCCGGTTCGTGCGGGAAAATGCCTGAATCAAACCGTGGTATTTAAGATTTTTATCCACATACAAAGTATTTAAATATTTAGAATCAAAACCGGTGAGAAGCATATCCACCACAATTATAATATCTATCTTTTGACTATGGGCCAGATCGCTGTTCGGGTATTGTTGATCTTTGATGCGCTTTTGTACATCCTGGTAATAAAGATCAAAATTATTAATGTGATGGTTGGTACCATATTTTTCATTATAGTCGGCGATGATCTCTTTTAGTGCTTCTTTCTTTATATTGGGCTCTTCTTCATTGTCTACCCTTTCCTGGGGCAGATCTTCTTGTAACTGCTGCACATCCTTGTTGCCTTCAGCGGGGGGAGAAAAGACGCAGGCGATATTCAAGGGCAAAAAGCTGTCATCTTCTGCCTGTGGTTGGGCCTGAATTTCTTTGAACAAACGATGATACTCAATGGCATCATTAATTGAGGCTGTGGCGAGAATGGCATTGAACTTTTTACATGCTGTGGCACCATGGTGTTTTTTTAAAATGGTTTCCACCACTGCCTGCCGGGACAGGGTGTCGCCGGACTTTGGTTTTACATCGCCTTCACCCTTGAAATAGTCGATATGAAAACGCAGCACATTGCGGTCTTCAATGGCATGGGTAATGGTATAGGCGTGGAGCCGTTTTTGAAAGAGATCCTCTGTGGTTTTAAATGAGGCTTCCCGGCCCTCAATCTGCTGATAACTGGAATTGGTCTCAAAAATCGGCGTGCCGGTGAAACCGAATAACTGGGCATTGGGAAAAAATTCCTTAATTGCCTTATGGTTCTCTCCAAATTGAGAACGGTGACACTCATCAAAAATAAACACCACACGCTTTTTGCTTAACGGTTGCAGGCGTTCCTTGTAGCTTTGCCCCTTTTTGCTTTTATTATCGGCATTGTTCCTGCTGTTTAAGGCAATGCCAAGCTTCTGAATGGTGGTAACAATAACTTTGTCGGCATAATCATTGGAAATAAGACGTTGAACCAGTTTTTCAGTGTTGGTGTTTTCTTCTACACATCCTTCCTGAAATCTGTTGAACTCCTCTCTTGTTTGACGGTCCAGGTCTTTACGATCCACCACAAAAAGGCATTTTTCAATATCCGGATTATCCTTAAGAAGGGTGGATGCCTTAAAAGATGTCAGAGTCTTGCCGCTGCCAGTGGTATGCCAAATATAGCCATTGCCCCGGTTCTGGTGAATACATTCCACAATGGCCTGCACTGCATATACTTGATAGGGGCGCATCATCATGAGTTTTTGTTCGCTGGCAACCAGCACCATATAACGGCTGACCATTTCAGCCAGGGTGCATTTGGCCAGAAAATGCTCTGTGAAGTCATCCAGGTGGACAATTTTTTGATTATCTTCCCCGGCAAATTGATAAACAGGCAAAAAACGTTCATCAGCATCAAAACTAAAGTGCCGGCTATGGTTATTGGCAAAATACCAGGTATTGGCTTGATTGCTCACCACAAAAAGTTGCACAAAGCAAAGCAGCGTATTGCTATAGCCATTGCCGGGATCATTTTTATAATCAACGATCTGCTGCATGGCGCGGCGGGGGCTGACATCCAGGGCCTTGAGTTCAATCTGCACAATGGGCACCCCGTTGATCAGCAAAATTACGTCATAACGATGGAAACTGTTTTGCGTGTTGATACGCAGCTGGTTAACCACCTCAAAGGTATTTTTGCACCATTCCTTGATATTAACCAATGTATAGTGAAGCGGTGTGCCGTCTTCACGCTCAAAGCTGTTCAGGCCGCGCAAAATTTTTGAAACGGCAAACACATCCGAACTGACAATTTGATCCCGCAGCCTTACAAATTCAGAATCCGTTAGCTTAACTTTGTTGAGTGCTTCAAATTTGTCTCTAAAATTGTTTTCCAGTGCATCACGGTCACGGATATCTTTGCGGTAAATGTATTTGAGATCGACCAGATTATTGATCAGTTTTTGCTCAATCTGCTGTTCTTTTGTGGTAGTCATCTGCCTGCCTTGGAGAGTGTAAGTTTACGCATTCTGTTTCCCCATCCACGCCTTAAGAACCGCATGCACCAAGGTGGCAAGTGGAATGGCCAGAAAAAGCCCCCACCCCCCCCACAATCCGCCAAAAACCAACACCGCCACAATGATGCCCACTGGATGAAGACTCACCACCCCGGAAAGAAGCAACGGCACCAGAAGGTTACCGTCCAAAGCCTGGAGAATACCATAGGAGAGCATGAGCCAGGCGGTCTTGGGAACAAATCCCCACTGAAAAAAGGCCACCAAAGCAACGGGCAGAAAAATCACAGCAGCACCAATATAAGGGATTAACACGGAAAGGCCCACAAAAAGGGAAAGCAGCAAAGAAAATTTTAACTGAAAAGAGATAAAGGTGATATAACTCACCCCCCAGACAATGAGAATTTCCCAGATTTTCCCCCGGATGTAGTTAGTTATCTCAAGATTCACTTCGTGCCAGACCTGCTTTGAAAGGTCCCGATTATCCGGCAAAAAGCCCTTTAACCAGTCCAGGATAAGCTCCTTGTCCTTTAAAAAGAAAAAGATCAGCAACGGCACCAGCACCAGATAAACAATAATCACAATAATATTTTTCACCGATGCCAGGGAAAAGGAGAGAATTTGTTGCACCTGATTATAAATTTCCGATGCAATGGAGGTCATGAGATCATCAATCTGTGCCCGGCTGATGAGTTCCGGATATTGTTCTAAAAGCGCCTGGAGTCCCTTTTGCCCTTTGGTCAACATGGAAGGTAATTCCTGGACAAACTGCACCACCTGGTGAGATAAAAGAGGAAAAACCCCCACCACAGTAATGACAAAACAGGTGATAAAAAGGATAAAAACAATGAGAATACCGGCCTTTCTGGGAACTTTTAAATATTGCAGGCGCTGGACAATCCCCTCCAGCAGATAAGCAATGATAACACCTATGAAAACAGGCATCAGCATACTTCCCAGAAAAAAAACCGTGGAAAATCCAACCAACAGCATCACCCCCAGAATAATAACCTGGGGATCTGAAAAATACTTCTCAAACCAGGACCGAAACATCTTTATCATATCTTCCCTCTCAACTCTGCTTTTCCAATGGCTGTCCCACGGGTTGCTCATCCACAGGAATAAGAATTCAGCCATAAATATTTTATATCATAGATATCCGGCAAATGAGAGATTAAATTGTCCCCCTTGCCCATGGGAGGAAATACTGATAAAAACAAAGACATATTAACAAGACCTTTGCCCCACTCAGAACCGATTTAAAATTTGGCAATCATAATACTATATATTATATTGATACTCGCATTTGATTCACAATGGATATCTTAAAATTCCAACCACCATAAAATTGGCAAAGGTCTTAATTAAAAGAGAACATTCAAAGCACCTTGGGGATCTTTCCCAGCAAAGCCATCACAAGGAGTTTGATATGCCCGCCATTAACAGAACCAACTGGGAATCACACCTGGTCTCTCCAGAAACAGTTTTTTCCAAAATAAAACCCGGCATGAGTATTTTCATTGGAACCGGACCTGCGGCCCCCAGAACTTTGATGAAAATGTTGTTGGACGCCGACGAAAACAATATCCGGGATATTGAATTGATTCAGCTCACCGTACAGGGTGATGTCATTCTATCCATTGATAAAATCAATGCCCAGAATTACCGATTGAAAAGCTTTTTTTCAGGATTTGTCTCCTCTGATACCATTGCCTCGGGCCAGGTGGATCTCATATCGGCCTATGCATCCCAGATACCCAAAATTCTAAAATCAGGTAAAATCCCCATTGATGCGGCCTTTATCCAGATAACACCGCCCAATGAAGCCGGTTATTGCAGCCTGGGGCCTGCCGTGGATGTGGCAAGGGAGGTGATGGAACAGGCAAAAATCGTGGTGGGAGAAATCAATGAAGAGGTGCCATTCACCTTTGGCGACACCTTTGTCCCCATAAAAGATTTTGATTTTCTGGTGCGATCCACCCGGGCACCGGTGCTCTATGAACGATTCAAAATCACAGAAGAGATGGACCGGGTGGCAGCCAATGTGGCCTCCATCATCAGGGATGGAGATTGTCTGAGCTTTTCTCACAGCCCCCTTTTTGAAGCGCTTGTCCCCCATCTCACAGAGAGAAAAGACCTTGGAATACACTCCCTTTATTTCACCGATGCCATGGCAGATCTGGTGAAAAGCGGTGCCGTGACCAACTACTGCAAATCCCCTTTCCGGGGAAAATCCCTCACGTCATATGCCCTGGGCTCCCAAAAACTTTTAAAATGGCTGGATCGTAACCCTCTGGTGGATTTCCAGGGAACTGATTATGTGTGCAATCCCCGGCTCATTGCAGAAAATCCACAATTCACAGCCATGTACGAGGCAAGCAAGGTGGATCTTCTGGGGGGGGTCTCCTTTCCTTCAAAGGGTGCGGTTATTACAGGTCCCGGTGAAGTGGTGGATTTTCTCACAGGGGCCGATGCATCAAAGAACGGATGCACCATCATCGGGCTTCCCAGCCGCAACAGTAAAGGAGAAGCCAATGTAATGGTCTCATTGATGGACTATCCCAATCAGCTCAGACTCCGGGAATCGGTTCATATGATTGTCACGGAATATGGAGTGGCCAACCTGAAATGGCGAACCATAAGGGAGAAGGCCCAGGCCATGATAGAAATTGCCCACCCCGATGACCGGGAACATCTTGTTGAACAGGCCAAAAAGAAAAAAATCATTTATCCCAACCAGATTTTCATCAGGGAATCGGCCCATCTCTACCCTTCCCATATATCCACCACCGCTGAATTTAAAGGAGGGGTAAATGTGAAATTCAGGGCCATAAAACCATCTGATGAAGAGGGCATGCGAAAATTATTCTATCGATTTTCAGATCAGATGATTTTTTACCGTTTTTTTTATCTGGTGCAGACCATGAACCACGATAAAATGCAGGAATATGTTAATGTGGATTATAGTAAAGAGATGTCCATTGTGGGGCTGGTGGGAAAATCAGACAGTGAAAAAATAATTGCAGAGGCACGCTTTGTAAAGGATGAAGAGTCCAATTATGGAGAGGTGGCCTTTCTCATTGATGAAGCATACCAGGGAATAGGCCTTGGCACCTATTTATTAAGACTTCTGGTTAAACTGGCCCGGAACCTTAACCTTGAAGGATTAACCGCAGAAGTGCTCCCGGAAAATCAGTCCATGATAAAATTATTTCAAAAAACAGAACACCCACTGGAAAATAACATCGTAAACGGTACCTGTTATATGAAAATGCATTTCAATTAATTTTTATATGAAGTACTCCGTAAATCTGTGGAGAATTTCCTATCTTTGTTGTGGGCAGCACCGGATCAAAATACGGCCTGCCCGTGGCTATTTAACACCCGATTCACCGTTCGGCAGTTAAAAAAACAATCCAAATACCCGGTGGTATCAGGCGTTAAAAAATCAATGCGCCTTAATTTCGTACTCAAATTGATCCATGACTTTATCTTTTTCCACAAGGGCTTTCATCTTAACGGTATAGCTTCCTGCCTGGCTGAACTCCACGTCGGCACCATATCCGCCGGCCATGGCCATACCCATCATTTTTTGCAAAGTGCCATCGGGATTTTCAATGAGAAATCCCACAGTTGCCGTTTTCATGATTTGCCCCCCATGGGATTTAACAAATAACATCAAATGATGTGTGGCCTTCATCTCCGGCATATCCTTCATCCCCTTCATTTTCGCAGCCATGTCTATCAGCTTGTAGGTGAAATGATAGCCATCCACCATGGATGAATGAATGGTATCTCCACCATGGGATGTTTTCCCACCTTCCGAATTCATCTCATGATTGTCATGGGCATTCATATCATGACCTGCATGGGCATTCTTTTCTTTGGCCATATCATGACCGGCATGGCCGTCCATGGCTTTACCTTCAACATTTTCTGTATTCATAGAATCCATGCCATGCCCGGAATGGGACGATGACGCAGCCAGGGTAAATGGGACAAATGCCAAGGCTCCAAAAAAACAAAACAGTGTTATGATCATTATTTTCTTCATGTTCAATCTCCCTTTAAATTAATGTTCTTTTTTTATATGAGACTCTCTCCAAAGATCTGGAATCACAAAATTTTCATTCTTCGTTGTGGGCAGGTCAAATCCCAATATGGTCTGCCCATGGCAGTTATATACAATGCAGCCTCCAAGGCAACCTCAGCAGAGCCGCCCCCCGACGGGCAATAGGAACCGGACAATTGAGCTGTCTACAGTTCCGGTCCGGGCCGGGGGGCAGCGGCATAATACCATTTTCTATATTCGTTGTGTCCCACAGGGCATGCCCGTCATTACAATGGTTTTGTGGAACAAAAGATTACAAAATTAATTTTTCTTCACCTCCCACTGTTTCCATATGAAATAGACTGCAGGAATAATAATTAAAGTTAATATGGTGGAGGATATCAATCCGCCCACCATGGGGGCGGCAATGCGCTTCATCACCTGGGCTCCAGTGGCATTTCCCCACATCACCGGTAACAAACCGATGAGGGTTGTGGCCACGGTCATGATCTTGGGTCGAACCCGCTCCACAGCCCCCTCAATGATGGCACCTGCCAGATCTTTTGGGGTGCGCATGACACCTGCCTGCCTTTGACGATGGAACACCTCATCCAGATACACAAGCATGACCACCCCGGTTTCTGCGGCAAGTCCTGCAAGGGCAATGAAACCCACCACCACGGCCACAGAAACATTATAATCAAGAATAAAGATGAGCCAGATCCCCCCCACCATGGCAAAGGGAAGGGTTCCCATGACAATGACGGCCTCCACAATGCTTTTAAAATGTATGTATAAAAGAATAAAAATAATGACCAGGGTGGCAGGCACAATGATATTTAAGGTTTTTCGTGCCTTTTCCATGTACTCGTACTGGCCGGACCACACCATGGAGTATCCCGGAGGAATGTCAATTTTCTGATCCACCACCATCTTGGCATTTTTCACATAGCTCCCCAGATCCACCCCCCGGATATCCACATAAATCCAGGCGGTTCTTCTGGAATTCTCACTCTTGATACCGGCGGGTCCCTTGTGTATGGCAATGTCTGTCAACTGGGCCAAAGGTACCTGGGCCCCGGTGGAGGTGGGCACCAATACCCGCCGAATACGGTCCATGTCATCACGAAGTTCCCGGTTGTAGCGCAAATTCACAGGATACCGCTCCAGCCCCTCCACGGTGTAAGTGACGTTCATGCCACCGATGGCGGTCATAATAACATCCTGAACATCTCCCACAGTGAGTCCGTACCTGGCAATCTGATCCCTGCGAATCTGAAAATCCAGATAATTTCCCCCGGTGACCCGTTCGGAAAAGGCAGACAAGGTACCTGGGATCTCCCGGACCACGGCCTCTATTTTGGCACCCAGATCGGTGAGTACCGCAAGATCCGGGCCCATGAGTTTAATGCCCACAGGGGTTTTAATACCTGTGGACAGCATATCAATGCGGGTTTTAATGGGCATGGTCCAGGCGTTGGTCAAACCGGGGAACTGAATGGCCCGGTCCAGATCCGATGCCAGTTCATCAATGGTGATATACCGTTCCCTGGGCCACACCATGGAAAGGGGCCATTGTATCCATTCCGGCCAATGGGAGAAAAATCGTTCCACCTCTTTTTTCCGCCATTCATGGAGGATCTTGCCCTTTTTCTCTTCGGGCCAGAACCATGTAAGGGGTTTTTTAAGCCAGGGGGGCCAATGGGAAAAAAATCGTTCCACAACAACACGTTCATATTCCACCCGGGGCCGCAGGGTAATGGTGGTTTCAATCATACTCAAAGGAGCAGGGTCCGTGGGGGTTTCTGCCCTGCCGATCTTCCCCAGGGTATGATGAACCTCAGGAAAACGTTGAATAATTTTATCTGTCTGCTGGAGCAACTCCTTTGCCTTGGTAATGGATATCCCCGGCAGGGTGGTGGGCATGTACAACAGATCCCCCTCATCCAGGGGTGGCATGAATTCACTTCCCAGGCGGGAAAAAGGATACCAGGTTAACACAACAATGATAATTGCCATTAATATGGTTGTTTTTCGCCGGTTCAACACCCAGTGAATCATGGGCAGATAAATCTTTACAAAAAAACGGCTCATGGGGTTTCTAACTTCTGGAAAAATCCGCTGGGGCACCAGACAGATAAGAATAAAAATCCCAAGCAAAAGGGCTGCGGCAAGACTCCAGTCCGGCAGGGTCACACCAATGGTACCGGCAGTAATCACCAGCATTGCCGGTGCCAGGGGAAAAAGATAATAAATCAGACGTTTTTTCACCGGAGCAAGGGTGGCAGGCAGAGGCCTTTCCACCACAAAGAAAGTCATTAATACCGGAATCACCGTCACAGCCAGCACCGAAGAAGCTGCCATGGCAAAGGTTTTGGTATAGGCCAGGGGCTTGAACATGCGACCGGATTGTTCTGTCAGCGTAAACACCGGTAAAAAAGAGACCGTAATGATCAAAAGGCTGTAAAACAAGGCCGGTCCCACCTCTTTGGAGGCTTCCATGATGATCCTGGCATGGGATTTATCTCCGGTGTCCCGCTCCAGATGTTTATGGGCATTTTCCACCATCACCACCGAGGCATCCACCATCACACCTATGGCAATGGCAATGCCGCCAAGGCTCATGATATTGGCATTGATACCCAGGGGATAAATAATCAAAAAAGAGATGAGGATTCCCACGGGAAGGGTAAATATGGCCACAAATGCCGACCTGAAATGCATGAGAAAAAGAATACAAATCAGGGCCACCACCACCATCTCCTCCATGAGTTTGGTCTTTAAAGTCGTAACGGCCCTGTGGATGAGACCCGATCTGTCATACCCGGCCTCTATGATAACCCCCTGGGGCAGTCCCTTTTCAAGATCTTTTAATTTTGCCTTTACCCGGTCAATGACATCAAGGGCATTGGCCCCATAACGCATAACCACAATGCCCCCCACCACCTCTCCTTCTCCGTTCCATTCCAAAATACCCCGGCGAAGTTCAGGACCCATGTGAACAGTGGCAATATTTTTCATGAGTATGGGGGTGCCATATTCATCCACCCCCACAGCAATGCGTTCAATATCCTCCCTGGAGGTGATGTAGCCAAGACCCCGTACCATGAATTCAGTCTCTCCCATCTCCAAAAGCTTGCCGCCAACATCGTTATTGGAACGCTGTATGGCCTTTTTCACCTTGCCAATGGGAAGATTGTAAGCCAGCAGCTTATTGGGATCCACTTCAATCTGGTATTGTTTGACATAACCGCCAATACTTGCCACTTCGGATACCCCGGGAACTGCGGTGAGTTCATATCTGAGATACCAGTCCTGGAGGCTCCTCATCTGCTGGAGATCGTACTTGCCGCTGGTATCCTTTAACACATACTCATAGACCCAGCCCACACCGGTGGCATCGGGTCCAAGGCTGGGGGTGACCCCGGCAGGCAGACGACCGGAGACAAAATTAAGATATTCCAGCACTCTGGATCTTGCCCAGTAAAGGTCGGTGCCATCCTCAAAAATAATATAAACAAAGGAGTAGCCAAAAAAGGAGTATCCCCGCACCACCTTGGCAAAGGGCACACTTAACATGGCAGTGGTCAAAGGATAGGTCACCTGATCCTCCACCACCTGGGGGGCCTGGCCGGAATATTCCGTGTACACAATCACCTGGACGTCGGACAGATCCGGGATGGCATCCACCGGTATATTGACCATGGCAAAGATCCCCCCCAGAATGGCAAACAAGGTGACAAGCATCACCATGAACCTATTGTTCACCGACCATTCAATTATTTTTTCAATCATATTACGCCTCCCCCACGCCAGGCATTAACGGAAATACGGTCCGCCCGTGGCAGTTATATACAATGCAGCCTCCAAGGCAAGCTAAGGCAGAGCCGCCCCTCCGATGGGTAATAGGAACCGGACAATTGAGCTGTCTACAGTTCCGGTCCGGGCCGGGGGCGGCGGTACAATACCATTTGGCTCCGCGTCTACGACCCTATATTTGTTATGTTCCACAGGACATGCCCGTTATAAAAAATCAAATTTTATAGAAAACAGGCAAGCACCCCCCTGAGTCTTTAGCTCAGGGGTTGTTGACACGGTTTAAAGGCAAAAATTTACGGTAGTTTTAAAGGGCTATTTCATATCTTCAAAAAAATCATCTGCATCATCCAGGGCAGGTGTTGACGATTCTTTAGCAACGTCCATCATCTTTTTTACCGCCTCCTGGAGCTTTGACTCCGAATCCAGGAGAAACTGCCCTGATGTCACCACCGACTCCCCGGGCCCAAGCCCCGTTATTACCTGCACCTTCCCGTGATCCAGGGAGGCGCCAAGGGACACTTCTCTTGGTGTAAACTTTCCCTCCCCCCGGGCCACAAACACAAGATTACGCTCACCAGACCGAATCACCGATTCCGAAGGGATCATAATCCCCGTTTCTGTACCCCCGGTTTTGATGGAGACATCCCCATACATCTGGGGCTTTAACTCCATCAAAGGATTTTCAAATTCAAGGCGGATCACCACATCCCTGGTTTTTTCCTGGAGATATGGATAAATAAAGGTGATTTTCCCCTGATAGATCTTACCGGGAAGATAAGGAAGTGACATTTGAGCATCCTGTCCCACCCGGACCCGGGCCAGCTCGTACTCATAAATATGTGCCTCCACCCACACCCTGGAAAGGTCTGAAATGGTATAAAGGGGGGTTCCGGCCTTGACATATCCACCCTGGACGGCCCGGTTATGGGTCACAACACCGGAAAAAGGAGATCGAATGCGAACTGTTTTATTCACCTGACCCGAAGCTTCCATGGCTTGAATTTCCGCCTCAGCCACATCAAAGTAACTCAGGCGTCGTCTTGATGATTCCAGAAAACTTCCGGCCTGGGTCTGTCGGCCTCCTTTCAGGGAGCGATACACCGAAAGATACTCCTCCTGGGCGGACAATAACTGGGGAGAATATATTTCAAGAAGGGGCTGCCCTTTTTTCACCGCCTCTCCGGTGAAGTTTACATGTAATTCCTCAATCCATCCATCCACCTTGGGGCTGATCTGGGCCGTGCGGGTTTCATCATAGGTAATATGCCCATAGGTTCTGATGGTATGCTTTAGAATGCCTTTTTCAGCCATTTCCGTACGGATTCCCATGTTTTGCCGGGTGACCGGGTCCACCTTCACCGCCACACCACCAATGAGTTCATCCTCATAAACAGGGGTGAGATCCATTCCCATCTTACTCTTTCCCGGTGCCCCGTAGATCTCCATGGGATCCATGGGTGCCCGCCAATAAGCAATTTTTCGTTCTTTGTTATTTTTTTCATCCCCCGCACCGGCATCGGCTTTTATAACAAGGTCCATGTTGCAGATGGGGCAAAGACCGGGTTCTTTGGTGATGATCCATGGATGCATGCCACAGGTCCACAACTGCTCTTCAGGCTCATCCAGTAAAACCTCTCCCTGGGGCATCACAGACCTGTGGGGAAGATGAAATCCAGCCAGATAAAGTCCAGTTACCATAAGAGCAATCGTTAAAATTACGGTGATGGCAACTATTTTCATGGGAAATATTTTTTTATTATTTTCATTCATGATATCTCCTGTGTGGAATCCCCTTCTCTTCTTGCTTGTTGGTTTAATTGCGTTCTGGGAAAACCATCTTTTTCAACTCTACACAGTTATCTACTGCCATGCCCCATTGCCTTTACATCAGCTCCCTGTTCCAATTATCCGGGCCAGGCGGGCCCTGTAGATACCGATATCAGCCCTGGCTCTGGCATGGGCCAAGCGGGCCCTTAGCCAATCAGAGTAAGCGCCTGCCACATCGGTAAACGACACCCGTCCGGATTCATACTCCCGGGTGGAGACCTCAAGTGCCGTGGCAGACAAGCCCACAACAGTGTCTCCGTACAATTTTGATGTCCTGACGGCCCTATCCAGCTCAGACCATGCCACTCGAACCATTTTTCGGGTCTGTGCTTCCATGTTTTTCAATTTTTCCCTTTTGGCGATTAATCGCTTCCGGGTTTCCATGAGCCAGGAAGATCCAACACCGAACCACGGTTTCTTTGGAAGTCCTTTACCCATGGAGGCCGGTATCTCTTTGGGGAAAGCCGTTCCCATGGACAAAGAGCCAACTTTGAAAACAGCATCATCCCTGTATCGGGAAAATCCCAGATCAAAACCGGGCAAAAGCATGGTTTCTGCCATCTCCACCATGCGCTCCATTTTGCCGATGACGGCCCGAACCTGCTTTAACTCCTGACGATTTTTCTGTGCCCTGTCGTATAAAATTTCAATTTTGGGCACATTAAAAGAAAGAGAAGGCGCAACAGGACTTCCCAGCAAGGTTTCAGGAGGCAAATTCACCAGCGAAAGAATCATGGTCTGGACATTTCGCTTCTTTTCCCGGAGGGTCAGCAATGCATCTTCCAGAACATGAACCTTGACGGTCACCCGGGTCACATCCTGAAAACCGGTTTTTCCGGATCGGTAAAGGGTATCTGCCACCCCATGAAGATTTTTAAACAAAACCAGGGATTCCCGGGTGATGTTCCGGGCCTGGATAAGATACACCAGATTCCAGAACGCCTGCTGAACCTCGGTGACAGCATCGCGCCGGGCCATGGCCAGTCCTTCCCGGGCCGCAGCCACAGAATATGCCACCACCTGGCCCTTTAAGGCGGTAACCCCGGGAAACGGAAAACCGTTATCAATGTAAGATCGCCCCTTTACCGGCCCCACACCATTCATCAAGGCTTTTGTAAACCCGGCATATTGTTCCAGAACAAGGTTAAGATCATCCACCTGACTATGGGTGGCAAGCTCTGCATCCACCAGGAAACGGGCCTGGGCAACACCGGGATTTCTTAAAAGCGTCATTCCTGACAGCAACCCGGGGGAAATCTCTTTTTTCACCAGAGATACTGCTTTTTTTTCGTCTCTGTCCACACCGGAGAGTTTTTTTGCAAGGAAAGACGGAATAACAAAAAATTCTTTTATTTTCTCTGCCTTTTTACCGCCATAAACATCCGGCGATACGCCCCAGTTAATGGCTGAAGGTCCACCTTTTTTATCCATAAAATCTGCTCCCCCATTAAGGTCCATGCCCCGGGAAGCTGTAGTCATGCCAGGAGAGACTTTGTACCGAAAACTTATTTTTCCAGACATCTTTTCCTGCACCGGGAAATCCCCACTACCCCCATCTCCGGGCAATGTTCGTGAATGAATCATCACCCGTGGAATTGCGGAACTTACCGGAGGCGGCGTATAGCTATCCAATGTGGACATCAACGTATTATAATTACACCACCCTGTAAGGGGAGAAAAAATCACCATAAAAATAAAAATTATCCGTTTAACCATCACCTGCCTCCTTTGCCGATTTTCCAGGAACCATCCTGGAGGAATCCAGACATTGATCAAAACCGCCCACAAGACGTTCAAGTTCTGCAAGGGCTCCCCCATGGTCGGCCCTGGCCCTGGCAAGGGATAGTTGAAAATTATAGACCGCAGCCTGGGCTTCCACCACATCGGAAAAACTTCCCTGCCCCTGTTGAAACCACTCCTGGGAAAATTCCAGAGCCTTCAGGGCCTGGGGAAGCATATTGTCCCGGTAAAGGGCCACCAGACGTTGTGAATTGTTGAGTTTAAAGAAAAGGGCGCGTATGGTGCTGTGGGTTTGATTCACGATTTTTGATTTCATGGCTTTTTGCCGGGCGATCCCGGCCCTGGCCATGTTAATCCGACCTTGGTTCTTACCGGACCAAAGGGGAATATTAACGCCAAACTGTATGCCCACGGCATCATCCCCGGCATCTTTTGGGGGAGAGGCAACATCGGGTTCACCAATGGCTGCATAAAAAAGTCCCAGCTTTAAATCAGGCTTGCCTGAATATTCTGAAAAAGCCGCATCAAGCCTTGCTTTTTCAATTTTTAAATCTGAGATGCGAATCCCTTCCTGGTTGGCATCGGCCAGGCGATATAACGTCGTAAGGGAACAGCTAAGTGGCACCATCTCAACATCCTGTAACGCTCCCAGCCCGGTATCAGGGGAACGATTCAAAAGAGTGTTTAATATTGTTTTTTCAGTGTGCCCAAGCTCTTCCAGGAGCAATATATCATACTGGAGCTGCCCTTCCTGGGATTGTGCCTTAAGCAGATCCATCAAGGCGGTGCGATCATCGGCATGGGCCGCTTGTGCCATCTGACTCAATTGCCCCAGTAAAATGGCATTTTGACGGGCAATTTTTTTGGCTTTCTGGATATAAAGCAATTCATGGAAAGACTTGGCAACCTTGGCTCGAATGGACCTTACGCGGGCATCCGTGGCCAGCTTTGCCATGGCCGCCTCTGTTTTAACGACCTCTCCAGAGGTGGATAATTTCCCTGGAAAGGGAATCTTCTGGGACAATGTGGCATTCCACTCCTGGGGACCCAATCGTGTTTCAATGGGACTGGGAAACCAGGTAACCATGAGCTGGGGATCAGGATAGGCTGTTGCCACACGATATTTTTCCACCACCGTGCGCCAAGTCTCAACTTCCACCTGAATGGATGGATTATTTTCAGTGGCGTAATGCAGTACCTGATCAAGGGAGACTTCTTTTGTCAACAAATCATCCACAGAGGTAGATCCATCAAGCTCGCCTGCAAAAAGACGGCTTGCAATCAATGCCAGCATCAACACCACCGGTATGAAGATTAAGATGTTTTTATTCACTTTATTCATCAATTCACCTATTCCAATGACAGTCAAGGATTACATTCATGGGTTTGGCTTTTGAAATACAAGTTAAGATAAAGCAACAAATATGCCCAAGATGGGAGGTCATGAAAAAAAGCTGGGATAAAATCTAATTTCAAAAGGCATAACCTGCTAATTTTAATTCACAAAATCACCGTTCCAAATGGCACATTATTTTTTTATATGTCATACTCCGCAAATCAGGAAATATTTCAAGCTTTGTTGTGGGCAGAACCGGATCAGAATACAGCCCGCCCGTGGCAGTTTTATATACAATGCAGCCTCCAAGGCAAGCTAAGGCAGAGCCGCCCCCCGACGGGCAATAGGAACCGGACAATTGAGCTGTCTACAGTTCCGGTCCGGGCCCATTGCCCGTCGGGGGGCGGCGGTATAATACCATTTGGCTCCGCGTCTACGACCCTATATTTGTTGTGTCCGACAGGAGATGCCCGTTATATCAAAGGCCTCCCAGATCTGGGGCGTATTTCAAGCTTTGTTGTGGGCGGAACCAGATCAGAATACGCTCTGCCCGTGGCAGTTATATTAAAATATAGCGCTGAGATTTCAACGGAGTTACAAAAAAAGAAGTGATAAAATTTTACACAGCTGTCATTATGGGTGCGATAAAATTTCGCACCCATGTGGCATTATCACTATATTTGATATTTTTCTAAATAATCATACACCATGGGATTGGTGCACACTTCGTAATATTTTTTATCTGTCATGCCAATCAACTCAAGGTCTGACTTTTGTACATGGGGAATGGTTCCCTGACGAACAATGATCCGCTGGGATCGACCGGCGACTGTGGGAAAAGTCCCGGTAAAAAAGCTAAGCGTTTCCGACTCAATTCCGGGAATACGGCATTCCACGGACAAAAGTCGAATCTCCTGGGACAATTTTTCAAAGGCCTGGGGGTGCAGCTCTATGCCGTTAACATTATAACGGGCAAAAAGATCATCTGATGTGGCCGCAATTTCTTCATCGGAAGCCGTCTGAAAAACATAATTATTAAAGGACGGTTTTGTTTTCTCCACCTCCTGTCGAATATCTTTGGAGCACCCGGACAAACGATCAGCCAGATTGATGGCCGATGAAATCATGATTTCAAAATCTCCGTCAAAAAAAAGTGTGGGGGGTTCATGGGAAAAGGTGACACCAATACCAATCTCCAAAAGGGGAAGATTAAACTGTTGATTCTTTCCATTGTAACGCTGGATAATCTGCAAAATCGCCTTTGCCAGCCCACAAGCCCTGGCAACGCTGTACCAGCCCTCGGGCATATCTTCCCGCTCATAAATTCCCAGAATCATGGCATCCCCTTCAATGAACACCTTAAATGCACCATATTCAGAGAGCACAGTTTTAATGGGGTCAAACATATTCAAACTAAAATAGGAGGCCGGATTCAAGCCCTTTTCTTTCATCTGGGAAACAATATCAGTGGAACCTCTTATGTCTGCCTTTAAAATGGTGTGGGTGATAACCGGTTTCTCCTCGGTGGTGATCTCATGGGGAAGCAGAAATTCATAAAGGGTATTGTTCACCCGGGAAAGCCTGAGATGCTCTTCATTTGTCACCAGATGAATACGCTCCATGGCCTTTTTGAGCATGAGAAAATTTTGATAATCCCTGTGGTAGCGGAAAAAACCTTTAAGAAAACGAATCAAGTGGTTCTGTTTTTTTGATCTGCCAAGAAATGTTATTCGCCTCAGACACTGCCTTAAGGGACCTTTGGGAAAGGGCACATGGTTAATCTTTGACAATCGTTTGAGTCGATTGATAATGACTTTCCGGGAGCCAGGCACCACCATGAACTGTAAAATCACCTGGGGCACCAGCGGCGGACAATACACAGAACAGATGGATCGAATTTCAAAGGACGCATATATTCTTTTGATGATTCCGGCAGCATGAAATTTTTTATAAAAAAACTTCAACATAAGGCGCTGCTGCTTTGCCGTCTCTTTTAACGCTCTAAAATTTTGCCCTTTTTCCCCCTGCGCCCGAACTGAGACGGCTTTTTCCCGGGTGCTGATAAAATCAAAAAAGATCCCGGCATTATCAACCTGTTTGATCCACCCATCCACAATCTCCCTGCTATACTCTTTTTCATCAATGGCCAAAGGAGACTCATCTGTTTTCCGTGGCAAAGAGGTCACCATGGCCTGGGATCCCAGAAACTGAATATCTTCATTGGAAAACAGCTCCAGAAATCGATTCTGGATGGTGGAAAGCATCACATCGTATCTATCTGCATCTTCCATTCGTTGACCGGGAAGGATGTCGTAGACCTGAATCATGAAGTCATCATCCATCTTACCCACATAAAGAAACGGGTTTAAAAACAGATTCCCGGGCAGTAATGCATCTGCACCAAAATTGGACTCCCGGATTCCCTTAAGGTTTTTGTGATCCACTTCATTGAGGTATTCAAAAACAATTTTTCCTGTATTTCGGAGAATTTTTTTTTTTTTCAACAAAATTTCAGACAGAGCAGCCTTAAGGGCAAGGGGCTCCTCTGAGGAGCGGCTCCGGGAGATCTCTTTTTCCTGGATGGACTGTCGAAAATCGGCCACAAATCTGGCAAAACAAGCTTTAACTTCTCCAATAACAAATGTGGTAACAGCCGTGCGGGCAATATAATCCACCTGGACTTCGCGCCGGACCTTTGCCTGATTGATGGCAGATCGCATCAGGTCTTCATAACTTTCTTTAAAATGATCCCTGGTGGCCATGTCCATACCTTTATCCGTGTCTTTTTTTTCTCCGGAGGGCATGTTCATCTCTTCCATGAGGGAAAAAATAAAAGCTTCTGCACTCCTGCAAAAGGTCTGGCTCAAACAAACATCATATCGATTGTTATCCACCCCGGGGGTTAACCTGTCCAACCCAAAGGGCATGCGATACATTGTCATGGAAAATTGATTCCACCGGGGTTTCCGGGAAAAAAAAAGTCCCATCTAATTTACTCCATATTTTTTCAATTTTAACTGAAGTGTTCTTCTGGAAATTCCCAAAATATCCGAGGTGCGGGTTCTATTGCCCCCGGTCTCTTCCAGGGTTTTTAAAATCATTTTTTTTTCCATCTCCTTTAATGATATTTCCCTGGGAGCCATGAAAGAGGAGGTCTTTTTTTCCTGGATTTTCGGAAATATTGATACGGGCAAATCTTCCGGTGTGATCATGGGACCACGGGTCAATATCACAGCCCGCTCCATGACATTTTCAAGTTCACGGATATTGCCCGGCCAGGAATATTGTTCCAAAAGTGCCTTCACTGAATCGGTACAACCTGTAATGTGTCGCTGGTTCACCTTGCTGTATTTTTCAATAAAAAAACGGGTAAGTAAAGGGATATCCTCTTTTCTACTGCAAAGGGGAGGAAGGGAAATGGAAACCACGTTCAAGCGATAAAAAAGATCTTCCCGGAATCTTTTCTCTGCAATTTCAGATGCCAGAACTTTGTTGGTGGCAGAAATCACCCGGATATCCACCTGGATGGTTTTGCCGCTTCCCAGGGGTTCAAAATTTTTTTCCTGTAGCACCCGTAGCAGTTTAGCCTGGAGACTCATGGACATTTCTGCAATTTCGTCCAAAAAGATACTGCCCTTGTCAGCCATATAAAAACGCCCCCGACGTTCTTTTACGGCCCCTGTAAAAGCCCCTTTCATATGCCCGAAAAGTTCACTTTCAAGAAGTGTTTCCGGTATGGAAGCACAATTGACCTTGATAAAAGGTTCTTTTTTTCTATGGCTGTGGGCATGGATGGCATTGGCAATGAGCTCTTTACCTGTTCCGCTTTCTCCCACAATCAATACCGAGGCATCTGTGGGTGCCACCCGTGACACCATTTCGAAAACAGTTTGCATGGCATCACTTTCTCCGATGATTCCCGGAAAATAAAAACGGTTCCCAGAGGCAATACTTGTGGAATCTCCGGAAACAATGGTATTTTCATGGGAAAGGATATTGCCCAACAGGGATATCATAACATCTATATCGATGGGTTTTGTGATGTAATCCCTTGCCCCTTTTTTCATGGCATCCACCGCCGCATTAATAGAACCAAAGGCTGTCATGAGTATAATGGAAATCCCCGGACGCAGGGTGATCATACGCTTCATGGCCTCAATGCCATCCATGGTTTCCATTTTTACATCCATGAGTACCAGATCATAGGTTCCATGACGGACCTTTTCCAGTGCCCTTTCTCCAGATTGAGCTGTATCCACGTTATAGCCTTGACGGCCCAGCACCGCATGGAGCATTCTTAAATGGGAAGCATCATCATCCACAATCAACAATTTCATTGGAGTCAAGGCACATCCCCTTTGTTTGTCATGGGAAGAGACATGGTAAAGCGACACCCCTTTGGTTTTCCAGGGACCGGACTTTCCAGGGTTAATATGCCGCCGTGATTTTCAACGATTTTATTGGCAATGGCAAGCCCCAGTCCCGTTCCTTTATTACCACCACTGAAAAATGGATCAAAAACACATTGATGATCCCCTATAGGAATGCCGGGGCCTTCATCTTCAACCCATAGATATCCCCGGGAACCATCTTTTTTAACCGCTCCGCCCACGATGATCTTCTGTCCGGCATCAAGGACATTCAGGGCATTTATGAGTAAATTAAGCAACACCTGCTTCATCTGATCTTCATCCATGAAAAGGGGGGGCATATGCTCATCAATCGCCATGGAAATCACAGCGCCCCGGGATCTGAAATCACCCTCAATGAGACGTAGTACATGGCCGACAAGGGGCTTGACATCCACCATTTTTTGATGAAGGGCCAAGGGCCTTGCAAAGGTTATCAAATCTGTAATGACCCCATTGATCCTATCAATCTCTTTGACCATGATCATGGCATATTCGCGGTTTTCCTCATGATCTTCAAAATGATGGACAAAAAACCGGGCAAATCCCCGGATGGAGCTTAAAGGGTTTCGAATCTCATGGGCCACACCGGCACTGAGCTGTCCAATGGCGACAAATTTTTCATTTTTCTGAACCTGCTCCTTAAGTCGCTGCATGCGACTTAAATCTTCAATATATTTTTTAATAATAAAAACAAAAAACACGGCACCGGCACCCAGGGCCAGCAAGATGGAAATCATGATAACGGCATGATGAAAATCGGCACGTCCGGCCGCCTTATAAAGATCCATGGTTAACCCCATAACCACATGGATATCACCATCATTTTTTTCCATCTGCCCTTGGAAAGACCCGGCATCCGGAAGTTGATCGTTTTTTATATCTTCACTTCTCAAGGCATTTTCGTTTAATGAAATAAGCGGTCGTGTTAACTCCAGAATAGGTCTGTTGTCATTGATATTTATGATTTTATAACCATTTCCAAATAATCCCACGTTTTTGTTTGTCAATGATGTCAGAATTTTATTTCCATGGACAGGGGGGGGAAAAACCGCCCCGGTCCGGGGATTAAAGCAATGAATATAAGCCACATTTTCCGTTGTTCCCATTGTTTTCATAATCTGTTCCAGGGCAGGCTTGATCCTTTGTCCTTTTTTCATCTGGGCACGAACATCATTTTTCATGATATGGATCAAAGCATCGGCTTCACGTAAAAGCCATTTTACGGCGTTGTTCCGATCCCGGTCAAGGTTATGCCAGGTGGACCAGGCAATGAATACTGTCATCAGTACCACCACAAGCAATATGAATATGGCCGGCAAAAAGAGTTTAGCAGGAAAATTTGATTTTTCATCTGATAACCGCATGTCTGGATTTATATCACACCATCAGAAAAAAAATTGAATGTTTTTTTTAAAAAGGATAGAATTTTCAAACTCAACTTTCGGTGTTCGCATTTCGTGGTGGGGTCAGGCTTTCGTTATCGAGGCTTTTTTCGTTGGCAAAGACCTTGGTCGATAACATCAATAACAAAAGCCTGACCCCGTCGGCACACTGAGCCCATGGGTACATTTAACAATGCCGGCTTTGAAATGAAGCCCGAAAGTTGAGTTTCAAATATTCAAAAAGGAGGCATTATGCAAAAAGAGCACCTCAATCCGTCAAAACTTCTGAGCCTTTCCGGGGCCTATTGGGAAACCTGCGCCCTGCATGGGGCTGTAAAACTTGATATTTTCACTGCCATGGGCCACAAGGAGACCACGGCCCTGGATGTGGCAAAAAAAATTCATGCAGAGCCAAGGGCTGTGGCCATGCTCCTCAATGCCCTGTGTGCCATGGAACTGATCAAAAAAAAGGGAGAACATTACACCCAGACCCCCATGTCCACCACCTTTTTATGTAAGGACTCCCCCCAATATGTGGGATTCATGATCATGCACCATCACCATCTGGTGGAATCATGGTCCCGGCTTGATGAGGCAGTCATCTCCGGCAAGGCCGTCCGCAGCAGCATATCCCATGATGATGAATCCCGCCGGGAGAGCTTTCTCATGGGCATGTTCAACTTGGCCATGGGCATGGCCCCCGGGCTGGTACCCACCCTTGATCTTTCCGGGAAAACCCGGTTCCTGGACCTTGGAGGCGGCCCCGGCACCTATGCCATCCATTTTTGCATGCACAACCCCAATCTTATGGCAACGGTGTTTGACCTCCCCACCACCCGGCCCTTTGCCCAAAAAACCATTGAAAAATTTAATATGAGTGATCGGATTGATTTCCAGGCAGGTAATTTCATTGAAACAGAGATTCAAGGAAAATACGATGTGGTGTGGCTTTCCCATATACTGCATGGGGATTCTCCTTCTGACTGTGATCTCATTGTGGAAAAGGCAGCACACACCCTGGAACCGGGGGGAATGATGATCATCCATGATTTCATACTGGATCCTGCCAAGGACGGTCCTCTTTTTCCGGCCCTTTTCTCCTTGAATATGCTGCTTGGCACCCAGGGAGGACAGTCTTATTCTGAAAATGAAATTAACGCCATGATGACACGCGCCGGCATTGAAAATATCCGGCGTACCCCCTACCGGGGTCCCATGGAATCCGGGCTCATGGTGGGAACAAAAAAATAATTTTTTATAACTGCCATGGGCAGGCCTTATTCTGAGATTGGTCTATTCATAACAAATATTAAAAAAACACCAAAGGAAAACCCATTGATTGATTTGAGAAGCGACACAGTAACAACACCCGGTGATGCCATGCGACACTGCATGGCCCAGGCAGAAGTCGGAGATGATGTGTATGGTGAAGATCCCACTGTAAACCGCCTGGAAACCCTTTGCGCCGATATGCTGGGAAAAAAGGCTGCCCTTTATTGCAGTTCAGGCACCCAAAGTAATCTCCTGGCCCTTTTAAGCCATTGCAGGCGGGGGGATGAATATATAGTGGGACAAAAAGCCCACACCTATCGATATGAGGCAGGGGGAGCCGCCGTCCTTGGCAGCATCCAGCCCCAACCCCTGGACCTTGAGCCCGACGGCACTCTGGACCTTGAAAAAGTGGCCCAATACATCAAACCCGATGATTTTCACTTTGCCCCCACCGCCCTTTTATGTCTTGAAAATACCCAGGGAGGTAAGGTGCTCCCCATGGAGTATATTGAGGATGCCCGGACCTTTGCCACTGCCAGAAAATTGAAATTTCACCTGGATGGAGCCAGGATATTCAATGCCGCCGTCAAACTCAATTGCCCGGTGACCGATATCACAAACCACTTTGACTCTGTGTCAGTGTGCCTGTCTAAGGGCCTTGGTGCCCCGGTGGGGTCTGTGCTGTGCGCTTCCCCTGAATTGATCCAAAAAGCCAGAAGATGGCGAAAAATGCTGGGAGGCGGCATGCGCCAGGCAGGTGTGCTGGCTGCAGCCGGGATTTATGCTCTGGAAAACAATATTGAACGACTGGCCATGGATCATGAAAATGCCACCCGTTTGAAAGAGGGCCTTTCTGATATTCAAGAACTTGACATCAGCCCGGATTCCGGTCAGACCAACATGGTGTTTGTCTCCACCCGGGGAAAAGGCACCGGTCTTTCTCTTTTTATGAAGGAAAAGGGCATTCTCGTTTCCGATGAGGATGATCTGCGTCTGGTCACCCACCTGGACATTGGGCCGGAGGACATAGAAAAAGTCATTGATGTCTTTAAATCTTTTTTTTCCCGAAGCGTTTGATTATGAACGGTTGCCAGAACCCATTCCCGTTTTGCACTTTCCAAATCCATCCCCACGTTTTTCTGGCAAGCATTTCAAAAAAAGTGTCGACATTTTTGGGGACCATATGATGGATGGCAAATTTTCCTCAAATTCTGGGACACTTTCTATTTTTGCCATGGGCAGAACCAAGTCAAAATCAGGTCAGCCCATGGCAGTTAGGGAGTCCGCAATTTTCAATCTACCGTTTATTCGGGGTCTCATTCACGGGAAATAGCAACCATAGAGTATTATATGGAAAATTAATAAGTTATGAGTCCCTTATCAAGCTGTTCCTGAATATATGTCACATAAAGGTCTGCCGCGTTCATTCCCCTGGCCATGTGAATACCCCGGAAACCACCAAAGGCGGAAACTTCAAACACAACAGGACCGTCAGGAGTCTGAGCCACATCCACACAGGTGAAATCAAGTCCAAACAATGACTGGGCTTTTTGTGCCAGGGCAATGAGTTCCAAAGAAGGGTCAAAGGGTTTATATTCTCCACCGGAGCGTATGGTGGTATTCCACGAATCACCCCGGGCACACCTTGCATAGGTGGTGAGATACCTCCCCCCAAGAAAGACAATACCCAAATCCTGTCGGCCAAAATCAATTTTTTTTTGGATATACATCATGCCGTGTTTTTTGGCAAAATTTTCAATTTTTTCCCGGGCACCGAGCCCTGGGGATATCACTTCCATCCCCCTGGCTTTGGAAGAGAACATCGGTTTAAAAACAGCTTCTTTGTAAGTCTCCACCGCCTTTAATCCCAAATCAACATTTTCTGTAATAATGGTGGGGGGCATGGGAATCTTGCCGTTTCTAAGGGTAATGGTGCAGGAGAGACGATTCAACACCCCCATGATACGATCAGGCGGTGAAAAAACAGGCACCCCTTTACCCTGTAGAAAACGTAAAATATCAAGACGATCCAGCAGGGCAGGAGAGTATTGTGCCCCAATTTTTTTCACCATCAGGGCATCCAGGCTGGAGAGATCAACACCTCCAGACCAGACCGTTCCTGTATCAAGATCAAGCAAGAGATTTTCAAAGTCAACGATAAGACGAAACCCCGTTTTTTTTTCAACGGCATCAGCCAATTGTTCCGAAGACCATCCTCCGGAAATACCAATCACACCGATTTTCATCATTCGTGTCTCCATGATTCATTGTCATAATGCAGTATCTCCCCGGGAAACGGAAAATTTTCCCAGGGTTTCCCATGGTGGGCCATCACTCGTTCCATCAAAATACGGGCATTTTGACACATCACCCCGGAAAATTCTTTATTAAGTTCAAAGCGTGTGGAAGTTAAAAAAGATCTGGCAAGAGCCAGGCTGAGCCTGGCATTAAAAGTAAGATCCCCCTGTTCAAAAGCAAAATGATGAAATACATTGTAAAAATGGTGGGATACTTTATTTAAACGGGCCCGCAGTTCAACATCAAACACCGGTACCCTGAAATTGGAAACCAAGAACACCGCTGCATCCTGGACATAATCCCCCTGCCGGGATCGATAAAGATCAATGTAATGAATCTTCTGATCCTCATGGTTGTAAACAATATTATTGGTATTAAAATCACCATGAATAAAGATGCTGAAAGGGGCGGGCAGCCCCTTCTCAATCTTATGGCAGGCTTGAATAAGGTCACGATCCTCTATGGTTTTGTGACTCCCTTCCCGGGGGCCATGGAAGATTAAAAAATCAGGGTGTACCCGGCAAATGGCGGGAAATCGTTGCATGAGCTGAAACATATAATCTGTGGGACAGGGCTCAGAAACGAGGGTTTTATGCCATATATCCGTCAGGGTTTGCTCAAAAACAAACATGGCATTCTCCATGACAGCGCTGCTTTCGCTTAAAAAGACCTGATCCAGGGTACATCCTGAAAGAAACTCCACCAACAGAGAGGCAGTACGGTATTTTTCATAATATCCAAACACCTTTGGTGCCACTCCCGGACAAATTTTTTCCCATTGATTGATATTGGCCCGCTCCTTCTGAATCTTAAGGATTTTACCTTCTTTGAAAATTCCCTGGGCCTGGAAACCCGAGGGTTTCTTGCGGCTGACCTTACTGATGCGACACCCGGAACGGGAGCCCCATATGGACGCAAAATCAATATCTCCAAGGGTTCCCTTAAATCCAGATTCTGTTAAGGTTTTTTCCAGGGCCTCCACCTGACGAATCTTGATGCGATCCCCCATAATGGCAAAAATAAGCGCTTCTCCAATGTTTAAAATGGAATCGCCGATGCGTTCCAGATATCGAAAAATAAAAATAGTGGTGACCAGATTGGTCACCTCATCCCCTTTTTTCAGATCCCTTAAAAGAATGTTAAAGGTGTGCTCCCACAGGTCATCGAGTTTAAACTCGGCACGACAGATCTCCAGGGCCTGGGAAAGATTCCCATGGTCAAATACCCGGGTAATACGGCTGACACTTTGTTGAATTTCCAGAAACATGGATTGATAATCGTATTTCTGGATAAAATCCTTGCTGGTGAGATATTGGGTTTGGCGGGCAATATTAACACAAAAGTCGGCAATTCTTTCCAGGTTAACACAAATAATATGAAGTGCCCGGATTCTATTCAAAGGGGCCATGTCAGGGGATCTTTTCATATTATAAATATCTGAAAAACAGGCATTTTCAACAATGGTTTTTAAATTATCAATATAGTCGTCCTGGGCTGTTATCTTCTCCAGCACATCAATATTAAAATCGGAAAGCAGGCCATGGGTCAACTTAATCTGATTCTCGGTTTCAATGGCCAGCAATTTAAAATTTCCGATGATTGCCTTCATTAAAAATCAATACCTTTTAAATCTAAAAATTGCATACTCTGCTTTTAACTTTAAGTAATATAGAATATTATCGAATGCTTACACTGAATTCCAACAATTCTTCTACTCACCAAGGTTACAGCACTCAAAACAATCGAACCCTCCAGGGAGCGCCCTTTGGCCAGAACCGCCGCGTTTCCAGAAATTTGCATCAGACCACTACAGCTGCATGTCCGGTGCCTTGCATATCCGGGCAAATGACCTTTGCCATTTTCAGGTTAAATAGAAAGGCGATGTTTGTATTCCTGGATAACCCGCTCCCGACTGACGTTCCCTTTGATCAGTTTTTTGCCGATTTCCAAATCATCCCAGGAAGGCTGAACTCCGATTTCCCGCTGGGGTTTCCCCCCGTTCCGGGAGTTAGAATCTTTAATTTTCTCCCCAAAATGGGTGTCGTCTCCCATTAATATCAAAAGTTTACGCTGATATTTCTCATTTTTCGCATTCATGTCCTGGAGAACGGATATGAGAAAATCGGTATAACGATGGGACTGGGGATTCCACACTTCCACCCCATCCACATCATAGCCTGCCAGAAGTACCGGCCAAAACTGCTCTGGATGGGGAATAACAATGCCAGCATTAAGGGATCTGGCCTCTTCAATGATTTCAGAAGTTCTGAAAAAATATTTCAAAGGGAAATCAGCCTTAACAATTTTTTTCACCGCAGTCAGATAGGTCTGTATTCTGTTAATAAAGGGATCTCCATATTGGGGACGTAAACAATCAAAAAAATTCCTCAACACCTTATTTTTCATGACCTGGGGAGGTAAGCTTGAGCTGTGTTGATCAATGAGAGTTTCAATTTTTTTTACATGGATCCGAACAAACTCAATAAGTTCCGGGTCAGCCCCGGTCTGCCCGGCAGCCGTTTCAATGCGCCGGGTATGGGGCCTGATAATGGTATCCATAAAGTCAAACAGCTGGGAAGAACGATATTTAAAGGTATGCGCCAACATTTTCTTCAAGGTATGGGCTTTTTTAACATTGGTGTCCTTAAAATGAAGCAATATTTGGACTTTTTGATTAAAACCCTTGGAATAGCAATCCACTTCAACCCCGGCAAAGCCCTTGTATTCCATAATTTCATTGTGCTGGGTGGGAATAATCAGCTCATTTTCCCGATGGGGATAAAGCGTATCAATACGCTGGGAAATCAACTCCATGGGAATGAACTCCGGGTGCCAGTGAACCGCCAGAACTGATTTTTGCCGTGGAAATTGCCTGTCTGGGCAGGCAATCTTTTTTTTCTGTTCCGGAGTGAGCTCAAAGGAAACCACCTTGAAAAAAATATCATGGTCCTCCTGGGTGATCTCCTGGAAATTTTCTTTGATCTCTCCTTTTACTATCTCCTTTTCAGCCTTGCTTTGCAATGGGTTCACCTGTCCCTTTCTTCTTACTCATTTTAATACATTTTGATTATGAATAATGAAAAAATACTATTTCACAAAGTGTGCCCGAGTTCACGGCTTAGGTCTTATCTTCGATGCCCAGGGAAAGGAAGCATAAAAGATTGATAGAATCATCTACTCTTTCATACAAAGAAATTTGGGAGGATCCTCCAAGACAAAAGAATCATTGAAAATCTCAAGAAGGCGAACATTCTGGCGCATCATGGTCAAGCAATTACCGCCAATGGCATAAAAAAGAATACTCAAACGGGTTTTTGAAGAGTCTTCTCTGATTCGTTCAATTTGATTTTCATTGATCTCATTAATAAGACATCTCATGTTGTTAAACTCTGAGGTAACCTTATCATAATGGACAAGATCCTTTTTGTTGAACGTCTCCTCCATCATGGTCAACATTGCCATCACGCACGCCCGGACCTGCTTTAACTCCTCAATCTGCACCGGAAGCAACCCTTTATGGCGATTGCTCACATGCCGTGTGGAACGGATGATAATATCCCTGTGGGTATCTGATATTTTCTGAAGACGACGAATGATCTGATAATAATTATAGGACGTTTTTATGTCTTCCTGCTGCTGTAACCGAAGTACCTTAAAAATATTGGCAATAATGATATTGGTCCACATCTGAAATTTTTTCACCTGCTTTCGTTCCTGTTTCAAGCGGTCCAGATCATCTTCAAAAAGAGCATCAAATCCCGTATCCAGAGATTTTTTAATGGATTTCAAGAGGTAGGAGAGATGGTCAAAGGTATCGGACACGGCATCCTTAAAATTGTCCACCTTGTCCATGGTGAAAATATTGATCTCATCTTTTTCTTTTTCCCTGTCTTTATGTTTCACCTGGTTTTTCCAGATAAGAAAACCTGCCACGGCCACAAGCCCCACGACTCCCAGAATCTGAAAATAAAAAAGAACCCCGGCAAAAACAAAGGAGACAACAAAGGCGATAAAGGCGGTCATGAACCAGCCCCCCACCACAGTTAACACCCCGGTGACCCGGTACACGGCACTTTCCCGACCCCAGGCCTGATCGGAAAAAGAAGAACCCATGGCCACCATAAAGGTGACATAGGTGGTGGAAAGGGGCAGTTTAAAGGAGGTGGCCAAAGAGACCACGGCACTGGCAACCATGAGGTTCACCGATGCCCGGATCAAATCAAAGGAAGGTTTATTCTTCTGGCTTACCAAAACAGATTTTGAAACCGGAGCAAGACGTCTGCCCACGGCATCCTGTACAGTTTCGGGAATAATTTTTTTAATGGACCTAAATAAAGAATCCACCATGTTAACAATTTTTCGGGAAAGCCAGATGGATTCAAAGCGTTCCATTCCCTCGTCCTGCTGTCCCAGACTGATTTCCGTTTCTGTCACGGTTTTGGCTTTTTTTGAAAGCCACAGGGTTAACACCATGATGGCTCCTGCCAAAAGCAGCAAAAACGTATGAGATTGTACTTTTTTACTCAATGCCACCATGGTGATCCCCAAAGGATCTGTGGATGCCACAGCGGTCTGATAGGCATTTAAACCGGCCAGGGGCACCCCGATGAAATTCACCAGATCATTGGCGGCAAAGGCCATGGCCAGGGCAAAGGTTCCCACAAGAATAATGGGTTTTAAAATATTTACTTTAAAAACCCTCAACAACACCTGGAACGTCACAGCAGAACCGGAAAAAATGATAAACATGATGAACAGAGAATGGCCTTTAATCCATGCCACCATAGCCGGTGTCATGAAGGTTGCCCCCTTTGCTCCCTTGATTAAAATAAAAAAAGTGATGGCCGTCATGGCCATCCCCCCCCACAGTGCACCATATTTTTTTAACCGGGACTCATAATCAAAGGTAAAGAGAAGGCGGGAAAAAAACTGAACCACAGCCCCGGAAAAAAAAGCCACAATGATGGAAAGTAAAATACCAAAAACAATGATCATGGCCTTGGCCGTATTGATGTAATCCCAGATGGCCATGGTATTGTCCACGGTGCTCACGATTTTTATCAGGGACACGGCAACGGCGGCCCCCAACAGTTCAAACACAATGGATACGGTGGTGGATGTGGGCAATCCATGGGTATTAAAAAGATCAAGGAGCAAAATATCTGTCAACATCACCGCCAGAAACACGGTCATGAGGTTGGGCATGGTGAAAAACTGGGGATGAAAAATGCCTTTTCTGGCCACCTCCATCATACCGCCGGAAAAGGTTACTCCGGCAAGGATGCCGATACTTGCAATGATCATAATGGTTCTAAAGGGGGCCGCTTTGGACCCAATGGCGGAATTTAAAAAATTAACAGCATCGTTGGTGACGCCCACCACAAGATCAAAGGAGGCAAACAATAAAAGAATGCCCACGGCAAAAAAATAAAATTCTACACTCATTTATAAGAAACTCCCGGCAAACCTGACCGCTTGTATGCCCTGTTGAGGGCCCACCGAGTTCAAAACACGGTTCGCCCGTGGCGGTTATGCCTGATAATGGATTAATTTCAATAACAATGTCACATGGACACTTAATAAACCATATTGACGGGCACCACAATATCAGAACAAATTTCTAACAAACTCCTAACATAACGCCGTGTCCGGTTTTTGCCCATCCGCCGGAATGTCACCCTGATCCCGGAAAATGTCTTATTTCGATTTTTCAGGTCTGGCACCCCGGGTTTTCTTATCCAGAACTTTCAGCAGCTGTGCCATGGATTTTCCGGATAGATATTTTTTAAACTGGCTGCGATAATTTTTAGTCAGGCTTACCCCTTCAATGACAACATCAAAAATTTTCCACTCCCCATTTGCAAGGCTCATGCGATAATGTATGGGAATATCATTTTTTTGGGAAACAAGTGTGGTTTGAACTTCAGCAATTCCATCTGCCAGGGGGATTTCCCGTCCAATAATTATTTTTTCATCTCCATAGGAGAGAATTCGATTCATATATGTTTTACCCAGTAACAGGCCGTATACTCTTATAAAATCAGCCTGCTGTTCAGGGGTGATCCGGCGCCATTTTCGTCCAAGGGAATATTGGGACAACAATTGATAATCAAAAACATGGTCCATGATTTCCCAGAGTTTCTCTTTTTTGGTTACCAAAAAAGCCTCGTCCTTAAGACCGGGGTCTTTGAGCACATTTAAAACTTCATTTGTTATTTTTGACATGGTTTCCACAGCAGTGGCCCCATGAACGATTTTATCTGCCATGGGCATTATCAGTAATATCCCCAGACATATCATGGTAAAATATTTCATTGAATTTCCTCCCCAAAATCCATTTCATCTTCTTCATCAACGGAACCAAAGGCATATTTACCAATGAGATCATTAATATCCACAGGGGATTCCGTATTGATGATTACGCCATTGTTGCCCAGTATTTCACCGGAACCTCCGGGATCAATGCTGATAAATTTATCCCCAATCAACCCGGCTGTTTTAATGGAGGCAATGGCATCGGAGTAAATCCGGGCACTCTTTTGGATGTTCAGGGTTGCCACGGCCATCTGAACCTCATCATCAATGCTCAGTGAGCCCACATGCCCAATCTCAATGCCGTACATTTCAATGGGATTTCCGGCCCGAAGTCCTGTCACCGTATTAAAGCGGGCCTTTAATACCATGAAATTATCACCAAACAAGGAAAGGTTTCCCAAATTCACGGTCATATACACCAGAACCATCAAGCCAACAAACACAAACACGCCTGCAATGGATTCATATACATTGTTTTTCACAGACTGCACCTCCCGGCAACACATTGAAAATCCCCGATTTTAAACTGATTGTTACGTGCCTTTTCCAGCACATCGTTAATACCGTCCTTTATGGCCACCCCCTCGGCAAGCCCGGTCATCACTTTGATCTTATACACCGGCGTATCCAGCATTTTATTGTCACTGTTTTGTATCTTTACATACTCAAACCCGTTTTCCACCAAATCCGCCACAAAAGCATCAATGATTTCACGGGACTCCTTGTAATTGGAAAAGGGAAGCACTGTCATGAAACGGCTGCGGCGCTGGCGTGTGGAAAAACCACCCACCACATCAAAATGCCTGCTGATGATCATCCCAAGCTCTTTTACCATGGCATGGGCCGTTGTATACCCCACGGTCTTGCACAAATTCTTAAAATCAGAAATACTGAAAATAGCCACCACATAAGAGGCCTCCGCCGGTTTTAAGCGTAATGCATTTTTATAGCGCATCTTAAAATTACGTTTGGAATAGATTCCCGGCATATGTTTTTGAAACCCCTCAAGACTGTGAACAAATTCATCCACATAGGGATGTTCAAACTCTTCAAAGGCATCAGGGGTGCCCTGGAATACAATTTTGCCTTCATGGAGCACCAGAACCCGGTTTGAGATAAACAGCACATCCGGCAGATCATGGCTGATGATGACTGCAGTGAAATTAAATCTTGTTTTATAATCTGCAATCATACTTAAAATGGCGTTGCGGCGGATGAGATCCTGCCCTGTGGTGGGCTCGTCAAAGAACACAATGGCAGGATCGGTGATCAGCGCACGGCTGAAAGCCACTCTTTTCTGCATGCCGCCGGAAAGCTCCGAAGGGAATCGACCGGCCATGTCTGCAAGATCGGTTTTTTCCAGTATCTCCATGACCCGGCGTTTAATCTCTTCTTTTTTCAGCCGGGTGTTTTGTTCCAGGGGAAAGGCCACATTCTCAAAAACAGTCATGGAGTCAAACAGGGCATTTCCCTGGAACATGTAACTCATCTGCCCCATGTACTTTTTACGTTTTTTCCCTTTTAAGGTGGCAATGTCCCGGCCCTTGTAGAAAAGCGTGCCGCTGTCCGGCCTCATCAAACCGATGAGGTGTTTCAGCATGACACTTTTACCGGTGCCGCTCTTGCCGATGATGGTGGTGATTTCACCTTCATTCAGCGTAAAACTTACGCCGTCAAGAACGGTTTTATCCCCAAAACGCTTAACGACATTTTTAAACTCTATGATGGGTGTTTTCATCTACCATTACCTTTTTTTTATATTAAACTCCATCCAAAGTAGCGTAATAATTAGAGTTTCATTTTTCGTTGTGGTCAGGTCAAATCCCAATATGAGCTGCCCATGGCAGTTATATACAAGGCAGCCTCCAGGGCAAGCTAAGGCAGAGCCGCCCCTCCGATGGGTAATAGGAACCGGACAATTGAGCTGTCTACAGTTCCGGTCCGGGCCCATTGCCCATCGGGGGGGGGCGGCGGTATAATACCATTTGGCTCCACGTCTACGACCCTATATTTGTTGTGTCCGCCGGAAGATGCCCATTATATTAAAGACTTCGCAAATCACGCCAACGTATGTAAGCTTTGTTATGGGCAAAACGAGATCAGAATACGGCCTACCCATGGCAATTTACATGAGAAAAGAGGTAACAACATAATCTGAAATCAAAATCCAGACACAGGAAACCACCACAGCAGTGGTGGTGGAAAGCCCCACTGCTTTGGCGCCAAAGCTGTCCGCCCTAAGATGGGTATAATACCCATTATAGCAACATGCCGTTGACACAATCAGCGCAAAAACAACAGACTTTATAAATCCACCATTAAGGTCCACCAGGGTAATACTGGACTGAAGACGATAAAAATAGGCCCCGGAATCCAGTCCCAGCAGCACCACCCCGGTGAGATAGCCCCCCAGAAATCCAACAAGGTCAAACAAAGCCGTTAAAATGGGAAAACTGATAACAGACGCTGCAAGCCTGGGGCTGACAAGATAGCGCCGTGGGTTAACGCCCATGGTGAACAAGGCATCAATCTGCTCTGTTATGCGCTGTATGCCGATCTCCGTTGTCATGGCAGAGCCTGCCCGGGCTGTCACCATGATGGCGGTGAGCACCGGCCCCAGCTCCCGCACAAGGGTCAGACCGATGGCGGAACCCAACACCCCTGTGGAACCGAATTTTACCAAGGTATAATACAGTTGAAGTCCCAGAACCATTCCTGTGAAAAGTCCCACCAGTATAACAATGGAAATGGATCTCACCCCAATATAATACACATGGCGTAATATATTTTTAAGCTGCTTTTTGGTGAAGATACCGGCCACGGAAAAAACCAGAAACAGCGATATTTTCCCAAAAGATTGGAGAGTGTTAAGAAATTTTTTACCAAACAAGTTTAAAAAAAACATTGGATTGTGCACAACACTATTTTTCATAAAAGATTCATCCAATCTGCTTAACATTGATGAAAAAAACAAATGCCGGGCATATATCGAATACAACAAAAAAGGTAAGGCTATCGGCGGATAAGAGTATACCGGGATGCGCAAAATTTTTTATTCGTATTCAAGGCGGGTCTTTCCATGCATAGTGGTTCTATGTACGGACGTCCCAACACAGAAGACGGATAAAAAAACAAGCAGGTCAGTATAATCTTTGACACAGACAGCCTAATTTCTCTGGACATCGATACAATTTTGCACATTCATTCTTTTTTGTCAAAAAATGAAACAGAAACATCCACACTCTTACCCGACATGGTGGCGTGGCATGGATCGGAACTTTGTTTCCATAATTATCAATTGCCTGAATTAGCCCTGGACAGATGTTTTAGAAGCGGGGTATTGTGATGAGTGAAAAATAAATTTTCAGTGTCCAGATTCATGGATATTGGAGGGGATAGCCCATTAAGCTAATGGTAAAATGAAATTATTAAACACTCAAGCGTTTTAAGGATAGCCATGGAAGAGAAAAAATATGTCATCACCATGCTGGTGGAAAATGAACCTGGAGTAACGGCAAGAATTACAGGATTGTTTGCCGGAAGGGGGTATAACATTGAAACCATCTGCGGCGCCCCCACAGCCAACCCTAAAATGTCCCGGATTACCATCAGCACCCGGGCAGATCCCCATCAGTTTTCCCAATGCATGAAACAGATTGAGCGCCTCACCAACGTGATTAAATTAAGGGATATGACTGGAAAAGATGCGGTAAAAAGGGAACTTGCATTGATTTGCGTGAAAGCACCGCCTGAAAGACGTACGGAAATATTGCGCCTTGTTGAGGCCTTTCACGCTAAAATTGTTGACATTGGAAGAGAAAGTCTCACCATGGAGGTAACGGGCAAGGCCTTTCTCATTGATGAGCTGCTTGCCCTTCTGGCACCATTCGGGGTTCAGAAACTGTCAAGATCCGGTCTTCTTGCCCTTTACAGGGAATCTTAACTCGATCTGCATCAACGGTGCCTGAAATTTACCGTCAAGACTTTATCTCCATGGGGATACCGGCCACCACCAGGATCACCCGATCTGAAGCTGCGGCCACCCTTTGATTCACAAAGCCTGCCATATCCCGGAATTTTCTTGCCAGGGCATTTTCCGGGACAATGCCTGACCCCACCTCATTGGACACCATGATCACAGGACAGGCACTTTTTTGCAAAACGGTTGTCAGCAAGCGGGTTTTGTCCATAATACCCTGGGTATCAAATCCGTTGAACAAAAGATTGGATACCCACAGGGTCAGACAGTCCACCAGAATAACATCCACATCCGGGGCCAGGCGCTCTATTTTTTCAGGAATATCCACAGGAACCTCTGCAGTCTGCCAGGACGCGCCCCTTTCTTTAATATGTTTATCCACCCGTTCCTGCATCTCTCCATCCGTGGGAACAGATGTTGCCATGAATATTTTTCTGTTTCCAGACACCTGGTTGGCCAGGGCCAGGGCATGGCTGCTCTTTCCGCTGCGACACCCTCCCAGGATAAGTGAATTCTTAAATTTCATATCACTCCTCTATCAGCTCTAAATAGATCTCATCCATTGCCACATGGGTCTCAAAGTGAACCCGAAGCTGCTCATAGGTTTCATCCTTTCGGGATAGACCGTCCCGGGTATCTCCGGGATCAAGATGTATACCAATGGATGCCAGCCATTTGAACTTTATGGCATCATAATCAAACATGCCGTGCATGTATGTGCCTGCCACATTACCCTTTGAAGAAACGGCCCCCTCTTGGTCACTGCAGGCGCACCGATTCCGGGATATCACATCAAACAGGGGATTCCCTGCCAGGCGGGTGGTCTGCCCCATATGAATTTCATAACCTTCTCCCTGGAGATCTCCCCAGGAGAATCGACTCAGTGTGGTGGTTTTGGGGGCCTTAAGGACTGTTTTCACACAAAGGAGATCAAGCCCCGGTGTTGTCCCGGGATGATCTTCCACCCCCTGGGGGTCCTCAACCGCCTCGCCCAGAATCTGGAACCCGCCGCAAATACCCAGGATATGTCCCCCGGCACTTTCATAGGCAGTTAATTTATCTGCCCATCCCGATTGTCTGAGCCAGTGGATGTCTGAGCGGGTGTTTTTGGACCCCGGCAGAATAACGGCTTTAAACTTTGATAAATCCTGGGGGGTCTCCACAAAAACCACCTGAATTCCCCGGGTGTCTGCCAGGGCGTGGAAATCCGTGAAATTGGAAATATGTTTGAGTTTAATCACAGCAATGGCAGGAACACCTTCCACAAGTTTGCTCACCGCAGGGCATTGTTCCAGTTCAACGGAATCTTCGGCATCAATTCTGAAGTGGTGGTACCATGGCAACACGCCCAGCACCTTTTTTCCGGTTTTTTCCGAAATCCAGTCAGCCCCGTCTTTAAAAAGCTCAATATCCCCCCGGAACCGATTAATAATAAACCCTTTAATCATGTCCCGGTATTTCTGGGGAAGACATTCCAATGTGCCCACCAATTGCCCAAAAACACCGCCCCGGTGGATGTCTGCCACCAGCACCACATCGGCCCCTGCATACTCTGCCATGCGAAAATTGACAATATCCGACGGCATGAGATTCACCTCTGCACAGGAACCGGCCCCTTCCATCACCACCATTTCATAACGGTCCCGGAGTCTGTCAAAGGCCTGGCACGCCTCTTTGAAATAGAGGTCTTTTCTGGCATGATATTCCACAGCACTGCTATTTTCAAAGGCTTGGCCGTTGAGCACCACCTGGGACCCCATCTCCCCTGTGGGTTTCAGCAGCACCGGATTCATATCCACATGGGGGGCAACGCCTGCGGCCTCGGCCTGGACAATCTGGGCCCTGCCCATTTCAAGACCTTCGGGGGTAATGCCCGAGTTATTGGACATGTTCTGGGCCTTAAAAGGAGCCACCCGGACACCCCGGTGGGCCAGGGATCTGCAGATGGCGGCGCCCACAATGCTTTTACCCACATCAGACCCTGTACCAAAAACAGCAATGGGTTTCATTTTTCTCATTTTTCAATCCCGACCCGTGCCTGGACACCTGCCTTATAATAATGTTTAATTTCCGTCATCTCTGTGACAAGATCTGCCCGTTCCACCACAGCCGGGGTGGCCCCCCTGCCGGTGATGACAAGTTCCACATGTTCGGGCTTCATATCCATGAGATCCAAAAGGGCCTGTTCTGAAAAAAGATGACACATCACCGCCACATTGGCCTCCTCTGCCACCACAAGGTCATGCTCTCCCTTTGTCAAAACCTCCCGGAGACGGGCATAGCCTTTTTTCCCTGCCTCAATGTCTTCAGGGGAGGGTTTGCCTTTGACAAATTTACCCATGCCGTATTGTTCCACCGTGATCAGTTCATTGAATCGGTCCAGGGCTTTGATCTCAGAATAATCCCCTTTTTTCAAGAACTGGACAATGTAAACTTTAAATCCCGCACCGGCAGCCCTGATACTCAGACCCAGGGATGCTGTGGTTTTACCTTTTCCGTTTCCCGTGTATACCTGAACATATCCTTTTTTCATGGTGTCTCCTTTTTTCAGACTGTCAAATTAACTCTGGAACATTTCCAGGATTTCCCAGGTGAACATACCCCCTTTGGGGCGCAATCACAAGTCTGACCCCACAGCAATTCTAATTTTGGAGTCATATGCGCTTAAAACCGGGAACAAACAGTTTCCATCAACGTAATTTCAACAACTTACATATCCGCAAACGCAGTTAAAAGACATACTTGGAAGTGCTGCTGACCCATTGTTCTATATCTCATACTTTTTGGAATACCCCCTGGGGGTGTACATAAAATCAAGATAGGGCACCGAGGCCTCATTACCCACCAATAAAATGGTCTGCATATCCACATGGGATTCATCCATTTTTTCCAGGGTGGTGACAGAAATCTTCTGCTGTTCTCGCATGGCAGAGGTGACAACCCCCACCGGTGTATCGCCTTTCCTATGCTCCATGATCAGATCCCGGGCCCGGGCAAGCTGCCAGTCCCTTTTTTTGCTTTTGGGGTTGTATATGGCAATGACAAAGTCGGCGCTGGCCGCAGCAGAAATTCGCTTTTCAATTTTTTCCCAGGGAGTTAAGAGATCGCTTAAGCTGATAACGGCAAAATCGTGGGTCAAGGGGGCACCCACAAGGGATGCACCGGCGGCAAGGGCCGGAATACCCGGAACCACCTCAATTTCAAGGCAGGTGCCGTCACTGTTTTCAGGACAGGCCTCTCCATGGCGCACCAGGGTCAGTCCCTTTTTTTCGCACATTTCAAACACCAGACCCGCCATGGCGTAGATACCGGAATCCCCCCCGGATACCAGGGAACAGGTGGTGCCTTTCAATGCCTCGGCAATGGCCATTTCCACCCTGTCCACTTCCTTCATCATGCCGGTGGAAATAATTTTTTTATCACCAATGGCATCATGGATAAGATCAATGTATGTGGTGTAGCCGGCAACGGAATCAGACATTTCCAGAAGCGTTGCTGCCCGGGGTGCCATATAGGATACATCCCCCGGTCCGGTTCCAATTACAAATAATCGGGCTCTATTCTTGCCACTGCAAGGGTTGCATTGCCCTTTTTTATCTTGGGTACCACCAGTTTTCCGTTGTGTGACGCCAGAATCGCTGCTGCTTCGCATACGCTTTTTACTCCCAGAAATTTTTCCACCGTTTTGGATGGATTTTGTATATTTTTAACTGAATTCAATGTTTCTTTATCATAAAATAAAATGGGGACATCCAGGGATCGGGCCAAATCCAGAAGCCCCGGTTCATCGGCTTTTACTTCGGTGGTTCCAAGGGCAGCAAGGCTTTGTAATGACAAGCCGTGTTTTTCAAAAGAGTCACACAATAATGCCCACAACTCTGCCTGATCGGTGCCGCGGTTACATCCCATACCTGCCACCAATGATTTGGGTCTCAACACAAGGGTTTCACGTGGAACAGGTTCCACCTTGTCACTGCACTGGATGAAAACCGTCTTTTTTCCGGATTGCCCCGGTTCTTCCAGAAATTCTTCACAAAGGGATTTAACAAGACAGGGCAAAGGATCAACAAGGGCCACTTTCTCTCTTTTCAAAAACGCCATGTTCACGGTTTTTATCAACTGTGGATTCTCAATGACAAACCCGCATTTTTGGGCAATCATGTCAATGGACGGCAGCGCATTGACATCCGTGGCAGTGGTAATCACCGGCGTGGCCCCGGTGGCCCCGGCCGCCCGGTGGGCAAGTTCATTTCCCCCCCCCAGATGACCGGAAATCAAACTGATGGCGTGAAGTCCTCTGTCATCCATCACCACCACAGCCGGATCGTTTAACTTGGAATGGAGCAAAGGAGCCAGCAGGCGCACGGCAATACCCGTTGAAAAAATGCAGATATGGCCGTCATAATGCTTGAAATCCTTTTCCAGGGCAGTGCCCAGGCGGTTAAAAAGCCCGGCAGTGACGGGTAAAGGATTTTTTCCCAAAGCACCGGAAGAGACCATGAAATCACTTCCGGGAAAATGGGCCTGGAGTTTTTCCCCCAGGATAATTCCACCGGGGGTGATGGCCCAGATGCATATTTTTTCAGGATCTGAAACCATGGGCAAATCCCGCATCATAAAGTTTTGATTTTATCACTTCCGGTTTTTCATGGGCCGCTTCCACGGCTCTTCCCACAAGAATCAAAGCCTGGCGGTTGAGCTTTTCCGTCTTTACCGTGGCAGCCAGGGCATTTATTTTGGTGAACACAATGCGTTCCTGGGGATGGCTCACCTTGTAGGCAATGGCGCAGGTGCTTTCCGGACCATAATTTTCCGCCAGAATCTCCTGCACCCGTTCCACATGGGCAATGCTCAAATAAATGGCCATGGAACTCCGGTGGGCCGCAAGCAAGGTCAGCGCCTCCTGATCCGGCACCGGGGTTCGTCCGGAAATCCGGGTTAAAATCAGGGTCTGTGTCACCTCGGGAAGGGTGTACTCCATGCCCATGGCAGCAGCTGCGGCAAAGGCAGCAGTGACACCGGGTATCACCTTATAGGAGATTTCATATTTATCCAAAGCCCTCATCTGTTCAAAGATAGCACCGTAAAGAGATGGATCTCCGGTGTGCAGACGCACCACTTTCTTATTTTCCCCATGGGCCTTTTGTATCAACTCTACGATCTCATCCAGATTCAAGGGTGCACTGTCCACAGCCTCGGCCTTTGGGTTCCAGGTGAGCAGCTCCCGGGGAACCAGGGAGCCCGCATATATAATAAGGTCTGCCTGCTGAAGTGCTTTTTGTCCCTTCACAGTGATGAGATCGGGGTCTCCGGGACCTGCCCCCACAAAGAGTACTGGGTTGGTTGACATGATTATTAACTCTCCTTTATTTTTATCAATCACAGATTGTTTTATATGAAACACTCCGCAAATCAGAGGCGTATTTCAAGCTTTGTTGAGGGCTGACCGAGGTCAAAATAAGGTCTGCCCATGGCACTTATATGAAATACTCCGCAAATCAGAGGCGTATTTTTATTTTTGTTGTGGGCAGAACGAGCTCAGAATAATGCCTGCCCGTGGCAGTTTGTAAATATTGAAAATGGATAGACTACAGGCCCTGTTTTTCCCCGGTGATAATCCACACAGGATTCAAAGCCTCAAGGCGCTCCCCAAAGGGCATGGGACTGGACCCCGCCACCTGGAGCTGCACAAATTGTGTTTTAAATCCCATTTTTTTAAGCGCTTCAACTGCAAGATACATGGTTTGAACCAGAACCGTGTTAATCACCATGACCCCATGCATGGAAAGCCTGTCTCCGGCCCGATGGATGATCCGGGCAATATTTTTACCCCCGCCTCCCACAAAAACCCTGTCCGGATCGGGTAAGGCATCCATGGCACCGGGCAGACTCCCGTGGCACACTGTTAAATTGGGCACACAGAATTTCTGCTTATTCCGTTCAATCAGCACAATTCGCTTTTCATTTTTCTCCACAGCAAACAATTGGCCCCGGGACAAAAATCGGGACACCTCAATGGAGACAGAGCCGGAACCCGCCCCCAGATCCCAGAAGGTGTAATCCTGTGCATCAAGTTTCAACTTTGACAGGGCAACGCTTCTCACCTCGGATTTGGTGATAAGGCCATTTTCATGAAAAAACTGATCATCGGGCATTCCAGGATAAACAGGAGGTGGTACGGCTTCACATGAAACGGCCCGGTCTTTTCCATCCCTGTGCATGGAAGCGGTTGATTTTCTTCCATGGCAAAAAGAGTCCTCTTGTTTTTGTCGTTTAAGCACCACAACATTGGGCATGGCAAAGGTGTGCGTATCCACCAGAGAGAGATCATCAAAGATATAACTCTTTGCATCCCCACTGCCCAGACGTTCAAATACATGGCAATGGAAATCTGTTATTTTTCTGGACAACAGGAACTTTGCAATCCACCCGGGGGTATGGGTGGCATCGGTGAGTATGCCAATCTTGTTTTCAGTTTTCACAAGGTGTTCAAAATCATCCGACACCCGGCCATGGAAACTTATCAGGCGAGCATCCTGCCAGGGCTCACCCATGGCGGCAAAGGCCGCTGCAGGGGATGAAATATTGGGATGAATCTCCACCTTTTCCCGGCCAAGGGCCTTTACCAGGGTGGCACCAATACCATAAAATAATGGGTCCCCCGAAGCCAGAACCACTACCTTTTGTGAATCCATGCGCTCTTTTATCTTCTGGATCACCAACGCAATATCCCGGGTGATAACCACCTTTTCAACATGGTTTTCCCTGAAATAATCCAGATGCCGTTGTCCCCCCACCAGAAGATCTGCTGTTTTTATTATTTCAAGATGCTTCAGGGTCAGATCTTCCCTGGAAAGCCCAAGGCCGATAACATGCACATTTGACATGGTTATTTTCCTTCACAGTGTAAATATTCGGCTTGGTAATGTAAATGTTTGGGCAGTGCCCCATATTTGCCTGTTTGGGACTGCGTAGCATACTATTGCTATGTGAGCAGGCCCAAACAGGTGAAGATGGGGTGATGACCGAATATTTACTTCACAATTGTTTTTCATGCCACCACATAAGGCCCGGAAATAAAGGCAGCGGTAACGGTAGCACTGTATCAGTTACCCAGGTTGGAAAGCCAGACCATATCGTGGAAAACCATCCCTCATTTACCGGCCAGAATCAATGTCCAATAATCCGGGTCACGGGTTTCCAGGGATCGAATGTCCTGAATGATCTCTTCTCCATGGCGGCCGCATTTAGTGACGGCCACACTGTTCTCAAGCATACCGCTGGCAGCCAGGGCCTCATTGTTCTTTTTGATATTTTTATAGGCTTTCATCATCACAATGTTTTCAACGGCATTTCCCACCCGTTGCAGCTGGTTTCCACCATAGGCCCCGGAGGTGACAAGAAGGGATTCTTCCCCCTCCACCAAGGTTCTGTTCAAGCGGGCTGCAGCGGCATGAAAGGAGGTGATTCCGGGGATGGTCTCCACCTGGGCCCGGGGCATGATTTTTTTCAAACTCTTTAAAATATATCCAAAAGTAGAGTAAGTCATGGGATCTCCCAGGGTCAAAAATGCCGCATTTTTGCCTTCCTTCATCACTGCGGCAATTTTTTCAGCATTGGCATCCCAGGCAGCTTCGGTGGCCCCTTTATCTTCTGTCATGGTAAAGGACAAAGATTCCAGGGTCACAGAGTCAGACAGGTGGGGCCGGGCAATCTCCATGGCCAGACTGTAGCTTCTCTTGGCCGATGCCGCTGTGAAAACCACATCTGCTTCATTAATCACTCTCACGGCTTTTAAAGTGAGCAGCTCCGGATCTCCGGGGCCCACGCCGATACCATACAATTTTCCTTGATTATCCATTATATTCATTACCTCATCTATGTTCGTTATCACTGCCAGAAACAGACCGTATTCTGATCCGGTACTGCCCGTGGCGGTTATATAAAATCCGATCCAAAACGTTTCGGATACAGTATTTTCCCTATGGTTTCAATGCCGATAAGAAGCCTGAAAATAGGCCGGGACACCAGCACTTCATCAATTAAGTAAACCTGATTTTCCTTTACAGCCCGGATGATACGAAATCCCGGCTCTTTTTTAATAATCTCCAGGGAGGTGTGATTCATGACACCGGTCTGGGCCAGAAATACATCAATCTCCCCGGCATGGGACAAAATCCGTTCTTTGCCGTATATGCCGATATTGGTTCCCCGGGAAGATACCGCATCCGGGGCCACATTCAGCCCCCCGGCACTTTCCAGGACAAAGATAGCCATGGACCCTGGTACAAATGTTTTCATGCGGGAATGGATGGCTTCAAAGTAGACCCGTTTCTTTTTTTTAACATCCCGGGTTAATTGCGAAAAATAAGACACCCGGGCCTTAAAATCCCGGATCATCGTTTTGGCCCTTTCTCTTTTACCTGTAAGCGTCCCCAATGCCATCCAGTATCGGTAAAGTCCATCCACCGAGGAAGGCTGAAGGGACACCACCGTGATGCCGGACTTTCGTAATCTCTCAATCAAAGCAGGGTATCCCCTCTCCACCATGGGACGAACCAGCACAAGATCCGGTTCGGCTGCCAGGAATTTTTCAGGATCATCATGGTAGGAAAACCACTTTTTTTGTTTTGCCGCTTCAGGGTAGCATTCATTTTTAGAAACCCCGATGATCTCCTGATCAAGGCCCAGAAAAAAAAGATTTTCCGTGTGGGCGCCATAAAGGGAGATGATGCGCTGAAAGGGCCGGTCAAATGTCACTGTCTCTCCCCGGGCATCAACTATTTCCGTGGCTCCGGCAAAGGTCACGCCATGGGCAAACTGCCAGCACATAATCACCCAGAAAAAAAACTGAAGTCCCCTGCCCCTGCCTGCCTTCCAAAAAACATTTTCACATGCCCCGATCCGGAAATTGAGAAAAAAACCGGACATTGCTGCAAATAATGCAAATAAAATGATCAGCCATGCCCCATGGCCGTTCCCCCTGGATAGCACCTTTTTTTTGTTCAGACTCACCATATCATCCCGCCTTAAAACAGGCCTGCCTGGCCCGGGAGTATTCATTGTATGCCACGTGGCTTTCCACCTGAAAAACCTCTTCAATAACAGCCGCATTCATAACTTCGTCCGTGGGGCCGCATGCAGCCACCCTGCCCTGTTTCATGAAAATCAAATGATCCGACCAGATGGATGCAAGGTTAATATCATGGAATACCGAGATCACCGTGCGATTCTGCATTGACACTTCCTCTTTAACAAGATTCAAAAGACGCAGGGTGTGGCTGATATCCATGTTGGAAAAGGCCTCATCCAAAAAAAGAATGGGGGTATCCTGGCAAAGGGCCCTGGCAAACACACACCGCTGGCGTTCACCACCGCTCAAGGCTGTTATTTTTCTGTCATGAAAGGTATCTGTACCCGTCCGTGCCATCACCGCCTTGACCCTGTCCATATCCTTTTGGTCCGGCTGGGAAAAACGTGGAATCCAGGGATGTCTGCCCATCATAATCACCTCTTCCACGGTGAACGGAAAATTAATATTATAGTTTTGAGATACCAGGGCGATGGTGCGGGCGATTTTTTTTCTGGACCATGCTGCCAACTCCTTTCCCCTCAGAAACACACGCCCTTTGTCAGGGGTCATGTGCCCGATGAGAAGATCCAGCAATGTGGTTTTGCCACACCCGTTGGGGCCCAGTATGGAGTAAAAACGCCCCGGTTCAAAGGTAAGTGAAATTTCCTTGAGCACCGGCTCTTTTTCATAGGCAAAGGAGACATTGTCAAGAAAAATGTCAGGGCCGGTGGGTGTAAGCGCCTGTTTCATGGTCTTCTACCGAATGGCCCCCCGTTTAAATATCCAGCAAAACACGGGCCCGCCGATGAGGGCCGTTAAAATGCCAATGGGAATTTCATGGGGCAGAACAGCCCGGGTAATGGTGTCAGCCCCCAGCAGCAACAGGGCCCCGGCCAGCAAAGATACGGGAATCAGACGTCGATTGTCCGGCCCTGTGAAAAGTCGCACCATATGAGGCACCAACAGTCCCACAAACCCGATAATCCCAGACACAGACACAGACACCGCCGCCAGCATGGAACCTGTCACCAGCAGCATCAGTGTTACCTTGCGGGTGTCCACTCCAAGGCTTGCGGCGGATCGTTCCCCCAGGGAGATAAGATTCAAATCCCTGGCAAACACCATGGACACCAAAAGTCCAAGGACAAGGCTCAACAGGGTCACCCCCACATCCAGCCAGGTCTTGGATGCAAAGCTGCCCATGAGCCAGAAGATAATAATGGAAACCTGTTCATCTGCGGTATATTTTAAAAAGCTGATGCCCGCAGATAAAATGGCAGCCACAATAATACCGGAAAGAATAAGGCTGTTGGAAGAGAGAACCGCAGCGGAGTTTTTACCGGTGTAGGAAAGGAAAATCACAAAAAACAGGGTGAGACAGGCCCCGGCAAAGGCAAACAGAGGTACAGACACAAAAGCGGCACCCAGATTCAGCAAAATGGCAAAACAGGCACCAAAGGCAGCCCCGGCAGAAACCCCCAATGTATAAGGGTCTGCCAGGGGATTTAATAAAATCCCTTGAAAAATAACCCCGGACAGGGCAAGTCCTCCCCCCACGGCGGCACAGGTCAATATCCGTGGCAGACGCACATCCATCACAACCACTTGGGAAGCCTGGGAAACGGCCTCTGCCAGATGGGCCTGGCCCGGTAAGCGGGCAAGGATAATTTTTAAGACATCAAAAAACTCTATCTTCATATACCCAAGGGAGGCAGATAACACCACAAGGCCCAAAAGAAGTATGGAAAAGAGACCTGCAAGTATCTGTGTTCTCCCTGCAGTCAGACATGGCTGAATCCAATTCACAACAAAAAGGCTCCCTTTAATCCACAGGCACAAAAAAACCCATACCGATATTTTAATCGATATGGGGACGCCGTATTGTATCCTCAAATGGTGTAGTAACCCTGTCCAACCGCGTGCACATTTCCAGGTCACTTGTTTCAGACAGGTCTTCTGGCTTCCGGTATAATTTTAAATCTTTAAGCCGCCCCTAAAACAACCGGCAGTTATTTTACATCACGGTTTTGAACAAAAAAATACCAGTTACAGCGGCGGGTCCGCTCCTGGTTTTCACAGGATTCCCCTCACTCATACAGGAATCTACCGTCATTCAATCAATTCCCAATGATCTCTGAAACTATAAATTATCAGGCAAAATAAACTGTTTTCCTCTGAAAGTCAATTTGTTTTCTTATCAACACCATGGAAGTAAATAAGCGGGAAATTTAAAAAGATTCTACCAATTTTGATAAAATTTTTCTTCAAGCTCTTTCACCCGCTGCCGTCGCTCCGTGGAAAAGAAATGGCGATACAGCTGCCCATCCAAAAAAAATTTATTTTTCATCACCTTTTGCTCCAGAATGGCAAGCACTTCCACGGATTTATCACAGGATGGATATTTTTTATCATCAAGAAAAATTTTTTCATTGTAATGGACTTTTATTATGTTATTTATATCCACAAGTTTTAACTCACCCCGGGCCGTAATAATCAAATTACCATTCCCTGCAAGATCAGGAATATAGCCCTCATCCATGGCCATTCTTTTTACTTTTTTAACAAAAAATGAAATGGATTCAATTGCCTTTTTCACACTTTTTCCCCCACTGTTCTGCCCGGGGAAGTGCCTTTGAAAAAATATATCAATGGGATTGTCTCCACTTAGATCCCATGGATCCAACGCCTTTCCCTGGACATATTCCTGGAGTCCGCAAAGAATAATTTCAGAACCATTTGCGCCATGATATTCAACAATGAACTCCTGGGAAACAGCAATAAATTCAGGTCCCAGAAATTTTAAAATCATGGTGTACTTATTCACCTCATCAAGGGCCTGGGAAAGTTGGGAGAACCGGGTTCTCAATATCCGTAACATTTTTTGGGGAACTGCCCGTGGAAACCATCTTACCCCCTTTGAAAGCTCCCCTTGTGTTTCTTTTGATACATCGCAGACATCCAGCACTTCAAATATATGAGAGCGCAAACCTTGACGAAAATACCTCCGAAGATGGCAGGCGGGAGAGAGATTAATAAAATTCAGCGCCATCACCTCTTCTGCGGTAATCACCGCAACATCATGTATATTGCTATTCATTATCATCAAACAGATCTCCCCATCCAAGGAAATTCGCAGTTTTCAATTTACCGTTTTACCCCTCAACCTTTTGAATATTTGAAACGCTAAATCAATATTCTAATTCTTTAAAATAATCTCGGACGAATCAGGCCCTATTATGAGCTAAACATTTATTGGCGACATTTCCTCTTTAAGCATACAGCAGGCAATTCTCTTAAGGGGGGTTCCATCGGATTTGTAGGTGATATTACCCGGCTGGATCATTTTGTTCATGACACATCCTTCGGGGATGGTAAGGTCAAACAGATCGGTTTCGTTTATTTTGCCTGTGGGCACAATGGCGTTGCCATCAATGGTAAAGCTGTGCAGGGGAAAATCTTCACACAAAGGACATCGATAGATACGTCCATTGGGAAAAATAAAATAGTTATCCGCCACAATGCCTGCACACTGGAACGGTTCTGTTTCATCTAAGAACACCCTGGGATAGGTCACAATAATTCCTTGGCGGGCCATGGCTTCTGCCACACCGGGTACCACATTCAGCCATTGTTCCATGGAGACCTGGAGATCGTTGTTGGTGTCTGCCGATTCTCCCCTGATACCGATGACCTGGATGAAAAATCGTTCAAGCCCCCATCCTTTCACAAGCTCCGGCATGCGATGAAGTTCGTGGATGTTATCTCCGCTCACCGTGTAAATCATGGAGGTGGAAAAACCTTCAGCCACGGCTTTTTTCACCCCTTTTACCACCTGTTCATGACATCCCTTTCCCCGGATGACATCGTTGGTGGCAGGCGTGGCCCCATCCAGGGAGAAACTGATAAAATCCACCTCATCCGGGGTGACCCGATGCAGGATATCATGGAAGAGATACCCGTTGGTATCAATGGTGATGGATTTAAACCCCAGTCTTCCGGCCTCCTTCACTGCCAGGGACAAATCTGGATGCAAGGTGGGCTCCCCCCCCAGAAAAATCACATTAATGGTGTTGCATTTTTCGGAAAAAAGATTGAGCCACCGTTTAATGGTCTCAATGTCCAGGGTGTTTTCACCATGCTCTTTTTTGTTAATATAACAATGTTTACAAGAAAGATTGCATTTGGTTAAAAGATGAAAAAAGAGATTTGAAGAATCCTTTGAAAAGGCAACTGTTTTTTTATTCATAATTACATAGGCTCCACAATGGGATTGTTCATATAACTGCCATGGGTAGATCATATTGGAATTTGACCTGTCCACAACGAAAAATGAAATTACAATTATTACAGATCTTTGGATGGCGTTTTATATAAACGGACATGTCCTGTCGGACACAACAGATATAGAAATATGGTATTATACCGCCGCCCCCCCAACGGGCAATGGTCCCGGACCGGAACTGTAGACAGCTCAATTGTCCGGTTCCTATTGCCCGTCGGGGGGGCGGCTCTGCCTTAGCTTGCCTTGGAGGCTGCCTTTTATATAAAACTGCCATGGGCAGATCATATTGGGAATTTGATGGCATAAGACAAAAATAAAACCCCCAAAAACAAAAACCCCTGGATGTGAACATCCAAGGGGTTTTGCATATCAAACAAATTTCACAAGCACAAGGGGATTATCCCATGCATTGCTTGGACAGGTTGGGATCAAAGGCCACAGGATAAGAGCCGTCAAAGCAGGCCTTGCAGAAATTATTTTCCGGATTTTCAACCCCGCCGGCCTCCAGCATGCCTTCAATGCTGAGGTAATGCAGGGAATCTAAGCCCAGAAATTGGGTCAATTCTTCCTCTGACTTGGTGGCAGCCACAAGTTCCCCCTTGGTGGAAAAATCGATACCATAATAACAGGGGAATTTATGGGGGGGACAGGAGATGCGCATGTGCACCTTTTTTGCCCCCAGATCCCGCAGGGCCTGGACCCGTGTCTTGGCTGTGGTGCCCCGGATAATGGAGTCTTCAATGATGATGATCTCCTTGTTCCGGATCAGTTCCCGCACTGGATTGAGCTTCACCCTTACGGCAAAATCCCGCATGCCCTGGGTGGGCTGGATAAAACTTCGTCCCACATAATGGTTGCGTATCATGGCCATTTCAAAGGGAATACCCGACTCTTCGGCATAACCGATTGCAGAGTAGTTCCCGGAATCGGGAAAGGGCATGACCATGTCGGCATCCACAGGTGCTTCCCTTGCCAGGCGTTTTCCATGGGCCTTTCTCATCTGATAGACGTTTTTGCCGTAAATGGTGCTGTCCGGCCGTGCAAAGTAGATGTATTCAAAAATACACAACGATTTTTTTTCAACAGGTTCCCGGGGCATGATGCTGGTCACCCCGTCTTCATTGATGATGACAATCTCACCGGGCTCAAGCTCCCTTACAAATTCTGCCTGCACAAGATCAAATGCACAGGTTTCAGAAGCCAGCACATAGTGTCCGTTGAGTTTACCCAGGGCCAGGGGGCGAAAACTGTTGGGATCTTTAACCCCGATCACTTCCCCCTTGCAGGTGAGCAGCACAAAGGAGTAGGCCCCTTGGATTTTGGCCACAGCCTTTTGGATGGCTGTTACCACATCCCCCTGTTTCAGATTTTTGATGAACAGATGAAGAAACACCTCACTGTCCATGGTGGTCTGGAAAATGGAGCCGCTCTCCTCCAGCTCCTGCTTCAGGGTGTGGGCGTTCACAAGGTTACCGTTGTGGGCCACGGCATAGGCCCTTCCCCGGTGCTGCACCACAAAGGGCTGGGCATTGGTGAGATTGGAATCTCCGGTGGTGGAGTAGCGCACATGACCAATGGCACTGCCGCCGGCCCCTTCAATTTTTTTTAAATCCTCTGTGTTAAAAATATCATGGACCAGGCCCATTCCCTTGTGGGAGTAGATTTTATCCTTGTCCCGGGCCACAGAAATGCCTGCACTCTCCTGGCCCCTGTGCTGCAGGGCATAGAGACCAAAATAGGTCAGCTGGGCAGCTTCCGGATGCCTGTACAGACCAAACACACCACACTCATCTTTGGGCCTTTCACTTTCCATTATCATACCTTACCGCCTTGCATATGGTAATCCTGGATGGCGATGACAGTAAGACTCTCTTTTTTAAGGGCCTTGATTGCCTTGCAGATGGTTTTTGCCCCGTCAGTGGTGGTGGCATAGGGGATTTTAAACCGAATGGCTGCCCGCCGGATTTCATAACCGTCCCGTTTGGTCTGGCTGTTGGAGCCGGTGTTGAGAATTAACTGGATTTCGCTGTTTTTAACGGCGTCCACCACATGGGGACGACCGGTGGAAACCTTTTCCACCACCTTGGCAGGGATGGAATTATCCTCCAGAAACATGGCCGTTCCCCGGGTGGCCAGAAGCTTGAAGCCCATGTCATAAAAATCTTTGGCCACGGACAGTGCTGCCATCTTATCGCTGTCCTGGACGCTGATGAACACATTGCCTTCAATGGGAAGATTCTGTCCGGCCCCCAGCTGGGCCTTGGCCACGGCGGCTCCCAGGTCTTTATCAATGCCCATGACCTCACCGGTGGATTTCATCTCCGGTCCCAGAACCGGGTCCACCTTGGCAAAACGGTCAAAGGGAAGCACTGCCTCTTTAACAGAATAATGGGCCGGAATCACCTGTTGGGTGAATCCCAGCTCTTTAAGGGTTTTACCCAGCATCACCTTGGTGGCAAGTTTTGCCAGGGAAACCCCGGTGGCTTTACTCACAAAGGGAACGGTGCGGGATGCCCGGGGATTAACCTCAATGACATACACCTTGCCGTCCATGATGCCAAACTGAATGTTCATCAGCCCCACCACGTTCAATTCCTTTGCCAGGGCTGCGGTGGCCCTTGTCATTTCATCAATGTGTTCCTGGGCAATGCTGTAAGGGGGCAGCACACAGGCAGAATCCCCGGAATGGATACCGGCCTCTTCAATGTGCTCCATCATGCCGCCGATGACGGTGGTTTCACCATCGGAAATGGCATCCACATCCAGCTCAAAGGCATCTTCCAGAAACTGGTCAATGAGAACAGGGTGGTCAGGGGAGGCGGATACGGCAAGGTTGAAATAACCTTCCAGCTCATCGGGATCAAACACAATCTTCATGGCCCGGCCCCCCAGAACAAAGGAGGGTCTTACCATGACAGGATACCCAATGGTCTGGGCAATTTCCCTTGCCTCTTCAATGTTAACGGCAATGCCGTTGGCAGGCTGAGCAATGTCCAGTTTTTTGAGCATGGCCTGGAACAGGTCCCTGTCTTCGGCCATGTCAATGCTTTCAGGGGTGGTCCCAATGATGGGAACCCCGGCATCTTTAAGGGCCGTGGCAAGATTAAGGGGGGTCTGCCCGCCAAACTGCACAATGACACCGTCGGGTTTTTCCTTTTCCACAATGTGCAGCACATCTTCGTGGGTCAGGGGCTCAAAATAGAGTTTGTCCGAGGTGTCATAATCGGTGCTCACGGTTTCGGGGTTACTGTTGACCATGATGCTCTCCACCCCTTCTTCCCGAAGGGCAAAGGAGGCCTGGACACAGCAGTAGTCAAACTCAATACCCTGGCCGATGCGGTTGGGACCGCCGCCGAGAATCATCACCTTTTTGCGATCCGACACCCTGGCTTCACACTCCTTTTCATAGGTGGAGTAGTAATAGGGTGTGGAGGCTCGGAATTCAGCAGCACAGGTATCCACAAGCTTATACACCGGAACAATACCCAGTTTTTTGCGTAAAGATTCCAGCTTATCTTCGGAAAGCCCTGTGAGATGGGAAAGTTGGCGGTCGGAAAAACCCATGCGTTTGGCTTTTTCCAGGGTTTCCTGGGCAATATCTTTACCGGCAAGGCGGATGCGTTTTTCAAATTCCACAATCTGCTTCATCTGGTAGAGAAACCAGGGATCAATGCCGGTGAGGGAGTGGATGGTTTCCTGGGCCATGCCGTTTTCCATGGCATGTTTAATAAAAAACATACGCTGGGAATTGGGGGTGGCAAGCTTGTACTCCAGCTCGGTTTTAGACACAGTGCCCGGCAGGGGGTCCTTGCCGTCACCGCCAAATCCGAATCGATTGATTTCCAGGGAACGAAATCCCTTTTGAAAGGCCTCTTTAAAGGTTCTGCCGATGGCCATGGTTTCCCCCACGGATTTCATGGCCGTGGTGAGGATATCATCGGTTTCAGGGAATTTTTCAAAGGTCCACCGGGGAATTTTTATCACCACATAATCAATGGAGGGCTCAAAGCATGCCAGTGTTTCACCGGTGATGTCGTTTTCGATCTCATCCAGTGTAAATCCCACGGCAAGTTTTGCCGCAATCTTGGCAATGGGAAACCCTGTGGCCTTGGAGGCCAGGGCTGAACTTCTGGACACCCTGGGATTCATTTCCACGATGATCAACTCCCCGTCTGCGGGGTTGATGGCAAATTGAACATTACTGCCCCCGGTGTCCACTCCGATCTCCTGCATGATGGCAATGGAGGCATCCCGAAGCTGCTGGTACTCTTTGTCAGAAAGGGTCTGGGCCGGTGCCACGGTGATGGAGTCACCGGTGTGGACCCCCATGGCATCAATGTTTTCAATGGAGCAGATAATCACCACATTGCCGGCATTGTCCCGCATTACCTCAAGCTCATACTCTTTCCAGCCAAGAACAGACTCTTCCAGCATCACCTGGGTGATGAAACTTGCATCCAGACCGCTTTTGGCCATGACTGCAAGTTCCTCGGGGTTGTAAGCCACACCGCCGCCGGTGCCCCCCAGGGTGAAGCTTGGCCTGACAATAATGGGAAATCCTATTTCTGCTGCCACCTCTTCCACTTCGTGCATGGTGGTGGCAAATCCGCTTCTGGGGATTCTGAGATTGATTTTATTCATGGCGTCCCGGAACAGCTCCCGGTCTTCGGCCTTGTTAATGGCCTCCACAGAGGCGCCGATCATCTCCACATTGTATTTTTCCAGAACCCCCATTTTGGCGGCTTCCACAGCCGTGTTCAGGCCGGTCTGCCCCCCAAGGGTGGGTAACAGGGCATCGGGGCGCTCCTTTTCAATGACCTTGGCCACGGTCTCCGGGGTGACCGGTTCAATGTACACCCTGTCTGCCGTATCCGGATCGGTCATGATGGTGGCCGGATTGGAGTTGATCAACACCACCTCATACCCTTCTTCCTTAAGGGCCTTGCACGCCTGGGTGCCGGAATAATCAAATTCGCAGGCCTGGCTGATGATGATGGGGCCTGCTCCAATAATGAGAATTTTTTTAATATCTGTACGTTTTGGCATTTTTACTTATCCATCATCTCGGCAAACTGGTTAAAAAGGTAGGCAGCATCATGGGGTCCGGGTGAAGCTTCGGGGTGATATTGCACCGCAAAGGCCTTTACAGCATCATTTTTAATGCCTTCCAGGGAGTCTTCATTGAGGTTGATGTGGGTCATGGTGACATCCCTATCCCCCAATGTGTTCAGATCCACGGCAAATCCATGATTCTGGGAGGTGATTTCCACTTTGCCCGTGGCAAAGTTTTTCACCGGCTGGTTTCCGCCGCGATGACCAAATTTTATCTTATGGGTTTTGGCCCCCATGGCAAGTCCCAGAAGCTGCATGCCAAGGCATATACCAAACATGGGACGATATCCCAGAAGATCCCGGATGGTATCAACGGCATAACTGACAGGTTCGGGATCTCCCGGACCGTTGGATAGAAATATTCCATCCGGTTCCAGGGCGCGAATGGCATCGGCAGAGGTGGTGGCAGGGACCACAAGCACTTCGCATCCCGCCTCTTCAAGGCATCGGATAATATTGTATTTGATGCCGAAATCAAGGGCCACCACAGAATGGCGCTCTTTCTTGTGACGCCACATGGAGGCATCCAAAAGGGTGCAGTCGTTCATGTAGTCCGGTAGATTTTCCCGCCAGAAGTAGGGCGTTTTTGTGCTCACCAGGTCCACCAGATTACACCCTTCCATGGGGGGAACCTGTCTGGCCTTTTCCACAAGGGAGGCCGGATCAAGATCAGTGGTGGATATCACCGCACGCATGGCTCCGGCATTTCGGATATGGCGCGTCAGTGCCCTTGTATCAAGGTCTTCAATGCCCAGCACGCCCTCTTTTTTAAGATAATCTGCCAGGGTGCCTGTGGATCGCCAGTTACTGGGGAGATCCACATATTCCCGGACAATCAATGCTGATGCCTGGATTCTGTCGGACTCCACATCTTCGGGGCATACCCCGTAATTACCCATCATGGGGCAGGTCATGGTCACCATTTGTCCATGGTAGGAGGGGTCGGTGAGAATCTCCTGGTAACCGGTCATGCTGGTGTTAAACACCACTTCACCCCGGGCTTCTCCTGCACCTGTAAAACTTCGACAGGGAAATGTCCTGCCATCCTCAAGAGCCAATAACGCTTTCATATTCCTTAATTTCCACTTGTTTTTATGTAAATATTCGGGTTGGTTCTGCAAATGTTTGGCCGGTGCCCCATATTCGCCTTAGCTGGGACTGCGTAGCATACTACTGCTAAGGTGTGAGCAGGCCCAAACGAGTAAAGATGGGGGTGCCGGCCGAATAGTTACGTTTTTATTTTTTTGTGAAAGGCCCTCCGGCAATCTGGAATCACGGGCGTTTCGTTTTTCGTTGTGGCCGGTGTTTGCAGCCATGTATGTTTTTTATATGAAATACTCCGTGAATCAGGGGTGTATTTCAAGCTTTGTTGTGGGTGGAACCGGATCAGAATACGGTCCGCCCGTGGCGGTTATATACAATGCAGCCTCCAAGGCAACCTAAGGCAGAGCTGCCCCCCGACGGGCAATAGGAACCGGACAATTGAGCTGTCTACAGTTCCGGTCCGGGCCCATTGCCCGTCGGGGGGCGGCGGTGTAATACCATTTGGCTCCGCGTCTACGACCCAATATTCGTTGTGTCCCATAGAACACGCTCGTTTATATGAAACGGCAGTATTCAAGTACCCTCAGCAAAGCCGAGCAGCCACCGGGACCGCAGAATGCACATCACATGGGATCATTGGGCACCAGATTCCAAATACCGCAGGGGCAGGCCCCCACACAGAATCCACAGCCAATACATTGATCCGGGTCCACCTTATATTCAAAATTACCCTCTTCATCTTCCACACGCTCAATGGCAGCCTCGGGGCAGACATTGACACAGATGCTGCAATCCCGGCAGCGTCCACAGGAGGCGCATTCATCCCCACATTGGTGAAGGGAATCAAAGGATTTTACCATGGGGTTGAAATATTCCAGGCTGACCCGGTTTTTATCAATCTCCGAACGGGTGTCCATGGGCAGAGGGGCTTTGCCGGAAATGATACTGTCAATGGCTTCAGCCACCCTTTTTCCATCACCAATGGCATTGGTGATCAGTCCCGGCCCCACAATGTCTCCCAGGGCAAAAATCGTTTTATCCGAAGTTTGATTAAAGCTGTTCACCGATAAAAATCCGTTTCTTGTGGCAATGCCCTTGCCAAGAAAGGCCGTGTCCGGAGCATCTCCAATGGATACCACCACTGTATCGGCCTCAAGAAGCTCTCCATCGTCCAGGACAACCCCCTGTGCGGTGATTTCTTTGGTAAAGCAGGGCCATTGAAAGGTGGCACCCACAGCCTGGGCATCTTCTTTTTCCTTGCCAAAGGCCGCCGGTTTCTGCACATCAATGAGGCTGATGATTTCTGCACCCAACCGATGGGCCTCGGTGGCCACATCACATCCCACATTACCGGCTCCGATGATCACCACTCTTTTGCCGGGTGTTGCCGTGTCCTTTTTTGCCTCTGCCAGAAAATCATTGGCAGAAACGGCAAGTTCAATACCTGGCACCGGCAGCATCCTTGGTTTTCTGGCACCGGCAGCCACCACCACATAATCAAATTCCTGTTTGATTTTTTTAAATGCTTTGGCCGTGATTTTCTGTTCCAAGCGAATGTCCGGGATAAGGCGTTTCACACGGTCCAGCTCATTTTCCAGGGTTTCCCTGGGAATCCTGGAGTCGGGGATCACAGAGGCAATTTTACCCCCGATGGCAGTGGATTCATCCAGTAATACGGTTTCATGCCCCTTGAGTGTTAAATGCCAGGCTGCGGAAATTCCCCCGGGACCGGCACCGATGACAGCCACTTTTTTACCGGAAGGGGGCAGCACTTCGGGTAACTCTGTGCCTTCACCGGCCTTGCCCAGTATCCGTACATCCACAGGGGTCATGTATTGAAGATTTTTGGTACAGGATGCCATGCAGGGGCTGGGGCAAAGATAGCCGCACACCGTGGCGGGAAATGGCGTATATTGTAATCCCATGGCGGTTGCTTCGTCAATGAGGCCGTTGCGAACCAGATGCCACCGTTCCTGCACGGGAATGCCTGTGGGGCAATTGGCCTGGCAAGGGGCTTTGTACACCGCATGTTCCCACACCGGCACTCTTCGCCGCAACTCTCCCTTGGTGATTAAAGGAATGGTACCCCGATCCAGCTGTTGCAGATCTCCAATAAGGCCTCCCCGGCCCAACTCCCTGTCCCATACATCCTGGCGGAATGCAGCCATGGAAAGGGCACCGGATTCCGTCATCTTATCCATGGGCCCCCTGGCCTTTAACAGCTGCCATTCAGAGCGCATGGAAAGGCGGTCAAACAGTTCCGGTTTTTCCACCTTGTCCAGAAAGACTAAAAGATTGGTGCACAGCCAGTCCCATTCTTCATCGGAAACGGGGGCCGGTCGGGCATCTTTTTTGCTGTAATCCGAGGCATCCCCCCGGAAAAACACCTTTCCCCCCACCATGCCCACCAGGGGACGATATCCCAATGTGTTTTCATGGGAACTCTTATCAAACCCGCACACAACGGCGATGCCGCCGGCCATGAATTCTCCGAAATAGTCCCCGCAGGAGCCCAGAACCCAAAGTTCAGGCGGTTCAAACCGTGGGTTGTGTTTGGTCATGGTCATTCCCCGGGCACCAATGTTGCCCCCGATGTAGACCTTGCCCTGGGCGCCGCCGTTCATGACACCGTTGGAGGCATTACCGTGGACCGTGATTTCAGCCCCGGCATTGAGCCAGCCCACATCATCGGACACCGGTCCCAGGATTTCAATCCGGGTGTGGGGCGACCCCAGGGAACCGGCCCGCTGGCCTGCCTGACCCCGGATACGAATGTTTATGGTGTCATCACCCTCCTGCCACAGTCGTCCACCAATGCCGTGCTGGCCAAAGGCGTCCACCTCAATGGCCCGGTGGCCGTGCTTTACTTCCTTTTGTACCATCTCCTCAAGGATGCGGGAGGGAATCCGTTTTTCGTCGTCCTTTCCGGAAACGATTTTATATTTTATTTCTTCCATATCTTCACCTCCTAAACCACATACTTGATATTCAGACGTTGGGCCGCTTCATAATCGTTGATGCCAAGGGCATCGGACATACCAATGGGAAGGGACGTGGAGCGTCCCAGGGGCGCAACAATCTTTTTTAATTCCATATCAAAGGAGACAAAGAGATCCACGATGCGCTGGGCCACATGCTCGGGATCAAGACGTCTATAAAGCCTGGGGTCCTGGGAGGTGATTCCCTTGGGACAGATACCAAGGTTGCACACATTGCATCGATCCCGTTCCGTACCCACACAACCGGCTGCAGCCTGCATCACATATTTACCGATTTGAACACCACTGGCACCCAGCATGATCAAAGAGGCGGCGTTGGCCGCAATATTACCGTTTTTGCCAATGCCGCCGCCGGCAAACAGCGGAATTTCATTTTGTTTTCCGATTTTAACCAGATTAAGGTAATTGTCCCTTAAACAAGAGGCAATGGGGTGCCCCATGTGATCCATGGAAACGGAATAGGCCGCCCCTGTGCCCCCATCTTCACCGTCAATGGCCAACGCCGATGCATAATCGTTACGGGTAAGATTATTTAACACGGCAAGGGAGGTGGAAGAAGCTGAAATTTTTGGATACACCGGCACCCTGAATCCCCATGCCATGGACATGGACATGATCATTTTGGCCACAGACTCCTCAATGGAGTACTGGGTCTGGTGGGTGGGGGGACTTGGCAGGCTGACACCCTGGGGAACCCCCCGGATGGCGGCAATGAGTTTGTTTACCTTGTGCCACATCAAAAGCCCGCCGTCTCCCGGTTTGGCTCCCTGGCCGTATTTAATCTCAATGGCGCAGGGGTCTTCTTTCATGTGGGGAATGGCATGGATGATTTCATCCCAGCCAAAATACCCCGAAGCAATCTGTAAAATTACATATTTTAAAAACCGGCTTTTGAGCAATCGGGGGGGGCATCCCCCTTCGCCGGTGGAGATGCGAACAGGCATACCCAGCTCTTCATTGAGATATGCCACTCCCATCTGCAATCCCTCCCACATGGTGGGGGAAAGGGCACCAAAGGACATCCCGCCGATGATCAACGGATAGATCTCTCTCACCGGGGGAATCCAGCCCTTGGTTTTGAGACGGTGCAGATTCTCCTTGGGGGGCAGAATGCGTCCCAGCAGGGTTTTAAGTTCAAACTCATGACGCCCAGCATCCAGGGCCGGATCGGTGAGCATGGAAATTCGAATGAATTTGATTTGGTCCAGGAGTGAATCGGTGCTGTTTCTCCTGCCCCCCCGGGTTCGCGGTACCCCTTCCTGATCTCTATGGAATTTAAATCGTTCTGTGCCGGGATTTCTTTCCGGGGCAATGGCATCGTTGGGACACACCATGGAGCACATGGCACAACCGATGCACGCCTCTTCAATGGTGGTATTTTGTTTAATGCCATAAAAGGTTTCAAAGCCGGACATCCTTCGTTTGGCAGGGTCCAGGGAGGTATCCAGGTTTCGTTTTCTGAAAACCGATAATTTTATGGCCTGCACAGGGCAGACAGCGGTGCATTGACCACAAAGGGTACACCGATCCTTATTCCAGTTAATCTGCCAGGGCAGGTCACTCAGGCTTAAAGTGGAAGGCGTAATGGTTCTGTTTGACGACATATTTTTATCTCCTGACGATCGGGGCCGACAATGGCGGTATCAAGGTGCATGGGTTGAATATCTTTGCTTTTGTCCCGGTCCGGTATCACAGCATCCAGACCACATATTTCCGAAGAAAAGGCAAAGAATCCCGGTCTTCCACCCACAACCCCGGGCCTGAGTTTTTTTCTGTCCTGGGCCATGAAAAGGGTGTTATCCAGGAGGGTTCCAATGACGCAGTTGGGGCCGTCAATGATCAATTGACGACAGGTCTTTTTAAGGTGTCTTAAAAAGTCCTTATCTGCATGGGCATCAATGTCTCTGTCCTGCAATGGAGTGATGATATGCTTATAAGCATCCAGACCCAGGCCCAGCTCCTTCATGGTGTAGTGAAGGATATGGGCAAACACTTCGGAATCAGACTGATAACCGCTGTAACCGGGGAATTTCCGGCTTGATAAAAAATCCTTTATGGGAATAAACGCCGTATTCTCACCATTGGTCATGGTGGAGAAGCCCTCAACAAAAAACGGATGGCAGGCATAAAGATTGATGGCATAATTTGTGTTTTGTCGTCCCTGGGCCATGATGGTCCGGGCCTTGAGATCCTTACGATCCAGGCCGAGATATTCACCGATGGCCATGGGATCTCCCAGTTCTTTCACCATGATGGTATCAGGCCAGAAGGAGTAGACGATCATATCCTTCTTTTCTTCCCCCATGTCACGAATTTTTAGCCGTATGCTCATAAGACCATGGGCAATTTCGTCCTTATCAAGTGTTTCCCAGGATTCGGGATACTCATAGGCCCGGATGAGGTACATTCCCCTTCTGGGGGTTCCCTCCAGTCCCTCCTTGGGCAGCTTGATATTCATTTTGTACTTTGTCATGAACCCGCGATCCATCATGAACAAATCCAGCTTTCGTATACCCTCTTCACTGAAAATACCAGACAGGATGGGCACATCCTTCATCTCCTCAAAGGGGCCCCCAAGATCTCGAAGCAGAATTCCCACACCGGAACCGTCATGCCCCTCCTTCATTACATCAAGGGCTTTGATGGCAAGCATGGGAGATACAGGCTCTTTGCTTGTAAGTGCAAACAAACGGCACATTCTCTTTTTTCTCCTTGTTATTTTCACATGTTTGAGCAATATATAAGCTGTTAAATATAAGCAAAATTTGAATTTTTTTCAATGAATTTCTTCCTCAACGCCGTGGGTTGATGGATTTCCGTGGGGGTGGACGTGAATTTTTGCAGTGAACAGGCCATTCTTTTTAAGGAAGCGCTGGATGCCTCCCTGGCAAGCCGGGGCCTTTCAATTCCCGGGGATGCGTTTTTTTTAAAGGAACTCAATACGGCATTGATGTTCAGTAAATTCATTGCCACAAGCCTCATCAAAACCCCGGAAATTCTCATGGATCTCCTGGATTCAAAAGATCTGTATCGCACCTATTCCCCCGGAGAATACATCAAAAAAACAGAACCCATCCTTAATCTCCCGGAAAAGGCCCACGTCCTTCAACGTTTTCTTGGTACTTTGAGATTAAGGGAGATGGTGCGAATTGCCTGGCGGGACCTCAACGGCCATGCAGCCCTGGAAGAAACCATGGCAGATTTGTCGGCCCTGGCCGACGCATGTGTGGAAACGGCCATGACGGTGCTCCATGAAAAATTATGCACCACCCACGGTGTCCCCATGGACCCCCACGGCGATCCCCTTAAAATCATTGTCCTTGGCATGGGAAAACTTGGGGCCGGCGAACTTAATTTCTCTTCGGACATTGATTTGATTTTTGCTTTTCCCCGGGAAGGCACCATTGAAAATGCAGTTAGAATGCCCGGTTGTGAAGCTTTTTTCACCAAATTATGCCGGGAATTTTTAAACATTTTTAACAGCAGATCCACGGGGCTTCCCATTTTTCGGGTGGACACCCGGCTGAGGCCCTTTGGGGAGAGCGGCCCCCTTGTGATGAGCTGTGAAGCCATGGAGATCTACTACCAGACCCAGGGGCGGGAGTGGGAACGTTATGCCTTGATAAAAGCCCGCCCCATGGCCGGTGATCTTGCGGCAGGGCATGCCCTTCTGGCAACATTGAAACCCTTTGTGTTCAGACGTTATCTGGACTATGGCACCTTTGATGCCTTCCGGGACATGAAGGCCAGAATCACCATGCAAATCCGGGACAAACGGTGGAAAAACAATATTAAACTGGGGGCAGGGGGCATACGGGAAATTGAATTTTTTGGTCAATTGTTCCAGCTCATCCGGGGGGGGGTGACCCCCCGGCTCCAGGAAAAAAAGATCCTCAAGGTGCTGGCGCTTCTGGCCAGGGAAGGCTTTATCAACGCCGCCACAGCCCGGGATCTTAAAAGTGCCTATGTTTTTCTGCGCACCGTGGAACATCGGCTGCAGGAGTACGATGACCGCCAAACCCATGATATCCCCGGGGGAAAAAGCAAAAGGCATTGCCTGGCATTATCCATGGGGTTTGACAGCTGGGATGGATTGGAAAAAGCGTTACACCGTCATATGGATATGGTTCACCAGCACTTTAATAAATTACTGGTATCCAAAGAAAGCAAGAAAAAAAACGGTAAGGCAGAAAGCCCCTTCAGATACCTGTGGGAAACCATTAATGATCCCCAGGCCGATGTAAAAGCGTCGTTGGTTTCCGGCTACACTGCACCGGAAAAAGTACTCCAAAGCCTGGAAACCCTGGCTGAACACCCCCACACCCGAAAATTGACCCGCACCGGAAGACGCAGACTCAATGACCTGATCCCCCTTGTGGCAGAGATTGCAGGGGAGCAACCCCAGCCGGAAATAACCCTGGAACGTCTCATTTCACTTATCATTGCCATAGAGCAACGCACCTGTTATCTGTCTCTTCTTCTGGAAAATCCCACAGCCATAATCACCCTTGCCACCCTTGCCACCCAAAGTCCCTGGATCATCTCCTTTCTTTCCCGGCACCCGGCCCTTCTGGATGAGCTTCTTGATCCGGCCACCCTTTATAAACCACCTGATCGTCCTTCCCTGGAGCGGGATCTGGCCCATCGCATGGCTGCCATCCCGCCTGAAGATTTTGAGTTCCAGCTGGAAGAGTTGTGTCTGTTTAAACTCACCGGCACTCTGCGGGTGGCAGCCGCAGATATCAGCGGTGATTATCCTTTAATGAAGGTGAGCGATGCCCTCACCGACATTGCCGAAACCGTTCTTCAGCAGGTGCTGTGCATTGCCTGGCAGCAAACCCGGAGAAGATACGGTGTTCCATCGGGAATTGAACCGGCCCCGGGAGCCACACCGGGGTTTGCCGCCGTTGCCTATGGGAAACTTGGGGGTATTGAACTGGGATATAAATCTGATCTTGACCTGGTGTTTGTTCATTCAGAAAGCCGGGGAGTCACCTCAGGCGGGCCACGATCCATTGAAAATATGAGATTCTATACATTGCTTGGCCAGCGAATTATTACCATGCTCACCATGCACACCCCGGCAGGCACCCTTTACAAACCGGACATGCGACTTCGTCCCAGTGGCCAGGCTGGCATGATTGTCAGTCACATAGACGCCTTTTATGAGTATATGGAAACCCAGGCCTGGACCTGGGAACACCAGGCCATCATCCGGGCCCGTCCGGTGGCTGGAGATCCTCTGTTATGGAAAAAGTTTAATGCCATTCGACAACAGGTGATGGAAATTAAACGTCACACCCCCACCCTGAGGCAGGAAATCCGGGAAATGCGGGAACGAATGAAAAAGCAGCGATTTGATGCCCTGTCCCACGGATTTGATATAAAGCAGGGAAGGGGGGGGATTGTGGATATTGAATTTCTGGTTCAATTTTTAACCTTGAACCATGCCCGGAATCATCCGGCCCTGATCCGGTGGACCGATAATATCCGCCTCATTGAAACCCTGGAAAAAGAAAGGATCTTATCCGAAACCCAGGCCCTTAATCTTCGGGAAACCTATATTGTCCTTCGAAAAGCCCTTCATCGCCTTGATCTCAAGGAAAAAACAGAGTACCGTCCAGGGACAGATCTTACGAAGAAGACACGGATGGTCTCACAGCTGTTTCAACGGATGCTTTATGATTAGGTCATAACGGTTTATGATCAAAATCTTTTGTGCACAACAAAGCTTACATACGCTTTTGATCTGCGGAGTATTTCATGAAAAAAATAGGAGCATTAAAATGACAACAGTATATTGGGAAACCCCCTTTTGGCCCAAAGGGGTGGCCCGCACCATTTCAGACTACCACTATCCCTTAAGCCGGATTCTGGATGATACCGCTCAAAAATACCCGGAACAGACATTTACTTTGTTTAACGGAAAGGCCAGAACCTATGCCCAGACCTGGGATACCGCCAACAGGGTGGCCAACTTTCTGGCACAATACGGCATCAAAAAGGGAGACCGGGTGGCTATTTTTCTGCCCAATATCCCTCAGTTTCCTGAAATTTTCTTTGGCATTTTAAAAGCCGGGGCCGTGTGCGTTAACTGCAACCCCATGTACACGGCATCGGAGCTCAATCATCAATTAAGTGATTCCGGGGCCAGGATGATCTTTTGCATGGACCATCCCACCTTGTATGACACGGTTGTCACCGCCATTGAGCACACAGATGTTGAAACCGTTGTGATCTGCAACATCAAGTCCTACCTTCCCGCTGCCAAGGCCCTCATGGGAAGTCTGCTGGGTAAGATTCCCAAGGCAGCCAGACACCTTGAGGAACACCTCAACTTTGATGATATTGTGGCAGATGCCGCCCCAAGCCCCCCTGTTGTGGAGATAGATCCGGAAAAAGACGCCGCTGTGATGCTCTACACCGGTGGGACAACAGGGGTACCCAAGGGGGCGGAACTTACCCACACCAATTTCACCTATGATTTAAAAGCAGCCCATGAATTTTTTCAGATCAGTCACGCTCCGGGGGAAGCTCCGGAATCCTTTCGTCCGGGGGGGGCGCACACCATTCTCGGGGTACTGCCCTGGTACCACAGTTTCGGGCTCACCGGGGCCATGCTTTTTTCTGTTTTTTCAGGAAACAGACTTATTTGCATTCCAGATCCCAGGGCCGGAAAACCCGCTTTTACTGATATGTTAAAAGCCGTGGTTAAATACAGACCCACCTTTGTCCCGGGGGTCCCCACATTGTTTGTGGCCATCACCAACCATCCCCACCTTAAAAAATATGATCTTTCAGCCATTAAGGCGTGCATCTGCGCCGGAGCCCCAATGCCCCCGGAAGTGTGTCGACAGTTTGAAGAAAAAACCGGAGCCATTCTTTTTGAGGTCTATGGGCTCACTGAAACCGCCCCTGCTGTTACATCAAATCCCCCCACAAAGGAGCACCGAAAAATAGGCTCCATTGGATTTCCCATACCGGGCACAGATGTGAAAATCGTTGACATTGACACCGGTACAACCATCCTTCCCATTGGTGAAGAGGGGGAGCTGGCCGTTCATGGCCCCCAGGTGATGAAGGGGTATTGGAAAAGACCCGATGCCAATGCCGAAACCTTTACAACCCTTGAGGATAAACGTTATTTTCTCACCGGAGACATTGCCAGGATTGATGAGGACGGGTACATTTCCATCACTGACCGTAAAAAAGACATGATCATTGTCAGCGGGTTCAATGTATACCCAAGGGAAATTGAAGATGCGCTTTATGCCCATCCCAGTGTGGCACTGGCCGCTGTGGTGGGGGTACCTGACGAAAAACAGGGAGAGGCAGTTAAGGCTTTTGTTGCCCTGAAACCGGGTCTCACCGCCTCAGAAGCGGAGTTGATGGCATTTTGCAAGGAGAAATTAACCGGGTATAAAAGGCCTCGATTTATTGAGTTCACAGATGATATTCCAACATCCAATGTGGGAAAGGTATTGAGAAGGGCTTTAAAATAATTTCCATGGGTCTGAAAGACCGGCATCACCGATACCGGGGGCGAGACGTTCGCTCCTGAAATCGGCACATGATGCCTTTTGATTTTCAGGTAATCCAGATCAGAAATTAACTTGCAATGCAATGGATAATAAGCTTAATCTCCAGTAATGAATACACCATCTAATAAAAAACAGAAAAAAGAGGCTTGTTACCAAGCCTTGAAGGCCGAAATTGTCACGGGTCGATTAAAACCGGGAACAACATTAACCGAAATGGAATTCATGGAAAAATTCTCCATTGGGCGCACCCCGTTGCGTGAAATTTTTTTAAGAATTCAGCAGGACGGTCTTATCATAAGAAGACCCCGGGGGGGCACTGTCATCGCCCCTCTGGATATAAACAGCTTTATGTACACCATGGAAACCAGGATGCCCCTGGAATTGTTTGCAGGCGAACTGGCCTGTAAAAGAATCACCACCGATCAATTAAATGGGTTGAAAACACAACTGAAAAATCTGGAAAAGTTAGCCTATACAGCCAGCGCCGGGTATCGGTTTGCCCGGCTGGAAATTCAATTTCATACTGCCATATATCAAGCCACACAAAATCCGGAACTGGCAACGCTGCTTGGGCTGCTCCACGACAAATGCGCAAGGGTCTGGTATTGCCTCACCACCCCCGGTGATGATGTTTTTTTTGGAATCAATGACCTTCATGCACTGATGGATACCCTTTTTGAAAAGGATATTCCCCTCATGAAAAAAATCATAAAACGTCACTTAAACGGCTTTATAATCGAAGTGGGCAAAAGAATTAATACTTGAGCGTTACCTACCCCCCGGGAACTACCACTGCCACATCGCTTACCCCCCTTTCTCTTTTACACCATCCCATGAAAACCATTAAACAATAAATATATTTTTGTGTAGATTTGTTTAAATTCATGCAGGGTCAATTCTCTGCTCGTTTTTATTTTATTTTAAGTAAAATCAAAAATATGCGATATTAATTGTCGCTCCACCCAATGTGGCGATGGTGTTGACAATTTAAAATAAATATATTAATAAAGACCAAAAACAAACTGACACATATAATCACATTTATCCCTGACCTCATTTTTTTTAAAAAGGTATCAGATGACGAGCTGGCAAAACATGTGATTGACGCAGCCGGTATAGGGGGAGAATTTCTCACCCAGCCCCACCCCTTTCAAAAATGCAGGCAGGAATTGTATTCTCCTCGAATATCCAAGCGTGGGCAACTCACCAAAAGGGATCATCAGGCTGAATTGGTCAATTCCACAGAAATTGAAAAAAACAGGCTGTTGGTATCTTAATAAACAGCCTGAATTGAGCCGGGAAAAACAAAACGCATTGCGCAGCATAATGGATAATAATGGATTGGATTTTGATGCCTGTCTCATAAAAAAGCAATAAAGGAGAATCGGATGAAAGAAAAATCGAATATTATAACCATTTTTTCCCGCACAGAGCTGCTTAAAAAACAATATTTTACCCACAAACCGGCCATCTGCCTTGAGTGTGCCAAGAGCCGCACAGATGTTTTTAAGGAAACTGAAGGTGAGCCCATTATCATTCGCAGGGCCAAGGCCATCAGGCGCCATTGCCGTACCAAAACCATCAATATTCAGGACCATGAATTGATTGTCGGCAACGCCGGATTTGGTCCCAGGACAGCCTGTATCTGTCCGGAACTGTCCAATCACTGGCTGGGAAATGAACTGGACACGGTTTCAACCCGGCCCCAGGACCCCTATCTGATCACTGAAGATCAAAAAAAACTTTTTAAAAAAGAGATCGAACCCTATTGGCAGGGAAAAACCCTCAGCGAACACTGGCATGCCAGAATCCCTGAAAATACCCGGGCCATTGCCTACAAAACCGGAATTATTGATGCGGATCTGAAACTTGAAGGCGGACCGGGTGAAATAGCACCGGCTTATGAGGAACTGCTATTACCCAAAGGCTACGGTGGACTTAGAAAAGAAGCAGAAACAGCCCTTGGTTCAGCTGATCTTACAGTGCCTGAAAATCATGAAAAAGCATGGTTCTGGCAATCGGTCATCATCGTGTGTGATGCCATGGAGGTCCTGGCCCGGCGTCATGCTGAAAAAGCCAGGGAAATGGCTTTAAAAGAAACAGATCCCATCCGTTGTCGGGAGCTTGAAAATATTGCCGAGGTGTGTGACTGGGTGGCCACAAATCCCCCGCGCACCTTTCACGAGGCATTGCAGCTGATATGGTTCAGTCAGATTGCCCTTTACATGGAGGCCAATGCGCCTTCCTATTCTCCGGGACGCATGGATCAATACATGTACCCCTACTACAAAAACGATTGTGAACAAGCGCGTCTGGATAAAGAAAAGGGCCAGGAACTTCTGGAGTGCCTCTGGGTAAAGCTGGCTGAGCAGGTGTGGTATCAGACTGAGAATTCCGCCAAATACTTTGCAGGTTATACCGCTTTTCAAAATTTATGCGTGGGGGGGGTGACCCCCAATGGCCGGGATGCTGTGAACGAATTATCCTATATGATTCTGGATGCCACAGCCAGGGTTCAATTGTGTCAACCGTCTCTTTCGGTGCGCATTAACCGGAAAAATCCTGAAAAATTTTATCGTAAAATTGCCGAGGTGATCCGACTTGGTACTGGATTCCCTGCCGTTCATAACGATGATGTGGGAATAAAGATGCTCATGAAAAAAGGAGTTACAGCACCCGAAGCCAGAAACTGGTGTATTGTGGGCTGTGTGGAGCCCAATCTGCCCGGCAAATTGTCCCAGTGGAGTTCAAGCGGTCACTATAATCTTGCCACTGCCGTGGAATTTGCCCTGACCAACGGTGTGCATCTTAAATCCGGTAAATCCCTGGGACTTAAAACCGGAAATCCAGTTGAATTTAAAGACTATGAAGCATTTGAAAATGCGGTTATGGAGCAGATAAAAGATCAGATCCGGCACTTTACCATCTCCAGCCATATCATCGAGACCCTTCACCAGGAACTTTTGCCCATGCCCCTTGCCTCCACCCTGATGGTGGACTGCATTGAAAAGGGAAAGGATCTGATGCGAAACGGTGCAAAATACACCATTGGACCCGGCACCAACGGCATTGGGGCCGCAGACCTGGTTAATTCCCTTGCAGCGGTGAAACAATTGGTGTTTGTTGATAAAACCATTAAGATGGATGAATTGGTCAACGCCATTAAAGATAATTTTAAGGGCCATGAACAATTACAGCACCATCTGGTGAGCAAAGCCCCTAAATGGGGAAATGATGATGACCGGGTGGATGACATCCTGGTCAGGGTTATGGATACGATCAATGCGTTTCATCACGGCCTGCACGGTGTCCTGGGATCAGAACTCATGCCGTCTTATTATCCGGTGTCATCCAATGTGCCCCACGGTCACACCGTCTGCGCCCTGCCTTCAGGAAGAAATGCATACAAACCTTTGGCCGATGGATGCTCCCCCTGCCAGGGCACAGATAAACTGGGGCCCACGGCAGTGCTTAAATCCATGTCCAAGCTCAATTGTGAGGACGCCGACGGCGGATTGCTGCTGAATATGAAATTTGATCCCGTGGTTTTTAAAGACCAGGGGGGAATTACCCGTCTGGTATCCCTGATCAGAAGTTTTCAGGATCTGGATTTATACCATGTGCAGTTCAATGTGGTGGATGCAAAAACCCTGAGACTTGCCCAGGCCAGTCCCGATGAATATAATTCTCTGTTGGTACGGGTGGCAGGCTACAGCGCTTATTTTGTGGAGTTAAGCAAAGATATCCAGGACGATATCATTAACCGTACTCAATATCACACTGTTCAGTGAATTTTTCCATGGCCCTGTCACTGAATTCATGCGAGATGGGGCAAAAAAGGTGAGCATGACCCCAAACACTGTTCTCAACATTCAAAAATTCTGCATCCATGACGGCCCGGGTATTCGCACGGTGGTCTTCTTGAAGGGATGTACGCTGGCTTGCCAATGGTGTGCCAACCCCGTCTCCCAGAACCCCATGCCGGAACCGTTGTTTTTTTATGATCGCTGCCGCTCATGCGGCCAATGCAGCCGGGTCTGTTCAGCCATTGCGTTTAACGGTGAGGTGCCGCAAATTGACAGATCTTTATGCATCGGATGCGGTGAATGCACAAAACAGTGTCCATCCGGGGCCATGGAGATGGCCGGGGCAGTCATGACCCCCGACCAGGTGATGGAAACGGTGGAACAAGACATTGTCTTTTACCGCAATTCCGGCGGTGGCGTGACTCTTTCCGGTGGGGAGCCCCTGATGCAGCCTGGTTTTACAAAAGAGATATTGAAACGATGCAGGGATCTGGGGATTCATACAGCCGTGGAAACGGCAGGGTGCCTGCCCTGGGACAATTTTGAAAAAGTAATCCCCCATACAGATCTATTTCTTTATGATGTGAAACACCTTGATGACAAGAAGCATGTTCGTGGCACCGGACAAAAGAGTAACAAAATCTTAAAGAATCTTAAAAAATTGTGTCTGGCTGATAAACAGATCATACTCAGAATTCCTGTCATCCCGGGTTTTAATGATTCAGAAACCCACATTGGACGTTTGGCTCAATTTTGCCGTACGCTTGCCCGGGGCATAGAGCATGTGGAGCTGTTGCCCTACCACAATCTGGGGGCGCACAAATACAACCTGCTGGAGAAACAATATGAATTAAATAGGCTGGCCCCCCCTGACAATCAGCATATGCTTAAACTGGCGGCAATCATGGAAAAAGAGATAAAACAAGCTGGACTTTTTTGTCGGGTGGTATCGGGAACCGTGTGAAGTCTCTTTGATTCGGCGGACTATCCGCAGATTCGCCAGCAAACGCCACCCATAACGAATATAAAAAATGGTAATATGCCACATTCTGATCCGACTCTGTCCACAACAAAGCATGAAAGCGTGCACGACTAATCTATGCTTTCTTATAAAACAACAAAAAACAATATATTGTTTTTGCAATACCGTAATTTTTTAGACCATTTTTTATATTTTTAAACAATTTTTAGCTTGACATTATTTAAAACATTAAGTATCAGAGATACAGAATACCTTTTGATTGTTTTTCGCCGTAACAGCAACTCATATATTTAAATTTCATTGTGGCATCGAAATTGCTTTAATTTTATTCAGATTTTATGGCAATAAAATCATAAAATCGTAACGGTGAGTATCCCCTAATCGTTTTTTTATATGAAATACTCCGTAAACCGGGGCGTATTTCAAGCTTTGTTGTGGGCGTAACCGGATCAGAATACGATCCGCCCGTGGCGGTTATATGAAATTCCCCGTAGATCAGGGATGTATTTTAAGCTTTGTTGTGGGCAGGACCGAGTCAAAATAGAGCCTTCTGCCCGTGGCAGTTTATATGAAACACCCGTGTAGACCACTGGTTTGTAAGCTTTGTTGTGGGCAGACCGGAGTCAAAATAAGGCTGTATCACTTGACAGTGGCCTCAATGGCACCCCCCTTGGACGGAAAAACCGGCCATAACCCATCACAGTGGATCATTGTCAATTATTAACTATACCATTTACGGTATGACGTGTAAGGAGAGCAAAAGAAAATGACCAAAAAGTATGATGCCATCATTATCGGAGCCGGCGTTATAGGATCCCCCATTGCTTATGAACTTTGCAAAATGGGTTACAAAACCCTTAACGTTGACAAGCTTCCCGATGCCGGAGAAGGTTCCACTGCAGGTTCCTGCGCCATCGTAAGGGCCCATTACTCAACGGCAGATGGCGTGGCCATGGCCTATGAGGGCTTTAAATACTGGCTGGACTGGGAAAATTACCTGGATCATGCAGAGGATGAAAAAGGGCTTGCCAAATACATGAACACCGGATCTCTTCTCCTTAAATCCGAAGGTCATGACTGGAAAAAAGTCCAGGCAAATTACGATGAAGTGGGCGTAAAATATGAAGAGTGGGACAATGAAACCATCAAGGCAAAAGTACCCCCCATTGATCTTCACAAGTTCTGGCCGGTGAGACGTCCCGAAGATCCTGCTTTTTATGATGAGCCCACAGAGATGCTGGAAGGCGGCATTTTCTGCGCCGAGGGTGGATATGTCAATGATCCTGCTCTGTCTGCCCATAATATCATGAGAGCAGCCGAAGCCAAGGGTGGCACATTCATGTTCAATGCCGAGGTTGTGGAAATTCGCAGCGAAAACGGCAAGGTGCTTGGTATTACCCTGAAAGACGGCACACAGATTGATGCGCCTGTGGTGGTCAATGCCGGTGGCCCCCACTCCTTTAAAATCACCAAGATGGCCGAGGGTGTATGGGAAGGATGCAACATTAAAACCAAAGCCCTGCGCCACGAAGTCATGCATTGTCCCTCTCCAGACGGATATGATTATCTCAATGACGGTTACCACATGTCCGACGGTGACATTGGCTGCTATGTAAGACCTGAGGTTGGCAACATGTTCCTCATCGGCAGCGAAGATCCTGACTGTGATCCCCAGGAATGGGTTGATCCCGATGAGTTTTACGCAGGTAAAGGCGGACACGGCAAAGACAACCAGCTCACCGATGAGCAGTGGAAAGCCCAGTGCTATCGTCTTGGAAAGCGTATTCCAGAGCTCAAAGTTCCCAACCAGTCCAAAGGGGTGTGTGATCTTTACGACTGCTCCGATGACTGGATTCCAGTCTATGACAAAACAGACCTTGGCGGCTTTTATCTTGCCGTTGGAACCAGTGGAAATCAATACAAAAACGCCCCGGTGGTGGGTCGAATGATGGCAGAACTCATTGATGCCTGCGAAAAGGGTCTGGACCATGACAACGAGCCCTTCCAGTTCACCTATAAATACACAGGCAGAACAATGGATGTGGGATTTTTCTCACGCAAGAGAGAGATCAATTACAACTCCAGTTTTTCCGTAAATGGATAATCCATGCAGGCATATTCTGACATGGGTTGGATGAATTAAAACGTCGTTAAGGGGCTTGTTTTTTTAAACAAGTCCCTTTTTCGTAGTAAATATTCGGTGAGTATCCCATCTTCATCTGTTTTGGCCTGCTCACCCCCCCTTAGCAATACCCCAAACAGATCACGGCCCAAACATTTGCATTACCAACCCGAATATTTATTTTTCGTAAATGCCGACAATATCAGCAACAAATATTGAAAATGGTATTTTGATCCAAAGGTGATGATTTATGGATATGAAAATTTATGTTTGCGTAAAGCATGTTCCAGACTCTGCCGCAAACATTGCGGTAAAGGACGGCAACACCATTGACGACAAGATCTCATTTCTTTTGAATCCCTATGATGAGCATGCTGTCACAGAGGCGGCAGCCCTTAAAAAACATCTGGGCCGGGGGGAGGTCATTGCCATTTCCCTGGGCACCGAAGATGTGGAAAAAACCCTTCGATCGGCCATGGCCATGGGAGCAGATCGTTCCATACTGGTGAAAACAGACAGGCAAAGGGACAGCATTTTCACAGCCCGGGCGCTGAAAGCCGCCATTGATCAGGACGGAAGTCCGGCCATTATTTTCACCGGCAGAGAATCCATTGACATGGAAGGGATGCAGACCATGTTCCGTCTGGGGGCTGCATTTGGTTTCCCCGTGGCCTCCAATGTGATAAAATTTACACCGGAAAAAAACAGCGCCACAGTGGAATCCCAGACTGAAGGGGGCGGAAAAAATATTTATCATCTTTCCATGCCCTGTGTTCTGGGTGTGGGAAGAGGCATCAACACGCCTTCTTACCCCACCTTTCCCGATGTGGTCAAGGCCCGGAAAAAAGAGGTTAAAACCATTGATGTAAAGGATTTAAACATCACCCCGTCGCCATCGTCCATGTCGGTTATTTCCCTTGAACCCTTTGCCCAGGAGCGACGGGCCCGGGAAATCACAGGCACCCCCGCAGAGCAGGTCCAGACCCTTGTGAACATCCTTCGGAATGAAGCAAAGGTTCTTAATTAACAGGTGGCAATAAGGAAGAATCATGGAAAAAACAGGAGTTGTAATTGAAATAAAAAAGGGCCGGATAAAAGATGCCAATCTGGGCATGATTGCCTGTGCCAGAGCCGCAAATCGTGAGGTATATGCCCTTATACTTAACGATACTGCAGAAAATTTCAGGGAAATACTGGAAGCCCATGGTGTCCATGCCATGGTTGAAATCACCACCGGCGGTGCAGACCACACCCCTTGGAATCCGGAACAGCACACCCGGGCTATCATAACTGCCATGGAGGCCCTCCATATTAAAGCCTTGCTGGCATTGACCACCCCCATGGGACGCGAATTGCTTCCCCGCATTGCAGCGGCATTGGATGCGCCGCTGGTGATGGACTGCATTGACGTGGATCTGGAAAAAGGCCTTGCCCGCACCACACTCTATTCCGGTAAGACCATCGGCACCATACAGGTCACAGGCTCCCATGAGCTCTTTGGCATCCGCCCCAATGTCATTGCCCCGGTTCCGGTGAAAACAAAGGCAAAAATGATTTCCATGCCCATTGACACACCGGTGTCAGGCAAATTTAAAACTGTTGAAATACTCCCCGGACAATCATCCCAAACAGATATCACCGAGGCGGATATTATCATCTCCGGCGGTCGCGCCATGCAGAGCAAAGAAAATTTTGATCTGCTGTTCCAATGCGCCCACACCATGGGAGCCGCTGTGGGGGCAAGCCGCGTGGCTGTGGATATGGGGTGGGTTCCCTATACCATGCAGGTGGGACAAACCGGTGAAAAGGTCAGCCCCCGGGTGTATATTGCCTGTGGAATTTCCGGTTCCATACAACACTTTGCCGGAATGAAAATGTCTGGTATGATCATTGCCATAAATACCAATGCTGAGGCTGCCATGGTATCCAATTGCGACTATTTCATAGAGGGAGATCTATTTGAAATTGTCCCCCTGTTAACGCAGCGTTTAACCCAGAAAGCCAAATAGTGATGCATGATGTAATAACAACGCAAAAGGAATGAATTGACAAAAAAAGAGACAAAATATTGCAAACACGCTGTCACAGATGCCGATTTTATCTCTGTTTTTGATAAATTCAGTGAAGGCGTTCTGGTCACAGACCTTAACGGAGTGATTATCTATTACAACCGGGCCATGTCCCGCATTGATGAGCTGGACCCCCGGGAGGCACTGCATAAAAAAATCACAGATGTCTACCACCTCACCAACGATGACAGCATCATCATGCAGTGCCTTTTCAAGGGCGAACCCATCATTGACCGGCCCATTTATTATCGCACCCGCATGGGAAAAGTGGCAAACACCGTTCACAGCGCATTCCCCCTGACAAGGAACAGTAAAATCATCGGCATCATCTGCTTTGTGAGGGATTACAATGTTCTTGCAGAAACCATTGCAGATATGCCCGTTGTTCAGACAGCCTTTGACACAGACATTTTTTTTGATTCCATCATTGGTGAAGACCCGGAACTCATTAAGGCGGTTTCCTCGGCAAAAATGGCGGCAAACACCCCATCCCCTGTGATGCTCTATGGACAGACCGGCACGGGCAAAGAGCTTTTTGCCAGGGCCATCCATAACCACAGTGCCAGAAGTCGCCAGAAATACACCCCGGTAAACTGTGCGGCCATACCGGAAAATCTGCTGGAGGGTATTTTATTTGGCACTTCCAAGGGAGCGTTCACAGGGTCGGTGAACAAGGCGGGTCTGTTTGAAAAAACCCATGGTGGTACCATTTTTCTGGATGAACTCAACTCCATGCCGGTGGGGCTCCAGAGTAAAATTTTGCGGGTACTTCAGGAACGAAAGGTAAGAAGAGTGGGGGCATTAAAGGAAACCACCATTGATGTTAAGATCATCAGTTCCGTGAATGAAGATCCCCATGTGGCCATGGCCAACGGCACCCTGCGTTCGGACCTTTTCTATCGTCTGGGGGTGGTGTTTATTCATATTGTTCCCCTGGCCGGGCGCATGGGAGATCTGGATTTGCTGGTGAGCCATTTTATTAATAAACACAATAAACTCATGGGAAAAGCAGTCAAAGGGGTCTCTGACAACGTCATGGTTCGATTTCGGTCATATCACTGGCCGGGAAACGTAAGAGAACTGGAGCATGCCATTGAAGGGGCCATGAACATTGTGGGGGCAAGTGATACCATCCAGCTTCGTCACCTCCAGTCCCACTTTTCCGTCATACCGGCTCCCGCCCCGCCGGCACCTGTTGAAGATGCCATGCCCCCCCCTGCACCGTCCTCCCCATTGGCCTCTGGGCGCCCCCGCCCCCCCAGTCTCATTGAAAAAAAAGCAGCCCATGAAAAGGATACTGTCCATGATGCCCTGACCCTGCATGCCGGCAACATTGCACGGGCTGCAGCCAGCCTGGGAATTTCCCGCCAACTTCTCTATTACAAAATGAAAAAATATAAAATGCTCAGGGAAGATTACCTCCAGTGATGCTGTTATGTTGTGTCCGTCAGGGCATGCCCGTTACTGGAGATAAGTGTAAAAATATTTTACTGTAAGTGTAAAAAAACCTTACTGCAAAAAAAGTTTTTTACAGGTTGTGTGTTCGGAACTGTTTGTGTAAAAAATAAATTTTATTCATTTTTAAAATTAATCTCCATATTTCCCAGGAATTGTTTTTTTACCTCATCTTTTATCTTTACTTGGTATATTATTTGCTTTTTTACTGACCTGTGGCCAACCGGGGCCGCCCTGTAAGACCTGTCCCATTCGTATGCTGCTTTAATTTGATTTAACACCATTCCATGTCGCCGCGATATCACAGAATATCCGGAAGAGCGTCTGAATTTTTGTTCATCAAAATTGAGCGGCAGTCAATCTAAGAACATTTTAAGTTTTGGAGAAACGAGTATGAGAAACAGGAAAAAAGTATTACTGCCCATCTTGACCCTTGCCTTTTTTATGTTGTTCAGTGCAGCCAATGTCTTTGCTGCCGGTAAAAGTATTGCTGTGGGCGTTCTGGGTCCCTTTACCGGACCTTCAGCACAGACAGGGGAGGAATTTAAAGCATCCGTTCAAATGGCCATGGAAGCCATTGATTACACCGTGGGCGACTATAAAATTGATGTTGTATGGGTGGATTCCCAGTCAGACCCTGCCAAGGCTGCCGGGGCCTATGCCGAAGCTGTTGAGGGCAAGGGCATTCAGGCAGGTGTTCTCAACTGGCACTCCTCTGTGGCCATTTCTGTGATGGATGTGGCAGCCCAGTACAAGGTGCCCCACATGTTTGGTTTTGGTGCCAGTGAAGTGGTGAACCAGAAATGGCAGGCAGATCCTGAAAAATACAGCTATTGGGGGGGCAAAGGCTGGCCCGTTCCTGCCAAGCTTGAGAAAAATTATGTGGAAGCACTGAACAATGCCGTCAAAGCCGGTATCTGGACACCCAAAAAGAAAATCGCCGCCATCTACGGCGAAGACACAGATTGGGGCAGAAGTGCCGGTGGCTCATATAAGAAAGCCCTGGAAGCCAGTGGTTGGGAAATTTTTGCAGAAGAGTATTTTCCTGCCACCCAGACCGATTTTTATCCCCTGCTGAGTAAATTTAAAAAAGCAGGTGTTTCTGCGGTAATGGGAACCTCCACTTCCCCTGCTGCTCTGACCTCTTTTGTGAAACAATTTTCAGAGGTGGGACTGAAGAGTGTTTTAGTGGCCTCGGGTCTTGGATGGATCGGAGACTGGTACAAAATGACGGGTCCTGCCTCTGATTATGTTCTGGATTCCATTCCCCAGCTCACCACCCCCGAAGCCCAGCAATGGGCCAAAGATGTTAAGGCAAAAGTGGGGTTCAATCCCAGCCCTTCTGCAGGCGGTCTCTCCTATGACGGCATTCGCATGTTCATTAAAATCCTTAACAGAACCTACGAAAAATATAGTGTGCTGGACAAAGAATCCATCCACAAAGTCATGGTGGAAGAAGTTAACACCGGCCAGCTTACCTATGGCAAAAAAGACGGTGCCATTATCATGAATGAATACAAATATACCCCGGAAACCATGCCTGACATGGTGGTGTCAAGTGATGCCTATTTTTTCCCCATTCTCCAGTACAAGGCGGGTAAAGGCAGCATTATTTTTCCGGATGTATGGAAAGTAAAAGAGTTTGAACCCAAAAAATAGTACCGGCAGGCAATCTGAAAACTGCGGTTCAAGATTAATTTTGTTTTTTTATAACTGCCATGGGCAGACCTTATTCCACCCGGTGCTGCCCATAACAAAGCTTGAAATACGTCCCTGATTTGCAGAGTGTTTCATATAAAAATTTACCCCAGAACCTGGGCCTTGGACATGCAAAGCTAAAAGGGTTCCGGCCGGGCCGGAACCCTTAAAAAGATCGCTTTTATACTTGTATGAAAAAAGCTGCTGCTAACACCAAAAGTTTTGAAAACTATTTTGAGGGCAGAGTTCGGTAAATATAAGATCTGCCCGTGGCAGTTGCACCGGTAACCATTTAAGGAAAATGTATTTATTATGATCGTACTGGAAACCCAGAATCTAACCAAACAATTTGGAGGTCTCACCGCCGTCAATGCCGTCTCCATGACAATAAACCAAGGTGATATTGTGGGGCTTATCGGTCCCAACGGTGCCGGTAAGACCACCTTTGTCAATGCCATATCAGGGCTCAATCCCCCCACATCGGGCAAAGTGACCTTTTTTGGAGAAGACACCACCGGGCTCACCCCGGAACAAATGTGTAAAAAAGGACTGTCCCGCACCTTTCAAATCCCCAGTCCTTTTCCCAAAATGACCGCCATTGAAAGTGTCATGACAGCCAGTATTTTCGGTAATGCACCCGGTGTGGTAAAAGATCCTGTGCAGCACAGCCGGGAAATGCTGGATTTTGTGGAATTTCCCATGGCCGAGGATGTACTGTCGGAACAGCTCAACACTGTGCAGCTCAAACGCCTTGACCTGGCCCGGGCCCTGGCCAGCCACCCGAAATTGTTATTCATGGATGAAATGGCATCGGGACTCAGTGAAGGGGAGTTGTCCGATATCATGCGTATCCTTGACAAAATAAGCCGGAAAGGCATCTCCATACTCATGATCGAACATATCATGCAGCTGATCATGGCCGTGTGTAATCGCCTTTTGTGCATCCAGTTCGGCACCAAAATCGCAGAGGGGCCCACCCAGGAGGTGGCCAATGATCCCAGGGTTACCAAGGCCTATCTGGGCAGTGCCGACTGACGGCAGGCATATGTCAATGACTGCCATGGGCAGGCCCGCTTTCTTTGCCGGGTTTACCCAGAATAAAGAATGAAAAAACTGTTTTAAAATAGTGTGGGTGCATGATTCCCCATGAACCTGTCAGCTGCTAAACACTTTTTTCCATGAAATCCGCAGAAGAATCCCAAATCAATGGAGATGCCATGCTGTTAGAAATAAAAGAACTGGATGCCGGATACGGATATCTGCAAATCCTGAGAAAGGTCAGTCTCAATGTGGACAAAGGAGAGTATGTCTGCATTGTGGGACCCAACGGTGCCGGCAAAAGTACCACCATGAAAACCATTGCAGGTTTAATCAGCCCCATGGCAGGTAGCATCACATTTAACGGAGAAGAGATCACAGGACTTCCCGCCTACCAGATTACCCAGAAGGGCATTGCCTTTGTATCAGAAGAGATGAACCTTTTTGTCAACATGTCTGTGCAGGAAAATCTTCTCATGGGGGCCTATATCATCCGGGATAAAAACGTTCAAAAGGAGCGCCTGGAATTTGTATTTGACCTCTTTCCCCGCCTGGCCGAGCGAAAAACCCAATTGGCCGGTACCATGAGCGGTGGTGAGCGTAAAATGCTGGCCATCGGCCGTGGCATGATGTCCGATCCCACCTTGATGCTGGTGGATGAACCCTCCTTTGGACTGGCCCCCCAGTTGACGGCCAGCGTGTTTGAATCTCTGGAGGTCCTTCGAAAAACCGGGGTCACCATCATGCTGGTGGAACAGAACGTCACCACCACTTTGTCCATCACCGACCGGGGCTATGTTCTGGAAAACGGCAAAGTGGGACTGGAGGGCAAAAGTTCGGATCTTTTAAATGATGCCTATGTCAAAAAGGTGTTCCTGGGCGTTTAACATCAAACCAAGTCTGGAGAAATTGTATGTCTGACAACCTTAAGGATAAGATTGCCTGGATGAAATCTGCCAAAGGTATCACCATCCTGGGCTCCATTTTCCTGGCCCTTTTTGCCACCATTAACAGCGGCCCCTATGTCCTTGTTAATACCATTATTACAGGGGGCATGCTGGCCCTTGTGTCAACGGGCCTCACCCTGATGCTGGGGGTGTTGAACATTGCTATGTTTGCCCATGGTGAATTTTTCATGATAGGCTCTTTATCTGCTTATTACGTATTTACCCCCATCAGCAATTACACCGCCATGCATCCAGACTCCTTTCTGGTAACCTGGGGACCCATGGTGGCCATTTTCACCTCCATGGTGGTGGGTGCCATTGCCGGTATCATCGCCGAATTCCTGGTGTTTCGCCCGTTGAGAAAACGGGCCGCAGAAAACTGGGTCATGAACTCTTTTTTGCTCACCGTGGGCTTAAGCGTTCTGCTGGTGAATCTTCATCAACTCATCTTTGGTGCCGATTTTAAAGGGATCGTCCGATACTGGGGGGGGATGCCGTTTTCCTTTGCCGATGTCTTTATCTCCCGGGACCGTGTCATCTCCTTTTGCCTGTCTGCCTTTATTGTGTTTCTGTTCTGGGCCTTCATGACCTACACCCGCACGGGCAGGGCCATCCGGGCCGTATCCCAGGATGCCACAGGGGCACAGATCGTGGGCATTAACATTGAAACCATTGTGTTGATGACCATCTCTTTGAGTTGTGCCCTGGCAGGTGTTGCTGGCGGCAGCCTTTTGTTCATGTACCCTTCCTATCCCACCATGGGCCTTGAACCCCTTTACATGGCGTGGTTTGTGGTGATTTTATCGGGCCTTGGCAATATTCTGGGGGCCGTGGCCGGTGCCTTTATGGTGGCACTTTTAAAAGTGGTCACCGTGGAATATGTGGGGGCCGGATGGGATTTTGTGGTGCCCTCCATTTTGATCATGCTCATTCTCATTTTTAAACCCAGCGGAATATTCGGCTCTGAAGTCCGTGGCGTTCTGGATACATAGGAGATAGTGATGGAAACAACAAACACCGTTCAATCAAGTCCTGCATGGGGAACGCTCCTGGGAAAAATCGGATTCAACCCGGCAGGCATTCTCTGTGTTTTCCTGTTGATGGCACTGCCTTTTATACCGCCTTTTAACCAGGAATATCTTTTGCGGTGGCTTATATATGCCGCCTTTATTGCCACCTTGTCCGTGGGATTTGACTTTACCTCTGGATATATCAATATTGTTAACTTCGGCTATGCTGCCGTGGCCGGTTACGGAGGATATACTTCAGCCCTGCTGGCGGTTAATCTGAACATTTCCCCCTGGATCGGGATTTTCATTGGCGGGGCCAATGCCGCTGTACTGGGACTGATCATCGGTATGATATCCCTGCGGCTTCGGGGGATTTTTGCCGCATGTCTTTCCTGGTTTTTTGGTCTGGCCCTCATGGGCCTTGCCACCAAACTTGTATGGCTCACAAGGGGCCCCCTGGGACTTCGAACCCCCCGAATGTTTGAAACTGAATCCAATATTCCCTTTTATTATCTAATTATTGTGCTGTTAATCCTCACCTATGTCATTTGTAAAATGGTGGTGAACTCCAAAATGGGCCTGGCCTTTAAAGCCATTGGACAAAACATGGATGCTGCAAGAACATCCGGCATCAACCCGGTGTTTTACCGGGTTTTTAATTTTACACTTTCCTGTGCCCTTGCCGGAATTTTGGGGGGCTTTTACGGTCATTATTACGGGATTCTCACTCCTGAGGTGATGCACACCACCAAAACCGTTGAGGTACTGGCCGTGGCCTACATCGGGGGACGGGGAAGTCTTTGGGGGGGGGCGGTTGTTGCGTTTCCCTTTATTTTTCTCATGGAGATTATTCGCTCCACCCTGTCCCATTTACCAGGGCTGAATCTTGTGATTTACGCCTTGATGCTCATTCTGGTGATGATTTATTATCCAGGTGGTTTTTCCCATTTCTTTGACGTGCATATCAGACAGTCAAAAAATAAAATTTTGAGGATTTTGACGGGGAACGCATAATTAATCAGATCTGATCTGATCTGATCTGATCTGATCTGATCTGGGAAATATGATAAATTTGTAATTTTATACAATTGCTTTTTAAAAAATACTAAATAATGGATTGTAATTTGCATATGCATTTTTAAAGCAATCAAGTCGCTTTTAGAAATAACCCTTTGATGGAAAGCACCTCATCTGCAAAGGTGTATTCATCTCTGCACTGGTGAGATAAAAGGGTACTTACTTGAATCAAAAAAAGGAGAGCTTTTACATGAAAACAAATGCAAGGGCAGTGGTTATCGGCGGTGGAGCTATTGGTGTAAGTGTTGCTTATCATCTGGCGAAATATGGCTGGGGGAATGATGTGGTTCTTGTGGAAAAACATGAACTCACCTCTGGATCAACCTGGATGGCCGCAGGCAATGTTTCCTTTTTTCATTCAAGTTATTACGGCACCCAGGTAAACATGAAGAGTATTGAAATCTTCAAGAACCTTGAAAAAGAAACCGGCCAGAATACCGGCTGGCACACCACAGGTTCCATCCGTACGGCAGATAATAAAAATCGAATGGACGAACTGGGATATTTCTATTCCATGAGTAAATGTCTGGGCCTGGATGTGGATTGGGTTACTCCGGAAAAAATGAAGGAGCTGCATCCGTTAATGCACACAGAAGGGTTGCTTGGAGGCCTTTACTGGCCAGATGACGGGGATGTGGACCCCAACAGTCTGACCCAGGCCCTGGCCATGGGTGCCAGAAAATACGGTGCAGAGCTGAATCTTCACACCATGGTCACCGGCATTGAAAAACTTGCCTCCGGCGACTGGCTGGTAAAAACAGACAAGGGAGACATCACCTGTGAACATGTAATCAATGCCGCAGGTCTGTGGGCCCCGGAAGTTGCCAAAATGGTGGGTCTTGAAATCCCCTCCATCGCCATTGCCCACACCCATATCCTCTATGAAAAAATCAATGCCGTTGACGAACGTGAAACCATGCTCCCGCTGGTACGTGATCCTGATCGTTCCATCTATCTTCGCCAGGAAATGGACAGTCTGATTCTTGGCATGTACGAAAAATACGGCCAGCAGTGGAAGGCCAAAGGGGTACCCTGGGATTATGCCCAGACGGAAATCAACCCGGACATTGATAACATTTCCGAAAACATTGAGCACGGCATGTACCGCTTCCCCGTACTGGGCGATACAGGCTTTAAGCATGTCACTGCCGGCCCCATCACCTACACCCCCAACGGAGATCCCCTGGTGGGTCCGGCCGCTCCCCTGAAAAATTTCTACCATGCCTGTGGCTACAGTTTCGGCATTACCCAGGCCGGCGGCATCGGCCATTTCCTTGCCGGATGGATCATGAACGGAGAACCTGAAATCGATCTGTGGGACATGGACAGCCGTAGATACGGTAGTTTTGCCAACTGGGCCTATAATCATGAGAAAATTGCAGATACCTATCCCAGACTCTATTCCATCATCTATCCCAATGAGTGGCGGGATGCAGCCAGACCCAATCGTACCAGCCCCATATTTGAATACCAGAAGGCTGCCAATGCCTCTTTTGGGGATTATTTTGGATGGGAATGCCCCAATTACTTTGCACCTCAAGGGGAAGACAATCACGAAACCCCCTCCTGGCGACGCAACAACTCCTTTGAGAATGTAAAGGCCGAATGCAAGCATGTTATGGAAAAAGTGGGACTTCTGGATCTTACACGGTTTGCAAAAACCCGCATTTCCGGACCCGGTGCCGAGGCATGGCTGAACAATCTCACCTGCCAGAAAGTGCCCACAAAGGACGGTGCCCTTTCCTTAACTCCCTGCCTTGACCATGAAGGAATGTTTAAAACGGATATGACCGTGTCCCGCACCGCAGAAAATGACTATTTCTGTGTCACCGCCAGTGTGGGTAAAAAACATGATCAGCACTGGATGCTCCAGAATCTCCCGGAAGACGGTTCCGTTGTAATGGAAGACCTTACTTACAAAATGGGATGTCTGGTTCTTGCCGGACCCAAAAGCCGGGAGGTCCTTGCCAAGGCCAGTTATGATGATGTTTCCAATGAAAATTTCAAATTCAGCACCACCAAAGAAATCTACGTGGGCCGGGTGAAATGCCGGGTAAACCGCATGAACTATGTGGGAGAGCTTGGGTATGAAATTTTCCATCCCATGGAGCAGCAGATTTCCCTGTACAACCATCTCATGGAAGCAGGCGCAGAGTTTGATCTGAAAATGTTCGGCATGTATGCTATGGATTCCATGCGGTTGGAAAAAGGCTATCTTGCCTGGAAATGTGAGATGAATCGTCATCATCACCCCCTGGAAACCAATGTGGCCTGGACTGTTAAATGGGATAAGGATTTTATTGGAAAAGAGGCGCTTCTCAAGAAAAAAGAAGCTGATATCACCCAGAAACTGGCCTGCATGGTTGTGGAAGCCACTGATTCCGATCCCTATGGATACAATGGTATCTACAAAGACGGTGAAAGAGTGGGCATCACTTCTGCCGGCGGTTACGGACACCGTGTTGACAAAAGTATTGCTTTGGGGTACATCGCCCCGGAACTGGCAGTTCCCGGCACAAAACTGGAAGTTGAGATTCTGGGCAGAATGAGATCAGCAGAAGTGGTTTCCATGCCGCTGTATGATCCCAAAAATGAAAAAATGAAAGCCTGAAATTATAAAGAACAGTTATCCTTGGTTTCTTAAAGTATGCTTTCCGTGGAAACTTTTTTTTGAGAAAAATTTTTAAAGACTATAATCCCGTTTGCAAAGCAAGATAAAGAATACCAAAGGATTTGACAAATGATGATGAACCAGACGTTTTACTGCGACATCATCATTTGTTTTTATGTAAACCACCACAGGCGGACCGATATTTGCTTTTGTATTCGCCACAACAAAACTTGAAAATCCCCTTGCCCGGATTTTCTAACAAAAAACGTTAAGATTCAGAGGATATGAGATTATGAAAATCTTTGTATGCATCAAGCATGTTCCCGATACTGCAGCCAATATAAAGCTGGTTGGGGATAACGGATTTGAAGATTCAGAATGCAAATTCATTGTAAATCCCTACGACGAATACGGCCTGGAAGAGGCAGTGAGTCTGGTGGAAAAAGAGGGTGGAGAAGTGGTCGTTGTCACCGTTGGTAAAGGTGCTGCCACCGCCACCCTCAGAAGTGCCATGGCCATGGGGGCTGCAAGGGCCATCCATGTTCAGACCCAGGGGCAGTTTCTGGACAGCACACTCACAGCCAAAGCGCTCAAGGCTGCCATGGATCAGGATGGTGCTGCTGATCTTATTTTTACAGGAAAAGGCTCTGTGGATACAGAAGGTGCCCAGACCCAGTATCGACTGGCTGCCGCCATGGGGCTTCCCGTGGTCAATGAAGTGTCCCGGCTGACCATTGACGGTCAGAAAGCCACCATGGAAAAAGAGATCGGCGGAGGAGAGCGGGAAGTTCTGGAAATGCCCCTGCCGGGTATCATCGGTGCCACCAAGGGGCTCAATGAACCCCGGTATCCTAAATTTCCGGATATTATGAAGGCCAAAAAGAAAAAAATTCAGGAAATGGCCATTGGTGATCTGGGCATTGATGAAAACGCAGGCGCATCCCAACTTGTGAAACTGGAAGCTGTTCCTGAGAGGTCCGGAGCAAAAATGCTGGAAGGCTCTGTGCAGGAGCAGGTGGCCCAATTGATAAAAGTCCTCAGGGAAGACGAAAAAATCATATAGACAAACCCATTGCATTACCATGACACAATGTCAGGGAATGTTCATTGCAAACGGGTGTGGTTGGCATTGCATCATCATGACAGATTTTGATTTTTAGCAATTGCAATGTGCCATGTTAAATTGTTGTCACAAGATAAAGTTTAAATTGTTCATAGGGAGAACAAAAATATGACCAGGACAGGTGTTTTAATAGAAACGGGTGAAGGAAAAATCAAGGAAACCAATTTTGGTGTTCTGACGGCTGCCCGGGGAAAGGGCGGAGACAATGAGGTGTATGCCCTTCTCATTGACGGTGATGCAGAGGCGTTAAAAGCTGAACTTTGTAAGTTTGGTGTTCAGAAAGTTATTGCCGTTTCCCTTGCATCAGGTGATCTTGCCGCAAGTCCGGAAGCCCAGGCCGGAGCCATTGCCGCTGCGGCAAAAGAGTATGATCTTAAAGCTGTCATGGGCCTTGCCAGCACCATTGGACGAGATCTTTTCGCCCGTATGGCAGCAAGCCTTGATCTTCCCCTGATATCTGACTGTATCTCAGTGGATATTGATGAAAAATCCGGCGTAAAATCCCATTTTTCGGGTAAAACCTTTGCCACTGTAAAGGTGGATGCCGATCTTATGCTGTGCACCGTAAGACCCAATGCCATTGAGGCTGTGGAGGCCCCGGTGGATGGCGAAGTGCTCTCTTTTTCTGCAACGGTTGCCGATGGTGCCGGGGTTAAAATCATTGAAAGGAAAAAGGGGGACGGCGGTAAAATTGACCTCACAGAGGCCCCTGTAATCCTCACCGGTGGCCGGGCCATTAAATCTGCTGAAAATTTCACCATGCTCGAAGAGTGTGCCGCCCTTCTCGGGGCTGCCGTGGGCGCGTCCCGGGCCGCCGTGGATGCAGGCTATGCCCCCCACGCCATGCAGGTGGGACAAACCGGAAAAACTGTGGGGCCAAAGCTCTATCTGGCCTGTGGAGTCTCCGGGGCCGTACAGCATTTTGCCGGAATGAAAACCTCAAAAGTCATTGTGGGAATTAACACTGACAAGGATGCTCCCATATTTGCAAAGTCTGATTACGGCATCATCGGAGATATCTTTGAGGTCATTCCGGCGTTGACAGAGGCCTTAAAATAAAATTATTTCTTGACCCGGCCAACCCTATCTGGTGTCGGACGTGAGAATAGTTAAAGAAAGAAATTGACATCCGGTGGGGTAAGTTTTTTTACTCCACCGGATTTTGGAAAACTCTTTTCATCGGTGGCCGCCAAAACACCAGGGGGGCCCCCAGTTAAAATCAAGCCCAGACAAACCCCAAGGAAATAACTCAATCATGGAAAACTATTTAATCGTAAAATCAATTGTTATGTTTGTGGCACTGGTGGCCGCCTTTGGATATTTTTTCCTTAAAGTGAAACGACTTTACCAGATCATGATGGCTGTGGATGGGGTGGTGGAAAAACCCGTGGACAGAATATCAGATCGAATCAAGGTATTATTCACAGATGTGCTCGGGCAAACCAATGTCCGCAGAAAACTCATGCCTGGTATTTCCCACACCCTTATTTTCTTTGGATTCCTGGCCATACAGGTTCACTCTCTGGAATTGATGATCCGGGGAGTCTTTCCCTCATTTGACCTGCTGCATATTATTCCTTCCATTTATACCGGATACCTTTTTATTGCAGATATTCTGGCTTTTTTTGTCTTGGTGGGCTTTGCCTATGCCCTGTACCGCCGAACAGTTATTAAGCCGGAGTATCTCACCATGGGGCGGGATGCCAATCTGATTATTTTGTTTACCTGTGTTATTATAATTTCCTTTCACTTCATCAATGCCTTCCAGACCCTCATGCCCTTGGAAGCAGGGGCTGCTTCCCACAGCGGTATTTTTCCCATATCCGGGCTTCTGGTTTCTATTTTTGGGCTTTCCGGTCTTTCCCAGGGGCAAGTTATATTTGGATATGAACTGAGTTATTTCATCCACATAGGCACCATATTAGGCTTTCTTATTTATATCCCCGGCTCCAAGCATCTCCATCTTCTGGCGGCAGCTCCCAACGTATTTGTTAAACCTCTGGAAATGGAGAAAGCAATATTAAAGACAGATATTGAAGATGAAGAGGCCGAAACCTTCGGGCTTGGCAAATGCAGTGAATTCAACTGGAAGAATGTGCTTAATTTATATGCCTGCACCGAGTGTGGACGATGCGAAGAGCTGTGTCCTGCATCGGGAACAGGTAAGCCATTGTCACCCAAAAAAATTCTCCATGATTTTAAGGTCGATCTGTTTGACCAGGCAGACAAACTTCTGGGGGATGAAAAAGACGAGATTGAACCCCTCATGCGGGAAGGATCTCCTGTCACCGATGATGTGCTTTGGTCCTGCACAACATGCCGCTCCTGTGAGGATATTTGCCCGGTGAACAACCAGCATCTGGATTTTGTCATTGAGATGCGTAAACACCAGGTGCTCATGGAGGCCAATTTCCCCGCAGAAATGCAGGAAACCTTTACCAACATTGAAAACCAGGGCAACCCTTGGGGTTTCAGTGCAGACACAAGGGCAGACTGGTGCAAGGGCATGGATGTGCCTCTGATCAGTGATAAACCAGATGCCGATGTGCTCTACTTTGTGGGATGTGCAGGTTCCTTTGATGACCGGGGAAAAAAGATTGCCCAGGCAACGGCCCGGGTGCTTCAAAAAGCCGGGGTTAATTTTGCCATCCTGGGACCAGAAGAGAGCTGCAACGGAGACATGGCACGCCGGGCCGGCAACGAATATCTGGCCCAAATGCTCATCCAGCAAAATGCCGAAGTGTTTAATCAGTATAAACCCAAAATGATTCTCACCGGCTGCCCACACTGTTACAATGTCATTAAAAATGAATACCCTCAATTTGATGCGTCCTATCCTGTGGTACATCACACAGAATACATGCTGGATCTGGCAAACCAGGGACGTTTGACCATCAATCGTAAAGAGATGGGGGATATCACCTTCCATGATTCTTGTTATCTTGGTCGGTGGAATAATATTTATCAGGCCCCACGGGAACTCATCACCCGGGTAAACAGCGGTGGAAATCTTGTGGAAATGGATAAAAATTTTTCCAAAGGCATGTGTTGCGGTGCAGGAGGTGCCAGGATGTTCATGGAGGAAACCATTGGAGAGCGCATCAATAACGTCCGGGCCGCCGAGGCCGTTGCCACCGGTGCAAAAACCGTGTGTGCCGCATGTCCCTTTTGTGCCACCATGCTCAATGACGGTATTCTTGAAACCGACACAGTTATTCCGGTAAAAGATATTGCTGAAATCATGGATGAAGCAACCAGTTGATATAACCCACATGCCCTATCGGACACAACGAATATAGGGTCGTAGACCCGGAGTCAAATGGCATTATGCCGCCCCCCCCCCGAGGGGCAATGGTCCCGGCCGGAACTGTAGACAGCTCAATTGGCCGGTTCCTATTGCCCCTCGGGGCGGGCTTTGCTGAGGTAAGCTTTGGGGTTTACCTTGTATATAAACCGCCACGGGCGGACCGTATTCTGCTCCGGATCTGACCACAACGAAGATTGAAATACATCCCCGGTTTGCGGAGTATTTCATATAAAAAATTATAGAGGAACTACAATGGCTGTAACCGGTGATTTTGCCTAAGGTTTTTCTTTTTAAATCGCCGTGAACATGATACTGTTTTTCAAAATATTACCCAACAGGAGAGACAATATGAAACTCTTAGTGAGTTATGACAAAAATTTGAGAACCACTGCTGTCATGGAGCTTACAGCCCGCAGGGCCAAAGAATCAGGTGCACTTGTTTATCTGGTTAAAACCTGTGCCTCCGATGCAACGCCGGAGAGAATTTCTGAGATTGAAAAAAAGCTGGATTTCATCAAAGAATATCTGGATAAACAGGGCGTTAAAAGCGAAGTCCATGTTCTCATCCGCGGACTGGCCCCCGGTGATGACATTGTGCGTTTTGCCAGAGATAAAGCAGTGGATGAAATTATTTTTGGCATGAAAAAAGAATCCAGAGTGGGCAAGCTGGTCTTTGGCTCCACCGTTCAGTTCATCATCCTGGAGGCCCATTGCCCGGTGACCACCATAAAGGTTACATGATTATTTAAATTTTTCCATCACTCCATGGTTTTACGTAAAATTGAAAAGGCGAATCGGTTGTTGACTGATTCGCCTTTTTGTTTAGATGTTATTTAAAAATTCAGGGGAAAAATTGAAATTCCATGGGATTGCAGCCGTTTCATCTGTTTTTAAACAGCCTCTCAGGGCTTTAAAACCCAGATAGATTCATGGAAAAGGCAAAGTGTTTATTCTTGCGGTTTTCTACAACTTTTTCTTGTTTTTTTTAAAATATCACAATAAAACAGTTATATGAACAGTGAGACTCCAAAAATAAAATGCTTAACCTTGCAAAGGTGGAACCCATGAGCCCTGACAATAAATGCAGAAAAACACCCCTTTACCAATGGCACAAAGACAATGGTGGTCAGATGGTTGATTTTGCCGGCTGGGACATGCCGGTGCAATATGATTCCGGTGTGATTAAGGAACACCTTGCCACCCGAAAATATGGCGGCATGTTTGACGTAAGTCACATGGGGCGCTTTCGCATTAAAGGCAAAGACAAAATCGCCTTCCTGCAAAGGGCACTCACCGGTAATGCCCAGGCCCTGCAGCCGAGGGAAGCCCATTATACCATAATTTCCGATGAGAATGGATATGCCCTGGATGATGCTTTTTTATATCGGTTTGACAAGGAGGATTACCTGTTGGTGGTAAATGCATCCAACAGTGAAAAAGACTGGAAGCATCTCATTAAAATCGCCGACAAATTTGATGATGTCACTCTGGAAAATCACACGGAGTCCCTTTCATTGATGGCTATTCAGGGCCCCATGGCCAAGGAACTCATCACCCGGGTGGCACGGAAATCTCCTCTTCCCGAACCCAACCAGAACAGCCTCTCCCAAATGGATCTTTGCGGCGTTTCCTGCCTGGTCTCCAGAACCGGTTACACCGGGGAACCCAACAGCTTTGAAATTTTTGCTCCGGCAGATCAATTTGTATTTTTATGGGAATCCATTTTCAGCCAAGGGCAGGCGTTAAACATTGTCCAGGTGGGTCTGGGGGCCCGGGACACCCTGCGCCTGGAGGCAGGCATGCCACTGTATGGCCATGAACTGGGCCTGGGACCGGATGAAAAAAAAATTCCCATATTTGCCATTCCCCTTGCCACGGTGGCCGTGAGTTTAAGTCCGTTAAAGAAAAATTTTGTGGGAAAAGAGGCCCTGACCCGGCAATGGACGGCCCATGAAAATCAGCGTCAGGGAATTTTTGAAAAAGAGACACCCCTGCCAAGGCGCATCAAGTGCCTGGCATTGATGGACAAAGGCGTTGCCAGACAAGGGGCGGAAGTATTCATGGATGAGCAAAAAGTGGGGGATATCACCAGCGGCACATCCGTTCCTTTTTGGCAATTTAAGGGCCATGGGGTTGAGATGACCCCCACGGATAAAACCGGGAAGCGATCCATTGTGCTTGGGCTCCTGGATGCCCATATACAAGTCGGACAGACGGTGCAGATCAAGGTGAGAAAACGCACCCTCAACGCCATGGTGGTTAAAGCACATGGGCGTTCCGATGCACCGCCTTACTTTCATCCCATTTTGGAAGGTTACGAAATTCCGGCATCCCATGATAATAATTCCATGACCCAGGGGATTTCACGCTTTAAAAGGGTGCTTGCAAAAAGCTGGGAAAATCATCAGTGGCGACAGACAAAATGCATCAATCTCATTCCTTCTGAAATGACCCCGTCCCCATGGACCCGCCTTGTCCAGGTCAGTGATCCCGTGGGACGATATGCCGAACACAAGGAACTGGCTGCGGCCTATGAGCAAGAGGTGTTCTATTACCAGGGATGCGATTTCATCGCCTGGGTGGAAGAGGCCCTGGCCCATGAAATGTCCCGGTTCATGGGATGCCCCCTGGTGGAGTGTCGATCGGTGAGTGGGCAGATGGCCAACATGACCGCCTTCAGTGCCATGGTCCAATGGCGGAACCGGGGAAATTTAAAAAGGGAACCCGGCCGCATTGCCTGTGCCGTTACCAACCACATCGGCAGGGGAGGGCATCTTTCGGCCCAGCCCATGGGCGCATTGCGGGACTACATTGCCAAAAATCCTGTTACGGAAAAATTTAATGTGTTTAATTTTCCCGTACTTCAAGACAACCCCTACCAGATGGATCTCAATGCCCTGGAGGCATTGCTTGCCGATATAGATCCTGAACTGATGGTGTTTGGCAAGTCCATGGTGCTTCACACGGAACCTGTGGCCCAGGTCAAGTCCCTTTTGGAATCCATGAACAAACGTCCCATTTTGATGTATGACATGGCCCATGTTCTGGGGCTCATTGGTCCCCATTTCCAGGAACCCTTTAAAGAGGGGGCAGACCTGGTCACCGGCTCCACCCACAAAACATTTTTCGGGTCCCAGAGGGGGGTTGTGGGATGTGCTTTTGATGGGGAAAACACACCGGAACATGAGCTGTGGCAGACCATCCGTAAAAGAGCCTTCCCCGGCATGGTCTCCAATCATCACCTGGGAAGCCTTCTTGGGCTTCTGGTTGCAGCCATGGAAATGAACACCTTTAAAGATGAATACCAGCGCCAGGTCATTGCCAATGCCAAGGCCTTTGCCCGGGCATTGAAAAAAACGGGCCTGGATGTCCAGGGGGACGCTGCCATGGATTTTACCCAGACCCACCAGGTCATTGTGGGGGTGGGGTATGGCAAAGGTATTGAGGCGGCCAAGGCCCTGGAGAAAAATCATATTATCTGTAATTACCAGGCCATTCCCAGTGATGAAGGCTTTACGGTCAGCTCGGGTATCCGTCTCGGGGTCAGCGAAATGACCCGTTTCGGCATGAAGGAAACAGACTTTGAAGCCCTGGCCTGCATCATGGCAGATGTGATTCAAAAGGGCGTGGATGCCTCCGGTGATGTGGAACAATTTCGCAGCCGGTTCCTTGACATGGCGTATTGCTTTAACGACAATGAAATCCTGGATTTAAAAGAAAATTTTCTGGGATCTTTTTAACTGTTTGATCTTGCTTTTGTGGGTTGTGCCTCAATGGTTGTCATGTCAGCGATACTTTCATAGTAATCATCTATATATTCATCAGAAAAATGAGTTCCACGGTGGCGTTCAAGTGCCTGGGGTAATATCCGCAGAAATGCATCCACGACATTGGAATCAAAATGGCTTCCCCGCTCATTTTCCAAAATACCCATGGCCCTGGCCAGGGGCATGGCCGTAAAGTTTAATATTTCGTTTCCATCGTATTTGGGATAATCTCTGGGGGAAGTCAGGGCATCAAATACATCGGCAACTGCCAAAATTTTTGACCCCAGGGGAAATTGATCTCCTTTTAAGCCTTGGGGATATCCTTCACCATTGATTTTTTCATGATGGCACGCCGCAACAAAGGGAACTTCTTGAAGATTTTCTGGGAAATAAAATTTTTCCAGTATTGCCATTGTTTTTGCAGGATGAATATTCATTTCGGCACGCTCTTCATCAGAGAATTGCCCATTTTTCAACAAAACTGAGTCTTTTACAGCAATTTTACCGATATCATGCAGAATGGCTGCATATTTTATGACTTCCTGATCCTTTTTTCCTAATTTCATTTCCTCGGCCACCAGAAGAGAGTATTCCGTGACGCGTAACGAATGGCCGGCAGTCAAGGGGTGTCTTGCATCCACGGTGGCCGACAGAGTCCTAATGGAGCTTTCAAAGGAAAGTTCCAGCTCATCCATGAGAAAAGAATTTTCCAGGGCAATGGCCACTTGCGAAAGCAGTCCTTTTAAAAATTTTTCATCTTCTTTGCAGAAAAAACCGCCATCAACCTTATTGATAACCTGAATGATCCCCATTCTTTTTCCCGCCCGATTATTTATGGGCATGCAAATCATGGCTTTGGTTCTGAAGTTGTGTTTAAGATCAAACTCACGGTTGAAATACGGTAACGTCCAAGCATCCTTAACATTGATGATTTTTCCAGTCTCTGCAACTTTTCCGCAAATACCGTTACCCAACGGCAGGCGAATATCTTCTATTTGCTCTGCGGCCCTGGTCCACACCTCCTGATTTTTTTCATCAATTAGATAAAGGCTGGTTCGCTCGGCCTTCATGGCTTCGCTCAATTTATGGACAATTAAATTAAACAAGGAATCAAAATCCAACTCTGAACTTAAATCTGCGGACACGGACAGATGGGTGGATAAGCGAGAGAATAGAGCGTCACTCTGTTCTTTATGACGTTGAATAAGGTGCTTATTTTGCTCTTGAAGTTTCCCAATGATTCCACCTGCCAGCAAAAGAAAAGAAGCCCAGGCAACAATATTAAAAAAAAGGCTGAATTGGGTTTGTTCAAATAAAAAAGAGGTGGGCGATAAAAAAACAATGAGAATCACCCAGAAAATACACAAAAGAGCACCGAACATGGTATTATTTTTTCCAAGAAAATAGGATGCAACCAGGACGGGAATAAAATAAAAATTTAAAAAAGCCAATTTATAGGGTACATAGTAATTGATAATTGTGACACTGAGAAGGATAGTCAGCACAAAAAGTTGTTCAAAGTTATTTATAAAATACTGTTTCACTCTTACCAGCATGAAAATCTCCAGATAATAAGTTCAAAATTTTCTAAAACAACAAATACTGATTTTGTGCTTTTCTCCTCTATACATTCAAGAAACATTGCTTCCAAAGGATATGTGATTCTTGAAGTTTTTGAATCTACTGAATATATAAAATAATCTTTGAAATATTTCAAATAGAATGATTACCATGTAAACTTAAGATAAACACCTTCGCAATTTCTTTTTATATGAAATACTCCGCAAATCGGGGGCGTATTTCAAACTTCGTTGTGGGCAGAGCCGGATCAGAATACGGTCTGCCCGTGGCAGTTATATGAAAAATCCCGTAAATCTGAAAAAATTTTCCATCTTTGTTATGGCAGAATAACCTCAGAACAAGGTCCACCCGTACAATTATGAAATGTTAAAATTTTATCAGAATCGGTCTTTAAAAATTTAAAAATTGGTATGATGATATTCTAATTCCAGGGACAGTAATTTTTGTTTAATAAAAAGCCCGCTGCCATACCCCACAAGCCTGCCATCAGCACCGATAACCCTGTGGCAGGGAATGATCAAGGGAATGGGATTTTTGCTGTTGGCCCCCCCCACCGCACGACATGATTTGGGGCTTCCAATGGCCGTGGCAATATCTCCATAGGAGACGGTTTTACCATAGGGGATATTTAGCAATGCAGACCAAACCATTTTTTGAAAAGGGCTACCCGCGGGTGCCAGGATAAGATCAAAATTCTTCAGCTCCCCGTTTAAATAAGCATGGACTTGATCAAAAATCGGCTTTAAGAACTGTTTATCCAACTTCCATGTCCCTGGAACTTCCATGGGACGAGCGCCCTTTTGGAAACCAATATGTCGTAATCCTTTGTGGTCGGCTCCAGCCAGAATGGGGCCGATAATACTGTTTTGAATATCATAGTTCATATATTTTTTCCTCAATTAATACCTCCACCAGACTCAAAATCGATTTAAAATTTGGCATTATCAACACCATATATTGTATTCATAGTCGTATCTGAACCACAATATATATCTTAAAATTCCAGCCAACATAAAATTTGGTAAAGATATTAAAATAAATAACGTTTTTTCATCGACGGCTTTCAATTGACATGGGTTGTATATATATGTAAGAACATTATCAGTCAAGAATCCTTGGTCCCCAACGGAGGCAAATAACATGTTTCAACTGACAATAGAGCCTGGAAAACTTACCCTTAATCAGTTACGACGGGTTATGGCCCAGCCCGTTCAGGTAAGTCTGGCACCCCAGTGTATCCCAAACATTGAACAGTCGGTGAAAACCGTCAGTGATGTGGTGGAGCAGGGTCGGGTGATTTACGGTATTAACACGGGATTTGGACTGCTGGCAAACACATTGATTCCCCATGACGAACTGGAACACCTCCAGCGATCCATCGTTCTTTCCCACGCTGCAGGAATTGGCGATTACATGGACAATGCCACAGTGCGGCTGATGATGATATTAAAAATCAACAGTCTTGCCAGGGGATATTCAGGTACCCGCCTGGAAGTGATCAATGCCCTCATTGAGTTGATCAACCATGGGGTTTATCCCTGTGTACCCCAGAAAGGCTCCGTGGGCGCATCCGGGGATCTGGCCCCTCTGGCACACATGAGTGCTGTACTCATCGGCGAAGGCGAGGCCTTTTATCAGGGACAACAGATTCCAGGTAAAAAGGGCCTTGAAATTGCAGGCCTTGATCCCATTGCCCTGGGCCCCAAAGAGGGGCTGGCATTGCTAAATGGTACCCAGGCATCCACGGCCTTTGCCCTTGATGGGTTGTTTGCCACGGAAAATCTATTTGCTGCGGCCCTTGTAACAGGCGGGCTCAGTGTGGAGGCGGCCCTTGCCAGTCGTCGTCCATTTGAGGCAATGATCCATGAAGTTCGCGGCCATGCCGGTCAAATAGATACCGCCGCCAACTATCGACGTCTGCTGGATCAAAGTGACATCGGCACATCCCATGCCAATTGTGAAAGTGTGCAAGATCCCTATTCCCTTCGGTGTCAACCCCAGGTCATGGGAGCCTGTCTGGATCAGATTCGCCATGCCGCCGACACCCTTGCCATTGAAGCCAATGCCGTGTCAGATAACCCCCTGGTATTCAGCGATTCCTGCGATATCATATCCGGTGGTAATTTCCATGCCGAACCCGTGGCCATGGCAGCGGATAACCTGGCCCTGGCCATCTCAGAAATTGGCGCCCTTTCTGAAAGGCGCCTGGCCTTGCTCATTGATACCCACATGAGTAAATTACCACCATTTCTGGTGGAAAAGGGGGGGCTTAATTCCGGCTTTATGATTGCCCAGGTCACTGCAGCTGCCCTGGCCAGTGAAAATAAATCCCATGCCCACCCGGCATCTGTGGACAGTCTTCCCACCTCTGCCAACCAGGAAGATCACGTTTCCATGGCTGCCTTTGCTGCACGGCGGCTGGGTGAGATGGTTGAAAACAGCGTGGGGGTGGTGGCCATTGAACTCCTTGCTGCATGCCAGGGGATTGACTTCAGAAGCCCCTTAAAAACCTCTATCCTCCTGGAGCAGGCCAGGGGAATGTTGCGAAAGAAGGTACCCTTTTACGATCAGGACCGCTATTTTGCACCAGATATCAAAAAAGCTGCCAATTTGGTAAAATCAGGAGCATTTAACCCCTTGGTGACCCAGGACCTGTTACCAAGTTTTAAGTAAATTTTTTATATGAAACACTCCGTAAATTTATGGAGAATTTCTAACTTTGTTGTGGGCGGAGCGAGGTCAGAATGCGGTCCGCCCGTGGCGGTTATATGGAATACTCCGCAAATCCGGGGCGTATTTCAAGCTTTTTATGGGCAAGGCGGAATCAAAATAGGTTCCGCCCGTGGCGGTTATATATAATTTATAAACATAACAACAACATATAACAAACATCAAGATTCATTTTAAATTGTAAAACTTTTTTAAAACTCCACACCAATTAACCTTGGAACGATTAATAAATATGCCTTTAAATCCTATAGAATCAACTATCGCCCCCAGCCCTTTATATCAACAGGTAAAGGATCATATTCTGGAAAAAATTAAATCGGGAAAGTGGAAACCAGATATGAAGATTGATTCTGAAAACAGCCTGGTAAAAACCATGGGGGTTTCACGCATGACCGTGAATCGGGCTCTTCGTGAACTCACGGCAGAGGGCAAGCTGGTTCGCCTCCAGGGCGTGGGAACCTTTGTGGCCCGCCACAAACCCCAGACTGAATTGTTAAGGATTCGTTCCATTGCCAGGGAAATAATAGAAAGGGGAGGGGAGCACTCCTGTGATATCCATTTGTTGCAGCAGGAAAAAATCAGCCCAAAGGTAGCCTCAGACATGAAACTTAGATTAAATATGCCGGTTTACCATGCCATCCTGGTGCACAGGGACAATGGTGTTCCCATCCAACTGGAAGATCGATATATCAATCCGGTTGTGGCCCCGGATTTTTTAAAACAGGATTTTACCCGCATTACCCCCAGTGACTATCTGCAGGCAATATGTCCTGCCATGGAGGTGGAGCATGTTATTGAAGCCATGATGCCGGATAAGTGGAGCAGAGAGCTATTGGAAATTTCCCGTGCAGAACCTTGCTTGATTCTTCACCGCCGAACCTGGATAAACAGCACAGTGGCCACCCAGAATCGTTTCATTTATCCAGGATCACGCCATAAAATTGGAAGTCGTTTTTACCCTTCATGTGCAACATAAGGTGTTCCACGTGAAACAGACCAGGGGAAGTTTCACGTGGAACATGTCACGGAGAGGGAATACGTTGATTATTTTTCTTGTCTGAACAACGCATCCTTTAAAGTAAAATCATATTTGATCCAGGATGGCCAGCACTTCAGCGCATTTTTCTCTGGATCGTTTTTCCATGGCATTGGCTTCCTCAAGGATTTTTATTTTATAATCCTCATCATGGATATCCTTTATATTAATCAACACATTCTGATACGCACCCCAGATACCTGTTTCCAGTGCCCGTGCCCCCACCTGGGTATCGGATTTTGATGCAGGATTTCCGTACCGGGCAACTTCACAAAGGGCATCCCAGGCTTTATCTCCCAACCGCATGGTTCCCAGGGGAATATTGATGGCCGTTTTAAGTCCTGCCTGCATCTTTGCAGTTCTGGCTGTTTTTTCTGCCTCTGTTGCCCTGGGCATGCGAAGTCCTTCCATGTATTCATTAAAGGCAGAAGTATCTGCATCAATCATGGGAATCAACTGTTTGGTCAATTCATGGAGTGTGGGAATATTTTTGCGCATGTGGGAATCCACGGCCTCAAATTTTCTTACCCCCTGGGTGAGTTTGGCCACCATGGAACCAAGGCCTGTTCCCACGGCTGCCATGGCAGCCGATGCAGAGCCTCCCCCCGGGGCCGACGTGCGGGCCGCAATTTCTTCAATGAATCCCCTTACTGTCAAGTTGGCCAGGGGCTCTTCCGGCGGTTCTGCCACAATGTATTCAATGATTTTATCCTGGGGATTAAATACTGCCACAGAATTGAGTCCCAGACGTTCAATGGCCAGGCGAACTTTTTGATCCTCTTCATAGATAAAGAGATTTTCCTTTTCAATGTAATAGTCCGCTGCCATGATAAGCGATTCCAGGGGGACAATACCCACAATTTCAGAACCGGCCACAGCAATATTCAAGGCCTTTGCTTCCTCTTTCACTGCTTCAAAAAGGACATGGATGGGGGTTGTGTTATAATTGTTAAGATTCACAGTGACCTGGGCCATATTGTACTCATCCACAAACCAGCCCATGCCTTTCACCTCTTTTAAACGCCCAGGATCATCATCCCCCCTGCCAGCCTCCCTCAGGTTCAAGGCAATGCGGTGGGCCTGGTTGGAGGTTCCCAGAATATTCACATTATAGGCAATGAGGAACATGCGGGCACCTGTGGCTGTGATTCCCCAGGTGGGAACAAACTCAGAAGGGCCAAAATCAGGTTTCCAGCGGGGATCTTTAAGACGCTCCTCCAGGGCCTCATATTCACCTTTTCTGACATCGGGAAGTTTACGCCGGTAATCGTGTTCTGCAGCTTCCTCATAAAGGAAAAAGGGGATATTCAACTCTTCAGACGCTTTTTTTGCAAACTGTTTTGCAATGTCTGCACACTCTTCCATGGTAATGTTGGCCACAGGAATAAACGGACACACATCCATGGCACCAAACCGGGGATGCTCTCCCTTGTGCACACGCATGTCTATCTTTTCTTTGGCCACCCGGGCAGCAGCCACGGCGCCTTCAATGACGCTGTCAGGATCTCCCACAAAGGTGTACACTGTTCTGTGTGTGGATTTTCCCGGATCCACATCCAACAGGGTACATCCCTTTGTTTCACGAATGGCATGGGCAATGGCATTGATAACAGCTTCATCCCGACCTTCGGAAAAATTTGGCACACATTCAACGATTTTTTTCATTTTTTATTCCTTTTTTTATTTGATTTGTTTTTCCCATATTGTTCCACGTAATTTTTAAACAGCGGTTTTAAGCGAGCTCCCATGCGGTGGGCGGTTCCCGGGTAGGTCATTCGGCTGTGGGTGGCCACCCGATGGCTGTCCCAGGTTTGACGATGCAAAATAAGACAAGGGTCATGGGGGGAAAGATTGAGCAGCTCCTGGGCCATCTCATCAGGATTCAGTGCCTCAATAATATGTTCAACATCTTTGATCTGAATGGTTTTCAACAAATATGCCACCGGAGATATTTTTGAAAAATCTTGCTTCAAAAATTCAGGTGCAGATAACGGATGAATAAATTGATCCTCCAGCATCACCGGTTTGTCATTGCTCTTGTGAACAATGATGGAGTGAAATACTGGCGTATCAATTTCAATTTCCATGGCTGCCGCCAATTCAGGATACGCTTTTTCCATGGTATTCATATGAATCTTACAGGAGTAAATGCCTCCCCTTTGGATAATTTCTTCATCAATGGAGGAGATCTCAAACAATGAGGTCAACGGTTTGGGATGCGCCACATAGGTTCCCACGCCCTGAACCCGCACCAGATCTCCGCTGTCTGTTAATTCCCGCAGTGCACGGTTAACGGTGATGCGGGAAACCTTCAGCAGTTTCACAAGCTCATTTTCCGAAGGAATACGGGCATCAGGAAGCCACACTTCAGTTTTAATCTGTTGAAGAATAAACTCTTTAACCTGTTCATAAAGGGGCTTGGGCCCACTGTGTGATAGTGTCGTCATTATGCTTTCCCCATCTTTGCCAAAATTTCTTTTTCCCCTCCTTGGGCAATCGCTCCAATTTTAAAATAACTGCCCATGGCAGTTATTTTAAAAAGTTGTCAACTATCTTTGAAATGGCAGCCTGCTTTTCATGGGGGACGGCCAGGGGTTCATGGGTGTCAAGAATATAATTCAGCTTGGTGCGTGCCCGGTCCAACAGGGAAGTCCTTCCCTGCTCAACCCACTTATCATGCCCTTGGCGAAAAAACAATTCCGGTTCCCACTGCACATTCCTCAAATGTTTAATGGTATGGGGGGTGGTGAGAAACTGCCCCTGGGCAAATCCCTGGGAAATGGCATCCATGGCAAGGGTATCGTCATTTATGGGAATGCCTTTGTACATTCGCTGAATCTGATCCACCATTTCATTGACAATGACAATCATATCCAGACTGCCGGTGAGCCCAAAATCAAGATATCCCACATCATGGTTAAGGTTGGAGCCTGCAAAAACAGACATAAAAGCTTCAAGACCTGCCTCGTAGGATGCCTGCATATCCGGAATCTGGGCATCACTGGTACCGCCATATCCCCAGTTGGGAATATCCAGATGATTACTCATCTCGATCATGGCCATGTAAGTGAGAAGATACTCCGGTGCATTGTAGGAACACTGCCCGCTTTTCATATCCAGAACCGCTGCACCAATGCCCATCAAAAAAGGACCTCCGGGGGCTGCGAGCTGGTGAACCACCATGCCGAAAAAAGATTCGGCAAGCCCCTGGACAATGTGACCGGCAACACTCATGGGTGCGGTGGAGCCTGCAATGGGGGCAGGAGAGTAAATCACAGGGGAGCCGGTTTCTGCACAGAAAATCAGTTTGTCCAGGCTGGTAAAGGGATGTTTCAGGGGACTTATGGGTTCGGCATACTGTATCCAATATGGTTTTTCCCGCAACTCTTTTTCACTCCCCCGCAAAATTTTGGAAATTTCCCACATGGCCTCAAGATCATTTCGATTTTCCGAAGTATTAACAATGGGTTTTGTACAATTTTCAACCATGGCTTTAAAGCTTGCCAGATACGAAAGAGCAGGATTCATTTCATGGGGGTGGGCAAAGGACATGATAAAATCGATATTGGGAAGAGCATCACATACCCTTGCTGCAGTTTTAATGTCTTCCAGAGAGGTACGATGGCGCTGCATGTTTTTAGACTCCACAGACCACATCAAATCAGAACCAGTACCAAAATAAGCCCGTCTGCCGCCAAGATCCATGGCATGATTTCCCTCACGGTCATACATGGCAATATTATTGGGCACCGTGCTTCTGGCTTTTTCCACCAGGGCCGCGGGCACTCGAACCATGCCGTCTGTTCCCACCTTGCACCCGGCATGGGATAACAGTTTTAATGCCCCTTCATGCTGAACCAGCATACCGGTTTCTTCCATAACCTGCAAAGCAGATGCATATAATTTTTTTTTATCTTCCTGACTTAAAAAGGTAAGCCTGGGCTCAAACCCGATTTCAAAATCCGACATCACACAATCTCCAATAACTATTTGTTGTTCCACAAAAAGAATAAATTTTCACAACAGGTTGCCTTGTTAGCATAATAAATCAACTTAGGTTGAAATAACTTGTACATACAAGATATAAATAGTTATACAGGAAGTCAATCGAATTTTTTTCCCTGGATCGTGATGATGATATGATTCACATATCGTGAAATTTGAATTTTGTAAGGTATTTTTATATTTATAAAATTTTTTTGATCAATTATAATTCACGCAATTTGTAAAATACAACGCAATTTAAAATTTTTCCAAATAGGAATACGTTTAAAATACTTTAATTATAACGGATTTAGGGGGGCTATGTTTTCAATAAGACTATATCATCTCTTTGGATTTAAAGTTAAAAATCAACCCATCCCAAAATCTAAAATTTCTTTGCTCCGCAAATGATTAAGTTAAATAATTTCAAAAAATTATAATTTATACTTCAAGTCCGTTATAATCAAAAAACCGATTAAATCATTTTCATTTTGCTATTCTATCCTTTATTTGCAATAGTCCTATGATCATCCATCTCATAGAATAAATCTCGCCCATTGTATATTCATATATTTTAAATAGTGGTATGATATTTGCTTTTATTAGTTTTTCAGTCAGGGCCAAATGATATACAAATTCACATTGTGCTTCATAAATAAATGCTTTGACTAACAATTTATAAATCAAAAAATATTTAATATAATAAGCGCATAAATTTTGAAAAATTTTAACTATTTTTTACCAAGGCAAGGAGAGAGGTAATGGGTAATATTTATGTGGGTAAAGAGTTTGGCAACATCACAGCAGATGCTGTGGTCATCGGAGGCGGTATTGTAGGTACAGCAACGGCATTCTGGCTTTCTAAAGCCGGAAAGAAAGTTGTTCTTTTAGAAATGCGGGATGGCCTTTCCTCCTTGACAACGGCTGCCAGTGCTGAATGTTTCCGCACCCAGTTTACGGAAAAATCCATGGCAGATCTGGCCATGGAAAGCCTTAAAATGTTTGAGAACTTCAACGAAATCGTGGGAATTCCCGATGTTGAAATCGGTCTGACCCAGCGGGGATATCTCTTTGTCACCGATGATGAAGACATGGTTCCGGAACTGGAAAAAGCTGTGGATAGATACCACGAACTTGGGGTCACATCTGCTGAATTTTTAAAAGGGAAGGCCCTGCACGAAAAATTTTCTTTCCTTGCCCCCGAAGCAAAAGCTGCCACATTTAATGAAGAAGAAGGCTGGTTTTCCACCCATGAAGGCACCTATGCCTTTGCCAAGGGCAGCGATGATGCCGATTTTTATATGAAAACCAAGGTCACCGGCATTCAAACCGATGATGACGGCATCTGCGGTGTTGAAACCAGCCATGGCAACATTGAAACCCGCATGGTGGTTAACTGTGCCGGTCCCTTTGCTGCTGAAATCGGAAAAATGGCAGGAGTGGAGCTTCCCTTTAAAACCGTACGACGTCAAAAGGCTTATATTAAAACATCTGCTGACATGTTACCGGAAAAAGCCCCTTTTATGGTGGATCTCATCAATCACAGCTACTGGCGTCCCGAAGCCGGTGGGGTGTTGTGCGCCTGGGTGGACCCTGATGAACCGGAAACACCCCCCAGTGAAGACCTTCCCACGGACTGGGATTTTGCTGCAGAATCCATCCATCGTGTGTCCCGGCTCAATCCCTTTTTTGAAAACATTGCTGAAAACATTGTGGCTTCAGACATTGATGTGTCTGCGGGCCAGTATGTTTATACACCCGATGACAAACCTGTCATCGGCCCCTGTGATGATGTAAAAGGGCTTTATCTCAACTGTGGATACTGGTGTGGTGTAATGATGGCCCCGGCTGCGGGAAAACGCATTGCCGATCTGGCCACAGGTAAAATGGAAAACAAGGATAACCCCTTACGATACTCCCGATTTGAAGAAGGAGTTGTGGAAAAGGGTGCCACCTTCCTCAAATAAACTGTTTTTTCATACAAAGATACGCCTCAAATCAGGGAGATATTTCAAGCTTTGTTATGGGTAGACCGGGGTTAGAATGCGGTCTGCCCGTGGCAATTTTTTATATGAAATACTCCGTAAACCGGGGCGTATTTCAAGCTTTGCTGTGGGTAGGTCAAATTCCAATATGATCTGCCCATGGTAGTTACTCAACTTTCGGGCTTCATTTCAAAGCTGGCATTTTTAAATGTACCGATGGGCTCAGTGTGCCGACAAGGTCAGGCTTTTGTTATTGATGTTATCGACCAAGGCCTTTGCCAACGAAAATTGCACCTCGGGGTCGGCATCATACAATTTCCAATATTCGTTGTGCCCGTCAGGACATGTAAATTGATTTATCCTTTTCCATCATTACCTTTACCCTCTGCTACAATCTGAAACAAAGCAGACGCGATCCTCCCGTCCCTGCACATGGGGCACTTACCCGGCTTTTTAAATGTTTTACGTTTTTTAAATTGAAACCCGCAATCCAGGCAATGGCACGGTTCCACTTGAATCCTTTTCTTCTGCTGCCTCACTGTTTTTTCGATGAAGGCCAGATGGTGATAAACATCCTTTTCCATAATACCAATGGATTGGGATAAATCCCGTACCGACCGAAGTTCCTCCTCCAGATACGTAATAATCTCCTGTCTGACGGTTTGATTTCTTTCATTGCTCATGGTAAATACTCAGCTCTTTATTTGTGCCCGACAGGTCTTTTATGTATGGCACCGGCGTGCAGACAAAAAAACGCCAAGGCAAAATTTCACCGCAATTAAGCCCGAATCTTCTGGCTCAACCCGGAAAGACGAAAATCAGTACGGTTATTATTAAGGGCAATCTCCACAGCCCGCCTGGACCCCACCAGAATAACAAGGTGCTTGCCCCGGGTCATGGCCGTGTACAACAAATTTCGCTGGAGCAAGGGATAGTGCATGGTGGTGATGGCAATAACAACCGCAGAATATTCAGACCCCTGGGATTTATGCACAGACACGGCATAGGCCAGGGTGAGTTCGTCAAGCTCCATGATATCGTAATCCACCAGCCTGCCGTCATAATCCACCACCAGCCGGTTTTCAGATGCCACCACCTCATCCACCACACCAATGTCACCGTTAAAAACATCTTTCTGGTAATTATTTTTAAGGTGCATCACTTTGTCACCGGTCTTAAACACCATGCCGCCTGCATTAATCCCCCCCGGGGTGCGGTTCAGCACCGACTGAAGCTGCTGATTGAGATTAATGGTGCCGGTCTCCCCCTTGTGCATGGGGGTGAGAACCTGGATGTCATTGACATGGGAAAAAGCATTTTGAATTCTGCCGTTGCACAGCTCCAGTATGGTGCTCACCACCCGCCGGGGATCATTGTTTTCAATGAAATAAAACTCAGACAACCCTTTATTGTTTTTATCCCGTTCCAGACAGGGCATCTGCCCGTTTCTGATGCAGTGGGCATTCATCACAATGGGGCTTTTTTCAGCCTGTCGAAAAATTCGGGTTAAGGAAAATGTTTTAACCGCACCGGATTTTATAATATCAGATAAGACATTCCCCGGTCCCACCGACGGCAGCTGAAAAATATCCCCCACCAGAATCAACACAGATGTTATGGGAACCGCCTGGAGAAGATGATACATGAGCATGGTATCCACCATGGAGGATTCATCCACAATCATCACATCGATATCCAGGGGATTGGTGATATCCCTGCCAAAGGTGGCATCATCAGGATCATAGAGCAGGGTTTTATGAAGTGTAAACGCTTTACGGCCCGTCACTTCAGCAAGACGCCTTGCGGCCCGACCTGTGGGGGCCGTAAGCATTACACTCTGTTTTAACTTTGCAAAAATTGAACACACAGACCGCACCAGTGTGGTCTTTCCGGTGCCGGGACCACCGGTGATCACCACCACCCGGTGGGTGAGAATCTCTTTCACCACTGCCATCTGCTCGCCGGACAATTTCAGGGCCAGGCGTTTGAGAACCTCTTGTTCAATGATCTGTTCATCCAGCTCAAAGGGTGGCGGCCCAATGGAGAGCATGGCCTCAATTCTCTGGGCAATGCCTTGTTCTGCCCGATGGAGACGCTTTAAATAAATTTTATCATCTGTTTTTATATCACCATCTGAATCTGATTCCTGTTCATCCATTTTTTCAATGATAATTTCACCTGCCTGTTCAAGGAATGCCAGGGCCGTGTTCATGCTCTCTTCCGGGGCAGCGGTGATTTGAACGCATTGCTGAAACAACTGGGATCTATGGGTAAAAACATGCCCGTCAGCCTCCCATTTCAACAAATAATGTACAACACAAGCTTTGAGCCGGTCCGGGTCATCTCGCTTTACACCGGCTTTCATGGCAATGGTGTCTGCCACCTCAAACCCGGCTTCCGGGATATCCCTGCTGATCCAGTATGGATTTTTTTTTAATATCTCAAGGGCCTTGGAACCATAAAAATTAAGAATGGCTGCGGCATGGGTCACCCCGATGCCATGCTCTTGCAAAAACTGCATCACCCGGCGAACGGCATGATGACTGTCCCAGGCTTTTATGATACGATCACATTTTGCTTTTCCGATGCCCTGGATTTCCCTGAGGCGATGGGGTTGATTTTCAATGATATCAAGGGCATTCTCCTGGAATCGAGCCACGATTTTATCGGCCATGGTCTTACCGATACCCTTTATGATACCAGACCCCAGATATTTTTTAATGCCCCCCACTGTGGCAGGTAAAATCACTTCAAAGGATTCCACTTTGAACTGCTCGCCGTATTTCACATGGGTCACCCAGCTTCCCTTTAGTGAAAGGGTTTCCCCCTGGGCTACCCCTGCCATGTGCCCCACAATCACCACCGGTTCCCTGGTGCCATGAACTTTTATTCTTGCAATGGTGTAGTGATTTTCTTCATTACGGAAGGTGATCCGGGACAAAATGCCTTTAATGGTAATCATGGAGGGCCTTGATCACCGTGGAGAGGTCTGGATAATAAGTCGGGCCGCTGCCAAGAGGTCTTCAACAACATGGTCAGGGGCGTACTTCGGGGATTGAAGAGTCTTTAAAGCGTTTTCACCGTTGCCGGTTTTCACCAGCACGGATTTACCGCATCCAGCATTACGGGCACATAACATATCCTTGGCACTGTCCCCCACCATGCAGGTCTCTTTCAGATCAAGGGAATATTTTTTTTGGGCCTGTAAAATAAGACCGGGTAAAGGTTTTCTACAGGAGCAGTTTTCCCGGGGGGTGTGGGGACAGAAAAAAATATCCTTAATGGTTCCACCTTCAGCTGCAACACCACTTTTTAATTTATCAAAAATAGCATCAAGGGTGGCAGGGGTCACCATTTTTCGGTTAATGACCGATTGGTTGGTGATGAGAATAATATCAAAACCATGGGCCGTTAAAAGGGCCATGGCCTTTGTACTGCCGGGAATAAAATGAAACTCGTCCGGGGTTTTAATGTAATCCGGGGAATCCACATTTATGACACCGTCCCGGTCAAGGAAAATTGTATTTAGCATGGGCTCATATTTTATTATTTTTATATTATTCAACCTTGGGTTAATCATGGAACCACTGATACTGCTAAGTATCAAACCCCTTCCATATATGCCACCCCAAAAATAAATTCGGGCTTGGTTCTAACGTCGCCCAGTGCCTATACTCTAAGCAGTCGATGAGTACAATTTAGGATAAATTAGAAAGGGTTAACGGTTATTTTCTGATGCGTGTTACCCAAAGTGGGCCAAGTTAAAACCAAACCCATAAATTCTATCAGATTTACCCCGAAAATAGCGCCCTGGGTTCTCCATATTGTTTCACCGGGCCACGGTAAAAGCACCCTTTATACCCGATTTACTGAGCTTTAATTTAAAAGCGTCTGCGGACTTCAACCGGGAAAATTTTCCCACACGCACCCGATAAAAGGTTCCCCGATAATCCGTATGGGTTGTTATGTGAACATTTTTATATCTGGACAATAATTTTTTCTTGTATGCCCGGGCATTGGAAAGAACGCTGAAGGCCCCCACCTGGACGGTGAAGTCTCCATTCCAGCAATCCACAGGAATATATTTTTTATTATTTTTTCCAGAACTTTTTCCCAGGGCCACCACCTTTACCTTTGCCGTTCCCGGTCCCACCACCCCCAATTTTTTTGCCCCGGTATAAGACAAATCAATGATTCTGTCGGCAACAAAAGGCCCCCTGTCATTGATGCGAAGCACCACTTTTTTTTTATTATCAAGATTGGTCACCTGGACCCAGGTATTCATGGGAAGGGTTTTATGGGCTGCGGTCATGGCATACATGTTATAGGTTTCTCCATTGGCTGTTTTTCTGCCATGGAATTTCTTACCGTACCAGGATGCCAAACCTTTTTGGGAAAATCCTTGGGCATGGGACAGGGGATAATAGGTTTTGCCTGCAATTTTATAGGGCTTGAAGGTACCTGTTTTTTTGCCGGGCACCTTCTGGGGGGAGGCACTGTCGAACCCTTTGAATTCATCCGGGGGGGAAGCGGGGGGCGAGGATGAACAGCCCCCCACACACAGAATCACACACACCAGGATAATCAGAACAGAGTCAATGCGCAGATGATCAGACATCCAGCTCCAGGGCACGATGAAGAACATCGTTCATCTTATCCGTAAAGTGGAAATCCATGGTTTTTCTGATATTTTCCGGAATATCTTCAATATCTTTTTCATTCCACAGGGGCAGGATTAAACTTTTTATACCGGCCCTGTTGGCGGCAATCACTTTTTCTTTTATGCCACCCACCGGCAGCACCTCACCTCTTAAGGTGATTTCACCGGTCATGGCCAATTTATTTTTAACTTTTTTACCGGTAACAAGGGAAGTTAAGGCCGTTAGCATGGTGACACCGGCAGAGGGGCCGTCTTTGGGAATGGCACCGGCGGGCACATGGATGTGAATATCATGGGTGTCAAAAAAATTATCTTCAATCTTTAATTTTTCCGCATGGGATCGAATATAGCTCATGGCTGTGCGGGCAGACTCCTTCATCACATCCCCCAGCTGACCAGTAAGAATCAAATTTTTATTGCCCTTCATGGCCGATGCCTCAACAAAGAGAATATCTCCGCCCACAGGGGTCCATGCAAGGCCCACAACCACACCGGGCACAGTGATATTGGTGCCGTTTTCCACCATATTTCGCACCGAGCCAAGATACTCATGAATATCTTTTTTACCCACGGACACTTTTTCAACCTCACCCTGGGCAATTTTACTGGCAACGCCCCGGCACACCGAACCGATCTCCCGTTCAAGGTTTCGCAGGCCGGATTCCCGGGTGTACCCGGAAATAATATCCTTAAGGGCACCCTTGGTAACAGTGATCTGGGAGGTTTTCAATCCATTGGCAAGGCGCTGTCTTGGCAATAGATATTTGGTGGCAATCTTCAATTTCTCATCTTCGGTGTAGCCATTTAGTTCCAGTACTTCCATGCGATCCCGCAGGGGGGCGGGAATGGTGTGAAGCACATTGGCTGTGGTGAGAAAAATCACATCGGTGAGATCAAAGGGCACATCGAGATAATGATCGGTGAAGGAGTAATTCTGTTCTGGATCAAGCACCTCGAGAAGGGCGCTGGAAGGATCGCCCTGGTAGGAAGAACTCACCTTGTCAATTTCATCCAGCATGAAAACCGGATTACTTTTTCCGGCCCTGCGGATCTCCTGGATGATTCTGCCGGGCATGGCCCCCACGTAGGTCCTGCGATGACCGCGGATTTCCGCCTCATCCCGGACCCCGCCCAGCGCAATGCGAACAAATTTTCTCCCCAATGCCCTTGCAATGGATTTACCAAGGGAGGTCTTACCGGTACCCGGAGGGCCGGAAAAACAGAGAATGGGACCTTTGGAATCCTTTTTTAATTTTCGCACGGCCAGATATTCAATGATTCTTTTTTTCGGTTTTTCCAGACCATAATGATCCTGATCCAGAATTTTACGAGCCGCCTTGATATCAAGTTTATCTTTGGACTTTTCAGACCATGGAAGGGAGGTCAACCAATCAAGATAGGTGGATGCCACCACATACTCCGAAGAAGAGGGATGCATGCGGGACAAACGAGTCAATTCCCGTTCTGCTTCTTTGGCAGCGTCCTCCGGCATTTTTTTTGCAGCGATTTTTTTACGATATTCGTCGATCTCCACGCTCTCATCATCGGTCTCGCCCAATTCCTCTTTGATGGCCTTGAGCTGCTGGCGAAGATAATACTCCCGCTGGCGTTTATCCATGTCTTCCTTGACCTGGGTTTGAATTTTGGATCCCATTTCAAGGATTTCCAGCTGATCCGCCACCAGGCGGGTCACCTTGGTCAATCGTTTTTTAACATCCAGAATTTCCAGAACTTTCTGTTTTTCAAGGATGGGTGCATTAATGGTGGAAGCCACCATATCTGCCATCACATCCGGCTCTTTAATGGATTTTACCATGCCGCCGATTTCCGCTGGCAGCCCCGGTGAAAGGGAAACAATTTTTTCGTACTGATCCACCACATTGGACATGAGTGCCCGGGTCTCTTTATCGTCCTTTAAATTTTCCCCCTCAATGGTTTCAATGCGGGCCTGGATGTAAGGTTTACCCTCTATAAACTCTTTTACCTTGAATCTACTCAAGCCCTGGATTAATAACTGGGCCTTGTTATCCTCTATTTTGGCCATTTTTAAAATAATGGCCACGGTGCCGATGTCATGGAGATCCTTTGAAGAGTGGCGGGATGTCGTATCAGAACGCTTTGATAACAACACACCCAGCATTCTGTCACCGGCCATGGTCTCATCAATGAGTTTGATGGCCTCGTCCTGCATGATCACAAGGGGCAGGACCATTTTAGGGAACAAATTTGTATCCACGATGGGTAAAACAGGAAGGGTCTCCGGGATGTGATCTGGGCTGACATTTACGGAAGTCTGAAGTTCACTCATGGGAAATTCCTATGTGTTTATCTGTAAGATATTTCAACGGTTTCGGTTCTTTCCACGGGAAGTTTTGCAAGGCTTATTTCAAGGAATCCATTGGAATATGCAGCGGAAACCTTATCCACATCAATTAAGGATGGCAGATAAAGCACCCTTTCAAACCGACCGAACTGAATTTCAGCAAGTCTGAATGTGGCCGGGTGTTCCGGGGGTTTCCGGCATCGGCTTCCCGATATTTTAACGGCTTTGTTGCTCACCTGGATGGTGATATCATCCTTTTCAACCCCGGATATTTCAGCTTGAATGGTAATATGATGCCTGGATTCTAAAATATCCATCTGGGGTTTCCAGATTCGCTTTGAAAGGCAAAACATGGGATTAATGGATTGAAACATATCCTGTCCCTCTCTCTCTCCCCTTGAAGATCGCTCAAAATCTTCACCAAAAATAACTTCTAAATATTCCATTGCAGAAAACTCCTGAAGCTGTGTTGATTTAAATGAACACTGCAATATACAAACAGGCAGTTAATACTGTTAAGAATACCATTGGGTTTTAAGCTTGTAAAGAAGGAATAAAACATGGAACTCAAACCGAATATTTACACCTGAATTTTTCGGCATGCTTCATTTATGGTTTATACTTTTAAGAACAATGTCCCCATTTTGAGGACAAATTTTCAAAAAAGTGTAAACTACTTTTGGCTCATATGATGGATGCCAATTTTTCAAAGCCATGTTTTCATAACCGCCACAGGTGGAGCACCTTTTGACCTCGGTCTGCCCTCAACAAAGCGTGAAATACGCCCCTGCTTTGCGAAGTATTTCACATAAAAAGCTTTATAATTATTTTTTCCCATGGTCAAGCGATTGCTGTTGGGGATGCCATTTTTTTGTTCCCCAGAAGAGGCAGGCAAGGCCTGCAAGGCTGAAAATAAAAGAACTGTAACACACCACATTGATACCCATTGCGTGCCAGACAATCCCCCCGAAAAAGGCACCGGCAACCCTTCCAAGACCTGCTGCACCAAAAAAAAGAGACATCATGGTGGCACGGGCACCGGGAATCAACTCGGTACACATGGAAATAAAAGAAACAATGGTGAATTCAAAGGAAAAAAATATTAAAAAGAGTGCGCCCAATGCGGCCCACATGGAAAACTCGGACACCGGTATGAACAGATAAGACAAGCCGCTCAATAAAAGCCCGCAACACACCGAACGCTTCAAACCGAACCGATCCGCCAGCAGGGCTGTGCCCATGGAGCCACAAAGCTCCCCCACACCGATAACGGCCGTACCAAGCCCAAGATCCACCACAGAAAAGTCAAACAAATTTTCCAGCCAGGCCCCATAGATGACAAAGAGATTATCATTGGCAAAACTGACAAAAAAAGCAAAACCCATGGCTCCCAGGGCCCGGGGATTTTTAAAAAGGGGGGCCATGGATGTCATCAATCTGTTGAGTTTGATTGAAAATTTCATGCCCCCGGACACCGCTTCCATCCGGGAATCATCCTCTATATAGACTGCAACCAGCCAGAGACAAATAAGACCGGAGGCTGCCAGAACCAGAAAAGGGGCCTGCCAACCCATCTTAGATATGATCCATCCGGCCAGGGGAATACCGGCCAGGGTGGCAGCGGCCCAGCTGATTTCAAGAATCCCCACCACAAGCCCCCGTCTTTTATAACTCACCCGGGTTCCCACATAGGCCTGGATGGCGGGATCAAAAAAATTCTTACCAAGCCCGCAAAGAAACATGGCAACCACAAAGCTTAAATACAGGGGCAGAAAGCCCACCAGCACCATTCCAAAAATAAGAATAACAAGGCCTGCCAGCATCATGCGCTTATACCCGGTGTGATCACCGATACTGGAGGTAAAAATACCGATCAGGGCAGTGGCCTGATTCAGGGCAATCACCGAGGTTACCGCTGTCAGCGGCACACCAAGCCCCCGGCTGATAACAGGTGCAAAGGGATAAATAAATCGGTTGGTGGTGTTGATGATAGACCTTGTCGCAAAAGCTGCAAGCAAAGTTCCCAATATCCCATTTTTATGTTTATCTGTTGTCACGGATTTTCTCTTTTCAATTCACATTTATAATGATGCCTATCTCCATATGCATCAAAGAGACCTGTTTATTTACTCAACTTTCGGGCTTCATTTCAAAGCCGGCATTTTTAAATGTACCGATGGACTCAGTGTGCCGACGGGGGCAGGCTTTTGTTATTGATGTTATCGACCAAGGCCTTTGCCAACGAAAAAAGCCTCGATAATGTCAATAACGAAAGCCTGACCCCACCACGAAATGCGAACACCGAAAGTTGAGTACTTAATAGCTGCCACGGGCATCTGCTCCCTGCCCAACGAAGCGTGAACTATTCTACATTTTATATAACCACCACGGGCGGACCGTATTCTGATCCCGTTCCGCCCACAACAAAGCTTGAAATACGCTCCTGATTTGAGGAATATTTCATATAAAATTTAAAAAACAACTGTTCATAAAATAATCATTACTTATAAATATCGTTTGATTTTAGACCTCCAGCGGGATATTGTTTTTTTTAAATCACTTACACCTTGAAAGGAATACCTTTTAATCTTGAACATCTATTTACAACATATTTTGTCCTTTTTAAATAAAAACCGGGGCATTGATTTCTCCGGTTATCGCACAGCCATGATCCAGAGCCGTATTGACCAAAGAGTGCATTTCACCCATTGCAGCGATACAAACGAATATTTGTCCTATTTAAAAAAAACGCCCCATGAAATTGACACTCTCATAGACACACTGACCATAAACGTCAGCCATTTTTTCCGGAACACATTTGTTTTTGAGTATCTCCAGAAGTTGCTTCTGCCCACCCTGTTACAGCAAAAAAAATTCCAGCCACACCCGTCTTTAAGAATCTGGTCCTGTGGTTGTGCCATGGGGGAAGAAGCCTATTCCATGGCCATGCTCATCAATGAATGTATGGAAAAAGAAAAACAGCTACCCGATATAAACATCGATATATTTGCCACGGATCTTGATGCCAATGCCATAAAAAAAGCAAAAAAAGCAATGTATTTAAAAGAGAGCATCAAAAATATTAAATACGGTTTGGTGGAAAAATATTTTCTTTGCCGGGGTGATGCATTTCAATTGCTTCCGTTCTTAAAACAACGGGTGTCATTTTCTGTTTATGACATCCTTGACCAAAAGAGCTATGCGCCGCCGGAAAGCATTTTTGGCAGCTTTGACATGGTGTTGTGCCGCAATGTACTCATCTATTTTAATACAGAATGTCAAGACAAAATATTCAATAAACTATACCGATCATTGAACACAAACGGTTATCTGATATTGGGAGAAGCGGAAACGCCTCCGACAACCCATCAAAATCATTTCAAAAAGGTGAATGAATGGTGTCACATATATCAAAAGCGATGATGAAGCCTTTTACATTCAAACGCATACAAAACAGACTTGTTTTCTGGTTTTTCATACTGGGGCTGACCCCCCTGCTCATCGGCATTATCACCACATACCGGTTACAGGTTGCGTCCATGGAAAAAGAGACGTTCCAAAAACTTGTGGCCATCCGGGATCTCAAGGCTCAACGCCTTGAAAAATGGCTTTATGAAAGAATGGCTGATTTAAAAACTGTCTCAACAGCTAATGAATTGCTGGAACTTGAACAGATAATGCCAAGGAAGCAAAAGAGCCCCCGGGATATGAATATTTATAAAAGTATTCGCCGACTGATGACCCGTTATCTTGATAATTATGATGCCTATGAGGAATTGTTCATCCTTAATCCCCGGACGGGCATTGTGGAAGTATCAACAAATCAAAGTGCCCAGGGCATGGATAAATCCAATGATCCCTATTTCACCCGGCCCATGAAGAGTAAAAAAATATTTATCAAAGATATTTATTATTCAAAATTTTTTGGAAAAATGATCATGACCTTTTCCATTCCCATATTCTGCTCAACCCACAACAGAAAGCACACTATCGGCATCATGGTGGCACGCATGGATTTGAAAAATTCTCTTTATACCCTGCTGCAGGACAAAACCGGACTTGGAAACACCGGAGAAACCCTCATTGTAAATAAAGAGGTCAAAGCGTTAAATGAACTTCGCTGGTACCCCAATGCCCCGCTCAATCTTCAAATTAAGGCAGCACCTGCCATTAATGCGGCCCGGGGAAAAACAGGCATGATCGAAAGCATGGATTATCGTGGTGAAAATGTTCTGGCCGCCTATACCCACATCCCCCAGACAAACTGGGGGTTTATCTGCAAACAGGATGTACATGAATTAAAGGCACCCATCCGCAAATTGCTTGGCTATTATATGGCACTTTGTGTTTTTTCCACCCTGGCGATTTTAATGATTGCACTCTGGCTGAGCAAACTCATCTCAAGGCCCATTGTTGAAATGGGCATGAGCACCCGGAAAATCATTGAGGGTGATTATTCAGTGAGGAATCAAATTCATTCCCGGGACGAGCTGGGCTCTCTGGCCCGATTTATCAACGAAATGGCAGACAGCATTGCATTTCGAATGGCGGTGCAACAAAATGTTTTAAATATTTCAGAAACCATGACAGCTCTCTCCTCCATGGAAATATTTGCCTCAAAATTACTCAGCGCATTAATGGAAAACACCCATTCCAACATGGGGGTATTCTACACATTCAATAAAAAAAAAGAGGCATTTGAACATACAGCCTCCATGGGATTCAATGAAAACATATTAAAATCCTTTGATGGCAAAAACCCACCCGGAGAGTTGGGACGTGCCGCTGTAACAGGACAAATTCATCACATCAAAAATATCCCGGGGGATACTGTTTTTAAATTCAAAACCGTGGCCGGAGATGCCGTTCCCAGGGAAATTCTCACCATTCCCATTACCATGGAACAAGAGGTTACGGCCATTATATCCCTTGTGAATCTAAACACATATACCAGGGAAAGTCTTGAAGTGGTGAACCAGTCCTGGAACTTGATCAATGCCTCCCATGCCCATCTATCTGCGGGCATCAAGACAAAAACATTGGCAAAGGACTTAAAAACCTCCAATAAAACACTGGAAGCCCAGAAAGAAGAGTTACAGGTACAATCCCAGGAACTGAAAAACACCGCTGAAGAGCTCCAGGAACAAAATATTGAGCTGGAAACCCAGAGACGCCAGGTGGAGGAAGCAAATCGCCTGAAAAGTGAATTCTTGTCCAACATGAGCCATGAACTGAGAACCCCATTAAACTCGGTGATGGCACTTTCCCGGGTCCTTGCCATGCAGGCCGGAGAAAAACTTTCCCGGGAAGAGATAAGTTACCTTGAAATAATTGAACGGAACGGTAAAAACCTTCTTGCTTTGATCAACGATATCCTTGATCTGTCCAAAATTGAAGCAGGCAGAATGGATATTACATCACAATCATTCCAGATCACCTCAACCATTGACACCATTGTGGAAAGACTGACCCCCATTGCCCGGGAAAAAAACATTGAGCTGCGTGTAAAAGTTCCCCCCAAAATACCCCGAATTAACAGCGATGAAAACCGAATACATCAAATTCTCCAAAATCTTATCAGCAATGCTGTGAAATTTACCAAGCAGGGGTATGTATCTGTTTCAATAGAACAAAATGGAGAAAAAATCCATGTCGCAGTGTCTGACACAGGGATTGGCATAGATAAAAAAGATCTGCCCCACATCTTTAAAGAATTCCGCCAGGTTGACGGCACATCGTCAAGATCCTATGAAGGAACGGGGCTCGGGCTTGCCATTGCATTTAAAGCCGCCAGAATGTTAGGCGGTGACATCACCGTTCAAAGCGCCCCGGACCAAGGCAGCACCTTCACTTTAACACTGCCTTTACAGTATCAAGAATCAATGTGCCCTCCCCTTCCCCAACCAATTCAACGGCAAGCAGCACCGGAACCCGGGCCAACGGGAAAAACCATTCTGGTGGTTGACGATGAACCGGATTCCCTTGCCATGATTTCCAACTATCTTTCCAAGGAAGGGTACAACGTCATCACTTCCACATCAGGGTACGAGGCCATCCAACTTGCCAAAAGCCATCATCCCTTTGCCATAACCCTGGATGTCATCATGCCGGAGATGGATGGATTTGAAGTCCTTCAAAATCTCAAACAATCCCCTGAAACCAGAGATATCCCGGTGATCATGGTTTCCATATCCGATGATAAAGAAACAGGCATGGCCCTGGGGGCTGTGGGATACATAAGCAAACCTGTCAATAAGGATCTGCTTATTTCAGAGATAAACAGACTTTGTGGGCCATGGGCCCATTCAATTTTAATTGCCGACGACAATGAAATTGAATTAAAAGACATTAATGGACATGGAAAAATTTTAATGGTGGAAGATAATGAAGCTGCCATCCTCCAGGTAAAAATGTTTCTCGAAACCGAAGGGTATATTGTGGATATTGCCCGGGGGGGACAAGAAGCATTGGAATACATGGCACAAACAATTCCCGACGGTATTATTTTAGACTTAATGATGCCGAAAATTGATGGGTTTCAGGTTCTTGAAAAAATGAGAAGCACCAAAAACACCTCTGAAATCCCTGTTTTAATACTCACAGCAAGGGATTTAACCCCAGAGGATTTAAGCCATTTAAGTGCCAATAATGTCCAGCAGCTTATTCAAAAAGGTGATATTGATCCCCATGGTCTATTGACCAAAGTTCAATCAATGCTTGGGGAATCCATGAAAATGGAAACCCCGGACAATAAAATTCATGACCAAAAAGAAAAACAGACTCTCCCCGTTCCCGGGGAACTAACAACTGAAATCACGGAAACTCAAACCAAAAACCCAAACATTGAAATTTTCGCCCCCCCAAAAAAAAGCCTGCACAAATCAACCCTCCTTGTTGTGGAAGACAATCCTGACAATATGATCACCATAAAAGCGATTTTACAAAATAAATACACCATACTGGAGGCCACAGACGGTAAAAAAGGATTGCATATGGCATTGACAAGGCAGCCGGACCTCATCCTTCTTGATATCTCCCTTCCGGAAATGGACGGTTTTTCTGTGGTTAAAAGGGTTAAACAAAATAAAGAAACGGCACATATCCCTGTCATTGCCCTCACCGCCCATGCCATGAAGGGTGACAAAATAAAAATCATTGATGCCGGGTGTGACGATTACCTCTCCAAACCCATTAATCCAGAACAAATTAAAATAGCAATCCGTAACTGGCTGCAAAAATAGTACCCTTGTAAGGGGGGTCAAATTTGAATAAAGGAACTAAGTATGTCTAAGATATTGGCCATTGATGATAAACCGGATAATCTCATCAGCATTTCAGCGCTTTTAAAAATAATGCTTTCCAATTGTGAGGTTATAACGGCCACTTCGGGTCCGGAAGGTATTTTCAAGGCTGAAACACTATTGCCGGACACCATTTTACTTGATATCAAAATGCCGGATATGGATGGGTATGAAGTATGCAGACAATTGAAAAAAAATGACCGGACAAAACATATCCCCATCATCATGATTTCTGCCATCCGAACGGATTCCAAAGATCTGGCCAAAGGACTTGAAACCGGCGCAGATGCCTATCTGGCTAAACCCATTGATGAATATGTACTCACAGCCCAGGTAAAAACGGCTCTCAGGGTAAAAGCCGCTGAAGACATTTTGCGCAGCCAGAAGCAAGACCTGGAAAAAATTGTTCAGGAACGAACTGCCGAACTTCTGCAGAGCAACCGGCAGCTGCGTAAAGAAATCAGTGAACATCAGCGCGAAAAGGAAAAAAACAAGGCCCTGGAATCACAACTTCGCCAATCCCAGAAAATGGAAGCCATCGGCACCCTGGCCGGGGGCATCGCCCATGATTTTAATAATATTCTTTTTCCTATTTTTGGATACACCCAGATGCTGCTGGAAGATGCGCCCCTTCAGGGAGATTTACGCCATGGACTGAACCAGATCATGGCAGGGGCCGAGCGCGCAAGGGACCTGGTTCAACAAATCCTCACTGTCAGCCGCCAGCAGGAACAGACCACCCGCCCCCTGAAACCCCACCTGGTCATCAAGGAAGTGTTGAACCTGATGCACGCTTCTTTGCCATCCACCATTAAGATATGCCAGGATATTAATACAAGCTGCGGTATGATCATGGCAGATCCCACCCAGGTGCATCAGATTACCATGAACCTTATTACCAATGCTTTCCAGGCCATGGGAGAAACCGGTGGGGAACTTTTTGTTACCTTAAAGCCCATTAAACTGACAGATAATGAATTAAACATTCCCTCCATGGCACCGGGGGAATATATTTGCCTGACGGTGAAGGATTCAGGTCCCGGTATGGATAAAAGCATGCAGGAACGCATCTTTGATCCCTATTTCACCACTAAAAAAAAGGGAAGGGGCACAGGGCTGGGGCTCTCCATTGTTAATGGAATTGTGCAAAGCCACGGAGGGTATATAGAGTTGTTCAGCCGGCCCGGTCAGGGGGCAGAATTTAAAATTTATCTCCCCACCATAAAGGATCCGGCCGGCAATTGTGAAAAGAAAAAGCTTAAGTTACAAAGGGGCAATGAACAGATTCTGCTTGTGGATGATCAAGAGAGCACCATCAATGTGGAAAAACAGATGCTTGAGCATCTGGGATATGCCATAAGTGCATACACAGATCCTGGTGAGGCTTTAAAGCACTTCTCAGAGCACCCTGAGGCATTTGATCTGGTGATCACAGACCTCACCATGCCTGACATGACCGGTGACAAACTGGCCGTGGAGTTGATGAAGATCCAGAAAGATATCCGTGTGATTCTCAACACAGGCTTCAGTGAATCCATGACCCGGGAAAAAGCAAAAAAACTTGGCATAAAAGCACTGTTGATGAAACCTGTGAGTATGGAAACACTGGCAAGCAGCCTCCGAAGCGTGCTGGATAACAAATAAAAAAATCTCCACGGTGTGAAACCGTGGAGATTTTTTATTAAGCTCTGGAATCTGATAATTGCTTAATTGCAATCACATTATGGAGTCAGATCCTATTGATTTACCATTTTCAAAACTCAGACCGCCATATTTTATGGGTGGCACATTGGATAAACGGTAAATTGAAAACTGCTGACTCCCTTATGAAATTATTCTGCCAGCTTTTTCAGCTGAGCATATCTTTCATTGACTTCCTCTTCAATTTTGGCCCTCAAACGTTTGGACTCTTCGGGAAAAGATCGTTCCAAAGCGGCAAAACGGTTTTCACCGGCCAGGAATTCCTGGATGGTTCCATCGGGTTCTTTGGAATCGAGAGTAAAGGGATTTTTTCCTTCCAGTTTGAGAAGCGGATTGTATCGGTACATGGGCCAGAAACCTGATTCCACAGCCAATTTGGTTTCCAGCTGGGTTTTACCCATGCCCTTTCGAATACCCTGGTTGATACAAGGTGCGTAACAGATAATCAGTGACGGGCCATTGTAGCTTTCCGCCTCAATAAACGCCTTCATCACCTGCTGTTTAGAAGCTCCCATGGCAATGGATGCCACATAGACATAGCCATAACTCATGGCCATGGCTCCCATATCTTTTTTACCGATTTTTTTACCGGATGCTGCATACTTGGCAATGGCTCCGGTGGGAGTTGCCTTGGAGGATTGCCCCCCGGTATTGGAGTAAACTTCTGTATCCATTACCAGAATATTGATATCATCTCCAGATGCCAGCACATGGTCCACACCGCCAAATCCAATGTCATAGGCCCATCCGTCGCCACCAAATATCCAGTGGGATTTTTTGGTGAACAGATTTTTGTCGTCAGCAATGTCATCCAGAATATCAATGCCGCTGTTCCCCGTGAGCAAGCCTTTCAGCTGATTACCATATTCCATGGAAGTTGCCGCATCATTCATACCGGCAATCCATCCTGACATGGCATCTTTAATATCAGAAGAGATATCCAGATCAAGGGCTTTTTTCATTTTATCAGCCAGGGTGGCCCGTCTGTTATTGGTGGCCAGCATCATGCCGTATCCATATTCTGCAGCATCTTCAAACAAAGAGCTTGCCCAGGCAGGACCATGGCCGTCTTCATTAACACAATAGGGCGCAGAAGGAGCAGAACCACCCCAGATGGAAGAACATCCCGTGGCATTGGCAATGGTCATTCTTTCACCAAAAAGCTGGGTCAATACTTTCACATAGGGGGTTTCACCACATCCTGCACAGGCACCGGAGAACTCAAACAACGGTTTGACAAACTGGCTTCCTTTAACAGATTCTCTTTTTGCCAGCCCTTCTTTAAAAGGAACGGTGAGGGAAAAGTCATAATTGGGAATTTCCACATCCGTCTGGGTGGCAAGGGGTTTCATTACCAGGGCTGTTTCCTTGGCAGGACAGATGTCAACACAATTACCACACCCCTGACAATCCAGAGGATTTACCTGCATTCTGAATTTAAATTCTTTTAACCCCTTTCCTTTACCCTCAACGGTGGTAAAGGTTTCAGGGGCACCGGCAAGCTCTTGATCTGTGGCCACAACCGGAATAATGGCGGCATGGGGACAGACAAAGGCGCATTGATTACACTGAATGCAATTCTCAGGAAGCCATTCCGGAATATTGATGGCAACACCGCGTTTCTCATACATGCTGGTGCTGTTGGGGAAAAAGCCGTCAGGGGTAAAGGCACTCACCGGAAGTTCATCGCCCTTCTGTGCCAGGATGGGTTTCATAACATTTTCAACATACTCTGTACCCCGGGTGTGGGATTCCGGCCAGCCGTCAGCGGTTTTCCACGATTCAGGCACCTCAATTTCAACAAGGTTGTCCAGGGTTTGATCCACGGCTTCAATGTTCATATTTACAATATGATCACCTTTTTTGCCGTAGGTCTTTTTAATGTCGGCCTTTAACAGCTCAATGGCTTTTTCAAAGGGAAGTACATTGGCCAGCTTAAAAAAGCAGGTCTGCATGATCATGTTAATGCGGGTACCCAGACCAACGGCTTCACCGATTTTAACGGCATCCACATTGAAAAATTTAATCTTTTTATCTGCAATGGTTTTTTTGACATCACCGGGAATATGCGCTTCCATCTCTTCCACGGACCATGGAGAGTTCAGCAGAAAGGTGCCGCCCTCTTTGATGCCCTGGAGCACATCATAAATTTCCACATAATTGGACTTATGAACGGCAACAAAATCAGGATCAGTAATAAGGTAGGTGGATTTAATGGGCACATCACCGAATCTCAAATGGGAAATGGTAATACCACCGGATTTTTTTGAATCATAGGCAAAATAGCCCTGGGCATATTTATCTGTGTTATCTCCGATGATTTTAATGGCACTCTGGTTTGCTCCCACGGTACCGTCAGATCCAAGGCCCCAGAATTTTGCACTCACAGTTCCTTTGGGTGCAGGATCAAAATCAGCCACCGGTTCCAGGGAAGAATGGGTGACATCATCCTTAATACCCACTGTGAAATGATTTTTGGGGCCAACGGCTTTCATATTATCAAAAACAGCTTTGATCATGGCCGGGTTAAATTCTTTGGAGCCCAATCCATATCGTCCACCCACAACACGCGGACCTTCGCCTTTTTCCATGAATGCGGTGCAGACATCCACATATAAAGGATCACCAAGGGCACCGGGTTCTTTGGTTCTGTCAAGAACAGTGACGGTTTCGGCTGTGGCAGGTACAGCTGCCATAAAGGCTTCCACATTAAAGGGGCGATAGAGACGAACTTTAACCACACCCACCCGTTCTCCACTTTGATTCAGCTTGTCAACAGCCTCCTCAATGGCTTCGCACCCGGAACCCATGGCAACGATCACCCTGTCTGCTTCAGGATCACCCGCATAATCAAACAATTTATAGTTGCGACCGGTGAGCTGTCCGACCTTGTCCATATAAGATTGAACCACATGGGGAATCTTATCATAGAAACTATTGGCAGCTTCCCTGCCCTGGAAATAGATATCAGGATTCTGGGCTGTTCCGCGTGTATCCGGTTTTTCCGGATTCATGGCCCGGGCTTTAAAAGCTTTGTAGGCATCCCAGTTAAAAAGGGATGCCATGTCTTCATAATCAATGACTTCAATTTTCTGAATCTCATGGGAGGTTCTGAAACCGTCATAAAAATGCATAAAGGGAACACTTCCCTCCACCGTTGAAAGATGGGCCACCAGTGCAAGGTCCATGGCTTCCTGCACAGAGCTGGATGCCAGCATGGCAAATCCTGCCTGACGTGCGGACATCACATCTGAATGATCACCAAAAATGGAAAGGGCGTGGGCTGAAAGAGCTCTGGCAGTAACATGAAACACACAGGGGAGCAACTCACCGGCAATTTTGTACATATTGGGTATTTTCAGTAAAAGACCCTGGGAAGCGGTGAAAGATGTGGTCAATGCACCGGCGGACAAGGATCCGTGAACGGTTCCGGCAGCCCCGGCTTCAGACTGCATTTGTTTTATGCTGAGTACCTGACCAAAAATATTTTTTCTACCGGCCGAAGCCCAGCTGTCTGCTATTTCGCCCAGGGGACTGGAGGGAGTAATCGGGTAAATAGCTGCAACATCGCTCATTGCATATGCCACATGGGTTGCTGCGGTATTACCATCAATCGTCTGCATCTTGTTTTTCATGTAACCACCTTCTTTTGAAAAATTTAGAATCTATTGCCCAGCCATCAAACTTCTTAAATTGAATTATAATATCATTTGTCTGATATCCAGAAGAATTATGATGCTATCTGTTCTATTTTATCAGCCAGAATCACATCCTTCCAGGAAATTGTGTCATAATCAATCTTTCACAGCTCAGAACATCCGATCTGTTTTAGTGGGGTTTGCATTGGAAATTGCCTTAGCAGGGAAAAAGCCAATTGCATTTAATTTGTAACATCAAAAATGTGTCCATGAATTATCAGCAGATTCAACAACCATGTAAATAGCAAAAAACAGCGCCATATCCCACGGCATTCATGCCATCCCTATTAAAATGTTATTTATAACCCGGTTCTATTTACAATGAATCAATGCAAAAGTAAACAAGAATAATGGTTGCTTAAAAATACCAATTATTTATTATAAAACCAAAAAAGGGGAATTGAACTTAAAAATACAAATAAAAAACCATATCTTTGACATTCAATATTTAAACAAAACACAAGCATAACAACATAATACCCATTAAAAAGAACAACTGCCTTATTTTTTTCGCATATTCAAAAATTGGTATTACCTTTAGATGTATTCTTGATGAATTTCTCCTCTATTAACTTTTCCATCAGCAAAATTTATCCCCTTTTCTCTTAAACAAGCAAACTATATACCAAACGCCCAAGATGATCTGTCATGTTCTTTTGTTCTACCACTATATATGGTGCTCATAATAATGCCGCACACATTTCCAAGGCAGACCATCAGCATTAATCATTGTTTTTACAATCTCAAAGGCCGTTTTCCGCCATATAACGGTTGTTTTCCGCCGACGAATATCCCCAGAGTCATATAGATCGTCAAGCGCTGTTGTGAATTCTCAATCACTGCGACTCTTATTTGACAAGCAATGGGAAATGAAATAGATCTTATCCCGTTGCATTTTTTGATATGAAAAGGTAATCTTCAAGTTTACCCAAGGCAGAGCCGGGTCAGAATACGGTCCTCCCATGTGGGTTTTATATGAAATACTCCGCAAAGCTGAGGCGTATTTCAAGCGTTGTTGTGGGCAGATCGAGGTCAGAATAAGTTCTGCCCGTGGCAGTTATATAAAAAATTATTCAAACCACTGATTTTTTAAAGCTTTGTTGTGGATGAATCGAGATCAAGATCTGTCCGTGGCAGTTATATGGAGTATATATGGGCTTATTATCATCAAGCGTATCAATAGCCAGGTATAGAGTTGAGGGAAAATTTGAATCATCCATACTTGAATCTGTCAGAAATGGACTGACAAAAAACATTATCAGTCAAATTGAGGACGAATATGCTGAAATATCCGTGGGCTGGACCCCTCTGGAAAGTGAATTTGATCCTGACTTTGAAAAATTTTCCTTTTCCTTTGGCACTTATTTTGTTTTTTCCCTCAGAATTGATAAAAAAAGTGTACCGTCTAAAATTATTAAAAAACATGTGGCACTGGAAGTGATCAAAAAACTAAAAGAAACCCATCGGGACTTTCTTTCTAAAAATGAGAAAAAAGATATAAAAGACTTGATCACAGAAAAATTAATGCGCCAGATGCCATCTACACCCAATACATACGATGTGATGTGGGATTACGAAAACGCCACAGTTCTATTTTTTTCCACCCAGAAAGCAGCCAATGAAGAGCTTGAAACCCTGTTTAAAAAATCATTTCAACTGAAACTTATCCGGCTTTTTCCCTTTACGATGATCGAGAACTCATTAACATTAAAAGATGAAGAAAAAGATCTGGCTGCAAACCTGGCTTCCACTAAATTATTGAGGTAAAAAAGATGCTTGATATCGCGGTATCATATAATAAATATAAATTTTTAGGCGACGAATTTCTCACCTGGGTCTGGTATGTCGTGGAAAATGAAATCAACATCAAACCCATGCTTGCCATGGAGTGCAACACAGTTTCTCTAAAACTGGGCAACACCATTGTATTGGAAAACTCCCTTGGGGACGAGTCCAGTGAAAAAATAACCATTAAAGGAGATGATGCCGGCCTGGAAGAAGGGACAACCGCTTTAAGAAAAGGGGCTGTTGTCACAGAAATGAACCTGATCTTCACCGTTGATGAAAATGAATGGCGATTCTCCATAAAAGGAGAAAGCATGAACATCACCGGCCTGAAAACCCCGGCCACTGGAAACATTGAAAGTCAAGATGATATTGAAGGAGCTGTTCTGGAAAAGATAGAACTGTACACCATCCCCCTGCAGGCCATTGACACCCTTTTTGAATATTTTATTAAAAAAAGAGTGTCAGACCGGTGGAGAGATATTGAGATACCGGCCATGCGGGAATGGATTTCTTTATAAACCACATGTCCCGGCAAACACATCGAATATAGGGTCGTAGACGCGGAGCCAAATGGTATTATACCCCCCCCCCCGATGGGCAATGTGCCGGACCGGAACTGTAGACAGCTCAATTGTCCGGTTCCTATTGCCCATCGGGGGGGGGGCGGCTCTGCCTTAGCTTGCCCGGAAGTTTTATTTTCTAATAAACTCAACTTTCGGTGTTCGCATTTCGTGGTGGGGTCAGGCTTTCGTTATTGACATTATCGAGGCTTTTTTCGTTGACAAAGGCCTTGGTCGATAACATCAATAACAAAAGCCTGACCCCGTCGGCACACTGACCCCATGGTACATTTAAAAATGCCGGCTTTGAAATGAAGCCTGAACGTTGAGTAATAAAAAAGTATCCAGCACCCTGTACCCAGTACCTGCTTTTCTTTATAAAAAAATTTCCAGGCACCATGAAAAATAAAAACAACATTTCAAACAAATAATCCGCACACTATCTTCCCACGAGTTCAATTCCTTTAACAAAAAATATATTGAAAAATTTCAACAAGATGATATGATATTCCATTTGAATAAATACATTGAATTTTGTTTGAAACTTTTACTTCGGGTATAAAAATGAAATTTTCAGCAGATAGAAAAAAACTGAGTGGGGCACTTAATCAGGTCCAGGGAATTACAAGTCGTAAAACCAATCTCAGTATCACGTCCGATGTTCTGATTAAGGCAACAGGATCAGAACTGGTCATCACAGCCAATGATCTTGAAACGGTTTTTTGCGGAACCTATGATGCGGATGTGGAATCAGACGGCATGATTTCAATTAATTCAAAAAAGATTTTTGAAATTATAAAAGAATATCCTGACACGCAGCTTCCAGTCAATGAAATTGAAAACAGATGGGTGGAAATCGGAGAAGGTAATATTCAATACCATATTGTTTCTTCTGATTGTGAAAATTTCCCAGAAACTCCGATCATTGAGAACATTACCTTTATTGAGGTGGATTCCATTCAATTTAAAAAAATGGTTGATGTGGCATCTGTTATTGGATTTTCTCCAGATGAAAAAAGAATCTATGTCCTGGGTGCACTCCTTGAAAAAGTGACCGAAGAAAATGGAGATCTCCTCAGAATGGTTTCCACGGATTCAAGACGATTAAACTGCATTGATATCCCCTATTCCGGTGATTTTGATCCCCCCGAAGAAACCATTATTATTCCCAAAAAAGGTCTTTCTGAGTTATCAAAGTTCATTGACAGCCAGGGAACCATGCAGATCGGGGTAAAAGAGAACCATTTTATTGCCAAAAAAGAAAATGAAATGGTGATGATAAAACTGCTTTCCGGAGATTATCCTGATTATCGACGTGTCTTAAATACAGAATCCTTTACCCCCATTGAAATAAACAGGACCATGTTTTTTCTAATGATGAAACGTATGTCCATCCTGGTATCTGAAGACTACAAAAGCGTTATTTTTAATTTTAAGAAAAATGAACTGGTGGTGACCATCACCAACCCGGAAATCGGGGAATCCAAAGAAGAATTTTCCATCTCATACACCGGGGAACCCTTTGAAAGTGCGTTCAATCCTAAATTTTTCATGGATGCCATCAACGTCATAAAAAATGACACAATAACCCTTCATGTCAAAGACAGTAGAAATCCCTGTGTTGTCCAGGGAAGCGATAACACCCAACTGATCTGTGCCATTATGGCGATGTCTGTTTGATGCCCCCCTTCCCCAAACCAACCAACGTAAAAACCAACTCCGATAAATGGGATGATCATGGAAAATAATGAAATAATGCAAGATTATGGTGCCGATAATATAAAGATTCTTGAAGGGCTTGAAGCGGTTCGCAAAAGACCCTCCATGTACATTGGCAATGTGGGAAAGGAAGGATTACATCACCTGGTGTATGAGGTGGTGGACAACAGTATTGATGAGGCCATGGCAGGCCATTGTGACACCGTTACCGTGCGTATTCATCCGGACATGCGGGTCAGTGTGGAGGACAATGGTCGCGGCATTCCCGTTGGCATGCATGAACAGGAGCATATTCCGGCAGCAGAAGTGGTTATGACAAAACTCCATGCCGGAGGAAAATTTGATAAAGACTCATATAAAGTTTCCGGTGGGCTCCACGGAGTGGGTATTTCCGTTGTCAATGCATTGTCAGAAAAACTTGAAATGGAAGTATACAAAGACGGAGATGTCTATTTTCAAGAGTACTCAAGGGGAATCAAACAATGCGAACTTTCCGTTATTGGAAAAACAGATAAAAGGGGAACCAAAATCACCTTTTTTCCTGATTTTTCCGTGATGAACGAAAATGAATTCCAATATGAAAAACTCTCGCGCAGACTCCGGGAACTTGCTTTTTTAAATAAAGGCATTCGCATTATCATTGAAGATGAACGCTCAGCAGATAAAGATGATTTCTGCTATGAGGGCGGGCTTGTCTCCTTTGTTGAGTATTTAAACAGAAACAATACCCCCTTACACCCCCCCATCCACATTGAAGGGGAAAAAAATGATGTCCAGGTGGATGTATCCATCCAATACAATGAGACCTTTAAAGAAAAGATTTACTCCTTTGCCAATAATATCAATACCATTGAAGGAGGATTCCATCTTTCCGGATTCAAAGGTGCCCTGACCCGGACCATGAACAACTATGCCACATCTGCAAATCTGCCAAAAAACATGAAAAATATCAAAATCGGCGGAGATGATGTACGGGAGGGATTAACCTCAGTTATCAGCGTGAAAATAATGGACCCTCAATTTGAAGGGCAGACAAAAACAAAGCTTGGTAACAGTGATGTTAAAGGCATTGTGGAATCCCTGGTCAATGAAAAACTGGCCATTTTCCTTGAAGAAAATCCAGGGGTCGCCAAAAAGATTCTCATGAAGGCGGTGGATGCCTCCAGGGCAAGGGATGCGGCCAAAAGGGCCCGGGAGCTTGCCAGAAAAAAGGGAACGCTTCTGGACTCCACCCTGCCGGGCAAATTGGCTGAATGCCAGTTTGCCGATCCCAAAGAACGGGAGCTTTTTCTGGTGGAGGGTGACTCTGCCGGCGGCAGCGCCAAACAGGGCCGGGATCGTCGATTCCAGGCAATTTTACCTTTAAAGGGTAAAATTTTAAATGTAGAAAAAGCACGCTTTGATAAAATTTTGAGGAGTGAAGAAATTAAAAATGTCTTCACGGTTCTTGGTACAGGTGCGGGAAAGGAAGAATATGACATTGAAAAGCTCCGGTACCATAAAGTGGTTATCATGACCGATGCCGACGTTGACGGCTCCCACATCAGAACCCTTTTACTCACTTTTTTCTACCGACAAATGCCTGAACTTGTCACCAACGGTTATCTTTATATTGCTCAACCACCCCTGTTCCGGGTGGGCAAGGGTAAAAGCGGTATATATCTCAAAGATGAACCGGAGTACAGAGATTATCTTGTAAAACGAATTTGTGGCAACAAAGATGCTTACATCAATGGGCAGGACTTTCCCCTGGCCGAGGATATTCTCTATGATTTTTTAAGAAAGCTGGCTGAATATCACAGCGCTGTGGAACGTCTGGAAAGAAGAGAATTTGATATTGATCTTTTAAAGATTCTCATAAAAGAAGGGGTCAGTGATAAATTTTTCCTGGAAAACAGAGAAAAAATGAATCGTTTAAAAGAAATATTGGAAAGCTTTGAATACAATACCGGAGAAATTGAATTCAGTGAAGCCTTTAATATCTATGAAATGGATATCACCGGTAAAAAAAGCAATGGAGAAGAAGATTACACCCAGAATATTTCAAAATTTACCCCCATCAGGGTGGGTAAAAATTTAATTTCCACCATTGATTATAAAATAATGTTAAAACAGCAGGCAAGCATAACTGAGTTTGATGCACCTCCCTTTAAAGTTTTCACCAAGGGCTCCACAGAAAATGGAAAAGAATTTTCCGACAAACTTCAATTTTTCATTCACATGATGTCCGAGGCCAAAAAGGGAATCAATATACAAAGATACAAAGGTCTTGGGGAAATGAATCCTGATCAGTTATGGGAAACCACCATGGACCCGGAACAGCGGGTAATGCTCCAGGTCTCTGTGGATGATGCTGAAAAGGCAGATGAAATTTTTTCTTTGCTCATGGGAGAAGAGGTGGAACCCCGCCGTAATTTTATCCAGACCAATGCCCTGGAGGTTTCTTCACTGGACTATTAGCACCTGCACAATTTCACAATTTAATTGAATGCCAAGGGGATTCTGGAATATTAATTCTGGAATCCCTTTTTTTATATGAAATACTCCGCAAATCAGGGGTGTATTTCAAGCTTTGTTGTGGGCAGGCCGAGGCCGGAATACGGTCTGCCCGTGGCAGTTTATATGAAACACCCCGTAAACCCGGGGAATATTTCTACCTTTGTTGTGGGCGGAACGAGGTCAGAATACGGTCCGCCCGTGGCGGTTATATGAAAAGACAGCCTCCAAGCCAACCTCAGCAGAGCCGCCCCCCCCCGGTGGGTAATAGGAACCGGACAATTTAGCTGTCTACAGTTCCGGTCCGGGCCCCCATCGGGGGGGGGGCGGCGGCATAATACTATTTGACTCCGCGTCTACGACCCTATATTTGTTGTGTTCCACAGGACATGTGGGTTATTTTACTTTTGAATATTGATCCATGTTTCCCAGGGGAATGGCATAACCGCGGGACTGATAAATCTCTTTTATTTTTAAAAGATCTGTTTCCAAATTTTCCCCGGGCATGATTTTCCCCAACCAGCGGGTTCTTTTACATGAATTATCAAGGAGCCAGCAAATGATGGGGACATTGGCTGTCTTTGCAATACTCCAGAAACCCGTGCGAATGCGACAGGTATTTTTCCGGGTACCTTCAGGTACCAGAGCAAGGATAAATTCATCCCGGGTGTTAAATTCTTTGGCAATCTGCCCCACAAATCCCCGGGGTTTATCCCGATTGACGGGTATGGCCCCTAAACGCCTGAGCAATACAGACATGGGCCAGAAAAACCAATCGGATTTCACCAACAGCTTTGCATTGATCTGTCCAATCTGCATATAGGTCAGCGCCCTTACCGTATCCATATTGGATGTGTGGGGAAAACCGATGACCACGGATTTTTTCACCCAGTAATCAGGGAGATCATCATAGGTCCATCCCATGAAACGATAAAGGGATTTACCACAAAAACTCAAAAATGAACCCATAATATTATCATCCTTTTTTTGTTGCGGCAGAACCGGATCAAAATACGCTCTGCCCGTGGTGGTTGTATTGTTATCTTATTCGTATTGATTCATGTCAATTTCCTGCATGGCTTTTCTCATCTGGCGGATGGCCTGGCGCAGTCTTTCTTCATTTTCCACCAGGGCCAGTCGAAGATATCCTTCGCCCTCTTCACTGAATCCGATGCCGGGGGCCACAGCCACATTGGCACGGTTCATCATTTCCACGGCAAACTGCATGGAACCCATTTTTATGTAGGGTTCGGGGATTTTCACCCAGGCAAACATACCGGCACCCGGTTTCTTTATATCCCACCCCATACGCTCCAAACCATTGCAAAGGGTATCCCTTCTACCCTGATACAGGGCCACCTGTTCAGGAATGGTGTCATCGCAGTCCCGCAGGGCTATAATACCGGCAATCTGGATGGCGGAAAAAATGCCGTAATCAAAATAGCCTTTAATATTGCTTAATCCTTTGATAATTTCGGCATTTCCCACACAATACCCCAGGCGCCATCCAGCCATATTATAGGATTTGGAAAAAGAGCCGAACTCCACCCCCACATCCTTTGCACCCGGAACTTCCAGAAAACTTGGGGCTTTGTATCCGTCAAAGGTTATCTGGGAATAGGCAAAATCATGAACAACCATGAATTTAAACCGCTTGGCCAGGGCCACGATTTCTTTAAACAGATCCAGATCCCCCAAAGTGGCCGTGGGATTGTGGGGATAGTTGAGCATCACCACTTTGGGGCCGGGATAAAAGGATTCACAAATATTGACAATGCGTTTAATAAAGGAGTCGGCAGGGGAAAGGGGCACCCGGACCACATTGGCCCCGGCAATTACTGCAGCATAGATATGAACGGGAAATGCAGGGGCCGGTACCACCACGGAATCCCCCGGTCCCAAAAGCGTCAAACAAAGATGGGAAAGTCCTTCTTTGGAACCAATGGTGGTAAGGGTTTCCGTGTCAGCAGAAAGATCAATATCATAGTGGCGTTTATAATAAAGTGATATTTCCCGTTTCAGATTTTTCATACCGGAAGAGGCCGTGGGATATCTATGGGTTTTGGGGTCCTGGGCCACTTCTATGAGTTTTTCAATGACATTGTCCGGTGTGGGGTCCACAGGATTTCCCATGCCAAGATCAATGACGTCGTCTCCCTGGCGCCTTTTTTCCATTTTCATGCTGTTGATCATACCAAAGAGATAGGGGGGCAACTGCTCCATTCGACTGGCAAATCGTATAATCTTATCTTTTCCCATGGGAATTCTCCTGTAAATTCAGATAAATAAAATATTGAAGCAAATTCATTAGCACACCCTTATTCACTTTTCAATGTATTAGTTTATAACCGCCACGGGCGGACCGTATTCTGATTCGGTTCCGCCCACGAAACACTCCCCGGGATTGCGGAGTATTTCATATAAACCTGTCAGTCAGAAATTCAGCTCAGAGGTTATTGCCGGATAAGAATCCGGCAGAACAAATAATTCTGTCACGGATGACATTGTTTTTCAAGGATGACTTTATTCTTTATCGGTTCATGAAAAAATGATAATCTTTTGCGGTTTTGACGACGGAAATATACCATGAACAATATATAACCGCCGCCGGCTGGTTCCACTCTGACCTTGACCCGGTCACAACAAAGTTTGAAATACACCCCCGGTTTGCGGAGTATTTCATATAAAAAATTTACAGGAGATAATAGTGAAACCCCAGGAAATAGAAGATCTAAGTTTTAAAATAATTGACAAGGAAGCCGGTGATCACGGATTTGATGATGCACACTGGCAGGTGGTCAGAAGAATGATACACACCTCTGCTGATTTTGAATACATCAAAAGTGTCAGATTTTATGAAAATGCCCTCTCCTCAGGTGTTAAGGCCATTCAGCGGGGCTGCTCTATTTTTACAGATACCAACATGGCCCGGGTGGGTATCAGAAAAGGAGAAATTTCAAGCTTTGGCGGTGAAGTTAAATGCATGATCACCGATAAAGATGTGGCAGAAAAAGCCAGAACCACAGGAGTGACCCGTGCCCTGGCTGCGGTGGACAAGGCATCCGGGGAAATGGACGGCGGCATTTATGTGGTGGGCAATGCCCCCACCGCCCTTTTGCGTCTCATTGAATTGATCCGGGAAAATAAAATCAAACCGGCCCTGATTGTGGGATTTCCTGTGGGGTTTGTCAATGCGGCAGAATCCAAAGACGAACTGATGACCCTGGATTTTCCTTATATTTCCAATAAAGGACGAAAAGGCGGGTCCAATGTGGCCGCCAGTATTATAAATGCCATGGCCATCATGGCTGCAAAACAATAGGATCAACCATGAAAGGATTTGTCATTGCAGGAACCGGCAGCGGCAGTGGAAAAACAACAGCGTCCCTTGGCATCATGGCCTGGCTGGCAAAAATGGGATACCGGGTGGCCCCCTTTAAAGTGGGGCCGGATTTCATTGATCCCGGGCATCACACCGCCTTGACCGGTACCCCGAGCAGAAACCTTGATTCCTGGATGCTCACCCAAGAGGTGAATCAAAATATTTTTGCCCGGGGCTGCAAAGATAAAGATGTGGCAGTGGTGGAAGGCGTCATGGGACTTTTTGACGGCTACAGCGGTGTTTCCGAAGCCGGTTCCACGGCCCAGATGGCCAAATGGCTGGGCCTTCCCGTGCTGCTGCTGGTGGATGCCAGAAGCATGGCCCGAAGTGCTGCGGCCATTGTCAAGGGATTTGAAGAATTTGACCCGGATATTAAGTTTGCCGGGGTTATCTTCAGTAAAACCGGCAGTGACCGTCACTATGAATATCTTAAAGAAGCAGTGGAAGATAAATGCCGGATGAAATGTCTGGGCCATTTGCCCCGCAATGAAAATCTGGTGATGCCCGAACGCCACCTGGGGTTGGTGACCTCTGATGAACATCTTGTTTCATCCACCATGGTAAATACCCTGGTTTCCATGATCAACGACCATACAGATCTAAAAAAAATGGTCACCACGCTTCCGGAAATAAAAACAGAAATAGAAACCAAGTTGCCCGATTTTGATAAAGGCAATACGACCCCGGCGTTCTCCCCTGCCCTGTGTGAAAAAAAAGAAAATAAAATAAGAATTGCTGTTGCCAGGGATAAGGCGTTTTGTTTTTATTATCCGGAAAATCTGGAATTTCTGGAATCAGCCGGTGCTGAGCCGGTGTTTTTTTCCCCCATGAAAGATAAATATTTACCCGGAAATATCCATGGTATTTATCTGGGAGGAGGATATCCGGAACTGTTTGCCGAGACCTTGTCAAAAAATATTGCCATGAAACAGCAGATAAAAGAAAAAAGCGATCAAGGCATGCCCGTTTATGGGGAATGTGGCGGGTTCATGTATCTTTGTTCCCACATCATCGGCATGGACGGGGCAACCCAATATCCCATGACGGGATGCTTTCCCTTTACTGCGGTCATGTCAAAAAAAATGCGCTCCCTCGGCTATAGAGAAATTTTACTTGAACAGGATTGTCTTGTGGGAAAGAAAGGGGATATATTAAGGGGGCATGAGTTCCATTATTCATCTCTGGAAGATGATACCCTTGGATACGACGGCATGCAACGCATTTACAAGGCATCTGCCCGGGCAGGAAGAAACGTCTCCCTGGAGGGTTATTGCAGGAGCAACACCCTGGGAAGTTACATGCATATCCATTTTGGCAGCCACCCGGGGGCGGCCCGGACCTTTGTGATATCATGTCACAATTTTCGCAAAACAGGGAAAGACACAGCACAATGACACAAAAGAAAAAATTAAAAAAGGGGGTTACCACGGGGGCCTGTGCCGCAGCAGCCACCAAAGCGGCCCTGCACCATCTGTTGTTCAAAGAAACTTTGAACCCTGTCAACATTCAAAGTCTTACCCATGATCCCATTTCCGTGGCTGTTCATGGTATGGAGGTGCTGGGGAACAATGAGGTCTCCTGTGTGGTGATCAAAGATGCCGGAGATGATCCCGATGTAACCCATAAAGCTCATATTGGTGCCCGGGTACAGTGGTGCACCAATACCCGGGAAACAACGGCCCCCATGTCGTATAAGGATATTTCCATTGAAATTCGTGGTGGAAAAGGGGTGGGGACGGTGACCAAGCCGGGGCTTGAGGTGTTACCGGGCAACCCTGCCATTAATTCCGGTCCGGTTAAAATGATCCACCAGGCAGTGAACCGGGTGATGACACTTTTTGAAGAAAGATGTTGTACCCATGGCAATGGCGCAGCAGATGAGGCCGGAAAAAAAGAAGCCTTTGGACATGAAACCCCATTGCCGGAAAAAATTATTGTGGAGGTGTTTGTTCCAGAGGGAGAAAAACTGGCAGAAAAAACCCTCAATTCCAGATTGGGAATCATGGGTGGTATTTCCATTCTGGGCACCACAGGGATTGTAAAGCCCATGTCCCATGATGCCTATATTGCCACCATAAATTCGGGTATTTCCGTGGCAGAAGCCATGGGCGACGACACCCTTGTTTTTACCACGGGCAGACGCAGTGAACGCTTTGCCATGGATCTATTTCCCCATCTGCGGGATGAGGCATTTATCCAGACGGGTGATTTTTTTAAGGCCTCGCTGGATGCAGCCTCGGGATCATTAAACATACGACGGGTGATTATCACTGTTTTTTTTGGCAAGGCCGTGAAAATGGCCATGGGATTTCCCCACACCCATGCGGCAAAATCGGAACTGACCATGAAAAAACTGGCCCTATGGGCAAAGGAGATCACCGGCAATGATGATCTGTCCCGGAAAATTGCCCATGCCAACACTGCCCGCCATGCCTTTACCTATATCCATCCCGATTTTCCGGAATTAATATCCCATGTGGGAAAAATGATCATTAAATCTGCTGAAAAATTTTCTCAAAAGAAACTGACAATAGATGCGGTGATTTTTGATTTTGAGGGAAATCGGGTTTTTGATTCAATGTCATAGCAAAAGATGCGGCCCGGAACCGTAGGCCGCTCAACTGGCCGGATCCCATTGCCCCCCCCGGGGGGCTCTGCGGTGTTAAACTTGGAGGCTACCTTTTCATATAACCCACATGGCTGTAATCTTCAGCCACAACGAATATAGGGTCGTAGACGCGGAGCCAAATGGTATTATGCCGCCGCCCCCCCGATGGGCAATGGGCCCGGACCGGAACTGTAGACAGCTCAATTGTCCGGTTCCTATTGCCCATCGGGGGCGCGGCTCTGCTGAGGGTAGTTGAACACTATCTTTTCATATAAAAAAAACCGAAAACGGCATGATGGAGTCATAAAATGGCAATAAACATTTCCAGTTTCATTGAGACACTCAAAAAAGAGGTCCGCCACTATACCGTACCGGTGGTGGATCTCATTGCCGTTCAGACCAAAGATCCTTTTAAAATACTGGTGGCCACCATTCTATCGGCCCGCACCAAGGATGAAACAACGGCCAAAGCTGCCCAAAGATTATTTGAAGCAGCTCCTGACAAAAAACACCTTGCAGCATTGTCCAGGGATGAAATTCAAAAACGAATTTACCCCGTGGGGTTTTATAAATCCAAAGCAGTTTATCTGGAAAAACTTCCCGGTTCTCTGGAAAAATTTGGTGGAAAAATACCTGAAACCATTGATGAGCTGATCACCCTGCCCGGGGTGGGACGGAAAACAGCCAACCTGGTTATGAGTGCAGCCTTTGATAAAGATGCCATTTGTGTGGATACCCATGTGCACCGCATGATGAATATCTGGGGCTATGTTAAAACAAAAACCCCCCTGGAAACAGAAATGGCCCTTCGAAAAAAATTACCCAGACGTCATTGGAAAGAGGTCAATTCCGTTCTTGTTGCCTTTGGCCAGGGAACCTGCAGGCCTGTCTCCCCCCACTGTGATCAATGTGTCCTCCAGACACAATGCCCCCAAAAAGGGGTAAAACCAAGAAAACAAAAATAATTTAAATCCCCCTTTGCAGCACATTGATGCAATGATCCAGCTCTTCCCGGTCTCCGGTGTGTTTTGCAATATTATCGGATAATTTAATGGCTTTGTGCCATGCCTTGTCCGGTGCGGTTCTGCATTTGGCCAGTTTAATGACAATATTTAAAGGCGTTACCCCCACATCATTGGTAAGATTGGTGCCGATACCGTAGGAATCGTTGATTCTGCCCCTGCATTTTTCATGTATATGAACAGCCTTTGTGATATCCAGTCCATCTGAAAATACAATTGTTTTGGTGCTGGGATCTATGTGAAGTTTTTCATAATGACGGATCACCTTTTCAATGTATTCAAAGGGGTCCCCTGAATCATGCCGGACACCGTCAAAAAGTTTGGCATGCATGGTATCAAAGGTGGATAAAAAGACATCCGTGGTAAAGGTATCTGTGAGTGCAATGCCAAGATCACCATGGAACGCCGCCGTCCAGGCATCCACCCCGGTGGGATTGGCCATTCGATAACCGTTTAAAACAGCATGGAACATAAACCATTCATGGGCCAGGGTGCCAATGGGTTTAATGTTGAAATGCCGGGCCAAAAACACATTACTGGTTCCAATAAGGGTATTTCCTTTAACCCCCAGAATATCTTTAATCAGCCCCTTATGGGCCAGGGAGGAAAAACGCCGCCGGGTACCGAAATCAGCAAATTTAATGCCGTTATCACTTAATACCCGGGCTTTATTAAGATTAATTGCAGTCTGTTTTTCATGGGAAAGGGGTTCGGCATTTGTCATAACAAAGTACAGTTCACTGATGATGGCCATCAATGGTACTTCCCATAAAATGGTTCGATACCATGGACCTTTTATGGTGAGATTGAGCTTTCCCCCGTTTTGCTGCAGGGTGACCTCTTTGGGGTCAAAGGTATAATGTTCCAGAAAATCAAGGTACACCGGGGTCATGAAGTAGCATGTGTCAATAAGAAAATTTTTCTCTTCCAGACTCAGTTTGAACGTTGCCATACGATCTACTTCACATTGTAATTTTTCAGCAAATCCATCGGGAAAAGGGGTGTCTGAACGATTGATAAAAATATATTCCACATCCACCCGGGGATATAGCATATGCACGGCCTGTTGCATGGTGAATTTGTACAGATCGTTGTCAAGAATACTCTGAATCATTTATTTTACATTCCCTTATTCGTACACATTCGGGTTGGTAATGTAAATATTTGGCCAATGTCCCATATTCACTTAATTGGGACTTCGTAGGGTAGCATACTATTGCTATGTGAGCAGGCCCCAATAATCAAACTGGGGTGCCGGCCGAATATTTACCCTTTATTATCACAATGGTTTTCCGTAGAAGCCTGTTTAAAAATCAGGGAATCGAAGTGTCATCTCATGTGAGAGAGAACCAATTTTTTCAAATTTTCTGTTAATAGGCGGACTATTGATCGAAATTTTGGGAAATTGGGCCCCTTCCCATGGGATTGCAACCGATAACAGGCTCTAAGTATGGGATAATCTATATAACAATTACACCTTTTTTTCAATTTTTAAGTCAATGGCTCGCTCTTCCCGGACGACTTCAGGGGCACCGGATTATTTTTTTTATTTTTGCATCCCATCCCAATATTTACCCTTTCATCACAACCATGTTTTTTCTGGCCAGGAGAAGGCGCTTATTTATCAACTCAACTTTCGGGCTTCATTTCAAAGCCGGCATTGTTAAATGTACCGATGGGCTCAGTGTGCCGACGGGGTCAGGCTTTTGTTATTGATGTTATCGACCAAGGCCTTTGTCAACGAAAAAAACCTCGATAATGTCAATAACGAAAGCCTGACCCCACCACGAAATGCGAACACCGAAAGTTGAGTTATCAATATCCGCCTCCACACCAACACTAAAATCGAACAAATTGTAATTTTTTAAAAGAAAAAAATATTAAAACTTAATTTTTTTATTAATAATTAGCAAAATACATTAAAATACTATATTGTTTTAATCTTTATAAATTTTCAACAAAGACCTTATTTACATCATTATAACCGCCACGGGCGGACCGCATTCTGACCTCGCTCCGCCCACAACAAAAACTTGAAATACACCCCTGATTTACTGAGTATTTCATATAAAAATCAAGGAATAAAAATGAAATCCAATATCACACTGATCGGTATGCCCGGGGCCGGGAAAAGTACCGTGGGTATTATTCTGGCCAAAAATATGACCTTTGGCTACATTGACACAGATATATTGATCCAGATTAACCAGCAAAAATCCCTGCAGCAGATCATTGATGAAAGTGATCACTGGAATTTAAGACATATTGAAGAAAAAGAAATTTTAAAATTAAATATTCAAAAGCAAGTCATTGCCACAGGCGGCAGCGTTCCGTATAGTCAAAAGGCAATGGCCCTGCTCCATGACATTTCACAAATAGTATTTTTAAAGGTCAGCATTGAGGAACTCAAGCGGAGAATACATAATTATGAAACCCGGGGTATTGCAAAAGCGCCCGGCCAGACTTTTATGGAACTTTTTGAAGAGCGCCAGAAACTCTATGAAAAATATGCTGAAATCACCATTGAATGTGATGCCTTGAACCAGGATGAAATAGCTGAAAGCATTCAGAAAAAATTAAATTTAAATCAATAAAAAACTTGACGGGTAAAAGAAGCGTCGTTATACAACTTCGTTAAACGTTTTTATTCATGGGTGGCCATGAAATATCTGTCAAGGAGAGTCATATGCAAGATAAAAAAATAATTCACTTCATTGGGTGCGGCGTATTGGCGCCGGACATAAGGCACATTGTTCAGGAACAAGGCCTTAACGTAAAAATGAATTTTCTCCCCGGCGGATTACACAGTTCGCCCGATGAGCTTCGCCAACGACTGCAGGAGGCCATTGAAAAATCTGCTGCAGATCCCCTGTGCAGTCGCATCGTTGTGGGATATGGACTTTGTGGCAAAGGCACCATCGGCATCCGTGCCCCCCGGGTTCCCCTGGTCTTTGCCAGGGTACATGACTGCATTGCTCTTTTCATGGGCAGTGACGAAGCATACAGGCGTGAATTTGAAAAATACCCGGGGACTTTCTATATTTCTGCCGGATGGTATCAGGAAAAGGAAATCCCCAAAGAAAAAGAGCCTGAAAAAATATGGGTGGGCACCCAATCCATGGGATGTCAAGATCTAAAAGACCAATACGGTGAAAAGGGCGGGGGCAAAATCATTGATTTTTTCAGCTCCTGGCATCACAATTACCAGCGGGCGGCATTTATTGACACCGGTATCGGCACAAAGGAAAAAAGTGCAGAACATGCCCGAAAAATGGCAAAAAAATATAATTGGAAGTATGAACGGATTTCCGGGGATATATCATTAATGACCCGGTTGCTCACCCAGGAAACGTCTGACACTGAAATTGTCATCATTCCTCCGGGACATGTCACCATTTATTCCGCCCTGGCCAATGGTCTTGATTCTGCACCGGACAGTGACAGTGCCGTTCCCGGACGTGGAGAGCCGCGTCACCTGGTGTATGATGATGAAGACAATGCCGGACTTTCCATTCATTACGGCCTGGGTATAGATGCCGGAGGAACCTACACCGATGCCTCTGTATACAACTTTGATGATAAAAAAATAATTGATAAAAACAAGGCATTGACCACAAAATGGGATTTTTCCATCGGTATTGATGAGGTGCTGGCCGGTATTGATGCCCATGTGCTTTCCAGGGTGGAGCTGGTGTCGGTGTCCACCACCCTTGCCACCAATGCCATTGTGGAAGGGGAAGGGCAAAAAACAGGGCTGATTCTCATGGTCAATGGCGGCCATGTGGCAGATGAACTCATTTCCCATACCCCAAGATGTAACGTAAAAGGACAGATCAACATCAGCGGTGGTGAAGTTGAGCCTGTGGATGAAAATGAAATCCGGGATGCCGTTCGTCATATGGTGGAAAAAGACGGGGTCACCGCCTTTGCTGTGTCAGGGTTTGCCGGTGCTGTGAATCCTGCCCATGAGCTTGTGGTGAAACGCATTATTCATGAAGAAACAGGCATGGTGGCCTGTTGTGGTCATGAGCTTTCTGACCTGCTTAATTTTGTGGTCCGGGCCCAGACAGCAGTGCTCAATGCCCGCATTATTCCCCGGATGATTAAATTTTTCCGGGAATTGGGGGATGTATTAAAAAAACGAGGCATCCATGCTCCGGTGATGGTGGTGAAGGGCGACGGGACTTTGATGTCTGCGGCCATGGCCGAAGAACGCCCTGTGGAAACTGTGTTGTCAGGGCCTGCGGCCAGTGTGGCCGGTGCCAAACTTCTCACCGGCCTGGAAGAAGCCATGGTGGTGGATATGGGCGGCACCACCACAGATACGGCAGATATCTGTGAAGGGCTTGTGGATGTGTGCGAAAGCGGTGCCAATGTGGGAGGCTTTGTCACCCATGTAAAAGCTCTGGATATGCGCACAGTGGGACTGGGGGGGGACAGCCTCATTCGATGGAATCGGGATGAATTTGCCATTGGTCCCCGCCGGGTGGGTCCCATTGTGTGGGCAAATGCGGCGCATCCCCAGGGGGTTAAACGTGCCTTGCAGTACATGGAAAGCCATCAACTTTCCATGATTTCCCAGACCCTTCTTGTGGCCATGGAAGGTGAGTTTTCCTTTAATCCCACACCCAATGAACAAAAAGTTTATGATCTGCTCAGGAAACGTCCCCATACCCCGGAAGAACTTTTGCCCCATCTTAATATGCTGGCAGTGCAATTTCTTCCCCTGGAACGTCTTGAAGAAAGCGGTTTGGTACAGCGATGCGGACTGACCCCCACAGATCTTTTGCATGTCACAGGCGAATTTACCAAATGGGATGCCGATCCAGCCCATTTCATGGTGGGCATCATGTCTATTTTTTCAAAGCAATCTAAAAAAGATTTGATAGCTACCCTATTAAATCAGATGGAAATAGATCTTGCCCTTGAGTTGTTGAAAAAACAGATGGCCCGGGATTTTGCCATGGATGAAATGGAAAATACGCCGGTATTTCAACAATTAATGAAACAAATTGTAAACCCGGAAAACAGTCGCTATGCCATCACTGCCCAATTTAATCATCCGGTCATCGGCATTGGTGCACCGGTGCACTATTTTCTACCCCAGGCTGGAAAACGTCTCAATGCCCGGGTGATTATCCCGGAGGATGCAGATGTTGCCAACGCTGTGGGCGCCATCACCAGTCACATTATGATAAAAAGAAAAATATCTATAAAAACAAATAGTTTTGGTCGGTTTGTTGTGGAAGGGGTACCGGGAAATCAACAGTTTAAAAGCATTGGTCAGGCTGAAGCCTGGGCTGTTGAATATCTTAAAGATCATGTCCGGGAGCTTGCACGCTGTGCCGGTACCAGTCGTAAAACCGTTGCCATGGACATTGAAGACAAAGTGGTCAACAGTGGGGGCGGTATTCCCCTTTTTCTGGGCAGAACCATTGTGGCCACCCTTTCGGGCAGTCCGGATATGGTGCTTCGGGCCGTTAATGATTAATTTTCACGATTTAGGAGGCACGTCATCTTCCTGAAATCCTTTTATTGGATTCTCTTTCTTATTTGCATAATTTCCCCGGCAGGTGCCGGGAAAAATCATCTGTCTTCCCCCAAAGCCGTGTTTGGTGAAGCAGAGTTTGTGGGAAATATTGCCAATAAGAATATTGATGAAGCATCGGGCATGGCAATATCCCACCGCCGAAACAATCTGTTATGGGTGCTCAATGACAGTGGCAATGATGCCGTTATTTATGCCTTGTCAAACAAAGGAGAAGAAAGGGGAAAGGTCGCCCTGACCGGTGTCAAAAACATTGACTGGGAAGATATGGCCTCCTTTAAATGGAAAAACACACCGTATTTATTAATAGCAGACACCGGAGATAACAAAGGCAAACGAAAAAACAGAACACTTTATATCATTGAAGAGCCCGTGGTCACGCCCAATGGTATTTTCCCAAAAACAGCCCGGGTACGGTGGCAAATTAAATTTCAGTATGAAGACGGCCCCCGGGATTGTGAAGCTGTTACCGTGGATATATCATCAGAACAATGCCTTGTTTTGAGCAAACGGGATAATCCACCGCAACTTTATACACTACCGCTGTTTCCTCCACCGGGGCAAGGCATTGTAACGGCAAAGAAAATAGCCCGGGTATCCACCATCCCCCAGCCGGATGCAGATGATATGATCCAGCCCTATGGCCAAAATAGGTCCCAGCCCACAGCACTGGAAATAACACAGGATGGTGAATATCTCATAATTTTAACTTATAAACACGCCTATCTCTATTCAAAAAAAAACCACCGGACATGGATGTCGTGTCTGGCGGATAATCCTGATATAATCCACCTTCCCCCGGTGGGTTTTGGTTTACTTCTTCAACGGGAAGCCATGTGCCTGAGTCTGGATGAACGATGGCTCTATATTACCTCGGAAAAGCTTCCGGCACCGTTATATCGCCTGGAAATGATGTTAGAACCATCCTCCCCTTCTGGATGATAGATTCAAAAAAGGGGGCTTGATCATAACGTGGACCGTTTTGTCATAAAACCTTAGCGATAAAAACCAATGTCTGTAATTACAACATGTTGCGATTAATAAAATTTAATTTCACGTATCGCGGCCCAACTTATGGTCAACCTCCAAAGAAGATTATCTGAACAAAAACTTTTTTACCTTTGAGATTAAATTGTTGTTGATGGAAACGGTGAGATAAAGATCTCCCTTTTCTCCGGAAACAGGGTCTTCCTTACCCAGGCCCTTTAACCTTATTTTACGGCCTTCCTGGATATTTTCAGGAACTTTTACAATGAGCTTTCTGTCCTGCGCCTTATGATAATAGGCATAGGGTCCCCCTTTTTCTGCATGGGATTGAGACAGGGCAATGGTGTCATAACAATTAAGACTTTTATCCAGATCAGGTGCTTTTAAGGCCTGGGAGAACACATTTTTTAAAAGCGTTTTACCAACACCCTGGAGGATATTTCTGCCGGAACCGCGTGGATGATTCCCACGGTTATGGCCAAAAGTACCAAACATGAAAAATCCCCCGCCGTGGGTTGAACCGGATTTAAATATTTCGTTAAATCCCCGAATACCAAAATTATCTGCAATTTCCTGAAATATCTTCTCAATATCAGATTCCTGCAAAATATCATTGTAATTATTATTTTGCCGAAACTGACCAGTGGCTCCATCCCCGAATTGTTTGCAGAGTTGATCATAATGCGCTCTTTTTTCGGGATTTGAGAGCACGGCATAGGCTTCATTTAACCGGGCCATTTTATCTGCGGCACTTTCATCGTCCGGGTTTCTATCCGGATGAAATCGAATGGCCAATTTTTTATAAGCCTGCTTTATCTGTGTGGAATCTGCCTGCCTGGAAATATTTAATGTTTTGTAATAATCGAGTGTTGTCATAATATTTTATTCTTTTCTCTGGTGCTCTGGCCCATATCATTAAACGGATCATGGCAGGCATTGAAAAACCAGATTTTTTCAGTCCACTGTTTTCAACAAATAAACAGGCAAAAAAAGGCTGCCGGGGTTGATAAACAGTAAATAAAATCCAGCTCTCTGATTTTATCACGTGCCCTGGGCGAACAGGCTGCAATAGATATCTGCCACATACACCACGCCAATGGGAAGATTTTTTTCCAGCACCGGCAGGCGATGATAGTTATTTTTAATCATGCGATCCAGTATCACGATGACATCATCGTCCGGGGAGGCACCCGTGACGTTATCACTCATGATTTGCCCCACTTTTTTAGCCTTAAGGTCATTAATTAATTTTGATATCTGGGGATCGTTCCACACCAGTTCATCACCATTGATACCATAATAATTAAGAAAAGACGGCCTTAGATGATAAAGGATATCAAACATGGTGATGATACCGGCCAGGTGGTTGTATTCATCAATGACCATGAGGCTTGTGGTTTTATGTCCGGTGTCCCTCACCCGCCCATGGGTGATTTTTTCAATGGCCTGCGCAATGGAGGCATCTTTATGAATCATATCAAACGACTTTACCATGATATCCTTTGCCTTAAGTGTCATAATGAACTCCTTTTCTTGAATGGTGGAGATGAAAAAGCAATACAAAAAAATACCGTGAATTCAACCCACGATTTTTTTTATTCATATATTGCTTTATTTTCACGTAGTGACTGGGGCATGGTAAATAAAAAACATATTAAAATCAAGGAAGATTCATTGATTTTTTACCTCTTTTCGCCCTTTGATGTGACATCCAGTGTTTTTGTTCCATGATTCAGGGAAAGACGCGGAGTATCCTCCCATTGCTGCTTTATACCTGCCACCTGCTTCAGAAAAATTTCTTTATGGGGATTTGCCAGGGATTTACCGCTGGGCAGGTTCATTTTTGTATAATCCACATACTTTCCGTTCTTTTTAAACCGCAGATCCAGATGGGGACCGGTGGCATAACCGGTGCTACCCACATATCCGATGATCTGGCCTTTTTCAACCTTTTGATTTTTTCTAATACGGACATGGAATTTTGATAAATGCATGTATTCACTCACCCCCACACCGGCATGATTAATTTTAATATAATTACCGGCACCTTTACTGTATCCCTTAAAAATAACGATGCCGTCCCCCACACTTCTCACAGGTGTGCCCCGGGGAGCAGCATAATCAATGCCGGGGTGGGGCATGTACTTTTGTTTAATGGGATGAAGTCGTCTTTTACTGAATTTTGAACTGATCCGGCTGTATTTTAAGGGGGATTTTAAAAATGATTTTTCCAGGCTGTTTCCCTGTTCATCATAATAATTGATTCTGTCGTTGACTTCGTAACCAAAGGCCTGGAAAATTTTATTGCAACAGGTAAGGCGGGCCGCTTTTATCCTTCCGGTGGCCACACATTTATTGGAAACAAATTTTTCTTCAAAGGTGATCATAAATTCATCGCCCTTGTGCAGATGACGAAAATCCATGGTGCTGGCGAAAATATCCCCCAGGGCATAAAGTAATTCTTGACTCATTCCGGAATCCCTTGCTGCATTCCACAAACTACTTGTAATGGTCCCAGAAAGGGTTCTGGTTTTTATCTCTACCTGTTTTTTTCCTTTATATACCTGAATGGGATTACCAAAATCAAAGACCACATAGTTTATGGCACTTTGATTATATATGAAATATTTCACCCGTCCCTCTTCTTCCGGGGAAGAAATCAAGCTATAGGTGTTACCGGCTTTAATGCGTCGAACGTCAAAAACAGGCTTTGATGTTTTGGCGGCCTGGAAAATGGCGGCGTTGGAAATGCCATGGGGGTTTAGCAAATGGGCAAGGGTTTGACCGGACTGAACCACCCCGGTTTTAAAACTTAAGCCCTCCATGGAAATGCCGCAATATTGTTTCTTCCGGGGCGGCGTGGATGCAAGGCTCGTTAATGGTTGTGAGCCATTATCCGGCACATCCGTTGATTGAAGCGAGGTCTGTTTTTCAACAGACAACTCTGTCTTTTGAGGGGCCATACCGGTCAGTGAAACAAAAATAAGTGCTGATAGGAATAAGAAAAAAAGCCGGTGGAATAAATTCAAAGAAACCTCTTTTTATAAAAGATTTTATCAGTGTATTGTAATAATGACATGATCCACAATGGATAATTGCAAATCACCACAAATTCAGGGAACATACAATTAAAAGACGTTTGCTTCAATGATTATCTTTCATATCTACCTTACATTAAGGAAAAAGAGAGATAAAAACAGAACCAGCAATGATGTTTCACTGTGTAACTGCCACGGGCGAACTGTATTCTCATCCGATTTTGCCCACAACGAAGCTTGAAATACGCCCCCAAAAAATTGATGTCCCAAGGCCTTATTCCCGGTTCAGCCATTGGTGGCATTTTTCCACAATCTGGTTGTAAACCTCGCTGGGATCACGGGGATCGGATGCAGGCAGCTCAAAGCCATGATCACCTCCCTGGATGATCTCCAGCGCCACAGGCATGGTCAACCGGTCAATGACACCGGATAAAAGATCAAGATCGCAAAAAGGGTCTCTGGTGCCTTCAAAAAAAAGCATGGGAGCTGTGATGTCAGAAAGATGCGCGTCTCTGAGTTTATCTTTACGACCGGGTGCGTGGAGGGGATATCCCAGATATATGATGCCATGGGGGGTTATCTTCCCGGTGGATGCTGCCACCGAGGCAATGCGGGCCCCAAGGGATTTTCCTGCAGCCACAACCTTGTCAACATCATGCCCGCTGTGGTGGACAAGATAATCCAGGGCAGCCTGCCAGCAGACAATGAGGCGGTGATCCGGATCAGCGGATTTTCGCCCCCTTTCTTTATAAAGGAAATTAAACCGAAGTGTGATATAGCCCAGACCTGACAAGCCTTGGGCCACCCCCTGGAGTGAGGGATGATGCATGTCATTGGACATGCCATGGGCAAAAACAATACCTGTGGAACTGTTTTCATTAAGATGAGCTGGCCCGGAAAGGATACCGGATATACTTCCCTGGTCGGGAACAGTGATGGTAATGATTTCGTTTTTCATATTTTTCCCTGTTGTTTTTTGGTTATTATGTTATGTCATTGCCTGAATTTTGTCAAAATAAAGGAAAATGAATTGACCATGACTTTTTTTGAAATTATCCTCATTTCCGTGGGTCTTGCCATGGATGCAGCGGCGGTTTCCCTTGCAGCGGCAGCAGCCGGGTTTGCCAATGATGCACGGGCAGTTTTCAGATTGTCATTTCATTTTGGACTGTTTCAATTTTTAATGCCTGTCATGGGCTGGTTCATGGGCATTGGTTTTGCATCGCACTTCAAGGCGGTGGATCATTGGATTGCAATGGCCCTTCTTGGCATTGTGGGTATTAGAATGATTCAGGAAGGAAGTGACCATAGCACAGATGATCCTGTCGGTGATCCCTCCCGGGGTATGACCATGGTCATGCTCAGTGTGGCCACCAGCATTGATGCCCTTGCAGTGGGACTAAGCCTTTCCATGCTTGACATCAATATCTGGTATCCCGCTGCTATGATTGGAGTTGTCACAGTGGCAATGTCGTTCCTGTCCACCAAACTCGGGATCCGTCTGGGTAAATTGTTTGGTAAACACATGACCGTTGCCGGAGGCGTACTCCTGATTCTCATCGGCGGGCGTATTCTATTTACCCACCTGGAAATATTTTAATGCTCAGACGAATTTCCACAATGGGAATTTCCCATTTTTCACATGCAATCTTAGAAATAAAATCAGGCTGGCAATCGTTTTTTTTCCGTTGAACCATGGCTATAATTTTTATTTCTTTGACCTCATCCTGCTTTTGAGCCCATTGATGCCGGGCCTCCCGGGACATGGCAGCCACAGGCACGCCTTTTAATGTGCACAAAAAAGTCATGGCAGGGGTGTGCCGCAATTTAAGTTCATCACCGGGGACGAGTTCTTGTAATGCCCTGTGGATGGGATGATTCAATGATTTTCTTCCCGCATAGTCCAGATAGATATCCCCCAGCGATAAAATGTCATACCGAATATTTTCCGGCATTATTTTTTTATCACCGCCACGGGCGGACCTTATTCCGGCCCCGGTCTGCCCACCACAAAACTTGAAATACGCCCCGGATTTGCGGGATATTTCATATAAAGGATCTGCACCGGGGTGGTGGGAAACACCAGAGGCAATCCCTTGATGCGAGGGGATCGCCTCAAACTGGCAATTATCAAAACAATTTTCACGCTTTAAGATATTTATATGGGGATTACCGCTGCCCTTCAGGGAAAAAAGACCCAGCCATTCCTTTGCCCGGGTCATGGCCACATAATAGAGCCGTCGCTCTTCCTCCATTTCAGCCATGATTTTTGGGGTGCCCCATCCTCCGTCCAGAATAAAAACATGGGAGAATTCCATGCCCTTGGCACTGTGAACCGTACCAAGAAAAATGCCCCGCCCCAGTCGCTGCTCCCGCTTCTGCTCCAGAATCAGCCGGGAAAAAAAATGGTGAACCTGGAACAGGCTGATTTCAGCATCTCCGGTTTCCGCGGCCAGGGCTGTTAATCCATCCACGATAAACTGATGCCAGGGGTTTTTATTTTCACAGGTAAATTTATCAGCCATGGATGAAAGAAAGTCTTTTTCCGTTGATATGGAACTTGACCTTTCAGGCTTGAAAACCTGTTTAATACTCAAGCGGGCATAATAACATCCCAGCAATTGAGAGGAGCGGGCAAAAATATCAGGATGTTGATTAAGATCTGCCATGAAATTTTCGATCTCCCGGACCCGGAACAAAGAAAACCGACTGGCCCCGGTAAGGGGAATACTCATGGGAATATTTTCTTCTTCCAGCACCCGGCGAACCGATAGAAGCATGGAGTGATTCATGCCGTTTCTGGACAAAACAGCCATCTGTTCCAGGGGCAGACCGGGGTTGCTTTCCATGATTATCTTTAAAGCCGTTGTCAGCTGCCGGGCCTGGTCCATCACATCGGAAACCCCAAAAAAGACCACGTTTCCCCTGGATCGCCGGGCCAGGTGATGGGGACTTATTTTCATGGGATGATCGGTTTTCATGCGGTCTCTGTTATGGGCAATAAGGGTGTTACCCAATGCCATGATGCAGGGAGCAGAACGAAAATTTTCCGTAAGATGGAATACCTCAGCTGCATAATCTTCTTTAAACTTGCGGATAAATTTAACACTGGCATTTCTAAATCCATAAATGGACTGATCATCATCCCCCACAGCCATGATGTTAAGCTTACCCAGCCCCCCTTGTTTTTTATCCGTTACAAGTCCTCTGCCTGCCACAGCAGAAATAAGATCATACTGGGTCTGATCAATGTCCTGGTACTCATCCACCAGAATATATTCGTATCCTGCCAGAATACGTTCCCTTATTTCATCCATACCGAGGCCGGGTAATTCTTTTTTCCCGGCCAGTATATCCGTTGCCTCGGTGATAACCGTATCAAACCACCGGGCAAGGGACTGTTCCGGCTGCGTGACCCCGGCATAATTTCCCCCGGGGAAAATACGAGTGCCTCCCTCCATGGTAATTCCCGGTGTTTTACCGGTGATCTGCATGGCAAGGGAATGAAAAGTCATCACCGATACCCCCCGGGCATCCTGATCTATGAGGGCCAGTAATCTTTTTTTCACCAAGACAGCAGCGCTGTGATTATAGCACAATACCAGTACAGATCCGGGATTCACCCGTTTAACCCGTAAAAGCCAGGCACAGCGGTGAACCACGGTGCGGGTCTTTCCAGAACCGGGTCCTGCCAGCACCAAAAGGTTTCGCCGGGCACCGGCTGTGACAATGCGTTCCTGATCCGGATGTTTTAAACTGGAGACGATGTTTTTAAAAGACGCTTCACCGGTGGCCATCTTGAGCATCCCTTTTTTACCGGGAAAAAATTTTTTAATAAAGGCCTCGGTGTTCATGGAAAAATAACCCAGAATCATATTCAATGCCTGGGTGAGCTTTTCCGTACCCATGCGGGCAAAGGCATTCATGATATGAATCTGAAAGATGCGCTGGGTATAATGCAGGGATAACGGTTCAAAATCGGACCGGGTATAACGCTTGGCCTTATCATTTTTCCCCATTTTCAAGGTCATGGCCTGGCGGAACACAGCCATGCCGTGCTGCAGGCTGATCACCTTGTTATCATGGAGAAACAAAAGCCCTGCCTCCAGGGCCGCCATCATTTTACCGGGTTTTATATCAATGGTGGCAATACTGCCGGAAAGATACTGGGATATATAATCGTAGGAAAATCGCACCAATATCTCCTTTTGTTTTTTTTCGCCACCCGGGGCTGCATCCCTGATGGCCTGGAGGATGAGGCAGGCAAGATCATGACGTCTTTGGGTGATCTTTGCCATGGTGTTCCATTCCCGGCGCAGCCGAAGACGACACATTTCCCGATTTTCATAGGAAAGTTCCAGACTGGAAATGGAATGGCCAAATCCTTTACCGTCGTTGGCCATGGTTTTTAAGAGCTGTTTAATGAGCTCCACACTGGTACCGTCCACCCCCATGTCCAGGATTTGCTGATTCATGCCCCGGAAGGTGAGGTGTACGGTTTCATTCACTTCAGCATGGGGATGGGATTGTGCCATCACTTCCAGCATGGCCTTTTCCACGGCACACACCCGGCCAAGCACAGCCGTGGCATTGCCTTTACCCGTCTGTTTCACCCAGGCCGACAGCATCAGGCTGCGCTCAATAAGCCCTGCCTCTGCCATGTCGTTCATCACAGCAATAATTTTACGGGTATTTTTAAATTCTTCCGGCAAATGGGGAATTTGCCCCAGGGATTCACAGATCTCATCGGCATTAAGTCCCATATCATTAGGTGCATTGACCAGGGCAGAAAGAATGCAGGACCAGATATTTCTATTCAAAGAAGAGAGATTCAAGGCATTGATGCGCTGTAGCGCCTCATCCATGTCATGAAATTTAGGCTTACCCTGGAATACCGAGGTGCGATTTTCCTCCCGGGATAAAAATCCCCCCCGCTCCAGCCATGACACGGCTGTTTTTACCCGGGTTTCATAGTCGTGGTCTGACAGATCAAATCCCGTGTCCACACGGTTATCCCGCAAAATTTCCCCGGCCGTGACCACAATATTGCCCTCCCGGTTACGCCGGGCCCTTTGAATTCCCTTTAAAATCTGGGCAATATCCCTTGTGGTGAGACGGGTGGCACTGCTGAGACGAAACTGGGCTTCAATGTCGTTTTCATCATATAAAAGAACACATCGGGCATCTTTATTGTCCCGTCCGGCCCGTCCTGCCTCCTGGATGTAATTTTCCATGGACCCGGGAATGTCATAGTGGATCACCAGACGAACATTGTCCTTATCAATGCCCATGCCAAAGGCGTTGGTGGCCGCAATCACCGGCAATTCCCCGGAAATAAAGCCCTCCTGGATTTCTCTTTTTTCCGGCGGAGTCATGGCCCCGTGGAAAAATCCGGAGTGCCACCCTTTTTGGTTAAGATATTCTGAAACAGCCTGGGTATTTTTCCGGGTGGCACAATAGACAATGGCAGCGCCGTCACTTTCATGGGACAGGCGTTCTATTAATATATTGTGAACACTGTCAAGTTTTTCGTGGGAGGACACCGCGTGGATTTCAAAATCAAGATTGGAACGCTCCACCCCACCCTGGAAAAGCGTCAAATCAAGGTTGAGCTCATCCTTAAAGTGGCTGATGATCTCTTCCACCACATCCTGCCGGGCCGTGGCCGTGAAACAGGCCACTGTGGGGGTCAATTTTTCCTTTATTGAAAACTCCCGAATGAACCGGGAAGCATAGAGATAATCAGGCCTGAAATCATGGCCCCATTTTGATAGACAATGGGCTTCGTCAAACACCCAGCAGCGAATCTGACGGGTGGTTAAAATTTTTCTCACCGACCCGTTACGCAGCTGTTCAGGAGATATATAAAGAATACCAATGTTCCCCAGGGCCACCTGATCCATGACCATGCCCCGTTCCGGCGGTGTTAACAAACCGCTGATGGTGGCCCCGGCCGTGCCGCCGGTGCTTTTATTTAAATTGTCCACCTGGTCTTTCATGAGCGCCTGGAGAGGGGAGATCACAACGGTGAGACTGCCGGTGTTAAAATAACCTGCCAGGGCCGGGATCTGAAAGCAGATGGATTTTCCGCCCCCGGTGGGAAGAATGGCAAGCAAGGGTTTTGCGGCCAGACCATGGGTCACAATCTGTTCCTGGAGGGGGGTGCCGTCGGGGAGTTTTCGATAGCCTGGATATCCGAAAAATCGGGTAAGGTGTTTCACCGGATCATGAGTGTTCCGGCAATGGGTACAATTTTTGTCTGTACAAGGCTCATCCCGAAGTTTTGACAGCAAAGAAACAATGGAGGGAAACTGTTTTCTCACCCAGGGAGGCAGCACAGAATTTCCCCCGGCCACCTGGAGCCAGGCCAAGGCGTAGGCAAGAATGAAGCGTTGATCCGATTTTTTCCAAAAGGCTTTAAAAACATGTTTCCAGGTACTTTGGCACACTTTATTCCGGGTCTTATCCTGAAAAATATCCATGGCCCGATCCCGGGTGATCAGGGCCTTTGCCCCGCATCGTTCAAAACATGCACCAAGCCCCCTGCCCGGCCGGGAAAACAAATGGGTTGTAAATGCTGGAAAAAAACCGGTGGATTCGGGTAAAATCATATGCTGAAAACAGACCCGGTAAAACAATAACACCTCCCTGTCCATGGCGGCAAAGGCATCCATCTGGTCCCGGAGCAGGGTGGCGGCAAGCCGGGCATCGGAAACAGGATTATTAATACTTTCCTTTACCAGTTTATAGTCTTTTATCAGTCCATGGTAGGGATTCCGGGGAAAAGCAAGGGGAGAAAGCCACAAGGTATCCATGACAAGTTTTGTAAAAAGGTTCAAATTTGCATTCTTTTGAGCCATGAGAGGCAAATCATGAAAAAGAATATTATGGCCAGCAATATAGGATGTCCCATGGGCAAAGGCATCCAATTCTTTAAGGGCATTGAGTGTATTAAACCGTCCTATTTTTTCAAAAACATGATCCCCTCGTATGGCCCCCATTTGGATAATGTCCCCCTGGGGGATAATTTCCAGATCAAGAAATAGCGTGTTTTGTATACTGACAGAGACATTTTCCTTTTTGTCACCATGGGCATCGTAATTCATGGATAATGATTTACCAGTAAGGCCTCTGTTTGATCAAGTATTTACTTAGTATTCATAAATATTACTGATTAATTTTATTGATAGGGAAATATAATGTTATAATCAAAAATATTTTACATGCTGGCTTATTTGCTGTTACGAGGCATAAAAAAGAACTTGAATGGGTTGCTTACGCCATGGATTTCATCGTCAGAATCAAAACCAATGACACTCCATAGATAGTTTTGATTTGGTTTGAAATATTTCTCTAACAAATCATCTGACACCCGGTAACTCTTTTTTGTAGTGTATGCAGAAAATATGGCTTTTTCCTTTATCATATTTCTGAATTCAATCAAGTATGTGGTTGATTTAATAGCATTAGTCTCCTCCCATTTAAACTCACCAGATGTGAATTTAAGGCTTGAGTTATCCTGCGGCAGGACCAGTTTGATGGGGAGCCGTTTTGTATGGGCCACCGGTTTTACGAAGTATATGACTTTGGGAAAATCAATATTTTCCCGGGGTGAGGTTATGATGAATCTTACCACATGGGTTCCAGGATCAAAGGTTGGAAAAGACGGCATGGATGGAGATGTGATTATTGTGCGGTCAACGTTGGGAATATGTTTGAATACATTGGAAAATATTTTTCCGTCCACCTCCCAGTACCCTTTGAGCAGGCCTGTACCGGTATGCCTGATCTCAGCGTACAACTCCGGGAGAGGCTGGTTACTTGAAATGGTTATTTCCGGACGGTTATTTTCAAAAAAGAGTCTTGTGCTCGAGATTCTGAATTCTGCACCGGCATCCGTTGTGATGGTGATGTTACTGCGTGCGGTTGCTGAAAGAGATTGGCCGGAAAATATTCTTTGATAAGCGATTTTTGCCACCCCCAGATTTTCGGTTCGTTTTATCACGGCAATGGGAATATAAATGCTTTCTGTAATCCTTCCAGACCCGTTGGTTATTGAAATATTAAGTGGTGAATGGATTTCTCCAACCACGTTTTCACCGGCCATAAAGAGTCCTATGGAAGAGGTTAACTCCACGTTTCCAAGGGAAGAGGAAGAGATCGTAAAGGTGATGGACTTTGTGGTTGGTGCGCCCCGGCCAATGGTGAATGAGGACGGGAGTACGGTAACACCCATGGTGACGGCCTGGTCAATATAGAGACTGAATGTCCTCTGCGCAGACTGCTTTCCGTTGGGACAGGCATCCTCGGCCATGATTGTGAATGAAAAAGTACCGCCGCTTAAAGGGGTACCCGATATCCGGCCGGAGGTATTCATGCTTAATCCCGGCGGGAGATCCCCGGAGATTTGGAAAAGGGATACCGGGGGATATCCACCCGAGATGTTAATCTGGGCGGTGTAGGGCTGGCCCGCGGATCCCGGGGGAAGGGGGGAAGACGTTGTTATTGACATGGGGGCACAGACTGCCTGGACATTTATCTGGAGTGTTGCCGGGTTCGGTCCTCCTGGTGAGACTCTGCAAAAATTTGCATTTTCTCCGGCAATAATGGTGTACTGGCCAGGCACTGTATAGGTGTGGGTCAAAACCTGAACGCATGGCGTAACAAAGCATGTCCCGGCTGATACCTGGCCTGAATCGTCACCAAAATCAACAAGAATGTCACAGCTTGGGGTTGCCGTATAGGTGGATGTTATTGTCAGTGTCACCGGTTGATTTACGGTTGGTCTTACAGGACTTGAAGAGATGGTAATGGCATAAAGCGGGTTTGCACAGATAAAAAGCAGCAGCGCAATGACAGAAACGTAAACATACAGATGTGGTCTGATATTCATGTCACTCCCCCTTAAAATGAAAATGAGATGTTGTTTGTGAATGACAAAAGGATTCTGAACTCTTCCTCTTCCTGGTCAAAGAGTCGATCCCTGCTTTGGTTGTATTGGGCCATCAGAGCAACCGCAGGATTTGTCATGATCCAGAACTTGTTGGTAAAGAAATAGGTTATTCTCGTGCTTGCATTAATGGTGTCCATATCTGTTGAGTTGTCATCCGCTGTGGTTTTATTGTAGGTACCTGAGAATTCACATGCCATTTTTTCCGGGATAAGGTTGCCGTTAAAGGACAGATTCGTCGTATAGGTGTCTGTATTCACATGGGTAAAATGAGCCCTGGACCTGTTAAAACTGAAACTTGGATAGATGGAAAGCCTATCCCACGAGTAGGAGGGTGAAAGGGACAGGTTGATATTGGTTGTATCGTTAAAGTCTGAAATCCGGTCTTCCTGGAATCCATATCCTGCCTGGAACCCCAGGCTCAACCTGTCTCTAATATAGGCGATATGACCTGTAAGGGTGTCAGTATACGTTCTAATGGGATCTGTAAATTCAGGTTCCCTGGAGCTTGTTAAGCTTGTTCTTTCAAAGGAGATTCCCATGGGAAATGCCTGGAACCCCGTGAAATTATAATCACCTCCAAACGCCATTGTTTTGATTCTGGAATAGAGGGGATTGCTTTTGACATTGTCATGATATTGGGAAAACGAGAAGGTAACGGCGTGGTTTTCACGGGTTGTACCTCCCTGGATTGAAATCCCCTGTAAATCCTTTTGAATGGACGGATTCCCCACAACCTGATATTCCGGGCCGGTATATTTGTATATGGCCCGCAAACTATAATTTCCGATATTTGCCTCGCCCCCTATTCTGTAAGCCTTATCCGATTCTGAACCAAATTCATCCAGGGTATCTGCATCATATCTGGAAAAATCAAGTTCGGCATCAAGTATCACCCTGTCATCCAGCAGATGAGATCCCATAATAAATCCGATGACGTTACCTTTTTTATCACCGCTTGTTGACCAGGAACCAAAATCATCACCCGGCTCGCTGCCCGTTGCATATACGGTTTTAAGTTGCAGTTTGTCGGAAAAAAGATTAACCGCTCCTGACACCCCTATGATGTGATCGTCAAGGTCTCCTTCAAGGCCTAAATCACCGTCAAACCCAAATATCTGGTCGCTCTTTACAACAAAGCTGTTCAGATTAAAATTCTTGTGTTTCAGCAGAAGTTGCCCTCCCCTTCGTGAAAGATAAGCCACGGTGTTTTCACTTTCATTTAACTGCAGATCGCCGGTTGCTGCTGTAAAATCAAGTTCGTTACCCCGGTATTTTGCGGTGAGAAGGTAATTGATAATCTCCACACCTTTGGATGGAGGAGGAAAGGCAGAGGTGCTCTGGTCAAAATATCGAATATTGGAATTCAATAGGAATCTCCACTTGCTGGTCTGCAATATATTGTCCGTTGTAAGATTGGCTTCCACTTTGCCATCAGGTTCTCCCTCCAAGTTGTCGCTTTTAGCCATTACCCTATCGTATAAGGCCGTCACTTCGTTGTTTGAATATGCTTCATCAAAAAGAGTTGAATGGCGACTTGAAAAATCAAAAGATACTTCAAAGCGCTCACCAGCCGTGGAAACGCCACTGATCATAAGGGTGTGGGCTCCGGAAGGAAGGATGGCAACAGGTTTTACATGGAACCCCTTCTCTGTAAATATCACTATTGCAGTAACGTCCATGTTATCAAGTATCACAACCAGGGTATCACGATCAACGGCTTGTGCGACACGGCATTTTATTATTGGCTTTTTGGCAATGACCTCTGTGCCTGGTTCCGGGATAATCATTTTTATCATCTTTATCATCTGGTTGTTTTCACTCCTGACATCCCTTGGAAGGAAAACAATGAGGATTAAAAGTAAAACCGCAATCCCAGTAAAAATCCCAGCTTTTTTAAATTTGATTCTGAGGTTCAATTCCATGAATTTCGCCCCCCTGATTTATGATGTAAAAAATGAGAATAATAACTTACAACCCAGAAATTCCCGTCTGCGGTTGTAACGATGCCATTTGCAAGGACTTCCTCCCCTGACAGGGATTAATTAAAGGGTATCAGAGAATCATTGATCATTAGCGGGCAAGCCTTGATGGAAGCAAATATCCTTGATGGAACAATGGGTAATGTTATGCGCATTTCCATTTTACAATTTAATTGTATGTAATCTTATACATACAAAATGAAAAACATTCATGATTCAATGATTCAATTTTTTTCAATGAAGAGTCTGATGGTCAGACATGGATGTATATCTGCTGGTATTAGCGATGTAGAGTAGAGGGCTAAGAATCAATATTAATTTAATATATTAACAAAAAAATAAAAATAATTCAAACAATCAAACGATATAAAAGTTGAGCATAACGATGCCTGCCCATGATGCAGGGAAAAACGAGGTAAGAATTGCCTTACAGACGTTATTAACCAAATCCATGCAAGCTGGGAAAACCGCGGAATAACGCCATACACCAAGCCAGCTACTGTCCAACACGGTATCGGTCTGGAGGTAATTTTTTATTGACTCCCATGAAGAATAACGATATGATTCTTTCATTCTATTTTGAATATCCCTGCGGATCAAACCTTCTTTTTTCTTCGACAGCAGTTTTTTGTTTTCCACCGCCATCACCTTTAGATCACGTTTGCCAACACTCATGAAATTATTTGCAATTTCAATGGATGATTGCTTCATTTATCTCTTTTATAAAAAATACGAGGAACGCTTTTTAAAAAAGCCCTCTAATAATGAGAAGGAGGTATTTAACAAATGATTCGACTTAGTAGCTTCACCATTCTTTCTCATCCGCTGCCAGATCAAAACATCGTTCTTATGAATGGCTACTCAGGGGCATTGGATATTATTCAACCAGAACTGGCTGTTTTTTTTAAAGAAATGATTAAAAACTCACCTCGTGGCCAGGCTTTTTTTGAAAAAAAGATACTCCCCCATGAAACCTTTTCAATTTTACTTGAAAGAGGCCATCTCACCACAAGCACTCATGACGAAGAAAAAATGCTTGTGAGTGAAATTGGACATGGACTTCATGAAATGGAAAAAAAACGCCCATACTTCATGATTGTCCCCAATATGGATTGCAACTACCGGTGCACCTATTGCTTTGAGCGTCATCTTCAAAAAAACCTCAATAACAAATCAAGCAACATTAATTATTATAAAAATAACGTGGTAATGACGTCAGAAATGGTTCCGCGCATTTTTTCATGCATTGAAAACATACAAAAAAATGCAGGAGCCAGTCAAGGAGGTATGATTAATCTTTACGGTGGAGAACCTCTTGATTTTAAAAACAAAAGACTTTTAGATACTATTTTTAAGTTAGGAGCAGATAAGGGATATTGGTTTGTTGCCATAACCAACGGACATCATTTGGATTCTTTTTTACCGGTAATAAAAATGAACACCCTCAGGAAGGTTCAGGTAACCATTGACGGTCCCCGACACATTCATGATAAAACAAGAATTCATCGCGGAGGGACATCTTCTTTTGATCGTATTTTTGAGAATATTCATAAAGTCTTGGCAGTGGGGGGAAAAGTGGATATCAGAGTCCATGTATCCCCCCAGAATATTAATCAATTTAAAACGGTCCTTGGTCTGTTCGAAAAAGAGGGGTGGACCAATAATGAGGCAGTGATCATTTACGCCAACACGCTTTACAGAAAAAATGATGGTGGAAAGGTTTGTGTAGATCTTCAAACATCTGATATTTCAACATATTTGGATCAGATGGTCGACAATTACAACAATGTATTTACAAGCGCTCCTGCTGTTCACATCGCCCAGGACATCGCGGCTGTTTTTGAAAAAGGGGAGCGATTTTCACTGAAAGGAGCGTATTGCGGTGCTAATTTTGGGCATTATATTTTCGCTCCAGATCAGAACATTTATGTCTGCTGGGAATCCATCGGTAAAGAAAACTCCAAAATCGGTCATTATCGGTCGAAAGATGGTCCAATTTTCAATCAAACGGTGGTAAAAAAATGGTTCAACCGGAGTGTTTCAGATATCGAAGAGTGCCTGGAGTGCGAATTTGCTTTGATTTGTGGTGGAGGGTGTGCTCAATATGCAAAATACAATACATCTTCATCCAATAAACCCTACTGTAATGATTTCCAGAGGACTTTTGAGCTGGCATTGGCAGATGAAGTGGCAAGACGTTGGGATTATCTGCAAAATGCGGGGATTGATTATCAATCCAACACATTAATCCAACAGGGAGGGAATTAAAATGACAGAAAAGAAAAATCGCCGGGAATTCATTAAAACCACCGCAGCTACAACTGTGGGCGTCATTGGAGGAATTGGGCTTATCTCATCCAAAGCTTTGGCAGGAACAACAATAAAAACCATCAATGCAAACGCTAAATCTGTTGATATGAAAAATGTCAAAATGCTAAAAAGGGGGGGAGAGCGCAGGATGGTTATGCCAGATGGTTCTTTAAAAACTCGAAAACAAATCCTGAGGCAACTTGGATTTAATCCCAATACACCGCCGGATGCATGGTTGGCAGGGTGCGGTGGCGGATGTGGCTCCAACGCCTCGGGCCTGGATATGAGGGCTCGTGAAAGGCTTATGAAAAGGGGGTTTAAATTTCAAGGTAACGAGCTTATTGGCGTTCCCATGAAATAATGGCTTTAACGTGTGGAGGCAGAGGACTCCACACCCCGAACCAGATTTTCACCATTTTTTATGGGAGGTGAATATGTCACAAAAAAAGGATCGCCGAAATTTTATAAAAAAAACTGCCGTGGTTGCAATGGGAGGCGTTGCAGGAGGAGTTGGCTTTTCAATTGAAAGTTTGGCGCAGACAAAAATCAGGCGAATAAATCGACAAGCCACAATTGTAATGCCGAATGGTAAATTAAGGACACGAGCAGAACTCATGAAACAATTGGGATTGAACCCACAAACGCCTCCGGATGCCTGGCTGGCCATCTGTGGCGGAGGGTGTGGTTCTAATGCCTCCGCGTTGGATCTGAATACGCGTCAGAAGCTTATAAAACGGGGATTTAAATTTCAAGGCAAAGAACTCATTTCAGCCCCCAGAGTAAAGTAGAAAATCATTTCTGCAAACAATTTTACAAATTTCATCGGTAATAACCATTTCATTGGACAAATTTTTGGATTCAAAAACAGCAGATATCATCAGACCCAGCTCCAACCTTTAAAAACAGGGAGATCCAATGAATCTGTCAATAAAAAATGGAGACTTCATTTTTGCAGTAATGCCGTGGGCATATCCGGATACGCCCGTTCTGGGCCCCTCTTTATTGCAAAGCATCCTGAAAAATTCTGGATATCGCTCACAAATTATTTATCCGAATTTTCAATTTTATCATGCTGTCGATCCTGTATTATACTACTCCCTCTCAAACGATCATTCCCTTTTTGAGCTATCTGACCACTTGTTTTCATGCTATATCCACGGCAAAGAGCGCATTAAATCTGATCACTTCCTGCAAGCCCTTGGGCAGCAGCACATTGAACACAAACTGGGGAAAAACTATGTTGAATTCCTTTCCCGGATTCGAGATGTTGACATACCTGAATTCATTAACGCTCTGGCCCTCCTGATAACGGAAAAAGAGATTCCTGCCATTGGTTTTTCATGCACCTATAATCAAGTATTGGCAAGTATGGCCCTGGCAAAAGGAATCAAAAAAATACAACCTGAAATCAAAACCATTTTTGGCGGACCGAGCCTGGCAGGAAAGATGGGCATCGCACATCATCAAAAATACCCGGATATCATAGACCATATATTCATTGGCGAAGCAGATGAAATTATTGCAGATATAGTGGATGGAATCCTCCAGAATAAAACAGATATGAAAATACCGGGATTGACTCAATACAAAAATGGCCTTGTTAAAGGCCCGGACCGCGTTCCGGTAACCCAGAGATTAGACGATCTCCCAACGCCGGATTTCAGTGATTTTTTTGAACAACGCAATGCCATGAATGGAGAGGGTGTCCATTTACCAACCATGCGGCCGCTGCCCTATGAGAGTTCTCGTGGCTGTTGGTGGGCGGAAAAAAAAAATTGTTCTTTTTGTGGATTCAACGGTCTGGCCAGGCAATACAGACTTAAATCCCCCCTTCGCGTTACTGCGGAATTGGAATCGTTGTCAACGGCCTATGTTAATCTCGATTTTTCAGCATGTGACAACAACATAAACAACTCACATTTTGATATATTATTTCCAACCATTGCCCAAACGAATGTGGATTATTCTCTTTGGTATCAAATTAGACCTGATATCAGCAAAAAAAACGTCATGGCACTGAAAAGAGGCAAAGTAGTCTACGTCCATGCCGGAATAGAGAGTTTTTCAGACAATATACTGAAACTGATGCAAAAGGGAGTTAAATATCTGAAAAACATACAACTTTTAAAATGGTGTCGTGAAGCGGGAATAAAGGTGAGTTATATGATTCTGTGGGGCATGCCTGGGGAAACACCTCTCGATTATTCCAAAATGGCAGCTCTTGTACCATTCATAGTCCATCTGGACCCACCGCTCAGAATGCAATTCATTGAGCTGCATCGCTTTAGTCCCATGTTCACAGAACCGGATAAATTCGGAATAACAGAAACCTATATCCGTGAAAATTATCAATATGTTTATCCCCTTGACATGCTGGAACCCGACCTGTTTTACTATTTTAACTTTTACGCTTCAAGCACAAAAGATGCCATGGAATACACCAAGGATTTACATGATGCGATAAATTTGTGGGCAGAGCTTCACCATAACATTGAAACAAAGCCTGTCCTTGAAATGAAACTTGGTAAAGATTTTCTATTGATCCACGATAATCGCTGTGGTGAAAATTTGAAATACTTTCTCAACCAAATCCAAAAAGAAATTATTCTTTACGGCGATTCGATTTGTAAAATATCAACAATTTATGATCTTTTCAAACTCAAATGCCCTGAACTAAACACGCTTCAAATCTATAATGAATTTGAAACTTTAAAAAAAAATGGTCTTATAATAATTGAAAATGATCAATACCTTTCTCTACCAACAAGAACCTTGATAATGGCTTAATATATTTCAAACTACCAATTTTTAATTGGTTTTATACTCATAAGTGGATAAACATATTTATATTTGGCACCCATTCAGCGTTCCGAATATATAACAATTTGCTATTGAAATTTTATCTGTATATACACCCATTAAGATAATCTGATCCTATTTTTGTACATTCGACGGCTTATTGTACACCTTGATGCTAATGGCAATTTTAAACAAAATTGTTAAAATTAAAAGCCCAATGGCTGTCACACCTCCTGAGATAATTAATTCATGTATGCTGGGGACATACGCTGTGATATGATGCAGTGAGGAGGGTACAAAACCGCCCACAATCATACCAAGGCCTTTATCAATCCAGGTTCCCGCAAAAACAAGAATACAGGAAAGAAACAAAACTCGACTGTTTTTTCTTGTGGATGGTATAACCAGAAGAACGATGGCAATAAGCATACACAAAATGGATGTCCACATCCAGGGCACCAGAGGGCCATGGCCATGCAATCCCGTATAAAGGTATTTAAGGTGATCCATATGAGATGGAATCCCCGAATAAAAGACCACAAACACCTCACACATAAGAAAAAAAACATTGGCCAACAGGCTATATCCTACAATAACGGCAAGGGTTTGGATAGCTTCTTTGCCGGGATCAAATGTCGTCATTTTCTTAATGAACATGCATAACAAAATTAAAATGGCAGGGCCAGCTGCAAAAGCAGATGCCAGAAATCTTGGGGCCAGAACAGCCGTCAGCCAAAATCCTCTACCCGGAAGCCCGCAATAGATAAAGGCTGTAACGGTATGAATGGAAAACGCCATGGGAATGGACAGATAAATTAACGGTTTGATCCATGGGGGTGGAGAAATATCGTTGCGTTCTGCGTCAAGTACATTCCATCCAATAATAATGTTTAAAACAAGGTATCCGAACAAAACATTGCCATCCCAAAAAAGCATGGACCACGGAGTTGGATGTAAAAATACGTTTAAAGCCCGCATGGGCTGCCCCAGATGAACCAGAAGGTATAAAAGACACATGACGATGGATGCCACGGCCAGAAATTCTCCCAAAATTGTAATTTTTCCAAATGCTTTATAATTGTGCAGATAATAAGGTAATACAAGCATAACCCCACCTGCAGCTACCCCCACAAGATAAGTCATCTGTGCCGTATAAAATCCCCAGGATACGTCTCTGCTCTGTCCTGTAAGCATTAATCCGTATTTTAGCTGCTCCGAATCAGTGATGTCCGGTTAGGTTTTTGCAGACTTCTTTTTCTTTTTTTTGGTCCTTTTTTTGACAGCCCTATCGCCTGATAAAGGGTATCTGAGCTCATTTTGTATATCATTTCTCAGTTGGCGGATTCTTTTGATGGAAACTTTTTCATTGAATTTATCATGACAATATATGGCCATGAGTAGATATGAAATAAGCCCACCAAGGATTTGTACCATGACTCCATACTCACTGCGAGCAATTAAGTGATACACTTTGAGATGTTTTTTCCACCATTTGAAAAAAGACTCAATGTCCCACCTGAGCTTGTAGATTTTTGCCACTTGCTCGGCAGTCAGATCATGTCGATCAGTTGCCACGTAAAATGTTGAGCCTGCAATTTTATATCCAACGACTCGGACTGGTGTCTCTGATTGATTTACCCCTGGAGTTCCAAGTAGGACTTCTGCATCATAAAAAATATGAGTGTCCTCCGGCACAAAGTTCTGTTTGATGATAGTTCGCGTAGTTTTGATTTTGATTCGGCATACAAAATGTTTTCCCTCAGCCTGTAGCAAATCAAAATCTTTATGGGATT